>CAVZUI010000001.1:0-367853 GCA_963778415.1 uncultured Acidimicrobiales bacterium
CAGAGCACCACCGAGTCGGCCGTCGGATCGAAGCTGGCCACCCCGTGGTCGAACGGCGGCTCGAGAACTGTGGCGATCACGTGCCCTCCCTGGTCGCGGTACGAAGCTCGGTAGGTACCCGCCCCGCCACCTCGGCATCCCCGAGGCCCGACCGGGACGGGCCCGCCCGGTCGTTTCGCACGGCCCCGGAGCGCCCGGCAGGATGGCCGCCATGTCGAGCGCCACCATGCCCGCGTACCGCATCGTCGACTGGGAGCAGGCTCCCCGGCTGGTCGAGGCGCCGGTCCCCGAGCCGGGCCCGGGCGAGGTGCTGGTGGCGGTGGCGGCCAACGGGCTGTGCCACTCCGACCTCGAGATGGCCAAGATCCCGGGCGAGATCGGCGACATGCTCGGCTGGCGGGTGCCGTTCACGCTGGGCCACGAGATCGCCGGCCACGTCGCCGGCCTCGGCGCCGGCGTCACCGGCCTGGCCGAGGGCGACGCGGTGGCGCTCGTCTCGCCCGCCTCGTGCGGCGAGTGCGCGGCGTGCCGCCTCGGTCACGACAGCGTGTGCCCGAACGGCCTCGCCGGCCGGGGCTACGGGCGCGACGGCGGCCTCGCGCCGTACGTCGTGGCCCCCGCGCCGCGGGCCGTCGTCCCGCTCGGCGGGCTCGACCCCGTGGTCGCCGGCCCGCTCACCGACGCCGGGGCCACCAGCCACCACGCGGTCGCCCGGGTCGTGCCCCGTCTCGGCGCCGGGTCGTCCGTCATCGTCGTCGGCGTCGGCGGGCTGGGCGCGTTCGCCGTCCAGCTGCTGCGGGCGCTGACGCCCGCCCGCGTCGTCGGCGTCGACACCAACCCCGCCCGCCGTGCCCTGGCGCTCGACCTGGGGGCCCACGACGCGGTCGAGGACGTGGCCGCCGCCACCGCGGTGGTCGGCGGCCCGGCCGAGGTGGTGCTCGACATCGTCGGCACCGACGCCACCATCGCCGCCGGTCTGGGGGCGGTGGCGCCGTACGGCGCCTTCGGACTGGTCGGCGCGGGCGGCGGCACGTTCGCCGGGCCGTGGTTCGGCGGGCTTCCCCGCGACGCCGAGGTGTTCACGTTCCAGGGCTCGTCGATCGCCGACGTCCACGCGGTGGTCGAGCTGGCCGAGGCCGGGCGCATCACGAGCGCGGTCGATCGCTACCCGCTCGCCCGGGTGGCCGACGCCTACGCGGCGATGGAGGCGGGCACGCTCACCGGACGGGCGGTCGTCCTGCCGGGGGAGGAGGCGTCGTGACCGAGCGGAGCGAGGTCCAGGAGCCCGGGCCGGCCTGCGCCACCCCGTGGCGATCGGCCGACCGGTGCGTCCGAGGGGTGCACCGGTGAGCCTCGATGCGCTCGACGCCCTCGCCACCACGCGGGCGATCCGGCGCTACCGGCCCGACCCGATCCCCGAGGCCGACCTGGCGACGATCCTGTGGCACGCCACCCGGGCGCCGTCGGGATCGAACCGTCAGCCGGCCCGCTACCTGGTGCTCCGCGACGGACCGGCCGCCACCGAGGCCAAGGCGCTGCTCGGCGCGGCGTTCCGCGAGGGATGGGGCGCCAAGCGGGGGGCCCACGGGTTCGACCGCGGGTCGGGCGCCGATCCCGACTCGCCCAAGGCCCGGGCCGCCCGTGCGATGCAGGCCTACGTCGACAACATCGAGCACACCCCGGTGGTCGTGCTGCCCTGCATCGTCCGCTGGCGGGCGCCCCACATCTCCGAGGGCGCATCGGTGTACCCCGCGTGCCAGAACCTGCTGGTGGCCGCCCGGGCGCTCGGGTACGGCGGGGTGCTGTCGATGTGGCACGCGCTCGTCGAGGACGACCTGCGGCGGGTGCTGCACATCCCCGACGACGCGGTGATCGCGGGGACGATCACGCTGGGGATGCCCGAGGGCCGCCACGGCCCGGTCCGCCGCCTCCCGCTGCGCGACGTCGTGTTCGAGGACACGTGGGGCGGCCCCGCAGGGTGGGCGATCGACCCGCCCGACACCCGCTTCACCCGGGCGGGCCCGCCCCGCGAGGCCTGACGGTCGGCCGCCCGGCGGGCGCCCGACCGTCGTCGGGGCTCAGGTGCCCGCGGTGACCTCGTCGGCCGAGGTGCCGGCGTCGGCCTCGTCCCGGGCGTCGGCCATGAGCACACGCAGGAAGGCGACCAGCTCGGGATCGGCCTTGGCCACCGAGCCCGAGTCGAAGGGCGGCTGCGGGTCGTACTCGATGCCGAGCTGGATCGCCTTGGCGACGTCGTCACCGGCGATCTGGGCCGCCAGCCACAGCGCCATGTCGATGCCCGACGACACCCCGGCCGCGGTGACGACCTTGCCCTGGGGGACGACCCGGCGGTCGTCGATGGCGGTCACGCCGAGCCCGGCGAGCTCGTCCATCGAGTTCCAGTAGGTCGTCGCATCGAGGCCGTCGAGGATGCCGGCGGCGCCGAGGATCAGCGACCCGGTGCACACCGACGTCGTCCACTGGGTCGTGGCGTGGGCCGTGCGCACCCAGGCGTGGAGCGGCCCGGGCTCGAGCATCACCCGCGTGCCCGGCCCGCCCGGGACGACCACGACGTCGGGGTCGGGCAGGTCGTCGAGGGCGGTGTCGACGGCGACCGCCAGCGCACGGGTATCGGTGCGGACGGTGCCGGGCCGCTCGGCCACGAACGTCACCGTGGCGCCCGGCAGCCGCGACAACACCTCGTAGGGGCCCGACGGCGTCGAGGGCGGTGAACCGGTCGAAGAGGGGGATGGCGATGCGCATGGTGGTCTCCTGTGGTCGCGATGAGGTTCGGGAGTGGGAGGCGGACGCGGCGCGGTCAGGCCGACAGCTCGGCCGGTGGCGAGAAGTGGCGGCGATACGCGCCCGGGGTCGTGTTGACGGTCCGGCGGAAGGCGCGGTGCATGGTCTCGACGGTCCCGAAGCCGCAGCGGCGGGCGACGTCCGCCATGCCGGCGTCGCTGCCCTCCAGCAGGCGCCGCGCCGCCTCGACGCGGCTCGCCCGCACGAACGCCGCCGGCGTCGTGCCCACCTCGGCCCGGAAGGCGCGGGCGAACGTGCGGGGGCTCATGGTCGCCCGCCGGGCCAGGGTCGGCACCGACAGGTCCCCGTCGAGGTGCTCGGCGATGTGGGCCAGCACCTCGCGCAGCGGCTCGCGCTCGGCCCGGCGCACGGTGAGCTGGGCGCTGAACTGGGACTGGCCGCCCGAGCGCTGCGTGAACAGCACGAGCTGACGGGCGACCTGGAGGGCGAGGCCGGGACCGTGGTCGTCCTCGACGAGGGCGAGCGCGAGGTCCATGCCGGCGGTGACGCCCGCCGAGGTCCACACGTGGCCGTCGCGCACGAAGATCCGGTCCTCCTCGACGTCCACCTGCGGGTACAGGTGGGCCATGACGTCGCACACCGACCAGTGCGTCGTGGCCCGGCGGCCGTCCAGCAGGCCCGCCGCCGCCAGGATCAGCGCCCCGCTGCACACCGACGTCACCCGCCGGCTGCGGTCGGCGGCGGCGCGCAGCCACTCCAGCAGGGCCTGGTCGGTGATGGCCTGGCGGGTGCCGTCGCCGCCGGCCACCACGAGGGTGTCGATGGGCGCGTCGTGCTCGGCCACGGTGGCGTCCGCCAGCAACCGCAGGCCCGACGTGGCGCGGATCTCGCGGTCCCCCGTCGACAGCACGCGTGACGTCGTACGGCGGCGCCGCGCCGTACGACGAGGCCGCCGCGAACACCTCGGCCGGGCCGCTGACGTCGAGCGACTGGACGTCGGGATAGGCGACGATCACGACGGGTCGGGGCTGGTCGGACACGGCCCCATCGTGGGCGCGCCAGGCCGTGGCAGCAAGGTCGGACAACTGACGTTTCCTGCCATCTGATCCGACGGCGGGGGCGCGCATCGGTCCCGGTCGGCGGCCGGTTAGGGTGCCTCGGGCATCCCCTCTCTGTCTGACTGATTGATGACACACCCCCGATCGTTCCTGCCGATCGAACCCCCGGGCCGATCGGTCACGCCGATCACGACGCGGCACTACCGCGACGTCCCCCTGCGCGCGCTCGTCGACGCCAAGGGCGACCAGGTGGTGTCGGTCTGCATCCCGGCCCACAACGAGATCGCCACCGTCGGCTGGGTCGTCCACCGCCTCCGCCGCTTCCTCGTCGACTCCCTCGGCCTGGTCGACGAGATCATCGTCATCGACGACCACTCGACCGACGACACCGCGCTCGCCGCCGCCGAGGCCGGCGCCCACGTCGTCACGGCCGCCAACGTCCTGCCCGAGATCGCGGGCGGCGGCGGCAAGGGCGAGGCGCTCTGGCGGTCGCTGCACGTGTCCAAGGGCGACATCGTCCTGTGGTGCGACGCCGACATCACCGACATCGCCTCGCGCTTCATCATCGGCCTCCTCGGGCCGCTGCTCACCGACCCCGAGATCAGCTTCGTGAAGGGCTTCTACGAGCGCCCCCGCACCGGAGCGGTCGGCGGCGGGCGCACGACCGAGCTGATGGCCCGCCCCGTCATCTCCACGCTCTTCCCCCACCTCTCGTCGATCGTGCAGCCGCTGTCGGGCGAGTACGGCGGGCGCCGCGAGCTGCTCGAGACGTTGCCGTTCGTCCGGGGCTACGGGGTCGAGACCGGGATGATCATCGACGTCGCCGAGGCGGTCGGCGTGCGGGGCATGGCCCAGGTCGACCTCGGCACCCGCATCCACCGCAACCGCGACCTCGACGACCTCGGCCCACAGGCCCTGGTCGTGCTGCAGACCGCACTCGACCGGGCCGGCGTCCGCTGCGAGAACCCGGCCACGCTGGTGCGCCCCGGGCGGCCCCCGCTCGTGCGCACGTTCGGCGAGCTGCCCCCGCTGGCGACGCTGCCCGACCTGCTCGCCGGCCCCACGCCCGAGCCGCCGCCCCCGCCCACGGGACCCGACGGCCGCCGGTCCCGGCTGCGCCGCCGGCCCCACGCCGCCACCTGACCGGGCGTCGGCCGGGCCCGTTCCGTCGCGGGCCGCCGCGCACGGGCGCGTGCCGGGTCGCGCAGGAAAGTGCGGCCGGCCGGTCGTCCTACGCTGACCGGGTGACCGTCGCCCCTCCCCGCCTGACCGTGCGCGGCCGCACGCTCGATCTCGCCACCCCCGCCCTCATGGGCATCGTGAACGCCACGCCCGACTCGTTCTCCGACAGCGGGGAGCACCGCACGACCGAGGCTCGCGTGGCCCTGGCGCTCGAGCAGGTGGCACACGGGGCGCAGGTGATCGACGTCGGCGGCCAGTCGGGCATCACGGGAGTGCCCGAGGTTCCGGTCGACGAGGAGATCGCCCGCGTCGTGCCGGTCGTCGAGGGCCTCCATGCGGCCGCGCCCGACGTGCTCATCTCGGTCGACACCTACCGCCCCGCGGTCGTCGAGGCCGTGCTCGGGGCGGGGGCGGCCATCGTCAACGACATCAGCGGCCTGCTGTACCCCGAGGTCGCCGGCCTGGTCGCCGACGCCGGGGCGGGGCTGGTCGTCATGCACACGCGCTCGCGGCCCAAGCAGAAGGTGCTCGACGACACGCTGTACGCCGAGGCGGGCGGGGTCACGGCCGACGTGGTGGGCTTCCTGCGCGAGCGGCTCGACGCCGTGGTGGCCGCGGGCGTGCCCGAGGAGGCGACGATCCTCGACCCGGGCCCCGACTTCGCCAAGACGCCGGCGCAGACGGTCGAGGTGCTGCGGGGGCTGGACGCGGTGGCGGCGCTCGACCGGCCGCTGCTGCTGGCCCTGTCGCGCAAGGACTTCATCGGGGCGGTCACGGGCCGTCCGCCACGCGAGCGGCTCGCCGGCACCCTGGCTGCGGTCGGCCACGTCCTCGGCCGCCCCGGCCTGATCCTCCGCGTCCACGACGTCGACGCGGTGGCCGACTACGTCGCGGTCGCCGACGTCCTCGCCTCCCGCGCCGACCTCCGCGCCGACGCCCGACTGGCGGAGCACCTGCGCCGCACGACGTGAGCGCGGCGGGACCGGCCGCCGGAGCGACCGGTCCCGCGACCACGGGCGACGGCGGACCAGACCGCTACTCCGTGGCGATCGCCCGGAGGACGTCGAGGCGGGCGGCCCGGCGGGCCGGGCGGAGGCCGGCGAGCACGCCGGCGGCCGCCACCGACCAGCAGGACCACCGCCAGCCGGACGGTCGGCAGGGCGAACACGCCGAGCCCGCCCGAGGCGGCGGCGACGCCCTGCACCATGGCCCAGCCCAGGTACACCCCGAGCCCGATGCCACCGACGGCGCCGAACGTGGCGATCACCACCGACTCCCACCGCACCATCGACCGCACCTGCGCCCGGGTCTCGCCCACGGCCCGCAGCAGGCCGATCTCCCGGGTGCGCTCGTGGATCGACAGCGACAGCGTGTTGGCGATGCCCATCAGGGCGATGACGATCGCCAGCGCCAGCAGGGCGTAGACGATGGTCAGCATCATGTCGACGCCGGCCGTCATCGTGGCCGCGAACTCGTCGCGGTCCTCGACGTCGGGGCCGCCGAACCGGTCGGCGACGTCGGTGACCGCCGCCTCGGCGTCGGCCACCGACACGCCGTCGGCCGCGGTCACCAGCACCATCGTGTCGGCGTCCTGCACGGTGTGAGGCGTCCACACGGCCCGGGGCACGAGGTAGCCGCCGATCGTCTGGGCCATGTCCTCGCTGTCGTAGACCGCGGCCACGGTCAGGTCCTCGGTCTGACCGTCGGCGAACGTGAACGGCACGACGTCGCCGACCGCCCAGTCGTGCGACTCGGCGGTCGTGGTCGACACGGCCACCGAGCCGGCGCCGACGTCGGCCAGGTCGCCGGCCGTCACGTCGACGTCGAGCACCTCGGTCAGCGCCGCGGGGTCGGCGACCGACAGCTGCTTGGTCGACCCGTCGACCCGGGCGCTGCCCTGGCCGATGCCGACGGCCGTGCCGACCTCGGGCAGCTCCGCCACCTCGGTGGCGAGGGCGGGGCTGATGCCGCCCTCGCCGAACGGACCGGTGGACACGACCAGGTCACCGGCGAAGCTGCGGTCGATCGTGTCGTCCATCGACGCCTTCAGCGAGGCGCCGAACACCGTGAACACGGTGACGACGGCGATGCCGACCATGAGCGCCGACGCGGTGGCCGCGGTCCGCCGGGGGTTGCGCATGGCGTTCTCCCGGGCGAGCTCGCCGGTCATGCCGCGCAGGCGGGCGACCGGCGTGCCGAGCAGCCCGGCCGCGGGGCGGGCCGCCAGCGGGCCCGCCACGACGGCGGCGACGACCAGCACCAGCGCTCCCACGCCGACGAGCGGCAGGGCGCCGTCGCCGTCGCTCAGGGCGCCGGCCAGCGACACGCCCACGCCCGCGGCCGCCAGCACGGTCCCGACGACGACCCGGGCCCGGGAGGGCGATGTGCGCTCGACGGCCACCTCGCGCAGGGCGGCGAGCGGGGCGACGCGCGACGCCCGGATCGCCGGGATCACGCCGGCCAGCAGCGTGACCAGGACGCCCACGACCATGCCGGCGGCGACCGTGCCGCCGGTGACCACGACGCCGCCCGCCGGCAGCGCGAACCCGGCGGCGTCGAAGAGGCCCTTCAGGAGCCCGGCGATGCCCACGCCGGCGGCGATGCCGACGACCGACGCGATCACGCCGACGAGCACGGCCTCGATCACGACGCCCCGCAGCACCTGCGCCCGCCGGGCGCCGAGCGCCCGCAGCAGCGCGGCCTGGCGGCTGCGCTGGGCGACGATGATCGAGAACGTGTTGTAGATGCTGAACGTGGCCACCAGCAGGGCGACGCCCGCGAACAGCGTCAGCGTGGTGGTCAGCATGTCGAGGAACAGCTCGTTGATGTCGTCGGTCGACTCCTGGCTGACGGTGGCGCCGGTGGTCGCCTCGACTCCCGCGGGCAGGACCTCGCCGACGCGCTCCGCCAGCGCCGCCTGCGATGTCGAGCCGTCGCCGCGCACCGAGATCGACGTCACCTGGTCGGACGACTTGGCGATGTGGGCCATGGCGTCGTCGAGGTCGAAGGCGGTGAACGTGACCCCGCCCAGGCCGTCCTGGTCGCCGAACGTGGCGATGCCGACGATCGTGACCTCGACCGGCTCGGGGGTGAGCACGGTGGTCGTGTCGCCGATCGCCAGGTCGCCGGCGTCGGCCGCCCCCTTGTTGACCACCACCTCGTCGTTCCCCTCGGGCGCCCGGCCGTCGGCCAGGCGGTAGGGGTTCAGGTCGGGGTCGGTGGTCCAGCTGCCGGCGAGCTGCGGAGGTCCGCCGCCGCCGACCGCCTCGCCGTCGGCGCCGAGCAGCTGGCCGAACCCGGTGACGACCGGTTCCGCCGTCTCGACCCCGTCGACCCCGGCGACGTCGTCGACGAGGGAGGCGGGGATGCGTCCCTCGCCGGCGTCGATGCCCAGGTCGGTGTCGTTGCGGACCACGACGTCGGTGCCCGCGTTGACGTCGGTGAACAGGGTGTCGAAGTTGCGGCGCAGCGTGTCGCCCAGCACGAGCGTGCCCGTGAGGAAGGCGACGCCCAGCAGCACGGCGAACGACGTGCCGAGCAGGCGGCGCCCGTGCGCCCGCATCTCTCGCAAGGTGAGGGACAGCATGGGTCAACCTCCGGTGGCCTGGTCGAGCGACGACATGCGGTCGAGGATGGCGGCGGGGGACGGGGCGGCGAGGTGGTCGACGATGCGCCCGTCGGCGAGGAACAGCACGCTGTCGGCGTTGGCGGCCGCCAGCGGGTCGTGGGTGACCATGACGATGGTCTGGCCCATCTCGTCGACCGCCCGTCGCAGGAAGCCCAGGATCTCCGCACCGCTGCGGGAATCGAGGTTCCCGGTCGGCTCGTCGGCGAACACGATCTCGGGCCGCCCGGCCAGCGCCCGGGCGACCGCCACCCGCTGCTGCTGGCCGCCGGACAGCTCGGACGGGCGGTGCGCCAGCCGGTCGCCGAGACCGACCGTGCGCACCACCTCGTCCAGCCAGCCGGGCTCGGGGGATCGCCCGGCGAGGCGGTCGGGGAGGGCGATGTTCTCGCGGGCCGACAGCGTCGGCACCAGGTTGAAGGCCTGGAACACGAAGCCGATGCGGTCGCGCCGCAGCAAGGTGAGCTCCTTGTCGGACAGGGCCCCGAGCTCGACGTCACCGAGGAACACGCGCCCCTCGGTGAGGGTGTCGAGGCCGGCGACGCAGTGCATCAGCGTGGACTTGCCCGAGCCCGACGGGCCCATGACCGCGGTGAACCGGCCGGCCTCGAGGTCGACCGTGACCTCGTCGAGGGCGACGACCGCAGTGGCGCCGCTGCCGTAGACCTTGGTGGCGTCGACGACGCGGGCCGCGGCCGCTCGGGTCGCGGTGGGGCTGGGGGCCGGGGCGCTCATCGACCCTGCTCCCGCAGGACGTCGCGCCGCTCGCGGTACTCGTCGGCCGAGATGTCGCCCCGGGCGAAGCGCTCGTCGAGGACCGACCGGCCCGTGTCGCGGGCCCAGGGAGGACCGCCGCCGCGGCGGAACCGGATCACGGCGAACACGAGCACCGTGACCCAGAGCAGGAAGAACGAGAGGGGGATCAGGGCCCAGGGGCCGGGCCCGTCGCCACCCCATCCGTCGTGGGTGTGGTTGAGGAGTGTGCTGAACATGCCCCGATCGTCCGCCCACCCGCACGCTGGGTCGTCCTCCGGGGGAAGGCTTCGCCGCTACACCCGCCGCGGTAGCCGCTGTGGGCGAGGCAATGAGTTCCACCCGGAAGAGGACGAGGCATTGGGTTCCGCATCCGGAACCGTGGCCTCGACCTCGCCGCGACGGAACCGATTGCCTCGGGCCCCTCGGGCCCTTCGGGCCTCCGCCGGGTCCGCGGGCGGACGCCCGCCGCTCGTCAGTCCGACCAGCCGGGACGCACGAGGCCCGACTCGTACGCGAACACCACCATCTGGGCCCGGTCGCGGGCGCCCAGCTTGGTCATCGCCCGGCTGACGTGCGTCTTGGCCGTCATCGGGCTGACGTAGAGGCGCTCGGCGATCTCGTCGTTGGTCAGACCCTCGGCCACGAGGCCCATGACCTCGCGCTCCCGCTCGGTCAGGGCGTCGAGCGCCGGGGCCGGTCGCGGGGACCGGGTGCGGGTGGCGAACTCGGCGATCAGCCGGCGGGTCACGCCGGGCGACAGGAGCGCGTCGCCCGCGGCGACGGCCCGCACCGCCCGCAGCAGCTCGACCGGCTCGGTGTCCTTGACGAGGAAGCCCGACGCCCCCGCGCGGATGGCCTCGAACACGTACTCGTCCAGCTCGAAGGTGGTGAGGATCACGATGCGGACCGCGGCGAGCCGGTCGTCGCCCGAGATCGTGCGGGTGGCGGCCAGGCCGTCGGTGCCGGGCATGCGGATGTCCATGAGCACCACGTCGGGCCGGTGCCGGCGGGCCAGCGCCACGGCCTCGTCCCCGTCGGACGCCTCGCCCACGACCTCGATGTCGTCCTGGGCGTCGAGCAGGGCGCGGAACCCGGCCCGCACCAGCGCCTGGTCGTCGGCCAGCAGCACCTTGATCATGTGTCTCCCCCCTCGGAGCCGTGCCGGGCCAGCGGGAACGCCGCCCGCACCCGGAACCCCCGGCCGGGCCGGGGCCCGGCCTCGGCGGTCCCGCCGAGCGCGTGGGCTCGTTCGCGCATCCCGGTGAGGCCGCGCCCGCCCTCGCCGAGCGCGGCGTCGATGACGCCGGGTGGGGTCCCGCTGGCGCCGATGCCGTCGTCGTCCACCTGGATCTCGAGCCGGTCCGCGGCGCGTCGCAGCCGGACCGTGGCGCGGGTGGCGCCGGCGTGGCGCACCACGTTGGTCAGCGCCTCCTGCGCGATGCGGAACGCGGCCAGGTCGACCCCTGTGGGCAGGCCGTCGGTGATGTCCGCCGCCGTGACGGCCCGACCGTCGCCGTTGAGGCGCTCCACGACCACGTCGAGGCCGGTGCCGCGAGCGCGGTCGGCCAGCCCGTCGAGGTCGGCCAGCCCGGCGGTCGGGGCCAGGGGGGCCGCCTCGTCCTGCCGCAGCAGGTCGAGCACCGAGCGCAGCTCACCCAGTGCGTCCTTGCTGGCGTCCTTGATGGCGGCCAGGGCGGGCCGCACCTGGTCGGGGTCGATGGCGTCGGGCCGCTCGTCGACCAGGTGCAGCGCCACGCCGGCACGCACGTTGATGAGCGAGATGTTGTGGGCGAGCACGTCGTGCAGCTCGCGGGCGATGCGGAGCCGCTCCTCGCTGGCGCGGCGGCGGGCCTCCTCGGCGCGGGCGGCCTGGCGCTCGCCGGCGCGTTCGAGCCGCGTCCGCAGCAGCTCGCTGGCCGACGCCAGCACCGCCAGCCAGGCGCCGAGCACCAGCGCCAGCGTCCAGTCGGGCCACGGGTCGTCGCCGCGCAGCGGCAGGAGCCAGGCCGCGACGACGTAGCCCACGACCAGGACGGACAGCGCCAGTCGCCGCCACCCCAGGACCACTGCGTTGACGTAGGCCAGCGCCACGCCGATGAAGATCGGTCCCTTCGGGTAGTCGAGGGCCAGGTAGGTCAACGCCGACACGAAGCCGACGACGAGGATCAGCGGCGCCCGCGTCCGGCGGAACGTGAGCGCCACCGGCGTCGCCAGCGCCAGCAGGAAGGCGAAGGGATCGAGGTCGCGGGCCTCGGGCTGGCCCTTCGACGCGAAGTAGGTGCCGATGGCGGTGAACAGCGCCAGGCCCAGTGCGGGGAACAGGGCGCGGCGGCGATCCCCCGGGGTCGGGGGAGTGGAGGGGGCGTCGTGGTGGCGCGCCGCGGCAGGAGGGCAGGTGCTCACGCAACCTCGAACGGTACGACGGCGGGCGCGCACCGTCATCGCCGCGTGGTCGCATCGTCGACTACCGCGGGCGCGGTAGGCGGCGAGGTGCTAGACGACGGCCTCATGACCAGCCCGTTGACGCCTGACGACCTCGTCGAGATCACGCTCATCCAGCAGCTGAAGTACCGGTACGTGCGGTGCATCGACACCAAGGCGTGGGCCGAGCTGGCCGAGCTGTTCACCGACGACGCCACCGCCTCCTACGGCGGCGGGGCCACGACCCTGGCGGGCAGGCCCGAGATCATGGAGTTCCTCACGACCTCGATGGCGTCCGAGACCATGCTCACCAGCCACAAGGTCCACCAGCCCGAGATCACGCTCACGGGCCCCGAGTCGGCGACAGGGGTGTGGGCCCTCGACGACGTGGTGATCATGGACGACCTCGGCCTGGTCGTGCGCGGCGCCTCGTTCTACGACGACCGCTACGCCAAGGTCGACGGCGACTGGCGCATCGCCCACACGGGCTACCGCCGGGTGTTCGAGGAGATCGAGCCCCGCTCGCCCGACGTGAAGCTGACGGCGAGCTGGTGGGCCACCGACGGCCGCTCGTCGCTGCAGTAGGCGCTGCGCCGCAGACCGTTCGCAGGGTGCACGGCCCGGCGGTAGGGACAACCCCACCCCGGCGACGCCGGGCGCCCGCATGGTGACGCGGGGCCCGCCTGCTTACCGTGTCGATGTGCTCAGGGATCTGCTCCGGCCGTGGCGGTCGACGTCGACGTGGTGGTCGCTGACCAACGTGATGCTCGACGCCGCGCTCGGGTCGATCGGGTTCGCCATCGTCGTCACGTTCCTGGCGACGACCCTGGCGCTGCTCATCACGTTCCCGCTGGCGCTCCCGTTCGCCTGGCTCCTCTTCGTGTCGTCGCGGGCCCTGTCGGCGATCGAGCGGTCGCGCCTGGCGGCGCTGCTGGACGAGCGCATCACCGATCCCGTCGCCCCGTTCGTGGCGACCGGGCCGTGGGGGCGGTTCGTCGAGCGCCTGAAGTCGCGGGACCGCTGGCGCGAGATCGCCTACCACCTCCTGGCGCTGCCTCGCGGGGTGTTCACCACGGTGGTCGCCGCCGTGGCGTGGTGCGGGTCGGCGGCGCTGGTGCTGCTGCCCCTGTACGTCGGCAGCCTGCCGGGCGGCACGGCCAAGTTCTGGGTGTTCGAGATCGGGCCCGGCCCCACGGCCTTCGCCGCCACGTTGGCCGGTCTCGGAGGGCTCGTGTTCGTGGCCCCGTGGGTCACGCTGGCGCTGGCTCGCCTCGACATCGTGACCGCCCGCTGGCTGCTCGGCCCGCGCCGCCGCGACGAGCTGGGCGAGCAGGTCAGGCGGGTCGAGACCCGGCGGGCCGCCGCCGTCGACAGCGCCGAGGCCGAGCGCCGCCGCATCGAGCGCGACCTCCACGACGGGGCCCAGCAGCGCCTGGTGGCCCTGGCCATGGGCCTCGGCGCGGCCCGCCAGCGACTCGAGTCCGACGACCCCGAGGGCGGCGCCCGGATGGTGGCCGACGCCCACGAGGAGGCCAAGGCCGCCCTGAAGGACATCCGCGACCTGGTGCGCGGCATCCACCCGGTGATCCTCGAGGACCGGGGCCTCGACGCCGCCCTGTCCGCCGTCGTGGCCCGCTCGCCCGTGCCCGTGACGCTCGAGGTCGCCGTGGCCGAGCGGCCCACCTCCACGGTCGAGAGCGCGGCCTACTTCGTGGTGGCCGAGGCCCTCACCAACGTCGCCCGCCACGCCCACGCCACCCGCGCCGCCGTCGCGATCGCCCGGGCGGGCGACCGCCTGATCGTCGAGGTGCGCGACGACGGGATCGGGGGTGCCGACCCCGGGCGCGGCACCGGTCTGCAGGGCCTGCGTGACCGGGTGACGGCCCTCGGCGGAACCATGCACCTCGTGAGCCCCGACGGCGGACCGACGACCCTCCTGGTGGACCTGCCATGCGCCTCGTGATCGCTGAAGACTCCGTGCTGCTGCGCGCCGGGCTGACCGGCCTGCTGGCCGACGCCGGGCACGAGGTGGTCGCCACCGTCGACAACGCCGACGAGCTGCTCACGGTCGTCGAGCGCCACAAGCCCGACCTCGCCGTCGTCGACGTGCGCATGCCGCCCACCTTCACCGACGACGGGCTGCGGGCCGCGCTCCAGATCCGGGCCCGGTGGCCCGAGGTCGGCATCCTCGTCCTGTCGCAGTACGTCGAGGAGACCTACGCCAGCGAGCTGCTGGCCAACGACACGACCGGGCTCGGCTACCTGCTGAAGGACCGCATCGCCGACGTGTCCGAGTTCCTCGACGGCGTCGAACGCGTCGGCACCGGTGGGACCGCCCTCGACCCCGAGGTGGTCGCGCAGCTGCTGGCCCGGACGCGCCGGCGCGATCCGCTCGACCGCCTGTCGCCTCGCGAGCGCGAGGTGCTCGGGCTCATGGCCGAGGGTCGCACCAACGCGGCGATCGCCCGCGAGCTGATCGTGAGCGACGGTGCGGTCGAGAAGCACGTCAGCAACATCTTCACCAAGCTCGACCTGCCTCCGACCGAGGGCGATCACCGCCGGGTGCTCGCCGTGCTGCGGTGGCTGGGGAGCTGAGGGGGCGGCCGTGTCGGGACTGATCCGCAAGATGACCGCCGTCGCCGACCGCGTGGCGGCATGGGGCGTCCGCCAGCTGCAGGGCCGGCTCGTCCGGCGGCTGTGGCTCGTGCTCGCCTCCGCCGCGGCGGTGTTCGGGCTGGGCTTCGGCACCCTGCAGGCCGCCAGCGTGGTGGCGCACGAGGAGCGCACCGAGGTCTCGTCCGTCGACGTCGCCGACCTCGACAGCGTGGCGGTCGACAACGGCGCCGGGTCGGTCGACGTCATCGGCGTGGCGGGTGCCGACGAGGTCACGGTGCGGGCCCGCATCAGCGACGGCCTGCGCGACACGGGCCACGAGATCACGACCCGCGACGGCGTGCTCTTCGTGACCGGCAGCTGCCCCTTGTTCGGCTCCGAGTGGTGCGCGGTCGACTACACGATCGAGGTGCCGACCGACATGTACGTCGACGCCCGCGGCCGCGACGGCGTGTCGGCGACCGACGTGACCGGTGGGCTCACGGCCCGCAGCTCGACGGCGTCGATCGACCTCCTCCGGGTGGGCGGCGACGTGACCGTGGCGGCCAACCAGTCGCGGATCGAGGGCGACGACCTGACCGCCGAGGTGGTCGACGCCTCGGCGGCCCAGGGCCGGATCACGCTGGACTTCGTCGACTCGCCCCGGCACGTGACGGCACGGGCCAACCAGGGGCGGGTCGACATCACGCTGCCCGACGAGGCGGGCGTGGTCTACGCCACGGACACCGAGGCGAACCAGGGCACGGTGAGCGACGACATCCGCCAGGACCCGGGCAGCGACCGCTCGATCACGGTCGAGGCCAACCAGGGCAACGTGACGATCGCCTACGCCGCCGGCTGACCCCGCCGACCGCCGCGGCGCGGCGGTGGCGACGACGTCAGGGGTTGGGGTCGCCGTCGAGCTTGCGGAGGGCGTCCTTGGCGGCGTCCTGGCCCTTGTCGACGTGCTCGGCGTACTTGCCGCCGGTCTTGTCGTCGATGAAGTCGCCGCCCTTGTCGATGCCGCCCTCGACCTTGTCGCCGTGTTGGCCGAGCATGCTCCTGACCTTGTCCATCAAGCCCATGAGGTGGTCCTCTCCGGGTGCGGAAGCGGGTGGCGCGGCAGGGCCGCGCCACCGAATGTCTACTGCAGGTGACGCTCTGTGGCGACGGGTGGGTGAGGTGATCGGCGCCGGGGGACCGGCCACCCGCTCCGGGTGGGGCCAACCCCACCCCGAGGACGCCGGACCGCTCCATTCACCCTGCGTGCGCCCGTCCGTACGGTCGAACCCATGACTGCACACGACGTGATGACGACGACCGAGGCGGCGGGATGGGACACGTCGCACGAACCGGTGGCGGCCGTCCGGGCCGTCGCCGCCACCAAGATCTACGGGCGCGGGGACACCGAGGTGCGGGCCCTCGACGCCGTCGACCTGGCCATCCCCGCCGGCCGGTTCACGGCCATCATGGGCCCGTCCGGGTCGGGGAAGTCGACGCTCATGCACTGCATGGCCGGGCTCGACACGCTGACGAGCGGGCGCGTCCTCGTGGGCGACGTCGACCTCGCCACCCTGTCCGACAAGGAGCTGACCCGCCTGCGGCGTGACCGCGTCGGGTTCGTGTTCCAGGCCTTCAACCTGCTGCCGATGCTGTCGGCGGCCGAGAACATCACCCTGCCCATGGACCTGGCCGGGCGGAAGCCCGACCGGGGCTGGCTCGACCGGGTGATCGAGACCGTCGGCCTGCGACCTCGGCTCAAGCACCGCCCGTCCGAGCTGTCGGGCGGCCAGCAGCAGCGGGTCGCCGTGGCCCGGGCGCTGGCCAGCCGGCCCGAGGTCATCTTCGCCGACGAGCCGACGGGCAACCTCGACTCGCGCAGCGGGGCCGAGATCCTCGGGTTCATGCGACGGGCCGTCGACGACATGGGCCAGAGCATCGTCATGGTCACGCACGATCCGGTGGCCGCGGCCCACGCCGACGCCGTGGTGTTCCTGGCCGACGGGCGGGTCGTCGACTCGATGGTCGAGCCGACCGCCGACCGGGTGCTCGAGAACCTGAGCCGGCTGGCTGCGGGCGCGGCGAGCGCGTCGACGGGCTTCGGGGGCTGATCGTCATGTGGAGGACGACACTCAAGTCGATCGGCGCCCACAAGCGGCGCCTGCTCAGCACCTGCACCGCGGTGCTGCTGGGCGTGGCCTTCCTGTCCGGCACGCTGGTGCTCGGCGACACGCATGACCAAGGGCTTCGGCGACATGTTCTCCGAGGCCAACGCCGGCACCGACGCCCTCGTCCGGTCCGGCACCGAGGTGGGCGAGGCCGACTTCGCCGAGCGGGGGCTGATCGACCGCTCCCTCGTCGACGAGGTGGCGTCGCTCGACGGCGTGGCGGCCGCCGAGCCCCGCATCGAGGGTGGCGCCCGCATCGTGGGCGCCGACGGCGACCCCCTCGGCGGCAACGGCCCGCCCACCCAGGGCGGCAACTGGATCGCCGACGACGCCCTCAACCCCTACGACCTGGCCGAGGGCCGCGCCCCGCGGCGGACGGCGAGGTCGTCATCGACAAGGCGGCAGCCGAGTCGGGCGACCTGGCGGTGGGGGACACCACCACGGTGCGCACCCCCGAGCCGATCCCGGTGACCATCGTCGGCCTCGCCACGTTCGGCGACGCCGACAGCCAGGGCCCGATCACCTACGCGGCGTTCACCGCCGACCAGGCGGCCGAGCTGTTCATGCCCGCGGCCGACCAGGTCTCGAGCGTGGCCGTGGCGGCCGAGCCCGGCGTCAGCCAGGCCGAGCTGGTGCAGCGCATCGACGCCGTGCTCCCCGACGGCGTCGAGAGCCTGACCGGCGCCGAGCTGACCGCCGAGATGGAGGACGGCATCCAGGAGGACTTCCTCGGGTTCTTCGAGACGTTCCTGCTGGTGTTCGCCGGCATCGCCCTCGTGGTGGCGACGTTCAGCATCTACAACACCTTCTCGATCCTCGTCGCGCAGCGGACCCGCGAGTCGGCCCTGCTGCGGGCTCTCGGTGCCTCGCGGGGTCAGGTCCTCCGGTCGGTCGCGGTCGAGTCGCTCGCCGTCGGCCTGCTGGCCTCGGTCGGCGGCATCGTGGTCGGGCTCGGCCTGGCCTCGGGCCTGCTGGCGCTCATGAGCGCCATGGGGCTGACCATGCCCGCCTCGTCGCTCGTCGTGAGCGGCAGCACGGTCGTCACGGCCGTCGCGGTGGGCGTGATCGTGACGCTGGCCGCGAGCCTGGCCCCGGCGCTGCGGGCCGCCCGCACGGCACCGCTGGCGGCCATCCGCGCCGTCGCCGTCGACGGGTCGGCCACGTCGTCGGGTGCGGGCGCTCGCCGGCATCGTGGTGACCGGCGCCGGGGTGGCGGTGGTCGCCACGGGCGCCTTCGGCGGGACCGTCGGCCTCGCGGGCCTGGGAGCGCTGCTCACCCTCGTGGGGGTCGTGATGCTCGGCCCGATCGTCGCCCGGCCCGCCGCCGGCGCGCTCGGCGCCCCCCAGGCGGCGCGGCGCGGGATGAGCGGCACCCTCGCCCGGCGCAACGCGATGCGCAACCCCCGGCGCACGGCCAGCACCGCGCTGGCCCTGCTCGTCGGCGTGGCGGTGGTGTCGCTCATGACCGTGGTCGGAGCGTCGATCAAGCAGTCGATCTCGAACACGGTCGACGAGCAGTTCGCCGGCGACCTCGTCATCATGAGCGACGACTTCAGCCTCGGTGGCCTGAGCCCCGACCTCACCCCGGCCGTGGCCGACCTGCCCGAGGTCGCGGTGGCCTCGCCGGCGGGCAACGCGCCGGTGCGCCTCGACGGCGACGACACCGTGATCACCACCTACGACCCCACCACGCTCGACCGCGTGATGGACGTCGGGGTCGTCGAGGGCTCCCTCGCCGACGTCGGCGTGCACGGGGTGGCCGTGTCGCAGGACTACGCCGACGGCCACGACGTCGGCCTCGGCGACCCGGTGCCGGTGACCTACCCCGACGGGGCGTCCGACCGCCTCACCGTCGGCGCGGTCTACTCCGAGGAGGACATGTTCGGCGGCGTGCTGCTGCCCGAGGACGCCTTCCGGCCCCACACCGCCCAGCCCGGCGACGTCGCCGTGATGGTCGTGCTCGCGGACGGCGTGTCCATCGCCGAGGGCGAGGCGGCGGTGCAGGGCGTGGCCGACGGGTTCAGCGCTCCCGACGTCCAGACGGCGGCCGAGTACACCGACTCGGTGGCCGGCGAGGTCGACCAGATGCTCAACGTGGTCTACGTGCTGCTGGCCCTGGCCATCGTCATCGCCCTCATGGGCATCGCCAACACGCTGTCGCTGTCGATCCACGAGCGCACCCGCGAGCTCGGCCTCCTGCGGGCGGTCGGGCAGACCCGGCGCCAGCTGCGGTCGATGGTGCGGGGCGAGGCCGTGACGGTGGCGCTGTTCGGCACCGCCGGCGGCGTGGGCCTCGGGCTGTTCCTCGGCTGGGCCATGGTCGAGGCGCTGGCCGACGAGGGCTTCACCGACTTCGCCGTGCCGGTGACGTCGCTGGCCGTGGTCCTCGTGGTCGGCGCCCTGGCCGGTGTCCTGGCCGCCGTGCGTCCCGCCCGCCGGGCCGCCCGCATGGACGTCCTGGAGGCGATCGCCACGGATTGACGCGTCTGATCGCCCGGCGGGGATGGCCGGGGCGCGATCTCCAAATGCCCACGCGTGGGCTGCGGGGTGCGCCTCACCCGCCGGGCGAGCCGTCTGTCGCCCGGCGGGGATGGCCGGGGCGCGATCTCCAAATGCCCACGCGTGGGCTGCGGGGTGCGCCTCACCCGCCGGGCGAGCCCTGGTCCCGGGTCCTCCCCCGCCCGGGACCACGAGCGCCGGGCTCCGCCACCCGGCCCCGTCGCTGCCCCTCCCTCTCGGGAGGGGCAGTGGCGCGTCTCCTACCAGCTACCGCCGCCACCACCGCCTGCGCCGCCGCCGACCGAACCGCCGCCGAACCCGCCCCCGCCGAAGCCGCCGCTGCCGCTCGAGGACGGTGCGGTGGCCGTGCTGGTGGTCGACGCGAACAGGAAGGGCGCCATGTAGGCGTAGTGCACGCCGGCGACCTGCGGGGCGATCGTCGAGGCGCTGACCGCCTGGGTCCACCGGCCGATCTCGCCGACCGCGACCGCCCAGGCCGTGTACTCGCGCAGCACGCCCCGCTTGGCGGCCTCGTCCGCGTGGTAGCCCTCGGACTCGGCCAGGAACCGCCGGAACGACTCGACCCGCAGCCACAGGGCCGAGCCGGCGGCGGTGCGCACGCGCAGCTCCCACCCGCCGACCGCGGTGGCCAGGCCCGCGCCCGCCAGCAGCCCGCCGGCCACGGCCAGCACCAGCCACAGCGGGCCGCCGTCGCCGAGGCCGGCCGTCACCCCGCCGACGAGCGCGGCGATGCCGCCGACGATCGTGGCGATCACGCCGAGGACCATCGCCGTGATCCGGCGGCCGTCGGCCCGGGCGTCCCAGAGGCCCGAGGTGGCCCGCCAGGCGGACAGCTGGCTGCCGAGCGTGCTCCAGCCGGTGGCGAACGACCGGTCGTACGAGCCGAGCTCGATCGTCGGCCCCGTGGTGAACATCTGCGAGAACACGGCCTGCTGGTCGGGCGCCGCAGGGGCGCCCGCGATGCGGGTCATGCGGGTGCCGTCCTGATCGTCGAGCTCGATCACCCCGTCGATGGCGCCCTGGATGAGCCACGCCACCTTGTGCTCGGCTCGCACCTCCTCGCGCAGGATGATGCCGCCGTGCGCCGGGGTGAGGCCCGAGGGCGGCGCGAACTCGATCGTCGTCATCTGCTCGAGCTCGCTGGCGTCGACCCGGAGCTGGGCTGCGCCCGCGGGCGGCGCCACCGCGGCCCACGTGTCGGGCTCGGGGATCGGCCGCACCGGCGCGGCGATGGCGCCGGCGGACTCGTCGGTCACGGATGCACCCGGCACCAGCGGGGGCGGCGGCACCGCGGGTCCGCTGGGCCCGGACGGCCACGGGGCGGAGCCACCGAGCGGCGGCCCACCGAAGGCGGCGTCGGCCGCTCCACCGGAGTACACGGTCTCGCGGCCGGCGCGACGGACGAACACGGTGGCCGGCACCGCGGCCAGGGCCATGGCTCCGGCCGCGGCTCCGGCCGGGGCCAGCGGGCTGGTGGCGTCGTCGTCGGGGCGGCCACTCGGCGGGTCGGGTGCCGCCGGTGCGGTGAGGGCGGCGCCCTGCGCGCCCTCGATCGAGACGCCCTCGTGCGGGTCCAGGTCGTCGACGGTGGCGACGACGTGGCCGGGCTCGACCTCCTGGATGTCGCAGGTCGCCTGCGAGCCGGCGGGGCCGTGGACGCACAGCGGCGATTCCAGCTCGAACGGCGTGATCAGGTGCACCTCGACGTCGCGCATGCCGACGTCCCAGCCCGTGCCGACGGGCTCCCAGTCGACCGTCTGGTCCCTGGCGCACGTCGGGCAGGTCGTACTCGATGCGGTAGCGGTGCTCGCCGCTGACGGTCTGGTTGGCGTCGCCGATCCGGATGTTGGCCCCGGTGGCGACCGTGCCGTCGTTGCGCGTGTCGGAGATCTCGGTGACCTCGGCCTGGTCGGGCGCGTCGGGGGACGACACCGTGATCGGGGAGGTGGGGTCGAGGCCCGGGCACCCAGCGGAAGATGCCGTGCTTCTGGTTCAGGCCGAAGTCGTAGTCGATGACCTCGGTGACCTGCGCCGAGCCGTCGTCGGCGACCACGGCGGAGGTCCAGTAGCGGCCGACCTCCTCCTGCTTGCCGGCCACGAAGGCCGCTCCGAAGGCGATCGCCCCCACCGCGAGCGTGCCCCCGGTGAGCACCCCGATGTCGACCTTGCGTCGCCTGCTCGTCTGCACGATCGCCGACGGTATCGCTGCCGGCCCCTGCTGATGACCTCGCCTGGTAGAACACGTTTCAACTATGCGCTTCACCTACGCCGAGACGTTCTGCGACCCGACGTTCCTGGCGCCCCTCGCCCAGGCGGCGGAGGAGGCCGGCTTCGACTCGTTCTCGGTGCCCGACAGCCTCATCTACCCGGCCACGTCCGACGCCCGCTACCCCTACACCGCCGACGGCGACCGGGAGTTCCTCGAGGACAAGCCGATCATCGAGCCGTTCGCCCTCATCCCGTGGCTGGCGGCCGTGACCGAGCGCATCCGGTTCACGACGTTCGTGCTCAAGGCGCCCGTCCGTCCGGCCGTGCTCCTGGCCAAGCAGGCGGCCAGCGTCGCCGTGCTGAGCGGCAACCGGCTGCGGCTCGGCGTCGGCATCAGCCCGTGGCCCGAGGACTTCGTGGCGATGGGGCAGCCGTGGGAGCGGCGCGGCGCCCGTCTCGACGAGACGATCGCGGTCGTGCGCGGCCTGACCGCCGGCGGGTGGTTCGAGCACCACGGCGACCTGATCGACGTCGAGCGCATGAAGATCTGCCCTGTGCCCACCGAGCCGATCCCGATCCTCGTCGGGGGCCACGCGGACCGGGCGCTGCGCCGGGCGGCGACGCTGGGCGACGGCTGGGTCCACGGAGGTGGCGACCCGGCCGACCTCCCCGGCCTGTTGGACCGGCTCTCCGTCCTGCGGCGCGAGGCCGGGCGGGCGGACGACCCGTTCGAGATCCACGTGATCTCGATGGACGCCTACAGCCCCGACGGCGTGCGCCGACTCGAGGACCTCGGCGTCACCGACGTGGTCGTCGGCTTCCGCTACCCCTATGTCCGCGAGCCCGACACCCAGTCGCTCGACGACAAGCTCGGCCCCCTCCGCCGCTTCGCCGACGACGTCATCGCCAAGGTCGGCTGACCGGCGGGCGCATCAGTCGTCGTCGGGGAGGCGCACCACGACGACCGGGCACGGGGCGTGGTTCACGACCGCCATCGCCACCGACCCGAGCACCAGGCGCGACAGCCCCGTCCGCCCGTGGGAGCCGACCACCACCATGTCGGCCCCTTCGGACACCTCGACGAGCGTGGTCGAGGCGCCGCCCGGCAGGATCGTGCGCAGCACCTCGGGCGGCTGCTCGTCCATCTCCGCGAGCGCCGTGTCGACGAGATCGTCCACCGAGGCCCGGGCCGCGGCGTCGATGGCGGCCTCGTCGACCGGGATCACGAGGGTGGCCCCGAACGGCAGCGCCGACAGGGGTGGCGACCACGAGTGGACCACCTCGACGGTGCACTGGCGCAGCACGCCCTCGGCGAGCGCCCAGCGCAGGGCGGCGGCGGCCTGGTCGGAGTCGTCGATGCCCACGACGATCCGTCCCGACGGTCGTCTGGCCGTCACGGTCGGGGGCGAGCGACGGGTCGGTGTCGGGGCTCACGGGATCGGTGCTCATCACCGGGAGGTCTACCCCGGATCGCCGGCGCTCCGCACCCGCGCCGGCACGGGGCGGACGATGGCCCGCCGTCCCCACGTCGACGACCGACACCCGCGTCGGGTTCCGCTCGCGCCGGGCTCAGGTTGACACCGACTAGAACGGGATTTCAATATGTGGGCATGGCTGTGACCGACACCTCCGTCGTCGACACCTCCGCCCTCGGCTTCGCCTCGTTCGACGCCGACAACCACTACTACGAGGCGGTCGACGCCTTCACCCGCTACCTCGACCCCGCCTTCCGCAAGCGGGGCGTGCAGTGGGCCACCATCGACGGCAGGAACCGGCTTCTCGTCGGCGGCAAGATCTGCCGCTTCATCCCCAACCCGACGTTCGACCCGATCGCCCGGCCCGGCGCCCTCGACCTGTACTTCCGGGGCAAGCAGCCCTCGACCGACATCCGGGCCGCGTTCGGTGACCTCGAGCGCATCGAGGACCGGCCCGAGTACCGCGACCGCGACGCCCGCATCGCCCGCATGGACGCCCAGGGGCTCGACGGCTGCTTCCTGTTCCCGACGCTCGGCGTCGGCATGGAGGAGGCGCTCGCCGGCGACGTCGACGCGCTGTACGCCAGCTTCCGGGCGTTCAACCGCTGGCTCGAGGACGACTGGGGCTACGCCTACCAGGACCGCATCTTCGCGGCGCCCATGCTGTCGCTGGCCGACCCGGCCCAGGCCGAGGCCGAGCTGGCCCGGGTGCTCGAGGCCGGCGCCCGCATCGTCTGCCTCCGTGCCGGCCCCGATCCGCACGAGCTCGGGAGGTCGCTCCCCCGGCGCCCCCGAGTTCGACGCGGTTCTGGGACCTGGCCGACGAGGCCGGCATCACGATCGGCTACCACTCGGGCGACAGCGGCTACGGCCGCTACGCCGACGACTGGGGCGCGGGCGGCGAGATGGAGGCGTTCCGCTTCGACCCGTTCCGCACGCTCGTGACCGCCGACCGGCCGATGCTCGAGACGATGGGCGCCCTCGTCATCCACGGCGTGTTCGCCGCCCACCCCAACCTGCGGGTGGCCACCATCGAGAACGGGTCGGGGTGGGTCCCCGAGCTGTTCCGCCGGTTCACCAAGTTCTACAAGCAGGTGCCCGAGGCCTTCCCCGGCGACCCCATCGAGACGTTCCGCCGGCACGTGTGGGTGGCGCCGTTCTACGAGGACGACATCCGCGGCCTGGCCGACATGATCGGCGTCGACCACGTGCTGTTCGGGTCGGACTGGCCCCACGCCGAGGGTCTGGCCGAGCCGGCCGCCTTCGTCGACGACCTCCACGGCTTCTCCGCCGACGAGGTCCGCACGATCATGCGCGACAACGGTCGTGCGCTCGCCGAGGAGGCAAAGCAGTGAACCCGCCGTTCGACATCGGGATCATCGACACGATGATCGGCTTCCCCGCGGCCGACATGAAGAAGCTCTACGACTTCATCACGCAAGCAGACGAAGGACAAGGAGTCGAAGGAGGACTTCGAGTTCCCGGTCGAGTACATGTTCAAGGACGTGCCCGACAAGACGATCGAGTCGGGCGTCGACCCGGTCGGCGTCACGCTGCGCGAGATGGACCGTGGGGCGTCGAGAAGGGGCTGATCGGCGTCCACGGCGAGGACGGCGAGCAGGCCGTGCGGGACCACCCCGACCGCTTCATCCCGTCCATCTCGGTCGACCCCAACGACGGGATGGACGCCGTGCGGGCCATCACCAGGGCGCACGAGACGCTGGGACGTCCGAGCCGTCGGCATGTTCCCCGCCGGGATGCTTCCCGCAGGTGCCGATCAACGACAAGAAGATGTACCCGATCTACGCGCAAGTGCGCCGAGCTCGACATCCCGATCTTCGTGTGCGCCGGGGTGCCGGGCCCGCGCCTCAAGTTCGCCTGCCAGCACGTCGAGCTCATCGACGAGGTGTGCTACGACTTCCCCGACCTGACGTTCGTGACCCGGCACGGGTGCGAGCCGTGGGCCGAGCTGGCGGTGAAGCTGATGCTCAAGTGGCCGAACCTCTACTACTCGACCAGCGCCTTCGCCCCCCGCTACTACCCCAAGGCGATCGTCGACTACGCCAACACCCGCGGCGCCGACAAGATCATCTACGCCGGCTACTTCCCGATGGGCCTGTCGCTCGAGCGCATCATGGGCGAGATGCCCAGCGTGCCGTTCAAGGACGACGTGTGGCCCAAGTTCCTCCGGCACAACGCCGAGAAGGTGCTGGGCCTCTAGTGCCGCCGGTCGACCCGGGGCGCTAGCCCGATGGCCCGCGTCCCGGCGCCGCCGCAAGCCGTCGACACGATGTCGGCGGCCCAGCTCGACCGGCGGCGGCGCGTGCTCGACGCCGTCATCGACCTGGTGGCGTCGGGCCGGGTCGACGACTGGGGGATGAAGGACGTCGCCGACCGCTCGGGCGTCGCCCTCGGCACGATCTACCGCTACTTCTCGTCCAAGGACCACGTCGCCGCGGCCGCGCTGCTCGAGTGGGCCCGCAGCCTCGACGCCGGACGAGCGGGGGCCCGTGTCGAGGGCGCCACGATGACCGACCGGCTCGTCGCCATCCTGCGGCAGGCCGTGCGGGCGTACCAGCGCCAGCCCGCCTTCGCCCGGCTGGTCATCCTGGCCGCGACCTCGACCGACCCGTTCGCCAGCGAGTGCTACGCCGAGATGGGCGGGTCGGTGTTCACGACGCTCGGCGAGGCGCTGGACGACCTCGACCCGGTCGACCGCCGCCGCGTCCTCGATGTCGTCGGTGCGGTCTGGTACCAGGCGCTCATCGAGTGGGTCAACGACCGCAAGACGATCGCCCAGGTCTACGAGGCCGTCGAGTCGGCAGCCCGCCTGGTCCTCGCCGGCTACGACCCCTGACCGGGCTTCCCCCACCCCGAATCGCGATTTCCACAGCAGTTTCGCTGGGGCGACCCCCGAAACTGCGGGGGAAACGGTCGGTCGTCCGTGTTGTCGCACTCGGTGCGGCACGATGCGCCGATGTCCATTCGACGCCATCAACCAGACCTGCCGGCGACAGCACGGCCTCGTCCTCGTTGAGGACCTCCACGCGCTCGGGCTCGACCGCGATGGCGCATCGCCACTCATCCGCTCGGGCGGCTCGAACAGGCTGACCCTCGGGTCCTGCGGCTACCGGGCGCTCCGGTGACGACCGCTGCAGCGGGTCATGACCGGGGTCTCGACGCCATCCACGGCGTCTGCCTTCGCCGGCGGCCCGACCGGGGCGTCCTGTGGGGCGTCGCAGGGTGTCGAGCTCGTCCCGTCCACGTGGCGAGGGCGACGGACGCGCCGGCAGACGGTCCGAGCTCCGGCGATCGTGCACGAGATCGCGGGCCTCGGCCCAGCCGCACCTCACGGTGCTCGATGCGATCCCGGTCGTGCGCCCGGAGATCGTCGTGTTGCAGCTGTGCGGCTCCACGTTACCGCCAGCGGGCGGCGAGCGTGCTCGACAACCTGTGGCGTCGCCGGCTCGTCTCGGGACGTCGCTGCGTCGACGCTCTCGATCGTCTCGCCACCTCGGGCCGACAACGGCGTGATCGTGCTGCGCGAGCTGCTCGACGAGCGCGGCGACGACTACGTCCCGCCGGCGAGCAACCTCGAGAGGCGCTTCGACACGCTGCTCCACCGCGCGGGTGAGCCGGCGATGCGGCGGCAGGTCGACAGCGGGGGCGATCGATGGGTCGGCCGGGTGGACTTCCGTGACGAACAGCGTCCGCTGATCGTCGAGGTGCAGAGCGCGACGTATCACTCGGCACTGGTCGACCAGGCGGCGGGATGCAGCATCGGCTCGCGGCGCTCCGTGCGGCCGGGTTCGAGGTGGTCGAGGTGACCGACGACGCAGGTCTGGCACCACCCCGCCGAGGTGGTCGAGGCCGTGCGGTCGGCTCGCCGCCTGCTCGACAGGTCGGCGACGTAGTCCCCGTAGCGTCGTGACCGCGTGAGGCGATTTCCCCGCAGATTCGGCGGCTCAGGACGGCCGAATCTGCGGGGGAAAACCTCTGGTCGGGTTAGGGGGGCGGGCGGGTGGGCCAGGCGATGTCGACCGACAGGCCGTAGTGGTCGCTGGCGATGCGGCCGGTGAGCGAGCCGTCGAAGGCGACCGACGCCGACAGGACGCGGCCGGCGCCGCCGGCCCGCTGGAACGGGTCGCCCACGAAGACGTAGTCGATGCGCTTGGTCGACACGTTCATGGCCGCGGCCAGCGGGTTGGTGCGGGGGTCGGACGTGTGCCCGGGCCCCGACCCCGCCTCGCGCCAGGCGTCGATCCAGTACGTCGTGCGGTCACCCGACGGCGTCAACCCACACAGGAACCGGATCTCGTCGCTGTCGGGCTCGGCGTTGAAGTCGCCGCACAGGATCGCCGGCATGCCCTCGCGCTTGACCCCGAACCCGGCCAGGTCGTCGAGGTCGCCCCGGATCTCGCGGACGTGGTCGTCGATCGCCACCACCTGCCGCTGCCGGTGCACGCCGTGCGTCGGCGCCGCCGCCAGGTGGGTCGAGAACACGTCCAGCCCGGCCGTGCGCACGTGCAGCAGCTCCCACGGCACCTTGTCGACCATCGGGTCGCGCCCGCCGACCGTCGGCAGGCGGTGGTGGGCGTGGGCGTCGATCGGCCAGCGGGACAGGATGGCCGACCCGAAGTCGAGCGACTCGTCGGGCCACAGCGCCGGCGCGAACGGGTAGCCGCCGAACCGCCAGTACCAGCCATCGCCGCCGAGGGCGTCGACGATCCAGGCCGCGGTGTCGCGGCCCGAGCCGTCGCGCCACACCTCTTGGAGGCAGATGATGTCGGGGGCGAGGTGTTCGAGCCACGCGACGATGACCTCGCGTCGCTCGTCCCACCCCGGCTCGAACAGCGATCCGGCGTTGAGCTGTGCGATCCGCAGCGTCCCCTCGGACATGACGCCGACAGTACCGGCATACGGAGGGTGCTCATTCGCGCACGCGAGCGACCGAGACATGGCCCAGCTCGGGGCACGGCGCACGCCGCGCGGACGGCAACGACACCCGCGTGTGCCGGTGCCGGACGGCAACCGCCTGCCGTCCGGCACCATTGCCCACCGCGTCCGGCTCCGCCGCCGGACAGTGCCGCCCTCCGGCCCGCCTCCGGAGGGGGTTCTCGCTGAACCCGGGTCCGCTCAGCTCAGAGCGGCCGGGCCCAGTCGATCTGGACGAGGGTGCGATCGGCGCGTGCCACCCGCACCGGGAGGGTCGCCCCCGGTTGCACCCGGGCCAGGTGGATCTGCTGGACCACGGTCTGCAGCGACACCGGGTAGGGCGGCCCACCGGGGACCGTGACGAGCAGCTCGATCTGCACCGCCGGGTTGAAGTTGACCAGAGCGCCCGTCTGGGTCGCAGCCATGACGGTGGCCGTCCCGTCGACGCCGTCGGCCGCCACCGCGGACGAGGCGGCCACGCTCTGGTTCATCTGCGCCGTGAGATCGGCCATCTGCGCCTGGGCCGTGGCCATCATCTGGCTGGGCGGCGGCATCGTGTCGCGAGCCTCGCGGCCCGCCTTGGCGAGCTTGTTGAGGTCCTTGAAGAACCCCACCGTCACCCGCCCTGGTAGAGCCGGTTGAACTCCAGCGCCACCGCGGGGTTCGCGGCCATGCGCTGGTTCCACCCGGCGACCGCCGCGTGCCAGTCGGCGGCGGCGATGCCCCGCTCGGCCGCCAGCGCGGGGGCCTGCTCGAGCCCGTAGCCGCGGGCGCCGAGCTCGCGGCTCAGCTCGGCGTACAGCTCGATGCTGACGCCGCCGATCGGCGCGACGTCGGCCGCGCTGAGCGAGCCGGGCGCCGGGGCGGGCGTGATGCCCTGGCCGATGCCGCCGGCCGGGACGCCCGCGGCCATCGCGGCCTGCTGCTGCGCCGCCGCCCGCTGGAGAGCAGCGGCCTGGAGCTGCTGGGCCTGGTCGATCATGTCGGGCGCCGCCGCCACGGCGTCCTTCATCTGCTTCAGGTCCTTGAACATGCCCATCCGCCGCGCTCCTCGTGTCCGCCGGTGACCGGCGCCGTCCGCCGTGATCCGCGGAGGCGAAGCTACGGATCGTCGGGGGGCCTGTCAGTATCGAATCGGTCTCAAAACCCGGGGCGTCGGGAGCGGGCAGACTGTGCCGATGTCTCGGGGGCGGGCACGGCTCGGCGAGCACCTGGCGTCTGTCGATGCGGCGCGCTTCAGCGGCCGTCGGCGCCTGCTGGGCTGGCTGGACGAGCTGCTGGCGGGCAGCGGGCCGACCCGCGTGGTGCTCGTCCACGGGCCGGGCGGCATCGGCAAGAGCGCCCTGTTGCGCGAGGTCGGCCGGCGGGCGATGGCCGGCGGCCGCGTCGTCTGGTCGCTCGATGCCCGCGCCCTCGAGCCGGTCCCCGGTGACCTCGAACGGGCGCTGGCGGGGGCGGCCGAGCAGGCGGGCGCGGTGGTGCTCGTCGACTCGTTCGAGCGCACGCCGGCGCTCGGGGCGCTGCTGCGCGAGCGGGTGCTGCCCGGGCTGGCGGCGGACGCGGTGGTCGTGGTCGCCGGGCGGGAGGCGCCGGGCCCCGACTGGTTCCGCGCCGGCTGGGAGCACGTGTGCGCCGACGTCCCGCTGCCGCCGCTGCCCCCCGACGAGGCGCGGGAGCTGCTGGCGTCGCAGGGCGTGACCGACGGGGCGATCGCCGATCGGCTCGTCGACTGGGCGAGCGGCTCGCCGCTGGCCCTCACCCTGGCGGTGGCGGAAGGCCGCACGAACGCGCCGGTCGACCTGGCGGGCGTCGACCTCACCCGCATGATCGTGCGGCGCCTGGCCGGCGACGAGCTGCGGGCCATCGACGCCGACGTCCTCGAGGTGGCGGCGATCGCCCGTGCGGTGGATGCCCGGCTGCTGGCCGCGGTGCTGCCGGGGCGGCCGACCCGGGCCGCGGGCGAGACGCTGCGGGCCAGCAGCGTGGCCGAGCTGGTGGGGGCCCGGGTCACGCTGCACGACCTCGTGCGCACGGCCCTGCGCGACGACCTGCGCCGCCGTGCCCCCCACCGTTACGGCGACCTGCGGTGCCGCATCGCCGACCACCTGTACACGCGGGCCACGAGCGGCGAGACCCGCCTGCTGTCCGACCTGATCGAGCTGATCGACGACCCCACCGTGCGTTGGGGCATCGGCGGGAACGCGGGGACACCTGCCGGGTCGACGCCTGGCGATCGGACGAGGTCGACGACATCGTGAGCGCCTACCTCGACCACAAGGCGGACACGGGGTGGTGGGACGACCTGGCCTCGCTGGTGGACGCCGCGCCCGAGATGGGCATCGTGGCCCGCGATCTCGACGGCGGCCCGCTGGGCTTCTGCGTGGCGACGACGGCCGCCCGCCCACCCGCGGCGGCCGAGGTCGATCCGATCGTGGCACCCCTGCTCGCCGACGCGCGGGCCCACGGCGGGGGCGAGCGGACGATGATCTTCCGCGAGACGTTCGGCCTGCCGGGGGCGGCCGGCGACGCCGCCATCGGCGTGCTGAACCTCTCTGCGGTGCTGCGCTCGGGCCTCGCCAACGTCGACCGGTCGTACATCATCGACTCCGAGGCCGGGTCCGGGTCGTCGATCGGGTTCATGGCCGCGGTCGGCGCCGTGCGCGAACCGCGCCTCGACGCGCTGATCGACGGCCGTCACTTCGTCTGCTGGGTGCTCGACCACGGCCCGGGCGGCATGCTCGGCCAGGTCCGGGACGTGATCCGCGCCGAGGCGGGCGCAGCGGCGCCCGACGCCGAGCGCCGGCGCGAGGAGGAGCTGCACCGGGCCGCGCTCGAGGCGGTGCGGGCCGCCGCCCGGCCCGCGGCGCTGGCCCGGACGCCGTTCACCCGCGAGGAGATCGACGCGGCCGTGGCGGCCGGGTTCGGGGCGTCGGCCGAGGACGCGCTGCTGCGGCGCGTGGTCGAGCTGGCCGACCTGGACGCGGACGTGAGCCACGACCAGGCGATGGATCGGCTGGCCGTCAGCCGGGCGACCTACTACCGCTACCTGCGCCAGGCGCGGGCCCGGGTGGCGGCCGCCCTGGTGGACCGGGCAGGCCCCCGTCTGCAAACCTGACGGTCCGTCAGGTCGACCGGCCGACCACGGCCGGTGAGGAGGGGGACGGGCATGACGTATCGAGTGGTGCAGTGGAGCACCGGCAACGTGGGGCGACATGCGATCGCCGGCATCGCGGCCCGACCCGAGCTCGACCTCGTGGGCGTGTGGGTGTCGAACCCCGACAAGGTCGGCGTCGACGCCGGCACGCTCGCCGGGCTGGGCCGCGAGCTCGGGGTCGCGGCCACCGACGACGCCGAGGCACTGCTCGCCCTGCGACCCGACTGCATCGTCCACACCGCCTGGGCGGACACGCGCCTGTTCGAGGCGATGGCCGACCTCGAGCGCTTCCTGCGGGCGGGCGTCAACGTCGTGTCGTCGAGCCCGGTCTTCCTCCAGCACCCGTGGGGTGCCGTGGGCGAGGAGATGTACCGCGGCACCGTGGCCGCGGCCGAGGAGGGCGGCGTGTCCCTCTGGGTCAACGGCGTCGACCCCGGCTTCGCCAACGACTGGCTGCCGCTCGTGATGACCAGCGTGTGCGAGCGCATCGACGAGGTGCGCTGCATGGAGGTCCTCAACTACGCCACCTACGACCAGCCCGAGGTGCTGTTCGACATCATGGGCTTCGGCCAGTCGATGGACGAGGTCCCGTTCATCCTGTCGCCGGGCATCCTCACCACGGCGTGGGGCAGCGTGGTCGCACAGCTCGCCGCGGGCCTCGACGTCACCCTCGACGAGATCGTCGAGTGGCACGAGCGGGTGCCCGCACCCGAGGCGTTCGACGTCGCGTCCGGGCGGATCGAGGAGGGCACCACGGCCGGGATGCGCTTCGAGGTGCGGGGCGTGGTCGGCGGCGAGACGAAGGTCGTCCTCGAGCACGTCACGCGGCTGCGCGACGACCTCGCCCCCGACTGGCCGCAGCCGACAGGCCACGGCGGCTACCGGGTCGTGATCACCGGCGAGCCCAACTACACGGTCGACATGCAGATGGTGGGCGGGGACGGCGACCACAACACCGCCGGGCTCAAGGCCACGGCCATGCGGCTCGTCAACGCGGTGGCCGCCGTCGTCGAGGCCCGACCCGGCCTGCTCAGCGCCCTCGACCTCCCGCTCGTCACCGGCCGGGGGTTGGTGAGCTGAGCGGCGCGTCCGCGATGCTTGCCGCGCCGGCCGGAACGCCGGGCCCGAGCACGACACAAGGGGTGCAGCGAGTGAAGCGAAACCGGAGCATGCGTCTCGTCGCGGCGGCCTTCGCCGTGTCGTTGGCCATCGCCGCGGGGTGTGGCGGTGACGACGACGAGCCGAGCATCCCGCAGTCGGGTGAGCGCGAGACCACGACGACCGAGTCGACCACCACGACGGTCGCCGAGGAGACCACGACGACCGCCGAGGGCGGCGGGGTCCCCGCGGGCACCGACGGGTCGACGACCACGACGGCCGCCGGCGACACGACCACGACGACGGCGCCCTGAGGGCCACGCCGCGCCGCGGCGCGGCACAGATCTCCGACAGATCACACCGACCATCGACAGGCGAGGGGACGCGAGTGGACAAGCGAGCGGGCAGGCGGATCCTGGGTGGCGTGGTCGCCCTGGCGGTGGCTCTCGCCGCCGGCTGCGGCGATGACGACGACGAGGGCGCCACGCCCCAGTCGGGCGAGCGCGAGTCCACGACGACGACCGCCCCGGCCGAGCCGCTCGAGATCCTCGTCACCAACGACGACGGCGTCGCGGCCGAGGGCATCGACGTGCTCGTCACGGCCCTGACCGCGGTCGAGGGCGTCGAGGTGACCGTCGTGGCGCCGGCGACCCAGCAGAGCGGCACCGGCGGCAGCACCACCGAGGGCCCGCTCACCACGAACGAGGCGACGACCGCCAGCGGCTACGAGGCCCGCGCCGTCGAGGGCTTCCCGGCCGACACGATCCGGGTGGCGTTCGACGAGCTCGGCCTCACGCCCGACCTCGTCGTGTCGGGCATCAACGAGGGCCAGAACCTGGGCCCCGTCGTCGACCTGTCGGGGACCGTCGGCGCGGCGCGAGCCGGGGTGCGCAAGGGCGTCCCCGCGCTGGCGGTCAGCCAGGGCATCGGCCAGGACCTCGACTACGACGTGGCCGCCGGGCTCGTCGTCGACTGGCTCGAGGAGAACCTCGACGCCCTGCGCGCCGGCGAGGTGCCGACCGACGTCGTGGCCAACCTCAACGTGCCGACCTGCGACACCGGCGAGCTGCGGGGCCAGCTCGAGGTGGCGTCGGCCACCGCGGGCAACCCGCTGGCGCCGTCCGACTGCACGTCGACGGCCGAGGGCTTCACCGACGACGTCACGGCGTTCGCCAACGGCTTCGCCGCGCTGACCGAGGTGGCGGTCGAACCGGCCGCCTGACCGGTCGGGCGGCCGCCCGGCCGCGCCGCCTGCCATCCCGCCGTCTGCGTGATTCGCGTCGCGACCCGGTAGGGTCTTGCGGTCACGTTCCGGCACCCCCGCCGGAAGCTGTCGGCATGGTTGCCGACGGGGCCCGTTCGAGATTCCTTCTCCGGATCGGCCTGTACGCCATTCGCAAGGAGTCTCAATGTCATCGTTCGCCGACCTCGGCGTGCCCGCGCCCCTGTGCGCGGTCCTGGCCCGCCGCGGCATCAACGAACCGTTCCCGATCCAGGCCGCCACGCTGCCCGACGTCCTCGCCGGGCGCGACGTGGCGGGCAAGGCCCCGACCGGCTCGGGCAAGACGCTCGCCTTCGGCCTCGCCATCGCGGCGCGTGCGGCGACCGCTGGCAACCTCGAGCCCCGTCGCCCGCGGGCCCTGGTGCTGGTCCCGACCCGCGAGCTCGCCGCCCAGGTGCAGCGCGAGCTCACCGCCCTGATCGACGAGCGGGCCCACGGCCCCGTCGCCGCCATCTACGGCGGCGTCGGCTACGGCCCGCAGCGCAAGCTGCTCTCCCGCGGCGTCAGCGCCGTGGTGGCCTGCCCCGGCCGCCTCGAGGACCTCATCGCCACCGGCGACGTGCGGCTCGACCGCGTCGACCTGGTGGTCCTCGACGAGGCCGACCGCATGGCCGACATGGGCTTCATGCCCGCCGTGCGCCGCCTGCTCGACCGCACCCCCGACGACCGCCAGACGCTGCTGTTCTCGGCCACCCTCGACGGCGACGTCGACAAGCTGGTGCGGTCGTACCAGCACGACCCCGTGCACCACGCGGTAGGCGGCCGCCGACGACGACGACGTCGAGGTGACCCACCACTTCTGGACGGTGTCCCGCGAGGACCGCGTCCGCGTCACCGCCGACATCATCAACCGGGCCGGCTCGACCATCGTGTTCACCCGCACCCGGCACGGCGCCGACCGGGTGACCCGCCAGCTCGCCCGCTACGGCGTGAAGGCGGTCCCGATCCACGGCCGTCGCAGCCAGGCGCAGCGCGACCAGGCGCTGAAGCAGTTCAGCACCGGCCGCGCCCCGGCCCTCATCGCCACCGACGTGGCCGCTCGCGGCATCCACGTCGACGCCGTCGGGTGCGTCGTGCACTTCGACCTGCCCGACGACGCCAAGGACTACGTCCACCGCTCGGGTCGCACCGGCCGCGCCGGCGCCTCGGGCACGGTCGTGGCGCTCGTGAGCGAGGACCGCAAGGCGGCGCGCACGCTGCAGCGGGCGCTCGGGCGCACCGAGTCGCTCGAGCCCGCCGACCCGTCGCTCCTGCCGGCCGCCGAGCCGTTCGTGCGGCCGGCCGACGAGACCGAGGACACCGGCACGTACCGGTCGGCCTCGTCCGACCGCGGCGCCGCCAGCGGGCCGCGCCGCTCCACCCGCCCCGAGCGCACCCGCGGTGACCGCCCCCGAGGCGGCAGCACACGCCACGGCGACGGCGATCGCGCCGAGCGCTCCGACCGCCGTGACCGTTCGGCGAGTGGGTCGCAGGCCGGCCGCCCCCGGCGCAACGGGCGCGACGCCCGCACCGGCGACGATCGCTTCGAGCGGGCCAACGGCGACGACCGCAACGGTCGCGCCAACCGCGACGGGCTCGTGTCCGGCACGGTGTCGAGCTACAACGCCCAGCGCGGCTACGGGTTCATCTCCCGCCGTGGCGGCGGTGACGTGTTCGTGCACGTCTCGGCGCTGACGGGACGCGAGCCCACGCTCGAGCCGGGCCAGCGCGTGCGCTTCGAACTGGCGCCGGGCAAGCGCGGGCAGCAGGCCCGCAACGTCCGCTCCGTCACCTGATCGTCGGGCTCCGGCCCGGTGCGCGGCGGGATTCCCACGCTCGGGCGGGGGAACTCCCGTCGCGCGCGGTCCGAACGACGTAGCGTGGTGCCAACCGCCGGCGGCACTCTCCCCCTGTCCCCCGCTGCCGGCTGGGGAGGCGACGATGGACGACGACCCCGTTCTGCTCGAAGCGAAGGGCGGCATCGCCGTCCTCACCCTCAACCGGCCCGACCGGCACAACGCCATGGGCGACGCGATGGACGCGCTGTTCTTCCGCTACCTCGACCTGTTGCGCACCGACCGCGACGTCCGGGTCGTGATCTGGCGCAGCAACGGCGACTCGTTCTCGTGCGGCCGCGACATGGTCGAGCTGGTCGGCGAGGACCCGGCGCTGTCGGGTCCCGCCAACGGTCATGCCAACGGCCACACCGGCGGCCCGGCCAACGGACACGGTGACGCCCCCGGGCCCGCGGTCGACCTGCGGGACGACGAGGCCGACGGCGACGTGGCCGGCCGTCCGGTCGGGCCGACCTCGGGCGAGACGCCGGTGGCTCGCCCGTGGCGCAGCCACGCACAGCGCCACGGCTTCGGCGCCACCGACTTCGAGGTGCTCGAGCGCAGCCAGTGGGGCACCCGCCTGCTGTACGACTTCCCCGTCCCGATCATCTGCGCCCTCAAGGGCTGGACGCTCGGCACCGCGTTCGAGCGCGCCCTGCTGTGTGACGTGCGGGTGGCGGGGGAGGGCACGCGGATGGCCCTCGCCGCCATCGACCACGGCCTCATCCCCGACGCCGCCGGCCTGGCCAAGCTGTACGAGATCGGCGGGTCGTCGCTGGCCCTGGACCTCGGGCTGTCGGGCCGCCGGGTGGACGCGCACGAGGCTCTGCGCCTCGGTCTCGTGTCACAGGTCGTGCCCGACGGAGACGTCGACGCAACGGCGTACGACCTGGCACGCGCCATCGCCGAGCGCCCGCCGCTGGCGGTGCGGATGGTGCGCGAGCACGTGCAGGCACTGGCGGTGCCGGCGGTGCGGGGCACGCTCGGGCGCGAGCTGGTCGGCCAGACCCTGTTGCTGTCGTCGCACGACTTCGACGAGCAGCGCCGGTCGCGGGCCGAGGACCGCGAGCCGCACTACGAGCGGCGCTGAACGGTCCTCGCTCGCACCGACATCGATCGGGTGTGGAGCCGGCCGCGCCCCGTCGCTGACGGGGAGTGTGGGCGCCGGTACGCTGACCGGCGATGGCGTACATGCCCGGCAAGAGCGACATGCCCCTCGAGGAGTCGGGCGACGGCGTCGACAAGCGGCGCGCGACGCGACTGCTGGCGGCCGGCGTCGCCATCGTCGTGGCCGTCGTGTTCATGTCGCAGAACAACGACAAGGTCGAGCTGAACTTCCTGATGTTCAGCGTGTCCGCCCGGCTGTGGGTGGGCATGCTGGCCACCCTGGTGCTGGGTGCGATTCTCGGGCAGGCGGGCGAGGTGCTCTGGGAGCGCCGCAAGCGCCGTCGCGCCGAGAGCGGCTGAGCGCCGGCTGAGCGCGGCTGAACGCCGGCGAGCGAGTCTCGGCCCAGGAGCCGTCCACCTGCCGGCCCCACCCGATGCGGCGCCCATCCAGGGCGGTCGCGTCCCCGCCGCTAGCCTGACGACCCGTCAGAAGGGGGACGCACGTGGCACTGCTCGACGGAAAGGTGGCGCTCGTGTCGGGCGCCGGGCCGGGGCTGGGGCGCGACGTCGCCCTGGCGTGCGGGCGCGAGGGGGCGACGGTCGTGGTCGCCGCCCGCACCGAGGACAAGGTGCGCGCCCTGGCCGCCGAGGTCGAGGCCGCCGGCGCGCCCGCGCTCGGCCTGCGGCTCGACATCACCGACGCCGACGGGTGCCGGGCCGCGGTCGAGCGGATCGTCGACGCCTACGGCCGCCTCGACGTGCTCGTGAACAACGCCTTCGACGACGGCGACCGCACGCCGTTCCTCGACGCCGACCTCGACCGGTGGCGGCGCACCACCGAGGTCAACCTGTTCGGCACCCTGCAGCTCACCCAGGCCTGCGCCCCGCAGATGGTGGCCCAGGGCGACGGGCGCATCGTCATGGTCAACAGCATGTCGGCGGTGCGCATCCGACCGGGGTGGGGTGCGTACACCGCGTCGAAGGCCGGGCTGGCGGCCGTCACCAAGGTCCTGGCCGCCGAGCTGGGCGAGCACGGCGTGCGGGTCAACGGCGTCCACCCGGGCTACATCTGGGGTGACAGCGTCGAGATGTACTTCGAGTACCTGGCGAAGAAGAAGGGCATCAGCGCCGACGAGCAGTACCGCGAGGTGGCGTCCGAGACCGCCCTCGGGTACCTGCCGCACTCGAGCGAGATCGCCGAGTCGGTCGTGTTCTTCGCGTCGGACATGTCCAAGCCGATCACCGGCCAGGCGCTCGGCGTCAACGCCGGCCAGTGGTTCCAGGGCTTCTGACTCGTGGCGGACCTGACCGGCGCACGCGCTCTCGTGACCGGCGGCGCCCGGGGCATCGGGCGAGCCGTGGCCGACCGGCTGGCCGCCGACGGGGCCCGGGTGGCCATCCTCGACGTCGACCTTCCCACGGGTGAGCGGACGTCTGGGCACGTCGAGCTGGCGGCCGACGTCGCCGACCCCGCCGCGGTCGCCTCCGCGGTCGACGCCGCCGCGGCCGCGCTCGGCGGCCTGACGATCCTGGTCAACAACGCGGGGTTCGGCACGGCGAAGGCGCTGGACCGCTACGACGACGCCGAGTGGGCCCGCCTGCTCGGCGTGAACCTGACCGGCGTCTGGCACGGGATCCGCGCCGCGGCGCCGCACCTGCGGGCGGCCGCCGAGGCCGGCGGTCCCACCGGCGGTGGCGCGGCGCCGGCGCCCAGCATCGTCAACATCGCCGGCACCGCCGCCTCCCGGCCGACCCGCGGCGAGGGGCCGTACGCCGCGGCCAAGGCGGGCGTCGTCGCCCTGACGCGCACAGCGGCGCTCGAGCTCGCACCGCTGGTGCGGGTGAACGCGGTGTCGCCCGGCTACATCGCCACCCGCATGACCCGCGCCGTGGTCGACGACGACCGCCTCCGGGCCCGGGTCGAGGGCCGCATCCCGCTCGGGCGCATCGGGCGGGTCGAGGACGTGGCGGGCGTGGTGGCGTTCCTGTGCTCGGCCGACGCCGCCTACCTGACGGGCCAGGACCTGGTCGTCGACGGCGGCAGCCTCCTCCCCAGCCACCAGTCCGACGAGCTGCTCAAGGCGTTGCTCGAGGATGGGAGGCCGGGTGGGTAGGGCGCTCGCCGCGGCCGACGCGTGGGGATTTGGTGGGATGCGGCGGCTCCGTCGCCCGGCCGACCGGAAGCACGACGAGCTGCTCAAGGCGTTGCTGGAGGATGGGAGGCCGGGTGGGTAGGGCGCTCGCCGCGGCCGACGCGTGGGGATTTGGTGGGATGCGGCGGCTCCGTCGCCCGGCCGACCGGAAGCACGACGAGCTGCTCAAGGCGTTGCTCGACGACAACTCGGGGTGAACCCCGCCGGCGCGGACCTGCTAACCCGGTCGCATGAGCCCGGCCACCGGCCACCGCATCCGCTGCGCACCGGCATCGTGCCCCTGATGCCGTTCGCCACCCTGGACGAGTGGCAGGCCCGGGTGCGGGCCGTGGACGAGCAGGGCCACGACGTGCTCCTGATGGCCGACCACCTGGGCATGGTCGCTCCGCTGTCCCCGCTCGTCGCCGCGGCGCAGCAGAGCGAGCGCCTGCGGTTCGGCGTGCAGGTGCTGAACAACGAGTTCTGGAACCCCGTGCTGCTGGCCCGCGAGGCGGCGACCGCCGACATCCTCACCGCGGGCCGCTTCGAGCTCGGGTTCGGGGCGGGGCACGCCGAGGTCGAGTTCGCCGCGGCCGGGCTCGCCTACGACCGGCCGAGCCTGCGCATCGAGCGGGTGGCGGCGGCGGTCCCGGTGGTCCGCACGCTGCTCGCGGGCGGCACGATCGACGTCGACGCCACCTACGGCCTGGAGGAGGCGTCGCTGGGGTTCGCCGCCGTCCAGCCGCGGATCCCGGTGATGATCGGCGGCAACGGCGATCGCCTGCTGCGGCTGGCGGCGGAGCAGGCCGACATCGTCGGTCTCACGGGGTTCACGGCGGGGACCGGGCGGACGCACACCGACCTCAGCCACTTCACGTGGGAGGGCCTCGCCGACCGCATCGCCCACGTGCGGCGGCACGCCGGCGAGAGGTTCGCGGAGATCGAGCTGTCGGTGCTGGTCCAGGCGGTGCGGCGCACCGACGACCGCCGGGCGGCGGCGGTCGAGTTCGCCCAGGGGATGATCGAGGACGTCGAGGCGCTGCTCGCCAGCCCGTTCCTGCTGCTCGGCACGGACGACGAGCGCACGGCCCAGGTCGCCCGGCTGCGCGATGAGCTGGGCGTCACCTACGTGACGACGTTCGAGCCGGGCGCCGAGGCGCTGGCGACGGCGGTGGCGCCGCTGCGCTGAGCTCAGCGCGCCAGGTCGGGGGCGGCGCGGCCCGCCACGAGCGGGAGGTCGAGGTAGGTCCTGATGCCCGGCTCGGCGGCGCAGACCGCGGGGATGGCGCTGACGCAGTGGTTGGCGGTCGCCACGATGCCGGGGTTGCGCTCGAGGCCCTGGGCCACCGTGTCGGGGTGCCAGCCGTGGAACGTCACGAGGCTCGACGGGTCGCCGGTGATCTCGACCTCGAAGCGCTCGCCCCCGGGTCCGAACGTCCAGGCGGGGTCGAGGTGCTCCTGCCCCATGAACCAGTTGGTGCGGACCGTGATGACCGGTTCGCCGTCGACGGTGGCCTGCCACGTGAAGCGCTGCGCGGCCACCTGGCCGGGCTCGATGGCGCCGATGGGCGAGTCGATGGGCCTCGTCGCCACCGCCACCTCGTGCTCGGTGCGGTACTCGGGGTCGACGCGGAAGCCCAGGGTGTCGGCCACCATGTCGACCGACTGGAGGAAGCCCGACCCGAGCAGCCGCACCATCGGGCTCGTCGCCGCCTCGTCGGGGGTCGCCCCGAACAGCATGATGTGGCGCACGACGTCGGGCGCCCCGTAGCTCCGGATGTCGCTGAACTCCTCGGCCCGCACGTGGGTGACCCGGGCCGACAGGGCGGACACCATCAGCGGGAACCGCTCGGTGATGCCGCCGGGATGGATGCCGGTGCCGTGCAGCGTCGCCGCGCCCGCCAGCGCCGCGTCCCGAACGGCGGTGACGTCGCGCTCGCCGGGGTGGAACCAGCCGAGCGGCGTCACCACGTTGAGCCCCGACGCCAGCAGGCGGGCGACCACGGCCTCGTCCGCGACGACGGGGCTGTAGAGCACGCAGTCCGCCCCCAGGGCCAGCAGGGCGTCGACGTCGCGCGTGGCGGCGACGCCCACCGGGCCGATGCCGGCGATGTCGCCCGCGTCCCGGCCCTCCTTGTCGGGGCTGTGGACCCAGGCGCCGGCCAGCTCGAGCTCGGGATGGGCCACGATGCCGGCGATGGCGGCCCGGCCGAGCCCGCCCGTCGCCCACTGGATGACCTGCAGCGTCATGGCGGCAGCCTGCCACCCCTGCTCGGCGGCCGCCGGGGCTGGTGCCGGCCGAGCTCAGCGGGTCGGGGCGGCCGTCGGCCCCCCAGCCGTGCCCAGGTCGAGGTACGCAGGCGGCGCGCCGGCACCGTCGCCCTGGGCCACGCCGGTGACGGCGCGGGCGCAGCCGCGACCCACGTGACGGCCCAGAGCCTGGTAGGCGTCGAACGTCTCGCCGCTGAAGAGCTGGTCGCTGGTCGGGGTGGCGGGGAAGCGAGCGTCCTTGGCCGCGTAGGCCTGCACGTCCCAGGGCGCGTCGTCGGTGACCAGCGCCTTGCCGTAGATCAGCCGGCCGCTCGGCTGGTCGGGCGGGTCGCCGCGGTAGTAGATGTCCCCGACCACGTGGTTGGCGATGTTGGTGCGGTCCCCCTCGGGCTTCAGGTCCCTCGCCGGGTTGATGTCGATGCGGACGTTCAGCTCCGACGCCGCCAGGGCGATGGCCTCGCCCAGGGTCGAGAACGTGCGGGTCGACCCGCCGGCGGCGTCCAGGCACACGATCGTCTTGCACTTCCGACGCAGCAGCTCGAGGAGGCCCAGGTTCTCGATGTGGCCGCCGTCGGTGACGTAGAGGAACGACGACCGCACCCGGTGCCGCCCCGCCACCTCGTAGAGCAGCCGCACCTGCCGCGGGTTGGCGGGCACCGCCTTCGTGGGCGGGCGGATCGGGTTCGGCAGCCACACGCCGAGCCGCACGTTGGTCAGCGCCAGGAGGAACCGCAGCGGGGCCCGGGTCATCTTCCCCATGGACGGGGCGACCGCCGCGCCCGACATGGCGACCGCGGCCGAGATCGTGATGTCCCGCTGGCGTCGCTGACCGACCGCCCGCTCGTAGTCGGCGGTCCCCATCTGGAGGGGGCCGAGCGTTGCGGTCGCCTCCTCGGTGTGGGCGGGGAACAGCAGCCAGCGCCACCACGACGTCCGTTCCGGCACGACGACCTGGTTCGGCGATCCGACCTCGCGCGGGCCGAACACGAAGCTGAGGCTCGACTGGCCCGGCGGCGTCGTGCCCTGGTCGGACACGTTGACCGATGCGCAGACCAGCAGCTCGGGAAACACCGGGCGACCTGGCTGGTGCCCGGGGAACTGGTCGGGCGTCAGCTCGCTCATGTGCAGCAGCTGCTTGAACGGGACGGGCTCTGCCTTCAGACCGCCGTGCGGGTCGACCACGCGGCGCACGGCGAACGTGCGGGCGAGCCGCCACTTGTAGAGCGGGTGCAGCGACCAGGCCGTGACGTCCGCGAACCACAGCATGACCAGGGTCAGCGCGGCCATCACCCCCCACAGCAGCAGCTCGCCGGTGCGGGGAGCCTCGCCCTGCGCGCCCCCGTTGAGGATGAACAGCGCGCCGGCGGCGAGCGCCACCGGGCCGACGAGCGCCCCGAGGATGGTGTTGGCCATGCGTCGCAGCCCGCCCGAGAACCGCTTGGTCCACGAGGTCGCGGTGGCGAACGCCCGGCCGCCGGTCACGGCCCCGCGCTTCAGCGTGCCGCCGATCTGCACGACGAGGGCGAGCAGGGTGGCCGTCCCGCCCACGGTGGCGACGAAGCCGAGGTTGGCGCCGCCCTTGTCGCTCGACGACCCCACGCCCGTCGACTCGGCGACGGGCCCGGATTCGGGATCGCCGCCCAGCACGTTGCGGGTGAACACGATGAGCTCGGGGAGGACGAGCGTGATCAGCGCGACGAGGGCGCCCGCGACGACGAGCAGCGCCGCCACCCGCCGCAGCGTGTGGCGCAGCGGCCATCCGGGCTGGAACATCCGGACGCCGAGGGCCAACACGACGCCGGCGAGGGCGATTCCGGCGGCCGTCAGGGCCCACGGGCCGAGGCCCGTGAGACCGACCGTGGCGTAGCACCCGTTGTCCCAGGCCTGCGTGGCCGAGAGCCCCGCCGTGCAGTCGCCGGGGACACGCAGGCTCGGCTGCCACCACGCGTAGAACCATCCGAGGGGGCGGGCGACGGTCCACAGCAGCGCGGTGAAGAAGACGAGGTTGGCGAGCAGGCCGACGGTTGCGACCGAGGCGAGGCGCACCGTGTCGCTGACGCTGTTGGTCAGGTACGAGCAGTGGTTGCGGACCCATCCCTCCTCTGGCGACCCCGGGGCGAAGGGGCGCTCGCTCGCCAGCGCCTCGGGCGTGCTGTAGCGGCCCGCGACCGCGTACGCCGATGCGATGTACGACCCGCCGGAGACGGCGGAGAGGTAGTCGGCGTCGCGCAGCAGGTCCGCCTCGTCGAGCGCCTGGAGCGCACCGAGGTTGAACGCCGCCGAGCGGATGCCACCGCCGGAGCAGGAGATGCCGAGATCGGGCTGACCCACCGTCCTCACAGAGCCCGCTGACGTGCCGCTGATACACGTCGTGGTATCAGAACGGGGTTCACGGCACTCTCTGTGGTGGACCTTCCTCTGGCGGAACGGAACGGGCACGACGCATGGACGACCTGAGAGCCGATCGAGGGGATGCCTGGGAGCACGACGCCGGGCCGCCCCGGAACCGCCGGTGGGCGCGCCTGTTCGCCGAGACGCCCGACTACCGCGGCCTCGGCGGCGCCTCGATCTCGGCCGACGGCGTCGCCTTCGAGCGGTTCCGCTGGCAGTTCGGTCCCGTGTTCTATCGGGGGCGGCTGGGCGACCGGCAGGCGCGCGTGCTGGTCATCGGGCAGGACGCAGGGTCGGACGAGGCCCTCGCCCACCGGGCGTTCGTCGGCGAGTCGGGGTGCCGGGTCCAGCACCTGCTGACCCACCTCGGCATCACCCGGTCGTACCTGTTCCTCAACACGTTCGTGTACTCGATCACCGGCCAGTTCGGCGGTCACCTCCAGGATCTGGCGCTCGATCCCGACTCGCCGATCGCCCGGCATCGCACCCGGCTGCTCGACTACGCCGCCGAGCGCAACGACCTGCGGCTGGTCATCGCGGTCGGACGAGCCGCCCGCGAGACGGTGCTGGCGTGGAACCGCGCCCGCGGCGGTTCCGGCGACGCCGGCGGCGGCAAGCTCCACCTGCTCGACGCCACCGCCATCGGGCCCAACGTGCGCTGCGTCGACGTGATGCACCCGGGGGCGGGGGCCCAGGGGGCGTCGACCGAGGTGGCCGCCTCGTTCACGGCCGCGGCCCGCCGTGTCCTCGGCTGGGCCCGCGACACGCCGGCCTGGCTGCCCGCCGACCCGGGCGCCGGTCGCGGGTCCGCGTCGGGCTTCCGCTACGAGCGGGCGCCGATCCCGTTGCGCGACCTGCCGTTCGGCGTGCCGTGGCGGCTCGGGGCGGGTGGCACCGGCACGACACGCCGCGACGACGGGCGCAGCATCGAGCTCGAGCCCGGGGTGCGCCAGGCGGGCGAGCCGGCCTACCCGGCCGAGGCGTCGGGCGGCAGCCGCGACGGCTACGACGACGAGCCCGGCGACCTGCCGTGGGAGCCACCGCGTGGCGTCCTGGAGTTCGACCGCGGTCCGACGGCCGCGATGGCCCGGCTGCTGGTCGGGCGGGCCCCCGGACTGGCCTGGCCCGACTTCGCCGCCCTCGGGGTGCCCGGCTCCGCGACCTTCGGCGGTGGGCCGCTGTACCGGGGGCGCTTCAGCGGCGTGCGCGTGCTGGTGCTCGCCGACCAGGCGGGACACGACGACCTCGTGTGGGGCCGGGCGTTCACCGGCGAGGCGGGCCAGCGCCTCCAGGGCCTCCTGGCCGCCGTGGGCATCACCCGCAGCTACCTCGTCCTGCGCACGCTGCCCGTCGACACCGCCGGCCTGCCCGCCGGGAAGGTGTGGGCGCTGGCCGACCGCCCCGACGTGGTGGCCATCCACCGGGCGGTCGCGGGCCGGGTCCTCGACGACAACCCGGTCGCCGCCGTCGTCACCGTCGGCCCGCACGCCGAACGCATCGCCGGCCGCCTCGACCTCGACAGCCAGCCTGTCGTGTCGCTGCCGGCCTGGTCCGCCAGCGGCGCCCGCGCCGCCTGGGTCGACGGCCACGCCCGGCTGCGCGACCTGGGCCTGACCGCGGACCAGCCGCCCGCGGGGGCGCCGTGGGACGGCGAGAGGGCGCAGATCCCCCGCATCGACCTGCCGTTCGGCGTGCCGCGTTGGCAGGGCACGTCGGGCGACCGGGTCGTGCGGTCGAAGCGGGTGGCGGGCGCCGATCCGGCTCCCGAACCGGCGTACAAGGTGTGGGCGCCCCGGTGGGTGGACGCCCTCGATCCGCCCTCAGAGGCCGAGCGGATAGGACGTTCGCCACAGCCCACGCGTGGGGATTTGGCGTGAAAGCACCTGCTCCCCCGCCGGCCGACAGGCAACGCCGCGACGGCGACCAGCGCCGACGTGACCTATCGAGGGCGCCCTAGGGGCGGCGCCACCACACCCAACGGAAGGCGGACAGGGACATGGCGGAGCGCACCATCTACGAGGGACGGGTCGTCACCATGAACGGCCGGTCCGACGTCCACGACCCCGGCCGGGTCTACGTCGACGGCACGACGATCACCGCGGTCCGGGCGGCGGACAAGCCCGCCCCGGCCGGCTGGGAGGACGCCACGCTCGTCCGCACCGGCGACACGATCTACCCCGGGCTCATCGAGCTGCACAACCACCTGCAGCTACAACGCGCTGCCCCTGTGGCAGACCCCGCAGCGCTTCACCAACCGGGGCCAGTGGATGCGCCACCGCGACTACCGGCGCTTCGTCAGCGGCCCTGCCAGCGTGCTGGGCCGCACCGGCGGGTTCCTCGAGGCGGTCGTGCGCTACGTCGAGGCCAAGTGCCTGCTCGGCGGGGTCACCACGATCACAAGGCATCGCGCTGGCGTCGAACATGGGCATCCGCCGCTACTACAAGGGCCTGGTCCGCAACGTCGAGGACACCGACGACGAGGCCCTCCCCGCGGCCGCCACCCGGGTCGCCGACGTCGAGGCCGGCAGCGCCAAGGCCTTCCTGAAGACACTCGACCGCTCGTCGTCGCTGCTGCTCCACCTGGCCGAAGGGGTCGACGACGCCGCCCGCGAGCACTTCACGTCCCTGCGCATCGGCACCGACGAGTGGGCGATCACGCCCTCGCTGTGCGGCATCCACTGTGCCGGGCTGCACGGCCGGGACTACAGATCTTCCGGGCCCGGGGCGGGTCCATGGTGTGGTCGCCGCTGTCGAACCTGCTGCTCTACGGCGGCACCGCCGACATCGAGCGGGCCAAGGCCGAGGAGCTGCCGGTGGCCCTGGGGTCGGACTGGTCGCCCTCGGGATCGAAGAACCTGCTGGCCGAGATGAAGGTGGCGTGGCTCGTGTCCGAGGCCCGGGGCGGCGTGTTCACACCCCGCGAGCTCGTGCGGATGGCCACGGTCAACCCGGCCCGCATGCTCAAGTGGGACGCGGCCGTCGGCTCGCTGGAGCCGGGCAAGCGCGCCGACATGATGGTCGTCGACGGCCGGACGGGCGACCCGTACGAGCACCTGCTCAAGGCCCGCGAGAGCGCGGTCACGCTGGTCGTCGTCGACGGGCAGCCCCGCTACGGGCAGCCCTCGCTGATGCGCCCGTTCACGGCCGGGCACACGGTCGAGCGGCGGAGCGTGGGCGGCGCCGACCGGGTGCTCGACCTCACCGACGCGCTGGGCGACCCGGTGGTGGGCGCCCTGTCGCTGGCCGACGCCGAGGCCCGGCTGGCCGAGGGGATGCGCACGCTGCCCGAGCTGGCCCGCGTGCTCGAGAACCCGATCACCGCGGGCGCCGCCCTCGGGGCGAGCGACGGCGCCAGCCCCGGCATGTGGTTCCTCGAGCTGGACCACGACGAGGTCGACGGCATGCGCGACCGACCGGGCCTCGGTGGCCCGGACCTGTTCGCCGGGAACGGCCGCGTGAACGGGAACGGCCTCGACGGCCTGGTGTCCGGGGCGGCCGAGCCGCTGTCCGAGGTGCTCGGCCCGCTCGAGCTCGACCCGCTCACCGTCGTCGACGACGACACGTACACCGATCGCCTGGCCGGTGTGCCCGACCTCACCCCCGAGGCGGTCGACGTGGTGAAGGGGCTGGCCCGCCTGTACCGCCGCAAGGCTCCGGTGGTGCGCCAGCCGGCGCCCGCGGGCTCCGCCGGGCCGTCCGGCCCGCCGGCTCCCCCAGCACCCGAGGCGCCGGCGGTCCCGCTCGTCGACGCGGCGGCGGGCACCGCCCAGGCCGGGCTGCTCGGCGACTTCCTCCGCGGCGTGGGCGACGGCACCCTGACCCTCGCCGACCGCCTGCTGCTCGTCGACCAGGCGCTGTTGATGATCGAGCAGTGCTACGTCCACCTCGTGCTCAAGCGGTCGATGCACGCGGTCGACCCGGTCCAGCGGCTGCGCCTGCTGCGCGACCGGCTCGCCACGCTGACCGAGGAGACCCGCGGCTCCGAGGTCGACTTCCACCGCGAGCTGGCCGAGATCTTCGCCTCGGTGCGCGACCTGCACACGAACTACCTGCTGCCCGCACCGTTCGGGTCCCGCACCGCGTTCCTCCCGTTCCTCGTCGAGCGGTGCGTCGACCCCGGCGGACCGGACGGCGCGGCCGAGCGGTTCCTCGTCACCAAGGTGGCGGCCTCGCTGGCCCACCCGACGTTCGTGCCCGAGGTCGAGGTGCTGCACTGGAACGGCATGCCGGTGCGGCGGGCGGTCGAGGCCAACGCCCGGCGCCAGGCCGGCAGCAACCCGGCCGCCAGCTTCGCCCGCGGTCTCGACGCCCTCACGATCCGACCGCTGCTGCGCACGGTGCCGCCCGACGAGGACTGGGTGACCGTCACCTACCGCGGCCTCGACGAGGTGGAGCGCGAGATCCGGCTCGACTGGCAGGTGGCGGTGCCGGGCGGGGGCGGCGACGGCTCGATCGTGGAGGAGGGGCTCGGCGTCGCCGCTCGGGCCGGGCAGGGGCTCGACGTCGAGGTCCGGGCCGTGAACGAGGCCAAGACGCAGATGTTCGCCCCGCGGGCGCTCGAGGCGGCGTCCGACATCGCCTCGCCTCGGGTGCCGGTCACCCGCGTCGCGGTGAAGGCCGCCGACGTGGCCACCAGCATGCCGACGGTGTTCCGGGCCCGCGAGGTGGACACGCCGTCGGGCACCTTCGGCCACATCCGCATCTTCACGTTCAGCGTCGCCGACGCCGACCCGTTCGTGGCCGAGTTCGCCCGGCTGGCCGGGGCGCTGCCCCCTGAGGGCCTGATCGTCGACGTGCGCGGCAACGGCGGCGGCCTCATCTACGCGGCCGAGCGGCTGCTGCAGGTGCTGACGCCGCACCACGTCACACCCGAGCCGGCGCAGATGACGACCACGCCTCTCATGCTCGGGCTGTGCGAGCGGCACGACCCGTCGCCGCTCGACCCGACGTTCGACCTCGCCCCGTGGGTGGGCTCGCTGCGCCAGGCCGTGTCGACCGGTGCCCAGTACTCCAACGCCTTCGCCATCACCGACGAGACCTCGGCCAACGCCGTGGGCCAGCGCTACCACGGCCCGGTCGTGCTCGTGACCGACGCGCTCTGCTACAGCGCCACCGACATCTTCAGCGCCGGGTTCCAGGACCACGGCATCGGCCCGGTGCTCGGCGTCGACGGCAACACGGGTGCCGGTGGGGCCAACGTGTGGACCCACGACCTGCTGCAGCTGCTCATGGACACCGCCCCCGACGACGGTGGCCCTGCGGCCAACCCGTTCCTGGACCTGCCCGCCGGGGCCGGGTTCCGGGTGTCGGTGCGGCGCACCCTGCGGGTGGGCCGCGACAAGGTCGGCACGCCCGTCGAGGACATCGGCGTGGTCCCCGACGAGCGCCACGAGCTGACCCGGGCCGACATCGTGGGCGACAACCCCGACCTGCTGGCCCGGGCGGGCGAGCTGCTCGCGGGTCGCCCCTCGTTCACCCTGTCGCTCGACGGGCCACCCGAGGTGCGGCCAGACGGCAAGGTGCGGCTGAAGCTGCGCACCGCGGGCCTCGACCGGGTGGACGTGGCGTTCGACGGTCGCCCGGTGACGTCCCTCGACGTCGCCGACGGCACGACCACCCGCACCCTGGCCCCGGCCGCCCCGTCGCCGTCGACGCTCGACCTGACCGGCTGGTCGGCGGGCTCGGTGGCCGCCCGCCGACGGGAGGTCATCTGATGAGGTTGCCGGCGTTCAGTTGGCCTCGGCCAGCAGCGGCTGCGCCTTGTCCTTCGCCGAGATCTGCGCCGGGTCGTCGAGGTCGATCGGCAAGGGCCACTCGATCCCGAGCGCGGGGTCGAGAGGGTTGACCGCGGTGCCCGCCATGCCCGGGACCCACTCGTGGTCGAAGCAGTAGACGTACTGCGCCGGCTCGGGGCTGACGACCTGGAAGGCGTTGCCCACGCCCTTCGGCACCAGCACCTGGGTACCCCTGGTCAGGTTGACGGTGACCACGGTGCCGTAGGTGGCCGAGTCGCGGCGGGTGTCGACGTAGGCGCCGAACGCCTCGCCGGCCACGACGGCGACGAGCTTGTCCATGTCCTCGGCGTGCAGGCCGCGCAGCGCGCCGGGCTTCGTCTCGGTCACGTTGATCTGCAGCCAGGGGCCGAGCGAGGGCATGCCGGCGTCGAGGAAGGCCGACTCGCGGTAGAACTCGCGCACCGTTCCTCGCTCGTCGGTCACCTCCTTCATGGAGATGAGCCAGAGGCCGTCGATCGCGGTCCGCGCGGCGGAGAAGTCTCGGATCTCGGGCACGCCGGACGTTAACCTGCGGCGTCTGCCTCGGGCGAGGTCCGGCGTCGGCATCGAAGCAGGCAGGGAGCCGTGTCATGCAGTGGTTCACGGTCAGAACGGTGGTCCACCGTCGTGACGAACGGGTGTACCAGGAGCGCATCACGCTGTGGCGCCGCTCCGACGCTGACGACGCCGCCGAGGCGGCCCTGGCCGAGTCCGCCGAGTACGCGGCCGACGAGGGTGGCATCGACTGTGGCCTCGCCCAGGTGTTCGAGCCCTACAACGACGACGTCGCCGGCCTGCGGTCCGCGGCCGAGGGGTGCGAGATCTTCTCGCTGGTCCGGCAGAGCGACCTCGAGCCCGGCCCGTACCTCGACACGTTCTTCGACACCGGCCGCGAGCAGCAGCAGGTGATCTGACGGGTCGACCCTGGCGCCTCACGCGTTTGCAAGGTTGACTGTCGACCGCGGGCACCGCTCCTCTTCCCAGGAGGTCGCCATGTCGGTTGCCAAGACCATCGAGATCAGCGCCGAATCGCCCACGAGCTTCGCCGAGGCCGCCAAGGTCGGCATCGCCAAGGCGGCCGAGACCGTGCACGGCATCGAGGGCGCCTACATCAAGGACCAGAAGGTGCTGGTCACCGACGGTGCGGTCACCGGGTTCCGCGTCCACATGAAGGTCACCTTCACGCTCGACTGACCGTCACGGCCGGTCGGGGTGCTCGGGCCAGTCGTGCTTGGGATACCGCCCCGCCATGTCCTTGCGGACGTCGTGCCACGACCCCGCCCAGAACCCGGCGAGATCGCTCGTGACCTGCACCGGCCGATCGGCGGGCGAGAGCAGGTGCAGCGACACCGGGACGCGCCCGCCCGCCACGGTGGGCGTCTCGGTGGCACCGAACATCTGCTGCACGCGCACGGCCAGCACCGGCGGGTCGCCCGGCGCCCCCTCGCCGTAGCGCAGCGCCACGCGGCGCCCGCTCGGGACGGTCACCGACTCGGGGGCGAGCCGGTCGAGGTCGGCGACCACCTGGTAGGGCACCATGCCCCGCAGGGTGCGGGCGAGGTCGAGGCGGTCGATGGCGGCGCGGCCGGTGGCGCCGGCCAGCAGCGGCACCAGCCAGTCGGCGAGCCCGCGCCGCAGCGCCGAGTCGGAGAGGTCGGGCCACGGCTCGCCGACGACCGCGTGCAGGAAACCGGTCCTGGCCTGGAGCGAGCGCGCCGCGGGGGTCCACGGCAGCAGCGCGAGCCCCGTGTCGCGCACCCGGTCGACCAGCGCCTCGGTGGTGGCGGGGCCCGGGTCGGGGCGGCGCTCGGTCACGCCGAGGCGCAGCCGTCCGAGCGTCCTCTCGACGCGGGCGACCAGGTCGTCGCGGCCCCGGTCCCACTCGATCCGGGTGCGCTCGACGACCTGGTCGCCGAGGACGGCGTCGAGCTGGTCCTCGCCCAGCGGCGCGGCCAGGCGGATGCGGCCGTTGCGCCGCCGCCCGTCGACCTCGGCCACCGCGAGGAACGCCTCGTGGGCGAGCGGATCGCCTGTCGCCAGCCACCCCTCGGTTCCCGCCCGCAGGACGTAGCGCCCCGCGCCGCCACGCGCCTGGGCGACCCGGTCGGGGTAGGCGAGGGCGAGCAGGGTCCCGGACTCGGCGGGATCCGCACCGCCGGCCGGGACCCCCGTGCGCCGGGCCAGGTCGCGGGCGCGGTCGCGGGCCCGGTGCACGGCGCGCCCGTCGACCTGCGGGTGGCGGGCCGCGGGGTCGTCGAGCAGCGCCAGGCGCACGCCGACGTCGGCGGGCAGGTCGTCGGGGCGGCCGCGCAGCACGTCCCGGTCCTCCAGGAGCGCCGCCAGCAGGCACGCCAGCCACGCGTGCCCGTGGACGCGGGCGCCGACCACCATGCGGGCCAGGCGGGGGTGCAGGGGCAGGTCGACCATCTCGCGCCCGAGGCCGGTGGGCACCTGCGGCGCGCTCCCCGTCGAGGGCGCCCAGCTCGACGAGCAGCTCGCGGGCATCGCTCAGCGACCGGGCGGGCGGCGCATCGAGGAAGGGGAGGGCGGCGGGGTCGGTGCCCCACACCGCGAGCTCCAGCGCCAGGCCGGCCAGGTCGGCGTGCACGATCTCGGGGTCGGTGAACGGCCGGCGGGCCGCGTGCTCGACCTTCGACCACAGGCGCACGGCCACCCCGGGGCCGAGACGTCCGGCCCGACCGGCGCGCTGGTCGGCCGACGCCTTCGACGCCGGGCCCGTCTCGAGCCGGGTCAGCCCGGTGCCGGCGTCGAACACGGGGCGGCGGGCCAGCCCCGCGTCGACCACGATCGAGACCCCCTCGACGGTCAGGCTCGTCTCGGCGATGTCGGTGGCGAGCACGACCTTGCGCCGGCCCGGCAGTCCAGGGGCGAGGGCGGCGTCCTGCTCGCCCGCGGACAGGGCCCCGTACAGCAGGTGGACGTCGACCGGGTCGGCGCCGAGCGCGTCACGCAGGTCGCCCGCAGTGCGCCGGATCTCCCCCGCTCCCGGCAGGAAGACCAGGACGTCGCCCTCGGCCTCGGACCGCAGGACGCGCCGCACGGCCCCCACGACCGCCGGTTCGAGGTGCTGGCGGGGCCGGCGCGGGTCCCAGCGGACGTCGACCGGGTGGGCCCGGCTGTCGCTGGTGACGATCGGCGCCGGACCGTCGTCGCCGCCGACCAGGGCCGCCACCCGCTCGCCGTCGAGGGTGGCCGACATCACGAGGATGCGCAGGTCGGGACGCAGGTGGCGCCGGGCGTCGAGCGTGAGGGCGAGCCCGAGGTCGGCCTGCAGGCTGCGCTCGTGGAACTCGTCGAAGATCACGAGACCCACGCCGTCGAGGGCGGGGTCGCGCTGCAACCGCCGGGTGAGGATGCCCTCGGTCACCACCTCGACGCGCGTGTCGGGTCCGACGGCCCGGTCGTCGCGGGTGCGGTACCCCACGGTCTCGCCGACCCGCTCGCGGCGGACCGCGGCCATCCGCCGCGCCGCCGCCCGGGTGGCCAGGCGCCGGGGCTCGAGCATGACGATGCGCCGGTCGCCGAGCCACGGCTCGCCGAGCAGGGCCGGCGGAACGGCGGTCGTCTTGCCGGCGCCCGGCGGGGCCTGGAGGACCGCCGCGCCCCGCCCCGCCAGCGCGGCGCGCAGGTCGTCGAGCCGGTCGAGGACGGGAAGGTTCACGCGCCGCGGAACGACGGGGCGTCGGTGGTGTCGTCGCCGGACTCGTGCGGGGTCGGGCCCATCGCCGCCACGAGCTGCTCGCGGGCTCGCGCCACGCGCGAACGGATGGTGCCCACCGGGCAGTCGCAGATCTCGGCGGCGGTCGCGTAGTCGAAGCCGAGCAGCTGGGTCAGCACGAACGCGGCCCGGCGGTCGGGGTCGAGCTGCGCCAGCACCTGCTCGGACAGCACGCCGTCGGCGAGGCCCGGGGTCGTGTCGGGCTCGCCTCGGGAGGACAGCAGCCGGGCCAGGCGCCGGCGGCGCCCAGCGGCCCGCACCGCGTCGACGGCCGAGCGCCGGGCGATCGACATCAGCCACACGCGGGCGCTGGCGTCGCCGCGGAACCGGGGCAGGGCCCGCAGGGCGCGCAGGTAGGCGTCCTGGGCGGCGTCCTCGGCCAGGTCGCGGCCGGCGACGGCGGTGACCAGGCGCGACACGTCGCCCCAGGTCTGCCGCACGAACGCCGACAGCGCCACCCGATCGCCGTCGCGTGCGGCGAGCGCCAACCGCGTGACCTCGTCCACAGCCGTTGCAACGTACTCCGGGCGATCCCGTGCGGAAGATTTCCGGTCGGTCGGGAACTCGCGGGCGGTGGCGAGCGACTGAGTCCCCATGCGCTGCAGCACCATCCGCGAGGCCCTGTCGGCGCGGCTCGACGGCGAGGACCCGGGCCTGCCCGACGACGACATCGAAGCCCACCTCGGCACCTGCGAGGACTGCCGCACCTGGGCGCTGGCCGCCGGTGCGCTCGCCGGCGTCGTCACGCGGGCGCCACGTGACGGCGTCCCGCTCGACCCCGCGCTGCTGGCCAGCCTGACCGCGCCGGCCGACGAGGCGGCCACCGGGCTGCTGCGCACCGGCGAGTGGCGGATCGTGCTCGGGCTCATCGCGCTCGTGCAGATGATCGTGTCGTGGCCCGGGGTGCTGCTCCACGACGGCCACGCGTCGGTCCACCTGGCCCACGAGCTGACGGCGTGGGACATCGGCCTCGCGGTCGGGTTCCTGGTGGCGGCCCTGCTCCCGGCTCGGGCGTGGGGGATGCTGCCGCTGGCGGCCGTGCTGGTGGCGTTCATGGCCGGCACGTCCCTGCTCGACGTCGTGTCGGGGCACGCGCTGCTCGGGCGCGAGGCGGTCCACGTGCTCGAGCTGGCCGGGCTCGGTGCGCTGTGGGTGCTGGCCCGCCGGGTGCCACGCCCGTCGGTCGTGGTGCGGCTGGCGTGAAGCGGGGTCTCCGAGCGTTCCCCGCGGCCGTGGCGGGCGCGGCCGCGCTGCTCACGTTCGTCCTGCTGCCGGGCCGCGCCGACGCCCACGCCGAGCTCGTGTCGACCGAGCCGGCGGCCAGCGAGCAGCTCGCCACCGCCCCCGACCAGGTCGTCCTGCGCTTCACCGAATCGGTCGACATGACCGACGACACGATCGAGGTGCTGGACGCCACGGGCACCCGCGTCGACGTCGGTGAGGCCGAGCACCCCGACGGCGACCACGCCGCGGTGGCGGCCCAGCTCCCCGACCTCGACGACGGGGCCTACGTCGTCGCCTGGCGGGTCGTCTCGTCAGACAGCCACCCGGTGGGCGGGGCGTTCACGTTCCGGGTCGGCGATGCCGGGGCGATCGCGGTCGACGACCAGGCCCTCATCGACGACGTCCTCGGCGGGTCGCAGGACGGCGACCACACGCTCGGCGCCGTGTACGGCGTCGTCCGGTTCCTCGCCTTCGGCGGCCTCACCGTGCTCGTCGGGTCGGTGGCGTTCCTCACGTGGGTCTGGCCCGGCGGGGCCGACGACCGCCGGGCACGTCGGGTCGTGACGACGTCCTGGGCGGTGAGCGTGGTCGCCACCGTGCTCAGCATCCCGTTGCAGGGCGCCTACGCGGTCGGCGGGACGCTCGGTGACGTCCTGTCGACCGACGTCATCGCCGACGAGCTGGGGACGCGCACGGGGCGCTCCTGGGTCGTGCGCCTGGTCCTCCTGGCCGTGGCGGCGGTCGTGCTGCCGCGGCTCGCCCGGCTCGGGGACCGTGCGGCCCGCGCCGTGGCCGTGGTCGGGGGCCTCGCCCTGCTGATGACCGTGACCCTGACCGGCCACGCGGTGTCGGGCGACCTGGTGCCGCTGGCGGTGGTGACCGACCTCGTGCACCTGGCGGGGGTGAGCGTCTGGCTCGGCGGCCTCGTGCTGCTGGTGGCGGCGGTGCTGTGGCCGTCCGCCCGGGGCCCGGCCGCGGGCGAGGTGGGCGATGTGGCCGGCGGTGACATCGACGCCCGCATGGCCGTGGTCGACCGCTTCTCGCAGGTGGCGTTCGTGGCGGTGGTCGCCATCGTCGTCAGCGGCGTCGTCCAGGGGTGGCGCCAGGTCGGCGGGTACGACGCCCTGACCGAGACGACCTACGGCCGCCTGCTGCTCGTCAAGGTGGTGCTGGTGGCCGGGATGCTGGTGGCGGCCGCCTTCAGCCGCAGCTGGGTGCGCCAGCGCGCCGGCGCCGGCGCGGCTGCGGGGGCCGTGGCGCTGTCTCCCGGACCCGGAGCGGTGGCGGCGTCGCCCGAGGGACCGTCGGGCCGGCTGCGCGTGCTCCGCTGGTCGGTGGCCGCCGAGGTGGGCATCGCCGTCCTGGTCCTCGCCGTCACCGCGCTGCTGGTCAACGCCGTCCCCGGCGAGACCGCGGTGGGCGCGGGAGGCGGCGGGCCCTTCGACACCCAGGTCACCGAGGAGGGCATCGTCCTCACCCTCGACCTCGACGACACCGCGGTCGGCGCCACCGGGGTGCACCTCTACCTGAACACGCCTGCAGGCGATCCGGTGCCGGCCGAGGAGGTGACCGCGTCGCTGACGCTGCCCGAGCAGGACCTGGGCCCGATCGCGGTGCCGCTCGTCGACTACGGCCAGGGCCACTGGTCGACCGACACCGCCGAGTTCCCCCTGGCCGGAGACTGGCAGCTCGAGCTGCTGGTGCGCACGAGCGACATCGACCAGACCCGCTTCGCCGTCACGATCCCCGTGTCGTGACCGCGTTCCCGATCCCGACATCCACCACACAAGGAGACGATCAGTGAACCATCGACGACTGGGCCGCATCCTCGCCGTCGGCGCGGTGACCCTCGTGGCCCTGGCCCCGATGGCCGCCGCGCACGTCACGGTCAACCCGGGCGAGGCCACCAAGGGCGGCTTCGCCGCGCTGGCCTTCCGGGTGCCGAACGAGCGGCCCGACTCGGGCACGACCTCGCTGGAGGTCAACATCCCCGAGGACGCGCCGATCGCCAACGTCAGCGTCAAGCCCACCCCGGGCTGGACCTACGAGGTCGAGCGGCGAACGCTCGACGAGCCGCTCGAGGTGCACGGGGACGAGGTGACCGAGGTGGTGTCGAAGATCACCTGGACCGGCGGGACGATCAACCCCGGCGAGTTCCAGGAGTTCGAGATCTCGGCCGGTCCGCTGCCCGAGGACCTCGACCAGATGCTGTTCCCGACGATCCAGACCTACGCCAGCGGCGAGGTCGTGCGCTGGATCGACGAGCCCGTCGAAGGCGGCGAGGAGCCCGAGCACCCGGCGCCGCTGCTGACGCTGGTCGACGGCGAGGACGAGCACGGTGGCGACACCGCCGCGGAGGACGAGTCCGCGGCCGAGGGCGAGGCCGCCGGTGGCATGACCGTGTCCGCCACCGCCAGCCAGGACGACGTCGATTCGGCCAACACGCTCGCCACCGTCGCCATCGTCATCGGCGTGCTCGGCCTCCTCGCGGGCGCCTTCGCCATCTTCCGCGCCCGGAAGTCGGCCTAGATCGGACAGTCGGAATAGGCCCGTCGGCCGGCGTGTTGTGCACGTCGGCCGACTGATGCCGCCGTCACCGAGGCTCTCCCCCTCCTCGGGTGGCGGCGGCATCGTCCGCGTCCGGGGCGAGACGCGTCCCGTCCGCGGCCGCGGGATCGGCTGCGCCGTCCTCCTCGGCTCTGGACGGTGCGTCGGGACGGGCGTCGTCGGCCGCCGGCGCCGGGCGCACGGCCAGGCCGCCCGACCACACGATCACCGCCGCGCTCGCCGCCGCCACCCCGATGGCCAGAGCGGTCACGGCCCGGTCGACGCCGGCAGGAAGGTCGGTCGGCAGCACCGGCATCCACAGCACCTCGACCCGCAGCAGCCCCCACCCGACGACCGCCGCTGCGCCCGCCAGCGTGGCGGTCGGCCCGGCCGCACGCGCCCGGAACGCCACCCCTGTTCCGGCGGCGACGAGTCCGACGAGCGGCACGGCCACCAGCAGCGGGTTCGCCCCCGATCCGTCGGGAGCCACCGAGAACTGCGCCCAGCCGACCACCAACGCACCCGCGGCCGCCACCGTCACGGCCACGGCGGGCACCAGCGGACGGCGGCGCGCCGCCAGTGCCACCGCGGCGGCTCCGGCCACGGCCAGGGCGATCCACGGCACCGGGCTGACGCGGGCGACGAGCACCAGCTCGCCGCGCACCTCCACGGGGCTGCCGTCGACGGTCAGCGGCACGGTCCAGGCCTGCACCACGTCGCCCGGCTCGGCGCCAGGAGGACGGCTGGTGCCCATCCAGTGGATCCGGTGATCGTGCCAGGCGTACGTGCCGTCGTCGGCGACGGTCTCCCACTCGGGCTCGGCCTCGGGGTCGGCCCGAGCCGGCAGGTCGACGGCACCCTGGCGGTCCTCGTTGAGGTAGGTGGCCTCGGAGCGCAGGTTGCGCTCGACGGTGCCGTCGGCCCGGAAGCGCAGGTACGGCTCGGCGTCCTCGCCGTAGCCCGGCACCACGACCTCGTGCCCCTCCTCCACCCGCAGCTGGAGGAAGGCGTCGCCGCCGACGATCTCGGCGTCGACGCCGTCGACCGCGGGGGCGATCGCCGTGACCGTCGAGCGGTAGTCGGTCGGGCGGGGCGGGTCGGCCGCCGCCGGTCCGGCACCGGCCACCAGCGCGGCCACGGCCACGCCTGCGATCGACGCGAGGCGTGCGGTCCGGTGCGGGCGTCCGATCACGGCGCCAACGGTCAGTCGGCGCTCGTCGACTCGGACGGAACACCGTCGCCCGAGCCGTCGGCCGGGCCCTCGCCCGGGGGGTCTGCCGCGGGCGGCCCGCCGGCGGGTGGGTTGGCCCGGGTGCGGCGGATGACGTTGACCGCGGTGACGGCACCGACGAGCACGACCGCGGCGGCCGCCACGACCAGCAGCACGGGGAAGCTGTCGCCGTCGTCGCCGCTGTCGTCGGCGGCCGCGGTGGAGGATCCCTCGTCGCTGGTGGCGGAGGCGTCGTCATCGGCGCTCGCCCCGGTGCCGTCGTCGGCGGGGGCGAAACCGCCCTCGGCGCCCTCGCCCGTGGTCACGTTCGGGGGCTGCGTGGTGGCGGTGGCCGTGACCTCTTGCGCCTGCTCGATCGTGCCGGTCGGGTCGATCGAGGTGATGCGCACCGTCCAGGCGCCGGCGGCGGGGTACTCCACGGCGCCGGAGTAGCGGCCGTCGGCGTCGGCCGGGGCGAGCGGCACCGGCGTGAGCTGCGTGCCGTCGGGGGCGACCCCGGTGGCCGTGACGGTGGCGTCGGCCGCGGGGTGGCCATCGTTCGCCCAGGTCACGCGCACGATGTAGTGGATCGACTGGCCGGCGGGGTGGACCGCCTCGATCGCGATGACGGCGTCGCCGTCGTGCGCGCCCGCGGGGCCCGCCGCCACCCCGAGGGCCAGGGCGGCGACCCCCAGGAGGCCGGCCAGGGCGGCCAGCAGGCGCAACGGGCGGGGACGGACGGCTGTCGTCATGAGATCGGTACCTCGAAGGTGAAGACCAGGGGCTGACCCGCCTGCACGGCCGTGACCTCGACGGTCCACGTGCCGGGCGAGGGCAGCGACGCCCCTGCGACCGTCACATGGTTGGTGCTGATGGGGGTCACCTGCAAGCGCCGGGGCGGCACGTCGGTCGTCCCGGCCGTCACCTGGACCGCGTCGACGGCCAGCGGTGCGCCCGAGGCGTCGGAGAAGTAGAGGTGGATGTCGTTGGCGCCGGCCGCCGCGGGGTCGACGGTGGCGCTGAGCACCTCGCCTGCCTCGGCCTCGACGGTCGTGTCGAACGGGCCGTCCGAGGCCGACGTGCGGGCCGGGGGCTGGTGGATGAGCGCTGCGGTGAGCGCCAGCACGACCGCGGCGACGACCAGCTCGATGCGCAGCGAGCGGCGCAGCGGGCCGACCGTGCGCTCGATCAGGGGGACGAACCGGGTGCGGTTGAGCCAGCCCAGCACCACGAGCACGGCGAAGCCCGCCACCTTGGCCAGCAGCAGGCGGCCGTAGGTCGTCGACGTCAGGCCCTCGAGCGTGCGCACCTGCTGCCAGCCCGACACGGTGCCGCTGGCGGCGACGAGGGCCGCGGCCACGAGGGCCAGGGCGGAGAACCGGGTGGCGACGCCGACCCGGTCCCGCCGGCCGAGCAGCGGCAGCACCGCCAGCAGGGCGACCACCCCACCGATCCACACCGCCACCGCGCCGAGGTGCACGACGTCGGACCCCACCGCCACCCAGCGGCGCGGCGCCGTCCAGGCGTGCCCGGCGAGGGTCGTGACGACCAGCGAGGCCCCGGCGAGCGCCAGCACGATCGCGGGGGCGCGGCGCCACACGGCGGGGACCAGGGCGGCGACGGCCGCGGCCCCGGTCAGCGCCACGCGGAGCAGGGCGAGCTGGCCCGTGCGGGTGTCGGGGGCCACGTCGGGGACGAGGGCGAGGGCGTCGTACACGTTGCGGCCCGCGCCCTCGGCGAGGATGGCCACGAGGGCGAGGAAGGCGCCGACGGCGCCGACGGCGGCACCCGCGGCGGCGAGGACGCGCAGCAGGGCGGACGCGTCCCCGGTGCTCGCGGCATCGCCCGTGGACCGGGCGGCGGGCGGGGCGGCGGCGAGGGTGGCGGTGCCGCCGGACGGGGCTGACGGCCCGGTCGCGCCGGCGGCGCCCTCGCCGGTGCCGTCGCTGTCGCCGGCCGTCGGGCCGGTGGCGGCACCAGCCCGGGCCTCGCTGTCCCCGGGCGCCGGGCGGGGGAGGAGGAGCACGAGGGTGACCGCGCCGATGGCGGTGATCGTGCCGGCGAAGCCGAGCCACCGGCCGACGCCGCCGAACAGGTCGGTGGCCGTGCTCTCGCCGTCGTCGACGTCCACCGCCCCCGTGCGGGTGCCGTTGTGGAACACGAACGACCCCGACAGCGTGTGGCTGTCCTCGCTCGTGACCCGCCAGGCGACCGTGTAGGTGCCCTCGGCCCCGCCGTCGATCGGCGCCACCAGCGTGGCGCCCGCGTCCTGCGTGTCGACCGTGCCCCGGTCGACGCGCTCGCCGTCGGGCCCGAAGACCTGCACGGCGTCGTCGACCAGCTCGACCGGCTCGTCGAAGCGCAGCTCGACGGCCTCGGGCACGGCGTCGACCACACCGTCGGCGGCCGGGACGGTGCCGATCAGCGTGGCGTGGGCCCCAGCGGGCGCGGCCCCGCCCGCCAGCAGCGTCCCCGCCAGCAGCCCCGTGGCCAGCATCGACGCCGCGCCCCCGAGCAGGCAGGCACGACGGCGGGCACGCGAGCGCATCGCCGCCAGGGTAGGGCCCGCCCGCCACCACGGCCCATTGCCCCGGCGGGCCCTCACCGCCGCGGTCACACCGCCGCGGCGACGGCGAGGCCCCCCGCCGCGGCGGCCAACCCGACCACGACGGTGGCGGCGACGTAGCGCACGGAGGTGGCCGACCGGCCCTCCTCGAACAGGCGCGCCACCTCCCAGCTGAAGGCGCTGAACGTCGTGTAGGCGCCGAGGCCGCCGGTCCCCAGGACGACGCGCGCCGTCTCCCCGAGGTCGTGGTACAGGCCGAGCCCGGTCAGCACGCCGAGGGCCAGGCTGCCGGTGACGTTGACCACGAACGTGCCCCACGGGATGCGGTCCGGGGCGTGCGTGCGCGCGTGCACCCACTGGTCGAGCAGGTAGCGGCCGACGGCCCCGGCGCCGGCCGCCGCCAGGAACAGCGGCCAGGTGGCGGCGCTCAGCGCCGGTCCTCGGGCTCGTCCGCCGCCGGTCCCCGCGTCGATCCCGGGGCCGCCGCGCCGCTGCGAGGTGCCCGTCGAACGGCCCGTCGCCCCACCGCCAGGCCGGCCGCCGCCAGGGTCACGCCACCCAGGACGCTCACGAGCACGTAGGCCCCGGCCGTGGCGGGGTGACCGTCGCGCACGAGCAGCGCGGTCTCGACCTGGTAGGTGGACATGGTGGTGAAGCCGCCGAGCACCCCGCTGGCCAGGAACGGGCGGGCGTGGCGGTGCGCAGGGAAGCGAACGGCCAGGGCGGCCAGCACGACGCCCAGCAGGAAGCTGCCCACCAGGTTCGCGGTCAGGGTCGCCCACGGAACCCTGCCGGGCGCCACCGGCATCCACCGGGCGAGGCCGTAGCGGGCCGACGAGCCGATCATGCCCCCGACCGCCACCGCGGCCAGGACCGAGGGCCGCCGGGTCACCGGCCGCCCGGTGTGGCCTCGTCGGGTGCCGGCGAGTCGGGCCGCGGGTCGTCGGCGTCCTCGCGTGCGCGCAGGATGACGACCGCCAGCGGATCGAACGTGCCGGCGGCCAGGCCCGCGATGTCGGTGCGGGTCACCTCCTCGCCCGGCTCGGCCAGGCGGGCGCACACGGCCACCCGCCGGTCGGGGCACCCCGCGGCGAGGAGGGCCGTGCCGACCGTCTCGGGCGGGACCCGGCGCGACACGAGCACCGCCACCCGCGGGTGGGCCCGCACCACCTCGACCACCTCCGCGAGCGACTGCCCCCGCACCGAGGCCACCACGAGGTCGTCCCACGCCATGCCGACGCGGGCGGCCGCGAGCGCGATCGACGACGGCGCCGGGTGGACGGCGATGCCGGTCTCGCCGAGGCGCTTGGCCGCGAAGCGCACCATCCCGTGGAACCCCGGATCGCCGGCGGCGAGGATGCACGGCGGGCGCCCCGCGTCCCGTTCGGCCACCGCCCGTTCGACGACCTCGCCCAGGTCGCCCCACACCTCGGCCCGCTCGCCCGGCACGTCGTCGGGCAGCAGGGCGAACTGGTCGGCGTGGCCCAGCAGCACGGCCGCGTCCCGCAGGGCGCGCTCGGCGGCGTGGCCGAACCACTGCCCGCCCAGCAGCCCCACGATCGGGATCGGGACCGGGCCGCCGGCGGGCTCGGCGCGGCCGCTCATGCCCCCGCCGCTCTCGTGCAGGCCCGGGCGAACGCGGCCACCGGTGTCGGGTCGCCGCCCGGGTGGACGTGGAGGTACGTGGCCAGCAGCGACGGGCCGGCGAACCCGTCCCCCCGGTCGCCCCACCGGGACGACAGCGTGAGCGCGTCACCCGCGGGCTCGACGGTCGAGTACCGGAACTCGTGGCCGCGCAGGCTCGTCCCCGCCGGCCCCAGGGGGGAGGCGGTCGCGGCCGTCGCCGTGCGGTAGCCGAGCGTGAGCCGGTCGGTCATGCGGGCGTCGGCCGCCACCGCCCCGACGAGCGGCGCCCCGTCGAGCGTGCGGCACAGCCACAGCAGGCCCCCGCACTCGGCCCACGTCGGCATGCCGCGTGCCACGCGCGTGCGGACGTCCGCCAGCAGGGGGGCGTTGGCCGCCAGGTCCGCCGCGTGGACCTCGGGGAAGCCGCCCCCGGCGATGAGGCCGGCCGTGCCCTCGGGCAGGCTGGCGTCGTGGGCCGGGTCGACGGGCACCGCCTCGACGCCGGCCGCGGCCAGCGCGTCGAGCGTGTCGGCGTAGGTGAACGTGAAGGCCGCCCCGGCCGCCACCGCCACCCGGACGGTCCGCCCGGACGGCACGACGCGGTCGGGGACCGCGACCCCGGCCACCGCCCGGTCGGGGGCCGTGCGTGCGAGGCGCACGACGGCATCGAGGTCGATCCGCTCGCCCACGGCGTCGGCGAGGCGGTCGAGGGCGGCGCGCACGGCGTCGGGCTGTTCGGCCACGGGGATCAGGCCCAGGTGGCGGTCGCGCCAGGTCAACCGGTCGTCGGTGCGCAGCGCGCCGAGGACGGGCACCCCGAGCGGGGCCAGCGCCTCGCGCAGCAGCGTCTCGTGCCCGTCGGACCCGACGCGGTTGAGCACGACCCCGGCCACCTGCACGTCCGGGGCGAACCCTGCGTAGCCCGACACCAGCGCGGCCACGGACCCCGACATCGCCTTGGCGTCGACCACGAGGACGACCGGGGCGTCGAGCAGGCGGGCGACGTCCGCGGTCGACGACGCCGTGCCGTCGGACGACCCGTCGAACAGCCCCATCACGCCCTCGACCACGAGCAGGTCGGCGCCCGCCGCGGCCCGGGCGGCGAGCGGCGCCATGGCGTCCGCGCCGCACATCCAGGCGTCGAGGTTGCGAGGCGGCCGCCCGCAGGCGAGGGCGTGGTACCCGGGATCGATGAAGTCGGGCCCCACCTTGGCCGCCGCCGGCCGGTGGCCGGCACGCCGCAGGGCGGCGAGCAGCCCGGTGGCCACCGTCGTCTTCCCGACCCCCGAGTGGGTGCCCGCCACCACCAGGCGCGGGCCGAGGCGGCCGGCGGCGGTGCGAACGTGGTCCACGCGTGGCGACGGTAGTGCCGCCTCGGCCGTGGTCCCGTTCCGGCGTACGTTCCTGCGACGCACGGCGTCGGCGGGCGACCGCGTGCGTCGCATGCTCGGTCGCCGGACGCAGCCGTGCCCCGGCGGCCCCCGGTCGGGGCCCCGGACGCCGGTCCGGGCCACCGGACGCCGAGACTCGCTTGTTCCGGGGCTAGCGCACGCCCGGGCGGCGGACGAAGGCCTCGAGGTGGCGGACGCGGCCGTCGTGCTCGCCGACCTTGATGACCGCCACGACCCGGTCGCCCTCGAACGCCACCAGGCCCGGGCCGCCCTCGACCGGCAACGCCACCAGCGTCCGCCGGCTGCCGGGGCCGAAGAGGGCCATCGCCCGCTCGGCGACCTCGGACGCTCCCTGGCTCTCGACGATCGGGCCGACGCCGAGGAGGGCGGCGACGCCGTCGACCGCGGGGTCGAGCACCGCCAGGAGGGCCTGCATGTCGCCGCCCGCGCAGGCGGCCGCGAACCGCTCGGCGACGTCGCTCACCACGGCGTGGTCGCCGGCCAGCGGCCGCGCCGCGCCGGCGCGGATCGACTGGCGGGCCCGGCTGGCGAGCTGGCGGCACGCGCCGGGCGTCCGGCCGACGATCTCGCCCACCGCGTCGAAGGGGAAGTCGAAGACGTCGTGCAGCACGAAGGCCGTGCGCTCCGCGGGGGTGAGCCGTTCGAGGACCACCCCGAGCGCCCGGGTCACCTGGTCGTCGAGCGTGATCCGGTCGGCCGGGTCGGCGAGGCCGTGGCCGGTGGCGCCCGCCGGCGCCCCGAGGTCGCCCGGCTCGCCCGCCACCTCGCGGCGTACGTAGGCCGAGCGCACGCGGTCGAGGCTCAGCCGCCGGACCACGACCGTCAGCCACCCGCGCAGGTCCTGGATGACGTCGATGTCGGATCGGGCGAGCCGACCGAACGCCTCCTGCACGACGTCCTCGGCCTCGGCGCGGCTGCTCACGATGCGCTGCGCCTGGCGGGTGAGGAACGCGCCGTCGGCCAGCCAGGCGTCTTGCACGCGCTGGTCGGTCGACGGGGAGGGCGATGCGGTGGGGGGTCGTGGGTCCATGGACGCCTCCGGGGTGCGACGGTAGCGGGCACCCTTCACGACGAGGCAGTCCCGCCCGATGTGACGTTCCCCGGGGCTGCCTCGTCGTGGGGGCATGACCGACTCGCTCGTCCACCAGCCCGCACCCCCGTCCGACAACCACCGGGGGGCGCCCCCTCCCGACCCGCGCCCGGCGCTCGCCGTGCACGGCCTGACGAAGACCTACCCCGGCGGCGTGGAGGCCGTCAGGGGCATCGACCTCGAGGTCGCCCCCGGCGAGGTGGTCGGCCTGCTCGGCCCGAACGGGGCCGGCAAGTCGACGACCGTCGGCATGCTCACCGGCATGGTCGCCCCCACCGGGGGCCGGGCCGAGCTCGGCGGGCACGACGTGGTCGCCGATCCGCGCGCCGCGCGCGCCGTCAGCGCGGTGGTGTTCCAGGACCCCGTGGTCGACCGGGCGCTCACGGGGCGGCGCAACCTCGAGACGCACGCCCGGCTGTGGGGCGTGCCCCGCCCCGAGATCGCGGGCCGCGTCGAGGAGCTGGCCGGCGACTTCGGGGTGGCCGACATCCTCGACCGCCCCGTGGGGACCTACAGCGGCGGGCAGCGCCGCCGGCTCGAGATCGCCCGGGCCCTGACGTCCCGGCCCCAGGTGCTCTTCCTCGACGAGCCGACCGTCGGGCTCGACCCGCGCATCCGGTTCGAGATCGTCGACATCCTCGCCCGGATGCGCCGCCGCACCCGGATGACCGTGCTGCTCACGACCCACTACCTCGACGAGGCCGAGCGCCTGTGCGACCGCGTCGCCATCATGCACGAGGGCCTCGTCGTCGCCCTCGACTCGCCGGCCGCCCTGTTGGCACGCCTCGGCACCGACATCCTCGACCTGCAGGTCGACGGGCCCGGTGGCGAGGGCGACGGGGACGCGGCGCTCGCCGCCCTCGGCGCGGCGGGGCTCGCCGGCCCGGATGCGTTCCGCATCGGCGACACCGTGAGCGTGCCGCTGCGCGATCGGACGCTCGCCGAGGCGGCCGCCGCCGTCGACCGCCTCGGCCTCCCCGGCGCCCGCCTCGGCACGCGCCGCCCGACCCTCGACGACGTGTACCTGCGCCTGACCGGCGCCCGGATCGCCGCCTGACCGGCGGCGCCGAGATCCAGGAGGACACCATCACCATGACCACCATCACCGCACCCGTTCCCGCCACCGCCCGCCCCGGGCCGATGGCCCCGGCGCCACCGCGCGGCGCCCTCGGCGTGCTCGCCCGCCGGCGGTTCGCCCTCAGCGTGCGCACACCCCGAGAGCTGCTCGTCCCGCTCCTGGCGCCCGTCATGTTCGCCCTCGTCATCGCGCCGGCGCTCGACTCGATCGGGCCCACGGTGCCCGGCGTCGACTACATGAGCTTCACCGCGGTGGGCATCGCCGGCCTGCTCATCCCCCTCAACTCGATGTTCGCCGGCATCGGTGCCGTCGTCGACCGCGAGGGCGGCGCCCGGCCCGACCTGCTGGCCGCCCCGGTCAGCCGCCCGCTGCTCGTGCTCGCCAACCTGGTCGTGGCGCTGGCGACCACCACGCTCCAGGTCGCCGTGCTCATCGGGGCCTCCGTCCTGCGGGGCGCCGAGCTCGACGTGTCCGCGTCGGGCCTCGCCTGGTTCGTCGGGGCCGCCGCCGCGCTCGCCGTCGCCATGTACGGGGTGGCGGAGACGATCGCCAACAAGGTCGGCAGCGTCGAGGACTTCACGGCCGCGCTGCCGGGCATCGCCATCGTCCCGTTCTTCTTCGCCGGGTCGCTGTTCCCGATCAGCGCGCTGCCCACCGCGCTGACGGCGGTGGCGAAGGTGGTGCCGCTGACGCACGCCCTCGCCCTCATGCGCTACGGGCTGCTCGGCGGGAGCTCGTCGGGCCTGTACGACATCTGGGGCATGTCGAACGCCACGGCGATGGCCGCGCTCAGCCTGGCGGTCGTGGTCGCCTTCGCCACCGTGATGACCCTCGTGGCCGTGCGGGTGTTCCGCCGGTCGGCCGTGCAGTAGCGGCCGTGCGGAGCAGGCTCGGCCGGCCGATCGCCCCGGGAGCGGGTGCTACCCGGGGCGCCAGCCGGGGTCGCGGCCGAAGGCTCGCAGCAGCTCGCTCCACGCGTCGCCGGGCGCCTCGTCCCCCGCGGGGCGCTCGGCGATGGCGCCGGCGCTGCGGTACGCCGCCTCGTTGCCGGCGAACCACGCCCCCAACGCCTCGACCATCTCGGGCTCCATCGACGTGTCGCCTCCGGTGGCGACCGCCAGGTCCCACCCGTGGATGATGTGGTCGGCGGCGAGCTGGTGGGCGTACTCCTCGGCGGGGACGTCGCCGAACGACAGGTGGACGGTCTGCCCGGCGACGATGCCCGAGGCCGCCGCGGTCACCGCCATGTCGCACGCCGCCCGGGCGGCGACGAGCGGGTCGTCGCCCAGCAGGTCGCCCTCGTAGCGGTCGCCGACCTCGGCGATGGTGGCGCCCTCCATGAGGGGCACCGTCCACAGATCCTCGTACACGATGTGGTTGAGCAGGGCCCGCACGTCCCAGTCGGCACAGGGCGTCGGGCCCGCCCACCGGTCGGCTGACAGCCCGTCGAGCGCGTCGACGCGAGCTGCGAAGCCCTCGACGCTGCGGCGGTGTAGATCGGTCACGTGCATGGCGCCTCCCCCACGGTCGGTCCTGTCCGCGCACCGTTAGTCTCGCGGGTGACGGACCACGAGTCACCCACATGAGCCACGCAGAAGCGCAGTCGTCGCCGCACCACCGCTCACACGGGCACGCCCACGGCCACTCGCACGCGCCGAGCGTGCGGTCGGGCGCCCGCCACAAGGGCCGGCTGCTCGCCGCTCTGGGAGTGCTGGCCGCGGCCATGGTCGTCGAGGTGGGAGCGGCGTTCCTGGCCAACTCGCTGGCGCTGCTGTCCGACGCCGGGCACATGCTCACCGACGTCGCCGGGCTGGCGATGGCGCTCGCCGCCATCCACGTCGCCGACCGGGCCGCATCCGACGGGCAGCGCACGTTCGGCCTGTACCGGCTCGAGATCCTGGCCGCTCTGGCCAACTCGGTGCTGCTGTTCGCTGGTGGCGGTGTACGTCGTGGTCGAGGCCGTGCGCCGGTGGGGCGACCCGCCCGACGTGCTCGTCGGGCCGATGCTGGTCGTGGCCATCCTGGGCCTGGTCGCCAACCTCATCGCCTTCGCCCTGTTGCGCTCGGGCTCGAAGGAGAGCCTGAACGTCGAGGGGGCCTACCTCGAGGTCCTGTCCGACCTGGTGGGCTCGGTCGGGGTCATCCTGGCCGCCGTGGCCATCGCCATCACCGACTGGGCCTGGATCGACCCGGCGGTCGGTGTGGCGATCGGTGTGTTCATCCTGCCCCGCACGTGGCGGCTCGGCGCCCAGGCCGTGCGCATCCTCGTGCAGGCGGCGCCGCCGGGGCTCGACCTCGACGCGCTCGAGACCACGTTGCGGGGCCTCGACGGGGTGGTGGACGTGCACGACCTCCACGTCTGGACGCTCACCTCCGAGATGGACGTCGCCTCGGTGCACCTGATGGTGTGCGAGGGCACCGACACGCACGCGGTGCTCGACCGGGCCCGGGTCGTGATGCGCGACGAGCACGGCATCGATCACGCCACCCTCCAGATCGAGCCCGACACGCACAAGGGCTGCGACGAGCTGGCCTGGTAGGCGGCTCGCGGCTGCTCGCAGTCCGCCCACCTGGCAGATCGACCCGTGGCCACTGTCACGTTGATTCCGCCACCACCAGCGTTTACGAATGGTTACTGCTGGTAAGTCAATGGGTGGCAGACCGGCAGCAAAGGGGAAGACCATGTCGCAGGCAACGGCGACCCGCCGCGTCGAGAAGCTCAACAACGCCTCTCTGGCGCGCATCATCGATCCCGACAAGGACCTGCCCGGGGCCCTCGGCGACGGCGCCGTGCTGCCCGCGGAGCTGTTGCTGCCCACCGCAGGGCTCGACGACGGCGCCCTCGACGCCCGAGCAGTACGTCACGTTCAGCCGCCAGGCGCTGGGCGCCATCACACGCTCGGGACTGATGTTCGAGGCGATCCTCATGGCCGGCTTCGGCCTGCAGATCGCCCGGGCCGACGACTACACCGACCCGCGCATCACCTACCTGCTGCACGAGCTGGGTGAGGAGACCCGCCACTCGCGGCTCTTCGCCCGCCTGCTCGACCAGCTCGGCCCGGCCGCCCCCAACCCCATCGACAACTGGTTCACCGACCAGATCGCCACGCGGGTGGTGAACCAGATCATCCACAACCCGGCGCTGCTCTACACGATGGTGCTGGCCGGCGAGGAGATCCCCGACCTGCTGCAGAAGCGGGCCGCGGAGCACCCCGACACCGACCCGTTCGTGCGCGAGGTCAACCGCTACCACCGGCAGGAGGAGGCACGGCACCTCTCGTTCGCCCGCACCCGCCTGCCCGAGGTGTGGGAGACCGCGGGCGTCGTCGACAAGACGCTCGTGCGGTTCGTGGCGCCGCTGTTCATCCGCGAGATGTACGAGAACATGATCCACGCGGGCGTCTTCGGCTCGGTCGGCCTCCCGGCCATGGCGACGTGGCAGAAGGCCCGCAACCACCCCGGCCGCGTCCAGACCCGGGTCGACGCCACCCGGCCGGTGCTCGATGTCCTCGTCGCCGCCGGCGCGCTCGAGCGCGGCAAGATCCCCCAGGCCTGGCGTGGCCTGTGCGCCGTCGACCCCGACGGAAACCCGGACTCGTTCGCCTAGACGGCTCCCGGACCCGCTCGCCGGATCGGCGGCGGTGCGGGCTTGTCTTGGCCGCGGCGCCCGCGCACCGTTCGCCGCATCGGTGGCGGTGCGGGTGTGCCCGACCGCGGCGCCCGCGCCCGTTCGCCGCATCGGTGGCGGTGCGGGCTTGTGCCGTGACCGCGGCGCCGCGCCCGTTCGCCGCATAAGCGGCCGGGCGGGCCGCCCGCTCGCCACAGCCCACGCGCGGGCATTTGGCGCCCAACCACGACCGTCCCAGCCCGGCCGCTCAAGAAACCGCGCGCAGCACGATCTCGGTGTCCTCGGTCGGGGGGACGCCCAGGTCGTCGAGCTGGCGCAGGCAGGTCTGCATCGCCCGGCGGGCCGCGGCCCGGTCGCCGCGGGCCAGGTGCGCGGCCACGCTCAGCCGGTGCGCCCCCTCGGACCACGGCTCGGCCTCGACGGCGCGCCCGGCCAGCCGCAGCGCCTCGTCGGGGTCGCCGCCGGCCAGGGTCAGCTCGCCGGCCCGCACGGCCGCGGCCACGAACCGGGCCGCCAGCCGGTCGCGATGGGGCAGCGCCCACTCCTCGTAGCCGGCATCGGTGAGGTAGGGCCCCCGGTACAGCCGCAGGGCCCGCCGGTACAGGTCGAGGGCGGCCGACGGCTCGCCGTGGGCCTCGGCCTCGACGGCCCGGTCGACCAGCGCGTCGAAGGCGCGGGCGTCGACCCCGAGCCAGTCGTCGGTCACGAGCCGCAGCGACGGGCCTTCGGCGCGCACGAAGAACGAGGGCGCGCCGTCGGGCCGGTCGGGCTCGAGCACGGCCAGCAGGTACGAGAGCGTCACCCGCAGGTTGCGCAGCGCCGCCGGCGTGTCGAGGTCGGGCCACAGGGCACCGGCCAGCTGCTCGCGGGTGCCGCCGCCGCGGGCCAGCAGCACGAGCAGCAGCGCCCGCACCCGCTCACGCCGCCAGTGCGGGTGGTCGACCGGGCGGCCGTCGCGCCGCAACGTCGTCGGCCCGAGCACGGCGAGGTCGAGCGCGGCCGCGGGCTCGGGGGGCAGGGCGTCGGCGAGCGTCCGCGCCCAGGTCCGGACCGAGCGGGGCGCCTCGCCGTCGTCGGCGAGCAGCCGCAGGGTCGGCCGGGCGACGCCGCCGCAGTCGATGACCCGGGCCTGGGCGTCCGACCGGCCGCCGGCGGCCGCGGCGGTGGACAGCTCGACCGTCCACGCCGTCGGCAGGAATGCAGGGGCCGCGGCCCACGCGGTGGGCGTGAGCTCGGTGGCCGCGGTCACGTCGCCGTCCTCGCGCAACGACACCAGCGCCCGGGCGAGGGTCAGGCCGGGCTGGTAGCAGGGGCCGACGTCGTCGGCGGCGAACCGGGCCCGCGTGTCGGGCAGCAGCACGTAGAGCAGGGCGATGCGGCGGATGTTCCCGTAGCTCTGGCGGCCCTCGTCGACCGCGCGGCCGTCCAGCTGCAGCCGGAACAGGCGGGCGGCCTCGTCCTCGTCGCCCCGGCCCAGGGCGATCGTCGCCTCGCTGCCCCGCAACGAGGCGACGAGGCTCGCCCGCGGCGACGGTCCGGCGCACTGGCGGGCGCGGGCCAGATGGCGCTCGGCCTCGTCGATGGCGCCGACCAGGGCGGCACGCGAGGCGGCCATGGTCTCGCCGAGGGCGCGGTTGTGGTCGTTCCCGGCCCGGCCCAGCTCGACGAGCATCTGCGCCAGCGTCACGCGCGCCGACTCGATGTCGCCGCAGTGCGTCTGCGCGTTCACCAGCAGCATCGACAGCGCCCCGCGCAGGGCCGGGCCGGCGGCCCCCACCGCGACCTCGACGTTGCGGCGGGCGGCGTCGGCGTAGCCGAGGGCGAGCTCGGCCGAGGCGCGCAGCCACGCCACCGGTGTGCGCCAGTAGGGGGCGAGGGTGCCGGCGTCGATGGTGTCGAGCGCCTCGAGCACGCGGCTGGCCTCGCCCCGGGTGTCGGCCGCCAGCGCCTCGCCGATGGCCAGCAGCCCGTGCGCCTCGGGCAGCGAGGCGAGCCGCTCGGCCCAACCCCACAGCTCGGTGAGCAGGTCGACGTCCTCGCGCCAGTGGGCGCACAGTGCGAGGTGCTCCACCGCGCACAGCAGCCCGTCGTCGTCGCCGGCCGCGGCGAACCGCGACGCGGCCGAGGCCAGCAGCCGGCTGGCCTGGTCGAGGTCGGTGCTGGTGACCGCCACGCCCGCCACGAGCTCGCCCTCGGGCGCCGCACGGACCGCGGGCGGGAGCCGCTCGTGCAGGCGCGCCAGGCCCTCGACCGACGCGGTCAGGTCCTGGGCGCCGGCACTCTCGTCGGAGCACGGCCCGCAGGTCGTCGTGGGCCTCGGCCGCGGCGAGCAGGTCGACGGCCCGGTGCAGGTCGCGGCCCGCCAGAGCCAGCCCGCCGCGACGCTGCGCCTCGCGCCGCTCGTCGGCGGGCAGCTCGTCGACCAGCCGGTCGGCCCACACGGCGTGGACGGCGTACCAGCCGGCGTCGTCGCCGGCGGCCAGGGGCACGGGTGCCATCAGGTCGTCGAGGTCGACGCCGGGCCCCCGGGCCGCGTCGAGCAGGGCCTGGTCGGCGCCACCGACGGCGGCGACCACCGCCACCGCCCGCCGGGCCTCGTCCCCGAGGGCCGACAGCACCTCCTCGGTGAGGAAGGCGTCGACCGTGTCGCCCGACGCCGCGGCCCGCAGCTCGACGAGCGCCGGCCAGCCGCCGAGGTCGTCGATGCGGTCCACCGAGACGTCGCGCAGCGCGGCGAACGCGGCGAGGTCGTCGTCGGCGAAGGCGAGGTCGGCCTCGTCCAGCCGTTCGACCCGGCCCTGGGCCGCCATCCGGGCCAGCGGCACCCGGGGCTCGACCCGCCCGCTGAGCACGAGGTGGCCGTTGGCCGGCAGGGCGCCCACGAGCTCGGCGAGGAGCGCGGCCGCGTCGCCGTCGCCCACCTCGTGGACGTCGTCGACGACCAGGCAGACCTGGCGCGGCGTGCGGCGCCACACGGCGTCGACCAGGGCGCCGGCGAGCGCGGGGAGGTCGGGGACGCCCCCGCCGTCGTCGACCGTGCGGTCGGTGACGCGACCGAGGTCGGCGCCGAGGGCGGCGGCCAGGCCGGCGGCGAGGTGCCACGGATCGTCGTCGCCCGGCCCGCAGCCGAGCCAGCAGTCGTCGCCCCGGGGGGCGAGGGCGTTCTCGTCGACCGCCTGGGCGAGCAGCGACGACTTGCCGAACCCCGCCCCGGCCACGACGACCGTGACCGGGCGTTCCCAGCGGCGCTGGACGCGTCTGAGCAGGTCACTACGCCTGACCAGCGGACGACCCGGCCGAGGCGGAGCGTGGCGGTAGGGCCGCGACACGCCGCGATACTACGGCCCGAGCGGGCGCCGGGACGGGGCGGCACGGTGGGCCCCGGTCCGGTCCGCGCCCTGCGGCGGCGATCTGGGCTAACGCCCGGCTAGCCCCGGCCTGGTGCTCTGTCCTCGGGCACGCCGTGCCGCTCCGCGGCGGTGTGGTGCGGCGGTCGGGCCCCTCAGGAGGCGGGACGCCAGCCAGTGGCGGTGGCTGTCGTCGGCGCAGGTCCGGGGGCCCGGCAGCCCGACATCGGTTTCCCAGTCGTCGGGTCGGGCGTCCGTCACCCCAGGCGGACGCCCGCCCGGCACCCGCGCCGGTCCGCCGCCCCGGCGTCCAGCCGGCCCGCGTGGGTCGAACCCGCCGCGCCGCTACGAGCCGCGCAGGGCCTCGCGGACGGCGTTCTCGACGGTGGCCGGCGTGAGCTCGTCGAGGCGGAGGTGCCGGGCGCCCATGGCCTCGGCCAGCTCGGCGGCGAGCCCGAGGGGCGTGGGTCCGTCCTCGGCGTCGACGACGATGACCTGGAGGCCCGAGGCCGCGACGTCGCCAGCCGCGGCGAGGGCGCGCTCGCGTGCCGTCTGGTTCCCGGTGGCCCGGCCGTCGGTGATCAGCACGAACAGCGGCGGCCACCCGTCGTCGGCCGCTCGCCGGGCGAGCGACAGGCCGGCCGTGATGCCTTCGGCCAGCGGCGTGACGCCGCCGGTGGGCAGCTCGGCCAGCCGGGTCCGCGCCAGCTCGACGCTGGCGGTGGGGGGAAGCACGACGTCGGCCGCGTCCGCCCGGAACGTGACCATGGCGACCCGGTCGCGCCGCAGGTAGGCGTCGGCCAGCAGCCCGAGGACCGCGCCGGTGGCGGCCTCGACCCGGCGGTAGGTGCCCATCGATCCGCTGGCGTCGACCGCGAGGACGACCGTGCGGCCGACGGTGCGCGTGCGGACGGGCGCCCGCAGGTCGTCGGCCGTCATGACCGGGCCGTCGGGATCGGCCTGGCGCCGCTGGGCGGCGGCCCGCACCGTGGCGGCCAGCGCCACGCCGGCACCGCCCTGGCCCACCGGCTGGTCGCCCACGACACGGCCGCGGGCCGGGCCGGCCGGCGGGGCGACGGCGATGGGAGCCGGCGGGTCCGCGAGCTGCAGCGGGGCCGGGCCGGTGTCGAACGCGGCACCGGCGAGCGCCTGCCACGACCCCGTCGGCGCCTGGCCGCCGGAGTCGTCGCCTCCGGTCAGGTCGGGCGCGGGCGGGATGTCGGCACCCGGCACGGGCGCGGGTGCGCCCGAGTCGGTCTCGGCCTCGATCTCGGCTTCGAGCTCGGCCAGCGCAGGGTCTTCGGCGGGCGGACCGGGGGCGTCGGACCCGTTGCCGCCGTCGGTCTCGGGCTCACCCTCGGAACCCTCGGGCGCCGCGGCGTCGTCGATCGGCGCCGACCCGTCGCCGTCACCGGCGTCGGCGAGCGGGGCGTCGGCCTCACCGTTCTCGGCGCCCGGTGCCACGGGCTCGGCCTCGTCGGGCTCGGTGACGTCTGCCCCGGCCTCGTCGGGCTCGGGTGGCGGCGGCGCCGGGTAGGCGTCGACGAACGACCGGCGAGCCGCGTCCAGCGCCCGCTCGAGGTCGTCGGCGCTGAGCGTCGGCGGATCGAACGGGCGGCGCCGCCGACGGTGGCCGAGCGCCAGGCCGGCGACGCGCTCGACGTCGGACGCGGTGGCGACCGAGCGGCCCTCCCACCCGGCGAAGGCGGCGGCCGCCCGGCACAGGACCAGGTCGGCCCGCAGTCCCTCGGCGCCGACGCTGAGCGCCAGCCGGCAGGCGAAGTCGACCACCGTGTCGGGCAGGTCGGCGGGCATCGAGGCCGCCAGCCGCGCCCGCAGCACCAGGTCGCCCTCGGACCCGACGACCTCGCCGCCGGCATCGTGGGTGAGGCGGCGCCGCACGATCTCGGCTCGGTGCACCGGATCGGACGGGGCGGTGATGGCCACCGACAGGCCGAAGCGGTCGAGCAGCTGGGGGCGCAGCTCGCCCTCCTCGGGGTTCATCGACCCCACGAGGACGAACCGGGCCTCGTGCGAGTGCGACACGCCGTCGCGCTCGACCGCGGTTGAGACCCGACGTGGCCACGTCGAGGAGCACGTCGACCAGGTGGTCGGGCAGCAGGTTGACCTCGTCGACGTAGAGGACGCCGCCGTTGGCCGCGGCCAGCAGGCCGGGGCGGAACAGCGTCTCGCCGTCGGTGAGCGCGGCCTTGAGGTCGAGCGTGCCGAGCACGCGATCTTCGGTGGCGCCGAGCGGCAGCTCGATGAACGGCGCCCCGCCCGGCAGCATGCCGGCCAGGCCGCGGGCGAGCGTCGACTTGGCCGCGCCCTTGTCACCGCGCAACAGCACGCCGCCGATGCCAGGGTCGACAGCCGCGAGGAGCAGCGCCAGGCGGGCCTCGCCCTGCCCGACGACCGCGCTGAACGGGAAGCGGGTCTGCGTCACGATCGTTCCGCTCTCATGTCCGGCGTTCCTCCCAGCCTTCGGCCTCGAGCACCGCGTCGACCAGGGTCTTGCGGGCCCTGTCGCTGGCTCCCCACATGCCGCGACGGTCTGCTTCTAGCAGGCGCTCGGCGATGGCGCGCAGCGCCCACGGATTCGATTCCTCGAAGAACCGGCGAACCTCGGGATCGCCGACGTACGACTCTGTCACCCGTTCGTACATCCAGTCTTCCACCACTTGGGCGGTGGCGTCGTAGCCGAACAGGTAGTCGACGGTGGCGGCCAGCTCGAAGGCGCCCTTGTAGCCGTGCCGGCGCATGGCGTCGATCCACCTCGGATTGAGGACGCGGCTGCGCACGACCCGGGCCGCTTCCTCGGCGAGAGCCCGCACGCGGGGGCTCGCCGGGTTCGACGTGTCGCCGAACCACGACCGTGGCGCCCGGCCGCTGAGCGCCCGGACCGCGGCGATCATGCCGCCGTGGTCCTGCAGGTAGTCGTCGCTGTCGAAGATGTCGTGCTCGCGGTTGTCCTGGTTCTTCACCGCGACCTCGATGGCGGCGAACCGGCGGCGCATGGCCTCGGGGGCGGGCTCGCCGGCCCGACCGCGGCCGTAGGCGAAGCCCGACCAGGCCAGGTACACCTCGGCCAGGTCGGCGTCCGTGCGCCACGACCCCCGCTCGATGAGCGGCAGGATGCCCGTGCCGTAGCCGCCGGGCGGCGGTCCCCAGATGCGGGCGTCGTCGGTGCCGGCCGCCCGCACCGGGTTGTCGGCCGGGTCCTCGTCGAGCCCGGCGACCAGGCGGACGGCGTCGTCGAGGAGGTCGACGAGGTGGGGGAGGGCGTCGCGGAAGAAGCCCGAGATCCGCAGCGTGACGTCGATGCGGGGCCGGCCGAGCTCGGCCACGGGGATCGGCTCGAGGCCCGTGACCCGGCCCGAGTCGCCGTCCCACACGGGTCGCACGCCCAGCAGGGCGAGGGCCTCGGCGGCGTCGTCACCGCTGGTGCGCATGGCGGCGGTGCCCCACAGGACGAGGCCCACGGTGGTGGGCGGGGCGCCGGTCTCGGCGACGTGGCGCTCGACCAGGGCGGCCGCCAGCGCCTGGCCCACCTCCCATGAGAGGGGGGAGGGCAGGGCCTTGGGGTCGACCGAGTAGAAGTTGCGCCCGGTGGGCAGCACGTGGGCCGAGCCCCGGGTGGGCGCCCCGCTCGGGCCGGCCGGGACGTACCGGCCGTCGAGGGCGGCGAGGGAGTTGCCGACCTCGTCGGGTGTGGCCCGCAGGGCCGGGACGAGCCGCTCGCAGATCCACCGCTCGGTCGGGTCGACCAGGCCGGCGAGGTCGGCCGGGTCGGCGGGGTCGGCCGGGTCGGCGAGGTCGGCGGGGCGGGTCGGCGAGGTCGGCCGCCCCACCCTCCTCGAGGATTTCCCCGCGGATCTGGTCGCGGGGACGACCAGATCCGCGGGGGAAATCGCGTCTCGGTCGGCCTCACGGACCGGGGACGTGAGGGCCCAGCCGCGGGCGGCGAGCGCCTCGACGCGGGCCCGGCACTCGGCCTCGATCTTGTCGACCTCGTGGCGCCGCTCGGTCGACGGCTCGAAGCCGAGGTCGCGGGCGACCGTGGCCCGCAGCGCCGGCACGGTCCCCTGGGGCAGGCGGGTGATCGCCAGGACGAGGTCGACCAGCGCCTCGCCCTCGGGGGCCAGCCCGAGCACGTGCAGACCCCCGCGGATCTGGGCGTCCTTGAGCGCGCACAGGTAGCCGTCCACGTGCAGGACCATGTCGTCGAACTCGTCGGCGGCCACGGCGTCCCCGTCCTCGCCCAGCCCCAGGTCGCGGTGGATCTCGGCCTCGACGAGCAGCTCCCACACCTGCGTGCGCAGCGCGGGCAGCTTGCCGGGGTCCATGGCCTGGGCGGCGGCGTACGCGTCGAGCAGCGTCTCGAGCCGGGCGACGTCGTCGGTGGACTCGGCCCGGGTCATGGGCGGGACGAGGTGGTCGATGATCACGGCGTGCGTGCGCCGCTTGGCCTGCGTGCCCTCGCCGGGGTCGTTGACGACGAACGGGTAGACGAAGGGCAGGTCGCCGAGGGCGGCGTCGGGGTGGCAGGCGGCCGACAGGGCATTGGCCTTGCCGGGCAGCCACTCGAGCGTGCCGTGCTTGCCCACGTGGACGACGGCGTCGGCGCCCCACCCCCGATCCAGCCAGCGGTAGAAGGCCAGGTAGTGGTGCGGAGGGGGCACGTCGGGGGCGTGGTACGTGCCGATGGGGTCGGACCCGAACCCCCGCGGCGGCTGCACGGTCACCAGCACGCCGCCGAGATCGATCCCGGGGAACACGATTTCCCCGCGAGATCGGTCGCTCCCGCGACCGATCTCGCGGGGGAAATCCCTTCCGGGGTGGTCGGGACGACGTAGACCTCGCCCGGCGGATCGCCCCAGATCGAGGTCACCTCCGACCGGAGCTGGGGGGCCTGGCGCTCGAACCACGCGGTGTACTCGGTGGCCGGGAGGCGGCCGGCGGCCACCCGCGCCTGCTGGGGGGTGAGTTGCGGGCTCTCGTACGTGAACCGGTCGGCCAGCTCGGCCATGAGGGCGTCGCCGTCCTCGGGGATGCGGTCGACCCGGTAGCCGGCGTCCCGCAGGGCGTGGAGCAGCTCGACGACCGAGGCGGGCGTGTCGAGGCCCACGGCGTTGCCGAGCCGGCTGCGCTTCGTCGGGTACGCCGACATCACCACGGCCACCCGCTTGTCCGCGGGCGGGATGCGGCGCAGACGGGCGTGGCGCACGGCCAGCCCCGCCACCCGGGCCGCCCGTTCGGGATCGGTGCGGCTGGCGATCACCGGGGTGCCGAGGTCGCCCCCGTCGTCGACCTCCTCCTTGAAGGCGAACGCGGGGCCGATGATGCGGCCGTCGAACTCGGGGATCGCCACGCCCATGGCCACGTCGAGCGGCGAGAGCCCCGCCTCGTCGTCGGTCCAGTCGTCGCGGGACCGGTTGCAGGCGGGGGCCTGGATGACCGGCACGCCCAGGTCGGCGAGCTGCGGGACCTGCCAGTCGTCGCCCTCGTCGTCGGACGTCCCTCCGGAGCGACCCATGGCCAGCACCGTCGTCACCAGCACCTCGACACCGTGGTCGCGCAGCAGCTCGAGCGCTTCGACCCGCCCGTCGGCGTCGGGGCGCAGCGAGTAGCACGACACGGGCAGCGCGTCGCCGCCCGCCTCCTCGATCGCCCGGCACAGGTCGGCGACGAACTGCGTGTTCCCCGCCACGCGGTGGGCCCGGTAGAACACGACGCCCACCAGCGGCCGCTCGGTGTCGCGCCGGGCGCCCGGGACGCCGAGGCCCGCGCCGTCCCACACCTCGGTGAGCGGCAGCGGCCGGGGCGGATCGAAGCCGAAGCCGCCCAGGAGCACCGTGTCGGCGACGAACCGCAGCAGGTGCTCCACGTTGGGCGGCCCGCCCGCCGCCAGGTAGCGGTGCGCTTCGCGAGCGGTGCCGGCGGGCACGGTCGACAGGCGGGTCAGCTCGGCGTCGGGCTCGGCCTCGCCTCCCAGCGCGACGAGCGGGACCTCGGCGGCGACGCAGGCGGCGCGCAGCTCGTCGAAGGCGGGCTCCCAGGCGGTGCGCCCGCCCAGCAGGCGCACGACCACCGCGGTCACGCCGTCGAGGTCGGGGGCGGCGTCGAGGCGCCCCGGGTTGGCCGCCCGCACGGCCGGGAACCCGTCGGGCAGGCGGTGCACGATCGAGCCGAGGGCGAGCAGCTCGGTGTCGGCGTTGCTGAGGAAGAGGATCATGTGGGGGAGGTCTCGATCGGGGAGCGGGCGAGGGAGCAGTCGGCGCAGAGGGCGCCGGCCGCGGCGGAGGTCTTCCACCACAGGCAGCACGTCGTGCGGCGGTACGTGGGGTCGTCGCACGAGGCGCCGGCCGCGGCGGGGCGCAGGTCGGATGCGAGGGCGGCGGCCTCGGGGTCGCCGGGCGGGAACGTCCAGCGGCCGTAGCCCGCCAGGTCGTGGGGGGCGGCGGCGAGGAACGCGTCGAGCCGGTCCCGCCAGCCGGGCGCGGCGGCACGTACCGCGCCGGCCGCGGCCGCGCACGCGGCGGCGACGTTGCCCCAGATCAGCGAGCGGCCGAGCGTGTGGCGGGCGCGGAGGGAGGCGGCGACCGGGTCGAGGTGACCGGCGAACAGCCGCTCGACGAGCGTCGCCAGATCATCCCCGGCGGGGCGGTCTGACGGCCCGGGCCCCGCGACGGGCGCCTCGGCCTCGGCCCGGTAGACGACCGAGGAGGGCCGGCTGCGGGCGATGCCCACCGCCGTGCCCTCGGCCCGTGCGGTCGGGCGCCACCCCGGACAGGAGCCAGCACGCCGAGCGCGGTGCCCGCGACCCGGTAGGCGTACGCCTGCCACCACAGCGAGGCGAGCACCTGCGGGTCGTCGCTGCCTCGTCCGGTGGCGGTCGCGGCCACGGCGGCGGCGAGCGCGTCGGGGTCGGCGGCGAGGGCGGCGCAGGCCAGCTCGTCGTCGCGCAAGGGCTCGTCGGCCCGGGCGAGCCGCCACCGCAGGTGCGGCGCCGGCTGGGCGAGCCGCTCGAGCGCGGTGCCCACGTCGGTGGTCGGATCCGTCACGCCCCGCCTCCGGGGGACGGTTCGGTTCCGGCGACGGTTCTTGCGACGGATTCGCGCCCCCGAGGACCGTGTGTGTCGCACGTTCGGTCGCAGGAACGGTCGCACGATCGCCGGTGCCGCCCGGGCGCCCGCGACCCAGGGATGTAGGCGCTCACGGCGCGCCCTGCGCGATCAGCTCGGCGACGTGGTCGAGGTCGAGGTGGGCCTCGAGGAGGTCGGCGATGCGGTCGAGCCGGGCGAGGCGGACTGCGCCGAAGTCCACGCCGCCGGGCGTCCACTGCTTGCCGGCGCGGTCGGCGGCCCACCCGAGCACGCCGGCCCGGAAGCCGTCCGACTCGAACAGCCCGTGCACGGTCGTGCCGGCGACCCGCCCGTCCCACCACCCGAGCGTCTCGCCGCCGTCGGCGACCAGCCAGGGGGTGGCGTCGGGACCGGCGGCGACGCGGCCGTGGTGGATGCGGTAGCCGGCGACGGCGTCACCCGCGCCCGGCCCGTCGACCGCGGCGCCGGAGGGCCGGTCGAGCACCTTGTCTCCCCGGAAGTCGGTGGAGACGGGCAGCCACCCGAGGCCCTTGTCGCCGCCCGGCGGGCCCTCGACGCCGTCGGGGTCGTCGATGTGCCCGCCGACCATCTGCAGCCCGGCGCACACCGCCACCACGGCGGCGTCGCTGCGCTCGACCGCGGCCGCCAACCCGGACGTGTGGAACCAGGCCAGGTCGCCCCGCGTGTTCTTGGACCCGGGCAGGACGACCAGGTCGGGCCGGCCCAGCTCGGCGACCGATCGCACCCAGCGCAACCGCACGCCCGGCTCGAGGCGCAGCGGGTCGACGTCGCCGGCGTTCGAGACGCGGGGCCAGCGGAGGGCGGCCACGTCGACCACGTCGAAAGCGGGAGGCGACGGCACCTCGGCCCCGGAGGACGGGCTCGGTCCGGCGGGCTCGGCGGGGGTGCGGTCGAGGGCGAGCGAGTCCTCGTTGTCGATGTCGGCGACGTCGTCGCCGGCCGCCATCGGCAGCACGCCGAGCGTGGGGACGCCGCAGCGGCGCTCGAGGTCGGCGCAGGCGTCGCCCAGCAGCGCGGGGTCGCCCCGCAGCTTGTTGACCACGAACCCGCGCACGCAGGCCCGCAGGTCGTCGGGCAGGAGGGCGACCGTGCCGTAGAGGGAGGCGAACACGCCGCCACGGTCGATGTCGCCCACCACGATCGCGGGCAGGCCCGCGGCGCGGGCCAGCGGCAGGTTCACGATGTCGCCGTCCAGCAGGTTGATCTCGGCAGGGCTGCCGGCGCCCTCGCAGATCACGACGTCGAACCGGGAGCGGAGGTCGGCGAGGGCGTCGAGCACCAGCGGCATCAGCGCCCGCTTGGACTCGTGGTACTCGGCGGCCGACTGCACGCCGGTGGCCCGACCCATCACGACGACCTGGCTGGACCGGTCGCTGGTCGGCTTCAGCAGGACGGGGTTCATGGCCGCCTCGGGCGGCACCCCCGCGGCCACCGCCTGGACCCACTGCGCGTGGCCGATCTCGGCGCCGTCGGCGGTGACCGACGCGTTCAGCGCCATGTTCTGCGCCTTGAACGGCGCCACGCGCACGCCGCGCCGGGCCAGGAGCCGGCACAGCCCGGCCACCACGAACGACTTGCCGGCATCGCTGGTCGTGCCGCAGACGAGCAGCGACCCTCGCAGGGGCGGCGCCAGCGCCACCACTAGTGTCGCCCCCCATGGCACGCGCCGAGTCGCTCGTCCTCGTGAACACCGGCGACGGCAAGGGGAAGTCGTCCGCCGCCTTCGGGGTGATGGTGCGGGGCTGGGCCCGCGGCTGGCGGGTCGGCGTCGTCCAGTTCGTGAAGGGCGGCAAGTGGAAGACCGGCGAGCGCAAGCTGGCCGACCAGCTCGGCATCGAGTGGCACACGTTGGGCGACGGCTTCACGTGGGAGTCCACCGACCTCGAGCGCACCGCGGAGCTGGGGCGCGAGGCGTGGGCCGTGGCCGCGGCCAAGCTGGCGTCGGGCGACTACGACCTGCTGATCCTGGACGAGGTGACCTACATCGTGAAGTACGGCTGGGTCGACGCGGCCACGGTGGCCGACGCCGTCCGCGACCGGTCGCCCCACACGAGCGTGGTGGCGACCGGCCGCAACGCACCCGACGAGCTGGTGGCCGTGGCCGACACCGTCACCGAGATGCGCAAGGTCAAGCACGCCTACGACGCCGGGGTGTCGGCGCTGAAGGGCATCGAGTTCTGAGCCGTCGCCCCGGACGATGACACGGCGCGGGCCGGCGCCTCGACCGTCCGGCGCGCGGCCTCGGTCCAGACCACGCCGAGGCCGACGGTCAGCAGCGTCCACACCAGGAGGTTGCCGGTCAGCGAGTTGATCCGGAACTGCCACACCAGGTTGGCCGGCACGCCGACCGAGTCGGGCGAGGCCGGCATCGCCGCGAACAGCACGGCGAACGCCACCAGCCCCACGCCCACGACGGCCGCCACCCGGCGGTCGTCGGGCCACTCCGCGCGCCGGAGGCGGGACGAGAGGTGCGCGAGCCCGGCCAGCAGCAGCGCGGCCAGCACGATGAGCAGCACGAAGAGGCGCTCGCGCTCGCCCACCGAATCGGGGTCGCCGACGGCCGGCGGGTTGGGCGGGTACTTGAGCCACGGCGCCACGGTGATGGCCCCCGCGAGGACCATCCCCGACACCACGACCCGCCGGAACGGACCTCCGGTCGTGGTGCGCAGCGACATCGAGGTGATGGCGAGGAACAGGCCGAAGGCCGCCCCGGTCAGCGCGAAGGCGAGGAACAGGCCGGCGCCCTTCTGGTCGGACCGGCTGACCGACACCTCCTCCTCGCCGCCGTCGGACGCGTCGCCCGACATGGCGTGGTCGGCCTCGGCCGCGGCCTCTTCGATGGCGATGGCGTCGTCGACGCGCGGCTCGGTGGCGACGGTGTGGAACACCGCGCCCCCCAGTCCGGCGAGGACGCCGATGAGCAGCGCCACGAGCACGATCGTGCGCGGGCGCGTGAAGTCGAAACGGGCGAACACCGTCGATCCTCTCGAGCTCGGGACTGGTCGCGCGCGGCGATCAGTGACAGGGCACGCCGAGGAGGTGGCGCCCGTCGTGGAAGAACTCGTGGATGAACAGGTCGCCCCGCGACAGGACGCTGGTGAGCTGGCCGTTGTCGAACGTCACCAGCCACAGGGCCAGGGCGGCCACGGCGAGGAGCGCGACGAGCGCCCAGCCGGGGATCGGGGTGACGATGACGCCGGGGTCGGCAACGGCGGTGGTCGTGGTGTCTACGGCCATCGGATATCTCTCCTCCATCCACGTGGACATGCACCACGGTCGGTCTCCTGGCTCCCGGATCGTCGCTCACCCCGCCTTCCCGGGCCGGAGCCCAGTGGCATGGATGGGGGTCGCTCCCCGGTCACAGTGGCGGGACCGCGCCGGATTCTCACCGGCTTCCCGGAACCGTGGTTCGGGCGGAGACACTAGTCGACGGGCTGCGCGCCGCCCCCGAAGACCTGCGGGCCGTCGCCGGGGCGGTGCCCCGACCCGCTCAGCGCCCCGAGGACAGGTAGTCGTGCAGGGTCGACGTCTCGGTCTCGAGCTCGTCGATGCGCGACTTCACCACGTCGCCGATGCTGACGATGCCGGCGAGCCGGTCACCGTCGAGCACGGGGATGTGGCGGATGCGACGGTCGGTCATGAGGCGCATCACGTCGTCGACGCTGTCGCCCCCGGTGCACGTGGCGAGATCGGTCGACATCAGCGCGGACACGGGTCGGACCAGAGGGTCGACGGCGTCGGGTCCCGGAGCATCGCCCAGCGCACGGACGACGTCGCGCTCGGACAGGATGCCGGCGACACGGGCGTCGTCGCCGGCCGGGGCCACGACCAGCGCACCCACGTTGTGCTCGCGCAGCAGGGCGACGGCGTCGCCGACGCTGGCGTCGGGAGCGATGGTCACGACGTCGGTGCCCTTGCGGTGCAGGATGTGCTCGATCAGCAGCGGTCCGACCTCCTGTCGAGGGGTGTCCGGGGGTGTGACGGCAGACACAGGGTACCCGTCGCCGGTCGGGCCCGACGAGAGGCACCATGGCGGCGTGCCTCCGCCCTCCGGCCCGTCTCCCGCCTCGCCGCCCGCGTCCCCGATCGACGTCGCCCGGGCCCGCGCCGAGACCCCCGGGTGCGCCGGCGTCGCCCACCTCAACCACGCCGGGTGCAGCCTCGCCCCCCAGCCGGTGCTCGACGCCCAGATCGAGTGGCTGCGCGCCGAGGCGCTGACCGGCGGCTACGAGCTGGCCGACGACCGCGCCGAGGCCCGGGACGCCACCTACGCCGAGGTGGCCGCCCTGATCGGTGCCGAGCCGGCCGAGATCGCCATCGTCGAGAACGCCACGTTCGCCTGGCACCAGGCGTTCTGGTCGCTCGGCCTCCGCCCCGGCGACCGGGTGCTGACCGCCAACGCCGAGTACGCCAGCGGGTTCGTGCCGATGCTGCAGGCCCGGGCGCGGCTCGGCGTGCGCGTCGAGGTGATCCCCGACGACGAGCACGGGCAGGTGTCGGTCGAGGCGCTGGCCCGGATGCTGGACGACGACCGCGCCGGCCCCGTCGGCCTCGTGGCGCTGACGCACGTGCCGACGAACGGCGGCCTGGTCAACCCGGCCGAGGAGGTGGGCCGCCTCACCCGCGCCGCCGCCGTCCCCTACCTGCTCGACGCGTGCCAGTCGGTCGGGCAGATGCCGGTCGACGTCGAGGCGATCGGCTGCGACCTGCTCGCGGCGACCGGGCGCAAGTTCCTCCGGGCCCCCCGGGGCACCGGGTTCCTCTACGCCCGCCGCTCGCTGCTCGACCGCACCGACCCCGCGCCCGTCGAGCCCGCCTTCCTCGACCTGCTGGGCGCGGACTGGGTGACCCCCGACCGCTACGAGCTGCGGCCCGACGCCCGGCGCTTCGAGAACTGGGAGCGCAGCGAAGCGGCCGTGGCCGGCCTGCGCGCCGCGGTCGCCTACGCCCGGTCGTGGGGCCTCGCCGCCATCGGCGACCGGGTGACGGCGCTGGCCGCCGGCCTGCGCGAGCGCCTGGCCGCGCTGCCCGGCGTCACGGTGCGCGATCGCGGCCTGCGCCGGTCCGGCATCGTCGTCGTTCACCCACGACGACGTCCCGGCCGACGACGTGGCCCGGGCGGCGCGCGCCGCGGGGGTGAACGTGTCGGTGTCCGAGCCGTCCTCGACCCGCCTCGACGCCGACAACCGCCACCTGCCCTCGCTGGTCCGGGCCTCGGTCCACTACGTGACCACCGACGACGAGCTCGACCGCCTCACCTCGGTCGTCGCGGGCCTCTGACGGGCCGCGCCCAGGCTCGCCGCAGCCCGCCGAATAGCGTGCGCCCGATGGCGGGGAGGACGGTGACGACGCCGAGCGGCGACACGTGGCGGGTGCGGCGCGTGTGGGTCCCGCGACTCGGCGACGAGACGCTCTGGTCCCGCTTCCGGCGTCGCACCCGCGCGGGCCGATCGCTGGCCCGTGGCACCGGCGAGGAGGCCGCCGACCCCGGCTGCCTCGTCGACGCCCTCGGCGATGCGTTCTGGATCCGTCGTGCTCGTGGTCGTCGTGACGGTCCTGGTGCTGGTCGGGGTCCCGCTCGTGCTGGCGATCGTCGACGTCCTGGTGCTCGCCGTGCTCACGCTGCTCGGCATCGCGGCGCGGGTCCTGTTCCGCCGCCCGTGGGTCGTCGAGGCCCGGTCCACCGAGCCCCTGGCCCCCGAGGGCACCGACGCGTGGCCGTCGGACGCTCCCGTCCCGGCCGTGCGCCGTCACACGTGGCGCGTGGTCGGCTGGCGGGCGAGCGGCGAGCAGGTGGCGGACGTGGCGAACGCCCTCGTGCACGGCAATCCGCTGCCGCCGGAGGCCACGGCCGCAGCCGTCCGGCCCGACGCGCCCACCCGCGATCGTCCCCGCCCCGCCTGACCCGCCGGTCAAGGCGTGGCATCCTGGCCGCATGGTCGAGCTGCTGACCGGCGGAGGCGCCGAGACCCCCATCCACGATGCGGCGACGGTCGTGCTGGTGCGAGACGCGGCCGGCGGTCCCGAGTGCCTGATGCTGCGCAAGACCAAGGGCCAGGCGTTCGGTGGGCTGTGGGTGTTCCCCGGCGGGCGGGTCGAGGAGGGAGATGGCTCGGGGCTCGACGGTGCCCGCGCCGCGGCGGTCCGCGAGGCCGCGGAGGAGACCGGGCTCGTGCTGTCCGCCGCCGACCTCGTGCCGTTCGCCCACTGGAACCCCCCGGCCGAGGCGCCCCGCCGGTACGCCACGTGGTTCTTCCTGGGCGGCCTGCCCGTGGGCTCCGCCGACGTCGTGGTCGACGGCAAGGAGATCGGCGATCACGTGTGGACGACCCCGTCGGCCGCCATCGAGCGCCACGCCGCGGGCGAGATCGCCCTGCTCCCGCCCACCTGGGTCAGCTTGCGCCGCATCGCCGACCTGCCCGACGTGGCGGCCGCGCTGGCCGACGTGCGAGCGGGCACGATCGACCACTTCTCGACGCACATCGCCGACCTCGACGGCGTGCTGGTGTCGCTGTGGGAGCCCGACGCCGCCTACGACAGCGGCGACCTCGACGCCCCCGGGCCCCGCCACCGCCTGGCGATGGACCCCGCCGGCTGGCGCTACGAACGCTCCGACTGACCGGCCCGCGCCGAGCCGCCGACGCGCACGGCCGCGCCCGTGGGGCCCGCGCCTGGCGGGGTGGCTTCCGGCCACCGGCCTGCGAGCATGGGGCGCGTGAGCGACGACCGTGGCGTGGACACCACCGACACCGACGAGGACCGAGCGGTGGCGACGCCCTCCTCCGGCGAGGCCGGCGACGTCGAGGCCGATGAGGTCGGCGGTGGCCCGGACCACGCGGCGGACGACGGCGAAGGCGACGGAGACGACGGCACCGTCGGGGGCCTGACCTGGGGAAAGGTCGCGGTCCTCGGCCTGGCGCTGGCCTTCCTGGGCTTCGCGGTCGGGCTGTTCGTGTCCCGCGACGACCCGCCGGCGGCCGACTCGGTCGACGTCGGGTTCCTGCAGGACATGTCCACCCACCACGACCAGGGCATCGGTGTCGCCCGCCTCGCCGCCGCCTACGCCGAGGACGAGACGGTGCGCAGCTACGCCCGCGAGATCCTGACCGGACAGTCCTACGAGCTGGGCCTGATGTCGCAGATGCTGGCCGACTGGGGCTACAGCCGCGACGAGCGGTCCGACGAGGCCATGGCGTGGATGGGCATGCCCGTCCCGGTCGACCAGATGCCCGGGCTCCTCACCCCGGAGCAGCTCGACCAGGTCGACGCGGCTCGCGGCGCCGAGCTCGATGCCCTCTTCCTCGAGCTGATGGCCGAGCACCACCGGGGCGGCCTGCACATGGCCGAGGAGGCGGCCCGCACGGCCGACGACGCCACGGTCCGCGAGCTGGCGGCCCGCATCGAGCACGCCCAGGCCGGCGAGATCAACGAGTACCGGCAGACCGCCGAGGACCTCGGGCTCGACATCGACATCCCGGGCGCCGACGTGCCGCCGACCAACCTGCCCGCGCGGGACGACTGACCGCCCGGCGGCGGAGGGCGGGCGCCGCTGTCACACGGCCTCTGTAGCCTCGCCGCCATGACCGCACCGGGCCCGCCCGGCCTCGGCCGGGGCGTCATCGTGAACGTCGGCGACCCGGTGCCGCCCGCCTGGGCCGCGGCCCCGGTCGTCACCGTCGACCGGGCCGTGCTCGACGCGCTCGATGCCGCTCCCGACCGTCGGTCCGAGGTCGTCGACGCTCTCCACGCGCACTGGGCCCGACGCCGCCCCGTGGTCATCGCCCTCGGCGTCGACCCCGCCGAGTTCCGCACCCCCCGCTCGGTCTGGTCCGACCGGAACCGCGACGACCCGTCCACGCTGGCGGCCGACCTCGACCTCGTGCACGACAGGCTCCACTTCCTCGTGTGGGCCAACACCTACGACGCGCTGGCGGCGGCGACCCGATCTGGTGGTGGGGGCGCAAGGCGCTGAAGGCGGGCGCCACGGCCCTCGACCCGACCGACCCCGACCCCGACGCCGACCCGACGTCCGGCGGGGCGGATCACGTGGCCGACGGCGGCGCCCAGGGCGACGTCCGGCTGCCCGACGGCACGCCCGCCTGGGTCGACGGCGGCCCCCGGGGAGACGACGCCGTCGCTCTCGCGGGCGGGGCGGCCGTCGTCCCCTCCGAGGCGGTCGAGGCGGGCCACGTCCGCCCGGTGCCGCCGCTCGCCGCCCTGACGGCCGAGCTGGCGCCCGACCAGCTGGCGGCCGTCGCCCACGGGGCGGGGCCGGCGCGGGTCATCGCCCCGGCGGGGTCGGGCAAGACCCGGGTGCTCACCGAGCGCCTGCGCCACGTCGTCGTCGACCGCGCCTACGAGCCCGCCACCGTGGTGGCGGTCGCCTACAACCGCAAGGCCCGCGACGAGATGGCCGAGCGCACCGCGGGCGTGGGCGGGCGCATCCTCACGCTCAACGCCCTGGGCTACGGCATCGTCGCCGACGGTCTGGGGCGGCGGCCCGAGGTGATCGAGGAGCGCGACCTGCGCCGCCTGCTCGAACCCCTGGTCCCCACGGGCGCCCGCCGCCTCAACACCGATCCCTTGGCGCCGTACGTCGAGGCGCTCACCACCGTCCGCCTCGGCCTCCGGGCCCCGCTCGCCGTCGAGGACGAGCGGGGCGACGTGCCCGGGCTGGCCGAGGCCTTCCCGCGCTTCGCGCCGAGCTCGAACGCCGCGGCGTCATCGACTTCGACGAGCAGGTGCTGCTCGCGGTCGAGCTGCTGCTGCGCGACGGTGCGTTCCGGCGGGCCCAGCAGGCGCGGCACCGCCACCTGCTGGTCGACGAGTTCCAGGACCTGACGCCGGCGCACGTGCTCCTCGTGCGGTTGCTGGCGGCGCCGTCGTTCGACGTGTTCGGCGTGGGCGACGACGACCAGACCATCTACGGCCACGCGGGCGCGTCGCCGCGGTTCCTCACCGAGTACCGCAGCTACTTCCCCGGCGCCGACGAGCACGCGCTCGAGGTCAACTACCGCTGCCCGGCCCCGGTCGTCGACGCGGCCCGGCACCTGCTGACCCGCAACCGGGTCCGGGTGCCGAAGACCATCCGGGCGGCCCGGGCCGGCGAGGCCGCGGCGCCCGACGCCTTCGTGGTGCGGCGGCACCTGCCCCAGGCCGGGGCCACCGAGCTGGTCGACGTCGTGCGCGGCTGGCTGACCGACCCTGCGGACGGCACCGCCGTCGAGCCCGCGGACGTGGCGGTGCTCGCCCGGGTCGGATCGCTGCTGCTGGCGCCGCACGTCGCCCTGACCGAGGCGGGCATCCCCGTGTCGTCGATCCTGCGGGCCGACATCTTGGGGCGCACGGGGCTGCGCGCCGCGCTGGCCTACGTCCGCATCGCCGCCGCGCCCGACGCCATCGACCCCGACGACCTGGCCGAGGTGCATCGTCGTCCCAGCCGGGGCCTGCCACGGTGGATCGACAAGTGGCTCGGGCGGTGCCGGTCGATCGACGACGTCGTGCAGGCGTCGCAGCGCATCGACGACGCCAAGGTGTCCGACAAGCTCGCCGACCTGGCCGTCGACCTGGCGTCCGTCGCCGCCGTGGCCCGCGACGGCACCAGCCGCACGGTTCTCGAGCACGTCCGCGACGAGATCGGCCTGGCCCAGGCGATCGACCGCCTCGACGCCACCGGCGGTGGCGAAGGCCAGTCGCACCGCGACGACCTCGACGCCCTGCTGCAGGTGGCCGACCTCCATCCCGACCCCGCCGGGTTCACGCCGTGGCTCACGTCGGCCCTGGCCCGCCCGCCCGACGAGGGCGGGGTGACCCTGTCGACCGTCCACCGGGTGAAGGGGCGCGAGTGGCCGCGGGTCGCGGTGTACGGGGCCACCGACGGCGTGATGCCCCACCGGCTGGCCGACGGCCCCGCCGCGGTCGAAGAGGAGCGGCGGGTGTTCCACGTCGCCATCACGCGGGGCATCGGACGGGTGGCGGTGCTGGCCGACGCCTCCCGGCCGTCGCCGTTCCTGGCCGAGCTCGACCGCGACGCCACCGCCGACGAGCTGGCCGCCGCCGACGATGCTGCCCGCGAGCAGGCCGCGCCGGTCGTCTCGGCCACGGGCCGAGCCCGTGCCGGCGCGGGTGCCGGCGCGGGCAAGGCGCCGCCGCCCGCCGCCTCGGGCCCCGAAGGTGCCCGCGTCGAGCAGGCGCTGCGGGCATGGCGCAAGGAACGCAGCGCGGCCGACGGTGTGCCGGCCTACGTCGTGCTCAACGACCGCCACCTCGTCGGCATCGCCGATCGCCGGCCCACGACCACGCGCGAGCTGTCGGCCTGCCCCGGCATCGGCCCGGCCAAGCTGGCGGCGTACGGAGACGAGCTCCTGGCGCTGGTGGCGGCCGCCTCGGCCGACGGGTGATCCCACCGACGGCGACGGCTGCTCCGGGTAGCCTGCGAGCGGATGACCAGCCGGAAGTCGTCGTCGCGCACATCGCACTCGTCCCGGCCGGGGCGCCCCCGGGGCCCGCGCCGCGACCGTGACGAACGCCGTGCCGAGCTGCTGGACGCGGCCGAGCGGGCGATCCGCCGCATCGGGCCCCAGGCGTCGATGGACGAGATCGCGGCAGAGGCCGGCATCACCAAGCCGATCCTGTACTCGCACTTCGGCGACAAGGCGGGGCTCGTGCAGGCGCTGGCCGAGCGGGTGGCCCGCCGGCTCAACCGCACGGTCACCGAGGCGCTGACGCGCTCGGGCGAGCCGCGCGACGTGGTGGCGTCGACGATCGAGGCGTTCTGCGCGTTCATCGAGGACGAGACCGAGCTGTACCGCTTCCTCGTGCAGAGCGCCCGCCACGACGTCGACGCGTCGGGCCCGCGGCTGCTCACCGACATCGGCAGCCAGATCTCGGTGTCGCTCGGCAGCGCGCTGCGGCGGGCCGGGGCCGACTCGGGCGCGGCCGAGCCGTGGGCGTTCGCCATCGTGGGCATGACGTTCGGCGGGGCGGCCTGGTGGCTGCAGCGCCGCACGATGTCGAAGGACGACCTCGTCGGCTACCTCACGCAGCTCCTGTGGTCGGGCTTGGCGGGTGCCGGACTGGACCAGATCGGGCGCGCCGACGAAGAGGCCAACGAGCGGCCACGTATCGCGGCGGTGCCGCCGGTCGTCGACCGCTCGGGGTGATATTCGGGGTTTAGCCGCGCGCTCGCGGGTTAGGAGGGATGCGGTTCGACCCCTTCGGAGGCCTGCATGTCCCGTCACCCCCTCTCCTGGCTCAAGGCGCAGACGATCGGCGGTCTGGGCGACGTCCCCGAGAACGCGGCGTGGCTCGCCGGGAGAGCGAGGCGGACGCCGAGCAAGGTCGGCGAAGCGGTGAGCGACGCCGGCGACCAAGTGGGCCGCGGGGCGCGCAGCGTCGGACGGACCGTCGTCGACGCGGTTCCCTTCGTCGGCGACCACGACACCACGGTCGAGGACCAGCTCCAGGACGCCCGGAAGGCCGCCGAGTCCGCCCGCCGCGCCGAGGAGGACGCCATGCGCCTGGCCCAGCAGGCGAGGGAGGCGGCGACCGAGGCCGAGCAGACGACACGCACCGCCTACGAGCGGGCGCACGAGGCCGCACGCGAGGCGACGGCCCGGGCGGACGCGCAGGTGGCCGACCTGCGCCGGAAGGTCGACGAGGACGCGGCCGCCACGATCGCCGCCGCCAACGCCGACGCCGAGTCGACGGCGGGCGATGCGCAGCGGCGGGCCCAGGAGATCAACGACAAGGCCGAGGAGGCGATCGCGTCCGCCGCCAACGAGCTGGCGCGGGCGCGCGAGCTGGCCGACCAGGCCGCCAAGTCGGCGATGCAGGCCGCCAAGGCCGCGGGGCGCGAGGCCGAGCGGCTGGCCGAGGAGGCGGGCGCGGTGAAGCGCGAGACGCGGGGCCGCACGCTCCGGCGGCCGGCCGCGACGTCGGGGTCGTCCCGCTCGTCGTCGCGCTCGTCGAGGGCGCGCCCGCGGTCGTCCTCCGGTGCCCGCGGCCGGTCCACGGCCGCCGCGCGCCGTCCGAGCCGGTCGTCGTCGACGGCTCTGGCCAGCCAGTCGAAGGACGAGCTGATGCGCCAGGCCACGGCGGCAGACATCGAGGGCCGCAGCAGCATGACGAAGGCCCAGCTGGTCCGGGCCCTCGGCCGGGCCCGTTGATCAACACGACCGGGAGGTCACCGATGTTGTTCCGTCGCAAGTCCCGCCGGGAGCGGATGGCGGCCACGTTCCGCCACATGTTGCCGACCCGTCGAACGGTCGCGCTGGTGGCAGGGGTGGCCGCACTCGGCGCCGCCAACGCCCGGGTGTCAGCGGCGCGGCAGAAGTCGTCGTGATGCGCTGGCGGGGTCGCAGCCGCCGCCGAGCGGTCGCGATCCCGCAGCCGGGCGACCTCGTGATCGACGGGCACGTCCGTGCCCGCCTCCTGGGCCTGCATCTCCTCGACCTCGACGCCCACGTCGTCGTGGGCAACGCCCGGCCCGCCCGGGGTCCGTCGCCTGCGGTGCGGGCGGACGGCCGGACGGGGGCGATCGCGGCCCCCGAGGCGGGGGACCGCAACGCCCTTCCGCTGGCCCGCGCGCAGCGCCTGCTGGCCGAGGGCTCCACGGTGCTGGCCGGGGCACGGAGGATCCGCTGAGCCGCCGCGCCCCGGGCCTCACGCGTCGGGCACCCAGCTCCCGTGGAAGCCGAACGGCACCCGCACGGGCAGGTGGATCGTGGCCACCGGTTCGCCGGTGAAGTCCTGCGCGTCGAGGATCACGACGTCGGTGCGGTCGGTGGCCGCGTCGTAGACGTACGACATCACCCATCCGTCGTCCTCGCCGGCGCCGGGTTCGGCGACCGCGTCGGGTGAGCGGGGCACGAACAGCGGCTCGAGCGTGACGCGGCCGGGGCCGTACTCGTGGACCTCGGACGAGCCCGTCGCCAGGTCGTGCTTGAGCGCGGGGCCGTGTTCGACGCCCGCCCCGAAGGCGGCCCCGTAGCCGTAGCGGTGGCGGCGGCCGGTGCGGCGCTCGTCGATGCGGGGGAACTCCTGCGGGCGGTCGTCGAGCGTCTCGGTGGCGAGCGTGCCGGTCACGAGGTCGAGGGTCCACCGTTCGAGTGCCGTGTCGCCCTCGTCGGGGCCGTTCGTGACGGTGGCGAACATGCGGGGGTGGCGCACGACGTCGACCACCACCCGGTCGTGGTGGCCGTCGGGCCCACCGCCGGAGACGTCGTCGTAGGCGTTGAGCGTGTGGAACACGTAGCAGGACGGGGCGTCGAACCAGCGCACGTCGGCGGGGTCGCCGTCGAGGGGCAGCAGACCGACACGGGGCGGGTGGTCGGGGTTCCACCGGTACGGGAAGCGGGCGCCCGCCGACACCGCGTCCATGCTGAACGTGACCGGCAGGTCGAACAGGACGACGAACCGCTCGGTGATGGCGCAGTCGTGGACCGACGGCCCGTCGGGCACGGGGATCTCCACCTCGCGCCGGACGCGGGCGTCGGGCCCGAGCACGACGTGACGGATGTGGTCCCACGACCAGTGGTACGTCACGGCGTGGAGGTCGCCGGTGGCGGGGTCGCGGTGCGTGTGCGCCGAGAACGACCCGTCGAGCGTGTCGTCGAAGCGGCAGCTCCCGATGGTGTCGAGCTCGTCGGTGAGCTCGACCGGCCGGTTGCCGGCCTCGACCAGCGCGAACGTGCGGCCGTCGACGCCGATCACATGCGTGTTCACGACCTCGTCGCCCCGCACCCACCGGTTGCGGTACCAGTCGGCCCGGCCGTCGCTCAGCCGCAGGCCATGGACCATGCCGTCGCCCGTGAACCAGTGGTACGTCGCGGGGTCGGGTGGCGTCATGGGGTTGGGCCCGATGCGCAGCAGCCGGCCGGACAGCTCGGCCGGAAGGCGCCCGGTGACGGGCAGTTCGGTGCTCGTCACCTCTTCGGTGACGGGGGCGAAGTTGCCGTCGAGGAAGGTCTGGGTGGTGGTGGTCATGGTGGGTCTCCTCAGGAGCGGGTCGGTGATGGCGACGAGGGCGGGACGGACGACGGTGGGACGGACGGGGGCGGCGCGGGCGACGACGACGGAACGGGCGATGACGGCGCGGGCGACGACGGTGGGACGGGCGATGACGGCCGTGATGACCGTGATGACCGTGAGTCGAGGTCGATCAGGTGGTCGACCGGCTCGTCGAGGCCGAGGGCGAGCGTGGTGGACAGCGACGGCAGGCGGGCGGCGGCGTCCGGTCCGACGGTGGCGGCGAGGCTGCCGTGCAGCGCCAGGTCGGCGAGCCCGTGCACGTTGGCCCACACCACCCCGGCGAGGTCGGTGGCGGTGTCGTCGGGCCGCCACCCCTCCTCCTGGGCCGCGGCCACGAGGTCGACGAGCTGCTGGAAGGCGGCGAACCCGTGCTGCTGGTAGTCGGGCCAGGTGACGTCGATGCGCTCCTGGCGGAACATCACGGCGTAGACCCCGGGATCGGACAGCGCCACGTAGACGTAGGCCCTTCCCGCCACGGCCACGCGCTGCCGGGCCGTGACGGTGGTGCCGAGGGCTGCCGCCGCGGTGTCGGCCGCGGCCAGGGCGTCGTCGATGGTGGCGATCAGGCGGGCGAAGCCCTCGGCGGCCAGAGCCGCGAGCAGGGCGGCGAGGCTGGGGAAGTGCCGCAGCGGGGCGCCGTGCGACACCCCCGCGTGCCGGGCGATGGCGCGCAGGGTCAGGCCCTCGAGGCCGTCGGTCGCCACCACGTCGCGGGCCGACTGCAGCAGGCGCTCGCGGGGCGATGTCATGCGGTCAGCAGGCCGATGCCCAGGACCACGAGCCCGATTGCCAGCACCACGGCGCCGACGGGCACGAGCAGGACCAGGCGGTTCGGCTCGGTGGCGCCCCGGCGCGTGGCCGAGAGGAAGAAGCCGGCGGGCAGCAGGAGGGCCGCCGCGGGCACGAACGAGCGGGCCACCCACTCCGCGGCCCCGGACAGCGTGGTGGCGTCGACGAGGATCTGGGTGATCAGGCCGAGCACGAGGAAGACGCCGGCGTGGGCGTGCCCCGCCCGGAAGAACGAGGTCTGCAGCGGCGTCGCCTCCTGGCGGCCGGTGACGACCTTGAACATGAGGGCGCCGCCGGTCTCGACGGTGACCAGGCTGAGGACGAGGATGCCGGCCAGCACCCGGGAGGCGTCGGAGAGTTCCATGTAGACAGTGTCTACATGGATGTAGACACTGTCAACACCGGATTCGAGACCGCGCCGAACCGGGTGCCGCGACAGGTGGCGCGGCAGGCGGCCCGAAGGGTCTACGACGTCGGCCAGTCGCCCAGGGTCATGGTCACCAGCGCCACCAGGGCTTCGTCCAGCAGGTCGACGACCTGGTCCGGGGACAGGTCCTCGCGGGCGAGCCAGTCGACGGTCACCTCCTCGGTGAACGCCACCCACCCCCGCACCGCGACCCGCAGGCGCGGCGGCGGGTCGAGCAGGCCGAGGCCGTCGAGCACCCGCACCGTGAACGCCGTCCGGGTGCGGTCGTACACCGCCCGGATCTCGGGATCGCCGCCCGACGAGCCCCGGATGAACGCCACGTAGGCGTCGCGCTTGTCGGCGACGTAGTCGACGTACGCAGCCACGGCCGCCCGCAGGCGGGCCCGTGCCGGCAGGCCGGGGTCGGGGTCGGTGCGCGTCAGGAGCTCGTCGGCCGCCGCCTCGGCCACGGCCACGTGGAAGTCGCGCTTGGTCGGGAAGTAGTGGAACAGCAGGGCCCGGCTGATGCCGGCGGCGGCGGCCACGTCGTCCACCGCCACCTGGTCGAGCGGACGGGAGCCGAGCATCTGCAGGCCCACGTCCACGAGCTGGGCAGCGGCGGGCCTCGGGCTCGAGGCGCGTACGGGGAGCGTTCGCCACGGGGCGATCCTATTGACTCGGCGTCAACCGTGGGTCGACAATGCTGTTGACTCGCGTTCAACAGGGTTCGTTGAACCGGCTCGAGGGGGAGAGCATGCCGCGACGTGAAGACTTCGACCTCGACGGCGCGCTGGCGCTCGTCACCGGCGCCGGCAGCGGGATCGGTCGCGAGATCGCCCTCGAGCTCGCCCGCAAGGGGGCTCGCGTCATCGCCGTCGACATCGACGCGGACACCGCCGAGAAGACCGCGGTGGCCTGCGCCGAGATCGGTGTCGAGGCGTTCGGCGAGACGTGCGACGTGGCCGACATCGAGGCCATGCGGGCGCTGGCCGACCGGGTGCACGACGCTCACGGTCCGCTCGGCGTCCTCGTCAACAACGCGGGTGTCGGCATGAGCGCCCGGTTCACCGACATGACCATCGACGACTGGCACTGGATCCGGGGCGTCAACCTCGACGGCGTGGTCCACGGCTGCCAGGTCTTCGGGCCCGCCATGCTGGCCGAGGGCCGCGGGCACGTCGTCAACCTGTCGTCGGGCCTCGGCTACACGCCGCGCGCCACCGAGCCGGCCTACGTGACCACCAAGGCCGCGGTGCTCGCGCTGTCGCAGTGCCTGCGGGCCGACTGGCAGGCCTCGGGTGTCGGCGTCAGCGCGGTCTGCCCCGGCGTCATCAACACCCCGATCCTCGACGGCACCCGCTTCCTCGGCGGCCAGGCCGAGACCGAGGAGCGCGCCCGCAAGACGTTCCGCCGGGGGCATCCGCCCGAGCTCGTCGCCCGCGACGTCGTCGACGCCATCCGCCGCAACCGGGCCGTCGTGGCGGTGGGGTGGGAGGCCAAGCTCGGCTGGTGGGCCCACCGCCTGCTCCCGGTGGCCGTCCAGCAGCGCGTGGCCCGGCAGGGCCTGTGAGCACGGTGGCCGGGCGCGCCGAACCGGTGCGGCCCGACAGCGACCTGTCCCTGCCCGACGGCGACGAGATCGTCGTGACCACCGACGACGGCGCCGCCCTCGCGGTCACCGTCGCCGGCCGTGCGGCCGGCGATCGGCCGACCGTCGTGCTCCCGCACTGCTGGACCGGGTCGCGGGCCGTGTGGGTGCCCGTCGCCCGCCGCCTGCTCGCCGCGGGCCACCCCGTCGTCCTCTACGACCAGCGTGGGCACGGGGCGTCGACCGTCGGCCGCCAGCCCCTCTCGATCGCCCGGCTCGGCGACGACCTCGCCACGGTGCTCGACCACCTCGACGTGCGGGACGCCGTGCTCGCCGGCCACTCGATGGGCGGCATGACGGTCATGGCCTTCGCCTGCAGCCACCCCGACGCGCTGGGCACCCGCGTGCGGGGGCTCGCCCTCGTGGCCACCGCGGCCCACGGTCTGGCCGCCCGCGGCCGCGAGCGGTTCTGGCGGATCGTCCTGTGGCGTGACCTCGTCGATCGGGTGGTGGGCCGGCCGGCCCTCGGACGCCTCTTCGTGCGGGGCACCTTCGGTGCCGACCCGCGGCGCGCCCACGTCGAGGCCACGCGTGCGCTGTTCGTCGGCACGCCGTCCGACGTCCGGCGCGCCTGCGTCGAGGCCATCGGCGAGATGGACCTGCGGGCCGCGCTGCAGGCGGTCGACGTGCCGACCGTCGTCGTCCTCGGCACCCGCGACACGATGATCGTCAACTCGCTCACCCGGGCGATCGCCGAGCACGTCGGGGGCGCCACGGTCGTCGAGCTGCCCGGCGCGGGCCACATGCTGCCGTTCGAGCGACCCGACGAGGTCGTCGCCGCCATCGGGCGGCTCGCCGCCCCGGTCACGCCGTCGGCGTGACCATCAGGATGGCACCCGCGCCGCTGCCGGCGTCGGTGGCGACGTAGAGGTTGCCGTTGGGGCCCTGCACGGCCACGCGCAGCCGCCCGCGGTCGGTGATGACGGTCCACTGCGCCTCGACGGTCCGGCCGTCGGCGGTGAACCCGAGGACGCGGAGCTGCTGGCCCTTGAGGACCGCCATGGCGAGGGCCTTGTCCCACCCCTGCCACCGGGAGCCCGACAGGATGGCGCCGCCCGACGGCGCGATGGTCGGCGCTCCCGAGCTCCACACCGCGGCCACCGCGCTCGGGAACTTGGTGCGGTCGGTCATCGGGACGGCCTCGTTGTAGCCGGGCACCGGGTCCCATCCGTAGTTGCCCCGGCGCACGAGGCGGTTGACCTCGTCGTCGCGGTCGGGTCCGTGCTCGATCGAGTAGGCGGTGCCGTCGGCGGCGAAGGCGATGCCCTGCACGTTGCGGTGCCCGTACGTGTAGACCTCGCTGCGGAAGGGTGCGCCCGCGTTGCCCGGCGCGCCGGCCCCGCTGGTGGTGATGCGCAGCACCTTGCCGCCGAGCGAGCTCGGGTTCTGGGGGTTGGTGCCCGTCGCGGCGTCGCCGGTGCCGACCCACAGGTGGCCGTCGGGCCCGAAGCGGATGCGGCAGCCCGAGTGGCGGCCGCTCGGGTTCGCGGGGATGCCCGTCAGGATGTCGGTACGGGCGGTGAGGCCGGTGCTGGCCGCGTTCAGCTCCCACCGCGCGATGCGCACGTCGAGGGCCCCGCCGGCGTTCGACAGGAAGCACGTGTAGACGCGCCGGTTGGTGGCGAAGGCCGGGGTCGACGGCGATGCCCATCATCCCGCCCTCGCCGACGGCCACCACGTCGGCGGGCGTCGCCAGCACGCGGCGTCTGCGCCCGACGTCCGGAGGTTGATGCGCCCGACGCGCTCGGTGAAGAACAGGCTCCCGCCGGGGGTGAAGCGCCATGTCCCACGGGTTCGACAGTCCGGACGATCACGGTCGAGACCGTGAACGGGGGCTGCGGGCCGGCACGAGGCAGCCGACCCGGCGACGATCGCGGCGAGCGCGAGGAGGACGATGCCACCCCTCCGCCCGCGCGAACAAGAACGCGACGAGTGGTCATGGCCCCAGCATGCCCGCACTTTCCGGGCGTCAACCGTGCGGGGTCGCATGTTCCCCGCCGCGCCGCCCGACGTTCCGCCGCAGTCTGCTTCGACGCTGCGTGTCGACTAGAACCTGACGGCATGTCAGATCCTGCCGTTCTCGTCGAACGTGACGGTCACGTCGTCACGATCACCCTCAACCGTCCGGCCAAGAAGAACGCGTTCAACGCCGAGGTCCTGTGCCGGCTCTGCGACGCCTGGGACATGATCGACGCCGACGACGACGTGCGGGCCGCCATCATGACCGGGGCCGGCGGCAACTTCTCGGCCGGCGCCGACCTCGATCGCCTCGTCGGCGCCCTGACGTCGGGCAAGCCCGCCGAGGACGAGTTCGAAGAACGCATCCGCCAGGACTTCTCGCTCATCTACAAGGGCTTCCTCAAGGACTTCCGCCCCGCGACGCCGATCATCGCTGCGGTCGAGGGCTACTGCTACGCGGGCGGCATCGAGATCCTGCAGGCCTTCGACGTCCGGGTGCGCCGCCGAGGGCGCCCGGATCGCCGTGAGCGAGGTGCAGCGCGGCCTGTTCCCGATGTCGGGCTCGACGGTGCGCCTGCCACGCCAGATCCCCTGGACGCTGGCGATGGAGATGCTCATCACCGGCGAGCCGATCTCGGGCCGGCGCGCCTACGAGGTGGGCCTCGTCGGCCACGTCGTCCCCGACGGCACCACGCTGGCCCGGGCCGGCGAGATCGCCGGCCGCATCGCCGCCAACGGGCCGCTCGCCGTGCGCAACATCAAGGCCTCGGTGCTGGCCGCCGACGCCCTGCCCGAGGGCGCCGCCTACCAGCGCGAGCTCGAGCTGGGCCTGGAGGTCATGGCGTCGAAGGACGCCAAGGAGGGCCCCCGCGCCTTCCTCGAGAAGCGGGCCCCGAACTTCACGGGGCAGTAGCGCGCGTCAGGCGGGGACCGGCTCGGCCGCGCAGCGGCGGCGGGCCTCGACCAGGGCCGCCGGTTCGCCCCCGGCGAAGCGCAGCCCACCCAGGAGGAGGTGGGCGGCCGGCACCACGACGGCCTGGGTGACGAGGCTCGGCTGGGGCAGGCCGAGCATGTCGCGGGCCCAGGGCGGCAGCAGGCCGACCGCGGCCTGGATCACGACCTGGTGGGCTGCGGTCATCATCGGGTTGGTGCCGCGGCCGCGCATCGGCCGGGTCAGGAACGTGATGGCGCCGAGCGCCTGATCGCCCGCCTCGAGCTCGGGCCGCACGTGGCGGAAGTAGGCCCGCACGGCGACCCGCGAGCGCGGGATCCCCTCGCCGCCCAGCCGCTCGGCGATCGTGGACGTCTCGTGGAAGTACCGGTCGGCCTGGTCGCCCCGCACCGGGAACGGCGTGAACCGCTGGTGCGCCCGCAGGAAGCTCGACACCTCGGTCACGTGGACCCACGTGACGAGGTCGGGGTCGGCGGCCGAGTAGGGGCGGCCGTCGGGTGCGGTGCCGCGGACCTTGCGGTGGATGCCCCGGACCAGCTTGATCAGGCGCTCGGCAGCGTCGGTCGAGCCGTAGGTCGTGCCGGTGACGAACGAGCCCGTGCGGCTGAGCCGCCCGAGGGGGTCGTCGCGGTAGTTGGAGTGCTCCTCGACACCCGCCATCGCCAGCGGGTGCAGGGTCTGCAACATCAGCGCCGCCAGCCCGCCGACGAGCATCGAGGGGTCGGCGTGGACTCGCCACGTGGCGCTGCCCGGCCCGAACAGGCCGGGGTCGCCGGGCGGTTCGGTGTACTGCTCGAACGGCAGGCGGTCGGCGGCCAGCGACCCGGCCACCGGGGCCATGAGCCGGGCGCGCAGCGGCCTGCCGATCAGGGGCAGGGCACCCAGTGTGGGCAACGAGACCATCGACCCTCCGGGTCGTCCGTCGGACGGGCAGGAACGCCGCCAGCGTACCTTGACAACCGTCAAGGGTGGACGTCAGGCGGGTACGCTGACCCGCCGTGGCTGCCACCCCCGTGTCCGAGGCCGAGCTGCTCGACCTCGCGCTCGACGCCTTCGCCGACCACGGCTACGACGGCACATCGGTCCGCGACGTGTGCCGCCGGCTCGGCGTCAGCCACAACCTCGTCCACGAACGGTACGGCTCGAAGGAGCGGCTCTGGTACGCCGCCATCGAGCACGGGTTCCGCACCCTGGCCGGCGAGCTGGGCGCCGCCGCCCAGGACGCACCCGGCGACGAGCTCGACCGGCTGCGCGCCATCCTGCTGCGCTACGTCGAGGTCACGGCCGACCGACCTGCCCTCATCCGCATCGTCAACCACGAGGCGGCCCGTCCGGGCGGGCGGCTCGACCACGTGTACGACCACTACATCCGCCCGGCCCACGAGGTGGCCGACGTCGTGCTGCGCGACCTGGCCGCCGACGGGCGGGCCCGACCGATCCCCCCGGCCACCCTGCACTTCCTCGTCGGGCACGGCGCCGGCGGCATGGTCAGCCTGCCCGCGCTGGCCGGCCGCTTCCCCGGCGACGGGTCCAGCGTCACCGACCAGGCCCGCGACGCGGTCGACGTGGTGCTGCGCGGCATCCTCGTCTGATCCGCCCGCTCGGCCGCCGGTTGCCCGTGGAGCGTGTCGGGGAGCTAGACCGTTGCCCCATGTCGTCGTTCGACCCCGCTGACAGCACCGACCTCGCCCAGCACATCGCCGCCATGTCCGACGAGCCCCTCGTCGAGGGCGACGAGGCGGTGTCGGTGTGGATGCTCGTGAAGTCCCGCGACGCCGAGGGCGACGTCGTGTGGGGCGTCCGCAACGCAGGCGAGCCGTTCACGTCCGAGGAGCTGCTCGGCGCGCTCGAGCGGCTTCGCCGAGTCGCTCAAGCGCGACCTCGCCTCCGACTGGCAGTAGCGGGCAGGCCCCGACCCACCGGTCACCCGGTGGAGCCGACGGTGTCGTCCTCCTCGGCCGGCTTCTCCTCCCGCATTCGCAGCAGCAGGGCGGCGATGGCCAGCGCGAGGACGACGCCGCTGAGGACGCCGATCTCGATCATCCCGTCGCGGAAGTCGGCGAACCCGCCGTCCTTGGGTCGCTCCGCCCCGGCGACCACCACGATCTCCTTGATCGAGGCGATGATGCCGACCAGCAGGAACGGCTCGGCCAGCAGCCGCCGCTCCTTGAGCGTCTTGCGCACCGCGCCCAGCAGCTCGACGAAGACGAACACCAGCAGCAGGATGCTCAGCAGCTCGGTGGCCGCGGCGAGGACCGGCTCCCCGTCGACGAGCAGGTCGACGAACGTGGTGACCGCATCGCCGACGAGCAGCGCGGCCCCGAGCACCAGGATCACCGCCACCGCGAAGTAGAGGGCGACCTCGCCCCACGACAGCAGGGCATCCGCCCCGCGGCTGGCGACGGTGAGCCGACCTGCATGTCCGGTGCCGGAGGTGGTGTCGGTACGGGTGTCGGGGTCCACGGCCCCGGTAGGTACCCGTCCGCCACCGCCTACGAACCGGACCGCACGACCGGCGCGGCCCGAGCGACGCTCCTAGTCGACGACGCCCCGCAGGCCGTCGGCGCCGAACACGCCTTCGAGCAGACCCGACATGTCGGGTCCGCGGCGCAGGCCGTGGCCGCCGTCGACGCCGACGTTCTGCCCGGTGATCCAGCCCGCTTCGGGACCGATGAGGAACCGGACGAGGCCGGCCACGTCCTCGGGCTCGCCCAGCCGGGCGAGGGGCATGCAGTCGATGTAGTCGTCGTGCACCGGCCCCGGGGCGGTGATCGCCTCGACGAGGTCGGTGCGGGTCAGGCCCGGGCGCACGGTGTTCACCCGCACACCGCTGGCGCCCAGCTCGTCGGCGGCCACCATGCACAGCATCTCGAGCCCCGCCTTGGCCGGCCCGTAGGCCCCGAACCAGCGGTGGGTGGTGCCGCCCGCCACCGACGAGATGGCGACGATCGAGCCGTGCCCCTGGCGGGCCATCACCCGGGCGCCGTGCTTGATCGTGAGCATCGTGCCCGTGAGGTTGAGGTCGACGGTGCGGCGCCACGCCTCCACGTCGATCTGCGTGAGCGGACCGATCGTCTCGGACCCCCCGGCGCTCGACACGATGCCGTCGAGCGTGCCGGTCACCGCGGTGGCCGTGGCGACGGCGGCCTCGACGGCCGCCTCGTCGGTGATGTCGGCCGCGACGTAGCCGACGGGCGCGGGACCGGTGTCGCCCCGGGCCTCCGCGGCCGCGGCCTCCACCGCGGCGACGCCCGCCTTCAGCCGGTCCTCGCTGCGGCCCACCAGCGTGACCGCGGCGCCGTCGGCCGCGAGTCGCTGGGCGCACGCCAGCCCGATCCCGCTGCCTCCACCCGTGACCAGCACCGATGTGCCCGTCAGGTCCTGTGCGTTCGTTCCCGACACCCCTGCTCCCCTTCCTGACGAGACCGTCACCGACACTACGGGGCGGCCGTGTGCTGCGGGAAAGCGTCGGCCGCCCGATCAGTGGCCGCGGGCCAGCCAGTCCTCGAGGTGCGGGGCCTCGGCGCCGACGGTGGTCGACTCTCCGTGGCCGGTGTGCACGACCGTCTGCGGCGGCAGGCTGAGCAGGCGCCGGCGGATCGACTCGATGATGGTGGGGAAGTCGCTGTGGCTGCGTCCCGTGGCGCCCGGGCCGCCGCAGAACAGCGTGTCGCCCGAGAACACGACGTCGGCGCCGCCCTCGCCCGCGCCCGCCAGGTGGAAGCAGCAACAGCCGGGGGAGTGGCCCGGCGTGTGCAGGACGGCGAGCTCGGCACCGCCGGCCGCCAGGATCTCGCCGTCGACCAGGTCGAGGTCGGGCTCCCGGGCCGGGTACACGACGTCCCACAGCATGCGGTCGGCCGGGTGCAGCCAGACCGGCGCGTCGACCGCCTCGGACAGGGCGACCGCCGCGTTGATGTGGTCGTTGTGCCCGTGCGTGCAGGCGATGGCCGCCACCCGCCGGCCGGCGACCGCGTCGACGATCGGCGCGTGGTCGTGGGCCGCGTCGATGACCACGACCGTGCGGTCGTCGCCCACCAGCCAGATGTTGTTGGTGACCTCCCACTCGCCGCCGTCGAGGGCGAAGATGCCGTCGGTGGTGACCAGCTCGATCGTCGGCGCGCCGGGCCGCGACGCCGCGGTCACGACAGCACCACCACGCTGCGGAGCACCTCGCCCCGCTCCATCTTGTGGAACGCCTCCTCGACGTCGGCGAGGCCGATCCGCTCGGACACGAAGGCGTCGAGCGGCAGCCGCCCCTGCAGGTGCAGGTCGACGAGCAGCGGGAAGTCGCGCGACGGCAGGCAGTCGCCGTACCAGCTGGGCTTGAGCGCCCCGCCCCGGCCGAAGAACTCGATCATCGGGATGTCGGGCATGCGCATGTCGGGCGTCGGCACGCCGACCTGGACGACGGTGCCCGCCAGGTCGCGGGCGAAGAACGCCTGCTCCAGCACCGCGGGGTGGCCGACCGCCTCGATGCACACGTCGGCCCCGAAGCCGCCGGTGGCGTCGCGCACGGCCTCGACGGGGTCGGTGGTCCCGGCGTTGACCGTGTGGGTGGCGCCGAAGCCGCGGGCGAGCTCGAGCTTCCGGTCGTCGAGGTCGACGGCGACGATCGTCGTCGCCCCCGCCAGCTTGGCGCCCGCCACCGCGGCGTCGCCGACGCCGCCGCACCCGAACACCGCCACCGTGTCTCCCCGCTGGACGTTGCCGGTCAGCATCGCCGCACCGAGCCCCGCCATCACACCGCACCCCAGCAACCCGGCCACGGCGGGGTCGGCCTGGGGGTCGACCCGGGTGCACTGGCCGGCGGCCACCAGCGTCTTGTCGGCGAACGCCCCGATGCCGAGGGCGGGCGACAGCTCGGTGCCGTCGGTCAGCGTCATCTTCTGCGTGGCGTTGTGGGTGGCGAAGCACAGGTGGGGCCTGCCCTTGCGGCACGCACGGCACTCGCCGCACACGGCGCGCCAGTTGAGGACGACGAAGTCGCCGGCGGCCACGTCGGTGACCCCCTCACCGACGGCCTCGACCACGCCGGCCGCCTCGTGGCCGAGCAGGAACGGGAAGTCGTCGTTGATGCCGCCCTCGCGGTAGTGGAGGTCGGTGTGGCACACGCCGCACGCCTGGACGGCGACGAGCGCCTCTCCGGGACCCGGGTCGGGCACGACGATCGTCTCGATCGCCACCGGCTCGCCCTTGCCCCGGGCGACCACCCCGCGTACCTCGTGCGCCATCGCTGCCTCCTGCATCGGTCGTGCGGTTCGTTGCCCGGATGTGACGTCGGCCACGACCCTAGGGCGGCCGTGGGTCACCGGGTGCGGTGCGCCTCGGCTCGGCGAAACGCCTCACGCCGGACGTCGGCCGTTCGCGGCGTGGTCCCGCGCCGTTCACACGGCGGCGCGTACGGTGTGCCCCACCTGCGACTCGAGGAGCTCCTGTGAGGCGGATCCGCTCGATCATCGGTCTCGTCCCCGCGGCTGCCCTGGCGGCCGCGGCGGTCGTCGCCGACCACCGGCCCCGCGCCGGCAGGGGCGGCCCCGTCCCCCGACCTGGTCATCAGCCAGGTCTACGGCGGGGGCGGCAACACCGGCGCCCCGTTGAACGCCGACTTCGTCGAGGTGTTCAACGGCGGAGACAGCGCGCGCTCCCTGGCCGGGCTCTCCGTGCAGTACGCCTCCGCCACCGGCACGGGCACGTTCGGTTCCCCGGGTCTCGTGGCCCTGCCCGCCGTCGACCTCCCGCCCGGCGGCTACCTGCTCGTCGGCATGACCGCGGGCGCGACCGGCAGCCCGCTGCCCACCCCCGACGCCACCGGCACCATCGCCATGTCCGGCACCGCGGGCAAGGTCGCCCTGGTGAACGGCACGGCCGCGCTCCCGTGCAACGGCGGCAGCGACCCGTGCACCGCCGACGAGCTGGCCGCCATCGTCGACCTGGTCGGCTACGGCACGGCCAACTTCTTCGAGACGGCGCCCGCGCCGGGCCTGTCCAACACCACCGCCGCGCAGCGGACCGCCACCGCCCGGTGCGCCGACAGCGACGACAACAGCGCCGACTTCGTCGCCGTGGCCCCGGCCCCCCACAACACCGCCAGCCCGGCCGAGCCCTGCGGCGGTCCGCCGGTCAACACGCCGCCGAGCGTGACCCCGAACCCGTTCCCGATCCAGCACACCGCAGGCACCACCGCCGGCTACCCGGTCGTCGCCACCGACGACGTGGCGGTCACCGACGTCGCCGTCGACGGCGCCCTCCCCGCCGGCATCACGGTCGACGCCGGCACGCCCGGGCCCTCCCGCACCATCACCGTCACGGTCGCGGACACCGTGACCGCCGGCGACTACGCCGTCGGCCTCACCCTGACCGACGGCGCCGGCGCCACCACCAGCGTCTCCGTGGCCGTGTCGGTGGTCGTCGTCGACGAGTGCGGCATCGCCTCGACCCACACGGTCATGCAGGTCCAGGGAGCCGGCGCCACGTCGCCGCTCGTCGGCCAGACCGTCCGCGTCGAGGGCGTCGTCACCGGCGACTACCAGGCCGGCGGCCAGGTCGGCGGGTTCTACCTGCAGGACCCGGCGGGCGACGGCGACCCGGCGACCTCCGACGGCGTGCTCGTGTTCGACAACGCCGACCCCGTGCAGCCCGGCGACCGCGTGCGCCTCACCGCCCGGGTCGTCGAGTTCGAGCGCAGCGCCAACGCCGGCGACGGCACCGTGACCGAGCTGGCGTCGCCCTTCTCGTCCGTCACCGTGTGCGGCACCGGCGCCGTCGCCCCCACGACGGTCGACCTGCCCTTCGCCCCGGCCGCCCCGGGCGGCACGCCCACCCAAGAGCGGTACGAGGGCATGAGCGTGACCATGCCCGACGCCCGCACGGTGACCGAGGTGTTCACCCTCGGCCGGTTCGGCGAGGTCGTGCTGACGTCGGGCGCCCCGCTGTACTCGCCCACGAACGGCAACGTGCCCGGCACGCCCGAGGAGATCGACGTCGCCAACGACGCCAACCGCATCCTGCTCGACGACTTCCGCAGCGGGTCCAACCTGTACCCCGGGGCCTACGACGTCGGTGACGACCCGACCGCCGTGCCCCGCGTCGGCGACCAGGTGGCGCCCGACGACGTGGTCACCGGCGTGCTGACCTTCGACTTCGGCCTCTACCGGGTGCAGCCGGTCGGGGCGTACGTCGACTTCGTGACCGGGACGCCGCGCCCGGCCGCCCCCGACGCGGTCGGCGGCGACGTGACCGTGGCGTCGTTCAACGTCCTCAACTACTTCACGTCGTTGAACGACGCCGCCTGGGCCGGCGAGGACGACACGCCCCGCGGCGCCACCTCGCCCGACGAGCTCACCCGGCAGCAGACCAAGATCGTGCAGGGCATCGTGGGGCTCGACGCCGACGTCGTCGGCCTCATCGAGATCGAGAACAACGGTCCCAGCGCCGACCCGCGGGTCGGTCCCGACGCGGTGCAGTCGCTCGTGGACGCGGTCAACGCGGCCCTGCCCGCCGGCGCGGCCCCGTACGTGGCGATCGACGATCCCGACGTGACCGCCCCCAACTTCCTCGGGGGCACGTTCGGCACCGACGCCATCAAGGTGGCGATCATCTACCGGCCGTCGGTCGTGACGCCGGACGGGGCACCCGTGTCCGACCCGGCCCTCATCGACCCGGCCGATCCCGCCTTCCCGGGCGAGTCGCTGTTCGACCGGCCGCCGCTGGCCCAGACGTTCGCCCGCACCGACGGCACCGGCGTGCCGTTCACGCTGATCGTGAACCACCTCAAGTCCAAGGGCAGCCTCAGCACCAACTGCGACCAGTCGGGCGGCGGGCTCCAGGGCAACTGCAACGACCTCCGCATCCGGCAGGCGCAGGGCGTGCTCGACCTGATCGAGGGGGCCGGGCTCGAGAACGTCGCCGTGTTCGGCGACCTCAACGCCTACACGCTCGAGGACCCGATCGACGTGTTCGGCGGGGCCGGGTTCACCAGCCCGGTCGACACGTTCCTGCCCGTCGAGGACCGGTACAGCTACGTGTTCGAGGGCGAGCGGGGTGAGCTCGACCACGCCCTCGTCGACGGCGACCTGGCCCCGCTGGTCACAGGCGCCGACATCTGGCACATCAACAGCATCGAACCGCCCGCCAAGGACTACACCTCGTTCAACAACCTGGCGCTGTACGAGCCCAACGCCTTCCGCTCGTCCGACCACGATCCGGTGCTGGTGGGTCTCGACCTGACGCCCGCCCCGCCGGTGCCCACGTGCCGCGGGCTGGCCGCCACGATCGTGGGAACCGATGCCGGTGAGCTCCTGTCCGGCACGGCGGCGGCCGACGTGATCGTCGCCCTGGGCGGCAACGACGTCGTGGTCGGCCTGGGTGGCAACGACGTGGTGTGCGCCGGCGACGGCGTCGACGTCGTGCTCGGCGGGGGCGGGAACGACACGGTGCTCGGCCAGGGCGGCGTGGACCTGCTCGGCGGCGAGGCGGGCGACGACGTCCTCGCGGGCGGCGACGGCGTGGACATCCTCGCCGGCGGGCCCGGGGCCGACACGCTGCTCGGCGGGCCGGGCGTCGACGTGCTCGACGGCGGTCCGGGGCCCGACACCGAGAGCCAGCAGGGCGACCTCGCGCCCTGACCCCGTCCCTTCTGTCAGACCTCACCGGCAATGTGACGGGTGAGGTCTGACAGAACGGGGTCAGGTCGCCGTCTCGCCCTCGGTGGGCGGGACGGACGGGCCCGTCCCGGCGCCGGCCAGCAACGCCCGCACGGTGTCGATCGTGTCGGCGTCCTCGGGCCCCTTGTCGTCGCGGTAGCGGCGGACGCGAGCGAAGCGCAGCGCCACGCCACCCGGGTAGCGGGTCGAGGTCTGCACGCCGTCGAGGGCGACCTCCACGACCTGCTCGGGCCGCAGCCAGACGACGTGGCCGTCACGCTCGGTCTCGAGCGACAGGAACCGCTCGGTCTGCCAGGCGAGCATCTCGTCGGTCAGGCCCTTGAAGGTCTTGCCCACCATCACGAGGTCGCCGGTCTCGGGCTGCCGTGCCCCCATGTGGATGTTCGACAGCCAGCCCTTGCGCCGGCCGCTGCCCCACTCGACGCCGAGGACCACCAGGTCGAGGGTGTGGACCGGCTTCACCTTGCGCCACGCCCCGCCCCGGCGCCCGGCCTCGTACGGCGAGCCGGCGTCCTTCACCATCACGCCCTCGTGCCCGTGGGCCAGCGCCTCGTCGAGCACCCGTTGGGCCTCGGCCGCGTCGGTGGTGATCACGCCGGGGATGCGCCACGGCCCGGCGACCCGTTCGAGGGCGGCGAGCCGGTCGGTCAGCGGCAGGTCGATGAGGTCGTCGCCGTCGAGGTGGAGGATGTCGAAGAACCGTGACTGGAGGCCCGCGCCCGCGCCCCCGCCGCGTCCTGGCCGAAGGCGCTCATCGTGTCCTGGAACGTGCGCGGCAGCTCGTCCTCGCCCACCCCGACCGCCTCGCCGTCGAGGACGAGGCTCGTCGCCGGCAGCGCGCGCACGAGATCGACGATGCCGGGCAGGCGGTCGGTGACCTCGTTGAGGTTGCGGGTCCAGATGCCGACGTCGTCGCCCCGGCGGTGGACCTGGATGCGGGCCCCGTCGAGCTTCCACTCGACCGACGCCGGACCGGGCGGCTCGTCACCCTTGACGCCCGTGGCCAGGGTCAGCGCCTCGGTCACGTCGGCCGCGGTCTGCGCCAGCATCGGCTGGACGGGGCGCATGACGGTGAGCCCGATGGCGTCGAGGCCCGTCACCCCCTCGTCACGGGCGACGGCGGCGACACGCGGGAGGTCGCCGGCCAGCATGGCGGCGCGCCGCACGTTGGCGAGGGGCACGCCGAACGCCTTGGCCGTGCCGTCCGCCACCAGGCCCTCGAGTGCGCCGTGCCGCAGCTCGCCGACGAGCAGGCGCCGGACGAAGTCCTGCTCGTCGGCCGTGGCGCGGGCGAACAGCGTCGTGCAGCAGGTCGGAGCGCGCCTTCTGGGAACCGGATCCACCGAGGCCGGCCAGCGCGTCGAGCGTGCCGTCGAGGTCGAGGACGGTCAGCGAGGGCTCGGCGGCCGGCGATGCCTCGACCGCGGCCACCGTGCGCCACCCCACGCCGATGCGTCCCTGCCGCGGCGCGGCGCTGAGCCAGGCCACCGCGACGGGAAGCTCGTCGCCCTGGAGCCGGACGAGCAGGTCGGCCAGTGCGGCCACCTTGGTCGACCGGGCCCGCGTGGCGGCGACGGCCTCGGTGGTGGCGACGACGTCGGCGAGCAGCGTGTCGGACACGCCCCCATCCTGCCAGCGCCGCCCTCCCACAGGATTTCCCCCGCGAGATCGGTCGCTCCAGCGACCGATCTCGCGGGGAAATCGGTGTGGTGGTGCGGTGGGGTCGTGTCAGCGGGGGTGGACCTGGGCGTGGCGGGTGCCACGCGCCGTGTCGACCGCGAGGGTCGCCCCGGCCTCGGCGATCTCGACGGTGGTCGAGCCGAAGGCGGTGGTGCCGAAGGGGTTGTCGAACCGGTCCTCGCGGTGCAGCGGGACCTCGGCGCCGTCGACCGTGAACGGCCCGGTCTGGCCGAACGCCAGCGTCCCCGACGACGGCGACCCGTAGGCGACGTCGAACCCGCCCGGGAGGCCGTCGGTCCCGACCGGCCGCGGCGTGACCGTCACCGGGGCGGCGGTCACCGCGGCGGCGAAGGCGTCGAACGACCCCCACGTGGCGGCGTCGCCGACCTCGGAGATCCACACGTTGTCGGCCCCGCCCTCGGCCACCAGGTCGAAGGGCTGGGTGAGCCCGTCCGTGAACGTCACCGCCGGGTCGTGGGCCCGCCACGTCGTCGGCCGCCACGACCACAGCGCCACGTAGCCGTCGCCCTTGCGGCCCAACGTCCACCCGCCGACCTGGCGCACCTCGTCGAACCGCTCGGTCGGGAAGTAGGCGTGGGTGAACGGCAGGTAGTCGAACGCGGCCAGGGCTCCGGGCCCGGGGGCGGCGAAGCGCGGCGCGTACAGGTGGATGGCGGCCGCGCCCTGCTGGGCCGACCGCGGCATGGCGCCGGTGCCCGACCAGTACAGGTCGGCGTCGACCCAGCGGTCGCCCGGACGGGGCTGGTTGCCCGGCAGCGTGGTGAACACCACCGCGTCCTCGTCGAGCGTCGCCTGCCAGGCGTGGTACTGGTTGCCGAAGCAGCCGGGCCGGTAGTCCTGGGCGCTCGACAGCATGGCGTCGGGGCTGCGCCAGGTGACCGTGTCGACCTCGCTGAGCACGCCGACGTTGATCATGCAGCGCAGCTGGTAGGCGAGCTGGCGGGCAACCGCAGGGTCGCCGCCCGCCAGGTCGACGAGCGGCTTGAAGGGCCGGAACAGCGAGGTCTCGAACAGGTCGTGCTCGTCGATGGTGGCCAGCGTGGCGGGGACGGTCTGCCAGGCGGTGAGGGCGCCACGCTCCCACCAGAAGGGGATGGCGGCCGGGTCGTCGTAGGACACGCCGGGCACCTGGGACTGCGGCGTCGTCGTGAACGGCTCGTCGAGGTCGAGGGGCGCGCCCATGTGGGTGCGGTCCTCGAACGTGCGCTCGGTCGTGGCCACCCGGCGGATGGCCTCGGGCAGCCGGTAGCGCTCGGCGGCGGCCAGGAACGTGGCGCCGGTGTCGGACCGCGACGTGTAGGGCTGGTCGCTCGTGGCGAACAGCAGCTTGGTCAGGCCGAAGACGTCCTGGTCGGCGGCCCGGCTCTTGTCCTTCATGTACGACCGGCCGTGGGTGACGCCGTTGTTGCCCTGCAGCTGGTGGAGGGCCAGGTCGTAGAGGAACAGGTCGAGCATGGCGGCGGCCCGGCCGGCGATGTCCCGCTCGCCGTGCTCGGCCAGCAGCGTGAGGGCCTGGATGTCCTCCTGGTAGTAGACGTCGCTGTGCCACTCGGAGAAGCCGTACGCCGCCTTCTCGTCGAGCCACGCCTCGATGCGCTGCCGGCCGCGGTCGGCGTGGGTGGCCCCCGTCTCGCCCGTGATCGTGAACGTCGTGTCGGGCAGGGCCCGGCCGGCCAGGTACTCGAGGGTGTGGAAGATGATGCGGTGGTTCTCGCTCCAGAACCACTTGTCGTCGATCACCCCCGCCGGCAGCGGGTCGGTGTACCAGTAGCGGAAGCCGGTGAAGCGCTGCTCGATCGCCGCCCGCAGCTCGGGGGTGATGTCGCGCCGGTGGCCCTCCCAGATGGCGACGAGGTGCAGCATGTCGAAGTCGCTCGTGTCCCGGAAGGCGTCGATCTTGTCGAACACGGCGGCGAAGTCGTCGGGCCCGATGGCCGACGCGTCGAAGGCGAAGCGGCGGTCGCGCTCGGCCCGCGTCGAGGTGGGCGAGCACGTTCGTCGGCGAGGTGGGCGACAGGGCCTCGGTGGCGAAGGCCAGGTAGCCGTCCTGTGCCGCCCGCCAGGCCCGCTGGTCGACGTACCCGTTGCCGGTCCCCAGGCCGCGGGCCCCGCCCGCGCCGCCGTGCCCCCCGCCCGGGCCGCGACACGCCACCACCGCGGTCATCGCCATCAGCACCACCAGCACCGCGGCCCCACGTCGCACGGCTCGTCCCCTCGGCTCTCGAACGCGCGGGACCCTAGCGGCCGGGCGGGCGGTGTGACGTGCCCGTGACGTGCCCGTCACGGGCCCGTCCCCGGTCGCCGTCACAGCCGCGGGTGGGCGGCGGCGACCTCGTCGAGCAGGGCGTAGGTGTCCTCGGCGAGCGCAGCCCAGTCGAGCGCGGCTCCGGCGGTCGACGGCCGCGGCCCGGGCGCGGGCGAGGGTGGGCTCGTCGAGCCCGTCGATCGTGGCGGCCAGGTCGGCGGCGGTGCGCCCGTACGGGATGGCGGCGTCGCCCAGGACCTCGGCCAGGTAGGGCCACGGCGACACCAGGGCGGGCAGCCCCGCGCCGACGGCGTCGGCCACCTGCCCGGTGGTGAGGTAGGTCCCGCCCTCGAGCGGCAGTGCCAGCACGTCGATGGTGGCCAGCCGGCGGTCGTAGACCTGGCGTGGGACCTCGTCGTACGGGAGCACCGTGATGCGGGGGTCGTCGTCGGGGGCGGGCTCGCCGTCGCCGCTCAGCACCAGCAGCTGGACGTCGTCGCGGGTGCTGGCGTGGACGCCGTCGATGAGCAGCTGGGTGTCCTTGCCCGGCCGGGGCGCCCCGACCACGCCGATCCGCAGGCCGGTGGGCGCCAGCCCGAGCTCGGCCTCGGCGGCGGCGCGGTCGATCTCGGCGCGGGGCGTCATCAGCGGGCCCCAGTGGCCGTGCGGGATGACGCGGTGGACGGCGGTCGGCGCGAAGTCGTACCGGCCACGGATGGCCTGCTCGCCCCAGTGGCTGTGGTGGATCACGGCCGCGGCCGTCTCGGCCCACGGGCGGTAGAGGGCGGCGTGGTCGGGCGCGGTGTGGGGCGCGAGGTTGTGCTGCGTCCACACGACGGGGACGCCGATGTCACGCAGGGTCTCGGCCACCCGGCGCGCCCGGCCGGCCGACATGCCGGTCAGCCACTCGGGCCAGTGCAGGTGCAGCACGTCGACGGTGGCGAACGCGTCCGCCAGCCGGTCGGCGTCGTCGAGCAGGTGGTAGGGCACGGGCCGGACGTCGACCCGGTCGCCGAGCGAGGCGTAGAGGCACTGGTGGTACCAGTGGTGGTGCGCGGTCGACGACGACCCGCAGCTTCCGGGTGACCGTCCATCGGAACGCCATGTCCGGCGGCCGGCGCCAGCTCGATCTGGTGGACGGCGGCGATCTCGCCGTTGACCGCCCGCCACTCGGCGAGGCCGTCGACGTCGACGGTCGTGACCCGCTCGACCGCCGGCCCGTCGGCCGTGACGTGCAGCGGCTGCCCCGGCATCTCGGGCACCAGCACGGCGACGGCCCCCGGAGGCTTGCCGGGGAAGGCGAGCTGCTCGTGCGACGCTCAGCGTGCGGCCGTCGGCCACGTAGCGCGCCCGGCGCTCGGCCGGAAGGGTCGGGGCGTCCTCGCCCAACGGCGCGCCGGTCGTCGCGGAAGCGTGTCGTGCGCCAGGTCGAGGACGCCGGGCCCGTGCTGCACCGCGGCGGCCCGGCCGCCGGGCGCGAAGCGGGCCTCGCCCCGCCAGGCCAGCGGCACGAAGCAGGCCAGCGGCTGGTCGGTCGGCACCTCGAACCCGCCGGGGTGGCGGGGCGTCGGGGCGTAGTCGGCGCCGGGCCCGCCCACGACGGGGAGGGCGAACGGCAGCCGGGGGTCGCGGTGCGCCCACACGCCGATGCGATCGCCGAAGCCGATCCACTCGTCGCGGCTGTCGAAGGCCCGGGGGAGGCCGGCCGCCGGAGGTCCGAGGACGGGGGCGGCGCCGTCGTCCCGGTCGTCGCCTGTGGGAGTGCCGGATCCGCCCGAAGCCTGCGCCCGATCCGTCCCCGGCTCGGGGCCGGCCCGGCGCAGGTCGAGTGCGGTCACCACCAGCTTGCCCACGCAGTCGAGGGTCATCTGCAGGCGCCGGAACGGGCCGCGGTAGCGGAACGGTGCCCGCCGCTTGTGGGCCACGACCAGGCCGCGGTCGAACCAGGGTGCGGCTCCGTCGGCGCCGATGCCCGCGCCACGCCCCACCAGCGCTCGGCGTCGACCGGCGCGCCGCCTTCGTGCGCCCGTCGCAGCAGCAGGGCCGCGAGCTCGCCGCTGTGGCACACGGCCAACGCCCCGATCGACCGGCCCCAGGGCAGGGCGGCGCCGCCCGGGGAGACGACGGCCTCGACCAGGCGGGCGGCCGAGGCGACGCCCCGTTCCCACACCGCCCCCAGGCGGTCGGAGAACGGTTCGGCGAACAGGTAGGCGTCGACCGTGTACATGTCGACCTGCCCCCGCCCGTCCTGCGAGTCGTCGAGCCAGCCGTCGGGGCTCTCGCCCAGCAGCGCCGCCACACGCTCGACCAGGCCCGTCGACCACGGCGTCGTCGACGTCGAGCCCGAGCGCGGCGCGGGCGAGCTCGCACCGGGTGAGGACGACCGCGTAGTTGCGGGGCAGGATCCCCTGGTCGAGCAGCGGGATCCACTCGGTGCTGTCGGCCGCGGCGACGACGACGTCGCGGGTGCCTGGGCGCCAGGGCGTCGAGGCCCCCGAGCCGGGCCACCGTCTCGGCGATGCGGTACGAGAAGAACGTGTGCGTGCGGGCTGCGTCGGTGGCGGCCAGCCGGTCGTGCAGCTGCTGCTCGACGTCGACGGCACCGATGTGGGCCGACACCGGCCTCGCGCAGCAGCCCGAGCGTGAAGACCAGGTCGGCGTGGGCGTCGGCGTCGACCCGGTGCCCGGCCAGCGTGGCCGGGAGCACCAGGCCGGGGGCCACGCCGCTGGTGGGATCGCCCAGGTCGGCGAGCACCGTCGTGGCGAGCGTGACGAGGTCGTCGGCGATGGTCCCCACGAGGCGCGGACGATAGCGGCGCCTGCCGATCCCCACCGGGGCCGGCGTGACGGTCGACGCCCCTGCGCTCCGGCCGGTCGGACCTTCGGACGGGACGGGTGACACGTTCGGGCGGGGCTGACGGGCCGGGTGGGAACGTCCGGGGCGGCGGATGGGCCGGCACTGCCGTCCGGCGGGCGGTGCGCCGTAGAGTCGCCAGCCGTGGCCGACCGCTCCCCCGACGACCGCGCCCGTCCGGCCGTGGCGCTGTCGATGTACCCCGGGCTGGAGCCGTACGCGCTCCGACCCGAGCACCTCTCCGCCCTGGCCGACGTGGCCGACCTGCTCGACCCCGTGGCGGTGCAGGCGCTGCCCCCTGGCCGGGCCGACGAGGTGCTGGCCGCCGCCGACGTGCTGCTCGGGCACTGGGGGTGCGTGGTGCTCGACGAGGCGTTCCTGGCCCGGGCGCCGCGCCTGCGGATGCTGGCCTACGCGGCGGGAACCGTGCGCGACACCGTCACCCCCGCCACGTTCGCCCGGGGCGTGCTGGTGACCTCGGGCGCCGCCGCCAACGCCGTTCCCGTGGCGGAGTACACGGTGGCCGCGATCCTGTGGGCGAACAAGGCGGCGTTCACCGAGCGCGAGAAGCTGCGCGGCGTCGACCGTGCCCGACCTCCCGCGGCGCCATCCGGTCGGCAACTGGGGCAAGCGCATCGGGCTGGTCGGCGCCTCCCACGTGGGGCGCGCCGTGGTCGAGCTGCTGCGCCCCTTCGCCTGCACGGTCGTCGTCGCCGATCCGTACCTGACCGACGAGGGCGCGGCTGCGCTCGGCGTGCGGCGGGTCGAGCTCGACGAGCTGCTCGCCACGAGCGACGTCGTGAGCCTGCACGCGCCGTCCCTGCCCGAGACCGAGCGGATGATCGGCGCCGCCCAGCTGGCCTGCATGATCGACGGCGCCACGCTCGTGAACACGGCCCGCGGTGCCCTGGTCGACCACGACGCCCTGGCGGCCGAGCTCCGGACGGGGCGGCTGACCGCGGTGCTCGACGTGACCGACCCCGAGCCGCTGCCGCCCGACCACGAGCTGCTGGCGCTGCCGACGTGCGTCGTCACGCCCCACCTGGCCGGCTCGCAGGGCACCGAGCTGTCACGCCAGGCCGAGCTGGTGATCGAGGAGATCCGCCGGTTCGGGGCCGGCGAGCCGCCCCTCCACCCGGTGGCCGAGGCCGACATGGGGCGGCTGGCGTGACCGCGGCCGACGGCTCCGAGGCGTCGCCGGTCGTGCGCTTCGACGCCGGTGCGGGCGGGTGGACCTACGCCTGGGACCACCGGCGCAAGCCCCACGTCCACCCGGTCGCCACCCCCGCGGGCGTGGTCCTCACCCGGGTCGAGCCGCCGGACCACCCGTGGCAGCGCGGCGTGTGGTTCGTGGTGAAGTTCGTCGACGGCGACAACTTCTGGGAGGAGTACGACCCCGCGGGCTGGGGTGTGCAGCGCCACGACGGCCCGCCGACGGTCGCCGGTGACACGGTCGCCGGTGACCTCCACTGGATCCGGCCCGACCGGGCGACGGTGGCCGTGCACGAGCGCCGGGTGCTGCGCCACGTGCCGCATCGACGACGACGCCTACGCGCTCGACTGGGACGTCACGCTGACCTCGCCGCACGACGCGGTGCTCGACCGCACGCCGTACACCGGGACGTGGGGCGGCTACTCGGGCCTGGCCGTGCGCGGCCGCGAGGACTGGCACGACACGCGGCTGGTGCTCGACGACGGGGTGGAGCGGGGCCGGGTGGCCCCCCGGCGGTCGCGCTGGTGCGACCTGTCCGGCACGTGCGAGGGCCGACCGGTCGGCATCTGCGTGCTCGACCACCCGGCCAACCCGGCGCACCCCGTGCCCTTCTACGCCACGACCCGGGCCGGCGAGGGCTACGGCGACGGGTGGGCCAACACGATCTACCCGGCGTTCCTGTGGGACGGTCCGACGACCCTGCCCGCCGGCGGCGGCCTGCGCTTCCGCTACCGGGTCGTGGTGCACGACGGCATGTGGGACGCCGACCGGTGCGCCGGCGCCTGGGCGGCGTGGGCGCCCGACGGCGAGAGCCGCGACGAGGGGCAGTGATGGACTTCGCGACGATGATGGCCCTCGAGCCCCACGGCACCGATGTGTGGGTGGGAACCGGGCCCCGCTACCCGTGGGGCGGGCTCTACGGGGGGCAGATCGTGGCCCAGGCCCTGCGGGCCGGCACGTTCACGGTCGACCCGGCGTTCCGGGTGCACTCGCTGCACGCGTACTTCATCCGCCGCGGCGACGCCGCCGAGCCGATCCGGTTCGAGGTCGACCGCGTCCGCAACGGCCGCTCGTTCTGCACCCGCCGCGTCACGGCCCGCCAGTCCGTCGGGGTGATCCTGGAGATGACCGCCTCGTACCAGGTCGACGAGGACGCACCGACGGCGCAGACCGCGCTGATGCCCGACGTCCCCGCGCCCGGCGAGCTGTCGGACGACAGCTGGAGCCCGCTGTTCGAGCGCCGCTTCGTGGGCCGGGGCACGGGCGAGGCGACGTCGTGGCTGCGGGTGGCGGACGAGATCGCCGACGAGCCGGGCCTGCACGCCTGCGGCCTGGCCTACCTGTCCGACGACCTGCCCACCGACGCCGTGGTCTCGCTGTACCCCGAGTGGGACGACCGGCCCGATGGAGCACCAGATGTTCTCGGCCAGCCTCGACCACGCCATCTACTTCCACCGGCCGATGGCCGCCGACCGCTGGCAGCTCCAGACCTTCACGTGCCACGGGCTGATGAGCTCCCGGGGCGTGAGCGTCGGCTACGTCTTCGCCGAGGACGGCGTGCACGTGGCGACCATCGTGCAGGAGGTCCTGGTGCGGAAGGTGCGGCGCCGGGGCGACTGAGCGCGGCCCGCCGGCGCCTTCACCCGGGGCCTCAGCCGGTCTTCTCGACCCGGGAGACACCCGCCCCCGGCCGCCAGGTGCGCACGAGCATCACCTCGGCCTCGGTGTCCACCGTGACGGCGGACGCCCCCAGCAGGTCGATGTCGAAGGCGTCGAACGTGCCGACCTCGAACCGGTGACCGACCGACACGAAGATGTCGTCGGCCATCTTCTCGAGCGTGGCCCGATCGGTGATCTGCGTGGCGGTGCCCCACATCTTCACGTCGCCCTCGCTGACCATCTTGTCGGCGGTGGCGGTGTGCAGGCCGAGCCGGCCGTCCCGCTGCAGGTCGAGGGACTTGGTGGCCCCCGGCATCATGCCGAGCCACAGCTTGTCGTCGTGGAGCACGAGCCGGCCGTCGGCCAGAGTCGGCTCGACCGGGCTGATGCGCGGGAACCCGTCGCGTCGCACCGTGGCCATGATGAGCAGTCCGGAAGCGGCGATGCGCTGCTCGGCGAGGGTGGCGATCTCGGGGGCTTCGTCGGCGAAGGACGTCCAGGTGGCCATGGGGGCACCGTACGACCACCTCCCTGACAGATCGTGTCAGGGAGGTGCGGCCGGCGCGATCGATGTTCACTGATACGGGCGTCATCGCTTGACGACTGCCAACTACGGTGGCCGCATGTCGGCACCGACGGTGGACCAGATCGACCTGTCCGACCTCGACTGGTGGACCCGCCCGCTCGACGAGCGGGCCGAGGCGTTCGCCCTCCTGCGGCGAGAACGGCCGATCGCCCGCATGGTGTTCCCCGGGCTGCCCCACATGGGCGTGGCCGAGTCGACCTACTACTCGGTCACCCGGCACGCCGACATCGTCCACGCCAGCCGGCACCCCGAGCTGTTCTGCTCGGGCAAGGGCACCAACATCGCCGACCTGCCCCCCGACTTCATCGAGTTCTTCGGCTCGATGATCAACCTCGACGACCCCCGCCACGCCCGCATGCGCCGCATCGTGTCGCGAGGGTTCACGCCCCGGCAGCTGGGGCTCATGAAGGCCGACGTCGAGGGCGTCGCCGCCGAGATCGTCGACGAGATCGCCGATCGGGGCGAGGCCGACTTCGTCACCGAGGTGGCGGCCCGCCTGCCGCTGCGGATCATCCTCGACATGATGGGCATCCCCCGCAGCCAGGAGGAGTTCGTGTTCGACCGCACGAACGTGATCCTCGGCTTCACCGATCCCGAGTACGTCGACGACATCGAGGACCCGATGGGCGTCACGATGGCGATCCTCACGGCCGGCCAGGAGCTGGCCCAGCTCGTGACCGAGCTCGGCGAGGCCCGGATCAAGGATCCCGGCAACGACCTCGTGTCGGCGCTCGTGACCAGCGAGGTCGACGGCGAGCACCTGACGACGCAGGAGCTGGCCTCGTTCTTCATCCTGCTCGTCGTGGCGGGCAACGAGACCACCCGCAACGCCATCGCCCACGGCCTCGTCACGCCTCACCGAGCACCCCGACCAGAAGCAGCGCTGGCTCGACGACATCGACGGGCTGGCGCCGACGGCGGTCGAGGAGATCGTGCGGTGGGCGTCGCCGGTCGTCCACTTCCGGCGCACGGTCACGCAGGACGGCGTGCGCCTCGGCGACCAGGAGTTCTCCGAGGGCGACAAGGTGGTGCTCTGGTACTGGTCGGGCAACCGCGACGAGGCCGTGTTCGCCGATCCGCACACGTTCGACCTCGGGCGCACGCCCAACGACCACATCGGCTTCGGCGGCCCCGGCCCGCACTTCTGCCTCGGTGCCCACCTGGCGCGTCGCGAGATCACGGTGATGTTCCGCGAGCTGCTCACCCGGCTCCCCGACATCCACACCGTGAGCGAGCCCGAGCGCCTCCGCAGCGGCTTCATCAACGGCATCAAGCACGTCCACGCCGAGTGGACCCCCGCCTGACCTCACCCTGAACGCGATTCCCCCGCGAGATCGGTCGCTCCAGCGACCGATCTCGCGGGGAAATCGCGGTTCGGGCCCTACCGGGCGGCGGTGCGGCCCGGGACGACGCCGACCTCGGGCTCGAGCGACGTGTGGTCGCCGGGGACCTCGACGATCGGCTCGTCGCGGTCGTCCCACTCGGTGCGCAGCGCCCGGCTCATCGTGGCGTGCATCTCGTACAGGCACGTGATGTAGGTCAGCTCGAGGATCTGCTCGTCGGTCAGGTGCTCCTGCAGGGCGGCGAACACCCCGTCCGACACCCGCCCACCCTCGAGCACCAGGGCGTCCGTGTAGGCCAGCACCGCCCGCTCGACCGGCGACCAGCAGTCGGCCACCGCCCAGTGGGGCAGGGCGGCGATCTTCTCCTCGGACATGCCGAGCGCCCGGCACGACTTGGCGTGCTGGCTGTACACGAACTGGCTCTGGCGGCCCCACCCCGCCCGGAACTGACCGAGCTCACGCAGCTCGGCAGGCAGCGCGCGGTCGGGCGAGCGGTACAGCCGGAACCCGGCCACGCAGTGCTGGAGCACGTCGGGGACGAGCGCGAAGGTCGTCCACCAGTCGCCCGGCGTGCCCGTGGCGGTGCCCGGCTCGGCGACCGGATCTCGACCCGGGCCGAACATGAAGTCGTACATCGCCCCGACGATGGGCGCGGTGGCCTCGTCGCGGCTGACCTGGCGAAGGCGCGGCATGCGCCGCAACGTAGCGACGCCGGGGGCCAGCCGCCGGTGGTCCGCGCCGGCGGGCCGGTCGCGGTGACGGTTCGGGCGACCGTTCTGGCGACCGTTCTTGCGACGAATCGTGGTGCTCTGGAGGCGCCTGTGTCGCAAGTTCGGTCGCAGGTTCGGGGTGTGCCCGTCCCGGCCGGTCGCAGGTTCGGGGCGACGGTCGGCGGGGCCCGTCAGCCTCGACCGGTGAGAGCCGCCAGCTCGGCCAGCAGCTCGGACCAGCGGGTGAGCGCCAGGTAGTGGCCCGGCGCCGGCGACGACGGTGAGCGTGGCATCGGGCAGGTGGGCGGCGTACCAGCGGCCGAACGCCACCGGCGTGACCTGGTCGACCTCGCCGTACCAGAGCCGGACCGGGCACCGCACCCGGGCGAGGTCCACCGCCAGCGGGCGGGCCTGCGCCTCGACGTCGGCGGCCACGCCCGCCAGGCCGTGACGCACGGCCTCCACCAGCCCGGCGGCCATCGCCTCGGCGCCACCCGGCACCGAGGCCAGCTCGAGCGCGTCGGCCGGGGTGCGCTGGGCCTCCTGGTGCTCGGCGGCCAGCGGCTCGTCGCAGGGGTAGGGCGCCAGCATGGGGGCCACCTCGTCACCCAGCTCGCCGGGCGGCAGGACGTCGGCCAGCTCGATCACCCCGAGCCGCGCCTCGCCGGCGGCACGGACCTCGGGATCGTCGTACGCCTGACGGGGAACGAGCCCGCCCACGATGCCGAGCGCCGCCACCCGCCCGGCCAGCGGGCCGGCGTCCTCGCCCTGTGCGCCCACCGGCGGGACCGATCCGTGGGCGGCCAGCGCCACGCCCCCGAGCGCCCCGCCCGACCACGCCAGCACCGCGCACCGCTCGACCCCGACGGCGTCGAGGGCGACGGCGACGTCGGCGGCCCACGCCGCGGGCCAGTCGGGCGACCACACGCCGGCCTCCAGAGGTGACGATCCCCCGCAGCCCGGCCGGTCGATCGCCAGCAGCCGCACCCCGGCCGCGGCGGCCAGACGGTCGTCGGGGTGACGGGCGAGCCGTGAGTCGGGGGTGCCGTGCAGGTACAGGACGGGCACGCCGGCGGGGTCGCCGACGTCGTCCAGCGCCAGCGTGCGCCCACCGCCGAGGGCCACCGCGCGGGTCGGGGGACGGGGGGCCACGGGCGCGCAACCTACACTCGGGCCGCCCCGACAGGTCACGTCGACGACTCGGTCCTCGCGCGGCCGAGAGGTCGACGGCCGCCGTGTCCGGCGCCCCGTCGCGGGGTGCTCGCCACGGTCCAGCCGGTCGGCGCAGCGTCACATCACCCGGCGGTACCGGCGACCCGCCTCACCAAAACCGGAGGTCACCCCCTCATGCAGCCACGCGAGGACGCGCCCGCCGTCGCGGCGCCGTCCCCACCGAGAGCCCGCACCGGGGTGACGGCCACGCACGTCGCCATCGCCGCGGTGGGGGCCTACGTCGGCGCCCAGGTCATCGCCAACGTCACGAGCGTGAAGATCGGCTCGACGTTCGGTCGGGCGGTCGACATGGGCACGTTCGTGTACCCGATCACGTTCACGCTCCGCGACGTCGTGCACAAGGCGCTGGGCCGGCGCCTCGCCCGCACGGTCGTCCTGACGGCGGCGGCGGTGAACCTGTTCCTCGCCGTCTACCTGCAGTGGGTGGTGCGGGTGAAGCCCGACGCCAGCTACCCGTTCGACGAGGAGTTCCGGACGGTGCTCGGGCCCGTGTGGCGCATCGTGGTGGCGTCGATCGTGGCCCAGGTCATCAGCGAGCTGGTCGACACCGAGGTGTACCACTGGTTCGTCCGGCGGGTCACGACGCGCTACCAGTGGGCCCGGGTCGCGGTGAGCAACGCGGTCAGCGTGCCGCTCGACAACGCCATCTTCGCGGTCGGCGCGTTCGGGGCCCTGCCCTTCCTGGCCGACGACGCCTTCACGCTGCCGTGGTCGGCGGTGTGGGACGTGTTCGTCGTGAACCTGGTCATCAAGAGCCTGGTGTCGGTGGTGAGCCTGCCGCTGATCTACCTGTCGCCCGACCGCGACTGGCGCGCCGACCCCGACGACGCGTGAAGGCCGCACTCGGCCAGGCGGTAACGTCGTCGGCCGTGCGCACCACGATCCTGCGGGGCGCGCGGCGGTGGGAGGCTGTCGGGCCCGTCTGGCGGGAGCTGCTGGTCGACCATCCGCCGCGCTCCGTCTTCCAAACGGCCGAGTGGGCCGAGGCGATGGCCGAAGAGGCCCACGGCGAGCGCGCCCGCTGGGTGGTGGCCGAGGACGACGAGGGCCCGCTCGCCGTCCTGCCGTTCGAGCTGCGCGAGCGCCGGCAGGGGCCGGTGCGCCTGCGGGTGCTCGGCAACGAGCGCACCAGCGACGGGCTCATCGCCGACCGGGCGCACCCCACCGAGGTGCGGTCCGGCCTGCTGGCGGCGATGTCGGCCTCGGGCGAGCCCGTCGACATGGTGACGCTGGGCGGCCTGCGCGACGGGCGGGGGTTCACGCGCCTGGCCACGGCCGCCACCCAGGGCCTGGCCGCCGAGGACCGCTACGGCGGCCACTCGGTCATCACCACCGTCAAGCCGTACGACGAGTGGCTCGAGGCGGCCGGGCGCAACCTGCGGACGGGGCTGCGCAAGGCCCGCAACCGCTTCGAGCGTCGGGGCGAGATGACCGTCACCGTGGCGACCGCGCCCGACGAGGTCGCCGAGGCGTTCGCCGAGTTCGTCGCCATCGAGGGGTCGGGCTGGAAGGCCGGCAGCGGCGCCCTGGCCAACAAGCCGGTCGACCACGCCCGGATGCATCGCTTCCTCCTCGGCGGGGCGAAGGCCGGATGTGTGTCGGTGCGCACGCTGCGCCTCGACGGGCGCCCGGCGGCGTCCCAGCTCACCGGCGTCACCGGCAACACGCTCGAGCTGTTGAAGGTCGCCTACGACGACGAGCTCTCCGACCTGTCGCCCAGCAACATCCTCATGGCCGACCTGGTCCGCGACTGCTGCGAGCGGATCGACGTCGCCAGCATCGACCTCGTCACCAACCAGCCGTGGCACACCCGCTGGCACGCCGAGGTGTACCCGACGTACCGGGTGCGCGACGCCAACCTCCGCCGCCCCGGCGGGATCCTGGTGCGCCTCGCCGGTGCGGCCGCGGGGCTGCGCTCGGGCAGACCGGCCGAGCCCGCCGACCCCTGATCCGCCCGGGGGCTCGCTTGTCGGCAGCTTGACCCGTGGGTCAATCTTCTCCCCGTGCCGACCGAGACCGTGACGTTCCCGGGTGCCCGTCCGCCCGATCGCCGGCGCACCGTGGTGTCCCACGGCGTGCGCCTCGCGGTCTACGAGTGGGGTGACCCCGAGGCTCTGCCGCTGGCCCTGGCCCACGGCGGCTTCGACTTCGCCCGCACCTTCGACGTGTTCGCCCCGCTGCTGGCCGACGCCGGCTGGCGGGTCGTGGCCTGGGACCAGCGTGGCCACGGTGCCTCCGAGCACACGGCGATGTACTCGTGGGAGGCCGACCTCCGCGACGCGCTCGCGGTCATCGACTCGGTGACGGCGGGGCCGCTGCCGGTCGTGGGCCACTCGAAGGGCGGGTCGGTGATGGTCCAGTTCGCGGCCGCCCTGCCGCACCGGGTCAGCTCCCTCGTCAACCTCGACGGCGTCCCCAGCGGGCGGTCGATGCCCGACGTCCCCGACCACGAGCGCACCAAGCTGCTCGCCGGCGAGCTGGCCGGCTGGCTCGACTTCCGCCGCCAGACGGCCACGAAGCAGCGCCGGCCCGACACGATCGACGGGCTGGCCGAGCGGCGAGGGCGGATGAACCCCCGGCTGTCGAAGGAGTGGCTGCGCTACCTCGTGTCGGTTGGCGCCCGTCACGACGACGAGGGCTGGCGCTGGATGATCGACCCGTCGCTGCGGCTCGGCGGCTTCGGCCCCTGGCGGCCCGAGTGGGCCATGTCGCGGCTGCCGGGGCTGAGCGTGCCGATGCTGGCGGTGCTGGGCCAACAGCCCGAGCTGATGGGGTGGGCGACGCCGGCCGACGAGGTCGCGCCGAACCTGCCCGAGGGCAGCCGCCTCGTCGTCTACGAGGACGTCGGGCACTTCGTCCACATCGAGCAGCCTCAGCGTGTCGCCGACCTGGTGATCGAGTTCCTGAAGGGCAAGGGCAGCCCGATCCGGTCACCGCGCCCGCAGCCGGCCGCGCCCTTCGGCGGCGACGACGGGCCGCCGTCACGACGACCCCGCGCCGTGCCCGCCGACCGTGACCGTGCGGAACAACCGCATCGACGTCGCCCTGCACCGCCTGCGTGGCGGGCTCGACGGGGACGGGGACGGCGACGGCCCTGACGGGGACGGCGACGGCCCTGACAGTGACGGCCACGGTGCGTCCCGCCCGCTGCTCCTGCTGCACGGGCTCGGCGAGCGGTCGCCCGAGGTCGTGCCCGACCACCTCGCGTCGTGGCCCGGCCCGGTGTGGGCGCTCGACTTCACGGGTCACGGCAGCACGACGGTTCCCGCCGGAGGCGGGTACTTCTGCGAGCTGCTCATGTCCGACGTCGACGCGGCCCTCGGCCACGTCGGGCCGGCCACGCTCCACGGTCGGGGGCTGGGCGCCTACGTGGCGCTGCTGATCGCCGGGGCCCGGCCCGATCTCGTGCGCGGTGCGGTGCTGGACGACGGCCCGGGCCTCGCCGGTGGCGGGTCCGAGCCGACGACGGCGTTCGTGCTCGGCCCGTCGCTCGGCCCCGGTGCCGTGCCCGATCCCTACGCCCTGCTCGAGCTCAGCCACGACGTCCGGCCGCCCGACTACGCCGCCACCTACGCCCGCCAGGCGGCCACGTTGTCGGGCCTCGACACGGCGATCGTCGTCAGCGCCATCGTCCGCCCACCGTGGCTGGCGGCGGTGGCGGCCGAGCCGGGCGTCCGCACGTTGCCGCGCGCCCGCGCCCTGTCCCCGTTCCTCCCGGCCTGACGGCCAGCGAGCCTGGTCCGCCGGGCCCCGCCGGCTCAGGCGTCGCGCGAGCCGACGTAGCGGGCCAGGTCGACCAGCTCGTCGCGGGCGGCGGGGACCACGTCGGCCGCCTCGATGGCGTCGACCGCACGTGCGGTGAGCTCGTCGACGAGGCCGTCGACCTCGGCGAGAGCGCCCGTGTCGACCAGCGCCTGCTGGATGGCGGCCACGTCGGCGTCGGTCAGGTCCCTCTCGCCCACCCGGGCGAGCACCGCCGAGGCGGCGGCGCCCGCAGGGGACGCGGCGGCCCGGTCGACCGCGGCGGCCAGCAGGGGCGTGGGCTTGCCCTCCCGCAGGTCCTGGCCGACGGGCTTGCCCGTCACCGCGGGGTCGCCGAACGCCCCCAGCACGTCGTCGCGGAGCTGGAACGCCTCGCCCAGCGGATCGCCGTACGCCGAGAGCGGCCCGGCGAGGTCGGCGAACCGTCCCGCCAGCGCCGCGCCCGACGTGCAGCGGACGTTCGATCGTGTACTTGCCCGACTTGTAGCGGGAGATGCGGCGGGCGCGGGCCCGGTCGCGGTCGGCCCGGGCGGTGCCGAGCAGGTCGAGGTACTGACCCACGTCCAGCTCGAGCCGCAGCTCGCTCCACACCGACCACACGTCGCGCCGGCACGTCGCCGAGCAGGACGTCGGCGTACACGTGCGCCATGTCACCGACGAGGATCGCCGCACCCTCACCGAAGCGACGGTCCTCGCCCCGCCACCCCGCGGCTCGGTGGGCGTCCGCGAAGGCCAGGTGGGTGGTGCGCGTGCCGCGCCGGGTCGGCGACCCGTCCATCACGTCGTCGTGCACGAGCGCGAACGCGTGCAACATCTCGAACGCCGCGCCGACGTCGACCACCCGCGGGTCGTCGGGGTCGCCGCCCGCGGCCACGAAGCCCCAGTGGCAGAAGGCCGGGCGCAGCCGCTTGCCGCCGGCCTCGACCAGCCGGCGCAGCGCGTCGAGCGGCTCGACCAGAGCCACGTCCACGGCGGTCCACCGGGCGCGCTCGGTGTCGAGCAGGTCGCGCAGACGCCCATCGACACGGGAGGCGATGACGTTGAGCGACGGGGGAGCGGCGGCGCGGGGGCGCATGGGCAGGACCACGTTACGGGGCGGCGCCGAGCGGCCTGCATCCCACGCGCGGCACGGGCGCCGGCAGGCGCGGCCCGCGCCTCAGTGGTTCAGCGGATAGGCACGTCATCTCGAGGAGCCGTCGCGTGTTGCCAGGAGGCCTCGCTGGTCAGCAGATGGTCACCCGCCAAATCGCGGACTCGTGGGCTGTGGCGAACGCCCTATCCGCTCGGCCTCTCAGTCGAGCGACGAGATCAGCCAGGTCCCGTCGACGCGCTGCACCTCCAGCTCCCGGGTGCCCGTCTCGCCGTCGACGAGGGCGGTGACCGACACGACCGCCTCGTCGCCGGTCTCGGAGACCAACGAGACGTCGAGGACGTCGAGCTCGGCCACCTCCGCCCGCCCTTCGGCGTCGGCCTCGCAGTCGGCGATCGCCTGCTCGGGCGAGTCGCCCGCCGAGGTGAAGGTCTCGGGGACCACGAACTCGACGATCGCCTCGCAGTCGCCGGCCTCGACCGCATCGAAGAAGGCCGTGACCACCGCCTCGGGCGTGTCGGGGATGTCGGCGGTCCCGACGTCGGACCCCGCGCCGGATGCGTCTGGAGCGTCGGCGTCGGCTCGCCGCCGTCGGCGGGCTCGTCGTCCGCGACCTCGCTGGTCTCGTCGCTGTCGTCGCCGCCCGTCACGACGAGGACACCGCCCACGACCGCGATCACGGCGACGACCGCGCCGACGGCGAGCAGCACGCGGCTCTTGCCGCCGGACGGAGCGGGATCGGTCGGCGGCGGGCCGCCCAGGGGCCGATGACGGGGGCGGTGGCCCGGCGGGGGCAGGGGCGGTGGCGGCGACCGGAGCGGGCGCCGTCGCCGCCGCGCCGGCGGGCGACGGCGGCCCCGGACGGTCCCGGCCAGTCGCCGCCCGCGGGCGGCGGCGGGGGCGGAGGCGGGGGTGGGCGGCCGCGGGCGTCGGCTCGGACGAGACCGGTTCGGTGAGGTCGTCGTCGTGCGGATCGGGGGGTAGGGACATGTCCTGGACTCCGCCTGCTCGAAGGCGCCACCCTGCCGGTGGTGGTGCGGGAGTTTGGCACGCCCCCGCTACGGTGCGGCGTCGTGCGCGGACGAAATCGCCGGCCCACACGCCGCACGGCCCTCACCGTGATCACGGGTGCGCTCGCCGCGGTCGCGCTGGCCGTCGCCGGGTGCGGGAGCCGGGGCGAGGATCCGGGCCGCGACGGGCTCGCACCCGACACCGCCCGGTTCAGCTACGACTCTCGCCGCGCCGAGGTGCCCCTCACCGCGTGCGGCCAGGACGGTGACGTGGTCGTGCTCGCCGGCGCACAGGGCGGCGATCGTGGTGCAGGCGCACGTCGACGTGGGCGACGGCGGGATCGATCGGTCGGGGGTCACCGCCGATCTCGGTGCGGAGGACGGCATCCTCGGCGCCTTCGGCTCCGAGGCTCGACCCCGGCCCGGCCGGCGAGATCACCGACGTGCGGGTCGAGGGCGACCGGGTGATCGTCGAGGGCCGGTGGACCCGCTTCGACGGCGACCTGAACCCGAACCGACCGCCCCCGATCAGCTCGTCGAGGGCCGGTTGGTCGCCCGCTGCCCCGAGACCGACCCGAGACCGACTGACCCTCATCCGCCGGTGTCGTCGTCGATGTCGTCTGCGTCGAGTCGTCGCGTCGATCGTCGTCGACCTCGTCGTCGAGGTCGTCGTCGATGTCGTCGTCGTCGTCGTCGGCTCGTCGGTCGTCGTCCGCGCGCGGCGGCCTGATCGGCCTCGGCCTCGAGCTCGCCCACGACCTGCTCGACCTCGAAGCGGGCAGCGGCGATGCGCGACCGGCACAGCCGCAACAGCTCGGCCGCCCGTCGCACGCGGGCGCCGAGCACGTCGACATCGACCTCGTCGCCGTCGAGCTCGTGGAGGATGGCGTCGAGCTCGGCCTGCGCGTCGGCGTAGCTGATCTCGCCGGCGTCGTCGTCCGCCGCCCGGACGGGAGGCGGGCGACGGGGACGGCGGGCGGACGAGGGGGTGGCGGTCATCGTGTGCTCCCGGGCGCGGGGTCTGCGGGGGCCGGGTCGGCCGAGACGGTACTGCGCACCGAGCCGTCGGCGAGCGTCGTGACGAGCTCGTCGCCGGCGGCGGCCTCGGCGGCGGAGCGCAGGGTGCGGCCGTCGGCGGTGCGGGTGATCGACCAGCCGCGGGCCAGCACCCGGTGCGGATCGAGCGCCCGCACCTGGGCGTCGACGGCGCGGCAGCTCGCGCTCGGCCGTCGGTCAGCAGTCGCGGCGGGCGCTGGGCGAGCCGGACGGCGGCCGCGGCCACGGTCTGCTCGTGCGTGCGCAGGTGGGCGCGGCCCCCGGCCTCGACGCGGCCGGCCGCCCGGTCGAGCGCCGCGGTCGTGCGGGCGAGTGCGCCCGTCGGCCACCCGTCCGACGCGGGCGCCGCGCCCGGACAGGTCGCGGTCGGCGGCCACCAGGCTCTGGCGGGTGGCGAGCGCGACGTGCCGCCCGCAGGTGCGGAGGTGCTCGGCCTGGTCGCGGCCCTTCCGTCGGGCGCTGGCGACGATGCGCCGCCACACGTCGTCGGTGCGGGCCTCCACCGCACGGACGTCGGCCACCACCGCGTGGGCGCAGGCGGTCGGCGTCTTGTACGTGGCGTGGGCGACGTCGTCGGCCACCGACCGGTCGATGTCGTGCCCGATGCCGGTGAGGACGGGGACGTCGAGCGTGGCGATGGCGCGGGCGATGACCTCGCCGTCGAAGGCGGCGAGGTCGGTGGTGGCGCCGCCGCCGCGGACGAGCAGGACGACGTCGACGCCGCGGGCGGCGACCGCCCGCAGGCCCCACGCCACCGACCGGGGTGCCCGGGCGCCCTGCACCCGCACGTCGGCGGTGACCACCGAGAACCCGATGCCCGAGCGGCGCAGCTCGTCGAGCACGTCGTGCTCGGCCGCACTGCCCCGGCTGGTCACCAGCCCGAGCCGCAGCGGCAGCACGGGCCGGGGGAGGGAGGCCTGCCGGGTGAGCAGGCCCTCGCCGTCGAGGAGGCGGAGCAGGCGGTCGCGGTCGGCCGCCAGCCGGCCGAGCGTGAAGGCCGGATCGATGTCGGACATCTGCAGCTGCAGGCGGCCGCCCCGGTCGTACCAGGTGACGCGGGCCCGCAGGCGCACCTCGGTGCCGTCGGTCATGCGCACCCGACCGCCGGCGTCGGTCAGCCGGGCGTTGACCCGGCGGCGGGCGGTGTCGAACAGCACGACCGACAGGCTGGCGACAGGCGGCCGGGCCAGGTCGCCGTCGGCCGCGGGCTCGACCAGGTCGAACCACACCGTGCCGCCCCGCCGGCCGGGGTTGAGGTTGCGGATGACGCCCCGCACCCACACCTCGTCGGGGAAGGCGGTGCGCACCCGCAGCCCGATGGCCTCGCCGAGCTCGGGCACCGACCAGGTGGGGTCGCCCGGGTCGTCCCACAACGTGGGGGACGTCGCCGCCTCGGGCGCGCCGGACGCCCGTGCGGGGTCTCTGGATCGTCGGGCCATCGCCGATCACGCTAGCGACGGGGTCTGACAGACTCGGCGGTCACCCGGGGCCGTGCACGGCGCGTCGGGCCGGGTACCACTCGGCGCCGACCGGTTCGCCCGCCAGGTTCCAGCTCCACGAGACCGTCGGGTCGATGCGCAGGTAGACGCCCGGGCCCACGAGACCGACCCGCTCGACGGGCCCGGAGGTCCGCCCGTAGACGCGCACGCCGCGGGCGACGAAGGGATCGAACGACACCATGTCGTCGACGACCAGTGCCGCCCGGTCGTTGCCACCGGCGACGTTGCGCATCTTGCGGGTCGACAGGACCGAGGCTCCGGACCCGCCGACCCAGAACGACGCGCCGTCGAACTCGAACGCCACCGGGACGACGTCGGGCTGCCCGTCGCCGTCGATGGTCGCCAGGCGGGCGAGCGGTTGCGAGCGGAGGTAGTCGATCTCTTCCTGGCTGAAGGACACGGGCTGCTCCTGCGGGTCGGACGCGCTCGCGGTGCGCGGGTCCACACGACGTGGACGGACGTCTCACCCTCGCGTACGCCGGGCGCCGATCGGACCCCGCGCCACTACCCTCGTCGCCGGCGGCCGAGCCGAGGGGGTGACGTGCACACCGAGATCGCACCGGGTGTCCTGCAGATCGACACGCTGCTCGGCGGCTGGCACCAGGTCACCGCCGGCTACCTCGTCACCGGCGACGCGCCGGTCCTCGTCGAGACGGGCAGCCAGACCTCGGTGCCGCACCTGCTGGCGGCGCTCGACGAGCTGGGGGTGGCCCCCGACGACCTCGCCGGCGTCGCCGTCACCCACATCCACCTCGACCACGCCGGCGGCGTCGGCGACGTCGCCGCGGCGTTCCCGCAGGCCACGGTGTACGTCCACGAGCGGGGCGCCCGGCACCTCGTCGATCCCACCAAGCTGGTCAACAGCGCGGCGATGGTCTACGGCGACCTGCTCGACTCGCTCTACGGGCGGCTGACGCCCACCGAGGCCGGCCGGGTGCGGGTGCTCGAGGACGGCGACGAGGTCGTCGTCTCGACGAACCGCACGCTCACCACGGTCGACTCGCCCGGGCACGCCAAGCACCACCTCGCCCTGCACGACAGCGACTCCGGCCTGCTGTTCGCGGGCGACGCCGTGGGGGTGCGCCTGCCCGACGTCGGGGTCCTGCGTCCGGCGACGCCGCCGCCCGACTTCGATCTCGACCAGGCGCTCACGTCGCTGCGGCGGTTCGCCGAGCGCCGGCCCGCAGGGCATCGCCCTCGCCCACTTCGGCCTGGTTCCCGACCCGGTGGCGATCCTCGAGGAGGCCCAGGAGACGCTGACCCAGTGGGCCGAGGTCGCCGAGGCCGCCTGGCGGGCCGACGAGGACATCGCGGAGGCGCTGGCGGCACGGTTCGAGGCCGACCTCACGGGCGTCGATCCGGCGCAGCGCGAGAAGCTGGAGACGCTCAACGGCATCCACTCGAACGCGGCCGGGCTTCCGCCGCTGGCTCGAGCAGGGCCACCACGTCCACCACCATGCCGCACCCGGTCACGATCACTCACGCTGGTCACGACCAGGGACGCCTTGGTGACCGACCGGTAACATAGCTAGACACGGCACATCGCGGAACGGATCCGTGCAGGAGGACCACACGCCATGACCGAAGCTGTCATCGTCTCGACGGCCCGCAGCCCCATCGGGCGGGCCAACAAGGGCTCGCTCACCGAGGTCCGGCCCGACGACCTGACCGCCACCATCGTGAAGGCGGCGCTGGACAAGGTCCCGTCGCTCGACCGCACCACCATCGACGACCTCATCCTCGGCTGCGGCCAGCCCGCCGGCGAGGCGGGCTACAACATCGCCCGCGTCGCCGCCATCCTCGCCGGCCTCGACGACGTCCCCGGCGTCACCGTCAACCGCTACTGCTCGTCGTCGCTGCAGGCCATCCGCATGGCCGCCCACGCCATCAAGGCCGGCGAGGGCGACGTCTTCGTCGCCGCCGGCGTCGAGACCGTGAGCCGCTTCATGAGCGGCATCGCCGACAGCGGCCCGCACAACGCGCTCGCGCCGACGCCGAGGCCCGCACCGCCGAGTTCGCCACCGGCGCCGACTCGTGGACGCCGCTCGACGGCAGGCTGCCCGACATCTACATCGCCATGGGCCAGACGGCCGAGAACGTGCGCCTCAAGGAGAACGTGGCCCGGCGCGACATGGACGAGTTCGCGGCCCGCAGCCAGCAGCTCGCCTCGGCCAACCAGGAGAACGGCTACTGGGACGGCGAGATCACGCCCATCACGACGCCGTCGGGCACCGTGGTCACCAAGGACGACGGCCCCCGCGCCGGCACCACCGTCGAGAAGCTGTCCGAGCTCAAGCCGGTGTTCCGCCCCGACGGCGAGGTCACGGCCGGCAACGCCTGCCCGCTCAACGACGGCGCCGCCGCCGTGATCGTCATGAGCGACACCCGCGCCGCCGAGCTGGGCCTCACCCCGCTCGCCCGCGTCGTGGCGTCGGGCGTCACCGGCCTGAACCCCGAGATCATGGGCCTCGGCCCCATCGAGGCGTCGCGCCAGGCGCTGGCCCGGGCCGGCATGACCATCGAGGACATCGACCTCGTCGAGATCAACGAGGCCTTCGCCGCCCAGGTGCTGCCGTCGGCCAAGCACCTGAACATCCCGCTCGAGAAGCTGAACGTGAAGGGCGGCGCCATCGCCCTCGGCCACCCGTTCGGCATGACGGGCGCCCGCATCGCCACCACCCTCATCCACGCCCTGCAGGACGAGGACAAGACCTTCGGCCTCGAGACCATGTGCGTCGGCGGCGGCCAGGGCATGGCCATGGTGTTCGAACGCCTGAGCTGACCGAACGATCTGTCGTCTCTCACCGCGCTATGGCGCGGTGAGAGACGACGGAAGGTCCTACGGCTGGACCAGGGCGCGCAGCGTCGCCACGTCCACCGTGGTGAGTGACGACGTCGTCGCGTCGACCAGGTCCGTCGGGATGTCCACCACGTGGGGGACGCCGAGGACGACGCAACCGGCGGCTCGGGCCGAGCGGGCGCCCGTGGGCGAGTCCTCGATGGCGACGCACGCGCCCGGCTCGACGCCCACGATGTCGGCGGCGGCCAGGTAGGGCTCGGGGTGGGGCTTGCCCCGCTCCACCTCGTCGCCCGCCACCGTGGCCGCGAACGAGCCCGGCGGGCAGCAGGTCGACGACCGCACCGACCAGGCGCCGCCACGACATCGTGACGAGCACGCTGGGGACCCCGGCGTCGCGCAGCGCGGCGAGCAGGTCGAGCGCACCCGGCCGCCACGGTGGCGCGGCGGCCATCTGCTCGATCACCCGCTCCATCATCAGCTCGACGATCGCGGCCGGGGGCCTGTCGACCCCGCCGACCCGCCGGATGTAGTCGGCCGCGTCGAGGAGGTCGAGGCCGACGAGTGCGTGGGCGTCCTCGTCGGTCCACGTCCCACCGTGGGCCGTGACCAGCTCGGTCTCGGCCTTGATCCAGAACGGCTCGGTGTCGACCAGCGTGCCGTCCATGTCCCACAGGACGGCGGCGAGGCCGCTCGCGGTGCGGCCCCGGCGCCACCGTCGCCCGTCGGGCGCGGCGCGGGGGTGGGAAGGGGCGTGCGATCGGTGGCCATGGAGGCGGGCCTCGGGGGAGGGGCCGGCGGGACCGCAGCAACCTATCCGCGGGGACCGGCCGGCCTCACGGCGCGGCCGGTGCCACCGGCAGCTCGACCACGAAGCGGGCGCCGCCGGTGGGGCTGTCGCCGACCCAGACGCGACCCCGGTGGCCCACGGCGATCGACCGGACGACCGCCAGACCGAGGCCGGCGCCGCCGCGGGCGCGTGCCCGCCCGTCGTCGAGGCGGGTGAACCGGTCGAAGATCCGCTGCCGGTCGCCAGCCGGGATGCCCGGGCCGTCGTCGTCGACGGCCAGGTGGACCACCTGCGTGCCGGTCGGCGACGAGGCGACGTCGACGCGGACCTCGACCGCGGTGGTGGCGTGGCGCGCCGCGTTGTCGACCAGGTTCGTCAGCAGTCGCGACAGGGCGTCGGGCCGCCCCGACACGACGGGCCCGCCGAGCGGGGCGGGGCCGGCAGGCGGGCCGCCCGCGCCGGCGGCGTCGGTGGCGTCGGTGCGCGTCGGCGCCGTGGCGCCGTGGTCGTCCGCCGCTCCCACCGGACCGGGACCCGGCGCGGCCGGGCCGCGACGTCGGCCACCAGGTCACCCACGTCGACGCGCTCGTCGGCGCGCCCGGCCGCGCCCGTCCCGGCGTCCTCGTCGGCGGCGGCCAGCGTCAGCAGGTCGTCGAGCAGGCGCTCGAGCCGGACCTCCTCGGCGAGCACCGCGGCGCCGACGGTCGGCCAGTCGGCCCGCTCGCCCTCGCGCAGCGCGACCTCGACGTCGGTGCGGATGGCCGCGACCGGGCTGCGCAGCTCGTGCGAGGCGTCGGACACGAACTGCCGCTGCCGGGTCGACGCCACCTCGAGCCGGTCGAGCATGGCGTTCATCGTGTGGGCCAGCCGGCCGATCTCGTCGTCGGTGCCGGGCGTGGGCACCCGCCGGTGGATGGTGGTGCCCCCGATGGCGGCCACCTCGGCGCGGATCGCCTCGACGGGCCGCAGCGCCCGCCCGACCAGGTGCCACGCCACCGCGGCCACGGCCGCCACCAGCAGCGGGACGCCGACCCACAGGCCCCGGCGGACCGCTTCGAGGTTCTCCTGCACCTCGTCGACCGGCGCCGCGGCGAAGACGGTCAGCTCGCCGGAGGGGGTGGCGACCGTGCGGCTGAGCGTCTCGGGCTCGAAGCTGAACACGCGGTTGGCGGCGACCAAGGTGGTGCGCCGGTCGAGGGCATCTGCATCGTCGGGGTCGAGCGCCTCGGACCGGGGGCCCGGGGTCGGCGAGGTGGGCGACCCGGCACCGGGCCCGGCCGACGCCTGATCGCCACCCTCGATGCTGAGGGCCAGCATGCCCCCGCCACCCGGGATCTCGGGCCCGACCGACAGCGTGCGCCCGTCCTCGTCCACGATCTGGACGAACGCGGGGATCCCGGCGATGGCGGGGTTGCCGCCGCCGGCCGCGCTCATGGCCGACGCGACCGCCTCGGGCGCCGGCGTCCCGTCCTCCAGCGAGGCCACGACCTCGTCGAGCATGTCCTCGGCCGCGTCGCGCACGCGGGCCGTCTGCGTGTCCTCGACCGAGCGGACGAGCAGCCACCCCGCTCCCGTCACCGCCACCGCGGTGGCGACCACGGCCGCCAGGGTGAGGCGCACCCGGACCGAGCGGAGCCCGCGGGACGTCGGGTACGCGCCCGTCAGGCACTCGCCACCATCCGGTAGCCGGCGCCGCGCACGGTCTGCAGCGTGTTGCGGCCGAACGGCGCGTCGATCTTGCGGCGGAGGTACCCGACGTACACCTCGACCACGTTGGCGTCGCCGTCGAAGTCGTCGCCCCACACCTCGTGCAGCAGGTCGTGCTTGGGGGCCACGTCGCCGTCACGGCGCAGGAGGGCGGACAGCAGGGCCAGCTCGCGGGGCGTCAGCGTCACCGGCGCGTCGCCGCGGTGGCACGTGCGGCCGGCGGGATCGACCACCAGGTCACCGACCACCAGCGTGGGCGGGCGCGACGCGCCCCGCCGCGCCAGCGCCCGCAGCCGGGCGACCAGCACCACGAACGAGAACGGCTTGGACAGGAAGTCGTCGGCGCCGGTGTCGAGCGCCTCGGCCTCGTCGTACTCGCCGTGCTTGGCCGTCAGCATGAGGATCGGCGTGCCCACGCCCTCCTCGCGCAGGGTGCGGCACACCTCGAAGCCGTTCATGCCGGGCAGCAGCAGGTCGAGGACGATGGCGGCGTAGCGCCGCTCGCGGGCGCGCCACAGGCCGTCGAGCCCGTCGTGGGTCAGCTCGACGTCGAAGCCCTCGGCCTGCAGGCCGCGCTGGAGCACCTCGCCGAGGTGAACCTCGTCCTCGATCACCAGCACGCGCACGCCACAGAGTGTGGCGGCTGGCGTCGAACGACGGGCATCGCCGGCTGAGAGGGCTCTCAGCCGATCTCAGGGCTCCCTCAGCGCCCGCCCGTCATCGTCCGCCGCATGATGACAGCAACCAACATGCGCCGGCTCGCCGCCGTGCTCCTCCTCGGCGGCGTGCTCGCCGCCGGGTGTGGTGGCGGCGGCGACGACGGAAATGACGGGGTGGCGTCGATCGACGAGAACGCCGCCGCGGACGCATCGGCCGACGACGAGGGCTCCGGCGACTCGGGCGGTGGCCCCGTCGACGAGGGCGAGATGCAGGACGCCATGCTCGAGTACACGGAGTGCATGCGGGACCACGGGATCGACATGCCCGATCCCGAGTTCCAGGAGGGCGGCGGCGTCAGCATCGGCTTCGAGCCGGGCAGCGGCATCGACCCCGAGTCCGAGGAGTTCAAGGCGGCCGAGGAGGAGTGCCAGTCGATCCTCGAGGAGGTCCGCCCCGACGTGCAGCTCAGCCCCGAGGAGCAGGCCGAGATGCAGGACCGCCTGGTGGCGATGGCCGAGTGCATGAGGGCCCGGGGCCACGACATGCCCGACCCGCAGGTGGCCGACGACGGAGGCGTGCGCATCACCCGCGGCCCCGGCGGGGGAGCCGACGAGGCTGCCGGGGAGGGCCCACCGGACGAGGAGTTCGAGCAGGACATGGAGGAGTGCAGCGAGGAAGCCGGCATGGAAGGCGGCCCCGGCTTCAACACCCGGTCGTCGGAGGACGAGGGATGAGCGCCGACGCCCACCTGCGCCGCACGCCCGGGACCCCGGGCACGCCCGTGACGCCCGCCGGCGATCCGGCGGACCCCACCGACCCCGCAGGTCGCGCCGCCCGACCCGAGGCGGCCGAGGCGACCGCGGCGGTGGCCACCCCCGACTCGCCGGACCCCATCCGCCTCGACGGGCGCCGGCCCGGCCGCCGGCGTCGCACCACCGTCGTCGTCGCCGGCGGGGCTCTCGCCGTGCTCGCCGCGGGCGTGATCGCCTGGCGAGCGGGCGACGAGGACGATCCCGCCTCTGCGCCGTCCGACGCCCTCGCCACCACCACCGCCGAGGTGACCGTGCGCGACCTGGAGGAGCGCACCGAGCTCGACGGCACCCTCGGCTACGGCGAGACCAGCCAGCTCGCCCTGGCCGCCCAGGGCACCGTGACCTGGCTGCCCGCCGAGGGCTCGGTCGTCGATCGCGGCCAGGCGGTCGCCGAGGTCGACGACCGGGTCGTCCCGCTGCTGTTCGGCGACCGGCCCCTGTGGCGCGACCTCGGCCCCGGAGCCGAGGACGGTCCCGACGTCGAGCTCGTCGAGGCCAACCTCGTCGCCCTCGGCGTGGTGACCGCCGACGAGCTCACGGTCGACGAGGAGTGGACCTCGGCCACCACCGACGCCCTCGAGGAGTGGCAGGAGGCGGTCGGCCTCGACGACACCGGGCGCCTGTCCCCGCGGGACGTGGCGGTGCAGCCCGGGCCCGTCCGGGTGTCCGCCCACGTCGCCGAGCTCGGCGGCCAGGCCGGCGGGCCGATCCTCGAGGTGGCGGGCACGACCCGTCAGGTGACCGTCGATCTCGAGGCCACCCGCCAGGGCATGGTCGCCGTCGGCCAGGCGGTCGATGTCGAGCTGCCCGACGGGACGACCGTCACCGGCACCGTGGCCTCGGTCGGCACCGTGGCCGAGACCCCCGAGGGGGCGGACGACGACCCGACCGCGGACCAGACCCCGACGATCGAGGTCACGATCTCGCTCGACGACCCGGCCGCGGCCGGAGCCCTCGACCTGGCGCCCGTCACGGTCAGCGTGGTCACCAGCGCCGGCCACGGGCGTGACCGCCGTGCCCGCCGACGCCCTGCTGGCCCTCGCCGAGGGCGGCTACGCCGTCGAGCGGCCGGTCGCCGGCGGCGGGACCGAGCTGGTCGCCGTCGAGCTCGGGGCGTTCGCCGACGGCTGGGTCCAGGTCACCGGCGACCTCGCCGAGGGCGACGACGTGGTGGTGCCGGAATGACGGCCGCCACGACCTGGCGCGACTTCCGGCCCATCGGCCGGAACGGCAGCGACGCCGAGCCCGACGACGAGCCCGTCTGGTCAGACCGCACGGTCCTCTCGCTCGCCGACGTGGTGAAGGAGTACCCCGGCAACCCGCCCGTGCGGGCCCTCGACGGGGTGAGCTTCGCGGTCGAGGCGGGCGAGATGGTCGCCGTCGTGGGGCCCTCGGGGTCGGGCAAGTCGACCCTGCTGCACCTCGTCGGCGCGCTCGACCGGCCGTCGTCGGGCACGGTGCGGGTGGCCGGGGCCGACATCGGCGCCCTCAGCGACCGCGAGCTGTCCGCGCTGCGGGCCTGGCAGGTCGGCTTCGTGTTCCAGCAGTTCCACCTGCTCGACGGGCTGTCCGCCCTCGACAACGTGGCCGCCGGGCTGCTCTACCGCGGCCTGCCGGTCGACGACCGGCGCGACCGGGCCGCCGCCGCCCTCGCCCGCGTCGGGCTGGCCCACCGGGCCACCCACCGGCCCGCCCAGCTCTCGGGCGGCGAGCGCCAGCGGGTCGCCGTCGCTCGGGCCATCGTCGGCGACCCGGCGATCGTCCTGGCCGACGAGCCCACCGGCAACCTCGACTCGGTCACCGGTGGCGAGGTGCTCGACCTGTTGCGGGCGCTGCACGCGGGCGGGTCGACGATCGTCGTGATCACCCACGACCAGCAGGTGGCCGCCGGCATGCCCCGGTGCGTCGCCGTGCGGGACGGCCGGGTCGAGCGCGACACGCTGGCCGCCGAGGTGGACCTGTGAGCCCGGGCGCGCTGGCGGCCGGCCGCGATCGTCCGCCCGAGCGGGCACCGGGCGGGAGCGGCCCGGGCGGTGCAGACGATGGGCCGGGCGACGAGCGGGGGCCCGACCGGTGGCGGAGCCGCCTCCGGACCGCCGACGCCCTGTCCGTCGGCACCGTCGGCCTGCGGGCCAAGCGAGGGCGCACGCTGCTCACCGCCCTCGGCATCGCCATCGGCATCGCCGCCATGGTGGCGGTGGTCGGGATCTCGGCCTCGAGCCGGGCCGACCTGCTGGCCGAGCTCGACGAGCTGGGCACGAACCTGCTCCAGGTGCAGCCCGGCACCAGCCCGTTCGGCGACGCCGCGACGCTGCCGGTCGACCGCGCCCGACATGATCCGGCGCATCGAGCCGGTGACGTCCGCCGCGGCCACCCGGACGGTCTCGGGCGTCACGGTGCGGCGCACCGACATGATCCCGGCCGAGGAGTCGGGCGGCATCGCCGTCGTGGCCACCGAGCCGCAGCTGCTCGAGACGGTCGGTGGCTCCATGGACGACGGCACGTTCCTCAACGACGCCACGGCCACCGTGCCCACGGTCGTGCTGGGGTCGGAGGCGGCGGTCCGGCTGGGGATCACCCACCTCGACGGCGACCCGCTCGTGTGGATCGGCGGCCGGTGGTTCCGGGTCATCGGGATCCTCGATCCGGTGCCGCTCGGCCCCGACCTCGACCGGTCGGCCCTCATCGGCTACCCGGTGGCCGCGCGAGCTGTTCGACATCGACGAGTCGGCGTCGACCGTGCGGGTGCGCACCGACCCCGACGAGGTCGACCGCGGTGCGCGACGTGCTGGCGCCGACGGCCAACCCCGAGGCGCCCGAGGAGGTCAACGTCACCCGGCCCAGCGACGCCCTGGAGGCCAAGGCCGCAGGCCGACGAGACCCTCACCGCCCTGCTGCTCGGGCTCGGCGGGGTGGCGCTGGTCGTCGGCGGCGTCGGCATCGCCAACGTCATGGTCATCTCGGTGCTGGAGCGGCGGGCCGAGATCGGCGTGCGCCGGGCGCTCGGCGCCACCCGGTCCCACGTGCGCACCCAGTTCCTCGTCGAGTCGGTGCTGCTGGCCGGCCTGGGCGGGGCGCTGGGCGTGGCCCTCGGCGCGGCGATGACCGCGGTCTACGCCGACGTGCGGGGCTGGCGGCTCGCCATCCCGCTGGTCGGGCTCGCCGGCGGCGTGGCGGCGTCGCTCGTCGTCGGGGCCCTCGCCGGCCTGTACCCGGCGGCCCGCGCCAGCCGCCTCCCCCCGGCCGAGGCGGTCCGCGCCGAGTAGGCGGGGCCCACCCCCCGGGCCGGCCCCGGGCCCCGGGTCCCCGGCTCGTGCCGGCCCCGGTCGACGGCCTCCGTCGACCGGGGCTGCTGCGCGCCCCTCCCTCCCTGCCGTCCTCCGTCGCTCTCACACGCGGCGGCCTGGACGGACGTGACGAGGGCGTGCTGGCGAGCGGCGTGGGACGCCACGCGGCGGTCGAAGTCGTGCACGGCGGATGCCTCCCCTGAGGCGCGACGGGGCCTGTCGGGAGGAAGCCGGCGGTCGGACGCGAGCTGGGCGGCGGGATGCCCGATTCCTGCGACCGAACGTGCGACACGTGCGCGGCTCCTGGCCGCGAAACTGTCGCAAGTTCGGTTGTGGTGGTGCGTTTGGAGCTACTGGGCGCCGTAGACCGGGGCCGGCGGCGGGGCCTTGGCCAGGAGGTCGTCGACGACGGGGCCCAGCTCGGCCGGGTCCCAGCGGGCGCCCTTGTCGAGTCGCGGGGCCGTGCTGCCAGCCGTCGGCCACCGACACCTTGCCGCCCTCGACCTCGAACACCCGCCCGGTGACGTGCGCCGACTGCGGCCGACCCGAGCCACACGACGAGCGGCGCCACGTTCTCGGGGGCCATGGCGTCGAAGGCATCGGGATCGTCGGGCGCGGCCATCATGTCGGCGAACACCGTCTCGGTCATGCGGGTGCGGGCCGACGGGGCGATGGCGTTGGCGGTGACGCCGTAGCGGCCCATCTCGGCCGCCTGGATCAGCGTCAGCGTGGCGATGGCGCGCCTTGGCCGCGCTGTAGGCCGACTGGCCGACCGACCCGATCAGCCCGCGCCCGACGACGTGTTGACGATGCGGGCGTCGACGGCCTCGCCCGCCTTGGCCTGCGCCCGCCAGTGCTCGGCGGCGAACCGGGCCACGGCGAAGTGGCCCTTGAGGTGGACCCGGATCACGGCGTCCCACTCGTCCTCGCCGCACGAGACGAACATGCGGTCGCGCACGATGCCGGCGTTGTTGACGACGACGTCGAGCCGGCCGAACGCGTCGACGGCCGAGCCGACGAGGCGCTGGGCGCCCTCCCAGTCGGCCACGTCGTCGCCGTTGACGACCGCCTCGCCCCCGGCGGCCACGATGTCGTCGACCACCTGCTGGGCCGGGGACACCGAGCCGCCCGACCCGTCGAGCTCGGCGCCGATGTCGTTGACCACGACCTTGGCGCCCTGCCGGGCGAACTCGAGCGCGTGACCGCGGCCGATGCCGCGACCCGCGCCGGTGACGATGACGACGCGCCCCTCGCAGATGCCGGTCACCGGTGCACCCTTCGGGCGCACTGGTGACCGGATCGCCACTTCGTGGCGACTGGCCGACTGTGCCTCTGGACCTCGCTCCGCTCGGTCATACCGGGCATGATGTCATAGACCTGACGGGTCGTCAGATGCACCGAGGGCACGGGAAGCCGGCGAGGGGATCGCTCACATGCGCTACGGCGTCACCATGTTCGTCACCGACCTGTCGATCGGCGTCGTGGACCTGGCGCGTGCGGCCGAGGAGCGCGGCCTCGACTCGCTGTGGCTGCCCGAGCACACCCACATCCCGACCGGCCGCAAGACGCCCCACCCCTCGGGCGGAGAGCTGGCGGAGAAGTACAAGCGCTCCCTCGACCCGCTCGTCGCCCTCGCCGCGGCCGCCACCGCCACGACGACCCTGCGGCTCGGCACCGGCATCCTGCTGCCGGCCCAGCGCGACCCGATCGTGACCGCCAAGGCCGTGGCCACGCTCGACCACGTGTCCGACGGGCGGGTGGCGCTCGGCGTCGGCTTCGGCTGGAACGAGGACGAGATCGCCGACCACGGCGTCGCCTTCGGTCAGCGGCGGAGCGTGGCCCGCGAGCACGTCCTCGCCATGCAGGCGCTGTGGCGCGAGGACGAGGCCGAGTTCGCGGGCGAGCACGTGACCTTCCCGCCGTCGTGGGCGTGGCCGAAGCCGGTCCAGCGCGACGGGGACGGCGGCCCGCGGGTGCCGGTCCTGGTCGGCGGTGGCGCCACCCCCACGGTGTTCGCCCATGCCGTCGAGTACGCCGACGGGTGGGTGCCCATCGGCGGTGCCGGCCTCGCCAAGGCGCTGCCCACCCTGCGGGCCGCGCTGGCCGAGGCGGGCCGCGACCCGTCGGGGTTCGAGGTCGTCCCGTTCGCGGCGATCCCCGACCACGGCAAGCTCGACCACTACGACGACCTGGGCGTCACCGAGACCGTGTTCGACCTGCCGTCTGCGCCCCGCGACGAGGTCCTGCCGATCCTCGACCGGTTCGCGGCGCTCGTGGCCGAGCGACGCCCGGCCTGACCGCCGGCGGCTCGCGGCCGGTGGCCGCGCCCGTGCTGCCCCCGGCGCCGCGGCGCGCCACGCTGTCGGCGAGATGACCGACGCCCTGCACCTCGCGCCCGCGGCCTACGCCGTCGTGCTGACCGTCGTGGCGATCGGCGCCGCGGTGCAGGGGACGGTGGGCTTCGGGGCCAACCTGGTGGTGGTCCCCGTGGTGGCGGTGCTCGAGCCGGCCGCGCTGCCGGTCGTCCCGATGCTGCTCGTGGTGCCGCTGGCCGCGGCCATGGTCCGGCGGGAGCCCCACGGCGTCGACCGTCGGGCGGTGGGGCTGCTGATGATCGGCCGCGTGCCCGGGACGGTCGTCGGCACGTGGATCGTCGCCCAGGTGGCGGTCGACACGATCTCGGTGCTGTGCGGCGTCGGCGTCCTCGTGGCCGTCGTGACCAGCGTCCTCACCGCCACGGTGCGGGTGACGCCGACGACGACCGTGGCCGCGGGCGTCGCCTCGGGGGCGCTCGGCACCGCCACCTCGATCGGCGGCCCGCCCCTCGCGCTGCTGTATCAACACCAGGAGGGGCCGGTGCTGCGGGCGACGCTGGCCGCCACGTTCGTGTTCGGCACCGTGCTGTCGCTGGCCGCCCTGTTCGTCGCCGGGGTGGTCGAGGCGTGGCACGTCTGGCTGGCGCTGGCCCTGTTGCCCGGCACCGCCGCCGGCATCGCGGCCAGCGGGTGGCTGGCCCGGCGCCTCGACACCGCGTGGTTGCGCCCGGCGGTCCTGGCGTTCGCGGCCGTCACCGCCGTGGTGGCCATCGCACGCGGCGTGGCGTGACCGGTCAGGGCCGTGCGCCCGGAACAGCGGTCGAGGGCGTGTCGTCGCAGGACCGATCGGGGCGCCACGAGCATCGACCGACCCGGGGGACCGGTGACGGGGCGGTGCTGGGGTTCCGCCTTCTCCGTCGCCGGCCCGCACCCGAGTCGACGCGGCCGAGGGTGCCCCCGCCGGGTCCCTCGACCTGCTTTCCCGCAGCGATCCGTCCAGGTGGGCCGTCGCCACGTTCTTGCAAGGCGTCAACCTAGGGAATCGCCGGTCGGGGCGGATCCGTAGGACCTACGTATTTCCGCGTTCCGCCGCAGTACGCTCGGCCCGTGGTCGCACCGTGGCCACTCGTGGGACGAGACGCAGAGCTGGAGACCATCGGCCGCCTGCTCGCCCTGGACAGCGGGTCCCGTGGGGCGGTCCTGTTCGGGGAGGCGGGCGTCGGGAAGACGCGCCTGGTCGCCGACGCGGTGGCCGCCCAGCAGGCCCGTGGCACGGCAGTCGAGTGGGTGCGGGCCACCGAGGCCGCCCGCGACATCCCGCTCGGGTCGTTCGCCCACGTCCTCGACCCGAGCGACGACGCCCACCACACCGACGACCTGTTGCACCTCGCGCTGTCCCGGCTGCACGCCCGGTCCGGCGGCGAGCGGCCGTTCGTCCTGGCGGTCGACGATGCCCACCTGCTCGACCCGGTGTCGGTCGCGCTCGTGCACCTGGCGGTGACCCAGTCGCCGATCCGGGTGGTGATGAGCGCCCGCACCGGAGGGCCGCTGCCCGACGGCCTGATGGCGTTGTGGAAGGACGAGCTGGTCGAGCGCATCGACGTCGGCCCGCTGCCCCAGGCCGACACCGAGGCGCTCGTGGTGTCGGTGCTGGGCGACCGGGTGCCCGCGTCGCTCCTCGACCGCATCTGGCAGCTCAGCCGCGGCAACGTGCTGTTCGTCCGTGAGCTGGTGACGACCGCGCAGGAGCGCCGGGCGCTCGGGGCCGACACCCCGGTCGTGCTCACGAGCGGCGGGGCGCAGGCTCGGCTGCGCGACCTCGTGGACGAGCGGCTGCGCCTGCTCGAGCCCTCCCGCCGGGCGGCGCTCGAGCTCGTGGCGGTCGGCGAGCAGGTGCCGCTGGCGGCCGCCGAGCAGCTGCTGGCGGACGACGACGTGCACGACCTCGAGGCGCGTGGCCTCGTCGAGGTGGTCCAGGCCGGAGCGGTCGAGGTCCTGCAGGTCGTGCACCCTCTGTACGGCGAGGTGCTGGCGGCCGGGCTGTCCCGCCTCCGCCGCCGCGCCCTCCTGCACGACCTGGTCGGCGCGGTGGCCCACCTCGACCACGTCGACCGGCTCCGCATGGCCACCTGGCAGCTCGAGTCGGGCCGACCCGGCGACCCCGAGCTGCTGCTCGTCCTGGCCGAGGAGGCGCTCGGCCGCCTCGACCACCCGCTGGCCGAGCGGCTCGCCGTGGCCGCCGGGGGCGGCGATCGCATCGATGCCGGCCTCGTGCTGGCCGAGGCGCTGGCCGGCCAGGGCCGGGCGCTCGAATCGCAGGCCGTGCTCGACGAGCTGCGACCCGTCGACCCCGACGCGGTGGCCAGCGTGGCGGTCGAGCGGGCCTCCAACCTGTTCCTGCACCTCGATCGGTCGAGCGACGCCTTCGCCCTGCTGGCCGAGGCCGATCGCCAGCTCGCGGGCCAGCCCGCCTGGCAGGCCGAGTGCCGGTCGGTCGCCGCGCAGATGTCGATGTTCTCGTTCCGCTACGACGAGGCGAGCGAGTCGGCCGCCGCCGTGCTCGACGATCCCGCGGCGCTCGAGCCCGCCCGCGTGCGGGTGACGCCCGTGCTCGTCACCGTGTGGGGCGCGCAGGGCCGTCTCGACGAGGCGCTGGCGCTGCTCGACGATCGCCTGCTCGCCGCGGCCCGGCAGCACCGGCGGGCCGTGCCCTACGGCGAGGTCCAGCTCGCCATGGCTCGGTTCCAGGCCCTCTACTGGTGGGGCGACGCCCACCGCCTCGACGACTACACCGCCGACGACCTCGGTCTGCGGGTCGACCACCAGCCGCCGTCGCTGCGCGGCATCGTCGCCGGGTTCCGCGGCGGCGCCCTGCTCGTCCGGGGCCGGGCGGCCGAGGCGCTGACCGAGCTGCAGCGTGCGTCGCGGGCGCTGGCCGAGCTCGACTGGTTCGCCCAGCGGCCGCTGGCCGAGGCGATGCGGGCGCGGGCGGCCGTCTTCGCCTGCGATCTCGCGGTCGCCGCGGAGGCGCTGGCCGCGGCCGACGCCGCCTACGCCGCCGACCCGCAGCGCGGCGCCCGCACGTTGCCGTACATCGAGCTGTCCCGGTCCTGGCTGCTGGCGGCGGAGGGGTCGCTGTCCGAGGCGGCCGACCGCTGCCTGGCCCTCGCGGCGATGCTCGAGCAGACGGCCCGCCCGGTGGCGGTCGAAGCGCTGCACGCGGCCGTCCGGCTCGGCCGGGCCGACGCCGCCCGTGACGCCCTCACCCGTCTCGCGGCTCAGGTCGGCGGCCCGTTCGCGCCCGCTGGCCGCCCGGCACGCCGACGCCCTGGTCAGCGCCGACGTCGACGCGCTCACCGCAGGTGGCGGCCGGCTTCGAGGACCTCGGTGCCGACCTGGTGGCCGCCGAGGTCTGGCGGTCGGTCGCCAACCTGGCGCGGCGGTCGGGCCGCGGCGTCTCCGCGGCCGACGCCCGCCGCCGGGGCGATGCGCTGCTCGACCGCTGCGGGCATCCGTGCTCGCCGGCCCTGGCGCCGGTCGAGGCGTCGGGCGAGCCGCTCACCGATCGCGAGATCGAGGTGGCCACCCACGCGGCCCGCGGCCGCACGAGCCCCGAGATCGCCGAGGCCCTGCACCTGTCGGTGCGCACGGTCGACACCCACCTGTCCCGCGTGTACCGCAAGCTGCAGATCCACGGCCGCCGTGACCTGGCCGCGGCGCTGGGCATCGGCCCGCCGGCGCGCCGCGATACGTAGTCCCTACGGACGACGCGGGCCGGTCGCGTCCGTACGGTGCTTCGATGCAGGCAGGTGACCAACCCGGGCAGGGTGCCGGGGCCGGTATCTCCCCGACCGACCCCGGTGCGCCCGGAGAGGGCGACGACGACCGGGACGGAACGGGCCCCGCGGACCGCGAGCGCCCCGACGGCGAGGACGACCTGGTCAGCGCGGTCGAGGACCTCGTCCGGGACCTGGTGCCCGACGTCGACGCCCGCGGCTGACGCGAGGGCGTGCGCGGCGCCGCCGCGCGGACCCGCCCCCGTCAGGGAACGAGGACGATCTTTCCCGTGGCGCGCCGGCCCTCGAGGTCGGCGAGCGCCTTGGCGGCCTCGGACAGGGGGTAGGTCGTGGGCTCGGGCGGGTCGAGGCGACCGGCGTTCAACGCGTCCATCAGCTCGTTCGTGAGGGCCCGGTTGTCGTCGGGGTTGTGCATGGCCCAGGCCCCCCAGTCCACGCCGACGACCGCCCGGTTGTTGAGCAGCACGTGGTTGGCCGGGAACCGGGGGATCTCGCCGCTGGCGAAGCCGACGACCAGGTACCGGCCGCTGACGGTCAGGGCCCGCAGCGCCTGTTCCGCGTGGTGCGCCGCCCACCGGGTCGACGACCACGTCGACGCCGCCGCTCGACAGCTCGCGGGCCCGCGCCTTCAGGTCCTCGTCCTCGTAGCGGATGGTGTGCTCGGCGCCGGCGGCGCGGGCGGCGGCCAGCTTGTCGTCGTCGGAGGCGGCGGCGATCGTGTGCAGGCCCAGCGCGTTCGCCACGTCGATGGTGGCCAGGCCGACGCCGCCGCCGGCGCCGAGCACGAGCACGGTCTCCTCGGGGGCGACGGCGATCCGGCGGGTCAGGGCGAACAGCGCGGTCGAGTACGACTGCAGCATCGCCGCGGCCCGGGCGTAGTTCATGGCCCCGACCAGGGGGATCACCGCCTCGGCCGGCACCACCACCTGCTCGGCGTACCCGCCGAGCCCCACCGAGGCGAGCACCCGATCGCCGACCGCGACCCCCTCGACGTCGTCGCCGACGGCGATCACGTCGCCCGCGACCTCGCTCCCGGGGCTGAAGGGGACCGGCGGCCGGATCTGGTAGCGGCCCTGCACGAACAGGGCGTCGACGAAGTTCACGCCCGCGGCCCGCACCTCGACGAGGACCTGGTGGGCGGCGGGCGACAGGTCGGGTCCGTCCTCGACGACCAGGCGGTCGAGGGGGCCGAACTCGAGGCAGACGACGCGGCGCATGGGCTCATCGTTACCCGCACCGGGGGTCGGGCGACCATTGGACGAGGATGGTGCGGTGCGCGACCCCCTCGACGACTACCGGGCGCTCAACGACCCGGCGACCCGCCGGCAGGTCGAGCGGCGCGGCGACTACTTCGTGGTGGAGGGACTGCTGGCGCTCGAGGCGCTGATGGATTCGCCCTACCCGGTGCGCTCGGTGCTGGCCACCGAGCGCCGAGCCGAGCGGGTGTCCGCGCTGGTCGCGGGGCGGGCGCCCCTCCTCGTCCGCGACGACGCGGAGGTGGCGGCGGTGGCGGGGTTCGACGTCCACCGGGGCGTGCTCGCGGCCGCCGATCGCCGTCCGCTGCCCTCGGCGCGGGCCGTCGTCGAAGCGGCCGACCTCGTGGTGGTGGCCGAGGGCATCGGTGACCACGAGAACCTGGGCGCCCTGTTCCGCAACGCCGCCGCCTTCGGCGTCCGGGCGATGCTCCTCGACCCGACCACCGCCGACCCGCTGTACCGGCGCAGCATCCGGGTGTCGCTGGGGCACGTCCTGCGCGTCCCCTGGACGCGCCTCGAATCGTGGCCCCACGGCCTGCGCGACCTCGCCGACCAGGGGTTCGTGGTGTTGGCCCTGACGCCGGCGGCGGACGCGGAGCCGATCGCCCGGGTCGTCGAGGCGCTCGGACCGGCCGGCGCCCCGGCCCCGGCCCCGGCGTCGGCGTCGGCGTCGGCGTCGGAAGGGCAGCCGGCAGCGGAGCCGGACGTCGATCGACCCCGCGTGGCGCTCCTGGTCGGGGCCGAGGGCCCGGGCCTCACCGGGGCTGCGATGGAGGCCGCGACGCGGCGGGTCCGGATCCCGCTCGCGCCCGGGGTCGACTCGCTCAACGTGGCGACGGCGGCGGCGATCGCGCTGCACGCGCTGGCGGGGTCGCGGCTCACCGAATAACGCGCCCGGCTCGGGGCCCGGCCCGCGGGCTCGGCAGCCACCACTACATTCGGGCCATGGCCGACCCAGCAGGGACGACGGTCCGGCTCACCGAGCTGACCACGTGCGGTGGGTGTGCGGCGAAGTGGGGGGCCTCGCTCCTCCCCGAGGTTCTCGCCAGCGTGACCGGCGGCGACGACGGGGCTGCCGGAGCCTCGGTCCCGGGGGCCGACCTGCTCGTGGGCCTGGCGCCGTTCGACGACGCCGCGGTCGTGCGCCTGGCCGACGACGTGGCGCTGGTCTCGACCACCGACTTCTTCCCGCCCCTGGTCGACGACCCCGACGACTACGGGGCCATCGCGGCCGCCAACGCCTGCAGCGACGTGTTCGCCATGGGTGGCGACGTCGTGCTGGCGCTCAACGTGGCCGCCTTCCCCGAGGATCTCGACCCCGCCGTCGTCGGGCGGATCCTCGCCGCCGCGGCCGAGGTCGTGCGAGAGGCCGGGGGCGTGGTGGCGGGCGGGCACACGATCCGGGCGCCCGAGCCGATCTTCGGCCTCGCCGTGCAGGGGGTGGTGCGCCCGGGGGCGCAGCTCACCAAGGGCGGCGCTCGGCCCGGCGACGTGGTGGTGCTGTCCAAGCCGCTCGGCACCGGGCTGGCGCTGGCGTCCGGTGATCCCGATGCGGTGGCGGCGGCGACGGCGGGCATGCGGCGGCTCAACCGCGCCGCGGCCGGGGCGCTGCGGGCCCTCGGCGCCGACGTCCACGCCGTCACCGACGTCACGGGGTACGGCCTCGCCGGCCACGCGTGGGAGGTGGCCGATCGCTCCGCGGCGACCGTCGACCTCGACACGGCCTCGCTGCCGGCCTATCCCGGCGTGCCGCGCCGCCGCCGATCGCGGGGTGCGCACGGGCGGCGACCCGCGCAACCGCGCCTACCTCGACGGCCACCTCGTCAGCACGGCGTCGCCGGCCGGCGAGGCGCTCGCCTTCGATCCCCAGACGTCGGGCGGCCTGCTCGCGGCGGTCGACCCCGCGGCGGTGGACGGGTTGGCCGCGGCCGGCTTCGTGCCCGTCGGAACGGTCGGTCCCGGGCCGGCCCGGGTCGTCCTGCGGTGACCACGGGGCCCGCGGCGCGCCCGCCCTCGGTCGACGCCCTGGCCCGCCGGCTGGAGCCGAGCGGGCTGCCCCACCCGGTGCGGGTCGACCTCGCCCGCGACGCCATCGCCCGCCACGCCGTCGACGACATCGAGGCCGCGGCCGAGCGGGCGCAGCGGGCCCGGCTCCAGCCGGTGGTCAACGCGACCGGGGTCCTGCTGCACACCAACCTCGGGCGGGCGCCGTACGCGGTCGACGTCCCGGCCGGCTACGCCAACCTCGAGTTGGACCTCGAGAGCGGGAAACGGGGGTCGCGGCGCGACCACGCCGGTCCGCTGCTGGCGCGGGCGTGCGGGGCCGAGGCGGCGCTGGTCGTGAACAACGGGGCGGCGGCGGTGCTGCTGGTCCTGGCCGCCCTGGCCGAGGGCCGCGGGGTGGCGGTGTCGCGCGGCGAGCTCATCGAGATCGGCGGCGGGTTCCGCATCCCCGACGTGCTGGCCCGGTCGGGCGCCCGCCTGGTCGAGGTGGGGACCACCAACCGCACGCGCCGCGCCGACTACGCCGCTGCGAGCGACGGCGCCGACGCCGTCGCCCTGCTGCTCAAGGTCCACACGTCGAACTACCGGATCGAGGGCTTCACCGCGTCGGCCACCGTGGACGAGCTGGCCTCGGTGGGCCCGCCCGTCGTGGTCGACGCGGGTTCGGGCCTGGTCGACGCCACCTGCCCGTGGCTGTCCGGGGGCCCGCCGGCGTGGCTGGCCGGCGAGCCGGGCGTCCGCCAGGCGTTGGAGGCGGGGGCGGGCCTCGTGACGTTCTCGGGCGACAAGCTGTTCGGCGGCCTGCAGGCCGGGCTGCTCGTCGGGCGGCGCGACCTCGTGGACGCCTGCGCCGCCCACCCGCTGTACCGGGCGCTCCGGCCGGGCTCGCTGATCCTGGCGGCCACGGCCGCGGCCGCAACGGCCTACCTCGACCGCACCGCGGCCGAGCTGCCGTTCTGGCGGATGGCCACGGCGCCCGTCGAGCGGCTGCGGCGCGCGCGCTGGTGCCCTGGTCGCGGGCGTGGCTGACACCGGTGGGGCTGCAGTCCGCCCGGGTCCGTGCGCGTCGGTGACGGGCGGCGGGACGCTGCCGGGGGTGGAGATCCCGTCGTGGGGCGTCCACGTCGACGGCGACCACACCGCGTCTCTTCGTCGGGGCGTGCCGCCGGTGGTGGCGACGGTCCGCGAGGGCGTCACCCGCCTCGACCTGCGCACGGTCGCCCCCCACGAGGACGAGGCGGTCGCCGCCGCCCTCGCCGCGCTCGCGGTCCCGTGACCGGGCCGGCCCCACGGCCGCACGTCGTGGCCACCGCCGGCCACGTCGACCACGGCAAGTCCACGCTCGTCCGGGCCCTCACCGGCACCGACCCCGATCGCCTGGCCGAGGAGAAGCGCCGGGGCCTCACCATCGACCTCGGCTTCGCCGCCCTCCCGATCGACGGGCTCGGCCCGGTCGCCGTGGTGGACGTGCCCGGGCACGAGCGGTTCATCGCCACGATGCTCGCCGGGGTGGCCGTGGTCGAGGCGGTGGTGCTGTGCGTCGACGCCCGCGAGGGCTGGCGCGCCCAGACCGAGGAGCACCTGCGCATCGTCCAGCTCGCCGGCATCGACCGAGGGCTGGTGGCGGTGACCAAGGCGGCGACCGTGCCGGCCGCCCGCGTGGCGGCGGTGATCGCCGACGTGCGCGCCCGCCTGTCCGGCGGTCCGGGTGCCGGCTGGTCCGTCGTGCCCTGCGACGCCGTGACGGGGTCGGGGCTCTCCGACCTCGTCGACGCCCTGGCGTCGGCGCTGCGGTCCGCACCCGTGCCGGTGGATGCCGGGCGGCCCCGGATGTGGATCGACCGGTCGTTCGCGGTGGCGGGCGCCGGGGCGGTCGTGACCGGCGGGATCGCCCACGGCGGCTTCGCGGTCGGTGATCGGGTCGAGGTCGTGACGCGTGGGGGGACCCGGCCGGCCCGGGTGCGGGCCATCCAGCGCCACGGCGAGGAGGCCAGGTCCGCTCCGGCGGGCAGCCGCGCCGCCCTCAACCTCGCCGGGCGTGTCCCACCGCGAGATGGCGCGGGGCGATGCTGTGGTGCGCCCGGGCGAGTGGCGCACGGTCGACGAGGTGGAGGTGCGGCTGGCGGCGCTGGCCGGCGCCCCCGCCCCGGTGCGGGCGCGGTGGCGCCCACCTCGCCTATCTCGGCTCCGAGGAGATGGCGGTGCGGCTGCGGTTCGTGGGCGAGGGGGCCGTGGCCCCGGGCACGACGGGGACCGTGCGCCTGCGGCTGCCGCGCCCGTTGCCCCTGGTCGTGGGCGACCGGGTCGTGCTTCGGGACGCGGGGCGGGGCGTCACGGTCGCCGGCGGGCCGATCTCCGGCCTCGAGCCCACCACCGTCGCCCGGGCCGGCCTCCCGCCGTCCGAGGCGGCGGTGCTCGCCCGCGTCGAGGCCAGCCGGCCCGTGGGGCTCGACCGCCACGCCCTCGACGCCCCTGCCCGGGCCGCGGGCGACGCCCTGGTCCACCGCGGGGTCGTCGTGGTCGAGCGCGGGTACCTCGTGGGCGCGGCGTGGGCGGGCCAGCTCGGCCAGCACCCGTACGTCGCCGCCGTCCGCGACGACCCGTTCGCCCCGCCCCCGCCCTCCGCCCACGACGTCGGCCCCGACCTGCTCCGGGCGCTCGTCCGACGCGGCCTGCTCGTCGGGCGCGACGGCGTCTGGTTCGCGGCCGACGCCCCCGACCGGGCGGCGGCCCGCATCCGGGCGGTCGCCGGCGATCGGTTCACCCTCGCGGACGCACGCGACGCGTGCTCGGCACCAGCCGGCGGGTGACCCTCGCCCTGTGCGAGGTGCTCGACGCCCGGGGCACGACCCGTCGAACCGGCGACCGGCGCACCTTCCGGCCGGGCGCGGCCGCGGCCCGCTCGACCGGCCGGTAGCGTCCCCGCCGGAGGTGTCCGGGCACCTGGTGGGCCCCACCGCCTTCAAAGCGGCTGGCCGCGGCAGCGCCGTGGCGGCGGGTTCGATTCCCGTCCACCTCCGCCACCTCCGCTCGTGGTCGGATCCGTCCCGATCGTCACTTTCCGGCTCGGGACGAGACGGTAAGGTCCCCTTCCGATGCCGACCTGCGGCCGTCCGAGACCGACGTGACCCAACGCCTCGCCGAACGGGCGGCGCGGGCCCTCGCTCCCCGTGTGCGCCGGCGCAGCTTCCTGGCGCGCAGCGCCATGGCCGGCACCGCGCTCGGCGGCCGCCCCCGCCACCTTCGCCCTCAAGCCCCGCACGGCCTACGCCGCCGTTTGCGGGTGCAGCGGCTCGACCTGCGACTGCAGGGCGACGTGCTGCGACGGGTACACCGAGTTCTGCTGCACGCTCTCGGGCATGAACCGGTGCCCACCGGGCACCTACACCGGCGGCTGGTGGAAGGTGGACGGCTCGGGCTTCTGCGGTGGCGGCGCGCGGTACTACGTCGACTGCAACGCGTCCTGCGGGTCGTGTGGCTGCGGTGGCAGCGGCATCTGCGGTGGCTCGTGCTCGGGCGCGAAGTGCGGGTGCGCCAAGGGGTCGTGCGGCAACCGCAAGACCGGGTGCACGGGCTTCCGCTACGGGCAGTGCCACCAGAACATCGCCTGCCTCGGGCCGATCGTGTGCCGCGTGGTCACGTGCATCCCCCCGTGGCAGACCGACGCCGCCTGCGGCACGGCCATCCGGGTCGACAACGCCACGGCGTCCCACCACCGGCCCTGCCTCACCGGCAACCCGTACGGCAGCTTCGACGCGGTGACGTCGGTCCGCGGCGGGCTGCGGGTGAGCGGCTGGGCGGTCGATCCGAGCACGGTCAACCCGGTCAACGTGCACATCTACGTCGACGGAGCGGGCCGGGCCAGCGTCGTGGCGAACACTCGCTCGCGCCGACGTGGCGCGCGCCTACCCGGGTGCCGGGTCCCGGCACGGCTTCGTCCGCGAGATCACCGACGTGGCGCCGGGGCGTCACTCCGTGTGCATCTACGCCATCGACGTGGGCGAGGGCGGGAACACCCGACTGGGCTGCCGTACTGCGTCCGTGTCCGCTGCGCCCGTTCGGTGGGGTGAACGACCTCTTGATCGACCACGGCAAGCTGCGGGTCCGGGGCTGGGCCATCGATCCCGACACCGATGCGCCGATCCGGGTGCACGTGTACGTCGACGGGCGTGCCCGGGCGAGCCTGGCTGCCGACATCGACAGGCCCGACGTCGCCGCCCGGTTCGGGCGCGGCAGCCGGCACGGCTTCGACGGCCGCATCTCGATCGCACCCGGGTCCCACCGCGTGGATCTGTACGCCATCGGCGTCGCCACCGGGGGGAACACCCGCTTCGGCAGCGGCAGGGTCTCGTGGAACGGCAATCCGTTCGGCGGAGTGAACAGCGGTCGACCCCGGTCGGAGGCGGCCGGGTGCGGGTCGTCGGGTGGGCGATCGACGGCGAGACGTCCGGACCGATCCGGGTGCACATCTACAGCGACGGCCGCCCCGTGGCGAGCATCGCGGCCGACCGCGAACGGGCCGACCTCGCGCCCCTTCGGTTTCGGCACCGCGCACGGGTTCGACGCCACGGTCACCGTCGGAGCCGGGGCGCACAGCGTGTGCGCCTACGCCATCGACGTGGGGAGCGGCTCCAACGTCCTGCTGCGCTGCCTCCCGGTGAACGCCACGTGAGGGCCCGTCGATGACCGCAGCGGTGGTGGCGCTCGGCGTCGTCGTCGGGCTGCTCGCCGTGCTCGTGGTCGGGCTGCTGCGCAGCCACGCCGACATCCTGCGGGCCCTGCACGACCTGGGGGTCGGCGAGGACGACCTGGCCACGCCCGGCGGCGCGGCCACGGCCCTGTCCCGGTCGCGCAACGGCGCCACGGCGGACCCGGGCATCCGCACCCTGCCCGGTGTCGCCGAGCCGGGCGCGTCGACGGCGATCGGGCGCCTCGTCGACATCGGTGGTGTCGACCCCCACGGGGGCGCGGTGCGCATCGGGCTGGGCGGGGCCGCCAGCCCCACGCTGCTCGCCTTCCTGTCCACCGGGTGCTCGACGTGCGCCGACTTCTGGCGGGCGTTCGGCACCGACGAGCTCGACCAGGTGCCGGGCGACGGCACCCGGGTCGTCGTGGTGACGCGCGGCCCCGAGGAGGAGAGCCCCGCGGGGGTGGCCGGCCTGGCGTCGCCGCGGGTCAGCACCGTCATGTCCTCCGAGGCCTGGGACGCGTACGGCATCCCCATGTCCCCCTACTTCGTGCTGGTCGACGGCACGCGGGGCGTGATCGGGGAGGGGGCCGCAGCCTCGCTGGGCGCAGGTGATCGACCTGCTCGGCAAAGCCGCAGCCGACGCCGGCCTCGCCGTCGACGGCCGCGACGTGCTCACCCGCCGCGACCTGCTGCGCGGCCGCGACCGCGAGGTGCGGGCCGACCGGGAGCTGGCCGCCGCCGGCATCGAGCCCGGATCGCCCGACCTCTACCTGGGCCTCCACCAGATCGACGAGGCCGACGACATGGCGCCGCCCACCGGAGAGCCGCGGTGAGCACGCCGGTGCTCGTCGTCGGGCTGGTCTCCGCCGTGCTGGGAGCCGTCCGGGCCAGCTGGTCACCGTGAGGGGAGTCGATGCTGTCGAGCATCCATCCGTTCGGTGAACGGAGCAAGGGCAACCGGTTCGGCGTCACCGCCACCGCCCACGTCGTGGGCGCGGCCGTCGGTGGCGCGCTCCTGGGGCTCGTGCTCGGTGCCGCCGGGGTCGTCCTGGCCGAGGTGGTCGGCGAACCGGTGCGGCTCGCCCTGCTGCTGGTCGTGGTCGTGACCGCCGCCGTGCTCGAGGCGGTGGGGCGCCGCCCGCCGACCTGGCGCCGCCAGGTGAACGAGGTGTGGCTGACGACGTACCGCGGCTGGGTGTACGGCGGGGGCTTCGGCCTGCAGCTCGGTGCCGCGCTGGCCACGATCGTCACGTCGCCCCTCACGTACGTGATGGTGGCGTCGGCGCTGCTGGTCGGGTCCGTGTGGGCCGGTGTCCTCATCGGTGCGACGTTCGGCCTCGCCCGGGGGCTCACCCTGCTGGCCGCGGCGCGGGTGCGCCAGCCGGCCGACCTGGTGCAGCTCCACCGTGCGCTCGCACGGAACGGCCCTCGCGTGTCACGGTTGGGTTCGGCCGCACTGGTCGTGTGCGCCGTCGTCCTCGGAGGAGCGCTGGTCTCGTGAGCGAGCGATGAGTGACATCTCGGCCTTCGGCATCACGGCGACCCTGCCGACCGGGTGGGACGGGCGCATCGGCCGGCGCACCGATCCGGTCGGGCCCGCCCCCAGGGGGCGGACGCCGGCGTGCTGTCCGAGCAGCGCCAGGCGGTGCCGGGCGAGGGCACCGAGAACCCCGTCGCCCACCTGGCGAACTTCCCGCTACCGCCCACCCGGGGCGACTACGGCTCGGGCGCCGTCGAGCGGATGGGGCGGGCCGACGTCCTGGTGTGCCTCGTCGAGTTCGACCCCGAGGCCGCGTCGACCGAGCTGTTCCGGACCACGGGCGTGCCGCGCTTCCGCCTCACCGACTTCTCGCCCGACACCATGCAGCGCACCGTCGCGGGCATGTGCGGCGCGGCAGTCGTTCTTCAACGAGGCGGGCCGGGCCTTCGCGGCCTACGTGGTGCTCGGCAGCTTCCGGCTGCGGGGGCCCCTGGTCGTGCCGGCCAACGACGTCCTGTCGACGCTGCACATCGCACCCCGCTGATGCCGGTCCTGACCGGCCCCGCTCTCGTGGCCGCCGCGCTCCTGGTCGTGGCCGGCGCGGCGAAGGTCGCCGATCCGGCCAACACCGTGGGGGCGCTGCGGGCGCTCCACCTGCCGTCGTCACCTGCGCTGGTGCGGTGCGGGGCGGCCGCGGAGGCGGTGATCGGGGCGGCGGCGATCCTGGTCGGGGGCGCGTTCCTGTGGGCGCTGGTGGCGGCCAGCTACGCCGCCTTCGCAGGGTTCGTCGTGGCCGCGCTGCGGGCCGGGACGATGATCGGCTCGTGCGGGTGCTTCGGGCACGAGGACACACCCCCGCACCCGCTCCACGTGGCGCTCGACCTGGCGCTGGCGGGGGTGGCGGCCGCGGCTGCGGCACAGGGCCTGGTCCCGGCGGAGGCGATCGCCGACGATCCCGGGCAGGGAGTCGTCGTCGTGGCGCTGGCCGGCCTCGCGCTGTACCTCGTGTACGCGGCGTTCGTCGACCTGCCGCGGGCCTCCGCCCGCTCCCACCGCCACTGACGCACACCCGGCGGTCGCGGGTCCGGCGCCCGGTCCGCCCCCGGCGCGGGCACCATGGAGCCATGGCCGCCACCCACGAGGTCACGAACCAGCCCCCTCCCCTCGAGGGCTACGACGTGTTCGGAGCCGACGCCGCCCTGGTCGACGGCGTCGAGCGCGAGGGCGCGGGGTGGGCGGCCGACGACCTGCACGCCCTCGGACGGCTCGCCGGCTCGCCCGAGGCGATCGCGTGGGGGTTCGACGCCAACCGGAACCCGCCCGAGCTGCGCACCCACGACCGGTTCGGCCACCGCGTCGACGAGGTGGGCTACCACCCCGCGTACCACGAGCTGATGCAGGTGGCCGTGGGCCACGGCCTCCACGGTGCGCCGTGGGCGGTCGATCGGCCCGGAGCCCACGTCGCCCGGGCCGCCGGCTTCGTCACCTGGTCGCAGGTCGAGGCCGGGCACGGCTGCCCGATCTCGATGACCTACTCGGTCGTGCCCGCGCTGCGGAACCAGCCCGAGCTCGCCGCCGAGTGGGAGCCCAAGCTGGTGGCCCGCGCCTACGACCCGCGCGACGTGCCGGCGCCGCGAGAAGGCGGGTGCCCTCGCGGGCATGGGGATGACCGAGAAGCAGGGCGGGTCCGACGTGCGGGCCAACGCGACGCGGGCCGAGCCGGCGGGCGACGGGACGTGGCGCCTCACCGGGCACAAGTGGTTCTGCTCGGCCCCGATGTCCGACATCTTCCTGATGCTGGCCCAGGCGCCGGACGGCCTGTCGTGCTTCCTCGTGCCCCGGTGGCTGCCCGACGGCGAGCGCAACGCGGGCTTCCGCCTCCAGCGCCTGAAGGACAAGCTCGGCAACCGGTCCAACGCGTCCAGCGAGATCGAGCTCGACGGTGCGGGCGCCTGGCTGGTGGGCGAGGAGGGGCGCGGCGTCCGCACGATCATCGACATGGTCGCCCACACCCGGCTCGACTGCGTGCTCGGGGCCACCGCCACGATCCGGCAGGCGACGGCGCAGGCGCTGCACCACGCCGCCCACCGGCGGGCCTTCGGGAAGGTGCTGGTCGACCAGCCGCTGATGCGGGTCGTGCTCGCCGACCTGGCCGTCGAGTCCGAGGCGGCGACGGTCACCGCGCTGCGCCTGGCCCGGGCGTTCGACGACGCCGCCCGCGGCGACGAGGCGGCCGGCGCCTTCCGCCGCCTGGCCACCGCCGTCGGCAAGTACTGGGTGTGCAAGCGCCAGCCGACCGTGGTCGGCGAGGCGCTCGAGTGCCTCGGCGGCAACGGCTACGTCGAGGAGTCGATCATGCCGCGGCTGTTCCGCGAGAGCCCGCTCAACGGCATCTGGGAGGGGTCGGGCAACGTCATCTGCCTCGACGTGCTGCGGGCGATGGCACGCGAGCCGCAGGCGCTCGAGGCGTTCATCGGCGAGCTCGAGTCGGTGGCGGGGGCGGACGAGCGCCTCGACGCCGCCGTGGCCCGCGTCCGGTCCGAGCTGGGCGACGTCGTCGGCATCGAAGCACGGGCGCGGCGCGTGGTCGAGGCCATGGCGCTGGCGTTCCAGGGCAGCCTGCTCGTGCGGTACGGGCATCCGGCGGTGGCCGAGGCGTTCCTGTCGTCGCGGCTCCAGGGCGACGAAGGCCTGGCGCTGGGCACCCTCCCGCCGGGGATCGACGCCGGAACGATCGTCGAGCGGGCCCGCCCCAAGGTCGGGTAGGGCTCTCCGGGCATCGGCGTGGCCATTCCGTCGGCGACGGGATGGCGACCGATGGCGGGATGGCGGCGGGTTGGCCCGTGATCCTTCCGGGCTCCGAGAGATCCGATCCGTGCCCCGCGTCGTAGTCATATCGGCGGGCGACGTCGCAGGAGGGGACACGTATGCGCACACGCCTCATCGCCGCGGTGGTCTCGTCGCTGGTGCTGGCCGGCTCGGTGCTGGTGGGCCTGGGCGGCTCACCGGTCGACGCCCGGCCCGCCGACAGGGCCCCGACCTTCGCCTTCGGGGTCGTCCGCCTCGACGGCGCCCAGGAGGTGCCGCCGGCCGACCCCGACGGGCGCGGCACCTTCGCCTACATCGCCGTCCACGACCGGATCTGCTACGTGCTCACGGCCCGGCGCATCGAGCCGGCGACGCTGGCGCACATCCACGCCGCGCCGCGGGGCGTCAACGGCGGGATCGTCGTGATGCTGATCGCCCCCACCCAGGGGTTCTCGGCGGATTGCATCCAGGCGCAGCCCGACACCACGCCGAACACGATGGAGGTGCTGACCCAGTCCGAGCTGGCCGCGATCATCGCCGATCCGACCCAGTTCTACACGAACGTGCACAACGATCCGTTCCCTGGAGGCGCGATCCGCGGGCAGCTCCGGTGACCCGGCGGCCGGCTGGGCCCTGGGGCGATGCGCCCGGGCCCGGCCGGCCCCGCTCCGGACCGACTCGTCGCCCGCGGCAGCGGACGCCCGGTCCGGGCGCTCAGGACGTGAGCGCCCGCCGCAGCCGGCGCCGGGCGAGCAGGCCGAGGACGACCGCGAAGGCCGCCAGCACCGCCAGCTCGACCGCGATGCCGCCGACGCCCTCGCGGTCGAAGATCAGCGCGATCCACGCGTCCATGGCCCAGGCCTGCGGGGCGACGTGGCCGATCACCCGCATCACCGGGGGCACGATCTCGAGCGGCCACATGCAGCCGCCCAGCATCCCGAGGGCGATGGCGATCGGCACCCCCGCGGCCTGCGCCTGCTCGGGATCGCTGACGGTCGACCCGACGAGCAGCCCGACGGCCGTCGCCACCACGGCGAACAGCACGACCACCAGGGTGGCCCCGAGCGGGTTTCCCCACCCCACCCCGAACACGACGCCGCCGATGCCGACGATCAGCGCCGACTGCAGCAGCGAGAAGGTCAGGACCGACGCACCGATGCCGGCGAGGATCGTGCCCGGGCCGTGCGGGGTGGCGAGCATCCGCACGGTGATGCCCTGCTGACGGTCGCGGGCCAGCATCGAGCCCACCACGATCGTGTTGATGAACGTGAACAGCACGAGGTTCGACGGGGCCGTGTAGTCGAAGCTGCCCAGGCTGGCCTCGTTGCCGTCGTCCACCGGTTCGGTGCGGACGCCGGCGCGCGGCGCGTCCGCGGCGAGGCGCCCCGCCAGCTCGGCCGTGGTCGCCTCGTCGGTCCCGGTCGCGTCGGACGCCGTGCGAGCCGCGGCGATCCGCACCGCCGCGTCGCCCACGCCGGCCCGCACGGCCGCCTGGACGGCCGCGGCCGACGCCGAGGTCGGGTCGGCGATCAGCTCGACCGTGGCCCCGTCGCCCTCGTCGAGCCCGGCCCCGTAGCCGTCGGGGATGACGAGGCCGGCGTCGACCGACCCGGTGCGCACCTCGCGGCGCAGGTCGTCGATCGACTCGAACCGCTCGATCCCGATGCCCTCGTTGTCGCCGAGGGCCTCCACGAGCGCCGCCGAGGCGCTCGACCCGTCGCGGTCGAGGACGGCGACGCCGAAGTCCTCCATCGACCCGAACGTGCTGCCGATGATGAACATGATCGTCACGGGGAGCGCCACGATGAAGAACAGGGCGACGCGATCGCGCACGGTGCGCCGGATCGACAGGGCGGCGATCGTGGCGATGGCCCGGCCGGCGCTCAGGGCGAGCGGCGGCGTGTCCGCCTCCTCGCGGCGCGCCTCGGGAGCGGGTGCGGGGGCGGCGCTCGACGTCGTGGTCATCGCGTCCCCAGCCGGCGGGGCAGCAGCCGGGCCGCCACCAGGCCGGTGGTGAGCGCCCAGGCCAGCAGCGCCGCGACGTAGGGGGCGACCGACAGCACGTCCCCGCCTCCCGCCGACAGGTCGGCGAAGCCCCGGAGGGCCAGGCCCGTCGGCGTCAACACCGTCAACGCCTGCAGCGTGTCGGGCAGGTCACCCGGGGGGATGAACGCCCCGCCCAGCAGGGCGAACACGAACGCCACCGCGGTGGCCAGCGCGTCGGCCGACTGCTCGGTGCGGGCCACCGCGGTGATGGCGCCCGCCAGGCCCGCGACGACGAGGGCCGAGGCCACGATCAGCAGCACCACGCCGGCCGGGTCGCCCCAGTCGGCGCCGAGCGCCAGCGACGTGACCGCCCAGATGACCATCAGGCTGCTCACGCCGACGACGACCACGCCGGCCCCCTTCCCGGCGAGGATGGCGGCGTCGCTCACCGGCCCGGCCCGGACGCGGTCGAGCAGGCCGATGCGCTTCTCGGTCAGCACGTTGCGGGCGATGGAGCTCACGGACAGGTAGAGGAACAGCAGGCCCATCGACGGGCCGAAGTAGGCGGCGGGGGACACGTCGCCGCCGGTGCCGGTCGTGTCCACCTGCACGGGCAGGTCGATGGCGGCGAGGGTGGCGGCGTCGGGCACCGGGCCGCCGGCGGCGGCGCTGGTGGCGGCGGCCAGCCGGGCGGCGTTGGCCCGGTCGGTGAACGTGGTGGCCACCGCACGGGCGATCTCGGCCGAGACCATGCCGTCCGACGACGTCAGCACGACGACGTCGTCGGGGGTGTCGCCCTGCAACGAGTCGGCGAAGCCGGCGGGGACCACGATCGCCGCCCCCAGGTCGCCGTCGTCGACCCCGGCCCGGGCCTGCGCCGGTCGAGCCCAGGACCTCGAACGCGAGGCCGTCGACCTCGGCCGCGGTCACCCCGTCGACGAACTGCCGGCTCACCGGCGACCCGTCGTCGTCGACGACCCCGATCGTCGAGTCGAAGTCCGAACCGCCGAACGCGAGGCTGATGATCGTCGCCAGCACGATCGGGCCGATCACCGCGCTGAGGAAGAACGTGCGGGTGCGCAGCCGGCGGCGCATGTCGGCCGCGGCGACGAGGCGGGCGGCCCGGACCTGGTTCACGGCCGGCGGCTCTCGCCGTCGGTCCCGCGCCAACCCGGGCCCGGCCCCATCAGTCCCGCAACGCCTTGCCCGTGAGGGCCAGGAACACGTCCTCGAGATCGGGCTCGGTCAGCTCGATCCCGCCGATGGCGGTGCCCGTGTGCTCGGCGGCGGTGACGATCCCGGCGAGGGCAGCGGCCCCGTCGTCGACCCGCACGACGACACCGCCGTCCCGCCGGTCCACCCCCAGCACTCCCGGCACCGCGGCGCACGCGTCGGCGAAGGCGCCGAGGTCGCCGGTGCCGCTGACGTCGACCCGGTCGCTGGCGCCGAGCTGGGCCACCAGCTCGCGGCGGGTGCCCTCGGCCACCAGCCGGCCCTCGTCGATGATGCCGACGCGGTCGCAGAGGCGCTGGGCCTCCTCCATGTAGTGCGTCGTGTAGAGCACCGACAGGCCCTCGCCGCCGAGCGCCTCGATGCTCTCGAGGATGGCGTTGCGGCTCTGCGGGTCGACGCCGACGGTGGGCTCGTCGAGCACCAGGAGCTGCGGGTGGTGCAGCAGGCCCGCGGCGATGTTGGCCCGCCGCTTCATGCCGCCCGAGTAGCTCGCCCACGTGGTCGCGGGCCCGGTCGGCCAGGCCGACGAGGTCGAGCGCCTCGGCCACCCGCTCGTGGACGAGGGCGCCCGCCGAGGCCCTGGAGCCGCCCGAAGAACTCGCAGGTTCTCCTCGCCGGACAGGTCGTCGTAGAGGGCGACCTCCTGCGGCACGAGGCCGATGGCCGCCTTGGCGTCGGTGGCCCCCGGGGCCATCGGCCGGCCCGCCACCGTCACGGAGCCGGCGTCGCGCTCGAGCAGCCCGCACACCATCGAGATCGTGGTCGTCTTGCCGGCGCCGTTCGGACCGAGCAGGCCGTAGGTCTCGCCCCGGGCGATGCTGAACCCGACGCCGTCGACCGCGACGCGGTCGCCGTAGGTCTTGCGGAGCCCCTCACAGGCGAGCACCGGGCCGTCGCCGTTCCGGGGAGCGATCCCCGTCGCTGCGGCCTGGGCGCCGTGCGGGGACGTGTCATCCCCCATGGCGACGGACCGTACCCCGGCGGTCACCCGCCGGGGACGTGTCATCGGTTACATGTGACCGCCGTTACACCCGGGTCCTAGTGCGGCTCGGCCAGCACCGCCGAGGCCGCGTCGGCGTCGCGTCGCCGGACCATGATGCGGGCCCGCGTGGTCGCTGTCGGCGCGTCGAACACCTCGATCATCGTGGCCTCGATGCCGGCCTCCTGCAGGGCCACGATCGTCAGCGGTCCGTTGGACAACAGCACCGTGCCCACGTCGATGACCTCGTCGGGGTCGCGCTCGGGCACCTCCCCCCGGGACAGCAGGTCGACCAACCACGTCCGCAGGCCCATGGCGCGGACGGTAGCCGCCGGCGGCTCAGAGCCGCTCGATGATGGTGACGTTGGCCTGGCCGCCGCCCTCGCACATCGTCTGCAGGCCGTAGCGGCCGCCGGTGCGCTCGAGCTCGTTGAGCAGCGTGGTCATCAGCCGGGCGCCGGTGGCGCCGAGCGGGTGGCCGAGGGCGATGGCGCCGCCGTTGACGTTGACCTTGCTCGAGGTCGGCGCCGGTCTCGCGGGCCCAGGCGAGCACGACCGACGCGAACGCCTCGTTGATCTCGACCAGGTCGATGTCGTCGAGCGACATGCCCGTCTTCTCGAGCGCGTACGCGGTCGCCGGGATCGGCGCGGTGAGCATCCACACCGGGTCGTCGCCACGCACGGAGAGGTGGTGGATGCGCGCCCGCGGCGTGAGGCCGTGGTCGGCCAGGCCCTGCTCGTGACGATGAGCAGCGCGGCCGCGGCGTCGGAGATCTGCGAGGCGCACGCGGCGGTGAGCCGCCCGCCCTCGGCCAGCGTGGGCAGCGACCGGATCTTGTCCCAGTTCGGCTCGCGCGGGCCCTCGTCGGCCGTGACAGTCGCCGAGCGGCACGATCTCGGCGTCGAACCGGCCCTCGGCGCTGGGCCCGGAGCGCCCGCTCGTGCGACTCGACCGCGAACGCCTCCATGTCCTCGCGGGAGATGTCCCACTTCTCGGCGATCATCTCGGCCGCGCGGAACTGGCTGACCTCCTGCGTGCCGTAGCGCGCCACCCAGCCCTCGGAGCCGGAGAACGGATCGTCGAAGCCGAACTGCTGGCCGACGAGCATCGCCGAGGAGATCGGGATCTGCGACATGTTCTGCACGCCGCCGGCGACCACGACGTCCATGGTCCCCGACATCACCGCCTGCGCCGCGAAGTGCACCGCCTGCTGGGACGACCCGCACTGCCGGTCGACGGTCGTGCCGGGCACCTCCTCGGGCAGGCCGGCCGCCAGCCAGCACGTGCGGGCGATGTCGCCGGCCTGGCGGCCGATCGAGTCGACGCAGCCGAACACGACGTCCTCGACCGCGGCGGGATCGATGTCGGTGCGCTCGACGAGCGCCTTGAGCGAGTGCGCGCCGAGGTCGGCGGGGTGCACCTGGCCAGCCCGCCGCCGCGCCGCCCACCGGGCTGCGCACGGCGTCGACGATGTAGGCCTCGGGCATGGCGTGTCTCCTCGGGTTCCACCCACAGGATTCCCCGCAGATCGGTCGCTGGAGCGACCGATCTGCGCGGGAAACGCGGTCAGGTGCGGTCAGATGCCGATCGACTCGGCGACTCGGGCGCGGTGCCAGGACGGGGCGCCCCACGACTGCGCGAGCGCCCAGGCCCGCTTCAGGTAGAGGTGGAGGTCGTGCTCGACGGTGTAGCCGATGGCGCCGTGGCACTGGAGCGCCTGCGCGGCCGACGAACCACGCGGCGTCCGACGCCATGGCCTTGGCCATCGACACGTCGCGCGCCCGGGTGTCGGCGCCGGTCGCCAGCGAGTGGGCGGCCCGGTAGACCGGCGGGCGGGCGAAGTCGAGCTCCCTCAGCGCGTCGGCGAGGTGGTGCTTCACCGCCTGGAACGACCCGATCGGCACGCCGAACTGCCGGCGCTCGTTCACGTAGGCGACGGTCATGTCGAGCATCCGCTGCGCCGAGGCCGACGAGCAGCGCGGCGGCGCCGAACGCGCCCCGGTCGAGCGCCAGCGCCACGGCCGCCGGGTCGTCGGTCACCACGGTCTCGGGCGTCGGCTGCCAGTCGACGGTCGCGGCGCGGCGGCCGCCGTCGACGGTGTCGAGCGGCGTCGAGCACCGCGGCCGCCGGGTCGACCAGGTGGAGCGCGCCCGCCGCGGGTCGCGCAGCAGCAGCCAGTCGGCGTCGGCCGCGCACGCCACGTGGGGCCGCCCAGGTCGGACGCCACCATGCCGAGCCCGTGGGCGTCGGGGCACGCCGGACCGGGCCCGCGTGACGTCGACCGATCGCCGCGGTCGCCGCGCCGACCAGCGGGGCGGCCACCGCCGCGGTCTCGACGAACGGGTCGGGCAGGCCGGCCCGGCCCGTCTCCTCGAGCGACGAGCACGAGGTCCTGCTCGTCGAGGCCGAGCCCGCCGCCGGCCTCGGGCACGAGCGCGCCCAGCACGCCCATCTCGGCCAGTCGGTCCCACACGCCCCGGTCGAGCTCGGCCGGCGGGCGCGTCCCACGCCGTCGCGCACCGTGGCGGGCGTGCACTCCTTGTCGAGCAGGTCGCGCACCGCGTCCCGGAAGGCGAGCTGGTCGTCGGCGAAGGCGAAGCGCACGCCCCGCTACTTCCTCGGCAGGCCGAGCACGCGCTCGGCGACGATGTTGCGCTGGATCTCGTTCGTGCCCGCGTAGATCGGGCCCGACAGCGCGAACTGGTAGCCCTTCGTCCACGGCGCCCTCGACCTCGGCCTCGGGGCCGAGCAGGTCGAGCGCGATCTCGTGCAGCTCGACGTCGAGCTCGGACCAGAAGATCTTCGTGAGGCTCGACGTCGGCGCCCATCACGGCCGCCGCCGGCCAGCCGGGTGACGGTGTCGAGCGTCTGAACAGGCGGTACGCCTCGGCTCGCATCCACGCCTCGGTCAGCCGTTCGCGCAGCGCGGGGCTGGGGGTCGGCGCGGTAGAGCTCGATCAGCCGCGCCGCGGTCGCCAGGAACCGCCCGGGCGAGCGCAGCGTGAGGCCGCGCTCGGAGCCCGGTCGTCGCCATCGCCACCTTCCACCCGGCGCCTTCGTCGCCCAGCAGCACCCCGCCGGGCACGGCGTCGTCGGCGAGGAAGGCGTCGTCGAAGAACACCTCGGCGAAGCCCTCGTCGCCGTCGAGCCGCCCGAACCCGCGCACCGTCACGCCCGGCGTGTCGAGCGGGACGAGGAAGTAGGTGAGGCCGCGGTGGCGCTCGGCCTCGGGGTCGGTGCGGAACAGGCCGAACAGGTGGGTGCAGAACGCGCCGCGGGTCGTCCAGGTCTTCTGCCCGTCGAGCCGCCAGCCGCCGTCGACCCGGCGTGGCCCGGGCCTTGATGCGCCGGCGAGGTCGCTGCCGGCGTCGGGCTCGGACCAGCCCTGGCACCACAGGTCGCTCGGCCGCCGCCATGCGGGGCAGGACGTGCGTCCTGCTGCTCGGGCGTGCCGAACTCGAACACCGTCGGGGCGAGCAGGAAGATGCCGTTCTGGGTGACCCGCTGCGGCGCCGCCGGCCCGGTAGTACTCCTCCTCGAAGATCAGCCACTCCCACAGCGACGCGTCGCGCCCGCCGAACGCCTCGGGCCACGACACCGACGGCCCAGCGGCCGTCGAAGAGGCGGCGCTCCCAGTCGAGGTGCTGGGCGAAGCCCTCGCGGGTGTCGCCCGAGGCGATGGCGTCCTCGCCGCCGTGGTCGGCCTGCCACGCGGCCAGGTTCTCCTCGAGCCAGGCCCGCGCCTCGGCGCGGAACGCCTGCTCGTCGTCGCTCCAGCTCAGGTCCACGTCATGTCCCCTCCGTGGCGCCGAGTCGCCGCAGCACCGCGGCGGCCTCGGCGGCGATGCGGTCGAGCAGCGTCGGCCACCGTCGGCAGCTCGTCGACGACGCCCGTGACCTGCCCGGTCGGCAGCACACCCACCTCGTCGCGGCCGTCGACCAGCGCGGCCTTGATGAGCATCGGGGCGTTGGCGGCCATGGCCAGCTGGGCCCACGTCAGGTCCTGGCTCTTGCGCATGGCCAGGCCCTCGCGCACGAGGTCGGGCAGCGGGGTGCCGGTGACCTTGCGGAACTCGCAGCGCCGATCGCAGCGCCCGCGGCAGGCGGGTGACGAGCGACGACCGCTCGAGCCGGTCGACCGTCTCGGTGCGGATGACCCGCTGCGGCGCGCCGTCGAGCGCGGTGGTGACCACCGTGTCGGTCACCGAGGCGGCCAGGTAGCGGGCCTTGATGTCGTCGGGCACGCGGCTCTCGGCGGTGAGGAGGAAGCGGGTGCCCATGGCCACGCCGTCGGCGCCCCAGGCCAGCGCGGCGACGAGGCCGCGCCCGTCGTGGAAGCCGCCGGCGCCGAGCACCGGGATGGCGTGGCCCACCGCGTCGACCACCTGGGGCAGCAGCAGCGACGTGGGCACCGTGCCGGTGTGGCCGCCGCCCTCGCCGCCCTGGGCGATGACGGCGTCGACGCCCCAGCTCGAGCATCTTCTCGGCGTGGCGGCGGGCGCCGACGGTCGGCATGACGAGGATGCCGGCGTCGTGCAGCCGGCCGATGGCGTCCTTGGTGGGAGCACCGGCGAAGCTGACCAGGCGCACGCCCTCGCGGACGCACAGGTCGATGCGGTCGTCGAGGTCGGGCTGGTCGGCTCGGAAGTTGGCGCCGAACGGCGTGTCGGTGCGCTGCTTCACGGTGCGGACCGCGTCGGCGAACTGGTCGGGCGTCATCGTCACCGCGGCGAGGATGCCGAAGCCCCCGGCGGCGCGAGGTCGCGGCGGTCAGCGAGGCGCCCGACACCCAGCCCATGCCGGTCTGCACGATCGGCAGGCGGCAGCCCACCAGGTCGCAGAACCGGGTGCGAAGGGCGCGATGGGGCACGGTCGCGCCCTCGGGCGCCACGGAGCCCTGCTCGGAATCTGACGGTGTGTCAGACATGGACGTCAGCCTACGGCCGGCCCGTCGGAGCCGCCAATGGATCGACACGGCTCAGCGGGTGCGGACGACCACCACCAGCCGCGCCCCCATGTCGCCTCGGACCGGGACCTCGCGCTCGAGGTCCACGACGCCGTCGACGTAGTCGTCCGTGCCGATCTCGCCGGCCAGGTAGGCGGTGGACAGCGCGTCGAGCTGCGCGAACGTCTGCCGCAACGTCTCCGTGCCCTCGGCGTCGAGCGGCACCGACGACCAGGACGCCACCAGCTCGCCCGGGGCCTCGAGCAGCCCCAGCGCGGCCCGGTCGGACGCCACGACCAGCTCCACATCGGGGTCGCCGCTCGTCACCCACCGGTCGCCGAGCTGGGCCCGCCGGTCGGGAACGGCGCGGGCGTCGTAGCCGTGCTGGTCGAGCGCCAGGAGCAGTCCGGCGGGGAACCAGGTCGGTGCGCCCGGAGGGTCGGCCACCAGCACCTCGTCGTCGGGACCGACGGCACTGTCCTCGAGCTCGTCGAGGGTTCCCGCGACGAGCGGCTCCATGACGTCGGAATCCTCGGGCGCCAGGCGCCCCACCCGGGCGGCCGCCACCGTGTCCACGGCCGTGACCGCCACCAACGCCACGACGAGCCCGGGGAGCAGAGCGCGGCGCGCCGTCGCCGGCCACCGTCGGTCGACCGCCATCCACCCCGCCCACAGCACCGCGGCCAACGCCAGCACCGGCGCCACCCAGGTCCAGCGCAGCCGGTACTGGTACACGGGCCCGAGCGTGCGGGCCACCGCGGCCACGCTGATCGCCAGCGTGACGACCAGCACCACGACCAGGTGGCGGCCCGATCGCGGGCTCCACCGCCACAAGGCCACCCCGGCCAGCGCCGCCACCGCGAGCAGCACGGGCGCCGGCGCCGAGGCAACGTACGGCGAGCCTCCGAACACGCCGAACGGTCCTTCCTGGCCGACCAACCACTCACCGGACACGGCGAACTGCGCCGAGACGACGCGCCAGGCCTCGGCGATGGTGTGGGGCGCGTCCTCGGCGTATCGGAACCATGCGACCGTGCGCCCGGCGTTGCTCGGCTCGTTCGTGAGGACGTCGATGACGGGGGGCAGCCACAGCAGGGCGAGCAGCCCGATCGTCGCCGTCACGGGCAGCGCCAGGGGCCGCAGGGCCGCGGCCCCGCCCCGCCGGGACCGGCGACGGGGACCGTCACCCGACCCCGCGTCGCCCTCCGTCGCGGCGGCGCCCTGTGTCGCTGCGACGTCGGCGGCCCCGTCCTCCGGCGCCCGTCCTCGGCGGCCCCGTCGTCCGCGGCCCCGTCGTCGGCGAGGGTCGCCACCACCTGGGCCACGACTCCCCAGGCGAGGAGGCCGAGCCCGATCGGCACGAACCCCACGTGGGTCTGGGCGAGGAACGTCGCCACGACCGCGGCGACGGGCAGCGCCCACCGGTCGCGGCACGCCATGGCCCACACGAGCATCACGAGCAGGGCGAACGGCAGCGTGGTGACGAACGGGTTCCAGTAGTTGGCCGTGAACCCGCCGCCGAGCGAGCGGAGCAGGAGGGCGACCGCCAGCAGGGTGCACACGAGGAGGGCGGTGCCGCCCCGGCGGCGGGCCAACACGGCGATCCCCACCACCGAGGCCCCGTTGATGGCGAGCGCCCCCAACGCCAGCCCCAGGCCCGTGCTGCCGGTGACCCGGTAGACGGGCCACAGCAGGTACCACAGCATCGGGCCGGGGTGGCTCCAGTCGACCCGGGAGAACAGCCCCGTCAGCACCTCTCGGCGGCCGATGTCGCGGACCGCCAGCTCGCTCGTGGCCAGGTCGCCGGCCGGATGGAACCCGTCGGCCCCGATCACGAGGGCCACGGCCGACACGACGAACGGCACGAGGACCACCCCGACCAGCGCCCGGTCGCCCCACGAGGGCCACCGTGGTGGTCGCCCGGCGGCGTCGGGGCGCTCGACGGCGTCGGGAGCGGCCTCGGGCTGGTCGTGGTCGCGGGTGGTCGGGTCGGCCGCCGGTGCCGCGTGACGACGTGCGCTGGGAGGCTGCCCGGGGACGCCCGGCGCGACGTCTGCGCCTGTGCGCTCATCGTCTCCGGTTGCGGTGTGCCGGTGGGCGGCGATGTTCCCCAGCCACGAGCCGCACCGTAGTCCGTGGTGGCCGGCGCTCGTGCCGTCGCTCGACCCACCCCGCCGCGGCGGGTGGCCGACGGCGGGCGGGGTTCAGCCCGGGTCGGGCACCTCGCGCTCGCGGGTGCCGTCGGGGTCGATGACCTCGCGGATCAGCTCGAGCTCCGTCGGCGGTCGGCAGGCGCGACTCGGGCACGTCGTCGGGCACGACCAGCTCGAAGCCGGTCGCCGCCACCACCTCGTCGACCGTGACGCCCGGGTGCACCGATCGCAGCCGCATCGAGTGGTCGGCGGTCTCGAAGTCGAACACGCCGAGGTTCGACACCACCCGGCGGATCTCGACGGAAGCGGCCGCCGTGGCCGAGCGCCGCGGCCCGGTCGCAGCCGATGCCGCTGACGACTGTCGACCGCCTCGACGAACACCTTGGGCCCGTGGTCCGGGACCCAGTAGCTCGTCGTGTCGTTGATCGTGTTGCCCGGCGCGCCCCGGAAGCCGAGCAGCTGCACCTTGGGCTTGGCGTAGTCGCCGATGGCGGCGAGGTTCTGGTTGCCGAAGCGGTCGACCTGGGTCGCGCCCATCATCACGTGGCGCCGGCCCGACCAGACCACGTCGAACATCGACCGGTACGGGTTCCAGTACTCGACGACCCGGTCGCTCGGGCGTCGACGATCGCCTCGTCGTTGGCGATGAGCGTCGCCTCGCCGTCGGTCATGCACAGGTCGGGCTCGAACGTCGCCCGGGCGAGCCGACCGCCGATCATCGGGATGGTGCCGATCGGGTTGGCCAGGATCTCGCCGTCGCCGCGGAAGCACTCGGCCACCGCCACGACGCACACCTCGGCCCGGGTCACGTGGCATCGGTCGCTGCCGTCGGTGCTCACCGCCGCCCCGCACCTTGCGCTGGTACTCGTCCTCGGCGATGTCGAGCCACGTCGGCCCGGAACTCGGCCCACGCCTCGGGGCTCTTGGCCGATGGCCGCGTACGCCTTCTGGAACGCCTCGTCCCGCGGCGTAGTCGGGGTCGCACAGCGTGAAGTGGGCGCCGCCGGCGGCCTCGACCACGCCGTCGACCATCAGCCGGCTGATCCGCAGCTGGTGCAGCGTGCCGTCGGCCGGCGAGGTCGGCGGTGTCGACGCACCCGCTCGACCGAGATGAACCGGCGCCGGTCGGCGCGGCCTGCAGCATGAGGTCGTCGAAGTAGAGGTCGGGGCCGAGGAACTGGCGTTGCCCCGCGCGTCGGCCACGTTGAGGTGGACAGAGGCGGCGTCGAGCGGGAGGGCCGGCACGGCGACGAGCTCCTCGGCTCGCCGCCGTACGGGCGACGGTGACGGTGACGTGATCGTCGGGCTGGTTGTCGCGAGCGAGGTCCGAGCCGAGCCCGACGCGGGTGGGCAGGAACGGGACCCGCCACGCCGCGGCCTGCAGGCCCAGGAGGAACATGCCCTCGTCGAGCGGCTCGTCCTCGATGGCGCCCGACTGGCGGGCGGCCCGGAAGTGGGGCTCGAGCGGGATCGTGTCGAGCGAGCACGAAGGCGTAGACGGCCCGGCGCACCTTGCCGGCCGCGCACAGCAGCCCGAGGTCGGGCCCGCCGTAGCGTGACGATCGTGAGGTCGTCGAGGTCGCTGCGCAGGATCGCCCGCACGATCGACATCGGCTTGCGCCGGCTGCCCCACCCGCCGATGCCGATCGTCATGCCCGTCGCGCAGCCGGCGACGACGTCCGTCCTCGGTCATCCGCTTGTCGCTCACGTCGCGTCGGTAGTCCGTCGTCCGCGCTTGGTCGACGAAGGCGTCGCGGTGCTCGTCGGCGACGCCGGACAGGTTCAGCTCGAACGTGAAGCCCTGCTCGAAGCGGTAGCTGCGCTTCACGTCCCACAGGTCGATGCCGTTGAGCGACTCCTTGGCCGCCCGGATCACCGTCGGGCGACTTGGCCGCGATCTGGCCGGCCACCTCGAACGCCGCCGTCGCGCAGCTCGGCCGGCGGCACCACCTGCAGCACCGAGCCGAACGCGTGCAGCTCGTGCGGCGGTCGCGGTGGCCGACGTGTAGACCATCGCCCGCATCTTGTGCTGGGGGACGAGGCGCGACAGGTGGGTGGCGGCGCCGAGCGCGCCCCGGTCGACCTCGGGCAGGCCGAACGTGGCGTCGTCGGCCGCCACGATGACGTCGGCGTTGCCGACCAGGCCGATGCCGCCGCCGAGGCAGAAGCCGTTGACCGCGGCGATCACCGGCACCGCGCACTCGTAGACGGCGGCGAACGCGGCGTAGCAGCCGCGGTTGGCGCCGATCGAGGGCCTCGAAGCCCTCGGTCGCCTGCATCTCCTTGATGTCGACGCCGGCGTTGAAGCCCCGGCCCTCGGCCCGCAGGACGACGACCCGCACGGCGGGGTCGTCGCCGAGCGCCGCGCACGGTGTCGGCCAGCTCGAACCAGCCCGCCACCGTGAGGGCGTTGACCGGCGGGTTGTCCATGACGACCTCGGCGATGCCGCGTCGTCGATGCTGGAGGTGATGCCCATGGTCGCGCGTGCCAGCTTTCTGACGGTACGTCAGGTCGCTGTGGCAAGGTAGGTCGAGGGAGGCACGATGGACAACCCACGCGACACGCCATTCGAGCAGCCAGCTGCGAACCCATCCGACCACACCGGGCCGGGTCGCGCTCGTGACCGGCGGGACCAAGGGCATCGGCCGCCACATCGCCGCGGCGCTACGCTCGCGGCGGGCGCCGACGTCGTGGTCTGCGGCCGGACGGCCCCGGAGAGCCGCCCGGCCGACGAGCCCGAGGCGCGAGCGCCGACGTTCATCGCCTGCCGACGTGCGCGAGCCCGAGCAGGTCGACGCGCTCGTCGACGGCACCGTCGAGCTGTTCGGCCGCCTCGACGTCGTGGTGAACAACGCCGGCGGCGCCCCTGGGCCGACTCGGCCACCGCCTCGCCCCGCTTCAACGAGCCGATCATCGCCCTCAACCTGATCGCCCCGTTCACGGTGGCGCGCAGGCCGCCAACCGGGTGATGCAGGACCAGGACGACGGCGGCGCGATCGTCAACATCGCCAGCGTGTCGGGCACCCGGCCGACGCCGGGCACGCGCCGCCTACGGCGCGGCCAAGGCCGGCCTGCTCAACCTCACCCAGACGCTGGCGGTCGAGTGGGCGCCGAAGGTGCGGGTCAACGCCGTGATCGCCGGGCTCATCGCCACCGAGCAGGCCCACCTGTTCTACGGCGACGAGGAGGCCCAGGACCGCGGTGGCCGCGACGGTGCCGCATGCGGCCGCCTGGGCACTCCCGACGACGTCGCCGACGCCTGCCTCTTCCTCGTCGTCGCCGGCCGCGTCGTACGTCACCGGCGCCGCCCTCCCGGTGCACGGCGGCAACGAGCGGCCGGCCTACCTGTCGGCCTCTTCCCCGGCGGCTGACGCCGCGATCGCGGCGGGCGTGGCAGGCCGTGGGTGCGCGGGACGGATGCCACAGCCTTCCCGATTGCCTTACAGGGTAAGTCTCTGCGTAGCCTGTAGATGCCTGTCGGACGCCGGACCACACCCGCCCTGCTCGCCCTCCTCCTCGCCGGGGTGGTGGCGCTCACCGCGTGTGGCGGTGACGACGACGGCGGCTCGGGCGGTGCGAGCGGTGACGACGGGGGCAGCGACGGCCTGGCCAGCGAGGGCGACGCCCGGCCGAGGCGCCCGACGACGTCGTCGTGATCGACGGCACCACGGCCACCGTCCAGTCGCTCGACAACACGTTCCGCGCCCCCGACATCCAGGTGAAGCCGGGCACGACCGTCACGTGGACCAACGAGGGCCGCAACGAGCACGACGTCCTGCCCGTCGAGGGCGACGCCTGGGGTGTCGAGGTCGGGGGCTTCCAGCCCGGCGACGCCTACGAGCACACGTTCACCGAGCCCGGGGTGTACGACTACTACTGCTCGATCCACGGCACCACGTCGGCGGGCATGGTCGGCTCCGTCACCGTCGCCGACGGCTGATCCCGGTCACGGCCGTCCGGTCGCTGCCGGCCCGGGCGGCGACCCACCGCCCGACCCGACCTCCGCCCATCCCGCCACACGACAGCAACCACCCACTCCACCCGCTCAGACCCACTCCACTGGGGGCCCCGATGACGACCGCCCGACGCCTGCTGGCCCTGCTGCTGGCGAGCGTGCTCGTGCTCGCCGCTGCGTGCGGCGGCGACGATGACGACAGCGCCGACAGAGCCCGATGCCGGGGGCGCCGACGGCGCCTCCGTCGAGGACGCCCTGCTCGTCCCCGACGACTACGACACGATCCAGGCCGCGGTCGACGCCGCCGAGCCCGGCGACCTCATCCTGGTCGGGCCCGGCGTCTACGAGGAGGCCGTCAACGTCGAGACCGACGAGCTGACGATCCGCGGCCTCGATCGCAACGAGGTCGATCCTCGACGGCGGCTTCGAGAAGGACAACGGCATCCGGGTCGTCGGCGCCGACGGTGTCGCCATCGAGAACATGACCGCCCGGAACTACACCAACAACGGCTTCTTCTGGACCGGCGTCGAGGGCTACCGCGGCTCGTACCTCACGACCTACCGCATCGGCGACTACGGCGTGTACGCGTTCGACTCGACGAGCGGCCTGCTCGAGCACAGCTACGCCTCGGGCAGCCCCGACGCCGGCTTCTACATCGGCCAGTGCTACCCGTGCGACGCGGTCATCGACGACGTCGTCGCCGAGTACAACGGCCTCGGCTACTCGGGCACCAACTCGGGCGGCGACCTGCTCATCGTCAACTCGACGTTCCGCTACAACCGGGCCGGCATCGTGCCCAACTCGGGCAGCTACGAGCTCTGCTACCCCGAGCGCGACACGACCATCGTCGGCAACATCGTGTACTCGAACAACCAGCCCGACACGCCGGCCATCGACGTGGCGCTGCTGGCCATGGGCAACGGCATCCTCCCCGCCGGCGGCGTGGGCAACACGATCGAGCGCAACCTCGTGTACGACCACGACCGCACGGGCATCGGCCTCGTCCCGTTCCCCGAGGAGGACGCCAACGACGACATCCCGCCGCCCGAGGACGACGACAGGCCCTGCGCCGAGACGCTGACCGAGGCCCCGGCCGACCCGGCGACGCTGCCCGACCTGCTCGTGTGGAACCCGCGCGACAACCGGGTCGTCGGCAACGTCGTGTCCGACTCGCGGGCTGGCCGACATCGCCGTCGGCTCGCTCGAGGACGTGTCGCGAGCTCGGCAACTGCTTCGCCGACAACACGTTCACGACCAGCGCGCCGCTCGACCTCGAGGCGCTCGCCCCGTGCGACGGCGAGGGCAGCGGCGGCGACTGGACCGCCGGCGCCCTCGACCTCGTGGCGCTGATGACCGTCCGAGCAGCCGCCGTCGGGCGACTACAAGACGACGCCGGTCCCCGGGCCGCAGGAGAACATGCCCGACGCCGACACCGCCCCGGCCCGGCCCGCCACCGACGGCCCGCCCGAGGTCGACCTCGACGCCATCGAGGTGCCGGAACGTCCGTCGTGATCCGCCGGCGCCGGCCGAGTGCCCTCGTCGCTGCCGTCGTCGCCGTCCTCGCCCTCGTGGCGGGCGCGGCGGCGTGCGGTGGCGACGGCGACGGCGCGGATCGCGCCGCGGGCGGCGACGGCCGCGAGCGCCGTCCCCGGGGTGTCGCCCGTGCGGCTGTCGCCCACCGAGCCCGGGCCGCAGGGCCGGGTGCCGCAGTTCGTCGTCGAGTGCGCCTACAGCCACTCGGGTCCGAACGACCCGATCGTCCACCCGAACCACGCGGGCCGGTCGCACCTCCACCAGTTCTTCGGCAACACCACCACCGACGCCACGTCGACGGCCGAGTCGCTGGCCGGCGGCGCCACGACCTGCGACCAGCACCTCGACCTGGCCTCGTACTGGGCGCCCGCCCTGCTCGACCACGGCGCCGAGGTGGTGCCCGTCAAGGCCGTCGCCTACTACCGGCCGGGCGTCGGCGTCGACCCCACCACGGTCGAGCCGTACCCCTACGGGCTGAAGATGCTCGGCGGCGACCAGGCGGCGGCCGAGCCGCAGTCGCTCGACGTGGTGGCCTGGTCGTGCGGCACCGGGTCCGAGCGGTCGGCCACCCCGCCGACCTGTCCCGAGGGCGCGCCCGCTGCGGGTGGCGATCAGCTTCCCCGACTGCTGGGACGGCGAGAACCTCGACAGCGCCGACCACGTCTCGCACGTGGCCCGCAGCGAGGGCGGCGCCTGCCCGACGTCGCACCCGGTCGCGATGCCGCAGCTCCTGCTGACGATCACCTACCCGTCACGGGCGACGGCCACGACCTGTCGCTGGCGTCGGGCTCGGTGCTCACCGGCCACGCCGACTTCTTCAACGCCTGGGACGAGGACAAGCTGCGCACCGAGGTGAGCTCGTGCATCCACCGCGGCCTCACCTGCGGCGTGGCCAGCAACCGCAGTTGAACGTTCTGTCAGACCTGAGCGGCAATGCGACGGGTGAGGTCTGACAGAACGCTCAGGTCCGCCGGTACCCGCTCGCGTAGGCGGGGACGGGCGGGTCGCCGGCCAGGTCGGCGTCGGGGATCGGCGAGCCGTACGCGGTCGTCACCGGGATGACGCCCGCCCACACCGGGAGGTCCATGTCCTCGGGCTCCTCCTTGGGGCCGCCGGTGCGGACCTTGACCGAGCACTCGTCGAGCGACAGCGCCAGCACGAGCGTGGCGCGCAGCTCCTTGTCGGTCGGCGGGCGGGTGTCCGGGCGATGCGACCCGGGCACGATGTGGTCGACCAGGCGATCGAGCGCCGCCCGCTTCTCGTCGAGCTCGACGATCGGGGTGGCCGTCCCGAAGACCACGACCGACCGGTAGTTCATCGAGTGGTGGAACGCCGAGCGGGCCAGCACCAGGCCGTCGACCAGCGTGACGGTCACGCACAGCTCGGCCCCCTTGGCCCCGCCCCGGAGCAGGCGGCTGGCGGCCGACCCGTGCAGCAGCAGCCGCTCGCCGTCGCGCCCGTACAGCATGGGGATCACGACCGGGCCGTCGTCGGTGGCCACCCCGACGTGGGCGACCAGACCCTCGTCGAGGACGGCGTGCGCCGAGCCCCGGTCGTAGCGGCCCCGCTCGGGCAGGCGGCGGACCGTCGTGCGGGCGGACGGCGCGGGGGCGTCGGGCGTGGTCACGGGCCGCAGGGTACGGGTGGCCCGGCACGACCGACCAGCGCGTTCAGCCGGGGGCCATCTCCGGGTCACCGAGGTCCGTTACCGTGCCGCCCATGACGCTGACGGACCGCACGGCCCCGCGCCCGGCCGCCTACGTGGCGCCCGATCCCGACCGGGTCCGGCAGGTGGCCGACGCCCTCCTCGACGCCGCCCTCGAGCCGATCGTCGACATGGTGGTGACGGCCGAGGACGACGCCTACGAGGCTCGCACGGTCGACGGCCGGGTCCGGTTCCGGCGCGAGGCCGAGCCGGTGCCTTCGGCGGGGAACGACGGTGCCGAGGGCACATCGGCGGGGGAACGCTGGCGCTTCGTCGACGTCGAGGTCGAGGGCCGCAACCCGCTCGGCGACACCGCCACCGACCGGTTCCCGTCGCTGGCCGACGAGCTGGCCCACCGCTGGCCCGACCGCACGCAGCAGGCGTACCCGCACGCCCACGAGCAGATCGCCCAGCTGTTCGACCACCCGGCCGCCCCCGACCTCGTGTGCCTGCACAGCCCGGCCCACAACTGGGAGGACCAGGGTGGCGAGCGGGGCGAGCACGGATCGCTCGGCACGGTGCAGGTGCGGGCGCCGTTCGTCCTGGCCGGCCCCGGCGTCCGCCGGGACGGCCTCGTGCCGCGCTCGCGCAGCTGGTCGACGTCGCCCCCACGGTGCTGGCGCTGCTCGGCGCCGAGCCGTGCGCCGGCGGGGTCGGGCCCACCGGCGCCGCTCGGCCCGACGCCCTGCTCGCCCGCCAGGACGGCCGGGTGCTGACCGAGCTGCTCGACCCCTCCGACCGGCCCGATCACGTCATCGGCGTCCTGTGGGACGGCACCAACGCCAACGTGCTCTACGACATGGTGGCGGCGGGCGAGGCGCCCAACGTCGCCCGGCTGCTGGCCATGGGCACGGGCCTCGGCGCACGGCGCCCTCTCGTCGCTGCCGTCGGTCACGCTGGCCAACCACACGACGATCATCACGGGCGCCCACCCCGGCCACCACGGCATCCTCCACAACGCCTGGTACGACCGGGCGACCGGCGAGCAGGTGGTCACCAACTCGCCGGCCACCTGGCCGTGGTCCATGCAGACGCTGTCGCCCGAGGTCGAGACCCTCCACCAGGCCGTGCACCGGGCGTTCCCCGGGGCCCGCACCGTGTCGGTCAACGAGCCGTGCGACACCGGCGCCGACCAGTCGACCTTCGAGGTTCTCCGCACGGGCGGTGACCTGGTCCGGCCGCCCAAGGCCGAGGACCTGCCGTTCGCCACCGAGCGGTTCGTGCGGCCCGAGAAGTCGTACCAGGTGTCGTCGCGCATCGATCACACGGGCATGGTGCAGGCGCTCGACGTCTGGGACGGCGCCCGCGACGGCCGCTCGCCCGACGGGGCGCCGCTGCCGCTGTTCACGTTCGTGAACTTCACGCTGACCGACGCCGCCTTCCACGCCGGCGGGCCGTACTCCGACATCGCCCGGGCCAGCGTCCACGACTCCGATGCCCGGCTCGGCCAGATCCTCGACGCCGTCGAGCGGTCGGGCGCCTTCGACCGCACCGCCTTCTTCCTCGTGGCCGACCACGGCATGGAGGACAGCAACCCCGAGGTGACGGGCGACTGGGCACCGGCCCTCGCCGAGTCGGGCGTGCCCTGCCGCGACGAGGCCTACGGCTTCGTCTACGTGGACGTGTGACGGCCGCAGGAACGCGATTTCCACAGCAGTTTCGGGGGTCCTGACGCCCGAATCTGCGGGGAAACATGCTGTGGAGAGCTCCGGTCAGGCCACCGGGGTGTCGAGGTTGGTCCAGTTGGCCATCGGGGAGCGGGCGCCGGCGGGGGACAGGTCGTCGAGCCGGGCGAGATCGTCGGCGCTCAGCGTGACGTCGAGGGCGCCGACGTTCTCCTCGAGGTAGGTGCGCCGCTTGGTGCCCGGGATCGGCACGACGTCGTCGCCCTGGGCGGCCAGCCAGGCGAGGGCGACCTGCCCCGCCGTCACGCCGTGGGCTTCGGCGATCTCCCGCACCACCGCCACGAGGGCGAGGTTGTGGTCGAGGTTGTCGCCCTGGAACCGGGGCACCGTGCGGCGGAAGTCGTCGTCGGACAGCTCGTCGAGGCTGCCCACCTTCCCCGTGAGCATCCCGCGCCCGAGCGGGCTGTACGGGACGACGCCGACGCCGTGCTCGCGGCACGCCGGGACGACCTCGGCCTCGATGTCGCGGCTGAAGATCGACCACTCGCTCTGGAGGGCGGCGATCGGGTGCACCGCGGCGGCCCGCCGGATCGTGTCGGCCGACGCCTCGCTCAGCCCGAGGTGGCGCACCTTGCCCGCCTCGACCAGCTCGGCCATGGCGCCCACGGTCTCCTCGATGGGCACGGTGACGTCGGGCCGGTGCTGGTAGTAGAGGTCGATGTGGTCGGTGCCGAGCCGGCCGAGCGACGCGTCGCACGCCTGGTGCACGTAGGCGGCGTCACCCCGGACGCCGCGCCCACCCGGCGCGTCGGCGTCGAGGTGGATGCCGAACTTCGTGGCGATCACGACCTCGTCGCGGTGCGGGGCGAGCGCCTTGCCGACCAGCTCCTCGTTGTGGCCGAAGCCGTACATGTCGGCGGTGTCGAAGAAGGTGACGCCGAGCTCGAGGGCCCGGGCGATGGTGGCCACCGACTCGTCGGCGTCGGGAGCGCCGTAGGCGAAGCTCATGCCCATGCAGCCGAGGCCCTGGGCCGAGACTGTCGGGCCGGTCTGCCCGAGGGCGCGCGTGGGGAGGGTCATCGTGGGTTCCTTCCGGATCGGCGGGCGGGGATCGGCCGGCGCACGGGGAGGACGCCGGCCGGGCTCACGGGAGGCAGTTGCCCCCGTAGGTGGCGATCTTGTACTCGACGACGCCGAGCGCCGCCTCGAGCTCGTTGATGTGGGCCTTGACCTGGTCGCGGTGGCGCTCGAGCAGGGCGAGCCGCTGGTCCTCGTTGCCGGGCCCCTCGGCCACGAGGCGGAAGTAGGTCTGGATGTCGCGGATGGGCATCGCCGTCTGGCGCAGCCGGGTGACGAACACGACGCGGTTCAGCTCGTCCTGGCTGTAGAGACGGTGGCCGGCCGGGTCACGGGGCACCGACACCAGCCCGATGCGCTCGTAGTACCGCAGCGTGTGCGCGGTGACGCCGGTGCGCTCGGCCACCTCGGCGATGCTGAGGGCCAGGTCCTCGGCATCCTCGGTGGCGACGGGTGCGACCGGGGCGATCGGCTCGGCATCGATGGTGGTGGCGGCGCTCACGCCCACGACGGTAGGGGTTCGAGCGCGCTCTAAGTCAAGGAATTGCCGTCCGGCGTGGGCCCTACGCGACGGGAACCGGTCCCGAGCACGCCACGGTCGGGGCCTCGCCGTCGGGCCGGGCCGGCAACGTGACCCGCCCGTCGTCGCCGACGTCGGCCGCCGAGACGTCGATGACCACCTCGACGCAGACGTCGAGGGTGGCGGGGACCTCGTCGTCGCCGAGCGCTCCTGTCGTGGCCTGGTGGCTGCGGCCCGGAGCGATGAGGACGCCCTCTCCGGTCGGCGCCGCGTCCCCCTCGTCGGGCTCGGCCTCGACACCGAGGAAGCTCACGCGGACGGTGCCGTCGGGCGCCTCGCCGACCCGATCGGGCGTGGTGGCCGGGTCGGGCACCGCGACGGTGGCGCCACCCGTGTTGGTGACGGTGACCGTGAGGTCGACCTGCCCGTCGCCACGGGCGGCGGTGGCGTCGACGGTGACGCCGTCGGCCGCCGGCCAGTCGTCGTCTGCGCCGCCGGTGTCGGCCGGACCGGCGTCCTCGCCGTCCGGGCGACCGCCGTCGGCGCTCGAGCCGCCTCCGCTGTCGTCGTCCCCGCACCCGGCGAGAAGCAGCAGGCCGGCCGTGCCGACACCGCCGGCGCGGACGAGCAGGCGCAGCGCAGATGATCGCCCGGAGCTGATCTCCATTCGAGAGCGCACGGTAGTTGCGGCGCGTCCGCCTCTGGGGGCGCGGATGCGTTCTCGGCTCGCACGACCGCCGGGGCGGTGGACGGGGCCGGATCACCGGATGTTAGGTTGTCCTAACTCACTGTTCGACCGACCGGCAGCCCCCGGTCGACGACACCGAGCGAGGACGCCCCCGCATGACCGACACGACCGCCCCCGCTTCCGACGCGGACCGCACCGATGCCGACGCCGACGCCCGCGTCCTGGCGGCCCTCGACGAGCTGGCCCCCGACCTCCTCGGTCACCTCAACACCGAGTACGAGGACTCGGTCCTGTTCATCGGGCGCATCCTGTGCGAGCGCCCCGACGCCACCGCCGCCCGGGTCACGACCGTCGATCGCCGCGGCGCCGACCTGGTGGTGACCGATCCCGCCGGCGACCACGCCCACCGCCTCGGCTTCGCCAACGAGCTCACCGAGGCGACCCAGCTCACCACCGAGCTGTTCGCGCTGGTCACCACCGCCCGGGCGCGGTCGGGCGAGCCGGGCGCGACCAGCGCCGAGATCGTCATGCGCGAGCTCACGGCGATCCGCACCTTCCTCACCCACGTCGTCGCGGTCGAGGACATCCACCCCCACCTCCGCCAGATCACCTTCGGTGGCGGCGACCTGGCCACGTTCACCCCCGCGGGCCCCGACACGTTCCTCTACCTGCTGCTCCCGCCCGAGGGCCGCACCGAGCTGACGATCGACCAGGGCTTCACGTGGTCGGGCTACGAGGAGATGCCCGAGGCCGAGCGACCGGTCGGGGCCTACTACACGCTGCGCCGCTGGCGCCCCGACGCCCAGGAGCTCGACATCCTGTGCGTGCTGCACGGGGACACCGGCCCGGCGTCGGCCTGGGCCGAGCGGGCCCGACCGGGCGACCCCGTCGCCCTGTGGGGGCCGCGCACCGCCTACGCGCCACCGGCGGGCACCGACTGGTACCTGCTGGTGGCCGACGAGACGGGGCTGCCGGCGGTGGCGGCCATCCTCGAGTCGCTCCCCGAGGGGACGACGGCCCGGGTGTTCGCCGAGGTGGAGGACGCGTCCGAGCACCACGACCTGCCGGCGTCGTCCTCGTACGAGGTCACCTGGCTGCACCGCGACGGGGCGCCGGTCGGGACCACCACGCTGCTCGCCGACGCCGTGCGGGCCATGCCGTGGCCGGGCGGCACGCCGTACGTGTGGGGCGGCGGCGAGAGCCGGACGATGACCGCGGTGCGCAAGTACGTGCGCCGAGAGGTCGGGCTCGACCGGGCGCAGGTGTCGCTGGTCGCCTACTGGCGCCACGACGCCCACGCGGCCGACCCCGACGACGACGAGTAGCCGTCCCGCGATTTCCCCGCGGTCCTGCGCACCCGGGCGTGCAGAACCGCGGGGGAAAGCCGCGCTCAGACGCCGATGCGACCCCAGGGGCCCCAGATGGCGAACGTCATGCCCCGGCTGGCCTGGATGTTGACGAACAAGGTGCGGCCGTCGGGGCTGAACGTCGACCCCGCGAACTCGTCGCCGAAGCGGGGCGTGCCGGTGCTGCTCACCAGCCGGTTGAGGGCGATGTCGAACAGCTCGCCGCTGGGGGTCAGGCCCCGGAGGAAGTTGTCGCCGGTGCTGTCCTCGCAGAGCACGAGCGTGCCGCGGTGGCTGGTCGTGACGTTGTCGGGGAAGTCGAGCACCTCGGGACCGGGCGACTGGTAGACGAGGCGCAGCCGCGACGAGAACGTGTCGTAGGCCCACACCTGCCCGAAGCCGTTGCCGAAGCCCTGCACGGTGTCGCTGGGGCCCGGCTCGGCCGGGCCGCCGCCCTGGGTCGAGCAGAAGTAGATGATGCCGCGGTCGTACACGCAGCCCTCGAGGCGCGAGAACCAGGCCGCCCCCTGGGCGCGGCCCTGGTTGCCGACGTAGCTGATGGCGTCGTTGTTCGACGTGGGCGCCGGTCTGCCCGGGCGTGTGGGGGAAGGTGGGGTCGGGGTCGTCGATGTCGACCCAGGTGACGCGGTAGGTCGCGCCCTCGGGCTGCGTCGCGGCGAGGTCGGCCTGCGACGTGCCGCGGACGGCCAGCATCTGCAGCCGGCCGCGGTTGCCGATCCGTCGACGCCACAGCGGGTGCTCGTCGGGCAGGTAGCGGTAGAGCCCCGACGGGAAGCCGAAGTTGTCCTCGGTCATGTAGAGGGCGCCACGGAGCGGGTCGAAGGCCACGGCCTCGTGGGCGAAGCGGCCGGCCGCGGTGATCGGCTCGCGGGTCGACTCGCCGTCGGAGGGGACCTCGAACAGGAACCCGTGGCGCTGGGTGAGCGGGACGTTGGACACGCCGGTGAAGTCGGGGCCGACGTCGGGCCCGTTGATCGTCTCCTCGCAGCGTCACCCAGCTGTCCCAGGGCATCGGACCGCCCGAGCAGTTCATCTGCGTGCCGTTGAGGCTGGTGAAGGAGTGGACGACCTCGCCGTACCGGGTGACCTCGATCGTGGTCGTGCCGCCGCCGGCCATCGGGTCGTAGGCCTTGGACGGCGTCGCCGAACGCCGGGCACCGGGTTGTTCACCTCGTGGTTGCGGACGAGCACCACGTTGCCCGTGGCGGCCCCGGAAGGCGGCCATGCCGTCGTGGCGGCCGGGCAGCACGGTGCCGTCGTCGAGCGTGACGGGCTGCTCGGTGTCGTGGAACGACCGGTACTGGAACCCGCTGGGCAGGTGCAGGCGCACGATGCCGTCGCGCAGGTCGGGCACCGGGCCCAGCGCGACCGACGGCGCCGCTCCGGCCGGTGCGGCGAGGAATCCGGCGAAGGGTCCGGCCAGCGCCGCGCCGCCCGCGGCGGCCGCCGAGCGCAGCGAGGAAGCGTCGGCGATCGAGCCGCGTGCCGCCGGATCCGTCAGTGCTCGGTGCGGTGTGCGCCATGGATGTCTCCCCTTGTCTCGCCCGACGGGACGCATCGTCCCACAAAGCGAACGCGAGGTGGACGAAAGGTGAACGCGACGATTCGGCCGGTCCACGCCGGACGCGACGAGAGCGGGGGCCGAGGCCCCCGCTCCCGCAGGATGACGTCAGGTCGGGCCGACGGCCCTCAGCTGACCGGAGCGGTCGCCGCCTCGGCGACCTCGGTCGGCCCCTGGCCGTTCTGCGTGCCGCCGGCGCTGCCGCTGCCGGCGTCGGCGATGCCGGCACCCTCGCGCTTCGAGAAGGCGATGGCCCCCAGCAGCACGACGAGGGCGATGGCGGCCACGACGTAGCCGCCGGTCTCGGGCGTCGAGTTGAGGATGTTGGTCTCGATCACCGTCGACAGGCTGATGATCGCCGGCAGGATCAGCAGCGACACCAGGTTCATCACCTTGATGAGCGGGTTGAGCGCCGGGCCGGCGGTGTCCTTGAACGGGTCGCCGACCGTGTCGCCGATCACCGCGGCCATGTGGGCGTCGGAGCCCTTGCCGCCGTGGTGGCCGTCCTCGATGTACTTCTTGGCGTTGTCCCACGCCCCGCCCGCGTTGGACAGGTAGTTGGCCATGAGCTGGCCCACGAGGATGACCGCCGCCAGGAAGCCGCCCAGCGCCGTGTAGCCGATGCCGAAGCCGATGATGACCGGCGTGAGCACGGCCAGCAGGGCCGGGGTGGCGAGCTCGCGGAGCGAGGCCCGGGTGCAGATGTCGATGACCGGGGCGTAGTCGGGCCGCTTCTCGCCCGACATGATCTTGCCGTCCGCGAACTGGTTGCGGACCTCCTGCACCACGACGCCGGCCGTGCGGCTCCACGGCGCGGATGGCCAGCGACGAGAACAGGAACGGCACGGCGCCGCCGATCAGCAGACCGATGAACACCTTGGGGTCGGCCACGTTGATCGGGATGGCGCTGAAGATGCCGCCCGACGTGTCCTTGAGCGCCTCGACCGTGTCGGCCGCGAGCACCTCGGTGCCCGAGATCTCGATGAAGCTGGCGAACAGCGCCACCGCGGCGATGACCGCCGAGCCGATGGCGAAGCCCTTGGTGACGGCCTTGGTGGTGTTGCCCACGGCGTCGAGGCTGACCATGACCCGCTCGGCCTCGCCGTGGAACTCGCCGGTCATCTCGGCGATGCCGGCGGCGTTGTCGGCCACGGGGCCGAACGTGTCCTCGGACACGACGACGCCGGTGGTGGCGAGCATGCCCATGCCGGTGAGGGCGACGAGGTACAGCGTGAACTGCGTGTCGCCGCCGCCGAGCCCGATGGCGGCGCCGAGGGCGACGGCGATGGCGATGACGGCCCACACCGACGACTCGAGGCCCGACGAGGTGCCGGCCAGCACGGTGGTGGCGGGGCCGGTCTCGGCGGCGTCGGCGATCTCGCGCACCGGCGCGGTCTCGGTCGAGGTGAAGTACTCGGTGATGCGGCTGACGACCTGCGCCAGCATCAGGCCGATCACGCACCGCGCCGAACATGCGCCAGCCGACGTTGGTGATCTCGCCCTCGGGGTTGCCGACGTAGACGAGGGCGGTGACCAGCGTGCCGATCACGGTGAGGACGCCGGCGGTGAGGAAGCCCCGGTTGATCGGGGCCATGGCCGACTTCTCGTCCTCGCGGGCCCGCACCATGAACACGCCGACGATCGAGGCCAGCACGCCGACCGCACGGGCGGCCAGCGGGAAGAGGGCGCCGACGGCCCACAGCTCGGGGTTGTCGGGGAAGATGCGCTGGAAGGCGGGGACGCCGAGGATGATCGAGGCGACGAGGGTGACCTCGTACGACTCGAACAGGTCGGAGGCCATGCCGGCGCAGTCGCCCACGTTGTCGCCGACGTTGTCGGCGATGGTGGCGGGGTTGCGGGGGTCGTCCTCGGGGATGCCCGCCTCGACCTTGCCGACGAGGTCGGCGCCGACGTCGGCGGCCTTGGTGAAGATGCCGCCGCCGACCCGCAGGAACAGGGCCAGCAGCGAGCCGCCGAACCCGAACCCGATGAGGATCGCCGAGCTGGTGTTCTGGAACACCATCATGATGAGCGTGGCGCCGATGAGGCCCAGGCCCACGCAGAACATGCCGCAGACGCCGCCGGTGCGGAACGCCACCTGCAGCGCGGGCGCCATCTGACCCTCGCGGGCCGCGGCCGCGGTGCGGACGTTCCCGCGCACGGCCAGGCTCATGCCGATGAAGCCGGTGAGGCCCGACAGGAGGCAGCCGGCGACGAACGCCAGCGTGCGGAACGAGCCCGACTGCGAAGAACGACAGCGCCTCGATCGCCGCCCGGCTTCTCGACCGCCACCGACGTGACGAACACGATGAGCGCCAGCGGGATGAGGATGAAGCCGATCGTGCGGAACTGCCGCTTCAGGTAGGCGAGCGCGCCTTCCTGGATCGCCTTGGCGATCTCGATCATCTTGGGTGTGCCCTGGTCGGCGGCGAGCACGCCCTTCATGAGGATGAAGCCCGACGGCGATGGCCAGCAGCGCGGTGAGCGCCGAGCCGATCAGGACGAACCATTCACCCCCTGCGAGGGTGAATTCCTGCCAGCCGCCTTCGGCGGCGAAGAGCTGCATCGTTGCGTCTCCCCCTAGTGGAGTTGGTTACTCGGTTGACTCGGATGTGCCGGCCGCGACGGGCTCGCCGACGGTGGCGACGGGTTCGCCGTTCGACGCGGCGTCGGTGCGGAGGGTGCGGGTCACGTAGACCTGGCGGGCCACGCGCTGGCCGATGGTGCGGGTCTGGCCGTCGATGCGGACGACGAGCGGCCCGTCGAACGGGTGCTTCTCGACGACCGCGACCTCGACGCCGGGCACGACGCCGAGCGTGCCGAGGAACGACAGGATCTCGGCGTCGGTCGAGCCCGACACCGCCACCTCGGCGACGTCGCCGGGCTCGAGGTCGTACAGCTCGGGCGTGTTGGGCACGTCGTGCGGCCTCGGCCCGCGGGATCGGGAAGCCGTGCGGGCAGGTGTCGGGCCGGTGCAGCGCCACGTAGAGGCGCTCGGTGACCTCGTCGGGCAGGTCGTGCTCGAACGACACGGCCAGCTCGTCGGCCTCGTTCCAGGCGTAGCCGAGCATGTCGGCGAGGAAGCGCTCGACGATGCGGTGGCGGCGGATGGCGGCGACCGCGGCGCTGGCGGCCGGCGTCGGTGAACGTCGACGCCCTGGTAGGGCCGGTGGTCGACCAGGCCCGCGGTCGGCCAGCCGCTTGACCAGCGTGGTCACCGTGCCGGGCGACAGGCCGAGCCGGTCCGCGAGCGTGCCCGTGTGCGCCTCGGAGCCATCCCGCGTGAAGCGGTAGATGGCCTTGAGGGCTTCGCGTTCGGTGCGGGTGAACTCGGTGTGCTGCATACAGGGTTTGGCTCATTCAAAACCCCGGCTTCGGGGCCTTGCGATCTGCTTGCCTACCACGGCCCGCAACTCGCCCCCAAACTCGTGCCTGTGCCACACTCGACGCAACCTCTGACGGTGTGTCAGGAAACGCCGGACGATCGTGTCAGGAACGTGTCAGGCACGTCCCCACTCGGAAGGATGACCATGTCGAGTGCGACCGCCACCCCTGCCGTCGAGGGCTGGTTCACGACCGAGGGGCCGCCCGCGCTGCTCGGCAGCCGGTGCACGACGTGCGCCACCGTCTTCTTCCCCAGGGAGGAGGCGTTCTGCCGCAACCCCGGGTGCGTCGGCGACGACGTTCGACGAGGTCGAGCTGTCGCGGACGCGGGCGCGTGTGGTCCTACACCGACGCCCGCTACCAGCCGCCGCCCCCGTACGTCCCCGCCGACCGACCCGTACGAGCCGTTCGCGCTGGCCGCGGTCGAGCTCGAGGCGGAGGGCCTCGTCGTGCTCGGCCAGGTGGCCGCGGGCTACGGCGTCGACGACCTGACGGTCGGGGCGCCGGTCGAGCTGGTGGTCGAGACCGCTCTACACCGACGACGACGGCGTCGACCGCACGATCTGGCGCTGGAAGCCGACCGGGGAGGCAGGCGGAGTGAGCAACGACGTCGCCATCGTCGGGGTGGGCATGCACCCCTGGGGCAAGTGGGGCCGGCCCTTCCAGACCTACGGCGTGCACGCGGCCCGCGCCGCCCTCGCCGACGCCGGGCTCGACTGGTCCGACGTGCAGCTCGTCGTCGGCGGCGAGACCGTGCGCAACGGCTACGCCGGCTACGTCGCCGGGCGCCACGTTCGCCCAGGCCCTCGGCTGGAACGGCGCCCGCGTCGCCACCGCCTACGCCGCCTGCGCCACCGGGCGCCCAGGCGCTCGACACGGCCCGCGCCCGCATCCTGGCCGGCATGTGCGACGTCGCCCTCGTGGTCGGCGCCGACACGACGCCCAAGGGCTTCCTCGCCCCCAACGCCGGCGAGCGGTGGGACGACCCCGACTGGCTGCGCTTCCGCCTGCTCGGCATGACCAACCCGGCCTACTTCGCCCTCTACGCCCGCCGGCGCATGGACCTGTACGGCGCCACGGTCGAGGACTTCGCCGCGGTCAAGGTCAAGAACGCCCGCCACGGCCTCGCCAACCCCAACGCCCGCTACCGCAAGGAGGTGGCGCTGGACGAGGTGCTGGCGTCGCCCGTGGTGGCCGACCCGCTGCACCTGCTCGACATCTGCGCCACGTCCGACGGCGGCGCCGCGGTGGTGCTGACGTCGTCCGAGTTCGCCGCGGACACGGGGGCTCGACGCCCTCCGCCTGCGGGCCGTGGCCACCGTGGCGCCGACGTTCCCGAACACGGTCATCGAGATGCCGAACTTCGCCACCGACTCGACGGCCGCGGTGGCGGCCGCCGACCTGACGTTCCGCGACTCGATCGCCCACGCCGCCTACGAGGAGGCCGGGCTCGGGCCCGAGGACGTGTCGCTCGCCGAGGTCTACGACCTGTCGACCGCGCTCGAGCTCGACTGGTACGAGAACATCGGCCTCTGCAAGCCCGGCGACGCCGAGCAGCTGCGTCCGCGCCGGCGACACGACCATCGGCGGCCGGGTGCCGGTCAACCCGTCGGGCGGGCTGGCCTGCTTCGGCGAGGCCGTCCCCGCCCAGGCGCTGGCGCAGGTCTGCGAGGTCGCCTGGCAGCTGCGGGGGCGGGCCGAGGGCCGGCAGGTCGAGGGCGCCACGGTCGGCATCACCGCCAACCAGGGCCTGTTCGGCCACGGCAGCTCGGTGATCGTGTCGGTGTGACCCCGAGGGCTCGGTGATCGTGTCGGTGTCGCCGACGCCGTGGCCGGGCACGGTCAGGCCAGCCAGCGGCTGAGCGACTCGACGACGCAGGCGGGCTTGGTGCCGCCCTCCACCTCGATCGTGATGACGATCGTCGTCTGGATGCCGCCGGCGATGTCGTCGCACGCGGTCAGCTCGGCGGCGCCCCGCACGCGGCTGCCCACCGGCACCGGGCGACGGGAACCGCACCTTGCCGGTGCCGTAGTTGACGCCCGAGCGAGACCCCCCGCACCTCGACGACCTGCGGCAGGAACGAGGTTGGTCAGCGACAGCGTGAGGTAGCCGTGGGCGATCGGGCCGCCGAACGGGCTCTCCCGCGTCGCCCGCTCGACGTCGACGTGGATCCACTGGTGGTCGCCGGTGGCGTCGGCGAACCGGTTCACCCGCTCCTGGGTGACCTCGAACCAGTCGCTCGTGCCGAGCGTGCGTCCCGACCGCGGCCCGCACCTCGTCGAGCGACTCGAACACGGTCTGCGCCATGGGTTCTCCGGGTCTCTCTCCCGTTCTGTCAGACGTGAGCGTCGATGTGACGGGTGAGGTCTGACAGAACGGTCTACGGGTGCTGGCGAGCTGACGGTCACGACCTCGCCGGTCATGTAGGTCGAGTAGTCGCTGGCGAGGAAGACGATCACGTTGGCGACCTCCCACGGCTCGGCGGCGCGGCCGAACGCCTCGCGCTCGCGTCAGCTCGTCGAGCAGCTCGTCGGTCGTGACCTTGGCCAGGAACGGGTGCATGGCCAGGCTCGGCGCCACCGCGTTGACCCGCACGCCGAACGGCGCCGCCTCGATCGCCGCGCAGCGGGTGAGCGCCATGACGCCGGCCTTGGCCGCCGCGTAGTGGGCCTGGCCGGCCTGGGCCCGCCAGCCGAGCACCGAGGCGTTGTTGACGATCACGCCCGCGCCCTGCGCGTCCATGGTGCGCAGCGCCGCCCGCGTGCAGCGGAACGTGCCGGTGAGCGTGACGTCGAGGACCTTGGCCCACTGCTCGTCGGTCATGTCGACGAGGTCGGCGGTGCCGCCGAGGCCGGCGTTGTTGACGACGACGTCGAGCCGGCCGTGCGCGTCGACGGCGCGCGGCGAACAGGGCCTGCACCTGGTCCTCGTCGGTGACGTCGCACGCGACGGCGCAGCGGGCGGCGTGCCGGCCGTCGCTCGGCTCGAGCTGCGTCGGCGGTCTCGCCGAGCCGGCGCTCGTGGGCGTCGCTGATCACGACGCGTCGCCCCCTCCTCGAGCAGCGCGGCGGGCGACGGCCGAGCCGATGCCGGTGCCGGCGGCCGCGGTGACGAGGACGACCTTGCCGGTCGAGCAGGCCGTGGCCCGCGGGCTCGGTGGGCACGGGAGGCGTCGGTCACGGCTGGCGGCTCCTTGGGCAGGCCGAGGGCCCGCTCGCCGATGATGTTGCGCTGGATCTCGTTCGACCCGCCGTAGATCGTGTCGGCCCGGCTGAAGAGGAACAGGCGCTGCAGCGCGGTCGAGCTCGTAGCGCGCGGCGTCGTGCTCGTCGCCAGGTCACGGCGTCGGCGCCGAGCACGTCCATGGCCAGCTCGCCGAGGCCGCGGTGCAACGTGGCCCAGTAGAGCTTGGCGATCATCGCCTCGCGGCCGAGCGTCGCCGTTCTCGGTGCCCGACAGCGTGCGCAGCGCGTTGAGCCGCATGATCTCGAGCCCGATCCAGGCGTCGGCCAGCCGCTGGCGCATCACCGGGTCGTCGGCCGCGCCGGTCGTGCGGGCGAGCTCGGTGATGGCGTCGAGCTCGTTGCGGAAGTCGAGCTGCTGGCCGAGCGTCGACGCGCCCCGCTCGAACGCGAGCGTGCCCATCGCCACCTTCCAGCCGTTGCCCTCGCCGCCGACGACGTTGGCCGCGTCGGTGCGGGCGCCGTCGAAGAACACCTCGTTGAACTCGCGATGTCGCCGGTGATCTGCACGATCGGGCGGATCTCGATGCCGTCCTGGCGCATCGGCACGAGCAGGTACGAGAGGCCGCCGTGCTTGCGGCCGGGTCGGCCGGCGGTCGGTGCGGGCGAGCACGAAGCACCAGTCGGCCCAGTGCGCCAGCGACGTCCACACCTTCTGGCCGTGATGACCCACTCGCCGGTGCGCCGTCGAGCTCGGCCCGGGTCGCGACGTTGGCCAGGTCGGACGCCGGCGTTGGGCTCGGAGTAGCCCTGGCACCACAGCTCGTCGCCCGCCACGATCGGCGGGCAGGAAGCGCTGCTGCTGCTCGGGCGTGCCGAACGCGATGACCGTCGGGCCGAGCAGGCCCTCGCCGATGTGGCCGAGGCGACCGGGGCCCTGCGCCCGGGCGTACTCCTCGTAGAAGATGACCTGCTGGCGCAGCGACAGGCCGCGGCCGCCGTGCTCCTTCGGCCAGCCGACGCAGGTCCAGCCGTGGGCGCCGAGGTGGCGCTCCCAGGCCAGGCGCTCGTCGAACAGGGCGTGCTCGTCGCCGGGCCCGCCCCGCCCCCGCACGGCGGCGAAGTCGCCGTTCAGGCGCGTCCTCGAGGAAGGTGCGCACCTCGTCGCGGAACGCCCGGTCCTCTGCGCTCTCCCGCAGGTCCACGACCGTGACGATATCTGACGCTCCGTCAGGTCTCCCAGCCCCGGGTACGCGCTCGTCGTCGGCGCGCTGCGCTGGTAGGCCTATCGCTCCGGCACCCCGTCAGAAAGGTCGCTCCATGACCCTCACGACCGGCTTCAACCACGTGGCCACCCTCACGACCGACATGGACCTGACCGTCGGCTTCTACGAGCACGCCTTCGGCGCGACCGTGACCTTCGAGGTCGCCAAGCGTGACGACCACCCGTGGATGAAGGTGATCGACCTCGGCGGTGGGGCCGCCCTGAACGTGTTCGAGGTTCCCGCCGAGGACATCATCGGCGAGCGGCGCCGGCAGGGCGGCCGGGGCGCCATCGACCACTACGCGCTCGCGGTCGACTCGCGGGCCACGCTCGAGGCGGTGAAGGACCGCCTGGTCGCCGCCGGGGCCCAGGAGGTGGGCGAGATCCAGCAGCTCGGCCACGAGTGGTCCCTGTTCTTCCGCGATCCCGACGGGATGGAGCTCGAGGTCTGCTGTGCGGCGGACGCCGAGCCGGGCTGACGGCACGCCGGTCGCGAACGCGGGATCGCGCTCGGGTCTAGCGGGCCGGGACGTCCTCGCCGCCGGGCTGCCACATCGTCACCGCGTAGCCGGCCTCGAGGTCGGCCTCGAGGGCGTCGGCGGGGACGTCGAGGTCGAGGTGGCCCTTCCAGATGTCGGCCGCCCGGGGGCGGTCGTCCTCCGCCGGCCACGACGTGGGATCCCACAGGCCCGAGCGGCGGAACGCCTTGGCGCAGTGGAGGTACACCTCGTCGACCTCGACACCCAGCGCCACCTTGGGCTGGGTGCCGTCATAGGCGCAGGCGTCCAGGACCGCGGGATCGACGGTCAGCGACGCCCGCCCGTTGATGCGCAGGGTCTCGCTCATCCCCGGGATCAGGAAGATCAGTCCGACCTGCGGGTTGGCCAGGACGTTCTCGAAGCTGTCGAGCCGCCGGTTGCCGGCGAGGTCACCCAACGCCAGGCGTCGGTCGTCGAGCACCGCGGCGAAGCCCGGGGGCCCACCACGGGGCGACGCGTCGCCTCCGTGCGGCCCCGACGTCGCCAGCACCGCGAACGGCGAGCGGGCCAGGAAGGCGCGGGCCCCGTCGTCGATGTGGTCGATGGCCTTGGCCTTCACCGAGGGGTGGGGATCCGCGTACAAGAGGCGCAGCCCGGCGACGTCGTCGATCCGCTGGTCGAATGACATGGACGTCAGGCTACGTGGGGGTCGGGCCGGCCCGCCTGTCGAGGTCGCCGCCCCCGTCCGGCCCGAGCCGGGTCACCGCGCTGCCCTACGCTCGGCGGGTCATGGCCGACCGCGTCCCGTACCTGACCAGCCGCCTCCAGGGGTTCGGCACCACGATCTTCGCCGAGATGTCGGCGTTGGCCGTCGCCACCGGCGCCATCAACCTCGGCCAGGGCTTCCCCGACACCGACGGTCCGCCCGAGGTGCTCGACGCCGCCGTCGACGCCATCCGCGGCGGGCGCAACCAGTACCCACCGGGTCGCGGCGTCCCCGAGCTGCGCCAGGCGATCGTCGCCCACCAGCAGCGCTGGTACGGGCTGGCCCACGACCCCGACACCGAGGTCCTCGTCACCGCCGGCGCCACCGAGGCCGATCGCCGCCGCCTGCCTGGCGCTGTGCGAGACCGGCGACGAGGTCGTCGTGCTCGAGCCGACCTACGACAGCTACCAGGCGTCGATCGCCATGGCCGGGGCCACGCCGGTGTTCGTCACGCTGCGCCCGCCCGACTACCGCCTCGACGTCGACGCCCTGCGGGCCGCCGTCACGCCCCGGACCCGGATGCTGCTGGTCAACTCGCCGCACAACCCGACCGGCACGGTGCTCACGCCCGACGAGCTGGCGGCGATCGCCGCGGTCGCCTGCGAGCACGACCTGATCGTGGTCACCGACGAGGTCTACGAGCACCTGACCTACGACGGCACCGCCCACGTCCCGCTCGCCACGCTCCCCGGCATGCGAGAGCGCACGCTGACGATCTCGTCGGGCGGCAAGACGTTCAACACCACCGGGTGGAAGGTGGGCTGGGTGTGCGGCCCGGCCGAGCTGGTCACGGCGGTCACGACGGCCAAGCAGTTCCTCACCTACGTGAACGCCGGGCCGTTCCAGCCCGCCATCGCCGCCGGCCTGGCGCTGCCCGACGCCTTCTTCACGGGCCTGGCGGCCCAGCTTGCGGCGCAACGCGACGTCCTGTGCGCCGGGCTCGAGGACGCCGGGTTCACGGTGTTCCGCCCGCAGGGCACCTACTTCGTCACGGTCGACATCCGGCCCCTGCGCCCCGACGGCGACGGCATGGCCTTGTGCCGCTCGCTGCCGCACGACTGCGGTGTCGTGGCGGTGCCCAACCAGGTCTTCTACGCCGATCCGGCCACCGGGCGGCACCTCGTCCGCTTCTCGTTCGCCAAGCGTCCCGAGGTGCTCGAGGACGCGGCGGCCCGGCTGGCCAAGCTCGGCGGCAAGGGGGTGTCGTGAAGGTCGCGGTCGTGCAGCACGACATCGTGTGGGAGGACAAGGACGCCAACTTCGCCCGCCTCGCCCCGATGGTGGCCTCGGCCGCCGGCACCGGCGCCCGGCTCGTCGTGCTCAGCGAGACGTTCTCGACCGGGTTCTCGATGCGCACCGACGTCATCGCCGAGCCCGAGGGCGGCCCCTCGTCCCAGTTCCTGGTCGACCAGGCGGCGGCGCACGGCGTGTGGGTGTGCGGCTCGTGCCCCGAGGTGGCGGACGGCGCCGCCCGTCCCCGCAACACGCTCGTGCTGGCGGGGCCCGACGGCACGGTGCACCGGTACCGCAAGATCCACCGCTTCGCCTACGGCGGCGAGGACCGTTCGTTCGACGCCGGGGCCGAGCGGGTCACCGTCGAGGTCGAGGGCCTGCGGCTCAGCCTGTTCGTCTGCTACGACCTGCGCTTCGCCGACGAGTGGTGGGCGGTGGCGCCCCAGACCGACGTGCTACGTCTGCGTGGCGAACTGGCCCGAGCCGCGGCGCGCCCACTGGTCGGCGCTGCTGCGGGCCCGGGCGATCGAGAACCAGGCCTACGTGGTGGCGTGCAACCGGGTCGGCACGGGCGGGTCGGGGGCGGGCAACGTCCTCGAGTACGCGGGCGACAGCGCCATCGTCGACCCCCTCGGCGAGGCCCTGGCCACGGGGTCGCGGACCGAGGCGCTGCTGGTGGCCGACGTGACCGCCGAGCGGGTGGCCGAGGTCCGCAAGGCCCTCCCCTTCCTCGCCGACCGCCGCTGACCCCGAGCGTTGTGTCAGACGTCACGGGCAATGTGGCACCTGAGGTCTGACAGAACGGAATCGCTCGTCCTCGCCCTACCCTCCGATCCATGTCGATGGGTTCACGAGTCGCTGGAGGAGGTCCCCTGCGGATGGGGGGTCCGTCCGGCATGCTCGGGGCCGACCGCAGCCAGCTCGGCGACGCCAGGTTCGACCGACAGGTCATCCGCCGGGTCCTCCGCTTCGCCCGGCCCTACCGCTGGATGCTGCTCGGCTACCTGGCCGTCATCATCGCCATCGCCCTGATCCAGCTCGTCCCGCCGCTGATCTTCCGCCAGATCATCGACGAGGCCATCCCGCAGGGCATCAACTCAGGGAGAGCGCGGGCAGCTCCACCTGCTGGCCGCCGTGGCCGTCGTCGCCGCGGTGGGCAGCGCGGGCATGGCGATCGTCGAGCGGTGGCTGTCGTCGCGCATCGGCGAGGGCGTGATCTACGACCTGCGGGTGGCCGTGTTCGGGCACGTGCAGCGCATGCCCATCTCGTTCTTCACGCGCACCCAGACGGGGGCGCTGACCAACCGGCTCAACAGCGACGTCATCGGGGCGCAGCGGGCGCTCACGACGACGATCGGCGGGGTGGCGTCGAACGTCATCACGCTGGTCACGACGCTCATCGCCATGGCCTTCCTCGAGTGGCAGCTGACCCTGTTGTCGCTGGTCGTGCTGCCGCTCTTCATCGTCCCCGCCCGGCGGGTCGGGCGCCGCCTCCAAGCGGTCACCCGCACGCAGATGGACCTGAACGCGTCCATGAACACCACGATGACCGAGCGGTTCAACGTGTCGGGCGCCCTGCTCGTCAAGCTGTTCGGGCGCACCGAGGACGAGGAGCGGTCCTTCGCCGAGCGGGCCGACGGCGTGCGCCGCACCGGCATCCGGGCCGCGCTCTACGGCCGCACGTTCTTCATCGCCCTCGGGCTCGTCGGGGCCATCGGCACCGCCGCGGTCTACTGGGTCGGCGGGCTGCAGGTCATCAACGGCACGCTGACACTCGGCACCCTGGTGGCGCTGGCGGCCTACGTCACCCGCCTCTACGGGCCGCTGACCGCGCTGAGCAACGCCCACGTCGACCTGCTCACGGCCATGGTGTCGTTCGAGCGGGTGTTCGAGGTGCTGGACGCGCCGCTGCCCCTGGTCGACCGGCCGGGCGCCGACGACCTCGTGGCGCCCCGCGGTCGCATCGAGCTCGACGACGTCCACTTCAGCTACCCCGATCAGGTCGTCGTGCCCACGCTCGAGCTCGACCCGACCATCGTCACGGCCCGCCCGGTCGGGTTCGGCGCGGCGCCGACCTCGCCGGTGGACGGCGACGGCGATCACGGGGACGGCGGTGACGGGACGGCGGTCACGGGGACGGGCAGGCGGGCCGCAACGGCGCGGACGGGCACGAGCGGGAGGTGCTCCACGGGGTGTCCGCGGTCGTCGAGCCGGGGCAGCTCGTGGCGCTGGTCGGACCGTCGGGCGGCGGCAAGACCACGCTGTCGATGCTGGTGCCCCGGCTCTACGACGTGACGGCCGGCGCGGTGCGGGTCGACGGACACGACGTGCGCGACCTGACGCAGGACTCGCTGCACGCCGCCATCGGCGCGGTGACGCAGGACCCCCACCTGTTCCACGACACCGTCGGCAACAACCTCCGCTACGCCCGGCCCGACGCCACCGACGACGAGCTGGTGGCAGCGGCCCGGGCCGCCCAGATCCACGACGTGATCGCCGCGCTGCCCGACGGCTACGACACGCTGGTCGGCGAGCGGGGCTACCGCCTGTCGGGCGGCGAGAAGCAGCGCCTGGCCATCGCCCGCATGCTGCTCAAGGACCCCACGGTCGTGATCCTCGACGAGGCGACCAGCCAGCTCGACAGCGAGAACGAGGCGGCGATCCAGCGTGCCCTGGCCGAGGCGCTGGCGGGCCGGACGAGCGTCGTCATCGCCCACCGCCTGTCGACGATCACGACCGCAGACCAGATCCTGGTGCTCGACGGCGGGCGCATCGTCGAGCGTGGCCGGCACGCCGACCTGCTCGCCGCAGGCGGGCTCTACGCCGACCTGTACCGCACGCTCGTCCGCAGCGACCTGGCCGGACCCGGCCCCGTCGCCCGGCGTCGACGACGCCACCCCCCTCGGCCTGGCCTGACCCACCCCGGCCCCGTCACCGGCTGCTCGGCGCAGTCCGTGGCGAGGCAATGGGTTCCATCGGATCGAGGTCGAGGCAATCGGTTCCGGATGCGGAACCCGTGCCTCATCCTCCCCCGGGTGGAACCTATTGCCTCGCCACGAGACCGGGGCGCGACGGGACCAGGTCCGGCCTGGCCTGGCCTGACCCGGTCCGGTCTCGCACCGGCCGGCTCGGCGCAAGCGGCTCACGCCGTCCGGCGCGGCCGGCTCACCCCGAGGCGAGGCAATGGGTTCCATCGGATCGAGGTCGAGGCAATCGGTTCCGGATCCGGAACCTCGTGCCTCATCCTCCCCCGGGCGGAACCTATTGCCTCGCCACGAGAGCGGGCGCGACGGGACCGGTCGGCCCGCGACGGCCCGCCCGGCGGCGGTACCGCGGGTCAGTCGCCGACGTGCGACTTGAGGAAGGCGATGTCGTCCTTGCGGCCCTCGTCGGCCGTCTCGCAGATCGACCGGCGCGCCCGCGGCCTCGACGACCGCCACCAGCAGGTCGGGATCGATCGATCCGGTGCCGAGGTTGGCGTGGCGGTCGCGGCCCGAGCCGGCCTCGTCCTTCGAGTCGTTGCAGTGGACCAGGTCGATGCGGCCCGTGATGCCCTTGATGCGCTCGACCGCGTCGACCAGGGCCTCGCCGGCCGCCCAGGCGTGGCACGTGTCGAGGCAGAAGCCGATGCCGGTGTCGCCGATGTGGTCCCACAGCCGGCCGATCGTGTCGAAGTGGCGGGCCATGGCGTGGTCGCCGCCGGCGGTGTTCTCGAGGAGGATCGGCATCTCGGTCTCGATCGAGTCGATGCCCTTGCGCCAGCGCTCGAAGCCCGGCGCCGGGGTCGTCGTCCTTGGTGACGTGGCCACCGTGGACGATGACCGCCCGGGCGCCGATGTCGGTGGCGGCGTCGCACGCCTGCTGGAGGACCTTGCGCGACGGGATGCGGATGCGGTTGTTCGGCGAGGCCAGGTTCACGATGTACGGGGCGTGCACGTAGATCGGGACCGACGAGGCGCGCAGCTGCTCGGCGTCGTCGCGGGGCTTGGGCTTCTTCCAGTCCTGCGGGTCGCCGAGGAAGATCTGGATCACGTCGGCGTCCTCGGCGGCGGCGGTGCCGAGCGGGTCGGACGGGGGTACGTGGGATCCGATGAGCACGCCCCCACCCTACGAGCACCGTGCGGGGCCCGACACCCGTCTTCTTGTGTGGCTGTACCGGTACCCCGCTAGGGTATGTACGTGCCCGGTTACAGCATGACCAAGGACGACTACATGCGGCGCCTGCGCCGCATCGAGGGCCAGGTGCGCGGCCTGCAGCGCCTGGTCGACGAGGACACGTACTGCATCGATGTCCTGACCCAGATCTCGGCGGTCACCAGCGCCCTGCAGAGCGTGGCCGTCGGCCTGCTCGACGAGCACCTCCACCACTGCGTCACCGACGCGGTGGCGTCGGGCGCCCCCGATGCCGCCGACAAGGTCACCGAGGCCACCGAGGCCATCGCCCGGCTCGTCAAGAGCTGACCCGGCTGCCCCGCTGCGCACCCGAACCGCCTCATGACGACCACCGAACGCCGCGACCCCGCGCTCGACCACGTCGACCTGCCGATCACCGGCATGACCTGCGCCTCGTGCGCGGCTCGCATCGAGCGTGGGCTCAACCGCCTCGACGGCGTCGACGCCACGGTCAACTACGTGACCGAGAAGGCGAGCGTCGACTTCGACCCGGCGACGGCCAGCCAGTCCGACCTCGTCACGGCCGTCGAGCGCCTGGGCTACCGGGTCGTCGACCGAGCCCGGGGAGCCGGCCGGGCGCCACGGCACCGGCTGCCGGTCTCCCCGAGCCCGATCCCGATCCCGAGCCCGATGGCGGCGCCCCGTCCACCCGCGTCGAGGGCCTGTCGATCGGCGGACCCGGCCGCCGTCCCTCCCGGCCCCCGGCGTCGCCGCCCGACGCAGGAACCACCGCAACCACTGCGCCCGCCCCGCCGGCCGCCGGCCGGCCCGAGGCAACACCTTCCGTCCCGGCGGACTCGAGGCCATCCGCGGCCCCGGCACGCCCCGGCCTCGACAGCCGCCCGGCCCGAGCCGACGCGTCGCCGCCCGCCGCGGGCCGGGAGCGCGACGATCGGCGGACGGTGGGCGTCGGGCGATCGGGTCGGGTCGCCGACTCGCCCGAGATGGTCGACCTGCGCGAACGGCTGATCGTCGCGCTGCTGCTCGGCGTGCCGGTCCTGGCCATGTCGATGATCCCCGCGCTGAAGTTCGACGGCTGGCAGTGGCTGAGCTTCGGCCTGGCGACGCCGGTCGCCATCGCCTGCGCCTGGCCGTTCCACCGAGCGGCGTTCGTCAACCTGCGCCACGGCGCCACCACCATGGACACGCTCGTCTCGATGGGCGTGCTCGCCGCCTACGGGTGGTCGGTCTACGCCCTGTTCTGGGGCGACGCCGGCGACATCGGCATGGCCGACGGGTTCATGCTGACGGCGTCGGCGGCCGACGCCGCCGGGCAGATCTACCTCGAGGTCGCCGCAGGCGTGCCGATCTTCCTGCTGGCCGGGCGCTACTTCGAGGCCCGGGCCAAGCGCCAGGCCGGCGCGGCGATCGAGGCCCTGCTCGACCTCGGGGCCAAGGACGTCAGCGTGCTCGACGCCGACGGCACCGAGCGGCGGGTGGGCATCGACGCGCTGGCGGTCGGGATGCGCTTCGTCGTGCGCCCGGGCGAGACGGTGGCGACCGACGGTGTCGTCGTCGACGGATCGTCCGCGGTCGACCAGTCGCTGCTCACCGGCGAGAGCGTGCCTGTCGAGGTCGGTCCTGGTGACGCGGTCGTCGGGGCCACGGTGAACGCCGGCGGGCGTCTCGTCGTCGAGGCGACCGGGGTCGGCGCCGACACGGCGTTGGCCCGCATCGGCCGCCTGGTCGAGCGGGCGCAGACGGGCAAGGCGCCCGTGCAGCGGCTCGCCGACCGCATCTCGGCGTGGTTCGTGCCCGCCGTGATCGCCCTCGCCGCCGCGACCCTCGCGGGGTGGCTCGTCACCGACCACGGTGCCGCGGAGGCGTTCGCCGCCGCGGTGGCGGTGCTGATCATCGCCTGCCCCTGCGCGCTCGGCCTGGCGACCCCGACCGCGCTCATGGTGGGGACGGGCCGGGGTGCGCAGCTCGGCATCCTCATCAAGGGCCCCGAGGTGCTCGAGTCCACCCGCCGGGTCGACACCGTGGTGCTGGACAAGACCGGCACGGTCACGACGGGCACCATGCGCCTGGTCGACGCGGCCACCGGCGCCGAGACGGCGGTGGACGAGGCGCTGCGCCTGGTCGGGGGCCTCGAGGCGGCGTCCGAGCACCCGATCGCCCGGGCGATCGCCGCGGGCGCGGCCCGACCGCGTCGGCGAGTTGCCGCCCGTCGCCGCCTTCCGCAGCCACGCCGGGCTGGGCGCCGAGGGCGAGGTCGAGGGTCGCACGATCGTGGCGGGCCGCCCCGCCCTGCTCGCCGAGCGCGGACTGGCCGTGCCCGACGACCTCGACGCCGCCCGGCGGCAAGCCGAGGCCGGTGGCGCCACCGCGGTCCTCGCCGGCTGGGACGGCGCGGCCCGGGCGGTGTTCGTGGTGGCCGACGAGGTGAAGCCGACCAGCGCGACGGCCGTCCACGCCCTGCGCGACCTGGGCCTCGACCCCGTCCTGCTGACCGGCGACAACGCCACCACGGCGCGCACGGTGGCGGCCGAGGTCGGGATCGACCGGGTCGAGGCCGAGGTCCTGCCGGCCGACAAGGTGGCCGTCGTCGAGCGCCTCCAGGCCGAGGGCCGGGTGGTGGCCATGGTCGGCGACGGCGTGAACGACGCCGCCGCGCTGGCCCAGGCCGACCTGGGCCTGGCGATGGGCACGGGCACCGACGTCGCCATCGAGGCGTCCGACCTCACGCTCGTGAGCGGCGACCTCGGGCGGGCGCCCGACGCCATCCGCCTCGCCCGCCGCACCCTCGGCACGATCAAGGGCAACCTCTTCTGGGCGTTCGCCTACAACGTGGCGGCGATCCCGCTGGCGGTGGCGGGCCTGCTCAACCCCATGGTCGCCGGCCTGGCGATGGCCGCGTCGAGCGTGCTGGTGGTGTCCAACAGCCTGCGGCTGCGGCGGTTCCGCTGACGCCTGCGGTCAGGGGACGGGCGTCGGCTCGGCGGCGTCGACCGGCGCCCGTTCGTCGAGCACCCGACGCTCGACGTAGATGCCGCCCAGCGGGATCACGGCCGCCACGATCACCATGAACGTGGTCGTCAGGTTCCAGCCCAGCTCCTCGCGCACCAGCAGGGCGAGCCAGAGGTAGGTCAGGAAGATCAGCCCGTGGATCGGGCCCATGATCGGGACCGCCCCGGGCATGTCGAACACGTGCTTGGCCACCGACGCGCCGAGGAGGACGAGGTACGACACGGCCTCGGCGATGGCGACGACCTTGAAGCGGCGGATCGACGACGACACGGGACGGCCTCCGGGACGCGGGCGGACCCCCGATGATCGACCCCCCGGGCGTCCCCGGCCAAACCAACCGGCCGATCGGGGGCGGACGTGTGGGTACGGTGCGTCCATGACGCTGGTCGAGTCGATCGTGGCGGGCGATCCTGCGGCGGCGATCGCCGCCCTCCGGGCTCATCCCGACCAGGCCGACGCGTGCGACGACGCCGGGGTCAGCGCGCTTCTCCTGGCTCGCTACCGGGGCTTCGACGCGGTGGTCGACGCCATCCGCGAGCTCCGCCCGCTCGACCTCGCCGAGGCCGCCGCGGTGGGCGACGTCGGCCGGGTCGGCCAGCTGCTGGCGACCGGCGTGGCGCCCGACGAGGCGTCACCCGACGGCTTCTCTCCGGTCCAGCTCGCCCTGTTCTTCGACCAGGCCGCGGCCGCAGCGGTGCTCGTCCGGGCCGGCGCCGACCTCGACGCCGCCGCCACCCATCCCATGGGCATCGCCGCGGTCCACGCCGCGGCCGCCAGCCCCACGGGCGCCGGACTGCCGCTCGTCGTGGCGGCCGGGGCCGACCTCGACGCCACCCAGTCCGGCGGGTTCACCGCGCTGCACGAGGCCGCCCACCGCGGCGATGGGCACATGGCCGAGCTCCTCCTCGCGGCCGGCGCCGACCCCGCTCGCCGGACCGACGACGGCCGCACCCCGGCCGACGTCGCCCGGGCCGACGGCCACGACGACCTCGCGGCGCGGCTCGAGCCGGACACGACCCGGTCCGGGTGACGGCCGCCGGGGCGGGTCCCCACCGCGAGCCGTCATGATGGGCGGGTGCTCGTGCGCATCGAGGGACACGACCTGCCGGGCCGGTCGTGCGCGCCCGCCGACGCCCCCGACGCCTACGCCGACGTGCACGTCGGGGTGCAGCGAGGGCGCGACCCCGTCGAGCTGGTCCCCGGCGACGCACCCTTCGCCACGTGGGAGCTCGAGCTGACCACCCGCCCGGGGCCCGACGGGGCGATCGACGTCGGCGGGCCGTTCGCCCAGGGCCGCCGGGGCGACAGGTTCGTCTACCTGACGTGGGGGACGGTCGACGGCGAGGGCGCGTTCACGATGTTCCGCCGGGCCAAGCTCCACCTGGCGGACGTCGACCCCGATGTCCTGGCTCGGGCGGCGGCGGGCGAGGGCCGCCTCGTGGCCCGCCTCGGCCTCACCGACGCGTGCGGCAACCCGGTGTGTGCCCGTGTCCGCCCGCCGGCCGTGACCTGGAGCTGCGACTGATCCGGCGCCCTCGGGGTTCGGCACGTCCGCGGCTGCTCCCCCGGACCGGCTCGGTGGACCCGGTGGCCCCAACCGCAGCTTCCCCGATCACCCCAGCCCGGCGACGAGGTCGTCCACCAGGCGGCGCCGGCCGGCGATGCCGGGATAGCCCAGGCGGTCGATGGTGACCACGTTGCCGCCCACGACCGCGGGCAGCTCCGACCACAGCGGGTCGTCCGCGATGTCGTCGAGCGCCTCGGGTTCGCCGGCGACGAGGTCGGACTGGAGCGCGACGAGGGTGTCGGCATCGAGCAGCCCGAGCTGCTCGTTCGACAGGTAGAGCCGTCCACCCTCCTCGCCGTCGACGTCCGCTGCCCCGGGCCGGAGCGTGAACCCCATCGCCAGCAGGGTGTCGGGCACGTCGATCGGGCCATCGACCCACGCCGCCACCGTCGAGCCCGGGTAGACGGTGGCGACCGAGAGGATCCTGCCATCCGCGTTCAGCTCGGTGGCGGCCGCGGCGATCGCCTGGTCGAGGTCGGCCAGCAGGTCCTCGGCCTCGGCGCGGCGGTCGAACGTGTCGCCGAGAGCGAGGATGCGCTCGACGTGGTCGTCGGGCACCACCACCAGCTCGCCGCCGACGCCCTCCAGGACCTCGCGGCCCAGGTAGTCGACGACGAACGTGTTCGCCACCACGACGTCGGCGCGATAGCCGGCCAGGTGCTCGAGGTTCGGCTCGGTCGACGACAGGGCGACGATGCCCTCGGTGTCGACGTCGTCCAGTCCGGCGAAGCCTTCGTCGAGCACGACGTTGGCGGTGGACGCGATCGGCCGGACGCCGAGGGCGAGCAGGTCGGCGAGCAGGTACTCCTCGCCCAGGGCGAGGACCGTCGGAGTGGCGCCACCCGACTCGGGCGGCGTCTCGCCGGCGCCGTCTGCCGACCCCTCGTCCTCGGAGGAGGCGGCCTCGACGCCGCTGTCGCCACCGCACGCGGCCAGGACACCGGCGGCGCCGAGCATGGCGAGGAACCCCCGTCGCGTGACGCTCATGCGTCCTGCTCGGTCTCCGCGAGCCACGCCCGCTTGACCTCGCGCCAACGCTCGTCGGTGTAGTCGCGTCGCCAGTAGGGCGACATCGACGCCCCCTCCTTGGGCACGCCGCGGTCGGTGATGAGGTGGCGCCGAACCGCCCGGACCTCGCCCGCCTCCCCGTGCACGAACACCTGGACACGACCTTCGGGGAAGGCGAGCTTCTCGACCGCGCGGACGACGTGGTCGGGGTCGTCGGGGTCGTCATCGCGGTGCACCCAGGTGATGGCGAGCTCGCCCGGGCAGTCGAGGTCCAGCCGGCTCTCGGCGTCGTCGACGACCAGGACGGCGAGAACCGTGCGACCCGCGGGGATCCGTTCCAGCGACGCGGCGATGGCGGGCAGCGCGCTCTCGTCGCCGACCATCAGGTACCAGTCGGCGTCGGGATCGGGCGCGTAGCCGCCCGAGGGCCCGACGATCTGGAGGCGGTCCCCGGGCCTGGCGTGCGATGCCCACCGCCCGGCGAAGCCGACGTCGCCGTGGACCACGAAGTCGATGGTGAGCCGGCCGGACGCCGGGTCCCAGGCCCGAATGGAGTACCGCCGTCCCCGCGGCCGGTGCTCGGGGGCGGCGTCCTTCACCACCTCGGGATCGAAGGGCACGTCATAGGGCGCGCCGGGCGGCAGGAACAGGGCGTTGACGTACTGGTCGGTGAAGGGGGTGGGGGAGAAGTCGGCCAGCCCGTCGCCGCCGAGGACGACCCGGACCATGTGCGGCGTGAGCCGCTCGACTTCGATCACCTCGCCATAGAGCGCCATCGCCGGATGATAGGCAGACCTAACGTCCTCCGTTCCAACTCGACGGGGAGCGACAGGCACACGAAAGAAAACCGCTCTCCGTGTCCTCCGACTCGCCCCGTGAGACGTCAGTAGGACACGTAGGCCTAGGCGGAGGGCATCAGCATGCAGGGACTTCTCAGCATCACCCGGCGGTCGGTCCTACCGATCCTCCTGGGGGCGGCGGCGCTCGCCGCCTGTGGGGGGCACGGGCGACGGACCTGCCGACACCCGCGGATCGGCGCCGTCGGACACGTCCACCACCAGCGCCCCGGCGGCGCGGGTGGACACGGCGGCTGGCGAGACCAGCGCCGACGCGGCCAGCACGCCCGACCAGGCGAGCGTGCCCAGGCGCGCAGCGCGCCAGACGAAGCCAGAGCGCCCGACGAGCGGCGCTTCGTCTGCCCCGAGGGCGGGATCGACGACGTCGTCGCCGTGCAGGACGCCTTCGACGAGGGGCACCAGCCCTGGCGCGGTTCCGCACCGGACGTGGCGGCCGTGTGCACCTTCGGCATGCCCGACACGTCGGTCGAGCCCATGGGCGAGAACCGCTACCGGGTCACCCAGCTCAGTTCCGGCGATCGTGTCGTCGTCGAGGTGGCCCAGCCCCTCGGGCCCGACGGCATCTGGGTCGTGACGAGCGTGACGGCGAGCCCGCCGGCACCGGCGCCTACGCCTGCCGCCGCGAGCTGTGACGCGGAGGCGATCCTCCCGGTGGTCCGCCAGGCGCTCGAGCAGGACGGGTTCCGGATCGCCGCGGTGGCGGTCCGTCAGTGTCAGAACGGCTACGCCCGAGTCTCGGCCCGAACCGGACAACTCGACGTGTGGCCAGCCCATCGGACCGTGCGTCGACAACGAACAGGTCTTCCTGACCGCCTCCGACGGGGGCTGGACCTACCTGACGTCCGGCACCGGCATCAGCTGCGCAACCGACGATGACCTGTTTCCTGCTCTGTCGAGAGCGTGCGTCGGCCTCGGCCTGCGCTGAGCCTCGCCTCGTCTCGGCGGAGGTGGCCCCGGTTGCTCGGGACTCATCGCTGTCGATCCGATGGCGGCTCCGGGCCAACGCGGCCGACGTGCACGCGCTGGTCCGCGAGGCGTTGGGACCCCGGCCGCTTCGACGAGGTGTTCGCCGCCTTCGCGTCGCCGACGGGTCGTGCTCGGCTCAGAACCTGAAGCGCGTCAGACCGCCCGGCTCCGTGCCCAGCACCACGGTCGCAGAGCGGGGCTCGATGCGATACACGCTCCACGGCGGCGGTCCCTGCGACGGTGCGTTGAACGGTGCGGTGATGCCGGACCCGCTCTGATCGGGTTCCACCGGCCAACCGCTGTCCGCCCACGCCTTGGCGGCGCGCGCCACGCTGGCGGGCGTCGGTGACCCGTGCTGCGTCGCCTTCGAAGACGACGTCCGCGTCACGGATCGACAGGGCGATCGTGCAGCGCGGGTCGCGCGCGACGTTGCGGCTCTTCCGGGTGCCCGAACCCGTCTGGAACCAGAACGTGCCGTCCAGCCACACGGCACCGACCGCAGTCACGTGTGCGCTGCCGTCCTCGTTGAGCGTCGTGAGCCATGTCGTGCGAGCGTTGTGCGCGTCGGGGGCCGGGCGCCGAGCCGTCGTCGAGCTTCCCGACGACGGTGCTCCAGTCGACGGGCGGCAGCCCGTCTCCGACACCCAGGTTGATGGTCTCCATGGCGCTTCCCCTTCGTGCGGCCTCTGCAACGGTGTGTCGTCGATAGGACGTGCAACGATCAGGAAACTCATCGCCTGCAACGAGCCATCGGGATCCTCGCCCCGCTGTCAGCCGGATGCTCCGTGTCCCGTGCCGGCGGGGATGATCCAACGCGTTGACAGGTCGCTGACCTCGGCGATCAGGTCGAAGTCCGAGCTGCCGGTGCTGACCGCCCGGCGAAGCGATGACCACCGCGTCCCGCACGGACCAGCGCGCGCACTGTCAGGGACAACGAGAGCCACATCACCCGCCGACGGCCTCAGTCCGGCGGCGCGGCCACCACCCGCACGGGCGCACCCGCCCGCCAGGCGGCGATGTCCTCGACGATGTCGCGGTAGAAGATCTCGTAGCAGCCGCGGGTCACGTAGCCGGTGTGCGGCGTGAGCACGGTGTTGGGCAGGGTGCGCGGAGCGGATGGTCGGCCGGCAGGGGCTCGTCGTCGTACACGTCGAGGGCGGCGCCGGCGATCGTGCCGTCCCGCAGCGGCGGCGACCAGGGCGTCCTCGTCGACGATCGGGCCCCGCGAGGTGTTGACCAGCACGGCCGAGGGCCGCATGCGCGGCCAGATCGGCCGCGCCGACGAGGCCGCGGGTCCGATCGCCCAGCACCAGGTGCACCGACACGACGTCGCTGGTGGCGAACAGCTCGTCCCGGCCGACGGGCCGCACGCCGACCTCGGCGCAGCGCTCGGCGGTGAGGTTCTGGCTCCAGGCGACCACGTCCATGTCGAACGCCAGCCCGACGCGGGCGACGAGCGCGCCGAGCCGGCCGAGGCCCGACGAGGCCGAGGCGGCGGCCGGCGAGGTCGTCGCCCATGCGGGTCTGCCAGCCGCCGGCGCGCATGGTGGCGTCGTCGGCCGGGATGTGGCGCAGCAGCGCCAGGATCAGCCCCCACGTGTGCTCGGACGTGGGGGTGAGGATGCCGCCCGTGCCGCACACGGTCACGCCGCGGGCGGCGGCGGCGTCGAGGTCGAGCGCGGCGTTGGTCATGCCGGTGGTGACCAGCAGGCGCAGGTCCGGCAGGCGGTCGAGCAGCGCGGCGCCGATCGCCGTGCGCTCGCGCATGGCCACGACGACCGGCAGCCGGCCAGGCGGGCCGCCAGCGTCGTCGTCGCTCGCCAGGTGCTCGGCCACGGCGTCGACGGTGACATCGGGCCCGAGCGCGCCGAAGTCGCCCATCGTCAGCGCCACCTGCTGGTAGTCGTCGAGGACCGCGACCCGCAGCGGCCCGGCGGGCGCGCGGCGGTCACGCCGCACCCCAGCCCGCCGGCTCGCGACAGAACACGGACCGCACTGCGGGCAGGAAGTCGTCGAGCGGAAGCGTGTCGTAGTCGGGGTCGAAGGCGGGCATGTCCCAGGCCGCACAGAAGTGGGCGGTCACGTCGAAGTGCGGGTGGCCGCGGTAGCGCTCGCGCGCGTGCCGGTCGCCGCCCACCTTGTGGGCGTAGTGGTACGCCTGGAAGATGCCGTGGTGGCGCACGACCCAGTGCGCCTCCTCGTCGAGGAACGGCCGCAGGATGGCGGCCGCGGCCTCGCTGTGGTTGTCGGGGGCGATGTCGTCGGCCACGTCGTGGAACAGGGCCGCCACCACCAGGTCGTCGCGGGCGCCCTCCCGCCGGGCCCGGCTGGCGGTCTGCAGGCAGTGCTCGTAGCGGGTGACCTGGTAGCCGAAGTCGTGGCCGCTGCCGCTCTGTAGCAGGTCGAGCAGGGTGTCGACGAGGTGGCTGCCGCCGGTGCTCGACCACCCGGGAGCGGATGAGCGTCATCTCCTCCTCGGTGGCGTCGTCCATGTGAGCGAAGCGGACACGGGTGAGCGGGGTCATGGGCTGGCCTCCGGGACGACGGGCACGAGGTGGTCGAGCAGCGGCGCGGCCGCGGCCAGGGCGTAGACCGCGTCGGTGAGGTGGGTGCACCCGACGGTGCCGGCGAGGTCGCGGCGCACCGACGCGGCCACGTCGTCGAGCGTCCGGCCCACCAGCTGGGCGACGCCGGCGGCCGCGTGCACGCAGTCGGGCCCGGGCAGCACGCCGGGGTGGGCGGCGAGGGACACCACCGTACGCGAGCGCGCGTCGATCGCGCCGGTGAGCCGGTACTCGTGGATGACCGGCTGCGCGCCGTCGGGCTCGACGAACGTGTCGCGGAACATCGCGTCGAGCGCGACGAGATCGGCGGCGGGGCCGGGCGGTGCGGGCGCCCCGATGGGCTCGGGGGTCAGGTCGATGCGGCGGACCCGCCGAAAGGACCCGGGTGTGGCTGGTGGCAGGTCGTGCCAGGCGCGGGGGTCGTCGAGAGCCGCGAGCGCGGGGGCCACCGGGCCGCGGCCGACCAGGGCGGCATCGGTGCCGCTGCGGCGTTCTAGCTCGCCGCCGGCGTCGCCACCCTGCGCACACGTCCTGCGGCGGCGGCCGCTGCTCGCGGACCGGTCGCTCGCCGGTGCGAAACGGCCCGGACCGTGCGATGAGGGCGAGGACGGGCACGTCGTCCAGCAGGGCCGCGAGCGGGTTGCCGTCCAGCGCGTCCCGTAGCGCGGTCCGGGCGCGCCCTCGGAACCCGGCCGCGAGCGACGCTCCCACCAGGTGCTCGACTCCGTCGAGGTCGGGGTCGGCGACGATGGTCTCGACCGCGACGTCGCCCGCCGCCGCGCGGGCGCGCACCCGGAGCTGGGCGTCCTGGAGGACGCGGGCATCGTCGATCGCGGTCGTGAGCAGGTCGCGCCCGCGCCCGGCGACGAGGAGCTGCTGGCTCGGGCCCGGTGGTCGCACAGCGTCGAGGTGGGTGGTCCGTCGTAGGGAGCCCGGGGCGCGGGCGGGGGCGGCCGGTTCGGGGCCGTCGGTCCCGGGCCACAGGGGGATGCCGCGGCGCGAGGTGTCGTCCCCCATGCGTCTCTTCTAATCTCCTAGAAGATTGAGATGCAAGGGTGGAGGGGATCGATGGACGCACGAGTGGGCGGAGACGAGGCCGCGGAGCACGCGGGGCGGGTGGCGCTGGTCACCGGGGGAGCGGGCGCCATCGCCGGCGCCATCTGCCGGCGCCTGGCCGCGGTCGGGGCCGACGTGGTCGTCGCCGACCAGCACGCCGAGCGCACGGCGGCGGTGGTGGCGGACGTCCAGGCCGCCGGCCGACGCGGGGTGGCGGTCGTCGCCGACCTGACCGCCGACGGGACGATCGAGGAGGCGGTGGCGGCCGCCGACGACCTCGGCGGCATCGACATCCTGGTCAACGCCCTAGGCGAGCACCTGTGGCTGGCCAAGCCGTTCGAGCGGTCGACGCCGGCCGAGTGGGACGCGCTGTACCGGGTCAATCTGCTGGCCACGATGCGGGCGAGCCACGCCGCCCTCCCGGGCATGTGCGAGCGGGGGTGGGGCCGCATCGTGAGCTTCTCGTCGGTCGAAGGCATCCGGGCGATGCCGAACGCCGCGCCGTACACGGCGTTCAAGGGCGCCATCGACTCTTTCACCCGCTCGCTCGGCGTCGAGGTCGCACGCCACGGCGTGCGTGTGAACGCGGTCGCGGTCGACAAGACCCGCTCCCACCAGGTCGGCTTCTACCGGATGGGCGAGGAGTGGGAGGGTCACGTGCGCGAGTGGGTGCCGGCCGCCCGCTACGGCGAGCCCGACGACGTCGCCGCGGTCGCCTGCTTCCTGGCCTCGGGGGCCGCCGACTGGATCGTCGGCCAGACGATCGCTGCCGACGGCGGCACTCTCGCCGCCGGCGGCTGGTACCCCACGCCCACCCGCTGGACGAACTCACCGCTGCTCGTGCAGTGGTTCGAGGAGCCGGGCGCCGGCGACGATCGTCCCCCGCTCCTGCGATGACCGCCGTGCCGACGAACCGGAGGAGGCCCCGATGACCGAACCCGCCCGCACGCCCGGCCGGGTCGCCCTCGTGACCGGCGCCGGGTCCGGCATCGGCCGCGCCACCGCGCTCCGCCTGGCGCGCGACGGGTGCGCCGTCGCCTGCCTCGATCGCGACGCCGACGAGCGCGGCCGCCACGGTCGGAGACGTCCTGGCGGCCGGCGGCGACGCGTGGCCCGAGGTGGCGGACGTCGCCGCCGAGGCCGAGGTGGCGGCGGCGGTCGACCGCAGCGTGGCGAGAGGTGGGCGGCTCGACGTGCTGGTCAACTGCGCTGGCATCGTCTTCTACCGCACGCTGGCGGCCACGACCGCGGCCGACGTCGAGCGCCTGCTGGCCGTCAACCTCCTCGGCACGTTCTCGGCCTGCCGGGCCGCCGCACCGGCGCTGGTCGCGAGCCAGGGCGCCATCGTGAACATCGCCAGCGCCGCCGGCGTCAACGGTCGGGCCTACCTGTCGGCGTACTCGGCGTCGAAGGGGGCGGTCGTCGCGCTGTCGCGATCGCTGGCGGTCGAGCTGGCGCCGGAGGTGCGGGTCAACGTCGTGTGCCCGAGTGCGGTCGACACGCCGATGGTCGCCCAGGTGGCGCTGCCGCCCGACGCCGACCCCGACCGCCTCGTCCGCCACCCGATGCTGATCGGCCGCAAGGCCACCGCCGACGAGGTGGCGGCCGCGGTCGCCCACCTCGCGTCGCCCGAGGCGGGCGCGACGACCGGCGCCGTGCTGCTGCTCGACGGGGGCGCGGCGGCGTGACCCGCATGGCGCGGCTCGGGGCACCGATCGTGCGATCCTGGTGACGGTGAGCGCCCCCACGTCCTCGGTCAGCCCGGTGCGGGCGCAGCGCGTCGCCGAGCTGGTCGCGCAGCGACTGCGCGAGCGGATCCTCCGCGGCGAGCTGCACCGACGGCGAGATGCTGCCCAAGGAAGACGACCTCCGGGCCGAGTACCCCGTGAGCAAGCCGTCGCTGCGGGAGGCGCTCCGCATCCTCGAGACCGAGGGCCTGATCACGGTCATGCGAGGCAACAAGGGCGGTGCCCTGGTGCACCGGCCCACCGAGGTCGACGCCGGCTACATGCTCGGCCTCGTGCTCACCGGGCAGCGCACCGAGGTGGCCGACCTCGCCGCCGCGCTCCAGGAGATCGAGCCGGCGTGCGCCGCGCTGTGCGCGGCGCGACGCGATCCGCAAGCGGGTGGTGGTGCCCGTGCTCGAGGACCTGCACACCCAGGCGCTGGCCGCGGTCGACGACCTCGTCGCCACGACCACCCTGTCGCGCCGGTTCCACGAGACGATCGTCGAGTACTGCGGCAACCGCACCCTCACGCTGGTGGCCGGGGCGCTCGAGATCGCTGTGGTCGAGCCACGAGCGGCGGTGGGCGGCAGCGGTGGACCGCGAGGCGGTGCCGGTGCGGGCCCGCCGGCAGGAGCTGGCGGTGCACGGCGAGATCATCGAGAGCATCCGCACGGGCGATCGGGCGGGCGTCCGCGACGCTGGTCGCCGACCACCTCCGCCACGTGCAGCAGTACCCGGCGACGGGGGTGGGCGGCGGTCCGTCGACCCTCGACCCGGCGCTCCTCCGCCGCTAGCCCGGGTCCCCGGCTCCGCCCGCTGCGCCCGCGATGGGTCCGCACGGACCTGGCTCTCGCGGCTCGGGTTGACTTGTTCCCTCTTAATCTTCTAATAGATATGGCACATTACGGGAGGGATGAGGGGACCTGCGCATGCCAACGAGCCGGACGACCGGCGGCGCCTCCCAGGAGGCGCGGCAGCCAGGCGTTCCGCGCCGTGGTCGATCCCGAACTCGCCGCCGGCTACCGGGCCGAGGGCTGGTGGAGCGACCGGCCGCTCGCCGAGCACGTGGCGGACAACGCCACGGAACGACCCGAGGCCGCCGCGTTCGTGTCGCCGGCCGGGCCGGCTGACCTGGCGGGTTACCGGGCCGCCGCCGACGAGGTCGCCGCCGCGCTGGTCACCGCCGGCCTCGAGCCGGGCGACCGTGTGGCCGTCGTGCTGCCCGACTCGCCGTCGGTGCACGTCACGTTCCTCGGCGCCGAGCGAGCGGGCCTGACGGTCGTCGGCATCGGCGCCCGGGCCGGCGAGCGGGAGATCGCCCACCTCGTCGACCGCACCGAGGCGCCGGGCGCTCGTCACCGGGCCGTCCACCGGGGCGCCCGAGCCGGCCGACCTGCACGCCGCGCTGCGCCGGGCGGCTCGACGGTCGCGCCCCACCTCGTGCGTCGCCCCGGTCAGAGGCCTCCGGGGACGGGACCGCCGTCGACGACGGCCGGTCGACGATGACGCTCGACGGCGACGACGCTGGACCCGGCGGTCGACGTCGACCGTCGCTCGCCCGGCGGGCGCTCGGACCGGACGACCTGTTCCTGGTCAACTCGACCTCGGGCACCACCGGGCTGCCCAAGTGCGTGATGCACCACCAGAACCGGTGGTTGTACTTCCACCGCAAGGCGGTCGAGAGCGGGCGCCCTGACCGGCCGACGACGTGTTCTACGGCGCGGTGCCGGCGCCGTTCGGCTTCGGGCTGTGGACGGCGCACTTCACGCCCACGCTCCTCGGCGCGACCACGGTGATGGCCGAGCGCTTCGACGCCGCGGGCTGCGCTCGAGCTCATCGAGCGCGAGCGCGTCACGGTGCTGTGCTGCGTCAGCACCCAGTTCGTCATGATGCTGAACGAGCCCTCGTTCGGCGCGCCGGGACCTGTCGTCGCTGCGGGTGCATGTACACGGGCGGCGAGGCGGTGCCCTACGACAAGGCCGCGGCGGTTCGAGGACGCGCACGGGCTGCCGCATCCTGCAGTTCTTCGGGTCGAACGAGACCGGGCTGCTGTCGGGCACGACGCTCGACGACCCGACCGAGCGGCGGCTGCGGACGGCCGGGCGCGTCATCCCCGAGATGCAGGTGCGCCTGTTCGACGGCGCCGACGGACGTCACCGGCCGCGGGCTGGGGCCAGCCGGCGTGCAAGGGCCCGGCCACCTGCCTCGGCTACCTGGGCGACGCCGAGGCCAACCGCCAGCTCTTGACCGACCGACGGCTGGATGCTCATGGGCGACCTCGTGCACGATCGACGACGACGGCTACCTCACGGTGACGGGTCGGATGTCCGACATCATCATCCGGGGCGGCAAGAACATCAGCGCCGTCCAGGTCGAGGACGAGGTCGCCACCCACCCGGCGGTGGCGCATGGTGGCGGCGGTGGCCGCGCCCGACCCGGTCTTCGGCGAGCGGGTGTGCGCCTACGTCGAGCTGCGTCCCGGCAGCGGCGCTCGACCTCGCCGACGCTGCTCGCCCACCTCGCCGACGCGCGGGACGTCGAAGGAGATCCTGCCCGAGCACCTCGTCGTGCTCGACCGGCTGCCGCGCTCGAGCGGCGGCAAGGTCGCCAAGGGCGACCTGCGCGAGGACGTCCGGCGGCGGAAGGGGGAGCCCACCGACGCGAGCTGACCGAGTCGCCGACCTGACGTCATCCATTTCCCACTTGTCAACCAAATCATTCATAAGATAAGAACCAAAGGTGCCGATGGTCACACCGGCATCCGTTCGAGAGGGGGACAGTCATGCGTCATGGCGCCGCGGTGTCGCCGCACTCCTGTCCATCGCCCTGGTCACCGCCGCCGCGTGTGGAGGCGACGACGACGACTCGGCGAGCGACGAGTCGACCGACACCACCGAAGAGGCCGCCGAGCAGCCGCACGGGCGAGCCGATCATCTTCGGCATGGACGTCGACGAGACCGGGCCCGGGTGCGTCGTACAGCATCCCGGCCCGCGACACGATGCTCGACGCCATCGAGGACATCAACAACGACGGTGGCGTGCTCGGCCGCCCGATCGAGGTCGTCACCGACAGCGACGAGAGCGACCCGGCCCGCACGCCGTCGGTGGTCCGCAACCTGGTCGAGCAGGGCTCGCGACGTGCTGCTGATGCAGACCGGCGGCTCGGCCGTCGAGCAGGCCAAGCCGGTCATCCAGCAGTCGGGCATCCCCGCCGTGCGCGCCGACGTCGCTGACGACGTCGCTGGCCGAGCCGCCCGACGCCGACTTCATGTACCTGCTCGCCAACCCGATCAGCGACTTCGTCGAGATCTACTGCGCCGGGTTCGACGCCGCCGGCATCGAGTCGCTGCGGCATCCTGTCGGACACCTCGCCGACGATCGCGGGGCTCAACCAGCTGCTGATCCCCGGCCTGAAGGAGTGCGTCGACGTCGTGGCCGAGGAGGAGGCCGCGGTCGACACGTCGGACGTCTCGGCCCAGGTCGCCCGGCTGAGCGACGCCGAGCCCGACGCCGTGCTGGTGTCGAGCGTCGGCGGCGGCTTCGAGGTGCTGGCCCAGAACACGCTGTTCCAGCAGATGCAGGACACGACCCGCTTCTCGCTGGCCGCCATCGGCAACCAGCCCGACTCGTGGGAGCTGGCCAACCCGGGTGCCCTCGAGGGCCTGATCTTCATGGGCTCGCTCAACCCCGAGAACGAGCTGACCAACGAGCTGCGCGACTTCCTCGAGCCCAAGCGCGACGACGACTGGGCGATGACGGCGTACGACGCGCAGGCGTGGGACGCCATCCACATCCTCGCCGAGGCGATCGAGACCGCCGGGACCGCCGACGACCCGGCCGCCATCAACGCCGCCATCCAGCAGACCACCGACTACGAGGCTCACTTCGGCCAGCCGGGCTTCACGCTGTCGTACGCCGCGGACAAGCACGTCGGCACCGACGGCCTGTGCGGCCTCTCGCTGATCCAGTTCGACGGCGACAACCAGCCCCGGGGACCCGTGGGACGAGTACCAGCCCGAGTGCTGATCCGTCCCGGCGCGTGGGGGCCGGGCGAGTCCCGGCCCCGGCGGTCGAGCCCACCCGAACGACGCACCCGACGACCCGCAGGAGGTGACCCGATGACCGAACCGCAGCTCTGGTTCTCCGTGTTCGAGGTCGGCTGCTTCTACGGCCTCATCGCCCTCGGCTACCTGCTGATCCTCGAGGGCGCCGGGTTCTTCAACTTCGCCCTCGGCCCGTTCGCCATGGTCGCCGGGCTCGTCGACCACCTGGCTCGTGATCGAGAAGGACTGGTCGCTGTGGCCCGCCGTCGGGCGTGGCCGTCGCGCTCGTGCTGGCGCTCTCGCTGATCACCGAGGTCGGGATCGTGCGCCCGATCGTGGTGCGGTCGGGAGGCGGCGAGCTGCCCGCCCTCGTGGCCGTGGCCGCGGTCCTGTTCGCCACCGAGCAGGCGGCCGGCTACGTCGTTCGGACGCCGCGCACCTGCCGGGTCAGCCGCTGCTCACCTTCGACGTCATCGAGGTCGGCGACGCCTTCCTGCAGCCGTCCGCGGCCGTGCTGATCGTCACCGACGGTGATCGTGTTCACGGCGGTGGCGCTGTGGATGCGGGCGACCGCGACAGGCCGGCTGCTGCGGGCCGTCGGCGACAACAGCGCAGCGGCCACTCTGCTCGGCCTGCCGGTGTCCCGGATCCGCCTGACGGCGTTCGCCGCTCGGCGGCCTCGTCGGCGCGCCGTGGCCGGCCTGCTGTTCGCGCCCAAGGCGGGCGTCGGCTTCCAGACGGGCCTGAGCTGGACGCTCAGCGGCTTCCTCGCCCTGGTGGTCGGCCGGCACCGGCAGCGTGTGGGCGCCGCTGGCCGGCGGGCTGCTGGTGGCGGCGGTCCAGGTCTTCGTGCCGTACTACCTGGGCAGCGCCGCCGCCGGACTACGTGATCCTGGCCGTCGCCCTCGTGTTCTTCGCCTTCCGGCCCGAGGGCCTCTTCGCCAGGAGGGTGCGGGCATGACCATCGTCGCCTTCCGGAGAGGGACGCATCGATGACCGCCACCGAGTCGAGGCTGCGGCGGCTCGCGGGCACCGGCGGCGAGGCGGTCGCCCGCCCGACCGGCACGTCGACGCTGCCCCCGCTCGCGGTGGGCATCGCCGGGCCGCGGTCGCCCTGCTCGTGTGGGTCGGGGCCAGCGGGTACCGCCAGGACCTGGCCACGCTGGCCGCCACCTACGCCCTGGTCGCCCTCGGCATGTACGTGCCGTTCGTGATGGCCGGCTCGCTGTCGATGGCCTACGCCGCCTACGCCGGCATCGGCGCCTACTGCGGTCGGCCTGATGTCGCGCGACACCGGGCCTGCCGATCTGGACTCGCCTGGCTCGTCGGGCCGGTCGATCGCGGCGGTCGCTGGCGCTGGTGCTCGGGCTCGCCACCCGACGCCTGTCGGGCTTCTACCTCACGTCGGTGACGCTGCTGTTCGGCACCGCGTTCGAGGCCTGGCTGCTCGACGCCGACGGCATCACCGGCGGCGCCAGCGGCGTGCACGGCATCCGGACCGCTCGACCTGCTCGGCTGGGAGCCGACCCGCCACCAGCAGGTCGTGCTGGCCGCCGCGCTCGTGGTGCTGCTCGCCTGGGGCATCGACCGGCTGCGCCAGAGCCCGTGGGGCGTCGACCGTGCGCGACGATGCGCGAGGTGCCGCTGGCCGTCGAGACCGCCGGCGTGCGCGTGCCGACGCTCGTGCTGGTGTCCCTGTGCTTCGGCGCCATGGTGGCCTCGCTGGCCGGGGCGCTGTTCGCCAGCTTCGTGCGCGGGCATCACGCCCGAGACGTTCACCGTCCACATCGTGTTCCTGGCCATCTTCATGCCGCTGATCGGCGGCGCCGGCACGCCGTGGGGAGCGGTGCTCGGGGCGGTGCTCGTGGTCGAGCTCACCCTGAACTTCCCGGCGCTGTCCGAGAGCGGGACGCTCCTGCTGTGCCTCGGCACGATCGCTCATCCTGCTGGTGGCGCCGCGCGGCGTGCTCGGCTACCTCGACCGCGCCGACGCCGACCAAGGAGGTCGTGCCTGCGCCGACACCGCGGCGACGGTCGGTCGACTCGCCGTGAGGACCGGGTCCCCGGCGAACGAGCGCGAGCCGCTGCTCGTCGGCCGCGGGCCTCGTGAAGCGGTACGGCGGCGTCGTCGCGGTCGACCGCGTCGACATCCAGCGTCCGGCCGGCGAGTTCCTCGGCCTCGTCGGCCCGAACGGCGCCGGCAAGACGACGCTCGTCGACCTCGTCACCGGCGCCCAGTCGTCCGACGGCGGCACGCTCGAGCTGCACGGCCGGCCGCTGTCGGGCTCGGCCGCGGCCCGCTCGCGCCACGGCCTGGCCCGCACGTTCCAGCACCCGCAGCTGGCGCTCGACCTGACCGTCGCGCGAGAACCTGCCGCTCGGCCGGACCGCCCGAGCGGATGTCGACGCGTGCGCGGCATGATCGCCGGGCTGCGTGGCGGGCGTTCTGCGGGTGCGCGACGACGCCGACCGATGCCGCGGTCGAGGCGGTCGCCGCCGAGGTGCGCCTCGACCGACATCGACCGCACGTGCCGGCGACCTGTCGCTCGGCGAGCAGCGCCTGGTCGAGGTGGCCCGGGCGGTGCTGCAGGACCCGCTGGTGATGCTGCTCGACGAGCCGTTCGCCGGCGCCGACGCCAACGGCGTCGCCGGCATCATCGAGGCCATCCGCGTCGGTGCAGGGCCGCGGCTACGGCGTGATCCTCGTCGACCACAACGTCGACCTGGTGGCCTCGCTCGTCGACCGGGTGATGCTGCTCGACGCCGGGCCGGGTGGCCTTCGACGGCGACCCGCAGGCGTGCCTGCGCAGCGAGGAGATGCAGCAGGTCTACTTCGGCGTGGCGGAGGTCGAGCGACGATGTCGCATGAGCTGGCCGCCCGCGGGCATCGGCGTGCGCTACGGCGAGGCCACCGCGCTGACCGACGTCGACCTCGTCGCGCCCGGCGGCACGGTCACCGCCGTGGTCGGCCCCAACGGGGCCGGCAAGTAGCAGCCTGCTGCTCGCGCTGTACGGGTCGGTGACGTGCGACCGGGCGCGTGTCCGGTCGACGGCGAGGACGTCAGCCGCATGGGCGCCACGCAGCCGGGTCCGCGCCGGCGTCGCTCTGGTGCCGCAGGGCCGCCAGCTGTTCCCGCGGCTGACGGTCCGCGAGAACCTGCAGCTCATGGCCGAGCTGCTGCAGGCTCGGCGCGGCTCGACGGTCGAGGCCGCGCTCGACCGCTTCCCGATCCTGCGGCAGCGCGTCACGCAGCCTGGCCGGCGTGCTGAGCGGTGGCGAGCAGCAGATGCTCGTCGTGACCCGGGCGCTGATGGGCGAGCCGCGGGTGCTGCTGCTCGACGAGATGATGACCGGCCTGGCGCCCGAAGGTCGTGCGCCACCTGGCGGACACGGTCGCGGGAGCTCGCCGCCGATCGGGCGTGGCCGTGGTCTTCGCCGAGCCGTCGATCGGGGCCGACGCAAGCGGATCATCGACGGCGGCGTCGTGCTGGTGCGGGGCGAGGTGGTCGCCCGCGCCGACGACGCCGGCGCCCTCGACGCCGCCTACCGCCAGGCGATGGGCGTCGACCTGACGCCCCGGTCGTCGCCTGACCGCCGACTCGTCTGCCTCAGCCCGCTGATCAGTCGAGGCGATCCGTTCCGCTTTCGGCAGCCTGAAGGAAGTGGTTCCGGATCTGGAACCCATGACCTCAGGCGTCCGCCGGCGGAACCTGTTACCTCGCCGGGCGCATGCCTGACGGGCGGTGCCTCGCCCCTTCCGCCTCGGCGCTCAGCGCATGCGGTCCCAGATCATGCCGGTGGTCGTCGCCGTCGGGGAACCACGAGCCGGGGTCGACCTGGTCGACGTGGCCGATCAGGCCCTTGTAGACGCCGTAGCCCACCATGCGCCGCAGGCGGGGCGGGAGCGCGGCCACCTGGTCGCGGGACAGCGCCAGCGGCTGGCCCTCCTCTTGGCGGACCCAGCCGGCGCAGTAGTTGCACACGATGCCGCGCCGGACGTCGCTCGACTCGGTTGGGCCCGCCGCCGTGCCACAGCGAGCCGTTGTAGACGAGCACGCTGCCGGCCGGCATCACGGCCTCGACCACGCCGTCGGGCTGCTCGCCCGGGCCGGGGCCGCCGCTCGGCCCGGTGCGACGCCGGCACGAGGCGGGTGGCCCCGTTGTCGGGCGTGAAGTCGGTCAGCGCCCAGATGGCGACGCACGTGAGCGGCAGGTGGGGCCGGGGTAGCGGGATCGAGCCGTCGTCGGCGTGGAACGGCTGGGCGCCTGGCCGGGGTGCATGTCGATCGCGGTGAGCGACGACAGCAGCAGCCCGTCGTCGAGGACCTGCTCGGCGAGGGCGAGCACCGGGCCGAACAGCGGCACCCGCCCGAACCCGGGATCACGACCGAGCAGGTTGAACACCCGCCGGGTGCGCTCGCCCAGGAAGGCGTTGGTGCCGTACGGGCATGTCCGGCCGGGCCTCGACGCGGTCGATCTCGGCCAGCAGGTCGAGGCGGAGGTCGTCGGGCACGACGCCCTCGAGGATCGTGTAGCCCGTCGGCCTCGATGCGGGCCACGTGGGCGTCGACGTCGCGTCGCGGTCGAGGGCGAGCGCCGCGGGCGTCGCTGCGCCGTCGCTCACCTCGGGCGCTCCCGCCGCAGCACGCCCGGTGCGATCTGGTTCTCCTCGTCGATGGAGTACACGGGCGCCCACTCGAGGTGCTCCCGTGCGGCGCGGATCACCCCGTCGACGTCGCCTTCTCGATCAGCCGCAGCAGCCGGCGTGGTCGTCGAGGCCGTGCTGGCGGTAGGCGTCGTCGGGGAACCCCGCCGGCAGCGATCGCTCGGCCCACTCCATGGCCTGCGCCGACCACAGGCTCTCGAGCGTGCCGACGACCAGCTTGAGGGTGTCGTTGCCGCAGCAGTCGACGAGCACCTCGTGGAACTGCCGGGACACCACGATGAACTCGGGCGGGTCGTCGAGGCAGGACGCGGCCGCGTCGTGCACCTCGCGCAGGCGGGGGACGACCTCGGTGTGCTCGGTCGGCGCGGGCCGCGCACAGGGCGGCGCACACCGGCTCGATGTAGCGGAGCGCGTCGGACACGTCGTCGACGCCGACGTCGCGCGGACCGCAGGATGAGCCCGAGGCTGTACGCGGCGTTGGCGGCCTGGGGCCGGTGGACCACCGCGCCGCCGAGCTTGCCGCGGCGCACGCTGACCAGGCCCTCGGCCTCGAGGATGCGCAGCGCCTCGCGCAGCGACGGCCGGCTGACCTGGAACTCGGCGTGCAGGTCCTCCTGCTTCGGCAGCAGCTCGCCGTCGGGGATCTCGCCGTCGAGGATCCGCCGCCGCAGCTCGTCGGCCACGATCTCGGCGACGTGCGGCGCCCGCAGCTGGGCCCGCCGCGTGGCGGGGCCCGATGTCGCCGCGGGGGTCGACGCGGCTGGCCGTCCCCCGGCCCCTGTCCTGGTGCGTGCACGGAGCCCTCCTTGACCGCTGACCGGCTGACATTTTAATCTTCTAGAAGATGAGCGCAACCCAGGACGCAACCCGCGGCACGGTCGCCGAGGCGACCACGCCGCCCGCCACCGGTGAAGACCGCCGCGGCGGCCTCGACGTGTGGAGCCCTTCGGTCACGCCGCCGATCGGCGTCGACCTCACCGACGAGCAGGCGCTGGCCTGCACGTTCCGCATCCTCGCCCGCGAGCGGCTTCACCGAGAACATCGCCGGGCCACATCACCTGGCAGCGCGCCGGCGACGCGAGATGCTGCGTCAACCCGTGGGGCCTGTGGTGGGACGAGGTGACGGCGTCCGACGTCTGCGCGGTCGACCTCGACGCCAACGTGCTCGCGGGCACGCTGGGACGTCACGCCGGCGATCCACATCCACACCGAGCTGCACCGCCGGCGCCACGACGCCCGGGTCGTCGTGCACAACCACCCGTACTACGTGACGGTGCTGGCCGCCGTCGGGGATGCTGCCGGAGATCGTGCACCAGACCGGCGCGATGTTCGACGGCGACCTCGCGTTCGTCGACGAGTACGCCGGCGAGATCGACAGCCCCGAGCTCGGCGCCGACCTCGCCGAGCGGATCGGCGACGCCGACGATCGTGCTGCTCGCCAACCACGGCGTCATCGTCACCGGCGACGACGATCGCGGAGGCGACCTACCGGGCCGCCACGCATCGACCGCATGTGCCGGCTGGCCTACGACGTGATGCTGCTCGGCCAGCCGAGCCGTCGCCGATCGCGCCCGGCGCTCATGGTCGGCATGAAGCAGTCGCTCGCTCGAGCGGGCCGCCGACGTGTACTGGGCCGGCGCCGTGCGCTGCTGCTGCGCGACGAGCCCGACGTGCTCGACTGAGCCACTCGATCGCGCCGAGGAGGGACCCGATGCGCAGCATCGACGACCTGGCCAACGACCTGCAGCTTCACCACCGCCGACCGGCGACGGCGCACGGTCACGTTCCTGCCCGAGCCCGACCGCGGCCGAGCGCACGCTACACCGTGATCTCGGTCGACGACCACATCGTCGAGCCGCCGCACACGTTCGAGGGCCGGGTGCCCGCCCAGCTCGCCGACCGGGCGCCCCGCGTCGTCGAGCACGGACGACGGCAGCGCAGACGTGGGTGTACGACGGCGACGAGCTGCCCAACGTCGGCTTCAACGCCGTCGTCGGCCGGCCGGTCGAGCGAGTACAGCTTCGAGCCCGCCCGCTTCGACGAGATGCGCAAGGGCGCGTGGGACATCCACGCGCGCATCCGCGACATGGACCTCAACGGCATCTACGCCTCGCTGTGCTTCCCGTCGTTCCTGCCCGGGCTTCGCCGGCCAGCGGCTGCAGCTGACGACGCCCGACCGCGAGCTGGCCGCTGGCCGTGCGTGCGGGCCTGGAACGACTGGCACATCGAGGAGTGGGCCGGGCACGTACCCCGACCGCATCATCCCGTGCCAGCTGCCGTGGTTGCTCGACCCCGAGGTCGGCGCCGCACGAGATCCACGCGCAACGCCGAGCGCGGGCTTCAAGGCCGTCACGTTCTCCGAGGCGCCGCACAAGCTCGGCCTGCCGTCGATGCACACCGGCCACTGGGACCCGATCATGCGGGCGTGCGCGGAGACCGGCACGGTCGTCAACCTGCACATCGGCTCGTCGGGCACGTCGCCGTCGACCACCGACGACGCGCCGCCCGACGTCATCGGCGTGCTGTTCTTCGGCTACGCGATGTTCGCCGCCGTCGACTGGCTGTACTCGAGGATCCCGGTGCGCTTCCCCGACCTCAAGATCTGCCTGTCCGAGGGCGGCATCGGCTGGGTGCCGGCGCTGCTCGACCGCCTCGACCACATGCTCAGCTACCACGAGATGTACGGCACGTGGACGACGTCGACCTGACGCCGGCCGAGGTGTTGCAGCGCAACTTCTGGTTCTGCGCCGTCGAGGACCCGTCGTCGTTCGCCATGCGCGACGCGCATCGGCGTCGAGCAACATCCTGCTCGAGGCCGACTACCCGCACTGCGACTCGACGTGGCCGCGCACGCAGGCCGGTCATCGACGAGCGAGATCGGCGGCCTGCCCGCCGACGACATCCGCAAGATCACGTGGGAGAACGCCGTCCGACGCTCTACCGCCACCCGGTGCCCGAGGCGGTGCAGACGCGACCCCGAACGCGTTCTGATGGCCGGGCCGGACGCCGACCCCGCCGCCGGTACGGCCGTGCGGGGGGCGGGCGACACGCGCTGGTGCGACGACCAGGGCGGCAAGCCGATCCCGCCCGACCACGTGGGCATGCGGGCGTACCTCGGCCCCGTGCCCGAGGTCGCCACCGACGCGCCGGGGTACGGCGACGGCACTCCGCAGGCCTTCATGGTCGAGATGGGCGCGGCCACCGCCCCGCTGCGCACCCACTTCCACGTCGTCGACCAGTTCCAGGTCGTCGTGCACGGCAGCGGCATGATCGGGCGGCACCCCCTCGGCCCCGGCGCGGTGCACTATGCCGACGCGCTGCACCCGTACGGTCCGTTGGCCGCCGGCCCCGACGGGCTCGCGTACCTGACGCTGCGGGCGAGGAGCGACACCGGCGCCTGGTTCACGCCCGACCGTCGGGACGACCTGGCGGCGCGGCGGGCGGGCGAGCCGCGGGCGGCCAACCGGCGCAACGTGTCGGTCGACGTCGACGCCGCCACCGCACGCCCGGGCGTGTCCGACCTGGTGGAGGACCCCGACGGCCTCCGCATCGCCTCGGTGGCGCTCGGCGAGCGCGAGGCGGCGACGGTGCAGGTCGGCGGGTCCGGCGCCTACGCCGTCGTCCTGACGGGCGCGCTCGAACCGGCGCGCGGCCGGGCGCGCCAGCCCGGGGCGCTGGCCTGGAGCCCGCCCGGGGGCACGCTCGACCTCGTGGCGGGTGGAGCGGGCGCCGTGGCGGTCGTCGTCCAGCTCCCGGATCCGGTGTCGGTCCGATGAACGCCAACTGGGGCCGGGCCAACCTCGGGAGCCTGCGCACCTTGGCCGGCCGCGAGGGCCGCACCCGGGACACAGACGCCGTCAGAGCGGGTTGAGGCGGGCCTCGAGGAGGCAGAACTCATTGCCCTCGGGGTCGGCGAGAACGTGCCAGGACTCCTCGCCGGTCTGGCCGATGTCCGCCGGGCGCGCCCCGAGCTTCAGGAGGCGATCGAGCTCGGCATCCTGATCGCGGTCGGTGGCGTTGACGTCGATGTGCAGCCGGGACTTCCCCGGCTCCGGCTCGTCCCTGCGGCTGAGGATGATCGTCGGCTGCGGGCCGCCGAACCCTTCCCGCGGCCCGATCTCGAGGGTGCCGTCCTCTTCGCGATCGAGCACGACGAAGTCCAGGACCTCGCACCAGAACCGCGCCAGGACGTCGGGATCGCGGCAACCGAGCACGAGCTCACTGATGCGGCACGCCATGGACGAAACCTACCCTCGGCGTGGGAACTGCCGGGGCGGCCCACGCGGAGCTCTTGGGCTCCATGCAGTCGAACACGCTCGAGACCTCCCGAGCGAGGCGAGCGGCACACCAAGCCCTCGACCACCGGCAGTCTGCAGCCGATCGGTCGGTGCCTCCGGCGTCATACGGGGTAGCGTGACCGTATGACGACGATGCTCAGCTTTCGGGTCGACGAACAGGAGGCAGCTGAGGCGCAGGATTGGGCCACGCGCCTGGGCGTCGATCGCTCCGAGCTTCTGCGCGAGGCGTTGCACCGCCACCTGGTACGGCTCGCCAGCGAGAACGACGTGACGACCTGGACCGAGACGCCGCTCGACGAAGGCGAACGCTCGCTGGCCGACATCGCGGACTGGGGTCCCGCCGAGGACTGGTCTGACTGGGCCGATGCAACGCGGTGACATCTGGTTCGCCGCTACGCCTGGCGGCGACCGTCCGGTTCTCGTGCTCACGCGCGACCCTGTCGCCGATCGGATCGGGTCGGTGGTGGTCGCCGCTCTTACCAGGACACGCAGGGGTCTGGTCTCCGAACTGGACCTGACGACACGAGACGATGGTGTTCCGTCTGACTGCGTCGTGAACTTCGACAACGTCCACACCCTGCCCCGCGAGTGCTTCCGCCGTCCGTTGGCCACGCTGTCTCCGGCCCGCATGGCGCAGGCCTGCCGCGTGCTCGTCGCAGCGACCGGCTGCTGACCACCCGAGACTCCGAAGGCGAAGATCCCGATCACGTCGAGCGTGGCGAGCATGCTGGCATCCGGGCGGCGCAGGGCAGGTGGACTGGCGAGGGCGGGGCCGTCAGGTTGTGGCCGCCAGGACAGCGTCGTCGATGAGATCGGCCACGGCCCCCGGCTGTGAGACGGTGACGGCGTGGGACGCGTCGATCTCGACGGTGGTCGAGCCCGCTCGCTCGGCCATGAACCGCATCGAGTCGGCCGGGATGGCGAGGTCCTGCCGTGTGACCATCGTCCATGACGGGATGGCCGTCCACGCCGCCTTGGTGGCGATGTCATCGAGCGCCGAGGCAGCGATCGGTCGCTGCGTCGCCGCCATCAGGCGGGCCACGTCGGAGGCGACGTCGGCGGCGAACACGTCGTGGAACCGGTCCGGCTTGATGTAGAGGTCGGTGCCGGTGCCGCCGTCGGCGAGCGGGAAGGCGACGGGTTCGAGCGCCGGCCCGAGCTCGCCGCCGGGGAACTTGGCGGCCAGCTGGGCGGTGCTCTCGCCCGGTTCGAGGTTGAAGCTGGCGATGTAGACGAGCGCCTTGACGTTCGCGGCGCCGTCGGCGGCCTCGCTCATGACGGAGCCGCCGTAGGAGTGGCCGGCGACGACGACGGGCCCGGGGAAGCCGTCGATCACGCTGCGCAGGTAGGCGGCATCGTGCTGCAGGCCTCGCAGCGGGTTCGCCACCGCCACGACCCGACGGCCGCGCTGGTGGAGGTCGGCGATGACGCCGTTCCAGCTGGCCGACTCGGCGAAGGCGCCGTGCACGAGCAGGACCGTCGGTGCTTCCTGCGTGGTGTCTGTGGATGTCGTTCACAGTGATCATCTCCTGTTCGGTGGGTGCTGGTGGCGGCGTGGGAGGTGCTCACGGTCGCCGGTTCGGCGCGGGTGCGCCGTGTCGACGCCGCAGTCGCCCGGGTCGAGGTGGAGCGGGCCGGGCCGTCGGCCGGTCGACGTCAGCGGCGATCACCAGCTCCGTGATGCGGTCGCCGTCCATCGTGAAGCGGTAGGTCAGGTCGGCGACGCCACCGGGGAAGTCGCCTTCGAGGTGGTTGCGTGGCCACCCAGTGCTCGTCGTCGATCCGCTCGGAGCCGACGAGCTCGGTCGTGTAGCTGAACTCGACTCCGGCGCTCTGCAGGAAGTCGAGGACTTCGTCGGTCCCGCGGAACGTGCGTCCCTGGTCGACGACCACGGCGTCGGGGCTGAAGGCCTCGATGGCCGTGTCGCTGTCGCGGGCGGCGTGAGCGACGAGGTAGCCGCGGATCGTGGCGGGAAGCTCGCGTGGGATCGATGCTGGTCGGTGAGGTCATGCCGTCACCCTGCGGCCTCCCACGCCGGGAGGGTCAAGCGCTGGACTCTCCCCCGGGGGAGGGTTCACAGTGGCCGGGTGCTGTCGATCGGCGAGTTCTCCCAGCTCACCCACCTGAGCGTGCGCACGCTTCGCCGCTTCCACGACGCCGGCCTGCTCGAGCCGGCGAAGGTCGACCACTCGAGCGGCTACCGCTACTACACCGTCGACCAGATCCCCACGGCACAGGTCATCCACCGGCTGCGGGAACTGGAGGTCCCCCTCGCCGACGTCCAGCGCATCTTGCGCTCCCCGGATCCGGCAGTGCGGGCCGAACTCGTCGCCGACCACCTGCGGCGGCTCGAGTCACAGCTCGACCGGACCCGCGCCGCGGTGGCATCGCTGCAACGACTGCTCCAGCCCGAACCGGCCGACCTGCGACGTCGAGCTGCGGGTGGTGCCGGCCACCACGGTGGCCGCCGTCGAGGACGACGTCGATCGGGACGATGTCCTCGACTGGTACGCCGGCGCGATGGCCGAACTGGACGCCGTGGTGCCCGTGCGCACGGGCGATCCGGGCGGGCTCTACGACAATGCGCTCTTCGAGACCGGCCGCGGACACCTGCTGGTGTACCGGCCGACGGTCGACCCACCCCGCATCGGCCGGGTCCACCCCGTGACGCTGCCGGCCGTCGAGTTGGCCGTCACGACCCATCGTCGGCGAGCACCACGACATCGATGTCACCTACGGCCAACTCGGGACATGGGTGGTGGACAACGCGCTCGCCGTTGCCGGCCCCGTGCGCGAGACCTACCTCGTCGGCCCGCGTGACACCGATGAACCAGCCGCATGGCGCACCGAGATCGGGTGGCCGGTCTTCCGAGTGGGCACGCGCTGAGCAGCCGGTCGGAGCGCTTCTGCCGAGACCGCGCTGCTCGAACGGGATGCCGCCCCCTCACTCCGCTCGTGGCACGCGCGCCATCATCAGCTTTGGATGGTCGTGCCCTGCGAGCGAATCAGGCGCCAAACCTGTCAGCCGTGGCCCGGAACGAACCGCTCACACCGTCAACCCAACGGGCTCGACCGGACCGGCCGCGACAGGCCCGGACGGTGCGAACCGTCCGGGACCTCGTGGCGGAAGGTATGGGATTCGAACCCATGGTGACCCGGAGGCCACAACGGCTTTCGAGGCCGCCCCATTCGTCCGCTCTGGCAACCTTCCGGGGACGACGCTACCAGAGGCCCCCGGCCGTCCCGAAAGCCGATCGGGCGTCGCCGCTCCCGCCGAACCGTCGCGCCGGCGGCGCGAGGATCCGCTGGTCAGGGGCGGCGCGGCACGAAGAACGACGTCGCCAGGTCTCAGTCCCGCAGCAGCGCAGACGAGTCCGGCCAGACGTACCGCAGGCCGACGATGCTGCCCCCGCCCGGCGGCTCGGACACGTCGCGGCCCGCGAGCCGGCCGCCGAGGGCGGCGTAGAACGTCTGGGCGGCGACATTGCCCTCGAGGACCCAGAGGTACAGGCCCGGGTGCCGCCCGCGGGCGACCACCGCGGCGGCCGACGCGGCCATCAGCCGGGTGCCGAGGCCCGAGCGGCGAGCATCGGGCGAGACGTGCAGGTTGTCCAGCAGGGCGCCCCATTCGGGGTCGTCGTCGAGGATCGTGTGCACGAAGCCGACGAGCGCTCCGCCGGCCTCGGCGACGACGGTGTCGTCCGCCGGGTCGGGGGCGGTCAGGCGCTGCGACCAGATCGCGCGCCGGTCGGCGAACACGTCGCCGTCGAGGTAGGCATCCGAGAACGCACCTCGGTAGTGCCGCCGCCAGTTCTCGGCGTGGAGGGTGGCGATCGCCTCGATGTCGCCCGTGTCCGCGGGACGGAGGTCGACCCGGACCGCCGCCGAGCGCGGCGGAACGGGCGGCGGCGCACCCATGTCAGACCACCACCGGGCGGGTGCCGGTGTGCGGTTCGTCGCGGGGGGCGTAGGCGTCCCAGGCCTGGGCGAGCCGGCGGATCGTCTCGGCCAGCATCGGCGGTTCGGCCGTGTACGGCAGCCGCAGCCTGCGCTGGTCGTCGCCGGTGGGCGACATCTGGTCGCCCGGGATCACCTCGACGCCGAAGCGCAGCGCCACCTGCGTGTACGCCGACGCCGTGCCGTACGGCAGCTCGATCCACAGCGACGGGCCGCCCTTCGGCCGCGCCCACCTCCACCCCGGGAGCAGCTCGTGCAGCAGGTCGCTCACGAGCGCGAGGTTGCGGTTGAGCATGTCGCGGTGGTCGATGCGCATCTCGTCGAGGTGGGGCACGATGCGGGCGGCGATGGCCTGGTCGAACGAGCGGCGACCCCAGGTCGTTCATCGCCTTGATCTCGGTGAGCCGGTTGATGAGGGGCACGGGGCCCCGCATCCACCCGACCCGCAGGCCGCCCCACGCGGCCTTGCTGAACGAGCCGGCGCTGAGGACCGGGGCGTCGGGCGGGGCGTAGGCCGAGATCGGCGGGAGCACCTCGTCGTCCAGGGGGGCGTTCTCGAGCGCGTTGTCCTCGATGAGGGGGACGCCGTGCTCGACGACGAGCTCGGCCAGGTCGCGCCGCCGGTTGGCGGCGAGCAGGGCGCCCGTGGGGTTGTGGTAGGTCGGCATGAGGTAGATCGCAGCCGGCCGGCCGTTGGTGAGCGCCCGCCGCACCCCGTGGACGTCGACGCCGTCGTCGTCGACCGGCACCACGGTGAAGCGGGCGCCACGGGCGAGCACGAGGTCGAGCGTCCCGCTGAAGCTCGGCGACTCGACCACGACCTCGTCGCCGGGACGGACGAGCATCTGCGCGGCGAGGTTGACCGCCTGCTGGGCGCCCGTCGTCACGAGCACCTGATCGGGCGTCGTGGGCGTGCCGCGCGCGGTGAGGCGCTCGGCGAGGGCGCGGCGCAGGCTCGGGAGCCCGCCCGGCAGGTAGCCGTGGTGGGCGAGCAGCTTGTCGCCGTCCTCGGTCATGACCTCACCGGCCGCCTGGGCGACGCGGGGGTGGGCGGGGAACGTGGCGCAGGCCAGCGAGATCACGTCGTCGCGCACGTCGATCAGCGTCCGGTAGATGGGACTGACGACGAGCGGCGCCGGGCCGTGGCCCACGGGGCGACGCCGGATGCGGGTGCCGCTGCCCTGCCGGCTCTCGACCACGCCCTCCGACCGCAGCGTGTCGTAGGCCGTGACCACGGTGCTGCGGCTGAGCGCCAGTCGGGCGGCCAGGTCGCGCTCGGACGGCAGCCGCTCGCCGGCGGGGAGGCGACCGTCGTCGACCGCGGCGCGGACGGCGTCGCTGAGCTTGCGGTGGAGCGGGCCGGGCCCGTCGGACCACACGCCGAGGACGGACTCGATCGATTGGCTCATACCAATCCTCCGAAAATGGCTATGGATCACTCGCGAGATTCACGAGAATCTACAGACCAATTCTGCAAATGTCCAGCAACCACTGGCCAATTGGATTGGACAAGTGGACTGGATGATGGAGGCGGAGCCGTGTTCGCGATCGATTGCCACATCCACGAGTCCCGGGTCCTGCTCGACTGGTCCCGCGTCGAAGGGGTGCACGACAGCCCCGAGGGCCCGGTCCTCGACTGGCACTGCTGGTGCGGGGCGCGTGGGCGGCTGATCGCCGGCGTGCGCTCCGAGCCCCGCGAGGTCGAGCTGGTCCTGGCCGGTGATCTCCCCCGGTCCCCGGCCGGCGATGCGGCATCCGACAAGGTGGCCAGCTGAGCTCGGCTCGGCTCCCGACAGGTCGATCCGCCGCCCCTCCGGCCTGAGGGGCGGCGGGTCAGCTCCGGCGCTCGCCGAAGAAGTCGGTGAGAAGGCTGGCGGACTCGTCGGCCCGGACTCCCGCCACGACCTCGACCTCGTGGTTGAGTCGCGGGTCGGCGCACAGGTTGTAGAGCGACCCGGAGGCGCCGGCCTTGGGGTCGGCTGCCCCGAACACCACCTGATCGACCCGCGCCGCCACCAGCGCCCCGGCGCACATCGGGCACGGCTCGAGCGTCACGACGAGGGTGGTGCCCGACAGGCGCCACGAGCCGACGACGACCGCGGCGTCGCGCAGGGCCAGCACCTCGGCGTGCGCGGTGGGGTCACCGGTCAGCTCGCGCTCGTTGTGGCGCTGCGCGATGACCTCGCCGTCGCGCAGCACGACCGCGCCGACGGGGACGTCGCCGTGGGCGCTCGCGGCGGTGGCTTCCTCGAGGGCGAGACCCATGGCGGCGTCGAGATCCACGGCCCGCGACGCTACCGGCTCCCGACCGTCCCCCGAACCGGGCACCTGTCTCCGTCTGGCGGGCGGGGCGGGCCGGGGCCGGGTCGCGTCAGCCGGTCGGCACGTCGGCCAGGCGAGCGGCCGCCGGCCCGATCACCGACTCGATCCACTCGGCGGGGCGGTCGCCCGGCGGCATGACGTAGATCGTCTCGACCCCGACCTTGCCCAGGTCGGCCACGTCGGCCACGAAGGCGTCGAGGTCCTGGCCGAGCGACCCGCCGTGGTAGAGCGTGGTGACCCGGATCTCGCTCGTGTCCCGCCCCACGTCCTCGCCGTGCCGGCGCAGCACGTCGAGCAGGCGAGCGACGTCGTCGGGCGTGTCGGCGAACAGGTTGCACGCGTCGGCGTACTGGGCCACCAGGCGCAGCGTCTTCCGCTCGCCGCTGCCACCGATGAGGATGGGCGGGCGCGGTCGGGTGAGCGGCGGCGGCACGCACAGGGTCTCGGCCAGCTGGTAGTGGCGGCCCTCGTAGGGCCCGTCGTCGTCGGGGTCCCACATCTGCAGGCAGATCTGGAGCGCCTCCTCCAGCCGCTCGAAGCGCTCGGCCGTGGGCGGGAACGGCACGCCCAGGCCCTTGTGCTCACGCTCGTACCACGCGGCACCGATGCCCAGCTGGGCCCGGCCCTCGGACAGCACGTCGAGCGTGGTCACGGTCTTGGCCAGCAGGCCGGGGTGGCGGTAGGTCACGCCGGTCACGAGCAGGCCGAGCCGCACGGTCTCGGTGTGGGCGGCGAGGAAGGCGAGGGTCGTGTACCCCTCCATCATCGGGTCGGTGACCGGCCACATCGCCTCCATCTGGAACCAGTGGTCCATGACGGACAGGTCGGACACGCCGACGGTCTCGGCCGCGGCGCCCACTCGGCGCAGCTCGTCGGCGATGCCGGCCGGGCCGTCGGGAACGGTGAACTGCGGGACGTGCACACCGATGTGCATGGGGAGCCTCCAGGATCGGCGCCGGGCGGGCGGGGTGCGCCGGCACACGAGCGACCGTACGGGTTCGAGCGCGCTCGAAGTCAAGGGGTGGTCGAGGGCGACCCGGCCTGCGTCGGCATGCCGGGTCGCGTCCACGAACATCGGCATCGGGGCTGCCACGATGGCGCCGTGCGTCGATTCGTCCGCGAGCACAGCCTCTCGATCGTCACGCTCACTGCCTTCGTCGTCATCTGGCTCGGCGGCCAGGCCTGGTCCGGCCACCGCACCTACAACGAGGAGCAGCGCAGCCACGGCGAGCCCACCGTCGGCCTCGGCGAGTACCTCACGAGTGCGCACTTCGGCGAGGCGACGTTCGAGAACTGGGAGTCCGAGTTCCTCCAGATGGGCGTGTACGTGGTCCTGACGGCCTGGCTGGTGCAGAAGGGCTCGGCCGAGTCGAAGCCGCCCGCGGGTGATCCCGTCCTCGACGAGGACCCGCGCGACCACCGCCACGACCCCGACGCGCCCTGGCCCGTGCGGCGCGGCGGCTGGGTCCTCCGGGTCTACGAGCACTCGCTCGGCATCGCCTTGCTCGGGCTGTTCCTGCTCGCGTTCGCCGGCCACCTCGTCACCGGCGCCCACGAGTTCAACGCCGAGCAGCTCGCGCACGGCGAGGCTCAGGTCTCGACGATCGGGTACCTGACCCGCTCGCAGTTCTGGTTCGAGTCGCTGCAGAACTGGCAGTCCGAGTTCCTCGCCGTCGGCACGCTCGTGATCCTCAGCGTCTTCCTGCGCCAGCGTGGGTCGCCCGAGTCCAAGCCCGTGCACGAGCCCCACCACGCCACGGGCGCGGACTGAAGGTCACGACCGGGCGGCCGCGGCCCGTGCGCTTCGAACTGCCGGCGGCGTCAGCCCGCCGACGGGTCGATGACGGTCTCGGTGAGGTCGTCGAGCGAGGCGATCACGGCGTCGGCCCGGGCGAGCTCGTCGGGCTCTGGCGGGTAGCTGCGCGTCGGCACCGCGACGACCCGCATCCCGGCGGCGCGGGCGGCGCGCAGGCCGTTGGTCGAGTCCTCGACGGCGGCCCACCGGTCTGGCGGGACGCCGAGCCGCCGAGCGACCTCGAGGTACACGTCGGGGGCGGGCTTGCCGGCGCCGACCTCTTCGGTGGACAGCGTCACCTGGAAGCAGGCGCGCAGGTCGGCGCCGTCGAGCGTGCGCTCGATCAGGGCCGACGGCGACGACGACGCCAGGGCGAGCGGCCACCGGCGAGCCAGACGCTGCACCGCCTCGACCGCGCCCGGCAGGAGCGGCGGGTGGTCGCCGACCCGCGCCGCCATGTCGGCGACGACGCGCGCCGCGATGACATCCTCGGGCAGCGGCACGCCGAGTTCGTCGTGCAGGTGGGCCGCCCACTCCGTCGTGGACATGCCCATCATCCGGCGGTCCGCGCCGTCGGGCCAGTGGCCGCCGTTGGCGAGCACGAAGGCGCGGCGCACGGCGGTCCACGTGGGCTCGGAGTCGACGAGCACGCCGTCGAGGTCGAAGGCCACGGCGTCGATCACGGCACCGTCGTAGCACGGCCGTCCGCAGGCGGCGTCCAACGACGGGCGGCTGTCGTCGCCAATGCCGGACAATGCCTGTTGCAACGACTATTGGTACAACGTACGGTGCGGGCCCATGCGATCGACCGTCCACCGGCTCCGTGAGCCCCGGGAGGTGCGGCTGGCGCGCGACGCCCACGTCAACGTGCTCGTCGCGGCCAACCGGTTCGCCGACGAGATGGAGCGGCGGTGCCGCGCCGACGGCATCAGCCATGCCCAGTACGTGGCGCTGTGGGTGCTGTGCCTCTCCGACGATGCCGACGACGGCCTGCCCATGCGGGCCCTCGCCGACGGCCTGCTCAACCGGGCGTCCGACACCACCCGCCTCGTCGACCGGCTGGTCGACGCCGGCCTCGCCGAGCGGTTCCCCAGCCCCGGCGACCGGCGGCTCGTGCTGGTGCGGGCGACGGCCGCGGGCCACGACGTGTTCGCCCGGGTGACCCGGCGGGTGCGCGAGTTCCACCGGTCCCAGTGGGCCGGCCTGACCGAGGGCGAGCTCGAGGACCTCGGCCACCTGCTGGCCAAGGCACTGTGGGGTCCGGCCGGCGACGCCGAGATCGACGACGACGGGCCCGAGAGCGGCTCGGTGGTTCGGGCGGCCGCGATGGGCGCCGGACGAGGAGGGCAGCGATGAGGCTGGCGAACGTCAAGGGCCGGGCGACGATCCTGACCGAGGCGGGTGGGCTCGATGTGGCCACGGCCTCCGGTGGGCGCTTCCCGTCCGAGGTCCAGGCGCTGTACGAGGAGTGGGACGCGCTGGCGGCCCTGGCAGGCGAGCTGACCGCGGGAGACGCGGCACAGATCGGTGCGGTCGCCGTCGACGAGGCCGACCTGCTGTCGCCGGTCCCCACCCCGCGGCAGGTGTTCGCCATCGGCCTCAACTACCGGTCGCACGCCGCCGAGACCGGTGTCGACCTCCCGCCGGTGCCGGCCACGTTCACCAAGTTCCCCGCCTCCCTCGCCGGCCCCTACGACGACGTGACGCTCTCGGGCGACACGGTCGACTGGGAGGTCGAGCTGGTCGTGGTGATCGGCCGTCGGGCCGACCGGGTCGCCGAGGCCGACGGGTGGGACCACGTGGCGGGCCTCACGGTGGGGCAGGACGTGTCCGATCGCACGCTCCAGTTCGCGGCCGGCGGCCAGTTCTCGCTGGGCAAGTCCTACCGCGGCTACGGCCCGCTCGGCCCCGTTCTCGTCACGCCCGACGAGCTGCCCGACCGAGACGACCTCGCCCTCGGCTGCCGTGTCAACGGCGAGACCATGCAGGACGCCCGCACCGGCGACATGGTGTTCGGGGTCGCCCGGCTCGTCGCCGAGCTGTCGGCCGTCGTGCCGCTGCTGCCGGGCGACATCATCTTCACCGGCACGCCCGCCGGCGTGGGCGTGGCCCGCCAACCGGCGCGGTTCCTGCAGCCCGGCGACGTGCTCGAGAGCTGGATCGACGGCATCGGCACCATCCGCAACCGGCTCGTGGGCGCAGGAGGCTGACGTCGTGACCGCCGACCCGGCCGAGCGGCCGCACCTGGAGCTGGCCTACGTGTGCGTCGAGGTCGAGGATCCCGACGCCCTCGGCGGCTTCCTGACCGAGGTCATGGGCCTCGTGCCGGGAGAGCCCACGACCGACGGCGACGTCACCTGGCGCAACGACGACCGGGCCCATCGCATCGTGGCGCGCCGCGGCCCGGCGAACGACGTCGTCGCCATCGGGTTCGCGGCACCGACGGGCGATGGCTTCGCCGCCGCGGTCGACCGGCTCGGCGCGGCCGGCTACGACGTGGTCGAGGGCACGCCCGCCGAGCGGGCGGCCCGTCGGGTCGCCGCCCTGGCCCACACCGTGGCGCCGTTCGGCGTGCGGTTCGAGCTGGTCCAGGGCCTGGCCGACGCCGGCACGCCGTTCGCGTCGCCGCAGGTGCCGGGCGGCTTCCTCACCGAGGGGGTGGGCTTCGGCCACGTCGTCGTGGCCACCACGCAGTTCGACGAGGCCGACCGGTTCGTCACCGAGGGGCTCGGCCTCGCGCAGACCGACTGGCTGGCGACCGAGATCGGGCCGGGAATCGAGCTCGAGGTGCGCTTCTTCCACGGCAACGCCCGGCACCACAGCCTGGCCGTGGCCCGTGCCCCGTTCGAGCTGCCGCAGACCCTGCACCACGTCATGGTCGAGGCCCGCGACCGCGACGACGTCGGCCGCGCCTTCGACCGGGCCTGGAACGCCGACGTCGTCATCGCCAACGGCCTGGGCCTCCACGACAACGACGAGATGTTCAGCTTCTACGCCGTCACCCCGGCCGGTTTCCAGGTCGAGTTCGGGCACGGCGCTCGCGTGGTCGGCGACGACTGGCGTGACGATCGCCGCTACGACCGCATCAGCCGGTGGGGGCACCAACCGGTCCCGCCTCGGTGACCGGCGCCCAGGACCAGGGGACCTGACCGAGATGGGTGGCGACACCGCCGGCGACCCCGCGAGCGACGGCACCGTGGTCGGCGCCACCGAGGGCGCCGCCGGCGAGATCGTCGACGTGGCCGTGGTCGGGTACGGACCCGTCGGCAACGCGCTCGCCATCCTCCTGGCCCAGCTCGGCCACCGGGTCGTCGTGCTGGAACGGCAGCCCCGGCCCTACGCCCTGCCCCGGGCGGTGCACTTCGACCACGAGGCCGCCCGGATCCTCCAGGCGTGCGGCATCGGCGACGACCTCGCGGGCATCAGCGAGCCGGCCGACATCTACGAGTGGCGGAACGGGGCGGGCACCGCCCTGCTGCGCATCGGAGGAGCCGGTCGTGGCCTGTCGGGGTGGCCGCGGTCGTCGATGTTCTGCCAGCCCGACCTCGAGGCCCTCCTCGACCGGCGGGCCCAGGCGCTGCCCGGTGTCACGGTGCGGCGCGGCGTCGAGGTGACGGGCCTGGTCGACGACGGAGATGTCGTCACGCTGCGGACGTCGACGCGTGCGGACGTCCGGAGCATCCGGGTTCGGCGTCCGGGGTGGTGCGGGCCCGGTTCGTGGTGGGCTGCGACGGAGCCAACAGCACGGTCCGCAGCCTCGTCGACCTTGCCGTGCGCGACCTCGGGTTCTTCTACGACTGGCTCATCGTGGACGTGGTGCTGCACGACCGGCGCGTCTTCGACCCCGTGAACGTGCAGGTGTGCGATCCCGCGCGGCCCACGACCGCCGTGTCGGGTGGGCCCGGGCGCCGCCGGTGGGAGTTCATGCGCCTGCCCGACGAGAGCCGCGCCGAGCTCGACCGCGAGGAGGCCGCCTGGCGCCTGCTCGCCCCGTGGGACGTCACCCCGGCCAACGCCACGCTCGAACGCCACGCCGTCTACACGTTCCAGGCCCGCTGGGTCGAGCAGTGGCGCCGCGGCTCGGTGCTGTTGGCCGGCGACGCCGCCCACCAGATGCCGCCGTTCGCCGGGCAAGGGATGTGCTCGGGCCTGCGCGACGCCGCCAACCTGGCGTGGAAGCTCGACCTCGTCCTCCGTGGAGAGGCGGGCGGTGCGCTGCTCGACGCCTACGGCGACGAGCGCGGTCCCCAGGTCGCCGCGGTGATCCGCACCTCGATGGAGCTCGGCGAGATCATCTGCGTGCCCGACGCCGCGCAGGCGGCCGAGCGGGACGCGCTCATGGCGGCGGCTCGGCCCGAGGACTCGGTGACCGAGCAACCGCCGCTGCCCGGGCTGGCCGGTGGGGTCCGCCACCCGACGTCGCCGCACGCCGGCGGGCTGTTCGTCCAGGGCGACGTCGCGGCCGGCGGCCGGCGGCTCCGGTTCGACGACCACGCCGGCGCGGGTTGGCGCCTCGTCGCCCGGCCGGGCGCGGTCCCACCTCTCGCCCCCGAGCTCGCCGCCTGGTTCGCGCGGATCGGCGGCCGCATCGTGGTCGTCGCCGACCGCGGCGCGGCCGACGGAGCCCACCGCGACCCGGCTGCGGTGGACGATCCCGACGGCACCTACGGCGGCTGGTTCGCCGCGCACGAGGCCGTGGCCGCCCTGCAGCGACCCGACTTCCACCTCTACGGCACCGCCGCCGACGCGCACGGCGTGGTCGACCTGCTCGGCCACCTGCGCGCCGCCCTCGACCCCGCGACGGCGCCGGCCGATCGCAGCCCCGAGGCCCTCCACCCATGACCACCACCGTGACGCTCACCGGCACCGGCGTGCCGATCCCCGCGCCCGGCCGGGCCGGAGCGGGCGCCCTGGTCCGCTGCGGCGACGTCGCCCTGCAGTTCGACGCGGGGCGCGCCACCACCACCCGACTCGTCGACGCCGGGGTGCCGCCACACGCCCTCACGGCCCTCCTGCTCACCCACGTCCACAGCGACCACGTCGTCGACCTGGCCGACGTGGTCATCACCCGATGGATCGAGCAGCAGCTCCACCCCAGCGGTCCGCTCACGATCGTGGCGCCCGAGGGGGCCACGGCCCGCTTCGCCCGCACGGGTCCTCGACGCCTACGACGACGACATCGCCGTCCGCGTGGCGCACGTGGGCACGGCTCCGCCAGAGATCGACCTGCGGACGTTCGCCGCGACGGGCACCCCCGAGGTCGTGTGGTCGAGCGACGACGGCTCGATCACCGTGCGGGCGGTCGGCGTCCATCACGAGCCGGTCGACGATGCCGTCGGCTACCGGGTCGACACGCCCGACGGCGCCGTCGTGATCTCGGGCGACACCCGCGTGTGCGACGAGATCGAGGCGCTGTGCGCCGGTGCCGACGTGCTGGTGCACGAGGCGTGCCGCACCACGCCGCTCCGCGACGTGATCGCGGGAACGACGTTCGAGCGCATCTTCAGCTACCACGCCGACACGGTGGCCCTCGGCGCGCTGGCCGAGCGGGCAGGCGTGCCCCACGTCGTGCTCACCCACCTGATCCCGCCCCCGGGCACGCTCGAGGACGAGGCCGCGTTCGCCCAGGACCTCGTGGACGGCGGCTACACCGGCCGCGTCACCGTGGGCACCGACCTGGTCTCCGTCACGATCGGCGCGGCCGGCGACGACAGCTGAGCCCGCTGGCGCTCCGTCCCGTACGGTCAGCGGGACCGTCGATGTGAGGAGCCAGACCATGGGATCACCGCTGATCGTCGGCGAGGCGAGCGCCACGGTGCGCGCCACCCCGAGCGACGTGTTCGAGTTCGTGATCGACCTCGAGCGCTACCGTCGAGCCGACCACAAGATCGGGCGGGTGGGCGAGGTCGTGCGCTCGGGCGACGGGGGCACGGCCCGGTTCTGGGGGCGCATCCGCGGCCTCCCCGGCCCGTCGGGGACCTACCCGTTCACGCTGACCGGACGCCGCCTGGCGTTCGGCACCCCCGTCGCCGGCCCCGCCCGCTGGTTCCTCGGCCACTTCGAGGGCACGTTCGACTGCGAGGCCACCCCCGAGGGCACGCACGTGACCCACCGGGAGGTGTACCGGTTCCGCCGCCCGTGGAGCTGGCTCGCCGGCCCGCTCCTCGGCAGCTGGCTGGAGCGCGACACCGCCGCGGAGATGGTGCGCTTCACATCCCTCATCGAGGACGAGGGCGCCTCGGGCGAGGACGGGGTGGCCGAGTCGCCGGCCTGAGCTCAGCGCGGCTTGCGGCGCCAGGCCTTGACGCGGCGGAACCAACCCTCGGTCGCGATCGCTCCGGCCACGGGCGCACCCGGGTTCGCGACGACCCCGGCGGCCGCGGCCGTCGTCCGGTCGCGGCAGGCCCCGCACACCTCCCGGCCGGTGGCCGTCCGCACCGGACGCCGGGACATGCCGAACGGCTTGCCGCAGTCAGGGCACCGTGAAGTCGTCACCGTCGCCACGGTACGGCGCCGTCGCCCGCTTCGTCCGGTGGAGCTCGACGCTGGGGAAGCGCACAGACCGGCGTCCGCACCGCCGCGTGGTCGCTCCGCCTCAGGCCGACGGCTCGATCTCGGCGATCGATGCCATGCCGGCCATCTCGATGGCGTGGCGGGCCGGCGAGCCCTCGGGTGCGACGACACGCATGTCGATCTGCAGCCGCCGCAGCGTGACCGTCAGGGCGAACACGACCTGGAGGCCGGCGCTGTCGAGGTAGGTCACGCCGCTGAGGTCGAGCGTCACACCGGTGGCTCGGTTGCGGATGGCGGCCGTGAGCTCGGCCTCGATGTCCGCTGCGTTGGCCAGGTCGACATCCCCGGAGATCGTGAAGTGCACACGGTCGCCGCTCGTCCTCACGTCCACGCTGGCTTCGTTCACATCGCGCCCCTGCGGAAGCGGAGGCACACCTCGGTGCCCGCCTCGGTGGCATCGACCGTCACCTCGGCCGCGCACCGCTCCATGATGCTCATCCCTCGACCTCGGTTGGTGCCGCGGGGCAGCCGCCAGCGCCCCGTGTCCCGGACCGTGGCCACGATCTCGGACGCAGAGCAGGACACGTCGACATCCATCGTGCCGCCGCGTGGCCCGTAGGCGTGCGAGACGACGTTGGCCATGGCCTCGCCCACCGCGAGCATCACGTCGAACTCCTCCCGCTCACTGACCGCGAGCGGCGACAACCAGCGGCGGAGCGCCGTCCGGACGAGGACGAGCGACGTGGCGACGGCAGGGATCGTGACGTGCAGCGATGGCCGGTCGCCGCTGTCCTCGCGACGGGCGACCAGCAGCGCGACATCGTCCTCGGGGTCCGCTCCGCCGAGCATGGTGTGGATCGCCGTCGCGCAGCGTTGCTCGGCCGAGCCGGCCCGCAACGACCTGCGCAACCGCTCGAGCCCGTCGGTGATCGACTCGCCCCGCCGTTCGACCAGCCCGTCGGTGAACAGCGCGAGCACCGCCCCGGGCGGCACGTCGAGCGTCGTCGTGCGCCGGCGCACGCCGGAGTCCACGCCGAGCGGCGGATCGACGTCGGCGATGACGGTGGCGACCTCGGACTCGGGCGAGGACATCATCGGGAGGGGGTGCCCGGCCGACGACAACGACACGGTGTCGAGGTCGGTGTCGAGGGTGGCGTAGAGGACCGTGGTCATCTGCCCCGCCTCGAAGTGTTGGAGCTTGCGGTCGAGCCGTTCGAGCACCTCACCCGGCTCGGCCGCCTCGAGCGCGTAGGCGCGCAGCGCGCTGCGCAGGCGACCCATGACGACAGCCGCCCGCAGGCCGCGGCCGAGGACGTCCCCCATGACGACGCCCACCCGACCTGTCGGGAGGAGGAACACGTCGTACCAGTCGCCGCCCACGCCGCCGGCACCGGCGGGCAGGTAGCGGCCCGCGAGCTCGAGGCCGGGGATGGCGGGCAGCCGGTCGGGGATGAGGCTGCGTTGCAGGGCGGCTGCGGCCGCCCGCTCGACGTTGGAGCGCCGAGCCTCGATGGCGAGCGCGACGCGGTCGCCCACCAGCTGGACGAACCCGACGTCGCCGGGCTCGAACCGGCGGGGCGTCACGGTCCCGACGTGGAGCACCCCGATGACCCGGCTCTCGACCACGAGGGGCACCCCGACGACCGTCTGGACGCCCCGCTCCCGCAGGAGTGGGCTGAGCATGTCGGTGGGGTCGACGTCCTCGACGACGACAGGTGTGACCTCGGCGGCGATGCGGCCCGCGAAGCCCTCGCCCATCGGGACGCGCACCCGGTGCCACACCTCCTCCTCGATGCCGCTCGCGGCGGATGTGACGAGATCGCCGGCCGCGTCGTCGAGCAGCAGCACTGCGGCCGTGTCGACGTCGAGGATCTCGCGCACGCGTTCGAGCAGCTCCACGAGCAGGTCGGGCACGTCGAGATGGGCGAGCGCCGCGTCGGTGACCGACTCGATGCGTCGCAGCCTTTCGGTGTCGTCCAGTTGCTCTGCGAGTCCTCTGGGCGCCACCTCGGCGAGCGTAGCGTCGGTGCCGTCCTCCAACGGGTCCGGGTCCGAGCCCCCGCTCGTCACCGCGTCCCGTCCCGGCGAGCCGAGGGCACGTGCGCCGCGGCGATCGGACGATGCCGCCAGGCGTCACCCGGCCCCAGCGGACACGGGTCGATGGACGTCGGGGTACGACGGCAAGGGCAACGGCCTCACCGTCCGGTCGGTCACGCCGGCCGGGCTACCCGAGGGGGCCGATGCCAAACCGAGTTCTGGTGCAGGGGTCCGTGCGCAGGGCGATCAGGGGCGGTGCTCGACGATCGGCGCGAGGCGGCCGTCGGGCGGTGGGCCGTCACGACGGGACCGTGGGCGCGCCGTCGGCGTCGACGATCTCGACCGTCGGTCGGGCCGGCACCGACGTCGGCGAGGAACCAGCGGAACGCGAGCGCGCCGTCGTCGCGCCCCGCCGTGGAGACGGCGTTCGGGTGCGCCAGCCGGTCGTGGCTGATCACGATCGTGACCGTGCCGTCGGCGTTCGGCACCGCGGCGCCGAGGTTGATCGAGGTCCGGGCGTCGAGGAGGGACTCGGTGGCCATGAAGGCGTTCCACACGACGAGGTTCCAGAAGCGGCATTCGGGCGGCCGATGGGTGACGACCATCGCCTGACCCGGCTCGATGGCGAACGTCGCCAGCCCGTACACGGCGTCGAGAGCCGACCACCCGTAGCTCGCCCCGACGACCTGGTACGGCTCGGCGAACTCGTTGACCACGACCGGGGTGTTGTGGCCTCGCGGTCGCGTGCAGGTCCTTCGGCGCCAGCTCGATCGGGACGACGTCGAAGAGGGTGCGGATCCAGCGCAACGTGGCCCGGAGCGCCACGGCGGTGGCCTCGTCGGAGCGGCGGCGGCTCGGGTGGCTCGAGCAGGTCGGGCGGGTCGAGCGCCTCGATCTCCCAGGTCACCCGCCGGCCGTGCCGCGGGTCGACCTGGTAGTCGCGGGTGAAGGCGATGGCGGCATCGTCGTCGAGCGGCACGAAGAGGCCCGTCGTGACCGACGGGCGCGGACGGGCCCATCACGAAGGAGAAGCGCCCGTCGGCGTCCACGTCGAGATCGGTGTCGTTGACGTTCGCGACGATGCGGTTCGACCACTCGCCCGGCCCCGGCTCGTTGTAGATCGTCAGGCAGAAGTAGGTGCTGTCGCCACGCTGACCGCTGATGCGGTAGGTCCGCCGGGGATCGATCGGCGTGAAGCTGTACCAGCTGTCGGTGTTGTCGCCGCCCCACCGGCGGTCACGCCCGACGGGGCTGGCCACGTCGACGAACAGCGGCCGGCTCGGGTCGGCGAACAGGTACGTGTCGAGGGCGACGCCCAGCGCGGTCAGCGCCATCCGATACCCGTCCGCGGCGCCGCGCGGCCCGCCGACGGCGCGGGGGCCGTCGAGGAACCCGGCATCGATCGTGCGAAGCCCGTCGAGCAGCTCGTGCCACGCGGTGGTCACGTCCCCTTCGGGAACGGTCATCGTGCGATTCCTTCCATCAGGACCGACACGGTCGACTGGATCCACTGGTCGCCGAGGTCGTCGGGGGCCCGGGTCAGCAGCGCCATCAGGGCCGAGCCGCCCACCAGCTCGATCACGACGGACGAGTCGATCCCCGGCCGGAGCTCGCCGCGATCGGTGGCGATGGCGACGCGATCACGCATGGCCCCCCAGACCCGGTCCGAGAACCGCTCGAGGAGCCGGCCGTGCAGGTCGGGATCGGCGGCGAACTCCGCGAGCAGGCCCGGGACCGCGGCGCGCACGACGGGACGGGCGAACAGCTCGACCGCCCCCCGGACCATCGAGGTCAGATCGTCGCGGAGGTTCCCGGTGTCGGGGATGAAGGCCGTGCCCTCGTCGGGGAACGCCGCCTCGTGGACCAGCTGGGCCTTGGACGGCCACCGCCGGTAGATCGCCGGCTTGTGCGTGCCCGCGCGCGCCGCGACCGCGGCGATCGAGAGCCGGGCGTAGCCCACCTCTTCGAGCAGCTCGGCGGTCGCGGCCAGGACCGCGTCGTCGATGCGCCGGTCGCGGGGGCGCCCCGCCGGCCTCGGCATCGGCATCGGTGCATTGGACATCATTTCGGTTCGCACCGTATTTTATTCGGACCGGTAGCGCAACCGCATCGGTGCGAGGGCCCGACCGGGGCCGGGACGAGGGGAACCTGATGGCCGACATCCACATCGACGACCTGGCCGAGCCACAGTTCACGCCCGAGGTCGTCGAGATCCTCGAGGCGATGGCGGCGATGGGATCCGCCTGCGAGCTCGACGCCGACGCGCTGCGCCGGCAGGCGATCGCCGACACCGGCCTCGACGACTTCGGCGACCGCGACTACGAACCGCGCCTCGACGTCCTGCTCGCTGCCCTGCGCGACGTGCCCGGGCTCACCGACGCCGGCGTGCTCAGCTTCCACAGCCAGCTCCTGCAACTGCTGAAGAACCGACTGCTGCTCGTCGACCTGCTCACCCGCGAGCCGGGCATCGTCGACCTCGAGCTCGACCCGCCGATCATCATCGTCGGCCTCCCGCGCACCGGCACCACGCACCTGCACCAGCTGCTCGCCACCGACACCTCGCTGCGCACGCTCCCGTACTGGGAGAGCGTCGAGCCCTTCCCGCTCGCGTCCGAGGCCGGCGTCGAGCCCGACCCGCGCCGGGCGCGCACCGACGCGTCCGTGTGGTTCATCAACGAGGCGATGCCCCTGTTCCCGCTGATGCACGAGATGACGACCGACCACATCCACGAGGAGATCCAGCTCCTCGCCATCGACTTCTCGACCATGTTCTTCGAGTCGCTCGCCTCGGTGCCCGCCTGGGCCGACTACTACCGGGCCCACGACCAGCGGCCGCACTACCGGTTCCTGCGCACGACGCTCCAGGCCCTCGCCCACCTGCGCGGCGGCACCCGCTGGCTCCTCAAGTCGCCGCAGCACCTCGAGCAGCTCCCCGTCATCGCCGACGTGTTCCCCGACGCCACCGTCGTCGTGACCCACCGCGACCCGGTCGCCGTCACGGTGTCGATGGCGACGATGGTCGCCTACACCGCCCGCACCCACGCCTTCCCCGTCGACCCCGTCCGCATCGGCCGATCGTGGGCCGATCGCATCGAGGGGATGCTCGACGCCTGCCTCCGCGACCGCGACGTGCTCCCCGCCGAGCGCTCCCTCGACATCCGCTTCGACGACTTCATGGCCGACGACCTCGCCACGGCGCGCCGCGTCCTCGAGCTGGCCGATCAACCGTCGACCCCCGACGTCGACGCCGCCATGCGCACCTACCTCGACACCCACCAGCGGGGCCGGCTCGGCCGCATCGACTACCGGGCCGCCGACGTGGGCCTCGACCTCGACGACCTCCGCGCGCCGCTTCGCCCCCTACGTCGAGCGCTTCCTCTGAGCCGAGCGGATCTACCCGTGCCAACCGGTCGGGTCGGCATCGACCTGACTGGCTGGCGACCTTCACGGCTCGGGGCCACCGAGATCGCCAGGCCGGGGCTACGACGAGCACCGTAGATCGTTCCGACCATCGAGGTCATGGGTTCCGCCGACCCGAGGCTCATGGATTCCGCCAGACGAAGCCTGAGGTCACGAGTTCCGGATCCGAACCAATGACCGCAGGGCTACGACGAGCACCCTAGAGTGACCTCGCTGTCCGCTCAGTCGCCTGACCAGCGGTCGCTCAGCCGCCTGTGCAGGTCCAGGCGGCGGTCTGGTGGATGGCCCGTGAGGACGATCCGACCAGGATCTCGTAGGCGCCGGGTGCCACGTGCCACCCGTGGCGCTGCGTGTCCCAGTAGGCGAACGCCCGCCGGTCGAGGGCGACCGTGACGGTGGTGGTCTCGCCCGGGTCGAGCGCGACCTTCTCGAACGCCCTCGAGCTCCCGGTCGGGGCGGGCGACCGGGGCGTCGACGGCCCGCACGTACACCTGGACGACCTCGCTGCCGGGGCGGTCGCCGGTGTTGGTGACGTCGACCGACACCCGCACGACGGTGGCGTCGTCGCCGTCGTCGGACCCGCCCGCCGCCAGGGTGAGGGGCGAGTAGGCGAACGTCGTGTACGACAGGCCGTGCCCGAAGCACCAGCGCGGGTCCACCCCGTGCGTGTCGTAGTGGCGGTAGCCGACGAAGACGCCCTCGGCGTACTCGACCGTGCCGTCCTGGCCGGGGAAGTTGCCGTAGGCGGGGCTGTCCTCGAGCCGGCGGGGGTAGGTCGTGGTCAGGCGGCCCGACGCGTCGGCGTCGCCGAACAGCACGGCGGCCAGCGCGGCGCCGGTCTCCTGGCCCAGGTACGACATCTGGACGACCGCGGCCACGTCGTCGGCCCAGTCCATCGTGACGGGCGAGGCGGCGTTGACCACGACGATGGTCCGGGGGTTGGCGGCCGCCACCTGCCGGACGAGCGCGACCTGCTCGGGCGGCAGGTCCATCGACGCGGCGTCCTTGCCCTCGGTCTCGCGGTCGTCCTGGCCGACCACGACGACGGCGACATCGGCGCCCGCCGCGGCCTGCACGGCGCGCTCGACGGCGTCGGGCTGGGCGGGCGGGCGGGCCTCGACGGTGAGGCCCGCGAGCGGGATCGGGCCTTCGGCGGCGTCGGCGTCGAGCTCGGCGACCACCTCGTAGACGGCACCGGCCGCCAGCTCGACCTCGGCCTCGACCGGCTCGGTGAAGAGGCCGAAGAACTCGGTGCCGGGCGGGGCGTCCGTCGTGTCGACCAGCAGCTCGCCGTCGAGGAACAGGCGAGCCGTGCCGACGCCGGACACCGACAGGGTCCACGGGCCCGACACGTCGGGGGTGAACGCCGCGGTCAGGCGGGCCGAGAAGTCGCCTGCGGGCACGCCCGGGGCCGGCTCGCCGAGCCACACGGCCATGGTCTCGCGGACGCGTCTCGGTGCGGAGCGGCGTTCCCGCGAGGTCGCCGGCGGGGAAGTAGTCGAGCCGGACCGCGGGTGCATCGCCGGCCTCGCCGTCGGTCGCCACCAGGCGGCCGCCGAGCGGCGCCGACCGGGGGGCGGTCCGCCCGGCCTCGAAGGTGACGACACCGTCGCCGGCGCGGTCGCTGATCCCCTGCAGCGGGGTGATCACGTACGGCGGCGTCACCTGGGCGCTGCCGCCGCCCTGGAACTCGGGCTGGTCGGCCCGCCACCCGATCACCGCGAGGCGTGCCGCGTGCGTGCTGTTCGTCGGCCGCGAGCGGGCAGCACCCCGTCGTTGGCGAGCAGCACGATCGCCTCGGTGGCGGCGCGTCGCGGGCGATCGTCGGCGGCGGCCGTCGGGCGCCGGCCGCTCCGGCCGGTCGCCGCCGGCGGACACCCGCGACGGGGCGGTGCGGTCGATCAGGTCGAGCACCCGCTGCGCGGCCTGCTCGATCGCCTCGGCGGTGACCTCGCCCGCCTCGACCGCGGCGACCAGGTGGTGGCCGAGCACGTTGGCCGGCCCCGGCATCTCCAGGTCGAGCCCGGCGGCGAGCGCGGCGGCGCTGTGGGTGCCGAACCAGTCGGACATCACCAGGCCGTCGAAGCCCCACTCGTCCCGCAGCAGCGTCGGTGAGCAGGCCGGGGTGCTCGCTGCAGTACCGGCCGTCGACGCGGTTGTAGGCGGCCATGACCGACCACACGCCGGCGCGGCGCACGGCGGCCTCGAACGGCGGCAGGTAGATCTCGCGCCGGGTGCGCTCGTCGACCACGACGTCGATCTCCATGCGGTCGGTCTCCTGGTCGTTGAACGCGAAGTGCTTGACCGCGCAGCCGACGCCCCGGCTCTGCACGCCCTCGATGAACGCCACCGCGATCTCGGCCGTCAGGTACGGGTCCTCGGAGTAGCACTCGAAGTTCCGCCCACCGAGCGGGTGGCGGTGGATGTTGACGGTGGGCGCCAGCAGCACGCTGGCGCCCTTCGACCGCGCCTCGTCGCCGAGCAGGCGGCCGACGCGGCCGATCAGCTCGCGGTTCCACGTCGACGCCAGGGCGGTGCCGCACGGGCAGCGACGTCGAGGTCGTACCCGTGAACTGCGAGCCCCGCGCCCCGCTCGGCCCGTCGGTGACGCCGATGCCGGCGAGGCCGAGCCGCTCGACGCCGGCCGTGTGCCACATGTCGGCACCGGCGGTGAGCGCCGCCTGCTCGTCGGCGTTCAGGTCGCGCCGCCGCCGGAACGGGGCCGGCCCCGGGGCTGCTGGGGGCGGTCGTCGTCATCTCAGGTGGTGCCTTCGTCTCGGGTGCGGGGGAGGGTGCGCTGGGGAGCGCGTCGAGGAACGTGGTGAGGGTCGCCCACCAGGCGTCGGGGGTCTCGAGCTGCGGGTTGTGGGCCGCACCGGCGAAGGACCGCGAGGGTGGCGCCGGGATGGCGTCGGCCATGCGCTGCGACCCGTCGACGAAGCCGGGGATGTCGTGCTCGCCGGCGATCACGAGGACCGGCAGGTCGAGCGACCGCAGATCGGGCACGCGGTCGGGAAGGGTGGCGAGCTCGGCCATGACCGCCCGGGCCATCACCGGCGAGGTGGCGAGCACCTTCGACCGGGTCCACTCGCCGTAGCCGGGCCGCTCGGCGTAGAGGCGCTGGACGGACTCGGGCGAGCCGGGCGGCGGCTTGCGCAGCAGGCGGGCCATCGCCTTCATGCCGAAGAGCCGCGCCAGCGACCTTGAACACCAGCATGGCGGCGCCGCCGCCGACCGAGGGCGCATCGGGCACCGTGTCCATGAGCACGAGGCCGTCGAGCCGGTCGGGGTGGTGGAGGGCGATCGCCTGGCTGACCATGCCGCCCATCGAGTGGCCGAGCAGCACGAAGCGGTCCCAGCCGAGGTCGTCGACGAGGGCCAGCACGTCGGCCTCGAACAGGTCGAGGCTGTAGTCCTCGGGCCGGGGGGGTGGTCGCTGGCTCCGTGGCCCCGGAGGTCGGGAGCGACGACGTGCCAGCCGCGCTCGGCCAGCCGGTCGAAGAAGTCCGTCGAAGTCCTCCTTCGCGCCCGTGAACCCGTGGACCATCAGCAGGGGACGGCCGCCGGCACCCGGCCTCGGCGATCTCGAGGCTGACGTCGCCGACGCGCACCCGACCGGATCGTGGCGGTCATGAGGCCTCCTCGGCCGGGACGGAGGCGAACGCCTCTCGGAGCGCGGCGCCGGCTTCGTCGACCGCCCGCTGGGCGTCGTCGAACATGCCGGCCGCGGTGAAGAAGCCGTGCACCATCCCGTCGTACTGGCTGAGGGTCACGGGCACGCCGGCCTCGCGCAGGCGGGCCGCGTAGGCCTCGCCGTCGAGGCACAGCGCGTCGTACTCGGCGGTGATGATCAGTGCCGGCGGCAGACCCGCCGAGGTCGGCGTCGATCGGGCGTGATGTCGGGGTGGTCGCAGGTCGGCGTCGCCGACGTAGACGCGCAGGGCCTCGACCTCCTGCGCCGACGCCACAGCACGTGGAACTCGCGGCTGCGAGTCGCGTGTCGGTCGACGCGCGTCGAGCACCGGGTAGACGAGGACCTGGAACCGCAGGGCGGGGCCACCGGCGTCGCGGGCCCGCAGGGCGACGACGGCGGCGAGGTTGCCGCCCGCCGAGTCGCCGGCGACGGCCAGGCCGGTCGGGGTCGCCGCCGATCTCGGGCGCGTGGTCGGCCACCCAGCGGAGGGCGGCGAAGCAGTCGTCGGCCGCCGCGGGGTAGCGGTGCTCGGGCGCCAGCCGGTAGCCGACGCTGACGACGATCGACCGGCCGCCTCGGCCAGTTGGCGGCACGCGGTGTCGTGCTCGTCGATGCTGCCCGGCGAAGAACCCGCCGCCGTGGAACCACATCGTGACCGGCAGCGGCGCCGTCGCCGTCGGGGGTGTAGATCCGGATGGGCAGGTCGCCGCCGGGGCCGGCGATCGTGCGGTCCTCGACCGTCGCCAGCGTCCGGGCCGGTACCCGCCATGCTGGCGTTGACGGCGGCCATGAGCTCGCGCATCGGCGCCGACGTTCTCGGGGTGATCTCGGGCAGCGCGAGGCCGTCGGGCATCTGGTCGACGATCGCCTGGGCGACGGGGTGCAAGGGCATCAGGCGCTCCCGGTGGTGGTGGGCGGTGGACGAGCGCGGACGGAGGCCGTCACGAGCGGCGGACGGTCCGTCGGCGCGACGGCGGCGCCGGAGCGTTGGATCGCCCGCTCGTCGGTGCCGAGGTAGGAGGCGACGACCCGGGGGTCGTGGCGCACCTGGTCGGGCGGGCCCTCGGCGATGATCGTGCCGGTCTCGAGGCAGTAGACGCGGTCGCTGATCGACATCACGAACGGCATGTCGTGCTCGATGACGAGCAGCGACGCGCCCAGCTCGGCCTGGATGCGGGTGATGAGCGGGGCGAACGCCTCGGTCTCGCGCTGGGCGACGCCGGCGGTCGGCTCGTCGAGGCAGATCACCCGGGGCTCGAGGGCGAGGATGCACGCCAGCTCGCAGATGCGGCGGGTGCCGGTCGACAGCGTGCCGACGAAGTGGTCGGCGAAGCCGCCGAGACCGAGGTAGTCGACCAGCTCGTCGGGCCCGGGCGAGCTGCTCGCGGTCGCGGCGGCGCCAGGTGGGGATGCCGGTCAGCACCGCGAGCATCCGGGTCGGCAGCACCCGCTCGTGGGCCAGCGCCACGGTCTCGAGCACGGTCAGGTCGCCGAACAGGCGGGCGTCCTGGAACGACCGGCCGAGGCCGCGCTCGGCCCGCCGGGCGGCGGACAGCGAGCTGATGCTCGTGGCCGAGCAGCTCGACGTGACCCTCGGCGGGGACGAAGCCGCCGATGGCGTTCATGATCGTGGTCTTGCCGGCCCCGTTGGCGCCGATGAGGCCGACGACCTCGTTGTGGTCGACGTGCAGGTCGACGCCGTCGACGACCGGCCGCTCGCCGAACGTGACCCGGAGGCCGCGCACGGCCAGGTCGGGCGCGCCGGCCGGCGTCGCCTCGACGCCGCCACGCCGGTCGCCGTGCGGCGAGGCGGCGAGCCGGACCGGGGCCGATCCGGCGGCAGCCGGGGGCAGCCGCCGCTCGACCGCCCGGACGATGGCGCCCCGGATGGCGTAGGCCACCTGCACCAGACCGCCGGGGAAGTACATGATCAGCACGAGCAGCCCGACGCCCGAGGTGAGCAGGCCGACGGTCTCGTTGGTGCCGAAGATGGCCGGCAGCCCGACGACCCACAGCGTGCCGATGACCGCGCCCGACGACCGACGCCAGGCCGCCGATCACGGCCATCGAGACGACCGACAGCGACATGTCGACCGGGAACTGGTCGGCCCGCGCGTTGGTGAGCAGGGCCATGAGCAGCGCGCCGGCGAACCCGGCCAGCCCGCCGGCGAGGGCGAAGGCCGACAGCTTCGTCGCCCGGGGGGCGATGGTGAACGCGGCCGCCGACGGCTCGTTGTCGCGCACGGCCACGAGCGCCCGACCCACGCCCGAGCGGCGCAGCCGGTTGGCCATGAGCACGATCATCACCAGGGCGACGAGGCAGACGAGGTAGTAGGTGCGGCGGTCGCTGAGGTCGAGCGAACCGATGCGCAGGTGGTCGGGCTCGTAGCGGGACGCGTCGCGGCCGCCGTTGAAGATGCGCTGGTGGAACAGCCACGCGTAGGCGGCGTTGGCGAAGGCCAGGGTGACGATCGCCAGGTACATGCCCCGCACCCGGAACGACGGGATGCCCATGATCACGGCGGCCGCCGACGCACACGGCGATCGCGAGGACCAGCGCCGGCAGGAACTGCAGGTTGAGGTGGAGGTCGGCGCCCGCCATGGTCATGGCGCCCAGGCCGGCCAGCGCGAACTGGGCGAGCGAGAGCTGCCCGGCCCACCCGGTCAGGATGGTCACCGACACGACGACGATCGCGATCAGCGCCATGCGCGAGTAGAGGAAGTACCGGGCGTTGGTGTCGATCATCAGCGGGACGACGACGGCGCACGACGAGGGCGAGCAGGGCCGGCACCCACGGCAGCCGCCGCACCAGCAGGTGCGACCGCAGCCGGTCGGGCAGCGGCGCCACCCGGCTCGACAGCGCCCAGGCGCCGCCGTCGCCGCCGGACGCGCCCCGGTGGGCGAACAGCACGCGCGCCGAGCACGATGCCGAACAGCACGAACTCGATGAGGCCGGACTGGTTGGCCCAGTTGTAGAAGACGACCCGCTCGACGCATGCCCACGACCACGCCGGCGACGACCGCCAGCACCATCGACCGCATCCGGGCCGAGGAGCGCCACCGCCAGCGCGATGACGAGCAGCTGGATGCCGCTGCCCGCGGCGAGGTTGTTCACGGGGGTGGAGCGCAACGGCGCGGCCAGCACGGTGGTGACGCGCGGCGAGCGCTCCGGCCAGCACCCACACGAGCGTCGACACCCGCCGGGTGCTCAGCCCGGCCAGGCGGCTGGCGTCGGGGTTGGCCGCGGTCGCGGTGATGGCGATGCCCCAGATGGTGCGGTTGAGGAACCAGCCCAGCGCCGAACGCCACGAGCGGGATCACCACGAGCGCCATGACCTGGGGCGCGTGCACCGTGATGTCGCCGTGAGCTGCCAGGTGCCGCGCGAGCGGCGTCGGGAACGGGGTGCCGACGCCCTCGACGCGGGGCACGTTGATCGACCAGCACGGTCACCAGCTGGGCCGCGCCGATGGTGGCGACGAACAGGGTGATGCGCGCCGAGTCGAACAGGCGGCGCACGACCGTCATCTCGATCGCCCCCGCGACCGCGGCCGAGGCGGCCACCCCGACGAGGAGCGCGGGGACGTACGGCCAGTTCCAGTCGATGACCATCTTGGCCACGAGCACCGCGGCCAGGGTCCCGATGGCGCCGTAGGCGAAGTTGACGACGCCGCTCGCCCGGTAGAGCAGGATCACGCCGATGGCGAGGAAGCCGTAGACGAGCCCGGTGACGGCGCCGTCGAACAGGTCCTGCGGGTTGAAGTCGACGCCGAGCAGGGTCACGACCCCCAGAAGCGAGCTCATGCGTCACCGCCGGGGGCCGGGTCGGGGGTGTGGTCGCCGCCCAGGAACACGGCCCGCAGCAGGTCGCCCCGCTCGAGCAGGTCGGCGGCCGGGCCGTCGAAGCGGACCTGGCCCTTCTCCATGAACACGGCCCGGTCGGCGATCGACAGGGCGACGTTCACGCTCTGCTCGACGATCACGATCGTCAGCCCCTCGTCGCGCGAGCTGCTCGACCTCGGCCAGCACGCTCCTGCGCGGCGATGGGCGACAGGCCGAGCGACAGCTCGTCGATGAGCAGGACCTCGGGCTCGAGCAGCATCGCCTTGGCCAGCGCCACCATCTGCTTCTGCCCGCCCGACAGCGTGCCGGCCGGCTGGTCGAGGCGGTCGCGCGAGCTCGGGGAACAGCGTCGAGCACCCGGTCGAGCCGCCGTTGGCGCTCGTCGTCGTCGTTGCGCAGCACGAAGGCGCCGAGCGCGCAGGTTCTCCTCGACGGTCAGCGGGTCCCACAGGGCGTTGCCGCCCGGCATCATCACGATGCCCAGGCGCACCCGGTTCTCGGGCTCGGCGTAGGTGATCGTGTGCCCGTGCAGACGCACCACGCCGCGGCTGGGCACGCCGAGGCCGCAGATGCAGCGCAGCAAGGTCGACTTGCCGGCGCCGTTGGTGCCGAGCAGGGCGAGCACCTCGCCGCGGCGCACGTCGAGGTCGACGTCGAACAGCACCTGCACGGTGCCGTAGGAGAAGTCGAGGTTGCGCACCTGCAGGACGTGGTCCTCGGCGTCGTGGTCGCGCACGCGCGCGGCCTCGGCCCGCTCCTCCTCGAGCTCCTCCATCACCCGCCCGATGTCGCCCCGGATGTGGGCGGCGCCGCTCGCCAGCAGCGCGCCGCCGATGACCGACGACGGGATGCAGAGCAGCGACAGGCCGGTGCGCACACCCCAGGCGTCGCTCATCAGCCCGCCGAGGACCGCACCCAGGAAGGCGCCGGACAGGAAGATGTACACGCCGACCATGGCGTAGCCCTGCGACCGCAGCCGGTACGGCACCACCGCGGCCACGATCGGCCCGATCAGCATGAACCCGGCGTTGGCGCACGTCGTGGCCAGGGCCAGCACCACGACGAACGCCGCCCGGTTGGGCATGAACAGGGCCACGGTCACGAACACGCCGAACAGCGAGATCAGCCCGGCGCACAGCAGCAGCGACTTCGGCGGCGACTGGCGGAACAGCCGGTCGTTGAGCCGCCCCACGATCGGCAGCACCAGCAGCGAGGGCACCACGGCGATCGAGACGACGATCCCCCGCTCGAAGGCGCACAGCCCGAACGTGTCCTCCATGAAGATGTTGAGGAAGATGGGCACGCTGAACAGGCCGAAGCCGAGCGCCCCGATGCCGATGAGCATGTAGCGGAACGTGCTGATCTTCGAGAGGCGGGCGAAGGCGATGGACGTCGAGATCGGCACCGGGCTGCTCTCGACCTCGATGGTCTCGCCGAGCACGGCGATCTGCTCGTTGGCACCACGCGGCGGCTCGCGGCGGGTGGCCACGAACAGCGCCAACCCCAGCATGGGCACGCCGACGGCGACGAACGCCCAGCGCCAGCCCTCGACCCCGCCGACCAGGCTGGCGATGCCCCCGACGGTCACCGGCCCGACCAGCTGGCCGATGGGCAGGCCCAGGCCGTAGATCGAGAAGATGCGGCCCCGGGCCTTGATCGGGTAGGCGTCGGCCAGCAGCGAGTTGTGCACCGGCAGGATGTGCGAGGCGGCCAGGCCCGAGCCCATGCGGGCCACGAACAGCCAGAACGCGTTCCCGACGGCCGCGGTGGCGATCGACAACAACCCGTAGGCCAGGGTGCAGGCGCCGGCGATCGTGGTGCGCCTCCGGCGGTCGGCCAGGGCGGCGATGGGGATGGCCCCCATGACGAACAGCACGCCGAACGCCCCGCCGATGGCGCCGAGCACGGCGCTCGACACCCCGAGCGAGTCCTGGATGTCGGGCGCCAGCACGGCCATGGCCAGGTTGTCGACACTCTGGACCATGGCCACCGCGGTCAGCGCGACCAGCAGGCTCACCCCGCCCTGGCGGAAGGCGTCGCCCAAGCTGACGTCGTCGCCGCCGACGACCATGAGGTCGTCGTCGGTGTAGGTGCGTTCGGGACGGCCGTGGGCGGCGTGGCGCCGCGCCTCCTCGTCGAGGACGAGCGCCGCCAGGGCCGCGGGGTCGGCCGGACCCCCGTCGGCGGCGCCGACGCCGGCGCCCGCGCCGGGGCGGCGCGGGCGCCGGTGCGTCGGAACCCGGGGCCGACGGCCCACGGTCAGCCATCGACGTCGATCCAGTCGCCCTCGAAGGCCCAGCACTGGCAGCCCTCGAGGTCGAAGCGCACCAGGCGCACCTGGTCGGGCATCGTGTGGTTGTCGGGCCCGTAGCTGCCCTGGCCGCCGCCGCTGGTGGTGAAGTCGCCGATGCCCTCCATCGCCTCGATGAAGCCGCCGCGGGTGGGGTGCGTCGCCGGCGCCCTCGAGGCCCTGGCGGACGAGCTCGAGGAGCTGCGCAGATCTGCGCCGCGCCGATCTCCTCGGTGACCGATCCCCGGGCGTCGGGGGCGTAGGTGTCGATGCACGCCTGGTCCGCCTCGGTCGGCGCCGGCTCGGGCACCTTGCCCTTCCAGCTCGCCCCGATGGCGTTGGCGAGCTGCTCGGGCGGGGCGAAGCGCCAGGATGAGGTCGTCGGTGCCCTCGGACATGTCGGACATGACGTAGGTCGGGTGGTAGTCCTGCCGCTGCGCCTCGGTCATGAACGCGCCGTTGTAGAAGAAGCTGCCGACGGCGAACACCGCGTCGACGTCCTCGGACTTGAACCGGCTGACCACCGCGGCCACCGCCGCGTTGTCGACGGGCATGCCGAAGGGGATCAGGCCGTCGGCGGCGATCTCGGTGCCGGCCTCCTCGAGCGCGGGCTCGAGGCCGTCGTCGACGGCCTCCTGCATGCCCGGCTCGAGCGGTCCGAACACCCCGATGCGCTCGAAGCCGTCGAGCTCGCCGGCCTCGTCGAGCACGCGCACCGAGCTGCGCATCGCTTCCTCCCACATGAAGTTGGCGAGGAAGATGTTGTCGTCGCCGGTGTCGAGCACCGTGCTGCGGCAACGAGGTCATGGTGACGAGCGGGGTGCCGTGGTCGCCGGCCATGCAGGTGACCGCGTCGCCGAACCAGGCGAACGCGGCGGTGGCGAAGACCTGCTCGTCCTCGGTCAGCGCGAGGCACGTCGCCTGCATGTCGGGGAGGATGTTGGCGATGTCGGTGCCGTAGTACGCTCGTGACCAGCTCGACCTGTCGCCCGTTGACGCCGCCGTCGGCGTTCCAGTCGTCGACGATCCCCTGCGCGATGGCGGTGGGGTCGCCGAAGTCGGTGGCCAGACCCGCCTCGACGAGCGCGGCCTGGTCGAGGGCGGGCCAGCCGATCCTGATCGTGTCGTCGGTGATCCCGGTGCTGTCGCCGGCGGCGCCGGTGCTGTCGGAGCCGTCGGAGCCGCCCGGCGGAGTCGTCGTTGGTGCAGGCCCCCGCCGCCACCAACGCCGCGGCGCACAGTGCAGCCGTCACCCTGGTCGCGTGCCGTCGTCCGCGCATCGTTCCCCCTCGATCGCCCGCCCCCTCGTGGAGCCTGGCGCGGTCACGGTAAGCGGCTCACTTAATCGTGTCAATCGAGGTCGTGCGGTTGCAGCGCGCGCTGTCGAACACCGCTCTGGGCGCCCGACGCGGGTAGTGTCCGACCGCACCGACACGGCCGACGAGGACACGGATGCCACGCGCACAGCGAGTGACCGGCCAGGACGTGGCCGACCGAGCGGGAGTCTCGAGGGCCACGGTCAGCTACGTCCTCAACGACGCCGCCGGCCAGCCCATCTCGGCGGACACCCGCGCCCGTGTCCTCGCCGCCGCCGCCGAGCTCGGCTACACCCCGCACGCCGCGGCCCGCCAGCTCCGCACGGGCGTGAGCGACCTCGTCCTCCTGGCCCATCCGCCGTGGCCGAACAGCCACGCCCTCAGCCTGTGCATCTCCGCCTTCACCCAGCGGCTCGGCGAGCTCGGCTACACCGCGCTCGTGGACCCGGCCACCCAGGAGGTGGCCCGCCTCGCCCACACGCTCGCCCGCCTGCAACCGGTGGCGTTGGTCGCCAGCGGCGAGCTCCTCACCGAGCCGCTCGTCGCCCGGTTGCGCTCCGCCGGCACGCGGGCGGTGCTCGGCTTCGGCGATCGCCCGCTGGGCCTCGTTCCCACGGTGGTGTTCGATCAGTCCGCGGTCACCCGCGTGGCCATGGCCCACCTCGCTCGCCGAGGGCACCGTTCCGTCGTCGCCGTCATGCCGGCAGATCCGGCGTTCGAGTGGTTCCGCGCCGGCCGCCAGGCGGGCGCCCAGGAGGCCGCCGACGAGCACGGCATGGCGCTGACCGTCGTCGAGAGCCCGCTCGATCACGATCGCATCGGCGCGGTCGTCGCGGGCGCACTGGCCGGCCCGACCCACCCCGACGCGGTCGCTGGCCTACAACGACGACTACGCCCTCCTCGCGCTCCGGGCCCTCGTCGACGCGGGCGTCCGCGTGCCCGACGACGTCGCGGTGATCGGGTGCGACAACCTGCCCGTGGCCGAGCTGTTCACCCCGCGCCTCACCACGGTCGACGTCGACATGAATGCTCTGGGCACGCTCGATCGCCGACAGGCTGCACCAGATCCTGTGCACCGGCGAGGGGCCCGATGTCATCCCGGCGCCGACGCCGGTGGTCGTCGTGCGCGACTCCGGCGTGACCGTGTCCGCCGACCGGGGGAGTCGGCGGACACGGGGGAGCGGTGTCGGGACGGGCGGCCCGAGAGCGGGTGGGGACTAGCGCTGCTTCCAGCTCGGGCGGTCGGCCTGCTCCTTCACCGCCACGTTGAGGCGGTTGAACAGGTTGAGCGTGCCGATCTGCAGCAGGAGCGCCGAGACCTGCCGCTCGTCGTAGCGGGCGGTCACCGCCGCCCACAGGTCGTCGGGCACGGGGTCGTCCGACCGGTCGGCCATGCGGGTGAGGGAGTCGGCGAGCGCGAGCGCCACGCGCTGGTCATCGTCGAAGTAGGGCGACTCGATCCAGACGGCCACGGAGGAGATCTGGTCGTCGCTGGCCCCGGCCTTGCGGGCTTCCTCGACGTGTCCCTGCACGCAGGCGCTGCACCCGTTGATCTGGCTGACCCGCAGCCCGACCAGCTCGAGCGTGGCCCGCGGCACCCCACCCTCGCCGACGGCCCCGAGGAGCTGGCCGATGCCCGCGAAGGCCTTGGGCAGCACGGCCGCCGGGTTGCGCTGGCGCATCTCGGTGTGGGCGGTGGTGGCGGTCACCGTCGCGGTGCCGGTGATGGTCGTCATGTCGTCCTCCAGGGGATGTGGGGCGCCGGCGTGGACCTCGACGCCCGTTCGGCGGACCCGGACGGTCCGGTTCGCCTGGTCGACCCGTCAGCCCGGCGCGATGTGACACGGCCGCCGTGATCGCCTGGCGGTGTCACATCCGTCGGGACCCAGGGGTCGAGGTGACAGGACTGGTCGGCGACGCGACCGGTGGGGCCCGCCCCGCCGGCACGACACCAGACCACATCCGACCGGACGGAGGACGTGTGCAGGACGACGACGTGATCACCCGGCGCTTCGAGGAGCACCGCTCCGAGCTCCGCTCGGTCGCCTATCGGATGCTCGGCTCGGCCACCGAGGCCGACGACGCCGTGCAGGAGGCGTGGCTGCGCCTGCAACGGACGGACGCCACCGACGTCGACAACCTCGGCGCCTGGCTCACCACCGTCGTGTCCCGGGTGTGCCTCAACGTCCTGCGGGCGCGTGCGGTCCGCCGGGCCGAGCCGCTCGACGACGTCGTCGAGCGCCTGCCGGACATGGTCGTGTCGTTCGACGTCGACGGTCCCGCGGACGCCGCCGCGCTCGCCGACTCGGTCGGGCTCGCCCTCCTCGTCGTGCTCGACTCACTGACCCCGGCCGAGCGGCTCGCCTTCGTGCTCCACGACATGTTCGGCGTGCCGTTCGACGAGATCGCCCCCGTCCTCGAGCGTTCCGAGGCCGCCACCCGCCAGCTCGCCAGCCGGGCCCGCCGCCGGGTCCGGGGCGCGCCGGTCACCTCCGACCGCGACCTCGGCCGTCAGCGCGAGGTCGTCGACGCGTTCTTCGCCGCCGCCCGGGACGGCGACTTCGACCGCCTCGTGGGCGTGCTCCATCCCGACGTCGTCGTGCGAGCCGACGCCGGTCCGCGGGCGGGCCGGCCTCTGGTGGTGCGGGGCGCGGCGGGGGTGGCCGCCCGGGCGTCGAGCTTCGCCGACCCGGCGCGGGTCGTCGTGCCGGCCCTGGTGAACGGGGATGCCGGTGTCGTGATCACGAAGGCCGACCGGGTCGTCACCGTGATGGCGTTCACCGTGGTGGACGGCCGGATCGTCGAGATCGACAGCCTCGCCGACCCCGAACGCCTGGCGTCCGTCCAGGCGTCGCTCCCGACCGGCCGGCCCGACACCGCAGGGCCGACCGGGCTCGCCGGTGGTCGCGGGTGACGCCTGCAGGGTCCCCGGCGTCAGGCGGGTCGATCCGCGGGGCTGGCTCCTCAGCCGGGTCGGCCGTCCCAGCGGTTCATGAACACCCGGATCCCGCGGTGGTGTTCTGCACGTAGTCCGGCTTGCCGTCGCCGTCGAGGTCGCCGACCAGGCCCGGCTGCGCCGCGTGTCCGGGTCAGCACGTGCGACCCGGTGAACTGCCCCGTGCCGTCGCCGAACGAGATCGGCTCGCCGGCCGCCGCGCCGGCGGGGTCGGTTGCGACAAGGAGGTCGACGAGCCCGTCGACGTCGAAGTCGGCTGCCACCGCCCCGGTCATACCAGGGGCGAGCTCGGGCCGCGACTCCTCCCAGGCGAAGCCGCCGGCACCATCGCCCCGGAAGACCGACATCCTCGGGCCCGGCCCAGAGGCGCCACCGTCCTGATCCGAGGCCGAGTTCGCGCCGATGAGGTCGAGGTCACCGTCCTCGTCGACGTCGGCCAGCGCGCTGTCGGGTATCCCGTCCACGGCCGGGTCAGCGGCGGCGAAGCCCGTCGCTCCCCAGAACCCACCCGCGCGGTTGGCCAGGTGAACGTGCACACAGCCGTCCAACCGTGCCTCTCCGGCTTCGCCGCTGTGCACGCAGGTGCCGTTGATGACGAGGTCGGCGTACCCGTTGTCGTCGAGGTCGGCCAGGTGGACCTCCCCGACGCGGAGGCTCCCGGCCCGGGGAGTCGACACTGCGCCCCCGAAGCCACCGAGGCCGTTCCCCCGGTAGACGTCGACCTTGGGGAAGGCGATGGCGGTCGTCACGTCGATCACGACCATGTCGAGCAGGCTGTCGCCGGTGACGTCGGCGAAGTGGACCTCGGGCACGGACGGTGCAGGGTAGGTGGCCACCTGGGACGATGCCGTGAAGTGGTCGCCGAGCGATCCACGGGCGCGGAGTTCGGTGGTCGCCACGCCGTTCACCGTGCGCCGGTACGAGATGACGACGTCGGCGCGTCCGTCGCGGGTGACGTCCTCGACGGCGGCCACCTGGAACGAGTCGCAGGTCGCGGCCGGGATGCTGTTCTGGCAATGGTCCTCGTGACGGAACGTCGCGGGCGTGTAGCCGCCGCTGCCGTCGCTGAGGAGCGCGCCGAAGTGCGTGTCGTTGCCCTCCGTCACGATGTCGAGGTCGCCGTCCCCGTTGACGTCGCCGAGGCCCACGGCATCGCCGCTCGCATTGGTGGGCGACGGGTACCCCGTGGGTGGCGTTCCGAGGTTGCAGGCAGCCAGTATCCCGGCCGTGACGGTGAGCGCGCCGCATGCGACCCAGCGCGAACGAGCGATTCGCCTCATGTCTTCCCTCAGAGCCCCAGGGTTGGCGTCGTTGCCGACCGGACCGTACCGCATCGATGCCGGGCTGTGGCACGGCACGAGGGCTGAGCGACCGGGACGCCATCGGCGTCGGATCTGTGGAGCGGGTGCAACGGTCGGGGGTGGTGCTCAGCACTCTCTGCGCGCTCCGCTCACTTGATCCGAGGCTGGCCACCACCGTGCTCATCGTGGTCGCGCTCGCCGCCGGCACCTGCGGCGCCTCGCGACCTGACGCGCCGCGGGAAGGGCAGCACGACATCCGGCGTCGGGACCTTCGCCGGTGTCGACGTGCGAGCGCCCGGGGCGACGATGATCTCGTGCTCGTGCACGCGTCACCGCGCCGCATGGCGGTTCGCATCGTCGCCGTCGCCATCGCCCTCGTCCTGGCTGCAGTCGGGATCACCTACCGGGACCAGATCGTCCGCTACGCCACCCACCGCAAGGGCAGCCCCACCGAGACCGCGGCCTGGCATCCGTTCCCACGCGGGCGAGCCACTGCAGCTGCACCTGGCGGTCGTCGGGGACGTCGGCGACAGCGGGCCCCGACTCGACGCCACCGCCCGGGCGGTCGAGCAGCTCGATGCGCTCGAGCCCATCGACGGCCTACTGCTCACCGGCGACAACGTCTATCCCGCGGGCGACCCCGCCCGGCTGAACGAGACGGTGTTCGGCCCGTTCGCCGAGGTCCTCGAGGGCGCCTCCCTCTTTGCGGTGCTCGGCAACCACGACGTGAAGGAGGGGCACGGCGAGGCACAGCTGGCCGCGCTGGGCATGCCGGGCCCGTGGTGGTCTCGCGATCTCGGCGACGTCCTGCTCGTCGGGCTGGACTCCAACCGCGCCGACGACCCCGAGCAGCGGGCCTGGCTCGAGCGCACCCTCCGCGCCGCCACCGAGCGCTGGCGCATCGTCGTCGTGCACCACCCGCCCTACTCGGCGGGCTACCAGGGCTCCAGCACCGACGTCCGCGCTGCGTTCGCCCCGCTCTTCGAGCGCTACCACGTGCAGCTCGTGATCTCTGGCCACGACCATGACTACCAGCGCAGCGTGCCCATCAACGGCGTCACCTACCTCGTCACCGGAGGCGCCGCCGGCACCCGGCGTACCGGCGAAGCCGACTTCACCGCCGTCTCGTTCTCGTGGCACCACTTCGTCGAGCTCGGCGTGTTCCCGGACCGGATCGTCATCCGCGCCGTCAACCAGGACGAACGCGTCGCCGACGAGGCGACCATCCACCCGTGACCCCAGCGAGCGCCCCACGGTCGACCTGGCCCAGACCGTCGGGGACCGTCCGGGTCGCGCCAGACCTTCGACCACAGCCGGCTACGTGAAGGGTCTCGGTCGGCGTCCCCGATCGGCGGTGGTCCTTCAAGCGCCGCCGTGCGCGCGGATGAACGTGGCGATGCGGTCGATCAGATCGGGCTGCGAGTTGAACAGCTCCACTCCGTGGCCGCCGTCCGGGTACATGTGCAGCTCGCGTGGCTCGTTGGCCGCGTCGTACATCTCTTGTGTGCTCTCGGCGAAGTCGTCGTTCTCGCTGTTGACGTACAGACTCGGCGCGGTCACGGCGGCGACGGCCGCTGGGCCATCGGCTGGTGGGGGCGCCGAGAGGGTGATGACCCCGTCGACGGGTGTCTGGATGGCCGCGGTGAGCGAGAGGGCTCCCCCGCGGCTCGCGCCGAGCAGGAACACCTTCGTCGCGCCACGCGACCGCACGAGGTCGATGGCGGCGATCGGGTCTTGCACCCGCTGGGCGGGGTCCCCTTGGCTCGATACGCCGTCGCCGCGGCCGTCGTAGGCGAGCACGGTGAATCCTTCGGCTGCCAGGCGCGGAGCGGAGGACGCGTAGTCGGCCTTGGACTTGTTCGCCATGTGCGAGGCCACGATGGCGGTGGTGCCGGTGCCGTAGATGCGGCCGGCCAGCTCGACGCCGTCGGCGGTGGTGAACGTGACGTCCTCGGTGGGGACGTCAGGGGCGCTCGTGGTGGTCGTCGCCTCCGTCGTCGAGGTGGTGGCCGTTGGTTCGTCGGCGGCCTGGCCGTCGCCGCCGTCGTCGGATCCGCAGGCCGCGAGTGGGGTCGCGGCGAGCAGAAGGAGCGCAACTGCGGCACCGAGCGGCCGCTCACGTCTGGGCATGCTGTCGTCCCCCCGGCGTTGACGGCACGGCTTCTTGGAGCGGTGATCGTAATTCCACGAGCCGAGCTGACGGGCGCGCCCCCGGGCGCGACAGTCGCCGCAGATCCACGGCGAGCTCGATCGCGGAGAGGGCAGGTTCAGGACAGGTCGAACAGCGGCTCGGTGATCGTGAGGCCGAGCTCGGGACCGAGGTAGGCCACCAACGCGAACAACGCCAAGCACGCGCCCGTGATCGACACGTTCTTCATGAACTGCGCCTGCTCGACGCTGGCCTGCTGGGGGTCGTCCACCTTCCAGAAGTCGTGGAAGATCACTCCGGCCGTCACCAGGAACGCCGCGAGGAGCAGGAACCCCAGATCCATCCAGACGCCGAGCACCACCATCAGGCCACCGACGACCATCCACACACCCGATGCCCGTACGAGCAGCGACGGGTTGGGCAGCCCCTTGCTGCTCGCGTAGCCCACCATGTTGCCCGTCTGTGTCAGGTGCGCGACGCCCGAGCCGAGGAAGACCAACGCGAAGAGAACACGACCGATCAGGACGATCACGTCCATGGAAACACCCCTCTGAAAGACAGGCCCGGGTCCCCCTGCCGACTCCGGGCACGTTGCGAATTCGCTGCCGTACGTCAACCGGAACCGGCCGACCCCCTCGCGCCCTCCAGCGGCTGACGGTGCTGATCCGCGGTCGCGACGGGAGGTGACCCCGTCCACGTCGCCGTGTCCACGGGTCACCTCCACGCGGTGGAGCGGCCGAGCGGCCCCTCCCGTCAGTCCTGGACGGTCTCCTTCGGTTGCCAGAGCGCGCCGAGGAAGAACCCGTAGATGAGGTGCCACACGAGGATGGCGAACGGCAGCTTCCAGCCGTCCGGCCCGTCGAACAGGAACAGCCCGTAGCCCTGCTCGGGGAGGTAGGCGTAGGGCACCAGCAGGCCGACGCTGATGATCGTCATGATGACGCCGTAGAGCAGGCCCTTGCCGATGTTGCCGGACGGCGTGTTCCGTCCGGGCAGCATGTCGCGCGCCAGGATCCCGAAGAGGATGCCGAACACGATGCCGTTGACGAAGTGCAGCGTGTGGCCGACGAAGAACGCGTTCGACGAGACGGCGAACGCCTCGTCGACGACGGCGCCGTTGACACCGTCGGCGATCGTCGAGCCGAGGATGCCGTTGTAGAGCGGCCACGGCAGCACCGGCAGCCCCACCGCCGGGAAGACGTAGCCGAAGTAGGTGCCGAGCTGGGTGGCGATCACCGAAACCAGTGCCAGGCTGCCGATCGGCCTGGCATCGACGAAGCGCTGCCACACCGCGGCCGGTTGGCCGACGGTGCGGCCGGCCGCCCGGTCGCCGTGGCCGTCTGGTCGGGTGCCGCTGTCGTACTTGCCATAGGACCCCCTCCTCCTGTCGTGGGCCCAGTGCCCACTGTGCGGGCAAACTACCACTAAGCGGACACCCGCTGAAGAGGTCCTCCGCCGCGACGAGGTCAGCCGACGCCCGCGCCGCCGTCGGGCACGTAGTCGGTGTGACGGTCGACCTCGGTGTAGACGTCCATGCCGATCGGGTCGGTCATCTCCTCGGCGAGGTGCCCGAGCAGGCCGGCGCAGCGGGCGAGCAGGGCGATGCCACGCGCGATGCCCAGCGGCAGGTCCAGGTCGGCGATGACCGCGCCGCACACGCCCGCGCCGTTGAGAGGGAGCGTGCGCCCGAGCACGGTCGGGTGCACCCGGCCCACAGCCGCGAACAGCTCGAGGTGCGGACCGAACGTGCCGTTGTCGCGGGCGAGCTGCATGAGCACCGGGGTGCGCGGGTCGGTCACCTTGTGGACCGGGTGACCCAGCCCGGGCACGAACCGCCCCTCGGACCGGGTGGCCGCCACGACGCCGGTCGCGACGTCGTCCCAGCCGGCGTCGTCGGCGGGGGGCTCGTCGAGCACCTCGACCGCCGCGTGGAGGAAGTGAGCCGTGTCCTCGGTCACGCCGAGGAACCGGGAGCCTCCGCCGAGCAGACCCGCCGCCAACGCACCCTGGATCGAGTCGGGAGCGCTGAGGTAGGTGAGCCGGGCGGCGATGGCGGTGGGCGTGAAGCCGTGGTCGGCCAGGGCCACGAGGACCGCCTCGAAGACGGTCAGCTCCTCGGGCGCCGGCGTGCGCCGGGCGACCAGCCGGAAGGCGAGCTCGCCGAAGCCGACCTTGCCGAGGAGGTCGGCCGCGAGGTCCTGTCCCAGCAGGTGGATCGTGTCGGCGTCGGAGGCGCCGATGCCGGTGCGGTACGAGCGGGGGGTCTCGGTCATGATCGGTGCGCTCGTGCTCGGTCGAGGGGTGTCGACAGCCAGGCCCGGATGCTCTCGGAGTCGGCGCCGAGTGCCGGCGGGGGTCGGTCGTAGCGGACGTCCGCGGCGCTGAAGCCGACCGGGTTGCGCACGAGGTCGACGGTGTCGCCGCCGTCGCCGAGCGTGACCCGGGGCTCGAGGCCCAGTCGCTCGGCCAGCTCGACCCCCTCGCGGATCGAGTTGATCGGTCCGCACGGCACGCCCGCCTTGTTCAGGGCGATGAACAGGTCGTCGGCCGACCACTCGGCCAACCGCTCGAGCAGGAGCGGGTGGATCTCGTCGCGGTTGGCGGTGCGGTCGGCGTTGAGCCGGAACCGCTCGTCATCGGCGACCTCGGGGATGTCGAGCACCTCGCACAGAGCCCGGAACTGCCGATCGTTGGCGGCCGTGATGATCACGTCCCGGTCGGCGGTCGGCATCACCTCGTACGGATAGACGCTCGGGTGGGCGTTGCCCATCCGGTGGGGCACCACCCCACCCGCCGTGTAGGCGGCGGTCTGGTTCACGAGCCCCGACAGTGCGGACGACAGGAGGTTGACCTCGACGTGCTGGCCCTCCCCGGTCGTGGTGCGCTGGTTGAGGGCGGCGAGCACGCCGATCGTGCCGTGCAGGCCCGTCATGACGTCGAACACCGAGATCCCGGCGCGGTACGCCGGACCGTCGGCTTCACCGGTCAGGCTCATCAGCCCGGACACCGCCTGCACGACCAGGTCGTAGCCGGGAAGCCATGCGCCCTCCGCGCTGCCGAACCCTGTGATCGACAGGTAGATGAGCGCCGGGTTCAGCGAGCGGGCGGTGTCGTAGCCGAGGTCGAAGCGGTCCAGTCCGCCCGGTTTGAAGTTCTCGATGGCGACGTCGGCCCGCCGGTACAGCTCGTGGACGAGGGCCACGTCGTCGGGTTCGCGAAAGTCCAGCACGACGGACTGCTTGTTACGATTCACCGACATGAAGTACGTGGACACACCGTCCTTCTCCGGTGGCATCCACGTACGGGTGTCGTCGCCGGCCGGGCTCTCCACCTTGACGACGGTGGCACCCATGTCGGCCAGCAGCATCGAGCAGTACGGCCCAGCCAGCACCCGGGAGAGGTCGGCGACGAGCAGGCCGTCGAGCGGCCCGCGGCGGTCCGACGGCTCCCGGCCGGCGTCGAGGGGAGAACGATCGGTCGGCATGGTGATGTCACTTTCGGGGAGAGGTGGGGTGAAGCGTGCGCGTCCGGCGGGGTGAGTCGTCAACGCGGGGGGAGAACGGCGAGTTCGTCGAGGCGCTGGCCCGCGGCCTCGACGTCCTCACGACCTTCAGCCCGACGGCCATGGAGCTGACGGTGAGCGAGGTGGCGGCGCGCACCGGCCTGGCCCGCCCCACGGCCCGGCGCCTTCTGATGACGCTCGAGCAGCTGGGCTACCTCCGGTCGACCGACGGCGTGTACTCGCTGACGACCCGTGTGCTCGAGATCGGTACGTCCGTGATCGCCGCCCAAGGCATCTGGGAGATCGCCCGCCCGCATCTGGTGGCACTGGTGGCCCGGACGGGCGAGTCGAGCTCGATGTCGCAGCTCGACGGCAGCGACATCGTGTACACGGCGCGGGTGCCGGTGGCGAAGATCATCGCCCTGTCCGTCAGCATCGGCACCCGCTTCCCGGCGGTGGCGACGTCGATGGGACGTGTGCTGCTGGCCGACCTCTCGCGCAAGCAGCTCGATGAGGCCCTGGCCACCCCGTCCCGGTCCAACGTCATCCCGAAGGTCACGCCCGCGCGACGCGAGCTCGACCGGACGCTGGCCGAGGTCCACGAGCGCGGGTGGGCGCTGTCCGACGAGCAGCTCTCGGTCGGCATCCGCTCGGTCGCCGCCCCCGTCCGCGACCACGAGGGGCGGGCCGTCGCAGCGATGAACGTGACCGTGCACGCCGCCGAGACGTCGATCGACCACCTGACGACCGTCTACCTGCCGCTGCTGCTCGATGCCGCGGCGGCCGTGACCGAGGAGTGGTCGAATCTGGCGATGCTGCCGGTGGCCCAGACTTCGTGACCCGCACCGCCGGGCCTGCCCCGTCGGGCCGACACCAGCACCATCACGCGTGGACAACTCAGCGGTACGTGTTGTTCGACGTGTGGTCGCCGGCGAGCCAGCGGCGCAGCGTCTCGTGGGCATCGGCGGCGCGGTCCCGGGCGATCTGGTCGGCCGCGGGCACGTCCAGGGTGAACTCGAGCAGCATCCCGTTCGGGTCCTCGGTGTAGAGCGAGCGGCAGTAGCCGTGCTCGAGCACGTAGGTGCCCTCGGGCTTCCACTTGGCCTCGGCCAGGCGACGCTCCAGCGCCGCCTGGGTGTCGGCGTCGACCTTCATGGCGATGTGGCGGAACGGCGACGGGGCCAGATCGGGGTCGAACATCGCCTGGTCCTCCTCGTTGGCGAACTGGAAGAACGCCAGGGCGCTGCCGTCGGCCAACCCGAAGAACGTGTGGCAGTACACCCGCACGGCGCCGAAGAGCTCGTCGGCCTCCGACCAGGTGGCGAGGAGGGGGAACCCCAGGACGTCCTCATAGAAGGCGCGCGTGGCCTCCTGGTCCTTGGTGACGTAGGCGGTGTGGTGCAGTCGCTGCGCAGGTGATGTGGTCATGGTCCCCCTCCGTCCTGCCGGATGCGTGCGGCGATCCTGTGCGTTGATCCCGCCGGGTTGACTCTGCCGTCGTGACCGCTGTGCGGACAACTTGCCGGTGTACGTACACTAGCGGCGATCGCACGATGTTCCGCAACCGCAACCCCACGCGCCTCGTGCACGGCGACGAGATCGCCCGCAACATCCTCGACGACCCGACCCTGGACGACCCGCCGACCGGCCCGGAGGACGACCACCGATGACCAGCGCTCCCGACCGGATCCTGAGCACCCACACCGGCAGCCTCCCCCGTCCCTCCGACCTCGTCCAGATCATGTGGGCGCTCGGCGACGGCGTCCCGGTGGACCGGGCGGCGCTCGACGCGCGAGTCGAGTCCGCCGTCGACGAGATCGTGCGCCGCCAGGTCGAGGCCGGGCTCTCGGTCGTCAACGACGGCGAGATGTCGAAGCCGTCGTACAGCACCTACGTCAAGGACCGGCTGTCGGGATTCGACGGCGAGTCCCCCGAGAGCTACTTCTTCGCCGACCTCGACGACTTCCCGGGTGCGATCGACACGGTCGCGGCCAACCCAGGACGCCGCAAGCGTCTCGCCCCCGCCTGCACCGGCCCGATCGGCGTCAAGGATCCCGAGGCGGCCCACAACGACATGGTCAACCTCACGCGGTCGGCCCGCGTCACGCGCCCACCGGCACGTTCTCGAGCGCGGCGTCGCCCGGAGTGGTGTCGAACTTCTTCGCCAACGAGCACTATCCGACCCGCGAGGACTACGTGTTCGCCATCGCGGAGGCGATGCGCCCCGAGTACGAGGCCATCGCCGCCGCCGGAGCGACCGTGCAGCTCGACTGCCCCGACCTGGCGATGGGCCGTCACGCCGCCTACGCCGACCTCGAGCTCGACGAGTTCCGCGCCGCCATCGCCGTCAACGTCGACGCCCTCAACCATGCCGTGCGAAACATCCCCGCCGAACAACTTCGCATGCACCTCTGCTGGGGCAACTATCCGGGACCGCACCACCGCGACGTGCCCCTGGCCGACATCATCGACATCGTCTGGAAGGCCAAGCCGCGCACGGTGCTCTTCGAGGGCGCGAACCCCCGTCATGCCCACGAGTGGGCGCTCTTCGCCGAGACCGACGTCCCCGAGGACAAGATCCTGTGCCCCGGCGTGATCGAGCCGCAGTCGCCCTACATCGAGCACCCCGAGCTCGTCGCGCAGCGCATCGAGCGCTGGGCGGGTCTCGTCGGCGCCGACCGGATCATGGCCGGCGTCGACTGCGGCTTCTCGATCCACGTCGGCATGGCCGGAATCGACCCCGACGTGGTGTGGGCCAAGCTCGCATCGCTCGCGGCCGGCTGCGAGATCGCCAGCGACCGGTTGCTCCTCGGGTGATCGTCGCGCGGCGGCTGGACGCTCCTCGAGAAGCGCCGAACTGGTTGGTCACCAGCCGATCGAGCTCCCGGAACGTCCGGGCCCGGCGTCGTGGTTCGGGTGGCGGAAGCCGGCGAGCGTGCCGAGGAGCCGTGCCGCGGCAGCGACCTCCTCGTCGCAGATCTCGTGGCCCATGCCCTCGAACACGGTGAGTTGCACGTCGGCGCACCGGTCGGCCAAGACGGTCGCGGACTCCTGGACCCGCGGCAGGGGAACCCATCCGTCGACGTCGCTCGTGCCGAGGTACACGGGGGTGCCGGCGAGCGAACCGCCCCGCCACGTCGTGCCCGGCGGGCCGATCAGGCCGCCGGTCAGCCCGATGATGGCGCCGTAGCGCGCCGGGTGACGCGCGGCGTACTCCAGGATGGCGCAGGCGCCCTGGGAGAACCCGACGAGGGCAACCCGGGACTCCGGCACCCCGCCCGCCACCGCCTCGGCGACGAGCGCGCCGATGCGCTCGAGAGTCCATGACAGCCACGGTTCGTTGGTCTCCAACGGATCCATGAACCGGCCGGGATACCAGCTGGCTCCGGCCGCCGTCGGGACCAGGAAGGAGACGGGCAGCGCCGGGAGGCGGTCGACCAGGTGCTCCCGCATGAAGTCGGCGTCCTGGTCCCGCCCGTGCAGGACGACCGCGACCGCGTCGGCGGTGTCCCCGCCGAGGCGCTGCACCGTCTCGGCCAGGTGGGGGTTCTGCACCAGGACCCGTCAGTACCGCAACGGCTCGAGGGTCCCCATGATCCACTCGCGCTGGTCGGCGAACACCGGCGGCACCTGGAACTCGCGGCCGAGGGCGTCGGCGGCCTCGTCGATCGTGAACCCATCCGGCTTCGAGACCGTCGCCTCGAACAGCGCCCCTGCCGGCGTGCGCACGTAGACCGAGTCGAAGTAGCCCCGGTCCTTGCGGTCGGACACGTCGGTGTAGCCGAGCCCCTCGAGGTACGCCTTGACGTCGTCCTGCACGTCGAGCGACTCGACCTGGAAGGCGGTGTGGTGGACGATGCCCTCGCCGAACGTCCACGTGCCCGGCGCCAGGTTCGGCTCGCGGACGAAGTCGACGATCCGGCCGGTGCCGCCCTCGCCGACCTCGTAGCGGAGGTAGTCGCCGTCCTCGGCGGTGAGTGACCCGTTCCAGCCGTCCTGCATGAACTCCATCGACGACTCGAAATCGCGCACGGACACCGTCACACCGTGGGTGCCTCGGACTGCGTGCTCGGTCGGCACGGGACCCGCCGTGTGCGGCGTGCGCTCGTCACCAGCGACCGCGACCAGCTCGTACTCGATGCCAGAAGGATGCGCGAACCGCAGGACCTTCTCGCCGAAGCGCTCGTCCTCGGCGACCTCGATGCCAGCCTCGGCAAGCCGGCGCTGCCAATGGTCGAGGGACCCGTCGGGCACCGACAGGCAGACGGCCTTGGTCTGGTTCGTGCCCCGGCGGCCCATCCGGCCCGACTGGCGCATCGGGAAGCACGTGATGAGCGTGCTCTCGTCGCCCATGTCGTTGCCGTAGTACAGGTGGTAGATCGGCACGGTGCCGTCGTAGAGCGCTGTCTTCTTGACGCTCTTCATGCCGAGGACCTGGGTGTGGAAGTCGTAGTCCTCCTGGGCGTCACCCACGCAGAGCGTCAGGTGATGGTGCCGCTGGATCGCCGTGTTCGCGGTCATGTCGTTCCCCCGTGGTCGTCTACCTCGTCGATGGTGCGGGCGGTCGGGTCATGGGGCAGCCGGACGCGATGCGACGGCAGGGTGGTGAGCGCGTCGAGCGTGCCGCAGGCGATCTCCAGGTCGAACCGCTGTGTGCGTGGGCCGAAGATCGTCCCGGTCATCGCTCCCTAGTGTACGTACAGTGGCAATACGTCCGCTAGACGGTCAACTCCACCGGTGGACCTGGCGCAGCGTTCCGGACGGGTCGTGGGCTCGTGGGCAGGGCGGCAGAGCACATCGACCCGCCGTGCGTCACCTTCAGCTCGAGTGGCGAGCGGACAGTGCCGGCTCGGGCGCGTCGCAACATCGAGGTATCGGCCTCTGGAGTTCACAGCGCAATGCTGATCCCGGTGAGCTCTTCGGAGATCGCCCACAGCTGGCGCCCGGCGGCGGGGTCGCGGGCCACCGCCGAGGGTTCGACGACGCCGGGGCGACCCCATCGCTGCGAGAGGCGCGGTCCGTAGCAGCGACCTGCGTCGATGCCGTCGGCGGTCGCGGCGTGGACGACGGATGCGGCACGCACCGAACCGCTGCGTCGCCTCGCACGCAGCGTCCGCGACCTGGCGAAGGTCGCCGAGGTCGAGGCGCAGCAGTTCGATGTCGGCATCCGGGTGGCGCCGCAGGATCTCGCGGCGTGCGGCGGCGGCGCGCTCGTCGTTGCGGCACGCGAGGACGGTCGTCGCCCCGGCGCCGGCCAGCGCCGCCGCCGTCTCGAGCCCGATCCCGCTGTTCGCCCCGGTGACGATCGCGACTCGGCCGTGCTGGGACGGCACGCCGTAGGAGTTCAGCCGGCGGGCCACGCGACCGATTTGACCTCGAGGTACTGAGCGAACCCGGCCGTGCCGTTCTGGCGGCCGACGCCGCTGTCCTTGTAGCCGCCGAACGGGACGTCGGCGCCGATCGCGGCGCCCGCCGTTCAGGCCGACGGTGCCGGCGCGGAGCCGTCGCCCGACGGCGATGCGAGCGGTCGAGCGACGTTCGACAGGACGAAGCCGGCGAGCCCGTAGGGGCTGTCGTTGGCGATCCGGACGGCGTCGTCGTCGTCCTCGTAGGGGATGACGACGAGGACCGGCCCGAAGATCTCCTCGCGGGCGATCGTCATCGAGTTGTCGACGTCGACGAACAGGGTCGGCTTCACGTAGTAGCCGGTGTCGAGGCCGTCGGGTGCGTCGGGGCCGCCGACGACGAGCGTTCGCGCCCTCGTCGATGCCCGTGCGGATGTAGCCGACGATGCGGTCGCGCTGCTTGGCCGAGATCACGGGCCCGCAGAGCGTGTCGTCGGCCAGCGGATCGCCGGGGACGACGGACTCGATACATGCTCTTCACCAGCTCGACGCCCTCGTCGTAGCGGGATCGGGGGAGCAGCATCCGCGTCGGCGTGGCGCAGCCCTGGCCGGCGTGCATGCACGACGCCGAAGGCGAGCATCGAGGCGGCGGCGAGGTCGGCGTCGTCGAGGACGATCGCGGCCGACTTGCCGCCGAGCTCGAGGAAGAGGCGCTTCATGGTCGCCGCGCCCTTCTCCATGATGCGCTTGCCGACGGCGGTCGAGCCGGTGAACGAGATGAGGTCGACCTTCGCCGACAGGTGAGCTCTTCGCCGACGAGGTGGTCGGACGCCGTGATGACGTTGAGGACGCCGGCCGGGATGTCGGTGCGCTCGGCGACGAGCCGGCCGAGGCGCGTGGCGTTGAACGGCGTGTCGGGCGCGGCCTTCAGCACGACGGTGTTGCCGGTGGCCAGCGCCTGGCCGAGCTTGTTGATCGTGACCTCGAACGGGTAGTTCCACGGGACGATCGCGCCGACGACGCCGACCGGCTCGTGCCACACCTTGCGGCTCGTCATCGTGCCCGGTGAGCGAGACCATCGCGTCGCCGAGGTCCTGCTCCCACGGGAACGTCGTCGATCAGCCCGATCGGGTGGCGGAGCCCGTCGGCGAGCGGGAGGTCGAGCTGCGGCCCGTGGGTGACCATCCGCGGGCACCCGACCTCGCGCGATGAGCTCCTCGCGGAGCTCCTCCTGCTCGTCCTCGAGCGCCGCCTGCAGCTGCAGCAGGCACGCGCTTGCGGAAGGCCCGGTCGGTCGACCACGTCGTCTCGTCGAACGCACGACGAGCGGCGGCGATCGCCTGCCGCACGTCGGCCACCGAGGCGTCGGCGACCGCACCGATGACCTTCTCGGTGGCCGGGTTCACGACGTCGAACGTGCCGGCCTCGCCGTCGACCAGCTTGCCGTCGACGAACAGGCGCGACTCGTGCTGCGGGGCGGGGCGGTCGGTCATCACGCGTCCCCGAAGCGGTCGACGGTGTGGGCGTTGACGCCGTCCGGATCGAGCTGGCGGGCGACGAGGTAGCCCGGCCCCATCCAGCCGCGGTGCATGTACTTGCCGAAGGAGATGCGGGTGCCGGGGGCGCCGGACGCGGCCGGGAACATCTTCACCCGCTCGAGCGCGTCGCGGACGCCGGCGGGCGACAGCGGCCGGGCGTCGGCGAACGCCTGGAGCAGCGTCACGGCCAGGTCGCGGTTCACGACGGGCACGCACCACTCGGGCCGCCGGCCGAACCGCTCGTCGTACCGGTCGAGGAACTCCTGGCCGACCTGGTTCTCCTGGTCGTACTGGTCGATGCCGGTCCAGCCGACCATCGCGTTCCACACGACCTCGTTGAGCCACGCGTTCTGGAACGCGGTGCCCATGAACCGCGGCGGGTCCCACTCGAGCGCCTGCGATCGCCAGGCCGACGAGCACCACACCGAACCCGAACCCGCAGTGCACGACGGCCCCGACCTTCGCGTCGTGGAGCTTGCGGACCTGCTCGGTGACGTCCTGCGCCGTCTGCGGGATCGCCTCCTCGGCGACGATGCGGAGGCCCTGGCGCTTCGCACGCCCGGCGGAACTGCTGCGAAGTAGGACTCGCCGACGAGCGACTGCTCGACGAGCACCCCGATGTCGTCGAGGCCCTGCTTGGCGATGAGGTCGCGTCCAGAAGATCGGCTCGTCGCTCATCGAGCCCATCGACAGCGAGAACGTCCACGGGCCCGAGCCACTCCTCGGAGCCGGTGACGCTGATCGCCGGCACCTTGAAGCGCTCCTCGATCGCGACCTTGGTCGGCTCGGCGTTGTCGGTGATCGACGGGCCGAACACGAGCAGGCAGCCCTCGTCGACCAGCTCCCCGTAGGCGTCGATGACGGCCTTCACCGAGCCCTTCGGCAGCCCCTCGACCTCCTTGTAGACCACCTCGATCGGCCGGTCGATCACACCCTGTTCGAGGCCCTCCTCGAACACGATCGTGAACGGGTCGGTCAGGTCGGCCCGCCGCTCCTCCGGGAAGCCCTCCGGGAGGAGGAAGTCCATGATGTAGCCCATCTTGATGGGCTCGGCGTCGCTCTCGTAGGCCACGTCAGCGTCCCGTCGCCATCTTCGACATCTCGCCGATGTCGAGCGCAGCCACACCCATGTTTCCCCGACCCATCGACCGGACCGCGATGTCGTGCCCTTCGGCCTGCGCCGGAGCGCGCCGACCGTCGCCGCCTCCCGGGAGACGTGCGCGAACGGGTCGTAGTCGAACCAGCGCATCGCCGTCCGGTGCGAGATGTTGTCGATGTCGTCGGCGACGAGCCCGGCCGAGGTGATGTCTCTGTGGAGGTCCTCCGGGCCGTTGGGCCAGGCCGAGTCGGAGTGCGGGTAGTCCATCTCCCAGCACGACGTTCGGCCGATCCGATCCGATCGACGAGATGGACACCGACCGGATCCGAGATGAAGCACAGCAGCACGTTGCGGAGGAACCGCTCGGTCGGCGTCAGGTCCCCGAGGTCCTGACCGGTCCAGTGGTGGTGCATGTCGTAGGTGCGCTCGATGCGGTCGAGGAAGTACGGCACCCAGCCGATCCCGCCCTCCGACAAGCGCGATCTTGATGTCGGGGAACTCCTTGAGCACCCGGCTCCACACCAGGTCGGCGGCGGCCTGCACGATCGTCATCGGCTGCAGCGTGATCAGCACGTCGACCGGCGCGTCGGGCGTGGTCATCGCCAGCTGCGACGACGAGCCGATGTGCATGCAGATGACGGTGCCGCGCTCCTCGCAGGCCCGCCAGAACGGATCCCAGTACGGGTCGTGCAGCGACGGCTGGCCGAGCGGCGCCGGGTTCTCCGGGAAGGTGATCGGCGTGGCAGCCCAGGTCGGCGAGGCGATGCACCTCCGCCGCCGTCTGCTCCGCGCTCCAGATCATCGGGACGCCGAGCGGGATGAAGCGACCGGGGTGCTTGCCGCACCACTCGTGCACGTGCCAGTCGTTGTACGCCCTGACCATGGCGCCGGCGATGTCGTCGTCCTTCGCCGACGCGAAGATCCGCCCGGAGAACCCGGGCATCGACGGGAAGCACAGCGACCCGAGCACGCCGCCCGCGTTCATGTCCTTGATGCGCTCGTCGACGTCCCAGCAGCCGCGGCGCATCTCGTCGAGGCGGGTCGGCTCGATGCCGTACTCCTCGCGGGGACGGCCGGCGACGGCGTTCAGCCCGACGTTCGTGATCTCGTGCTCGTAGTAGTACCAAGCGAGGGTGCCGTCGTCGCGCTCCTTCAGCTTCGGCGCGACCTCCCGGTACTTCGCCGGCAGGTGGTTGTCGAACACGTCCGGCGGCTCGACCACGTGGTCGTCGACGCTCACCAGGATCAGGTCGTCCTTGTTCATCGGTCCCCCTCGGAGCCCTTCGTTGATGAGGTCGGCCCAGCCGGCCTGATGCCGACCGGTGTAGCGGGCGCCCTGGAAGCCGCCGTCGACGGCGAGGACCTCGCCGGCGACGTAGCTCAGTCGTGGGCTGCCGAGCATGACGAGCGGCCAGGCCTGCTCCTCGGGCCGTGCGTAGCGGCCGATCGGACCGACCGCCTGGTCCACGACCTCCTTCGTGGCGAAGTCCTGGAACGCCGGCATCATCGCCGTGTCGGTCGGGCCCGGGGTTGATGCAGTTGATCCGGATGCCCCGGTTCACGAGATCCACGTACCAGTGACCGACCCACGCGTCGACGACCCACTTCGAGAAGAGGTAGCCGCTCCAGCTCCACTTCTCCTCGTTGGCGTCGAGCCACTCGACCGCTGCGTCGAAGCCCTGGGTGGCGAGCAGAGGTCCGATCGTCGCCATCTGGTCCCACCAGCCGACTGCCGCCGACGAGGAGATCGCCGAGATGGCCGATCCGGCGCGCATCTTCGGCACGAGCTGCTCGGCCAGATGGCGGGCGCCGACGAAGTTGACCTTCATCGTGTCGAGCTCGGAGAACGGCGGGCCGGGCAGGCCGGCGCAGCTGAAGAGACCGTCGACCGGGCCGTCGATCGCGGCGGCGGCCGTCTCGATCGCCGCCCGGTCGCGCAGGTCGACCTCGAGCGATCGGGCGACGGGACCGCGGTCGGCTTGACGTCCAGGGCGGTGACCCGGGCGCCGAGGTCGACGAGGATCTGGGCGGTCGCCGCGCCCATTCCGCTCGCCGCGCCGGTCACGACCACACTGGCCCCGTCGTAGCCGAGTACGTCATCGCACCTGCTGCATTTAAGATGGTGACGACTATCTTCGCAAGGGAGAAGGATGTCGACCGACAGCAGCACGCCGGCGAAGGCCACACGTCGTCCGCGGGGCGCGCCTCGGCGCCTGCTCCTCGACGCGGCCCGCACGTTGTTCGCCCGCCAGGACTATCGGGGCACGACGACCCGGGAGATCGCCGACACCGCAGGGGTGCTCGAGCACCTGCTGTTCCGCCAGTTCGGCTCGAAGGCCGGGCTGTTCCGCGAAGCGGTGGTGCGTCCCGTTCATGACGCTCGTCGACGACCTGAACGTGCGGTGGGAGTCGCTCGAGCCCGGGCCCGGACGCGCGGAGGCAGTCGCCCAGGAGTTCCTCGGTGCGCTCTACGACCTGTTCGTGGACAACCGCGGTCTGGTGATGACCCTGTGGACCGCCGATGCGCTGACGGAGGAGGAGCTGCAGGAGACCGGGATCGTCGAGATCGACCGGGCGCTCGGCATCCTCGGGCAGCTCGGCGGCAAGGGGTTCGTCATCCTGGGGATGGACGCTGACCACCAGGATCTGGCTGCACGCTCGACGGTGGCGATGGTCGCGGGGATGGCCGCGTTCGGCACGACGTTCTTCGGTGGCACGCGGCCGCCGAGAGACGTGATCGTCGAAGAGCTCGTCCAGGCGAACCTGCACGGCTTCCTCCACCGGGACGGCTGACGTGGCACGTCAGGCGCGGAACGCGTGCGCCGGCACCGTGATCGGCATCTCGAGCGAGCGGAGCAGCCCCGGTTCGGCGTCGACGACGTAGGGGACCGCGTTGACGACCCGCATGGCCGTGGCGAGCATGGCGCCGGCGCCGCTGCCCATGGTGGGGATGCCGGCCTCCGCCGGGTCGTCCAGCGTCGGCGTGACCCAGATGTCGAAGTTCGGCTTGCCCTCCAGCGTGATGTTGTACGAGAGGTCGGCTTCCCCGATCGGCCAGTCGGGCCCGACGTGACGGGCGAGCCGGGTGATGTGGTCGATCACGATCGCCTCGCGGCCGTCGACCACGCCGATCGCCCGGAACCGGATGGCGCCGCACGTCCCCGGCTGGACGGTCCCGAACGCGGTGTCGATCGGCTCCTCGGTGAGCCTGCGGTCGTAGGTCTCGCGGACCTCGGACACCTCGACGCCCAGACCGTCGGCGATGTAGCGGATCTGGCCCTCGAACTCGCCAGCGATCGCACCGGGCAGCGCGATCCAAGGCTCGAAGTCGAGCGGCTGCCCGAAGCCCAGCGCGTCGATCATGATCTCCTTCACGCCGTAGTCGTCGTAGAGCGCGATCTCGTAGCAGTGGACCTTGCTCACCGACCGCGAAGCGCTCGAGAAGATGATCGGCAGCTGGTCGCACAGGAACCCGGGCTCGATGCCTGACGCGTAGATCGAAGCCCCGCCGTCGCGGGCCGCGGCCTCCAGCCGCTCGCGGTGGCCGGGCACGTAGGCGAACGGGTTGATCAGGGTGGTCGACGTCGTCGTGACGACGTTGATCCCGGCCGCGAGCAGTCGCTCGTAGTCGGGCACCGCGCCCGCGTCGCGCGCCGGGCCGCTGGCGCCGTAGATCACGCAGTCGGGTTGCAGGCGGATCAGCGCGTCGACGTCGTTCGTCGCCTCGATGCCGATCGGGACGCCGTTCGCGAGCTCGCCCGCGTCCCGGCCGACCTTCTCGTCGGAATGGACCCAGACCCCGACGAGCTCGAGGTCGGGTCGTTCGTCCACCGCGACGATCGACAGCGACCCGATGCCGCCGGTCGACCAGACGACGACGCGCGTCGTGTCTTCTGATCTGTCACTACCCATGGTCGCTCCTTCGGGTCGGTCGGACGGGGAGGGATCCCCAGCCGCGCACGCTCGCGGTGTGGGCCATCCGTCCGCGGTCGATGTCGACGTCCCACTCGGGCCAGCGGCGCAGGATCTCCTCGAGAGCGACCCGACCTTCGAGGCGGGCAAGGGCGGCGCCGAGGCAGAAGTGGAGCCCGTAGCCGAACGCCAGGTGGGTGCCCTCGTCGCGGTGGACGTCGAAGCGATCGGGGTCGGTCCAGTGCCGCTCGTCCCGGTTCGCGGCGCCGTTGAGCAGCAGCATGACCGAACCCTCCGGGACGGTCGTCCCGTACAGGTCGACGTGGTGCTGCACGTACCGTGCCTGGGCCGGTGACGGTGACTCCAGGCGAAGGATCTCCTCGATCGCGATCGGGACGAGCGACGGGTCCTCGACCAGCAACCGGCGCTGGTCCGGGTGTTGGGCGAGGAGCTGCATCGTGAAGCCGATGAGGCGGGTGGCGGTCTCGTTTCCGGCGCCCGCGACCATGCTGGCGTAGGTGACGACCTCGTCGCGGGTGAGGGGCCGGCGTGAGCAGTCGGGCTCGTCGACCTCCGCGTTCAGCAGCTCGGTCATCAGGTCGTCCCCGGCGTTCTTCGCTCGCCAGTCGACGTAGTCGCCCAGCACGGACAGCACGGCGTCGAACGACGACTGGTCGAACGCGACGGGTGTGCCGTCGGTGCTGATGGCGTCGTCGGTGGTCCTGCGGTAGACGTCCTGGTCGGCTTCGGGGATGCCGAACAGGAACCCGATGGTGCGCAGGGGGATCTCCACGCCGAACTCGGCGATGATGTCGAACTCGTCCCGTCCGAGCAGCGAGTCGAGCGCCTTGACGCAGTAGCCACGCACGAGCGGTTCGAGCTCGAGCATGCGCCTCGGTGTGAACACCCGCGACAGGAGCGCCCGGTGGGCGTCGTGGATGGGCGGGTCCTCGAAGAGCAGGATGCCCGGGGGGATCTGGACGCCGGCCTTGACGATCTCCAGGACCGTCCCGCGCCCGGACCGGTAGGTGTCCCAGTCGAGAAGTGCCGGTCGCACGTCGTCCCAACGGCTGAGCGCGTAGAAGCCGTGCTCGTCGTTGCGGTACAGCGGCGCCTCGTCACGGAGCCGCGCCCACGTCGGGTACGGGTCGTCGTCGATGTCGACGTCGTAGGGGTCGTAGCGGACCGCCGACATGGGGGTGTTCTGACTCACGCTCGTCCTCCGATCGCTGTGCACGGTCGCTCAGCCGCCACCGTGCAGCGGCTGGTTCTCGATGCCGGGGAACAGCTGCTCGGTGGGCCCGGCGGTCACGTCGCCCCGCAGCTTCGTGACGAGGTGCGGCGCGAACACGCCGAGGTACAGCACGTGGCCCACGACCACGACCGCGACCACCGACAGGAGTCCCGATCGCAGGCGGCTCGTCGTCCGCGAATCGGCCCATGCCTCGACGACGTTGCGGCCGTCGGCGTCGGTCCGTCCGAGCAGGTAGGCGAACACCGCCATCTGCAGGGCCATCGCCACCGCGTCGTACACGGGGTACTGGTGCTTCGTCCCCTCGAACAGCGCGAGACCCGGGAGCACGCGCCCGTAGTAGAAGACGCCGAGACGGGCCCCGAGCAAGCCGTTGAAGAGGAGCGCCCAGACGAACCCGACCGCGAGCCCGACGGTCAACAGCGCGATCGGCCGCCGCCACCCGAACCGGGCGCTCAGCCGCGCTCCCAGCGCCGCACCGGCCAACGCCGGGATCCCGAAGTACGCGATGTAGCCGATCGGTACGGACGACGGCAGCCCGCCGCCCCAGGTCATGTTCAGCGGCCACCACGACGGCATCCGGGGGATGGCGGCCGGGAACTGGGCGTACATCGCCCAGTCGTACGGCGCCTCGATCCAGGAGATCGCCGCGGCCGAGATGCACACCAGGAGGAGCGGGTGGAGACGGCCGCGGCGCCAGCTCAGGTACACGCCGGCGGCGAGCAGTGCGATCCCGCCGACGTAGGCGAAGGCGAGGGACCCCGCCAGCAATGGCGTCAGGCCCTCCCTCACGGCTCGCCCCCAGAGCGAGGCGTACGACGCGCTTCGGGATCGAAGCGCAGCACCAGCCCGAAGACGAGCGCGATGAGCCCGAACAACGTGCCGAGCATGATCACCTGCCCCATTGCCACATCCCCCTAAGATTGCAGACGCTATCTTCAGCGCGTCAGCGGAAGACGTGGGCCGGGGTGGTGACGGGTAGGTCGAGCGAACTGAGGAGGCCGGGGGCGGCGTCGATCACGTGCGGGACAGCGTTGACGACGCGCATCGCGGTGGCAGTCATCGCGGCCTCGCCGGCGTCGTGACCTTCGGGCGGCCCGAGGGTGAGGGTGCATTCGATGTCGGGGTCCCCCTCGATGCGAACGGTGTAGGTCGCGTCGTTGCCCGACGACGGCCAGTGGGGTGCGACGTCCCTGGCCATGCGGATGACGTGGTCGACGACGATCGCCTCCCGGCCGTCGACGACCCCGCTGGCGATCGTGCGGACCGCGCCCACCGTGCCGGCCGGGACGGTGCCGAACGCGACGTCGAGGTCGCGTTGGGTGAGCTCGCGCTCGAACCGGCCGCGGATCTCGTCGAGCTCGACGCCGAGCCCGCGGGCGATGAGCGAGATCGGGCCCCAACGGCGGAACGCCCGAAGGCGCGACACGGCGGGCGAGGTCATGTCGGCAGGCAGCGACCACGCACCGACGCTGACCGTGGCGCACGAGCCGAACGCGCGTCCGGCGTACCGAGCGGGTGCGCCGGCGACACCGGTGTCACGTGGATCGTCCCTCACAATGTCGCCATTTAAGATGGCATCCACTATCTACGCAAGTACGACCCGGCTCGCGTCCGCCGTCATCCCAGGGCACGGCCCACACGAGTCAACGCCGGGTTCGGAATCGCGCTGACTCCGCCGCTCACCCGAGCAGCACCCACCACCCGCGAGGAGTGGACGCCCGGTGCTGAGGACCGTCGAGACCGGCGCAGCGCCCTGACCTGGGCCTGCTCCGGAACCGAGTGCCAGATCACTGGCCATGGCGGTCCAGCGAGCCGACCGGTGCGGTCGTCCGAAGCCCGGCACATGACAGCAACGCTGACAGCAACGGCCCCCGGACCGTGACCTCCCGCGTCGACCCCTCGTCAAGGAACCCCAGGTCATGGTCACTGTCCCGGACGGGCGAGGCCGTCCGGGACAGTGCAGGCACCACCGGGCGGAGGGAGTGGGATTCGAACCCACGGTGGGTTGCCCCACACACGCTTTCCAAGCGTGCCGATTCGGCCGCTCTCGCATCCCTCCGTGGGCCCTCGACCACGCTGTCGCCGGGGATCCGGCAGGCGGCGCGGGCGGTGGGACCCGGGGTCCGACAGGCTATCGTCTACGGCGCCCGTGATCGCAGGTGGCGGCCGGGTCCTGTGCAACTGCAGCCCGTGAACCGAGTCAGGGCCGGGAGGCAGCAGCTCTCAGCGGAGCCTGTGGTGTGCCGCAGACAGCCTGGCCGTCACCTCCGGTCACGGGCGCTGCGCGCCCGGGACCGGAGGTGACGGCTCGTTCCTCGGCCTTCGGTCGAAGCGACGCCTTCGGCGCCGCCTCCCTCCGGCGCCTTCAACGCCTCGCGTCACCGCGGTGCGTCGTCCTGGGTGCCTGCGTCGGTGCGCCCTGCGGACGAGCCGACCGGGTCGTGCCATCTCGCCGAGGGACGGGCACTCACGCCGGTAGCATCGCCCGCGATGGCCTCCTACCAGTCGCTCTACCGCCGCTACCGACCGCAGCGGTTCGACGAGGTGCTCGGCCAGGATCACGTCACCCGGGCGTTGCGCAACGCGGTGCGCGAGGGCCGGGTCGGCCACGCCTACCTGTTCAGCGGGCCCCGGGGCACGGGCAAGACCTCGACCGCCCGCATCCTCGCCAAGGCGCTCAACTGCGACGCGCCGGTCGACGGCGAGCCGGACGGCAAGTGCGAGAACTGCGTGGCCGTCGCCGAGGGGCGGGTCGTCGACTGGCTGCTCGAGCAGGACGCGGCGTCGAAGAGCAAGGTCGACGACATGCGCGACCTGCTCGAACGGGTACCGCTCGGCACGTCGGGCAAGCGCAAGGTGATCATCCTCGACGAGGTCCACATGCTCAGCCAGGGCGCCGAGAACGCCCTGCTCAAGACGCTCGAGGAACCGCCCGCCCACGTCGTGTTCGTGCTGGCCACCACCGACCCCCAGAAGGTCCGGCCCACCATCCGCAGCCGGACGCAGCACTTCGAGTTCCGCCTGCTGTCGCCCGACGTGCTCGGCGAGCACGTGCGTCACGTCATCGCCGATGCCGGGCTCGGGCTCGACGACGCCGCCGTCGACGGCGCGGTCGACCACGTGATCCGCAGCGGCGGCGGGTCGGCCCGCGACACCCTCTCGGCGCTCGACCAGGTGGCGGCCCTCGGCGAGGTGCTCGACGAGGCCGAGCCGGTCGATGCCGTGGTCGACGGCCTCGTCGCCGCCGACGCCGGCCGGGTGCTGGTGGCCGTCGCCGACGCCCTCGCGTCGGGCCGCGACCCCCGCACGCTCGGGGAAGGCGTCATCGCCGCGCTGCGCGACGCCTTCCTCTCCGTGATGGGGGCGGGCGACGAGCACCTCGCCCCGGCCGCCCGGGACCGGGCCGCGGCGGTGGGCGAGGCGCTCGGCCCGGCGGGGCTGACCAGGGCGCTCGACGTCCTCGGCGAGGCGCTGACCGAGCTGTCCCGCAAGCCCGATCCCGCGGGTCGTGGTCGAGGTCGCCCTCGTGCGCCTGACCGAGCCCGCCGCCGACCGCACGCTCGACGCCGTCCTGGCGCGACTCGACCGCCTGGAGCGCACCCTCGCCGCCGGCGGGACACCCCCAGGAGCGGCCCCGCGCGGGTCGGGCGGCGGCTCTGGGGATGTCGTGGCCGACCGGAGCGGGACGGGCACGTCCGAGGCCCCCGGTGGGGCGGCCGCAGCCGTCCCCGCCGAGCCGGCGGCGGCCCCGCCGCCGGCCGATCCGCCCGCGACGCCGCCCCGGCCCGGTGCGGGCGGCGCCGGCTCCGCCGCAGCCCGCGACGCGTTGAGCTCGGCGCGCACGGGTCGGTCCCGCGGGCGAGGCGCCGATGAGGCGCCCGACCCCGGCACCGGGGCCGCACCGGCCGATGCTGCAGGACCCCGTCCGACCCTCGGCGCGGTGACCCGCGGCCGCAAGGGCGCGGCAGCCGCCCCGGTCGACGCCGCCCCCGTCGCGCCGCCCGCGGCCGAGCCGGCCGTTGCTCCGGCTCGCCGCGACCACCGGCACCACAGCCGCCGCTCGCCGCCGCTCCGACCGCGGCGGCCACCGTCGCCCCGCCGCGGACGCGCCCGGAGACGTGCCCACCATCGGCGAGCTCGAGGCCGTGTGGACGACGGGCGTCCTCGCCGGCCTGCCCGTGAAGATCCGCAGCAAGTGGCGCGCCGGCCGGTGGGTCGACCCCGAGGGCGGCGAGCTGCGCTTCTCCGTGCCGAACGCCTGGCACAAGAGCGCCTGCGACGACGCCCGGCTCCAGGTCGAGCAGGCGCTCGCCCGCACTTCGGCCGGCCGTTGACGGTCGGGATCGTCGTCGACGGAGACGCCGCGCCCGCCGGGCCGATGCCCGGCGACCCGGCGTGGGCTCCGGGCGCCACGCCGGCCGAGGCGGGCACGTCACCCGGGGCGGACGACGACGAGGTCATCGACCCCACCGAGCTCCGCGACGCCGGCGACGTGGCGACCGGCGGCGTCGACCTGCTGCTGCGCGAGTTCGGCGGCGGCGAAGTGCTCCAGGAGGACGAATGAGCGACACCCCCGACAGGCCCGAGGTCCCCGAGGTGGTGGCCGGGCCGGGCAGCCCCGGCATGGGCGGCGAGATGGGCGACCTCGGAGGGCTGCTGGCGTCTGCGCAGCAGGCCATCTCCGCCCAGGCCGAGGCCGCCCGCGCCACGGTCGAGGGCTCGGCCGGAGGCGGGGTGGTCACCGTCACGATGACGGGCACCGGCGAGGTCACCGAGGTGACCCTCGCCCCCGAGGTGGTCGACCCCGACGACGTCGAGATGCTGCAGGACCTCATCGTCGCCGCGCTGCACGACGCCGGCCTCAAGGTCACCGAGATGCAGCGCGAGGCGATGGGCGCCCTGGGCGGGCTCGACCTCGGCAGCCTCGGCGACATGTTCGGCGGGCTGGCGGGCGGCGCCGGCCCCGACGAGACGCCCTCCTAGGTCGCGGGTGGCGGTCTACGCCGGTCCGGTCCAGGACCTCATCGACGAGCTCGGGCGGCTTCCGGGGGTCGGCCCCAAGTCGGCGCAGCGCATCGCCTTCCACCTGCTCAAGGTCGACACACCCGACGCCCTGCGCCTCGCCCGCGCCATCGCCGAGGTGAAGGAGAAGGTCTCGTTCTGCCGCACGTGCTTCAACGTGGCCGAGGGCGACCTGTGCGGCATCTGCGCCGACGGACGGCGCGACACCACGGTCGTGTGCGTGGTCGAGGAGCCCCGCGACCTCGTCGCGGTCGAGAAGACGGGCGAGTTCTCGGGCCGCTACCACGTGCTGCAGGGCGCGATCAGCCCGATCGAGGGCGTCGGCCCCGACCAGCTGCGGGTGCGCGAGCTGCTCGACCGCATCGGCCGGGAAGGCGTCGCCGAGGTCATCCTGTGCACCAACCCGAACCTCGAGGGCGAGGCCACCGCCATGTACCTCGGTCGCCTGCTCAAGCCGCTCGGGCTCAAGGTCACCCGCATCGCCAGCGGGCTGCCCGGTCGGCGGCGACCTCGAGTACGCCGACGAGCTCACGCTCGGGCCGGGCCCTCGAGGGCCGACGCGAGGTCGACGGGTAGACGCACGCCGCCACCGGGCGTGGCCGTGCCGACAGGTGCGCCGGCCCGACGGTCGAGGCGGGCGGACGGGACCGACCATCGGACCAGCGCACCTGAGGGCACGGCCGTCGCACTGCGACGACCCCCTCCTCACCTGAGCCGTGGCTCGGCGAGGAAGCTCCCCAGCTGATGAACCTCGCCGTGCCGACGAGGTTGCGTTGACGTTACACCTGTAACGACGGCTCGCCAAACCAACGCAGAGAGCGTTCGTACCTGTACGAATGGTGAAGATCTGCAGTCTGGCGCTCGCATCACGAGGCCAGTTGCGTCCGCAGGGCCGCCAGCATCTCCGCCCGGGTCGAGGCCCCCAGCTTCTGGCGGATCTTGGCCACGTGGTGCTCGACGGTCTTCGGGGAGATGTAGAGCTGCGCCCCGATCTCCTTGTGGGTGAGCCCGTCGACGATGTACTGCGCCACCATCTGCTCGCGCTCGGACAGGACGCTGGCGGTGACGGCCGCCTCGGAGGTGTCGGCGGCGGGCAGGGCGGCCTTGAGGTCACGGGCCTGCTCGAGCAGCGAACGCGTGACCGCCGGGTCGGTGGACCGGATGGCGGCCTGGCCGGTGAGGCGCGACGCCTCCCACGTGAGCCCGAGGTCGGCCAGGCCGGCGGCCGCGGCCGCCACCTGGTCGGGTTCGGCCGAACCGCCGAGGATGGCCACCCATGTGCGGGCCGCCTCGGCCAGGGCGCCCAGCCGAGGGTGGACCGGCTTGGTCGCCTCGACCTCGGCGGCGCGGCGCTCGACGGCGTCGCGGTCGTCGACCGCCAGCGCCACCTGGAGGCCCGTCCAGCGGAGGGGCAGCAGCCACAACGGCGGCTCGCCGAGCGATCGCACCACGTCGCCGAGCTCTCGGGCCTTGGGCGCCATGCGGTCCCACAGCCCGAGCCGCGAGGCCGTGATGGCGAGCTCGCCGACGACCTCGAGCGAGAACAGGTCGGCCGGGTGCCGGAGGAGCACCCCTTCGGCGCGGGTCCACGCCTCGCCCAGGCGGGCCAGGTCGCCGGCCCGCCGGGCCAGCCCGGCCTCGATGGCCGCCGCGATCAACACCTCGCGCGGCGCCAAGGTCATCGAGGCCGCCTCGTCGACCGCCTGCTGCGCAGCCGCCCACCGCCCGCTGCGCAGCGCCACCCACCCGAGCCCCAGGCGGTGGTGCGCGGCGAGCGCCGGGCCGCCGACCTCGTGGTCGCGGGCCCGGGTCAGCAGGTGCTCGGCGGTCGACAGCTCGCTGAGGGCGAGGGCCACGGTGGCCCCGATCGCATGCGGGCTCGTGGGGAGCACGAGCGTGGAGTGCGCCGACTCGAGCAGCTCGGCGGCTTCGAGCACGATGCGCAACGAGTCGCCGGCATCGGGAGCCACCGACGCCGCGAGGGCGTCACGGGTGAGGCGCAGCGCCTCGACCTCGAGACCGGACGGGGCGTCGGTGGCCGCCGCCCGGCTCCGTCGCCACCCGAGCGGTCGCCCGCGGTCGACGCCTGGCCGCCGGCGGTCGGCACCGGGACGGAGAGCGGGCCGCCGGTGGCGATGCTGCCGAGGGCGGCCAGCAGCGGCCACGCCCCGGCGCGGCGGTCGACGGCCGGCGCCGGTGCGGGACCCGTGGACTCGGCCCGAGCTCGGCCCGCGAGCTCGGTGTAGGCGGCGGCGGAGCGCCGCCACAGCCCGCGGCCCGGCAGGACGGCGGCCACCACGGCCAGCGCCCGGTCGCGGTCGACGCCGGCGGCGCCCGCCATCACCCCGTCGGCGAGGCGGAGCGCGGTCGAGGGGTCGCCCGTGAGGGCAGCCGCCTCGGCCCGTCGAGCCGCCAGCTCGTCGGCGGGCGCCCCCGCGGCGATCGCCCGGTCGTACCACTCGACGGCCAGCTCGGGCGCCTCGGCCAGCGTGGCGTCGCCGGCGGCGGCGTAGGCCGCCGCCGCCTCGGGGCCCTGCGCGCCGGCCGCGGCCAGGTGGTCGCCCGTCCGGGTGGCCGGGCGCACCTCGCTCGCGCAGCGCCGCCGCGAGACGGGCGTGGAAGCGGCGTCGGTCGGCCACGGGCACCATCGCCGTGACCACGGCCGCCACGAGCGGCACGATGTCGCCGGCGCCGCCGACCAGCAGCCCGGCCGCCCCGAGGTCGTCGATGGCGTCGCCGAGGTCGTCGGGAGCGATGTCGGTGGTGGCGCTCAGCAGCTCGTCGTCGAGGTCGGCCCCGGCGCTCAGCGCCTCGAGCAGCGTGCGCGTGGCCGGCGCCAGCTCGTCGATGCGGGGCCGCAGAGCAGCGACGAGCGCAGGCGGTGGGTGCGGTGGCGGCGCGGCCAGGCGGCCCCGCTCGATGGTGCCGTCGGCGGCCCAGGCCGTGACCAGCACGTCGACGAGGTCGGCCATCCCCTGCGACTGCTCGTGCACGGCGTCGACCAGGCGCTCGTCGACAGCGGACCCGAGCAGGATGGCGCAGGTCTCGGCCACCTCGGGCTCGTCGAGCGGGCCCAGCGACACCAGCGGCTGGCTGCGGCCCAGGACCGCGTCGAGCGCGGCCAGGTCGGCGTCGCCGGTGACGGGGCGGTGGGTGACGACGACGCGCAGGCCCCGGTCGGCGGCCCGTTCGGCGACCCCGACGACGACCCGTCGAGACGGCTCGTCGAGCCACTGCGCGTCCTCGACCACGAGCGCCGCGCCCTCGCCGGTCAGGCGGGCGGCCGAGCGCGTCGCGCCAGGCCCACACGTCGGTGGCCGGATCGGGCGTGGCGCAACAGGTCACGCAGGGCCCCGAACGGGTCGTCGCGCTCACGCCGGCGTCCCGCGAGCCGGACGACGCCCACGCCCTGTGCGTGGCATCGGTCGACGACGGCGGCGACCACGGCTGCGGCCCCCGCCGTTCCGGGGGCGACCACCCCCAGCTGCGTGGCATCGCCGCCCTCGGGGACGGCCAGCCCGGCCACGCGCGCCACTCGGGAAGGAAGACGGGGCGGCATGACGCCGCGAGATGCTAGTGTCTGCGTGTCCCACGGCAGACGCCTCGCGCCGGTCCTGCTGCCGGGCACCAGCCTGCGGGGAGTCGATGGCCCAGCCCGGTCGTTCCGCAGCCCGTGCCGCACAACGGCAGTATGCGGGACCGACGCCGGTGGCGCCGGCACACGTCGTCGCCGCGGTGGGGCTACGGTGCGCCCGGTGGGCCCGGCAGCCGGGTAGCGGCTCGGCCCATTGGGGGGATCATCGCGATGACGACGCGCATCCGGATGACGTCGCTGGCCCTGACGTTGGCCGTCACCGTGGCGCTGACGGGCTGCGGGGGCGGAGGGGGCGACGAGGGCGACAGCGCAGAGCGCGGTGACGACTCGTCCACGACGACCGAGGCGACGGAGACGACCGGCGAGGCGACCACGACGACGGCGCCCGGGGCCGGTGCCCCCGCCCCGGGAGGCCCCGGGGACGTCGGCACCCAGCTCGAGGTCGACCGCACGTTCACGGGCGAGGGCAGCGAGGACTTCTGTGGCGAGGTGCGAGCGCTGCAGGAGTCGGTCAGCGGCAGCGACCCGACCCGCATCGACGAAGCGACCGTGACCGGGCAGATGGCGGCCCTCACGCCTCCCGCCGAGATCGCGGGCGACTGGAGCGTGATGGTCGCGGTGCAGCAGTCCATGACCGACTCGCCCCAGGATCCCTTCGCGGGCATCGACCAGGCGCAGCTCGACGCCTACGGCCAGGCCAGCGCCGTGATCGCCGCCTACCTGGGTGACGTGTGCCGGCTCTCGCTCTCGGGGTGACCGTCGGGGGGTGACCGTGTCCGGCCGGTGCGGTTATGGTCGGCGGTTCCCCGCGGAGAACCAGGAACGAGGCGCAGGCATGCGACGCACGATCATCGGGCTCACCATCGCCGGGGCGGTCGCGCTCGTCGGGTGCAGCGACAGCGAGGACGACGTCGGCGGCGAGGCTGCCGGATCCGGATCGACCGACGACGTTCTGTGCCGAGTTCGCGTCCCTCGACGAGCGCTTCTCGTCGGACCCCGAGGCGGCTGCCGACACCGACGGCCGTGGTCGAGGCGCTGGAGCGAGCTCGACCCGCCGGCCGAGATCGCCGACGACTTCGAGACGGTTCTCGATGCGGCACGTAGCCTCGCCGAGCTGGATCCCGAGCGACCCCGACGCCGCCGACGAGGCACAGGCAGCTCAACGACGAGGCAGCCGACGCCCAGGGCCGCGTCTCCGACTACCTCGACGCCAACTGCGATCTCGACGTGTCCACGTCGGAAGGGGACGGCGTGACCGACCCGTCGGCGACCGAGAGCGACGGGGCCACCACGACCGCACCCGCGGGGTGACCGACGCGTGTCAGTCGGGCGGTCGGTAGACGGTCAGGGCCACTGTCGTCCCGTTGACCGCACGGGTGAAGGCGACCTCGTCGGCCAGGGTGCGCATCAGCGGGATGCCGAGGCCGCTCTCGTGGCGCAGGCGCCGCGGGTCGGTGGCCGCGGGCAGCCGGGTGACCCGGTCGGGGTCGAACCCCTCGCCGCGGTCCACGACCTCGACGGTGACGTGGTCGTCGTCGACGGTGCAGCGCACCACGACCGGGCCGTCCGCACCGGTGGTCTCGTGCGCCTCGATGGCGTTGGCGCAGGCCTCGGTGACCGCGATCTTGAGGTCGTCGAGGCGGGCGGGGCTGAGCCCCGGCGCCAGCGAGCCGACGGCGGCATCGACGACCAGGCGCACGAGCGAGAGGTAGGCGGGCCGGGCCGGGATCTCCAGCTCGACGACCGCCACCGGGTCAGCCCCCGGCGACGGCCGCGTCGAGGGTGGGCAGGAGCGGCACCGCCTTGTCGAGACCCGTGATCTCGAACAGGCGCGTGATCCGCGCCTCGGTGCAGACGAGGCGCAGGTCGCCGCCGTGGGTCCGCGCCCGCTTGAGCGCGCTGACCAAGGTGCCGAGCCCGGTCGAATCGAGGAAGTCGACGCCGTCGAGATCGAGCACCAGCCGGACGCGACCCTCGCCGACCAGGCGGATGAGGCGCTCGCGGAGCTCGGGAGACGTGGCGACGTCGAGCTCGCCGTAGACGCTGACGACCGTCCAGCCGGCGATCTCGGACACCTCGGTGCGCAGTTGCATGGCGGGGTGACACTACCGTCCAGCTCCTGGCCACGGACGGTTCCCGCCGCGCGCCCTGCGCGCGGCGCCCCCGTTTCGACGGCGCACTACACGAGTGGAATTCCACAGGCGTAACCTGGGCGCGGCCATGGCCCTCGTCGCCCTCGATCCGTTCGATCAGGTCGTCCCGCTCGACCGGCGCGATCCGTCGGGCACGCGCGACCCGCTCGATCCGCTCGCAGAGGTGCTGACGGGGCGAGCCGGTGACGCCGCCGAGGCCTGCACCCCTGGTGGGGGCGTCGACCCGCGAGGGCCGCTCGTCCACGTCCACCGCGTCGGGCCGCGGGCGCGGTGACCGGTGCGCTCGAACGCCCGCTGCCGGCCGAGGTGGCGGCCCGTCTCGGCGTCGAGTCGCTGTGGTCCCACCAGGCGCGGGCCATCGACCTGGCCCGAGCGGGCCGGTCGGTCGTCGTCGCCACCGGGACGGCGTCGGGCAAGTCGCTCTGCTACCAGGCGCCGCTGGCCGAGGCGGCCGCGCCGCCGGTGCGCCGCGGCACCTCGCTGCTCGTCTTCCCGACGAAGGCGCTGGCCCACGACCAGCTGCGGGCGCTGGTCGCCCGCGACTTCCCCGGGGTGGTGGCGGGCGCCTACGACGGCGACACCGGCAACGAGGAGCGGGCCTGGATCCGTCGCCACGCCACCGCGGTGCTCACCAACCCCGAGATGCTCCACAGCGGGGTGCTGCCCCACCACGATCGGTGGGCCACCTTCCTGGGGCGGCTGCGCTACGTCGTGGTCGACGAGCTGCACGTGTTCCGCGGGATCTTCGGCTCGCACGTGGCCCACCTCCTGCGGCGGCTGCGGCGCCTGTGCCACCACTACGGGTCGGACCCGACCTTCGTGTGCTGCTCGGCCACGATCGGTCAACCCGACCGGCTGGCCGCCGCGCTGTGCGGCGTGCCGGTCGAGGCCGTCGTCGACGACGGGTCGCCCGCGGCCGAGCGCCTGGTGGCGGTGTGGAACCCCCCGCCGCTCGACGAGGTCACGGGGGCTCGGGTCTCGCCGAACGGCGAGACCGCGGGGCTGGTCGCCGAGCTCGTGCGCTCGGGCCAGAAGACCATCGCCTTCTGTCGCGGGCGACGGGCGACCGAGGTCGTGGCGGCCGACGTGCGGCGCCGGCTGCCGTCGCGCCTGCGCCGCCGCGTGGCCCCCTACCGCGGCGGCTACCTGGCCGAGGAGCGTCGGGCGATCGAGGACCAGCTCTTCGGCGGCCACCTCGACGGGGTCGTGGCCACCAGCGCCCTCGAGCTGGGCATCGACGTCGGCGGCCTCGACGCCGTGGTGCTGAACGGGTTCCCGGGCACGATCGCCTCGTTCCGCCAGCAGGCCGGGCGGGCCGGGCGGGCGGGCCGGCCGTCGGCCGCCGTGCTCGTCGCCGGGTCCGACCAGCTGGACCAGTGGATGGCCGCCCACCCCCGCGAGCTGGTCGAGCGGGCGCCCGAGCCGGTGGTCGTGAACCCCGCGAACCCGTTCGTCGCCGACGCTCACCTGCGCTGCGCCGCCCACGAGAAGCCGCTGACCCACGCCGACGAGCGGTACTGGCCGGGCCTGCTCGACGACGTCGTGCGGCGGCTGGCGCTCGACGACCAGGTCGTGGTGCACGAACGGGGTCGCGGTCGTGGTCCGCAGGCCCTCTACACCGGCGGCGGGTGGCCGTCGCACGGCGTGGGACTGCGGGTCGGGGCCGGCGGCCAGGTGGCGTTGCGCACCGCCGACGGCGAGGCGGTGGGCACGGTCGAGCTGGCGCGGGCGTGCGAGCAGGCGCACCCGGGCGCGTCGTACCTGCACGCGGGCCAGTCGTGGCGGGTCGTGGACCTCGACCTCGAGGGCCGCACCGCGGTCGTCGAGCCCGACGACGGCGGCACCTACACCGTGGCCCGCACCGACGTCGCCATCCACGTCACCGACTGCGACGCTCGGCGTCGCGTCGGTGCCCTCGAGGTGGGCCTGGGTCCCGTCGAGGTGCACCAGCAGGTGACGGGCTACCAGCGCAAGGACACGTTGACGGGCGAGTCGTTGGGCGTCGTGCCCCTCGACCTGCCCGCGGTCGACGCTGACGACGCGGGCGTTCTGGTACCACGTGCCCGACGACGCTGCTCGAGGCGGCCGGCGTCGACCGGCGGGCCGCCCCCGGGGCGCTGCACGCCGCCGAGCACGCCGGCATCGGCGTGCTGCCGCTGTTCACGATCTGCGACCGCTGGGACGTCGGCGGCGTCTCGACGCTGCACCAGCCCGACATCGGCGGGCCGGCGATCGTGATCTACGACGGCTACCAGGGCGGCGCCGGCGTGGCCGAGCTGGGCTACGAGGCGGCCGAGCGCCACGTGCGCACGACCGCCGACGTCATCGAGGCGTGCCCGTGCCGCGACGGCTGCCCGTCGTGCGTGCAGTCGCCCAAGTGCGGCAACGGCAACGATCCGCTGGACAAGGCCGGAGCCGCTCGCCCTGCTGCACCAGGTCTGGACCTGATCGGCCGCACGCTCGACCGGGCACGGCCGGGTCATCGCTCGACCCGCATCGTGGCCTCGGAGCGCAGCTCGACGTCGCCCACCGCGCCGCCGACCAGCGGCAGGCGCAGCGGCACCCGGTAGCCGGACGACGACCCGCACCCGGCTGCCCACGCCGTCGCGGCCCGACACCTCGACCGTCGAGGCGGTCGGCCGCCAGCGGCCCGGCGCGCTCGGCCGCACGGCGGGCGGCATCGACGTCGTCGTCGACCGCCGCCGCCCGCACCGCCTCGCGGGCCGCGTGGGTCACCAGCACCTGGTCGCGGGCCACGACGGCCACCTGGACGAGGGCGAGGAGCAGCAGGGCGACCAGCGGCAGGAGGAGGGCGAGCTCGACCGTCGCCTGACCGTCCTGCCGGTGGTGGCCCCGCCCACTGGCCGGCGGGCCGCCGGAGCGGGTCGTCGTCTCGGGCTCACAAGCTCTCGGACAGCTTGTCGACGACCGACTCGAACATGTCGGTGAAGGTGCCGGTGCCGCTGGCCCAGGCGATGACGCCGAGGGCGATGCCTCCGGCGGCCAGGATGATCAGCCCGTACTCGGCGGTGGCCTGGCCGCGGTCGCCGCGGCCGGCGAGCCAGGCGGCTGCGCCGCGGGTGACGGCGGTTGCGCGCCGGAACGGGGCCCGCGTCGCCGCTGTGCCGGGCCGTGCGGACTGGTGGTGCCACGGGTGGTCGTGGCGGAGGTGGGTCGGGTCATGGTGCGTGTCTCCTCGGGAGATCGACGGGGCGGGCCCGCCGGGTCAGGTCGGTGTGAGGCTCAGCGAGCCGAGCGATCCCGCCAGCAGCGGGATGACCGTGAGCAGCACGAACGCCGGGAACGTCGTGAGCACGAGCGGGAGCAGCAGGGTGACGGGCAGGCGCCGGGCCGCCTCCTCGGCCCGCCGGCGCCGGCGGGCGCGGGCCTCGATCGCCACGCGGTCGAGGGCGGGGACCAGCGGCGAGCCGTAGCGGTCGTGCTGGGCCAGGGCGTCGACGAGCGGCCGGGTGGCCGGGCCCGCGGCGCGCCAGCAGGCGCCAGCGCCTCGGCGGTGCTGCCGCCGTGGCGCACGTGCGCCCCGGCGCGGGCCAACGCCTCGCCGAGGGGTCCGCCCGGTCGGTCGCCGAGCGCGACGAGGGCGGCGCCGACCGGCAGACCGGCCCCCGCCGTGAGCGCGAGCAGGTCGACGACGTCGGGGAGCTGGTCGTGGAGCCGTGCCTCGGCGACCGCCTGCCGAGCGGCGCGCGGTGATGGCCGGTGCGGCGACGGACCACACGACGGGCACGGCGGCCAGCGGCGGCGCCACGGCGAGCAGTCCGACGCCCGGCGAGCACCGCCCACCCGGCCCGACGGTCGGCGGCGTCGTCGCCCGCCGGATCGGTCAGGCGCGCCGTCGTGGCCCGACGTCGGGCGCGTCGCCCGAGCGGTCGACAGCCGCCGGACGGTCCGTCCCAGCACCGCGATGGGTGAGCGCGGTCGACCGGGCGGTGGGACCGGAGCGACGGGCGCACCCGAGGCTGCCGGGTTGTCCGCGGCCTGCCGGATCGCGCCCGGCGGTCGCGAGCGGAGTCTCCCGGGCGCCGATGGACCGCCGGGCGGGGAACGAGCGATGACCGCCCGGATCGGTCGGCCGGCGGTGGGTGCGCCGGCGGATCGCGCCGGTCGCCACAGCCGCCACCACCACGGCCCACGGCCGCGCCCACGAGGGCGGCGAGGACGACGGTGCCGCGGCCGGCACCGGCGGCGGCCATCGGCGGCGCGCCAGGCAGGCCGCAGCCCAGGCGGGGCAGGCGGGCGGGCACGACACCCCCGAGGCGAGGGCCGGCGATGCCAGCGACGGGAGGACGGCCGGGCTCACCAGCCGTCGCTCCGGCTGAGGCGGGTCATCCACCAGGCGCCCGCGCGCGTCGAGCGTCAGGCCGAGGGCGAGGCACGCCCACCCTGCCGGCGTGCCGAGCAGGAAGCCCGGCCGCGGCCGTGTCGCCGACCACCAGCAGCGACGGCGAACCCGACGGGCGCGACGGACAGCACGAGCGCGCTCGGTGCGGGCCTGCACGGCGAGCGCCCGCCGCTCGGCGGCGAGGTCGAGCCGTTCTCGGAGGGTCGCGGCCACCCCGTCGATGGCCCGCGCCGGGGTCGAACCCACGACCGCGGCGAGGACCAGTGCGGTGGCCGCCAGCCGGGTGCCCGGGTCGTCGTGGGTGGCCGACCACTCGTCGAGGACCTCGCGAAGCGGCCGGCCGCGCTCGGCCGCCCGGGCCAGGGTGGCCACCTCGGGCCCCAGCGGCGGGTCGAGCGCGTCGCCGACCTCGCGGAGCGCCTGCGTCAGCGACGCCCCCGAGCGCAGCGAGGCGGCCAGCCGGTCGAGCGCGCCGGGCATCTGCTGGTCGCGCCGGTGTGCGGTGCGCGGCCCGGCGCCGGACGCCGGGCCGTCAGCGGGACGACGACCGCGCCGGCGGCCAGGGCCAGAGCCGCCGGTCGGCCCGGCCACGACCCACGCCGTGGCCAGCCCGCCGGCTGCGATCGCCACCGGGACCGGGGCGGGGGAGGACGGCCGGGCCGCCGCGTCGGGCCTCGGCGCCGCCAGCCTGGCCCGGGTCCGGCGCCGCGCCGTCACGGGCCCCGGGCGAAGGCCCGTGGCCAGCACCAGCGCCAGCGCCGCGGCCACCAGGATCGGAAGGACCGTCATCGTGCCGCCCCACCCGACGATCCACCGGCAGCGTCGTGGGCTGGCGCACCGTCGTGGGCCAACGCACCCCGGCGACGAGGTCGTGAACACGCCGCCACCACGCGGTCGCCGTCGGTCAGCGGGCCGAACGGCGACCTCGCGGTCGACCGATCCGGGCGCGTCGACCACCTCGGCGACGGCGGCCACCCGGCGCCGGGGCCCGTCGGCCCGGACGACGTGCACGACCAGGTCGAGCGCGCCGGCCATCTGGCTCGCGCACCGCGGCCAGCGGCACGCCGCCGTCGCCCAGCAGCGCCATCGTCTCGACGCGGCGCAGGGCGTCGACCGGGCCGTTGGCGTGGCACGTCGACAGGCACCCGCCGTGGCCGGTGTTCATGGCCTGCACCATGTCGAGCGCCTCGGGTCCGCGGACCTCGCCGACGACGATGCGGTCGGGCCGCATGCGCAGGGCGGCCCGCACGAGGTCGCGGACGCCCACCGCCGCGAGCCCGTCGGCCGTGGCGGGCCGGGTCTCGAGGCGCACGACGTGGTCGCCGGGCAGCCGCAGCTCGGCCGCGTCCTCGACGGTGACGACCCGCTCCGATCGGGGCAGCAGGCGGCACAGCGCGTTGAGCAGCGTCGTCTTCCCGGCCCCGGTGCCACCCGACACCACGATGTTGAGCCCGGCCGCCATCGCCTCGGCCAGCAGGCCGGCAACCGCGGGCGCCGCAGAAGTCGGCGAGGGGCACGGCGACGGCGCCGAAGCGGCGGATGGTCACCACGGGCCCGTCGACCGCCAGCGGCGGCAGCACCACGTGGACCCGCGACCCGTCGGGCAGGCGGGCGTCGACCACCGGTGTGGCCCGGTCGGCCCGCAGACCCAGCGGGGCGGTGACCCGCTCGATCAGAAGGTCGATCGCCGGCCGCGCCGAGCCGGACGTCGGTGCGCTCGAGCCGGCCGGCGCGTTCGACCCACACGGGACCCGGGCCGTTGACGAGGACGTCGCTGACCGTCGGGGTCGGCGAGCAGCGGCTCGATGCGGGCCGAGCCCGCCGATGCGGGCCCGCACCCGGCCGACGACCTGCGTGACGTCGGCCGCGTCGAGCAGCGGAGCCTCGACCCGCACCAGGCGGCGAGGGCGATCGTCGTCGAGCGGCTGGTCGGCGGTGCCCCGCAGCACCCGCTGGTGCACCCGGGCGTCGATGGTCGGCATGTCAGGCGGCGGCGCGCAGCGCGTGGAGCGAGCGCGGGAGGCGACCGGCGAGCAGGCCGGAGTCGACGAGCCGGGCCACCTGCGGGTCGAGCGGCACCTCGGCGACCACCGGGGCCTCAGCGGCCGCGGCGACGTCGTGGCTCGACAGCACCCGGCCGGGCTCGGTGACGAGCACGACACCCGACGGGCGCACGGGAGCGGCCTTGAGGCGCCGCAGGGCGACGAAGCACGAGCGTGTGACGAGCAACGAGCGCGAGGCGCGACCGACCATGGCCGCCACCGCGGGGTCGTCGACCCGGCCGCAGTCGGCGACGGCCGGCGCGGGTGGCGCCGTCGAGGACCGCGGCCAGCACCTCGGCGCGGTCGGCCGCCAGCGGGCCGTCGCCGCGGGGCAGGAGCGCCAGGCCCGGCGCGACGTCGACCTCGATGCGGGTGAGGGCGTCGGCGGGGACCCGGCTGCCTGCGGACAGCCAGCCCGCCAGGCCCGGGGAGGACGGTTCGGGAAGGCCGAGCACGGCCGGGCCGTCGCCGGCCAGGTCGGCCAGGACGACGCCATGGTCGGCGGTACGCGCCAGCAGGAGGGCGAGCGCCGCGGCCACGACGCTGGTGCCGACCCCACCCTTGGTCGACCAGCAGGCGATGAGCACGGGGAACCTCCACGACAGGCAGCGATCACGACGGAGGCGTGAGCAACGCGAGGGCCTGTCGTCAGGCGGGAGGGCCCGAGACACGGCGAAGGGGACAGGACTATACGCGGCGCCGCAGACGAGGGGTCAAGGGCTCCCGCAGAAAATCCCGGGCCAGCTCGGCCCGCTCGCCCGCGGCGGGCGTGCGCTCGGGGACTCCGGCGGCCGGTAGGGTCGCCGGTCGTGGAGGCCGCCTTCTTCGACCTCGACAAGACGGTCATCGCCAAGGCGTCGATGGTGGCGTTCAGCGGCCCGCTCCACCGCGCCGGCATGCTCACCCGCCGGATGCTCCTGCGGGCCGCGTGGGGCCAGCTCGTCTACGCGCAGTTCGGCGCCTCGCCCGCCAAGCTGGCCAAGCTCCGCGACTCGGTGCTGCGCCTCACCGTGGGGTGGGACCAGGCCGAGATCGGCCAGATCGTGCGCGAGACGCTGGTCGACGTCGTCGAGCCGATCGTCTACGACGAGGCGCTCGAGCTGATCCGCGAGCACCGGGCCGCCGGGCGGAAGGTGTTCCTGGTGTCGGCATCGCCCGAGGAGATCGTGGCGCCGCTCGCGCAGTACCTCGGGGTCGACGAGGCGATCGCCACCCGCGCCGAGCTCGACGCCGACGGCCGCTACACCGGGAGGACCGAGCGCTACTGCTACGGGCCCGAGAAGGTGGTGGCGATCGCGGAGGTGGCCGAGCGCGACGGCATCGACCTCGCGGCGTCGTACGGGTACAGCGACTCGGGCACCGACGTGCCGATGCTGGAGGCGGTGGGACACGCCGTGGCGGTGAACCCCGATCGCGAGCTGCTGCGCGCGGCCAAGCTGCACGACTGGGAGGTGCGCCGCTTCACGAACCGGGTGCCGCTGCGCGATCGCGTGCCGATGCCGGCACCTCGCCACGCCGCGCTCGGGGGCGGTGCCGTGCTGGCCGCCGTGGGGGCGGGGGTGGTGGCCAGATGGCTGTGGGACAAGCGACGGCCCCCGCCCCCGTCACAGCGCCGGCTCGGCGCGATGACGAGGGCGGGGGCCGCCCCGGAGGTCAGGCGCTCCGCACCTTCTTCGTGGCGAGGGTGGCGAGCGCAGCGATCACGACGAGCAGCAGCAGCTTCTTCATGGCGGCGATGGTAGCGGGCGATCGTCGGGTGTCCGACGCGAGATGTGACGCCCGACCGCCGTCGGCTACGCCGCTGCGTAGCGGTGCGACCGCCTGACGCACCGGCGGTCAGGGGGCCTGCCAGGGCGTTCTAAGGTCGTGCCTCATGCCCTCGTCGCGCTGGCTTCCCGCCCACCGGCAGGAAGAGGCGCGGGCGATCGGCCGCCGCACCCACCAGACCCTGCTGTTCGCGGCCGGCGACCGGCGTGGTGGTCGGCCTCGTCGTGCTGGCGATCGAGCGCATCACGGTCGACGGGCTCCTCGACACGCTGGCCGAGCAGCCGCTGTGGATGCAGGCGCTGGCCCCGATGGTCGGCCTGCTGGTGGCCGCGGCCTGCCTGCGCTGGGTGGCGGGTGCGTGCCCCGAGCGACCAGCGACGAGTACGTGGCGGCCTTCCACGACCAGGGCGACGAGCCGGTGCCGCTGCGCCCGGTGTTCGGCCGCATCGTCGCCAGCATCGCCACCATCGGTTACGGCGGTGCGCTCGGCCTCGAGGGCCCGTCGATCTACGCCGGATCCGTCATCGGGTCGACGGCGCAGCGCCGCTTCGCCCGGTTCTTCTCCCGCGAGGACGCCAAGCTCCTGCTCGTCGCCGGCGCGGCGGCCGGCGTGGCCGCCATCTTCAAGGCGCCCGCCACGGGCGCCCTGTTCGCCATCGAGGTGCCGTACCGGGCCGACGTCGCCCGTCGGAACGTGCTGCCGGCCATGGTGGCTGCGGCCAGCAGCTACGTCGCCTTCGCCGCGTTCGACGGCACCACGCCGATCCTGCCGGTCGACGGCCACGGATCGTTCGGGTGGGACGAGATCGGTGGTGCCCTCGTCGTCGGCCTCCTCTGTGGGGTCGGTGCCCGGCTGTTCAGCGCCGCGATCCGGTTCCTCCGCGGGCGCTCGGTCACCGCCACTCCACTGGTGACCCGGGTCGTCATGGCCGGCGCCACGCTGGCCGTGCTGGCGTGGCTCTCCGACGTCGTGGTCGACGTGCCGCTGTCGCTCGGCCCCGGCTACGACGTGATCCAGTGGGCCACCGATCCGGGGAACGGCTTCTGGCTGGTCGTGTTCCTGCTCCTCGTGCGGGTGGTGGCGGTGCTCGCCACCTACGCGGGCGGCGGCGCCGGGGGGCTGTTCGTCCCGCTCGTGGTGCTCGGCGCCCTGTCCGGGCGCCTCGTCGGCGACGTGTTCGACATGAGCGACACCGCCCTGCTGGTGGTGGTGGGCATGGCCGCCTTCCTCGGCGCCGGGTACCGGACGCCGCTCGCCGGCGTGGTGTTCGTGGCCGAGACGACGGGCAGCCCGGCGTTCGTGGTGCCGGCGCTGCTGGCGACGGCCGCGTCCCAGCTGCTGCTCAGCGACTCGTCGGTGGCGGTCGGCCAGCGGGCCGGCCGTCTCGGTCACCTCGAGCGACGCTTCGAGCTGCCGATCAGCGCGGTGCTGACCACCGACGTCCACACCGTGCCTCCCGACGCCACCATCGAGGAGTTCCTGTCGGTCCACCTCGTGGGTCAGCGGCGGCGCTCGGTGCCGGTGGTCGACGACGCCAACCGCTACCTCGGCATGGCCGTGCTCGACGAGGTCGTCGCGGTGCGGCGCGAGGCGTGGGCCACGACCGACGTCCGCACGATCGCCCGCACGACCGCGCCGCGTGGTCGCATCACCTGGCTGGTGCGCGACGCGGTGACGGCGATGGAGCGGGGTGACACCGACGTCTTGCCGGTCGTCGACGGCGACGACCGCTTCGTGGGCGTCGTCACGACCGACGAGGTGCTGCGGCTCGACGAGATCCTCGAGCGCACCGGCATGGCCTGACCGGGCCACGCCCGGCGGGCCGTCGCCGTCAGACGGCGAGCAGGTCGCGGGCGCCGGTGTCGGACGAGGGGTGCCGCAGCTTCGACATCGCCCGCGCCTCGATCTGGCGGATGCGCTCGCGGGTGAGGTTGAAGTGCTCGCCGACCTCTTCGAGGGTCCGCGGCTCGCCGCGATCGAGCCCGAAGCGCAGCTTGAGGATCTCGCGCTCGCGCTCGTCGAGCGGGGCCAGGAGGCGGTTGATCTCCTCGGGGAGCAGCGCGGTGGCGGCCACCTCGAACGGCGACTCGGCCGAGCGGTCCTCGACCACGTCGCCGAGCTCGGCGTCGCCGTCTTCGCGCAGGGGCTCGGAGAGCGAGAGCGGCTCGGCGGCGAAGCGCAGGGCCTCGGTCACCTTGTCCTCGGGCATCTCGACCTCGGCCGACAGCTCGGCGAGCGTCGCCGGGCGGCCGAGCTTGAGCTCGAGCCGGGCGCGGGCCTTCTGCAGGCGGGCGAGCGTGTCGCCGGCGTGGACCGGGAGGCGGATGGTGCGGCCGGTGTTGGCGATGCCGCGGGTGATGGCCTGGCGGATCCACCACGTGGCGTACGTCGAGAACTTGAAGCCCTTGCGCCAGTCGAACTTCTCGACGGCGTGCATCAGGCCGAGGTTGCCCTCTTGGATGAGGTCGAGCAGCGGGAGGCCGGACGCCTGGTACTTCTTGGCGATCGACACCACGAGGCGCAGGTTCGACTGCACGAACGTGCGCTCGGCGTCCTCGCCCTCGCGCGACGGCGCGGCGCAGCTCGCGCTTGCGCGGCGGGCGTGAGCGTCCGGCCCTCGGCCTCGAGCTCGAGCCGGGCGGCGTTGCCGGCCTCGATCGCCTGGGCGAGGCGGACCTCGTCGTCCTTGGTGAGCAGCGGGTACTGCCCGATGTCGGTGAGATACAGCCGGACGAGATCTTCCTCGTCGCGCTCGACGCGCTCCTTGGGCAACGGAACGTCCTTCTTGCGTGTGGTTGCTCGGTCCGTGGGGAGCCTCGCAGCGACCCGTGGGTGGCCCCCGAGGATCGAGCGGTCGGCTCGATGCGTCAGGGATCCCCATCCGGGAACCCTGAGCGCGCTAAAGGATACCGGTGCGGTCAAGAGTGACCACCTTCTGGCCAAAGTTCCGTGTCCGACGAGGGTCTGTCGCCAGACCACTTTGTGCGTCCCCCGGCGACGGCCCGCGCGTTTGGCTAGTGTGCCCGCGGGGAGAAACGGTGAGGCGCTGAGCTCCCGACATCTGTCAGCGACCGAACGCGCGAAGACTCCGGGGGGAGGACGCGACGTGCCAACCACCGATCGACGGACGGAACCGGCCCCAGCCAGCTCGCCGAGACCGGCCGGAGGGGGTGGGCCCGACTCCGACAACGTGCCACCATCCCTCGGCGCCCTGGTGGCGGACGCCAGGGCAGGGTGCCCGCGGGCGTTCGAGCGGATCTACACGTCGCTCGCCGGCCAGGTGGCGTCGTACCTGCGCTGGCACCGGGCCTCCGACCCCGACGGGCTGACCAACGACGTGTTCGTGCAGGTCCATCGCAACCTGGCGAGCGTTCGAGGGCGACGTGCAGGGCTTCCGGTCGTGGCTGTTCACGATCGCCCACCACCGCATGATCGACGATCGGCGCCGGGCCAACCGGCAGCCGCCGGTGCAGCGCGAGATCGGCGACGAGGACGAGCTGGGACTCGGCGACGTCGAGGAGGACGCCTTCGCCGTGCTCGCCCACGACGAGGTGCGCGAGATGCTGGCCGTGCTGTCGCCCGACCAGCGGGACGTCGTCCTGCTGCGCATCGTCGCCGACCTGTCGGTCGAGGAGGTGGCCCGGATGATGGGCAAGCGCGAGGGCGCGGTGAAGGCGCTCCAGCACCGGGCCCTCGCTGCTCTCCGGCGTCATCTCGACAGCCGGCCTGCCTACGTCTGACCGGGCCCGGTCGGGCCGAGCCAGCTCGCAGGACCGGTTTGCACAGAAACCGCGCTTTGCCGTAACCCGAGCACGCTCCGTGACGTTTGCCCGAGTGAATGACCTTTCTCGTCCTGACCGCCCGCGACGCCGAGGACATCATCGACGGCAGCCCCGTCCCTGGTCGTGACGACCTCGACGACGTGCGCGCCGTCGCCGAGTTCCTCCGGGTCAGCCGGGAGGTCGAGCCGGCGCCGCCGATGCAGCGCCAACCTCGTCCGCCAGATCGACCTCGGAACGCCGCCGGCCAACTGAGCCGTTCGTCGCGGGCGGTCGGGTTCAGCCGGCGGCGCGCGCGCTGGTGACCAGGCCGGCGAGCGCGTCGCGGTCGGCCCCGAGGTCGACGAGCGCGAGGCGGAGGGCCCGTTGCGTGGGGGCGTCGGTGACCGGCACGGTGCGGCTCGAGGTGGGCGGTGTAGGCGATCGATCACCTGGGGGAGGGCGACGCCGGACCAATGCGCGGCGAGCCGGTCGGCGGTCGCGACGTCGTCCAGGTCGTCGAGCGCGGCCACCATCGCCGCGGCGCCGTCGTCGGGGGCGACAGGTCGGCGGCCGGGAGGTGGGGCAGGCCCGGCAGCAGGTCCACCCACAGCTCGGCGTGCCAGGCGTGGCGTCGGCTGGTGGCGGCCAGCAGGACACGGGCGCGGGGCTAGTCGACGACACCCGACCAGCGGCCGAGCTTCTCGAACAGCCGCATCTCGACCCACGCGTGCCCCCCGATGCGCCGCCCGCTCTCCTCGATCGTCTGGCTGTCGTCGCCATGGGGAGCGGTCCTCGTGTCGCGGCGGCCGGGTCGGATCAGTATGACCCGCCGCCCGCGCGGCCGGCGCCCCCGGCCTCGCTGGGCGCGGCGGCGAGCCCCGAGCCACGGCGGCACCACCTCGGCCACCACGACCGCGGCCAGGATCAGCATGCCGCCGGCCAGCGCACGCGCCGGACAGGCCCTCGCCGGTGGCCGCACGCCAGCAGCGCGGCGAACACGGGCTCGAGCAGCAGGATCAGGGCGGCACGGGACGGGCTCACCACCCGCTGCGCCCACACCATGGCGAAGAAGGCGAGGGCGGTGGCGAACACGCCGGTGAAGGCGGCGGCCCCGACCGCCGCCCACGGCATCCGCAGCCCGCCGGTCACGAGGCTGACCGCGAGGCAGGCGACGCCGACGAACGTCACCTGGATGCAGGTGAGCCGCACGGGGTCGTGGCGCCCGGCCGTCTCGCCGAGCAGGACGATGTGCGCCGCGAAGGCCACCGCGCAGCCGAGCGTCAGCACCTCGCCCCGCCCGAAGGCCACGTCGGCGCCGCCGGTCAGCAGCACGAGGCCGGCGACGGCCAGCACCAGCCCGACCAGCGTGAGCGGGTGGGGACGCCGCCGCAGGACGGCGAACGAGATGAGCGGCACGAACACGACGAGCAGGTAGGTGATGAACGCCGACGTCGACGGGGACGTGTACTGCAGCCCGACGGTCTGCAGCACGTAGCCGGCGAAGAGCAGCACCCCGGCCGCCACGCCGTGGCGCATCTCGTGGGGCGTGGCCGGCCCGCCCGCGGGCCAGCACGGCGAGGACGGCCCCGCCGATCAGGAAGCGGACGGCGAGGAACGGCACCGGGTCGGCGTCCTCGACCGCGTCCTGCACGACGAGGAAGGTGGTGCCGAAGAAGAACGCCGCCACGACCAGGGCCAGGTCGGCCCGCCGCCGGGCGCCGGCGGCGACGGTCGGCGGCGGTCCGGGCGGCCCGGGCAGCGGGACGGCGGCCTCGGACACGGCGACGGGCGGCGGTCGCCGTCAGCCCGCCGGCCCGGACCGACCGAGCAGCAGGTCGAGCTCGAGCAGCGCCGGGCCGGGCGGGTCGTCGACGAGGATCGTGTGCAGCCCCGCGAGCCGCGCGCCCACGAGGTTCCCCTCGACGTCGTCGAGGAACACGCCGCGCTCGGGCGCGATGCCCCCGAGGAGGTCGAGCGTGTGGGTGTAGATGGCGGGGTCGGGCTTGCGCATCCCGACCGCCGAGCTGTCGACCACGACGTCGAACAGGTCGTCGACCGGGATCATCGCCCGCCACGTCGCCGAGCCCTCGCGCACGTTGTTGGTCACGAGGGCCGTGCGGTAGCCGTCGGCCCGCAGGGCCCGGATGTGGGCGACGACGTCGTCGTGCACGGTCAGCTCGGACGAGCAGCGACTGCATCGGGGTGAGGTCGAGGGTCCGGCCCGATCTCGTCGGCCGCGGCCTGGATGGCGGTCAGCCACTCCTCGATGGTGATCTCGCCCCGCTCGAGCCGGTGCCAGGGGTGGTCGGTGTCCTCGTGGTACGGCCCGACGAGGAAGTCGAGGTCGCCGTCGGCCGGACGCGCGCAGCGCCGGCCACGGCGACGTGGTGAGCACGCCGGAGAAGTCGAACAGGACGGCCTGGATCTCGGCAGGGCCGCCGGAGGGCTGGGTCACGGGCGACAGCATCGCCCCTGGCGCCCCCCGCCGCGCAACCGGCACGGCCTCGGCCGCGCCGCAGGACGGTCCCGCGCTCGGGCCCGCGGTCCCGGCGATCAGCCCCGGTAGCGGTTGGTGATCGGGAGCCGGCGGTCCTTGCCGAACGCCTTGGGCGTGACCCGCACGCCGGGCGGGGTCTGCCGGCGCTTGTACTCGGCCGTGTCGACCAGGCGGGTGATGCGCTCGACCAGCGTCGGGGTCGAAGCCCATGCCGACCAGCTCGGCCGCGGTGCGGTCGTCCTCGACGTAGGCCTCGAGGATCGGGTCGAGCACCTCGTAGGGCGGCAGCGACTGGTCGTCGCGCTGGTCGGGCCGCAGCTCGGCCGACGGCGGCTTGGTGAGCACCGACCTCGGGGATGAGCTCGCGCCCGGCCCGGGCGTTGCGGTCGCGGCACAGGTCGTAGACGAGCAGCTTGGGCACGTCCTTGATGACGGCGAAGCCGCCGGCCGTGTCGCCGTAGAGGGTCGAGTAGCCGACCGCCATCTCGCTCTTGTTGCCGGTGGTCAGCACCAGCCAGCCCGGAACTTGTTCGACAGGGCCATCAGCACCACGCCGCGGATGCGCGACTGCAGGTTCTCCTCGGTGAGGTCGGGCTCGAGGCCCTCGAAGCTGGGCGCCAGCATCTCGAGGAAGCGCGGCGTGGGCGGGCTCGATGGGGATCACCCGGTGCTCGATGCCGAGCTCGCCGGCCAGCTTCTCGGCGTCGGTCGAGCGAGTGGTCGGACGAGTAGCGCGACGGCATGAGCACGCCGTGGACGCGCTCGGGCCCGACGGCGTCGACGGCGATGACGGCCACGAGCGACGAGTCGATGCCGCCCGACAGCGCGATCGACCACGTCGGTGAAGCCGTTCTTGTGGACGTAGTCGCGGGTGCCGAGCACGAGCGCCTCGTAGACCTCCTGCACGGGTGGCAGGGGCTGCGGCGATCGTCGCCCGACAGGCGTCGGCGGGGTCGTCGACCCGCGGCGCGGACGACACGTCGACCACCGGGCAGCGGCGGCTCGACGGCCCGGCCCCGCGGGTCGAGCAGCCGCTTGCGGAACACCGGCAGCACCTCGACGTCGCAGACCAGCGTCTCCTCGACGAACTGCGCCGGCGCGGGCGACGAGGCTCGCCGTCGGCGTCGAAGACCATCGACGCGCCGTCGAAGACGAGCTCGTCCTGGCCGCCGACCTGGTTCACGTAGACGAGGGCGCACGACGCGTCGGCCGCCCGCGTCGCCAGCATGCGCTCCCGCTCGGCCAGCCGGTCGGCGTAGTACGGCGAGGCGTTGAGGTTGACGACCAGCTCGGCGCCGCCGGCGGCCTGGGCGGCGATCGGACCGGTCGGGCTCCAGGCGTCCTCGCAGATCGACACGCCCACCCGCACCCCGGCGATCTCGACGAGCGGCGACGCGCCCGGTGCCCGGGGCGAAGTAGCGCTGCTCGTCGAACACCGCGTAGTTCGGCAGGTTGCGCTTGTGGTACACGGCCTGGACCTGGCCGTCCGGCGCACACCGCGGCCGCGTTGTAGAGGTCGCGGCCGACGTCGACGAAGCCGACGACCGCGGCGCAGCGCGCCGGTCGCGCGCGGCCACCCGGTCGAGCGCCCGGCGGTTGTCGGCGACGAAGCCCGGCTTGAGCAGCAGGTCCTCGGGCGGGTAGCCGGTGATGGCCAGCTCGGGGAACACGGCGAGGTCGCAGCCCCGCGTCCTCGGCCCGCTCGAGGGCGGCGAGGACCCGGTCGACGTTGCCGTCGAGGTCGCCGACCGTCGTGTTGATCTGGCACAGGGCGACACGCAGGCGGGCCACGTGGCCAGGGTACCGGCCGCCGCCGACGGGCCCCGCCGACCGGAATCGCGAGGCGGGGCGGGTCGGGACGTTCGCCCGAGCCCACGCGTGGGGATTTGGACGCGTGCCGAGCGGCTCCCAGCCGCGCCGACCGGAATCGCGAGGCGCTCGCCGGATCGAGGCGGGGCGGGTTGGGCGTTCGCCCCAGCCCACGCGTGGGATTTGGCGCCTGCCGAGCGGCTCCCCAGCCCCGCCGACCAATAGGCACGATACTGACGACGTGGACGGAGTGGTGGCTCCCACCCCCCTCGGCGAGCTGGTCGAGCACAGCGCCGATCCCGGCGCGGTGCGCAACGCGCTCGACCGGCTGGGCGCCGACATCCGCGACCGCTTGGCCGCCGACCCGGACCTGGCGCGGGCCGTGGTGGCGCTGATGGCGGCCAGCCGCAGCGGCACGCGGCTGCTCGAGACCGATCCGGCCGCGCTCGACGTGCTGGCCGACCTGGACGGGCCGGCGCCGTCCGGTCCGGGCGTGGCGGCCGCGGGCGACGGCGACGAGCTCGTCCGGGCGCAAGCGCCTCGCCCTCCTGCGCATCACGGCCCGCGACCTGCTCGGGCTCGCCGATCTCGAGACGACGACGGCCGCCCTCGCCGACGTGGCGACCGCCGTGTTGGCCGCCTCGGTGCGCCTCGCGACGGCGGTCGGCCTGGTCGTGATCGGCATGGGCAAGCTCGGCGGGCGCGAGCTCAACTACGCCAGCGACATCGACCTGATGTTCGTCGACGGCGACGCCCGCGGCGCCCGGGCGGTGATGGACCTCGCCCGGCGCTGCTACCGGGTCGACGCCAACCTGCGGCCCGAGGGCCGCGACGGGGCCCTCACCCGGACGGTCGAGGGCTACCGGGCGTACTGGGAGCGGTGGGCGCAGCCGTGGGAGTTCCAGGCCCTGCTCAAGGCCGCGCCCGTGGCCGGCGATCCCGAGGTCGGGCGGGCCTGGGCCGAGGCCGCGGCGGCGTCGCTGTGGGGTCGCCGGTGGACGGCCGACGACCTGCGCTCGCTCCGCGCCCTGCGCGAGCGGTCGTCGGGCGAGCTGCGGCGGCAGGGCGCGCCCGAGCGCGACGTCAAGCGCGGTCCCGGCGGCATCCGGGACATCGAGTTCGCGGTGCAGATCCTCCAGCTCGTGCACGGCGCGGCGGACGCCGAGCTGCGGTCGCCGACCACGCTGACCGCCCTGGCCGAGATGGCCCGGGGCGGCTACGTCGCCGTCGACGACGCCGACGGGCTGTCCGAGGCCTACCGGTTCCTGCGCCGGGTCGAGCACGCGCCTGCAGGTCGAGGACGACCAGCAGACCCACACCGTGCCCGCCGACCGGGCCCAGCGCCGCCGCCTGGCCCGGGTGCTGGGCTACCGGGGCCGCCCCGACGCCGGGCCCACCGAGGCCTTCGACCGTGACCTCGCCCGCCAGCGCAACCTCGTCCGCGCGGTCCACGAGCGCCTGTACTTCCGCCCGCTGCTCGACTCGCTGGCGGGGGCGGGGCGGCTGTCGCCCGAGGCGGCGGCGGGCGCCCTGGCCAGCTTCGGGTTCACCGACGCCGAGCGGACCCGGGCCGCGGTGCGCGAGCTGACACGCGGCCTGACCCGCTCGTCACGGATGATGCAGCAGCTCCTGCCGCTGCTGCTCGACTGGCTGTCGGTGTCGCCCGACCCCGACCTCGGGCTGCTCGGCCTGCGCAAGCTGGCGTCCGGCGACCGGCGGGCGACCGCGCTGGCGCAGGTCTTCCGCGACAGCCCCGACGTCGCCCGGCGCCTGTGCGACCTGCTGGGCACGAGCGCGCTGCTGGGCGACGTCCTCGGCGCCAACCCCGACCTGATCCCGCGCCTCGCGGATCCCGAGCGCCTGCAGACGCTCGATCGCGACGAGCTGGTCGCGTCGGCCACCGGCACGCTGTCGTGGCGGTCCGACCTCGACGAGCGGCAGCGGGCGCTGCGCCGCTGGCGCGGCCGGCACCTGCTGGGCGTCGCCGCCCGCGACGTGTTCGGCCAGGCCGACGTCGCCACCGTGGGCCGGGACCTGACCGCGCAGGCCGAGGCGTGCCTCGAGGCGGCGCTCACGCAGGTCGACCCGCAGGTGCCGTTCGCGGTCGTCGCCATGGGGCGCTTCGCGGGGGCGAGCTGTCGTACGCCAGCGACCTCGACGTCCTGTTCGTCCACGACGTCCTCGGGCGGCGAGGACGACGCGCCGGCCGAGCACGACGAGGGGCTGCGGGCGGCCGGTGGCGTGTTGCGGTTCCTGTCGGGGACCACGCCGGCGCACCGCATCTACGCGATCGACGCCACGCTGCGCCCCGAGGGCCGGCAGGGGGCGCTGTCGCGCAGCCTCGACGGCTACCGGGCCTACCTCGACCGGTGGGCCGAGACGTGGGAGCGCCAGGCGCTGGCCCGCGCCCGGCCCGGTGGCCGGCGACCCCGAGCTGGGTGCGCGGTTCCTCGACCTGCTGGCCGAGGCCGTGTGGGACCGGCCGCTCACCGAGGACCACGAGCGCGAGATCCGCCGCATGAAGGCCCGCATCGAGCGCGAGCGCATCCCGCCCGGCGAGGACCCCGAGTTCCACCTCAAGCTGGGCCGGGGCTCGCTGTCGGACGTCGAGTGGACGGTGCAGCTGCTCCAGCTGCGCACCGGGGTCCGGGTGCCGTCGACGATGGGCGCGCTCGACGCCCTCGAGGCGGACGGCGCGGTGGTCGCCGGCCGACGCCGAGGTGCTGCGGGCGGCCTACCGGTTCTGCGAGCACGCCCGGAACCGCTGGTGGCTCGTGGGGTCGGCGCCGACGGCTCCCGACTCGCTGCCCGTGCGCGCCGACGACCTGCTGCACCTGGCCCGCTCGCTGGGCACGACGCCGAGCACGCTGCGCGAGGACTACCGCCGGGTGACCCGACGGGCCCGTCGGGTGGTCGAGCGCCTGTTCTACGGCTCGGGGTGACGTCCCCGGGCATCGCGTGTGGCGCGCGTCACGGCCGCTTGCGATGATGACGCCCACGTCAGCGAGCGCTGGAGGGAACATGCCGGTCACGCCCGAGGTCCGTTCGATCCTCGACCTCTTCGAGGCCGTGGGGGAGACACCCCGCGAGCAGCTGACGCCGGCCGAGCTGCGCCAGGGCTACGCGGCGCTGAGCCTCGTCGAGTCGAAGGCCGAGATGGCCTCGGTGACCGACCGCACGATCCCGGGCCCGGCCGGCGACATCCCGGTGCGGGTCTACGTGCCCACCACCGAGCCCGGGCCGCGCCCGGTCCTCGTCTACTTCCACGGCGGTGGCTGGGTGATCGGCGACCTCGACACCCACGACGGCACGGTCCGGGCGGTCGCCGAGGGCAGCGGCGCGACCGTGGTGTCGGTCGACTACCGCCTCGCCCCCGAGAACCCGTTCCCCGCGGCCATCGACGACTGCGTGGCCGCGGTGCGCTGGGTGGCCGACAACGCCGCCGAGCTCGACGTCGACCCGGCCCGCGCTGGCGGTGGGCGGCGACTCGGCCGGCGGGAACCTGGCCGCCGTCGTCGCCGCCGAGCTGCGGGACACCCCCGTCGACCTGCGCTTCCAGCTGCTGATCTACCCGGTCACCGACGGGACGATGACCCGGCCGTCCATCGACGCCAACGCCGAGGGGTACTTCCTCACCAAGGACACGATGGACTGGTTCTGGGAGCAGTACGTCGGCGTCGGCGACCGCACGGACCCGCGGGTGTCGCCGGTCCACCTGCCCGACGAGGCCCTCGCGGGCCTGCCGCCGGCGCTGATCCTCACGGCCGAGTACGACCCGCTGCGCGACGAGGGCGAGGCCTACGGCGCCCGCCTCGTCGGCGCGGGCGTGCCGGTCACGACCAGCCGCTACGACGGCGTGATCCACGGGTTCTTCTCGATGCGCGACCTCGTGCCCGAGGGCAAGGCGGCGGTCGACCAGGCCTGCGAGGCGCTGCGCCGCGAGCTGCGGCTGACCCCACCGCGGCGTCGGGACCGACGCCACCGGCCGGTCCGCACGCAGCGGACGAGGCCCGGAACGGTGTGTAGTAGGCATACCTACCATGCCACGACACGCCGGGGAGGACGACCGTGCAGCCCTCGCGCTGCGCGCCATCCACGACGAGCTGGCCGCCTGCCCCGACCTCCGGCCCGGCCCGGTCGTCGACGCCGCGTTCCACCGCCTCGTCCGCCTGGTGGTCGACACGCCGCCGGAGCGGGCGAGCGCCGTGCTGGCCCACGCCGCGGTCGACGACGTCGTCGACGACCTCCGGACGCTCTGCTTCGAGGGCGAGTACCAGCTCGAGGTGGCCTGGGCCCGCCGCATCGCCGACAGCGCCGACCCGGTGGCCGAGCTCGAGCGCTTCCCCTTCGCGGCCAACTACCGCCAGCTCCACGCCCTGGAGCGGGACGCGGTGGCCCGGCTCGCCGAGGGCGACGGCGCCCGGCCCCTGCGGGGCCAGGTGGCGTTCGTCGGCTCCGGGCCGCTCCCGCTGACCGCGTTCCTGCTGGCCGGCGAGGGGACGATGGTCGACAACCTCGACCGCGACCCGTCGGCGCTGGCCGCGTCGCGGCGGGTCGCCGACGCGCTGGGCGTGACCGGGCTGGGCTTCCTCCAGATGGACGCGGGCGCCGGCGACGATGCCGGCGCCGAGCCGGCAGCCGATCTCGGTGCCTACGGCCTCGTGGTCCTCGCCGCGCTCGTCGGCCGCACGCCGGACGAGAAGGCCCGGGTCATCGCCCACCTGGCCCGGGCCATGGCCCCCGGTGCCGTGCTCGTCGTCCGCAGCGCACGCGGGCTGCGCACCCTGCTGTATCCCGACGGTCGACCCCGGCGCCCTCGCCGGCTTCGACGTCCTCGGGACCGTCCACCCGACGGGTGAGGTCATCAACTCGGTGATCATCGCCCGCAAGCCTCCGAAGGGCTGGTGAGCCACTCATGGCGACCCTCCTCATGATCGAGAGCTGGCTGCAGTCGACGGGCGAGGGCCTGCCGCCGCTGCTGCGCGCCCTCGGCCACGACTACGTGCTCGTCACCCGAGACCCGGCCCTGTACGGCGCCGGATCGCTCACGCCCCACCCGGCGCTGGCCGGCGCATCCGAGGTGGTGGTGGTCGAGACGAACGACACCGGCGCCCTCGTCGAGCGGATGGCCGGCCTCGCCTCCACCCACCACATCGACGGCGTGCTGACGACCTGCGACTACTACCTGGCGGCGACCGCGGCCGTGGCGGCGCGGCTGGGGCTGCCGGGGGCCTCGCCCGACGTGATGGTGCGGGCGGTGCGCAAGCACGAGGTCCGTGCCGCGCTCGACGCCGCGGGTCTCCCGAGCGTCCGCCACGCGGTGGCCTCCACGCTCGACGACGCCCTCGCAGCCGCGGCAGGGGCTCGGCTACCCCCTCGTGGCCAAGCCGGTCGACCTGAACGCCGGGACATCCGTGCGCCGGGTCGACGAGGAGGCCCACCTCAAGGATGCGTGGGCCGAGATCAGCGCCCTCACGCACAACACGCGTGGGCAGGCGCTGGCGGGTGTGGTGCTGATCGAGGAGGTGCTGACGGGAACCGAGGTCAGCGTCGAGTCCGTGACGATCGACGGTCGCACCACGGTGGTCGGCATCACCGACAAGTCCGTCGCCGGCCCGCCGGCGTTCGTCGAGTCGGGGCACATGTTCCCCGCCGCCCTCCCGCCGGACGTGGCCGACGAGGTGGCCGGCTTCGCCTGCGCTGCGCTGGACGCCGTCGGCCTCACCCACGGGCTCAGCCACACCGAGGTCATGGTCACCGACGCGGGGCCCGCCTCGTCGAGATCAACCCCCGCCAGGGCGGCGGCTACATCTTCGACCTCGTGCACCTCGTGACCGGGACGCACCCGCTGCAGGTCCTCGTGGATCTCGCCCTCGGCGATCCGCCCGCCCTCGGCACGACAGGGTCACCGCTCGCCACGGCCGCCGCGCCCCGGGGCAGCGCCGCGGTGATGTTCGTGATGGCGCCCTCCGCCGGACGGGTCGTGGGGGTGGACGGGCTCGACCGCCTCGACGCCGACCCGCGCGTCCACCGGTGGACGCTGCCGGTGCCGGTCGAGGCAGCCCTCCCCGTGGACAACGAGGCCTACCTCGGTCACGTCGTCGTGGTGGACCCGAGCGGCCCCGGCGCCCGGGGCCACGCCGAGTCCCTCGTCGGGTCGCTGCGGCTCCGCTTCGCCGACGGGACGACGGCCCGTCCGCTGCCGGCCGCGAGCGGGTGAGGCCGAGAGCGGCGGGGAGCGGGTGCGCAGCCGCGAGAATGGCGGCGCCATGAGCGCCCCCCTCGACCTCCGCTTCCTCCTGTCGGCCGACGACATCGACCGCTTGCCCGACACCCCGGCCGAGGTGGCGGTGGTGGGCCGGTCGAACGTCGGGCAAGTCGTCGCTGCTCAACGCCGTCGCCAACCGCACGAGGCTGGCCCACACGTCGAAGACCCCCGGGCGCACGCAGCTGCTCAACTGCTACACGGTGGGCGAGCCGGACGGCGGCACGCCCGTGCCCACGGTCGTCGACTGCCCGGGCTACGGGTACGCGTCGGTGTCCAAGTCCATGCGGTCGTCGTGGCAGGCGATGATCGAGGGCTACCTCGTCGAGCGCGACGACCTGACGATGGTGATGGCGCTGGTCGACGGCGAGATCGGGCCCACCAAGCTCGACGTGCAGATGCTCGGCTGGCTGCGGGCCAACGCTCTGCCGCACACGGTGGTGGCGACCAAGCACGACAAGGTGCGCTCGTCGCAGCGGGAGAAGCGCAAGCGCGACCTGGCCGCCGGCCTGCGACCTCGAGCGGGGCGACGTGGTGTGGACGAGCGCGTCCAAGGGCGTCGGCATCGACCGGCTCCGCGACCTCACCCGGATGTGGCTCGGCCTCGCGTGACGGCCCTGGTGACGAGGCGTAACGTCGCCGGTACCCACATGCGAAGGGGGCTCGGACATGGCCTTCGTCCAGATCATCGAGTACCGCTCGTCGCGCTACGACGAGATGCACGCGCTCGACGCCGAGTGGGAGGCGGCCGCCGGCGACGACTCGACCGTGCGCAGGGTGATCGTCGGTCGCGACCGCGACGATCCCGAGCGCTACATGACCCTGGCGTTCTTCGACTCGTACGACGCCGCGATGGAGAACTCGAAGCTGCCTGTCACCCAGGAGTTCTCGCAGCGCATGATGGCGCTGGCCGACGGCCCGCCCACCTTCCACAACCTCGACGTCGTCGACGATCAGACGCCCGGCTGACGGCCGTCACCCGGGTCGCGGGGCGAACATGATCACGCACACCCCCACGAGGCAGAGGGCCGCGCCCGCCAGGTCGTAGCGGTCGGGGCGGAAGCCGTCCGCCACCACCCCCCACGCCAGCGAGCCGGCGACGAAGATCCCGCCGTACGCGGCGAGGATGCGCCCGAAGTGCGGGTCCTCCTGCAGCGTGGCGACGAACCCGTAGGCCGCGAGCGCGGCGATGCCGGCCCCGACCCAGGCGACGCCCCGGTGCTCGCGCACGCCCTGCCAGACCAGCCACGCGCCGCCGATCTCGGCCACGGCCGCGAGGCGAACAGCACGAGGGCACGCACGACCGACATCGGGCCGACGCTACGCCGCTCCGGCTCCGTGTCGACGACGCACGGGCACTAGACCTCGATCTCGGTGGCGGCGCCGATCGGCAGCCAGCGCAGCGCGGCGCGGACCTCGGGTGGGGCGGCGGCGAACACCTCCTCCATCGCCGGGCGCGCCTGCTGGAAGTGCGACCAGCCCTCGTAGTGCACGGGGATCGCGGTCTGCGGGCCGGAGGATCTCGCAGAGCTCGACGCCGTCCTCGGCCGTCATCGTGTACCGGATCGGTCCGGTCACCGGGAACCGGACGCCGCCGAGGTGCAGCGAGCGCGGTGCCGATGTCGAGGCGATCGGCGACCTCGCGCACGCCGGCGTAGAGCACGGTGTCGCCCGAGAACCACACGTCGCCGTGCGCCTGCCCCTCCCACCGCAGCCCGAACCCCACGACGTGGCCGACGATCGGCGTGCTCGCGGGCGGGCCGTGGCGGCACGGCGTGGCCGTCACCTCGATCGTCGGTCGGTCGGGCGCCTCGAGCCGTGTGGTCGCCCAGGGTTCGAGCCCGAGCGCGCCGCTGCCGAGCCGGCCCGCGCCGGCGACGGTGGTGAGCACCGTGCCGACGCCGGGGAGCAGCGCGCGGCCGGCGTCGTCGAGGTTGTCCGCGTGGTGGTCGTGCGTGAGCAGCACGGCGTCGATCGGGGGCAGGTCGCCGGGGGCGACGGCCGGCCCGGTGACCTTGGTCGATGCCGTCCCCCACCCGAAGTGGTACCGCTTGCCGGGCGGGTCGAACGTCGGGTCGACGAGGAGGCGTCCAGCCCTCGACCTCGAGCAGGACGGTCGGCCCGCCGACGTGGGTGACGCGGACCGTCGTCACGGGCGGGCAGCGTGCTCGACGGCCCAGGCGAGGACGTCGTCGGCGATCTCCTCCCACCCCTCCTGGGCCGTCTGGAGGTGGGCGCGGCCCGGGTACTCCTTGACCTCGGTGACCGTGGTCTTGCCCTTGTAGTGCTTGGCGTTCGACCGTTGGATGCTCGGCGGCATGATGTGGTCCTCGCCACCCGAGACGAACAGCAGCGGCGCCCGGTCCTCGTTGTGGTAGTCGACGGCCACGTCCTGCCTGCCCGGCTCGAAGTTGGCGAGCACGCTGCCCCACAGGATCCCGCCCGACGCCGGGATGGCGTAGCGCTCGTAGAGGCGACGGGCCTCGTCCTCGGTGAAGCCGACGTTCGTGAAGGCGTAGTTGAACTGCTCGAACGTGAAACCGACGGCCTTGTGCCGGTTGGCCGGCGACTTGAGCACCGGGAACGTCGACTTCACCTGGGAGGGCGGCACGATCCGCACACCCTCTGTGGGGGCCGAGTTGAGGGCGACGCCGGCGGCGCCGCGCCCGTGGTCGAGCAGGATCTGCGTGAACGCTCCACCGGCCGAGTGGCCGATGATGATCGGCGGCGCGTCGAGGGCGTCGATCACCGACTCGAAGTGCTCGATGATCTGGGGCACCGTGATCTTCGCGATGGGGGTCGGATCGGCGTTGAGCGCCTCGACCTCGACCTCGAAGCCCGGGTAGGCGGGCGCCAGGACCGTGTAGCCCTTCTTCTCGTAGTGGGCGATCCAGTCCTCCCAGCTGCGGGGCGTGACCCAGAAGCCGTGGACGAGGACGATGGTGTCGGGGGAGCCGGGGGAGATGGTCATGCCCCGGACGGTAGGCAGCCGGCCCGTCGCCGTCATCAGTCACGTGACTGATCTCGGGTGGCCTCGACCGTCCGCCCCTGGTCAGGGGATGATGGCCGGATGCGGACAGGCGAGCTGCTCCACGGGCGCGACCGCGAGCTGGCGCGCCTGCGCGCCGCGCTCGACGCGTCCGCCCGGCGGGGTTCGTGCCTGCTCGTGCACGGGGATGCGGGGATCGGCAAGTCCGCCCTCGTGGACGCCCTCGCCGACGAGGCGAGGTCCGGCGGCCGAGCGGTGCTGACCACCGCCGGCGTGCCGTCCGAGGCCCACCTGCCCTTCGCGGGCCTGCATCAGCTCCTGGACCCGGTCCTCGGGCACGTCGACGACCTGCCCCCCGAGCTGCGGGCCGCCCTGCTCGGCGCCCTCGGCCGCGAGGACGCCGACGTGCACGACGTCATGGCCGTCGCCCTCGCGGCACTCGCCCTCGTGCGCGAGCGGGCCGCGGCGGGCGGCGCGCTGGTCGTGGTCGAGGACGTGCGGTGGCTCGACCGCCCGTCGGCGAACGTCCTCAGCTTCGTGGCCCGCCGCATCGACCTCGACCCCGTCCTCGTCGTGGCGACCGCGCGCGAGGTCCCGGCGCCCGCGCTGGCGGATGTCCGCTTCACCCCCGTCGCCCTCGGCCCCATCGACGACGCCGCGGCGCGGGACCTGGTCGCTGCCCACGCGCCGACCCTCGATCCCCACCTCGCCGACCAGCTGATCCGCGAGGCGGCCGGAAACCCGCTGGCGTTGGTCGAGCTGGCGGCGGCGTGGTCGGTGCTGCCTCCCGGCACGATCGTCCAGCCGCTCGTGCCGGTGACGACGCGGTTGGTCGAGACGTTCGCCTCGCGGGTGGACACGCTCCCGGCTGCCTGCCGCGACCTGCTGCTGGTGGCCGCAGTCGACGAGGGCCACGGGCTGCGCGAGATCCTGGCCGCCACCGTCGCGCTCGGACACCCCGACGTCACCCACGACGACCTCTACCCGGCCGTCGAGGCCCGCCTGGTCGAGATCGACGCGCGTGGCGTGCGGTTCCGACACCCGCTGGTGCGCTCGACGACCTACCGGCGAGCCGACGAGATCGCCCGGCGGGCCGCGCACGCGGCGCTGGCCGACGCCATCGACGACCCCGACCGTGCCGTGTGGCACCGGGCCGCTGCGCTGGTCGAGCCCGACGAGGGGGCGGCCGCGGCCCTCGAACAGGCCGGCGAACGCGCCCGCCGTCGCGGCGCGCCGCTCGTGGCGGCCACCGCGTTCGAGCGTGCCGCCGATCTCAGCCCCGACCCGCAACGCCGAGGTCGCCGGCTCGTCCGCGCGGCGTACCACGCCCACGAGCTCGGGCGGAACGACGTGGTCGTCCGGCTCCTCGACGAGGCCGAACGGCTCGACCTGGCCCCCGTCGACCGCGCACGGGCGGCGTGGCGGCGCCAGCTCCTCACCGGCGATGCGGTGGCCGACGAGGCGCACGTCCGCACCCTGGTCGACGTGGTCGGCCGCATGCGCGACGCCGGCGACGTCGACCTGGCGGTCGACTCGCTCGTCGCCGTCGCCACCCAGGCGTACTGGCGGGGCCTCGACCGTCGCCGAGCGCGAGCTGCTGGTCGGGGTCGCCGAGTCGCTGCCGGTCGAGGACGACCCGCGGCTGCTGCACATCCTCGGGATGGTCGCCCCGATCGAACGGGGCGCGCAGGTGCGGGCCGGACTGCGCCGCCCGCGGGCTGGCGGGTGTCGACGATCCCGGGCTGCAGGCGCTGCTCGGCGTCGCGGCCGGGACGGTGGGCGACCAGGAGGCCTCGGCCACCTTCCTCGCCGCCGCGGTGCGTTCCCTCCGTGCCGCCGGTCGGCTCGGCGACCTGACGAACGCGCTGATCGCGCTGGCGTGGGCCGGCTGGCACCGGGGCACGTGGGACGCGGCCGCCGACCAGGCCGGCGAGGCCGCCCGCCTGGGCGAGCAGACCGAACGGCCCGGCACGGTCATGGCGGCCGACCTCCTCCAGGGCCTGCTGGCGGCCGTGCGGGGCGACACGGCCGGCGCTCTCGCCGTCACCGACGAGCTGGGCGGGCCGCTGCGCGCGTGGGGGGCGGGAGCGCTCGTCGCCATGACCGACTTCGTCCGGGCCACGGCACTGCTCGCCGACGCGCGGGTGGACGAGGCCTACGAGGCGATGCGGGCCGTCGAGGCCATCGCCCACGCCGACGAGGTCGCCGCCATCCATCAAGGGACCGCGCCCGCCTACATCGACGCCGCGCTTGCCACCGGCCGGCTCGACGCGGCCCGCGCCGTGGTGGGCGATCTCGAGGCCCTCGGAGCACGCTTCCGCTCGCCCACGCTCGACGCCACGATCGCCTACGCCCGCCCGCTCGTCGCGGTCGACGACCCGGCCGAGGCACTGTTCGCGGCGGCCGACCGGGACCTCGTCGCGTGGCCCTTCCTCCGGGCCCGCTCGCTGCTCGGCTACGGCTCGTGGCTGCGGCGCCAGCGCCGGGCCGCCGATTCCCGGACCCCCCTTCGCACCGCCCGCGACCTGTGCGACGACCTCGGTGCCGCGTCCGTGGGCCGACAGGGCCCGCCGCGAGCTGCGCGCCGCCGGCGAGTCGAGCCCAGGACGCGAGTCGTCGGAGCCCGACGCCCTCACGGCCCAGGAGCTGGAGATCGCCCGGCTGGCTGCCTCGGGCCTGACGAACCGCGAGATCGCCCAGCGGCTCCACCTCTCGCACCGCACCGTCGGCTCGCACCTCTACCACGTGTTCCCCAAGCTGGGCGTCACCTCGCGGGGCGAGCTGGCCGGCGCGCTGGGCCGGCTCCCGCCGGGTGCGGCCGCGTCTTGAGTCCACGCGGACGACTCCGAGCGACGCCGCGCGGGTAGCGACAGACGGTGGCCAAGCGAGGAGACATCGTCGACGGGCGCTACGTCCTGGGTGAACCGTTGGGCCGCGGGGGGATGGGCGAGGTCTTCCAGGCGACCGACACCGAGGTGGACCGCGCCGTCGCACTCAAGGTCCTCACCAGCACCGAGCCCGGCGGCGCGCGGCGATTCCGGTCTGAGGCCGATCTGCTGGCCCGGCTCGACCACCCTGGAGTGGTGCGGCTGCATGGCTCGGGGATCCACGACGGGGTGCCCTACCTGGTGCTCGACCTGGCCGACGGTCCGTCGCTCAGCCGTGAGCTGGCGGGCGGGTCGCTCGACCTCGATCGCGTGCGCCGTGTCGGCGCCGAGATCGCCGATGCGTTGGCCCACGCACACGACCACGGCATCGTGCACAGGGACGTCAAGCCGTCGAACGTGCTGTTCGCGGCCGATGGCCGCGCCCGCCTGGCGGACTTCGGCATCGCCCGGCTGGCCGGCGCACAGACCCTCACGCGAACCGGCCAGCTGGTCGGCACCGCGCCCTACCTCGCCCCCGAACAGGTGGCCGGTGAGGAGGTCGGCCCGGCCGCGGACGTGTACGCGCTGGGCCTGGTTCTGGCCGAGTGCCTGACGGGGCGGCCATGCTTCCCGGGCACGCAGATCGAGGCGGCGCTCAGCCGCCTGCACCGCCCTCCGCCGCTCCCCCCGGGCGTGCCCGCCTGGCTGCGCCAGGTGCTCGCGACGATGACGGCCCGCGAGCCCGCCGCTCGCCCGTCGGCCCGCGACGTCGCGTCCGCGCTCTGCGAGGCCGACGTCGGTCCGGTCCTGGTCGACACGGAGGTGCACGAGCGACTGCCTGTCGTGGAGCCGGCATCGACCCTGTCGGGGACAACGGCCGTGCTCCCGGCCGACGCGGCGCCGGCGACCCTCGCCCCGCATCGGCCGCGGGCGGTCCGGGCGCTGGCGGCGGCGGGAATCGCCGTCGTGTCCCTCGTGGGCCTGATGGTTTGGACGGGCGCCGGCGGCGACCCGCCCGCCGAGTCACCGCCCGCCGAGGCGGTGACGTCCGACTCGACGCCGGCCACGACGACGTCACCGTCGACCGTCGACGCCGGTCCCTCCGTAGCCGGCGACTCGCAACCGGGGTCCGGCGGTCAGGGCAACGGCGACGGAAACGGCAACGGCAGGGCGAACGGGAACGGCGACGGACGGGGTCGCCGCTGAGCCCCATGGGCCCGGGCCCCTGCGGCCGTCGCCGGCGAGCGGCCCACCGCAGCTACAGAGATCGTCGGTCGCGAGGAGGCTTCGGCTCTAGGCGAAACCCTGCTGGGGCCCGTCAGCGCGCGCTCCAGGGTCGGTGCCGTGCCGGACTCCTAGGGAGTGCTTCAGGTGGCCGTGAAGCTGACCTCGGTGAAGATGCGGTTGCCGTTGGAGGCCGACGCGTGGACCTCGATGGCGTAGTCGGCCCCCCGCTCGAGGAACTGGACCGGAACGGTGAGGCTGGTGCGGTCCGGCGACTGGGTCACGTCCAGCACCCGGTTGGTGCCCTCCTGGGTCACGATGACCTCGTAATCGACCGCCCCGCGCACCGGCGCCCACCGGATGACAGCGTTGTCGACCGGCAGCGTGCCGCCGTCCTGAGGCTGGATGAACTGCGGCGCGGTCAGGATCCGGTGCGAGAAGCGGACGGTCGACGCCAGCTCACGGCCGTCGATCGTCTCGCCCTCGAAGCGGTAGTTGCCCGCGGGGAACAGCCTCTTGAACTCGGCGAACGGCAACTCGGTGAACGGCGGCTCGCTGCTCTCGGAGAACAGCTCGGTCAAACCGAAGTCGCTGAGGTCGCCGGTCGTCTGGAAGTTCACGATCCGGCCGCCATCCGGTCGGAAGATCTCGAACTCGTTCCACTCCTCGGCATCGGCGAAGATCTGGAAGCCGGCGTCCCCGTCGGTGGCGTTGTACTCGATCTCAAGTCGCGCGTCGGCAAACGGGATCGTCGGCTCTTGTGCGCCCTGTGCTGCTGCCGTTGGCGTCAGCAACGGTGTGGCTCCGAGCAGCACGAGGCCGAGTAGACGGTGGTGTCGCATTGGCTCTGCCCTCCCAAGACGCCTGTGTCCCTCGGCAATGGCGTCGAGGCGGCTCTCGTAACACATCGCCCCTTACCGTCCCCTGAACGTCCTCGCCTCGGGGCCGGAGGCCGAAGACCGTGACGAGGCCCGGGAGCACTGCCGTGTGATCTGGTGAGCCGTTGGGTCAGCCCACCGCAGCTTCAGAGGTCGTAGTAGAGGGCGAACTCCCACGGGTGGGGCCGGAGGCGCAGCTCGTCGACCTCGTGGACCCGCTTGTACGACACCCAGGTCTCGAGGAGGTCGTCGGTGAACACGCCGCCGACCTTGAGGAAGTCGCTGTCGGCTTCGAGGGCGTCGAGCACGGCTTCGAGCGAGCCGGGCACCTGCGGCACCGCAGCCAGCTCCTCGGGCGGCAGGTCGTAGAGGTCCTTGTCGACCGGCGCCGGGGGCTCGATGCGGTTGTTGATGCCGTCGAGCCCGGCCATCAGCATGGCGGAGAAGGCCAGGTACGGGTTGGCCGACGGGTCGGGGCAGCGGAACTCGAGCCGCTTGGCCTTGGGGCTCTGGCTGTAGAGCGGGATGCGCACCGCGGCCGACCGGTTGCGCTGGCTGTAGACCAGGTTGACCGGCGCCTCGTAGCCGGGGACGAGCCGCTTGTAGCTGTTGGTCGTGGGGTTCGAGAACGCCAGCACCGCCGGCGCGTGGGTCAGCAGGCCGCCGATGTACCACCGGCCCATGTCGGACAGGCCCGCGTACCCCGCCTCGTCGTAGAACAGCGGCTCGCCGCCCTTCCACAGCGACTGGTGCACGTGCATGCCCGACCCGTTGTCCTGGAACACGGGCTTGGGCATGAACGTGGCCGTCTTGCCGTACTGGTGGGCGACGTTCTTCACGACGTACTTGAACAGCATCAGCTTGTCGGCCATGCGGGTCAGCTCGTCGAAGCGCACGTCGATCTCGGCCTGACCGGCGGTGCCGACCTCGTGGTGCTGCAGCTCGACCTCGATGCCGACCTGCTCGAGCGCCAGCATCATCTCGGTGCGCAGGTCCTGGAAGTGGTCGGCGGGCGGGAGGGGGAAGTAGCCCTCCTTGTAGCGGATCTTGTAGCCGAGGTTGGGCTGCTCGTCGCGGGCCGTGTTCCAGGCGCCCTCGACCGAGTCGACCCGGTGGCTCGCCGAGTTGTGCGTCCTGGTGGAAGCGCACGTCGTCGAAGATGAAGAACTCGGCCTCGGGCCCGATGTAGCAGGTGTCGGCCAGCCCGGTGGACTGCAGGTGCTCGGCCGCCTTGCGCACGACGTAGCGCGGGTCGCGGCTGTACGACTCGCCCGTGAGCGGGTCGTGGACGAAGGCAGTTGATCGCCAGCGTCTTGCGGGTGCGGAAGGGGTCGATGAACGCCGTGTCGGAGTCGGGGATCAGGATCATGTCCGACTCCTGGATCTCCTGGAACCCGCGGATCGACGACCCGTCGAACCCGAGGCCCTCGTCGAACACCTCGGTCGTCAGCTGCGCCAGCGGGGATGGAGAAGTGCTGCATCAGGCCCGGCAGGTCGCAGAACCGGACGTCGACGACCTCGACGTCCTGGTCGGCGATGAGGCCGAGCACCTCGTCGGGGGTCCGCTGGTCCACGGTCGCTACCTCCGGGTCGTTTCGCCGCACGCTAACAACTGGCTTCACCCCGAAGTGGGGTGAACACGCAGAAGGGCGCCTCCGAAGAGGCGCCCCTCCGTGGTTCCCCCAGCGGAACGATGGACGGCGCGGTCAGCTCGCGCCCCTCTCGGCCCGGACGTCTCGGCCGGTCAGGTCACTCCCCGGCGGCGGCGCCGCAGATGGTGCTGACCAGCAGTCGGGTGGTGACGTACGGATCGCAGTTGGCGTTGGGCCGGCGATCCTCGAGGTAGCCCTTCTTGTCGACCTCGACCTGCCACGGGATGCGCACCGAGGCGCCCCGGTCGGACACGCCGTAGCTGAACTCGTTGTACGGCGCGGTCTCGTGCTGGCCGGTGAGGCGGTCCTCGATGCCGTGGCCGTAGCCGGCGATGTGCTCGTCGATCTTCTTGCCCAGGGCCTCGGCGCCCGCGATGACGGCCTCGAAGCCGCCCTCGTCGCGCATGGCCTTGGTCGAGAAGTTGGTGTGCGCACCGGCGCCGTTCCAGTCGCCCTTGACCGGCTTGGGGTCGAGGGTGGCGGCGACGTCGAAGTCCTCGGCGATGCGGTAGAGCAGCCAGCGGGCCACCCACAGCTCGTCGGCGACCTGCGGCGGGCCCGACGGGGCCGACCTGGAACTCCCACTGGCCGGGCATGACCTCGGCGTTGATGCCCGAGATGTGGAGGCCGGCGGTGAGGCACGCGTCGAGGTGGGCCTCGACGATGTCACGGCCGAACACCTCGTCGGCGCCGACGCCGCAGTAGTAGCCGCCCTGCGGGGCCGGGAAGCCGCCCTGCGGGAAGCCGTAGGGCCGGCCTTCCTTGAAGAAGTTGTACTCCTGCTCGATGCCGAAGACCGGCTCCTGGTCCTTGTACTTGTCGGCCACGGCGACGCAGGCGGCGCGGGTGTTGGTGACGTGCGGCGTCATGTCGGTGTAGCAGGACCTCGCACAGGACGAGGACGTCGTCGCCACCGCGGATGGGGTCGGGGCAGGAGAACACGGGCTGCAGCACGCAGTCGGACTTGTCGCCGGGCGCCTGGTTCGTGCTGGAGCCGTCGAAGCCCCAGATGGGGAGCTCGGCACCGTCGGCGAGGATCTTGGTCTTCGACCGCAGCTTGGCCGTCGGCTCGGTGCCGTCGATCCAGATGTATTCGGCCTTGTAGGTCATCGGGGGCGTGTCCTCCGGTCGAGCGCACGTGTGAGGCACGGTGGGAACGCGTACCTGTCCAGCTATCGGTCAGAAAGGCTGTCAGCAGGCCGTTTCCGACCTGTTGCCCTTTTGTGAACGCACTGTGAACCGGATCGCGCCAGCTTGCGGGTCTGCGCACGCCGCCCCAACATTCCCGTCATGGACAGCTCCGAGCGCCAGCGAGAATACGTGCTCCGCACGGTCGAGGAGCGCGGTGTGCGCATGGTGCGGCTGTGGTTCACGGACGTGTTGGGCCAGCTCAAGTCCTTCGCGATCTCGCCGGTCGAGCTCGAGGGCGCGTTCGAGGAGGGCATGCGGTTCGACGGCTCGTCGATCGACGGCTACTCCCGCGTGCAGGAGTCCGACGTCCTCGCCAAGCCCGACCCGAACAGCTTCGAGATCCTCCCGTGGGCCGACGGCGTCGGCACCTCCGCCCGGGTGTTCTGCGACATCGTCAACCTCGACGGCACCGCCTTCGAGGGCGACCCGCGCCAGGTCCTGCGGCGCAACCTCGACCGGGCCCGCGAGAAGGGCTTCAGCTTCTACGCCGCCCCCGAGATGGAGTTCTTCTACTTCGGCGACAGCGACCCGTCGGTGCCGCCGAGGCCGCTCGACCAACGCCTCGTACTTCGACCTCACGACCGCGGACGTGGCCACCGACCTGCGCCAGCGCACCATCCACACGCTCGAGGCGATGGGCATCCCCGTCGAGTACAGCCACCACGAGGACGCCCCCAGCCAGCACGAGATCGACCTGCGCTACACCGACGCGCTGACCATGGCCGACAGCGTGATGACGTTCCGGCTGGTGGTGAAGGAGGTCGCCCTCGAGGGCGGGGTGCACGCCACGTTCATGCCCAAGCCGCTCACGGGCGTGCAGGGCTCGGGCATGCACACCCACTTCTCGCTGTTCGAGGGCGACACCAACGCCTTCTACGACCCGGGTGACCCGCGCGGCCTGTCGAAGGTCGGCGCAGCAGCTTCATCGCCGGCCTGCTCCGCCACGCCCGCGAGATCACCGCGGTCACCAACCAGTGGGTCAACTCCTACAAGCGCCTGGTCGTGGGCTACGAGGCGCCGATCTACACGTCGTGGGCCCGCAACAACCGGTCGGTCATCGTCAACGTGCCCCCGATCAAGCACGGCAAGGCCGAGAGCGCCCGCCTCGAGTTCCGGGCCCCCGACCCCGCCTGCAACCCGTACCTGGCCTTCTCGGTCATCCTCGCCGCCGGCCTGAAGGGCATCGAGGAGGGCTATCCGCTCGCCGACGAGACAGCCGCCAACCTCTACGAGCTGACCGAGGCCGAGCGGCGGGCCGAGGGCATCGACACGCTGCCGCAGTCGCTGTCCGAGGCGCTCGACGCGATGGAGCGGTCCGACCTGGTGGTCGAGCGCGCTCGGCGAGCACGTCTTCGAGTGGTTCATCCGCAACAAGCGCAACGAGTGGATGGAGTACAAGACCCACGTGACCCAGTTCGAGCTCGACCGCTACCTCGCCCGGCTCTGACCGCTCACCCGCCACCACCGCCGATGGAACCCCTCCTCGTCTACCCCGACCCCGTGCCGCCCGAGCTGGCCCAGGCCCTCGACCTGGCCGGCTACCCGTGGAAGGCCGTCACCGACGAGCGCGCCGCGGTGCGGAACGAGCCCGACGACGGGTGGGCCGGCGGCCTCATCGTGGCGGCCAACGACCCCGACGGCGCGTTCGCCCTGTGCCGCACGCTGCGCAAGCGCGACCTGCCGCTCGAGCCGATGCTGCTGCTCGTGTCGGGCGGCCAGCTCGGCGACCTCGAGCTGCGCGACGACCTGTTCGACGACTTCTGCCTCTACCCGTTCCAGCCGCTCGAGCTCGAGGCCCGGCTCAAGCACCTGTTCTGGCGCACCGGCCGGGGCACCCGTCCCGAGCTGGTCGAGTACGGCCCGCTGCTGCTCAACCTCGAGACGTACCAGGCCGCCATCGACGGCACGCCCGCTCGACCTCACCTACATGGAGTACGAGCTGCTCAAGTTCCTCGCCTCGCACCCCGGCCGGGTGTTCACGCGGGAGACGCTGCTCAGCCGGGTGTGGGGCTACGAGTACTACGGCGGCGCCCGCACCGTCGACGTCCACATCCGGCGCCTCCGGGCCAAGCTCGGCGAGGAGCACGCCAACCTCATCCAGACCGTGCGCTCGGTCGGCTACCGCTTCGGCCAGTCGCGCTGGGGCGTCTAGCCGGGTGGACTACCGGTAGACCTCGGCCCGCGGGGCCACGTTGACGACGACGACCACGAGCTGGTGGTCGTCGACCTCGTACACGATGCGATAGTCGCCGACCCTGATCCGCCACGCGGGTGGGTCGAACGCGGTCAGCTTCGTGGAGCCGACCGGGCGGGCGTCATCGGCGAGGGCGCGGATCGCCGTGACGATCCTCTGGTAGCCACGAGGGTCACCCGACCGGATGGCGCGCAGCCCGCGCTCAGCCCGCCTGGCGAGCCGGACGTCGTACATCGGCCTGCTCGGCCTCGATCGCGGCGAACACGTTCTCGGCCGGGGTCACCGCGTCGGGGTCGGCGCGGTGGTCGATGACGGCGACCGCGTCGTGCAGGTCCTCGAGCGTCTCTTGGAGTGCGTTCCACCGGTCGATCGACACCAGCACGGCCGTGGGTCGGCCGCGGTCGGTGACGACGAGCGTGTCGTCACCGAGGTCGGCGAGCTCGTCACGGATGCGATCGCGCAGGTGCGTCTTGGGGACGATGCGTGCGGCCACCTCTCAACCGTACGCTTGAACGTACGGTTGGGCAACTACGTTGTTGAGGGCGATGAGCTCGCTGCCCTCGTGGGTGGCCTCGGCGTCGTCCTTGAGGGACCAGCCGAGGGCCGCAGCGATGACCGGGCCGGTCATCATCACGGCCACGGGGATGACGACGACGAGCACGATCACCATGAGGATGCCACCGAGCATGCGCCCATCATCCCCCGACCCAGGCCCACGCCTCCACTTCGACCAGCGCGCCGAGCGGCAGCTCGGCGACGCCGATGGCGGAGCGGGCCGGGCGGTGGTCGCCGAAGGCGGCGACGTAGGTCTTGTTCATCACGGCGTAGTCGCTCATGTGGCGGAGGAAGACCGTGGTCTTCACCACGTCGCCGAGGCCGGCGCCCTCGGTGGCGAGCTGGGCCTCGAGGTTGGCCAGCGCCTGGTGCAGCTCGCCGGCGACGCCCCCGCCGACCAGCTTCCCGTCGACGATGCCGATCTGGCCCGACACGACGAGCCAGTCGCCGGCCCGCACGATGGGCGTGTACGGCCCGACGGGTTTCGCAGGGGTGGTCATGGCGGTGACCGTACCCGCCGCCGTGCTGGTGCCGTGTCCATGAACGTTCGCTACGTCGGGGCGCGAACGTTCGTGGTCACGGCACTAGCGGGCCGCCACGCCGGTGGGCCACGCCGGGGGCGCACCCTGCGCCAGCCAGGCGGCCGCCGCCACGGCGGCGAACACGGCGTCCGAGCCGTTGACCGCCGGACCGCTGGCCGCGGGGTCGACGACCACGTCGATCGGCGGCGTGTCGACGGCGCGGAGGACCCCGAAGCTGCGGATGGTGAGGTCCTGCACCGCTCCGGCCTCGTCGACCGCCAGGCCCTCGCTCGTCACCCAGCCGAGCGCCATGTGCGCGGCGCCGACGCAGTAGGAGCGCAGCACCACCTCGTCGAGCACCTCGCCACAGCTCACCTGGACCGCGACCCGGGCGGCGGGCTCGGCGGGGCCGAGGGCGACGTCCGCGGTCGCGATCGCGCCGTCGGGCGAGCGGACGGTGACGCGAGCGGACCCCTCACCCGGGGCGACGGCCAGCACGCCAGGGCGGTCGCCCGCGTCGTCCACCAGCACCCCGGCCGCCGCGGACAGGGCGAGCCCCTCGGCCCAGCCGGTGGCCCGCAGGTCCGCCGATGTCGGCGGGCCGGGCACGGCGACGGCCTCGACCCGGAGGCCGGGGGCGACCAGCGCGACGGCCTCGGCGACCGTCGCCCGCCACCGCCTCCGACGCCACGACCCGCAGCACGCCCGTGCCGTCGGACCGCCATCCCGCCGGCCACGGGGGGCCGCTTCGGCCCGAGCCGCACGGCGTCCTCGCGGGCGAGCACGACGCGCACCGTCCGCCCGTGGTCGTCGGCCAGGGCCCGCGCGGCCGCCGGGGCGATCGACGCCACCTTTCCGCCGAAGGCGCCGCCGTTGGCCAGCGGCGTCGCCGGCTCGCCGCCGGGCGCGCACCAGGAGGCGTCGAGCTCGAGGTAGGCGGGCTCGACCCAGGTCGTGCGCAGCGTCGCCGCCCAGTCCCCGTCGGGAACGGTGAGCGGGTGGCGGACGTCGGCCGTCGTCCGGCGGCCCTGCACCTTGCCCGCCGCGGCGCGGGCCTCGGCCAGCGACTCGCCGACCGCCCACCCGCCCGCGGGGTCGGGCACCGCGACGAGGGCATCGGCCGGGGCCTCGTCGTCGGCGAACCCGCCGTGGCCGAGGGCGACGTCGGGCGCGACCCGCTGCGGAGATCGTCCCTCGACGGCCGCCCGGGCGGCCGCCGCTCGCCAGGTCGCGCCCGCCCGCCGCGGCGGCCGCGCCAGCGGGCGCGCCCGTGCGGACCGTCCAGGCGTCGAGGATCGTGCGCCACCCGGTGCAGCGGCACAGGTGGGCCAGCAGCGCCTGCTCGACGGCGGCCGCGTCGTCGGGCCCGGCGCCCTTGGCGGCGAGGCCCGCCAGCCGCACCACGATGCCAGGCGTGCAGAACCCGCACTGGCTGGCGCCGGTGGCGCAGAACGCCTCGCCCCAGGCGTCCCGGTCCGCCGGGTCGAGCCCGTCGAGCGTGGTCACGGCGCGGCCGCGCACCCGGCGGGCCGGGGTCACGCACGCCACCCGGGGCTGGCCGTCGACGAGCACCGTGCAGCACCCGCACTGACCCTGGGGGCTGCACCCGTCCTTCGCGGACCGGACGCCGAGCCGCTCGCGCAGCACGTCCAGGAGGGTGGCCCCGTCGTCGGGCACGTCGACGGGGCGCCCGTCGACGGTCAGGCTGATCGGCGGGCGCTCGGCGGTCACCCGGCAAGGATAGGGACGCCGGGGCCCGGCGCGTCAGGGGTCGCCGACGGCGTAGAAGCGCCCGCCGCGGGCGCCCACGAACAGGCGCCCCTTCCACACGGCGGGGGTCGACTCGATGCAGCCTTCGAGCTGCACCGTCCACAGCTCGGGGGGCTCGACGGTCGTGTCGGACACGTCGTAGGCGTGCAGCACGCCGTTGCAGTCGCCCTGGATCAGCGTGTCGTCGACGATCACGGCCGACTGCCAGGTCGGCCCGGGCAGGTCGAGCGTCCAGCGGGTGGCACCGGTCTGGCGGTCGACCGCGTACACGGTGCCCCCGTCGGACGCGGCGATGACGACGTCGTCGTGGAGGGCAGGCGTCGTCCAGAACCCGCCGGGGTCCTGCAACGACCACACGATCGGGTCGTCGGGCTGGCGCGGGTCGAGCTTCACGAGCTGCCCGACCTCGGCGGCGCGCGCGTTGCCGCGCTCGTTCTCGACCCCGACGTAGAGGAAGCCCTCGTCGTCGATGACCACCGAGGCGTCGGTGTCGTCGCCCGTCCAGAAGCGGAACACCCGGGTCGGCTCGACGCCCTCCTCCAGGCCGGACACGTCCCAGCCCTGGACGAGCCCACCCGAGTTGGCGAAGTAGATCACGCCCTCGTAGAAGGCCACCGAGTTCTCGATCGACACGTCGTTCTGGCGGGTGTTGAGCGACGAGGTCAGCTCGTCGTCCCACCCGGGGGCGTTGAAGACCAGCTCGGGGGCCACCTGGGCCAGGCCGTCGGGGCCGGTGGTGCGGTTGAGCTTGACGATGTGGAACTGCGAGTTCTCGCCGCCCTCGTAGAGGTAGTCGTCCATGACGAGGGGCGAGCCGTCCCAGTCGTCGTTCCACATGGTGGGGCTGACCGCGTCGGCGTCGAGCGCCCACAGCTCGGTGGCCTCGGGCCGGTCGATGGCGATCACGCGGAGCTTGTTGTCGCGGCTGCCGGTGTAGACGAGGGGCAGGCCGTCGGGGTCGATCGACACCGAGCCCTTGATGATGTCGCCCGTCTCGAACGGGGGGAGGATGTCCTCGCCCGTGTCGTAGTCGACGAAGTGGACCTTGCGGTCGTAGGCGCCGAACACCACCCAGGTCCGCCCGTCGCGCTCGAACACCGCCGGCTGCCCGGTCCAGCCGCTGCCGCACCACGTGCGGGTCTCGTTGCCCTCGGACGACTCGGCGCACATGCCGCCCGACTCGCCCGGGTAGCTCCACAGGACCTCGGGCGCGGTGGGGAGCGGTCCCTCGCCGTAGTAGCTGCGGGTCGGGCTGCCCCGGAACGTGAGGAGCCCGGGTGTGGCGAAGCCGGACGCCGGCCCGGCCGGGGGAGGGGCGGTCGTGGACGGCGCGGTGGTGCCGGCGGCCGAGTCGGGCGGCGCGCCCAGGTCGAGGGCCTCGTCGGTGTCGCCCGTGTCACTGAGGACGAGCTGCTGCACGCCGATCGCCCCGGCGACCAGGACGAGGGCTCCGAAGAGCAGCGCACCCAGGCGGCGCCTGTCGTGCCGCGGGGTCAGGTGCGCGGGCGCGCTGCGTCCGCGTGTGGGACGCGTTGCCCGATGGGGTCGACGATGCGGTCGCGCTGGCCGGGAACGGGCCCGGGTGCGGACCTGGGCCGGCCCGGCCGCTCGGCGCTCCGGTGGGCGTCGTCGTCCTCGCCGTACGCGGAGCGTCGGCCATGGTCGGACCGGCCGTACGCGCGGGCCGTGTCATCCCAGTACGGGTCTCCCCGTCGCGTCCCCTCGTCGCGCCCCAACGGTCGATCTCGACCCCCAGCCGGAGGTCAGGTCAGCTGAAGCTCTGACCGCAGCCGCACGTGCGCTGCGCGTTGGGGTTGTCGATGGCGAACCCGGCGCCCTGGAGCCCGTCCTTGTAGTCGAGCGTGGCGCCGTCGAGCAGCGACGCGCTCGACGGGTCGACGACCACCTTGACGCCCGAGTAGTCGAGCGTGGTGTCGTCGTCGGCCACGTCGGTGTCGAAGAACATCTCGTAGCTGAAGCCGGAGCAGCCACCGGGCCGCACGGCCACGCGCAGGGCGAGGTCGTCGACGCCCTCCTGCTCCATGAGCGTGCGGACCTTGTCGGTTGCGGTATCGGTGAGGACGATCACGTGACAGCTGCCTCCTGCGGGCGTCCTGAGAACACCACCAGAGTATCGGCGCAGGGGCCGATCGCGGCGACACGGCGGGATCCGACCCGCGCTCAGGTCCCCGTGAGGGCGAGGTCGACCTGGCAGGGAGTGCGGTCGGTGAGCGGGTGGAACTCGTCGACGGCGGCGCCGCCCAGGCCGTCCACGATGCCCTCGACCAGGCCCTGGTGCAGGGCGCACACGATCTCGGGGTTGGACTCGGCGAGCTCGCGGAACGGGCAGTGGGCGAACCCGACCGTGACCTCGGCGTCGTCGCCGGCCAGCTCGGGGTCGAACCCGAGGGCGTCGAGGCGGGCCATCAGCCCACCCACGCAGGTGCCCGCGTCGGCGGCGTCGCCGCGCGGGAGGCCGAGGGCACGGGCCAGGGACTCGGCGTCGGCCGTGCCCTGCTCGCGCCCGGCCTCGACCACCTCGTCGCGCCCCAGCCCGCCGGCTGCGGCCACCCGGAGCAGCATGCGGGCGAGCACCGGGAAGGTGGCCGGCTCGAGCCCGAGCGACGGGGCGTCGGACGCCACCGAGTAGCGGTGCTGCGGCCGGCCCACCGCGCCGCGGGCGTCGGCCTCGACGGCGAGCAGCCCCACGTCGCGCATGCGCTCGAGGTGGGGGCGCACGGTGTTGGGGTGCAGGTCGAGCGCCTCGGCGATCTCGGCCGTGGCCAGCGGGCGGGGCGCACGGGCCAGCTCGAGGTAGATGGCGTAGCGGGTGTTGTCGCCGAGCGCCTTGAGCACGGCGAGCCGGGGTTCGGCGAGCCGCGGCTCGGCGGACCCCTCTGAGGTGCCCTCGGTCACGGTCCGTAGCCTACCGCCGGACCGGGTTTCCCCGGCCTGCGCCGGTAGAATCTCCCGCGTGGACGAGACGGCCCTGCCCACGAGCGACGACGTGCTGGCCGTGCTGCGCGGCGTCATCGACCCCGAGCTCGGCAGCGACATCGTCGACCTCGGCATGGCCCGGGCCGCCCGGGTCGACCCCGACGGCGCCGTGGTCGTGACCATCGCCCTCACGACCGCCGGCTGCCCGCTCCGGGCCCAGATCCAGCAGGACGTACGAGCCCGCGTCGGCTCCCTCCCGGGCGTCACCTCGGTGAAGCTCGACTGGACCGAGATGACCGACGAGCAGCGCAGCACGGCGATGGGCAAGGCCCGGTTCAACGTGTCGCAGCGCCCCGAGGAGACCTCGGTCCCGCTGGCGGCCAAGGTCATCCTCATCGCCTCGGGCAAGGGCGGCGTCGGCAAGTCGTCGGTCACGGTCAACCTCGCCGCCGCGCTCGCCGCCCAGGGCCTCACGGTCGGCGTCCTCGACGCCGACATCTGGGGGTTCTCCGTGCCGCGCATGCTCGGCGTCGAGGGTCGACTCGCGGGCGTGGCGCACGACGGCCGCAAGCAGATGACGCCCATCGAGCGGCGCATCGGCGACGGCGTCGTGCGGGTCGTGTCGATGGGGCTGCTCGTCGACGACGAGGAGACCGCCCTCATGTGGCGGGGGCTCATGCTCAACCGCGGCGTCCAGCACTTCCTGCAGGACGTTCGCTGGGGCGACGACCTCGACTACCTGCTCGTCGACATGCCACCGGGCACCGGCGACGTGCAGATGGGTGTGGCCAAGCTCATCCCCCGGGCCGAGGTCATCGTCGTCACGACCCCCGCTCGGGCCGCCCAGAAGGTCGCCATCCGGGCGGTCGGCATGGCCCGCAAGAGCTACCTCCGCGTGGCCGGCGTCATCGAGAACATGAGCGCCTTCCACTGCGATCACGGCGAGACCTACGCGCTGTTCGGCGAGGGCGGTGGGCGGCAGCTCGCCACCGACGCCGGGGCGCCGCTGCTGGGCGAGATCCCGCTCGAGTCCTCGGTGTCGGCGGGAGGCGACGTCGGCACCCCGGTGGCGCTCGGCGACGGACCGGCTGCCGACGCGTTCCGGGCGATCGCCGACCACATCGTCGAGGAGGCGGTTCCGCTCGCGGCCATGGCCGGGTGCAGCGCCCGCATGCTCGACGCGGCCGTGGCCGCCCTCGACGCACGTGATGCCGACGGCGGGTCGTCCGGCTCGGCCGAGCCGTCGGTCACCCCGGTCCCGGCCCCCTCGCCGCGCTGAGGCGCGGCTCGGGCGGCGTCGCCCGACGTCACGGGCGCGCGGGCACGGTCGAGCCTTCGACCAGCGCTCCGGGGATCTCGGGCCGGGAGCTGATCCCGAGCTTGGCGAAGACGTTGTGCAGGTGCCACTCGACCGTGCGGGCGCTGATGAACAGCCGTGTCAACGACCTACCGGGTCACGACATCTAGATGCGACTGGCGAAGACGATCACGTTGTCGAGGTAGTGCCCCGTCGACCTCTCGAACGCTCCGCCGCAGGTGACGAGGCGCAGCTCGGCGCCCGCCGTGGCGCCGTAGACCGCGCCGGTCGGGAACGCGTCCTTGGCGTGCTGCTCGGTCCGCACGACGGCGAACTGCACCCGGGACTGGTCGGCTCGTACCACCGAGATGACGTCCCCCGCGGTCAGGGCGTCCAGCCCGTAGAACACCGCCGGCCCGGTCAACGAGTCGAGGTGCCCGGCGATGACCGCCGGCCCCTTCTCACCGGGCTCGGGCCCCTCGGTCCACCATCCGGCGTCGTCGGTGTCGGCAGGAGCCTCGAGCTCGCCCGCCTCGTCGAGGCCGAGCGGGACGATCGGGGCGTCGACCCCGAGGGCCGCGATCTCGACGCGCACCGGGTCGGCCGCCTGCGGATCGACGACCGGGGGCGGGGGTGGCGGAGGAGTCGTGGGAGGCGTCGGAGGGGGCGCGGGCACGCCCTGCTCGCGGACCGGCCCGTCGACCACCGTGGGCGGGGCCGCGGCTTCCGAGCCCAGCCCGTCGGGTTCAGGGCTCGGGTCGGGGCCCCGCGAGACACTGCCGTGCAGCACCAGGACGAGCGTCGAGGCCGCCGCCAGTCGCGTGGACCAGCGGCGGCCGCTCGGATGGGAGCTCACGTCGTCTGCCGGAGGTGCGGTCCTACTGACGACCGAGACGTCCGCGCGTCGTGCGCCGGACGGTCAGAGCGCCGAGGCAGAGCACGATGAGGGCTGCTGCGCCGATGATCAGGCCGAGCGGGACGCTCGAGCTGTCGGAGTCGGCGGGGTCGACGAACGAGTCGGCTGTGCCGCCGAACCCGGTGGAGACGCCGCCCGTGGCGGAGCCGGTGTCGCTGCCGCCGCCACCGCCGCCGCCACCACTACCGGTGGTCACGTCGGTGCTGTCGTCGTCGTCGCCGCCCAGCGACGCGGTGCCGCCGAGCCCGGTGGAGACGCCGCCCGTGGCGGAGCCGGTATCACCGCCACCACTGCCTGTGGCGCCACCTCCGCCGCCGCCACCGCCACCGGTGGTGTCGTCGGTGCTGTCGTCATCGTCGCCCGCTCCTGCGGCCGTGACCAGCCCGCTCGTGGCGGGGGACACCACCATGGCGACCATCGCGCCACCAAAGGCGATCAACGCGGCCAGAGCGACAGCCAAAAGTCGTTGCGTAGTTCCTCTCATTGCACACGGTCCTTTCGGGGAGATTCCGTGGACTGGCGGAAGATTACGGCGCGGTGTTCCCGATTCCTAGGGTCAAGTCCTCCGCGTGTCGCCACCGCCGACACACCGGGCTCCCGAGCACGTGGGAAGGGATGTGCATTCGATCGGTGACGGCCGATCGCACGTCTTCCTGAGCGGTGTGTGGCCCAGCCCGTGTGCCCGTCATTTTTCCTCGCTTTCCCCAGCAATATCGGCATTTCCTGCATCGTCGAGCGTGACGGGATGCTCCCTCGTGACCGCGACCTGCCCGCCTCGTTCCACCGGTTGATTCAGGAGCCGTGCTCAGTGGAGACGGCCGCGCTTCAGCCCGACGGACCGTCGGTCCGCCGACGCGGGCGACTGCGTCGGCGCGGCGACGGTCTCCGCGAGGCGGTGGCGCCCGGTGTCTTCGGCGCCGCACCCGCGCCGCGCACCGTGGTCGTCGGGGCGGGAAGGACAGCCGGCAGCATGTGCCGCGTCGTGACGCCGAGCTTGGCGAAGACCTTGTGCAGGTGGTACTCGACGGTCCGCCCGGCTGACGAGCGGGTCGCGCCCGCGATCTCGGGGTTCGACAACCCGCTCGCGGCGAGGGCGGCAATGCGCTCCTCCTGGCGGGTGAGGCGTCCGCGAATCCCCGGGCGGCCATCTGCGTCCGCACCGCCGCCCGTGAGGCGACTCTTCGCGCGTATAGCGAACGCACTCGCGCCGAAAGTGGTGAAGAGATCGAGCGTCACGTTCAGGTGTGGACGGGCGTCAGCCGGCCTGTGCTGGCCGTCCAGCCATTCTCCGTAGAGGAGGTGTGCACGGGCGTGCAGGAGTTTGCGGCGGCCTCGTGCGAGTCGCTCGACGGCGTCGACGAAGCCGGTTTCGGCGTCGGCGCCATCGCGACGAGCGCCTGCGTCAGCGCCGTGACCCCCAGGGCCCAATCGCCCCCGCAGGCCCGAGCCTGGCGCGTGAGCCGATCGACGGCGGCTGCCGACCGATCTGTGCGCCCTTCGCGTGTCGCGGCCTCGTCGAGCTCGACCGAGGCCGAGGCCGAGCTCACGGTCGATCGCCTGTGACCAGGACGTCTGCCCGCGCCGGGTGTCCAGAGCGCGACCGGGGCGTTGCCGCCGGTCGGTCAGGGGGCCGCGGGGATCTCGACGGCGTCGGGATCGGGCTGGGTCGGCGCCTCGGTGGCGGGGCGCGCCGGCGCGGTCGCGGCATCGGGCATGCCCGGCTGGGCGGCCGGAACCGGTGTGGTGGTGTAGTCGCCGGGCGGCGCCACCTCGGCCTCGAGGAGCGCCGCCAGGTCGAGCGCACCCGCGGTCCAGTCCCCGGCGCTCGGAGAGTCGCAGCCCGCCAGATCCTCGAGGCCGGCCGGTGCGCTGGACTCGTACCGGTTGTCCGCGAAGCAGTTGCCGAGGGCAGCGGGGTCGGCTCCCAGCGTCGCCGTCGCCAGGTCGGCGAGACCCGAGCCGGACACGACGTTGCCCACGACCCGGTTGTCGCGGGCGTCCCAGTCCAGCGACCCGGGGATGTCGGCCGGATCGGCTGCCGGCTCGAGGCGGGCCTCGCGACACGGGCGGTCGTCCTCGGACGCCGGGGGCAGGGCGTCGTTGGGGTCGTCCTCGCGGCGCGAGAACAGCGCGATCCCCGCGCGCTCCTGGTCCGCGACCCGGTTGCGGGTGATGAGGTTGTGGGTGCCGCCGTACACCACGATGCCGCTGCCCATGTTCCGCAGGGCGCTCCGCGTGGCCGGCGTGTCCGGTTGGTTGTTCGAGTGGACGAGGTTGCCGGCGACCGTGGTGTCGCGCTCGGGGAAGCACAGCTCGTAGGTGCCCGAGTTCGGCATGATCCCGACCCGGTTGTGCCGGAACGTCGAGTTGAGGATCGTGAGGTCGCCACCTGCGTTGGTGCCCGTGTAGCCGATCCCGTTGTGCTCGGCCAGGACGTCGTCGAGGACGGTGTCGCAGGGGAAGCACTGCCCGACGTAGAACCCCGCCTCGACGCTCCCCGCGGCGGCGGAGTGCTCGATGAGGCCGCCGGTCGAGTCGAACGCGTAGATGCCGTAGGCACCGATGCGATAGGCCGTCAGGTACGACGCCCGGTACCCCTCGACGCCCGTCCAGAAGAACCCGTTGCTCGTGTAGTTGCGAGCGGTCATGTTCTCGACGGCGACACCGTTCGCCCCGGCGACCCGCACGCCGTTGTCCAGCTCGAAGCCGCCGTCGAGCACGACCTCGTTGCGGTCCGTGCCCCGCAGCGTGACCTCGGGGGTCTCGATGGTCACGGATTCCTCGTAGACCCCGGGCTCCACGAGGATCAGGTCGCCCGGCTCGGCCGCGTCGACGGCGGCCTGGATCGTCGGGTGGTCGGCGGGCACCCGAACGGTCGCCGCCGGCTCGACGTCCGCCTCGCCCGAGGCCCCGTCGCCGTCGCCACCACACGCCGCCGCCACCACGAGCCCGACCAGCAGGAGGAGCCTGACGCCCGGAAGGGTCGCGCACGCCATCGTCGGGAGGCTACTGCCGCGGCTTCGGCGCACCGGTCGCACGCCGCGCCGTCTGCCGGGCCTAGCCCTCGGCGGCGTCGGGATCGAGCACACGCTCGGCCGCCTGCTCGGCGGCCCGGGCCAACGCGATGTCGAACAGGCTGGCCACCGACGTGGCCGACAGCGGACGCAGGCGCGCCACGGCCGTCGTCAGCGCCATCCACTCGTCGGGATCGTCCTCGGCCCCCTCGCCGGGACGCCACAGGTACTCGAGGAACAGCTCGACGACCGCCTGCGCCATGGCCTCGGTGTGCTGCAGGAACACGCGGCTCAGCCGGATGCGGGCGTCCATCGGCACGCCCAGCCGGGCCAGCTCGGCCGAGGCGTCGAACGCCGCCGGCGCGGTGATCTGCCACCGGCCGTCGGGAAGGGCGCGGGCGATGCCCAGCTCCCCGAGGATGGCGGGGTCGGCGAGCTCGCCGGGCGGCAGGCCGAGGCGCTCGGCCACCTCCTCGGCGGTGACGACCTGGCTGCCCGGGGCGACCGACTGCGCCACGGCCGTCTTGACGAAGGCCAGCGCGGTCGGCCCGGCGCTCCCCGGCGCCCGGTCGAGCAGCCGGCGGATGGCCGTGAGCGTGAGCCCGTGGGCCTGCAGGTCTCGGATCGCCTCGAGGCGCGACAGGTGGTCGGCGTCGTAGATGGCCACGCGCCCGGACCGCCGCGGCGGCGGCAGCAGGCCCTCGGACTGGTACCAGCGGATGGTCCTGACCGTCGTCTGCGTCAGCTCCGCGACCTCGTCGACCGTGTACTCGTCCGGATCGGAGGACGCGAGGTCGGATGTGGCGGCGGTCACTCGGCGCAGGCTACTGGTCCCGCCGACCGAAGCGGTCACGTGGAGGACCACTCACCGTCGAGGTCGTCGCCCTTGGCGGCGCCCTCGTCGGCCAGCTTGCGGAGGTGCGCCCACACGGTGCGACTGGCCACCGGGTGCAGCTCGGGGGCGACGTCGGCGTAGATCTGCTCGACGAGGTCGGGGATGGTCGTCGGGCCCCGGTCGCGGAGCACGTCGAGCACCTGCGCCTCGCGGGCCAGCCGGTGGGCGATCGTCTGGTCCACCACCGTGAGCGGGTCGTCGATCACGTGGCCGTGGCCGGGGGCGATCGCCCGGAGCCGCGGCCGGATCGTCTTCAGACGCTCGAGCGAGGCGAGGTAGGCGGCCATGTCGCCATCGGGCGGGCTGATGACGACGGTCGACCCCTCCATGATGTGGTCGCCCGTGAACAGCGTGCGCTCCTCGTTGAGCAGGTAGCACAGGTGGTTGGAGGCGTGGCCCGGCGTGTGCAGGGCGGTGAGGTGGAACTCGGTCGCCTCGATGACGGCGCCGTCCGCGAGCGTCCCGTCGAGGCGGACCTTGCCACGGCCGTCGCCGGGCCCGAAGGCCAGGATCTCCGCGCCGGTGCGCTTCTTGAGGCCGGCCGCGCCCGGGGAGTGGTCCTCGTGCGTGTGGGTGAGCAGGATCCAGCGGATCCGGTCGCCGCCGCAGCCCGCGATCGCGTCGAGGTGGGCCTCGTCGCCGGGCCCGGGGTCGATGACCGCGATCTCGTCGATGCCGACCAGGTACGTGTTGGTGCCGGGGCCGGTCATCATGCCCGGGTTGTCGGCGACGATGCGGCGGACCATCGGTGACAGTGCTCCGGCCACCCCGTAGACGAGCGGCTTCGGCCCCTCGACGGCGGTGTCGTCGGTCACGACCACCGCCCAGCTCACCGCTCAGCCGGGAACTGGGAGGGTCCTCCCAGCTCTCGACGTCCCAGACGTCGACGCCGCCGTCGTCGCGGACGCGGGCGCCGCTGGCGCTGAAGCCCCCGAACCGGTTGGCGACGGCCAGCCGCCCGCGGCGGGACACGTAGCGCAGCACGGGGAGCCGGACGATCGCCCGGGTGAGCGGGAAGAGCAACAGCAGGGCCAGCACGTCGGAGATGAACCCGGGGGCGATCATCGAGCGCGCCGGCGAGGAGGATGAGGCCGCCGTCGACGACCTCGGTGCTGGGCGCCTGCCCGCGGTCGAGGGCGGCCTGGATGCGCCGGAGCACGCCCAGGCCCTCGCGCTTGGCGAGCCAGGCGCCGAGGAGCGATACGGCGATGAGCAGGCCGATCGTGTTGGCGACGCCGACGGAGCCGGCGACCTGGACGATGACGGCCAGCTCGACGAGGGGGGCGACGAGGAAGACGAGGATGAGGACGAGTGCCATGCGGAGTGGGGCCTGACCGGGTGGGCGGGGTGCACCGGAGGACCGGGTGATGCGGTGGGGTGCGTCGGCCGGCTGTCCCCGCAGCCTACCGCCGGGCCCGTTCCGCCCGGCGGCGGTCACGCTGCCCGCCTGGGGCTGCACACGTCGGTGATGTGACCCTCTTCACATCGGGGTGACGGTCGGGTAACATGCGGCGCACCACGTAGGAACCGAGGGGGGTTCCTCGTAAGGCGTGGCTGGAGCGATGCGATCGATAGGGGGGAGCAATGGCGCCGCTCGGGCAACCGGGTCGGCAGCCGGGGGGTTGCTCGACGCACTGCTCCAGTCACGCCACTTCTCACCGGGGCATCCCGGAGGAGGCGACGGCTGTGACCACCGCGCCCACGGCGGCGACAGGCCGGAAAACGACCGACGCAGCGCCTCCACCCCCCGGTGTCGACGCTGCGTCGGTGCCGTGCTCGTCGGCCGCAGCTAGTTGTGCTGGGCCAGCGAAGCTCTGCGCTCTGCCTCGCTCAGACCTCCCCAGATACCGTGAGGCTCACGGATGCGCAGTGCGTAGTCGAGACAGGGCTCGCGCACCGCACACGTGGCGCAGATGGTCTTGGCTTGCTCTTCTCGTCGCAGCTTCTCGCTCTTGCGCTCGAAGTGCGACGGCGGAAAGAAGACGGCAGCCTGCGGACCACGACATGCAGCCCGAACCTGCCAGTCTTCCTCGACGCGCTGTGCACTCACAGACACACCCCCCTTCCGCGGCGGACGATACTGCCGGTCCTTACCTGATACAAGGAAAAGTTTCGGCTGTGTCGACGAGGAAACCCGGGCGATATCCCAGGTCAGCGCGGTTGTGAACATGGGGTAACCACTACCTGCGGGTCATATGACGCGCCGTGTCGGGATACGAAATACGCACGGGCACATCGGCCCGCGGCCACGAAATGTCACTCGCCGGACCGCGCTCGCTCCCGATAGTCACGCGCGGCCCCCTCCTCGGGCTCGACCTCGAGCACGAGGCCCTCGATGGCGACCACGCGGGCCGGCTCGTCCTTGCGAATCGGAGTGGCCCGGTTGGTGCGAGCCCGCCACGGCGCGTCACGCAGCGTGATGACGCCGTCGGGGTCGATGTCGGTGCGGGCCGAGCCCAGCTCGCCGATCATCCAGTCGCGCCCGATCGTCGGTGTCGAGAACCGGCTGCGGACCATCGTCGGCATGCCCGCCACCATGCCGAGCGTGATGCCGACGAAGGCGATGAGCAGCGTGAGCCAGCTGATCGACACCCCGTCGTAGAGGATCAGCGAGCCGACGACGAAGCTGACGGTGGCGATGCCGGTCCAGACCCGGGGCACGCCGGTCTGCACGTCGACGCCGTACGCCGAACATGGCGAACAGCAGCAGGGCGACGCCGAGCGGCCGGGTCGGCAGGACGGCGAGGCCGTAGCACCCGAGGACGAGCGAGCCGGCGCCCGACCATGCCGGCGATGCCGACGCCGGCGGTGAACAGCTCGAACAGCAGCAGCGACAGCCCGATGACGAAGAGCAGGTAGGCCACCGCGGGGCTGGCCACGGTGTGCATGAGCTGGCCGACGAGGCTCACCCCGCCGAAGGTCACCTCGGTGACCGGCTGGCGCCGGCCGTCGACCACCCGCGTCTCGAACCCGTCGATCTGCACCACGTACTCGAGGATGGTGGGGGCGTCGTTGTCCACGAGGCCGAGGTCGACCGCCCGGTTGCGCGCCCACGCGGTCGCCCACGTCGGTGGCGCCGAGGTCGCCGGCCGTGAGTCCCCGGGCCTCGAGCAGCGCCGGGGTGACCTCGATGCTCGAGCCCGGCGCCACGCCGGTCAGGTCGGCCGCCGCCACCAGGCGCACGGCGTCGCCGGTGGCCCGGCTGCCCGACGGGCCCACCCAGACCCCGACGGGCACGTCCGCGCCCTCGATCTCGGCCACCAGCCGGTCGAGGCGTTCGTCGGAGACCACCGACGCCCGCCGCTGTCGAACTGGAGGACGAGCGCCAGCGCGCACGTGTCGGCGGCCCTGTCGAGCTGGTCCTCGACGAGGTCGACGAGCACCGGGTCGATGAGGCCGTCGACCTCGACCACGGCGACGGGTCCCGAACCGGGCTCGCACGTCGGCCTGGGCACCGGCCGGGCTACGGGGCGGCGAGCGCGACGCCACCTGCGACCGCGGCCGCCAGCGCCGGCCGCGAGGCGCCATCGGGGCCGCCGTGCAGGCCGGTCAGCGCGCCGTCGCGGCTTCGCTACAGTCCCGCGGACCCCCCGTTGCGGGGCGGAGGACGACGTGCGCTGTGGATCCTGAACAGTTCTTCGCTGCATCTCGGCTGGTCATCGTGGCCGGGAAGGGCGGGGTCGGCAAGACGACGGTCAGCGCCACGCTGGCCCGCGCCGCCGCCCTCGCCGGCCTGTCGACCCTGATCGTCGAGGTCGAGGGCAAATCGGGCCTGCCCGCCGTGTTCGGCCAGAGCGAGCTGGGCTACGACGAGGTCGTGCTCGCGGCCGGGGGCGGGCCCGACGGCGCGGCCGACGTGCGGGCCCGCACGCTCACCGCCGACTCGGCGCTGGTCGAGTACCTCCGCGACCACGGGCTGTCGCGCGATCTCGCGCCGGCTGGTCTCGTCGGGGGCCCTCGACGTGGTGGCCACCGCGGCCCCGGGCATCAAGGACATCCTGCTGCTCGGCAAGGTCAAGCAGCTGGTGCGCGAGGAGGTCGCCGACCTCATCGTGCTCGACGCGCCCGGCCGCCGGCCACGCCATCACCTTCCTCCAGTCGGCTCGCAGCCTCATCGACACCGTCAGCGTCGGGCCGATCAACGCCCAGGCCCGCGACGTGCTGTCGCTGCTCGAGGACCACCGCCAGTGCCAGGTCGTGCTGGTCACGATCCCCGAGGAGACGCCGGTGAACGAGGCGGTCGAGACGGCCTTCTCGCTCGAGGACCGGGTCGGGCATCGGCCTCGGTCCGATCGTCGTCAACGGCCTCTACCCGCCAGGTCGACGGGCTGGTCGCCGACGAGGCCGCGGTCGCCGCCGCGGCCGACCGACGCCGACGTGGCCCTCCGGCCGGGCGAGGCCGTGGCGCTGGCGTCGGCCGCCCGCTTCCGCCTCGACCGCACGGCCCTGCAGGCCGAGCAGGTCGCCCGCCTCGCAGGCGCAGCTCCCGCTGCCCCAGCTGCGCCTGCCGTTCCTGTTCCGCGGCCGAGATCGGCCCGAGCGAGCTCGACGAGCTGGCCCGGGCGATGCTGGGCGAGATCGAGGCCCTGGCCGGGCTGCCGCAATGACGGGCCCGTCCAGCGGCTCCGCGGCCGCCGCCGCGCGGCCTCCGACGGGCACGACGCCCTCGTCGACCTCGTCGCCGAGCGCAGCATCATCGTGTGCTGCGGCTCGGGCGGGGTGGGCAAGACCACGACGGCCGCCGTGGTGGCGCTCGAGGGGGCCCGGCTCGGCCGCAAGACCGTCGTCGTCACCATCGACCCCGCCAAGCGCCTGGCCGACGCCCTCGGCCTGCGAGGGCCTGACCGACACGCCGAGCCGCATCGACGGCGACTGGCCCGGCGAGCTGTGGGCCACGATGCTCGACACCAAGTCGACGTTCGACGCGCTGGTCGTCGAAGCACGCCGCCAGCCCCGAGCAGGGCGAGCGGATCCTCGCCAACCGCTTCTACCGGAACATCTCCGGCGCCCTGTCGGGCACGCAGGAGTACATGGCGATGGAGAAGCTCTACGAGCTGCACGACGAGACCGACTTCGACCTCGTGGTGGTCGACACGCCGCCGACGCCGGCACGCCCTCGACTTCCTCGACGCGCCGCGGCGGCTGTCCCGGTTCCTCGACCACCGGCTGTTCCGCCTGCTCATCGTCGCCCAGCCGGGGCATCGTCAAGGCGGTCAACGTGGCCGCCCAGACCTTCCTGCGCACCGTGTCGCGGGTCGTCGGCGGCGACGTGGTCGACGACGCCGTGGCGTTCTTCCAGGCCTTCGAGGGCATGGAGGAGGGGTTCCGGCAGCGGGCGGCCGGGTCAACGAGCTGCTCGCCGCCGACGGCACCGCGTTCGTGCTCGTGGCGTCGCCCCGGCGCGACACCGTCGAGGAGGCCCACTTCTTCGCCGAGCGGCTGGGCGAGGCCGGCATCGCGGTGCGGGGCCTGGTCGTGAACCGGGTGCACCCGGCGTTCGGGCTCGGCGCCGACGGGTGGCGGTGACGGCTCACCGACGGGCCGGGCGGGTCACCGCCGGGGCGGCCGCCGCGACCGCCCGCCGGGCCGAGACCCTGGCGGACACGCCCATCGGCGGGCTCTACCGCAACCTCGCCGACTTCCAGGCCGGTCGCCAGCCGCGAGCAGGCCCACCTCGCCGGGCTGGCCGAGGCGGTGGCGCCGGCGCCGGTGGTGTGGGTGCCGTTCCTGCGCACCGACGTGCACGACCTCGCCGGGTTGGGCGAGGTCGCCGGCCACGTGTTCTCCCGCCGGGGCTGAGCAGGTCACGCCGGCGGGTGACGATCGAGGGCTACTGCTCGTCGAGCGAGGCGGCCGCGTCGTCGAGGGCGGCGACCGCCGACTCGACGGTCTCGGTGACCGGCACGATGCGGTCGAAGCCCGGTGGTGTGCAGCAGGCGGGTGAGGGTGGGCCGGCTGCAGGCCACCGCGACGTCGCCGCCGGCCTCGCGGGCCCGGCGGATGCCGCCGATCAGCGCGCCGAGGCCCGCCGAGTCCATGAACGGCACCGACGACAGGTCGATGAGCAGGTAGCGCTTGTCGGCCAGCTCGCCGAGCGCATCGCGGAACTGGCCGACGGTGTAGGCGTCGAGCTCGCCGACGGGCCGACAGACGGTGTAGCTGTCGGCCTCGTCAACCTGGATGTCGAGCACTGCTTCTCCTCCCGGGACCCGCCGGGCGATCGTAGCGGCGGGCCGTACGGTCGGGAAGCCCGTGAAACGTCACTGGCATCCTCCTGTCACAGCCCACCCCATCGTCGCCCTCATCGCCCGCATCGTCGCCGCTGGCACCCCACTGTTCCCGGGCCGTAGCCTCCGAACCGTGTCCGACGTGCTGATCGCCACCGACGCCGACTGGATCTTCGACGACGTCGACGCGGCGCTGTCCGACGAGGACACCAGGGTGTTCCGGGTGCGCCGCGGGCGTGACGTCAGCGCCGCGGCCCGCCAGGTCCAGCCCGACCTGGTCGTGCTCGACCTGCAGATCGGCAACATGGGCGGCATCGCCACCGCGCTCAACCTCGAGCAGGAGTTCGAGGAGGGCACCACCCCGGTCGCCCCGATCCTCCTGCTGCTCGACCGGCCGGCCGACGTCCCCCTCGCCCGCCGGTGGGCCGTCGACGGCTGGCTGGTCAAGCCGCTCGACTCGTTCCGCCTCCGCCGGGCCGCCAAGGCCCTGCGCGCCGGCGACACCTACGAGGAGGCCTCGGGCCTCGCCGGTTGACGACACCGGGGTCGCCGGCTCGACGCCGGATCCGATGTCGAAGCCCGGAGGCGCAGCGGATAGAGTCGCGTCTCCGACAGACCGGGTGGTGGCTCAGCTTGGCAGAGCGCTGCGTTCGGGACGCAGAGGTCGGGAGTTCAAATCTCCCCCACCCGACTACGATAACCGCAGGTCACGGCGTTGACCGGTGGTTAAATCGCTAGAGGTTTGCCACACCTTGCCCACGAAAGTACGTGGGCAAGGCCGTGTGGTTCCACGTGGTAGATACCGAGATGCACTTAACCTGCACGACTTGTTCCGCCTATCAGGACGCGGGATCGAGAACGAGGGCCCACGAGCGCTGCGTTAGGCGGGCGACGATCGCGGCGGGTGTTTGCTGAGAGAGGCAACGGTTCACCGACGGTGGTGGATGTCGTGTCGGTGGCCGACCGCGACGATCAGCACGTCGTGGATCTCGTAGATGACCCGGTCGTCGCCGTGGATCCCGATGCTGGAGTCGCCCGGTCAGCCACGAGCGACGCCAGATCGCCGGTTCCGCGCGCGTTCTCGACCTGCCGGACGTGCATTCTGTGCGCCGTCCGATGAGCGATCTGGGCAGTGCGGACCAGAGCGCGCGCTCGGGGCCGCGCGGTGGCGCCAAGCAACGCATCGCGGATCGACAGATCTGTACTGGCGCATGACCCCCTAGCTAGGACCCAGCTCAGAAGCTGAACACCGTCCGGAAGACCCGCACGAGGCCCGGTGTGTAGTCGAACCCTCGTTCCGGTGCCCACGTGACGTCCGGGCCGAACCGGCGGTCGATCTCCTCGTGGGTGACCCGCATCATCAGCGAGGCGAGCTGGGCACCGAGGCAGTAGTGATGGGCCAGGCCGAAACCGAGATGGTGCGGGTTGGCGGGTCGGCGCGGGTTGAACGTGTCGCGGCTCGGGAAAGTAGCGGGGGTCGTGGTTGGCGCTCGCGAAGTGCGGCACGAGGAGGCGGCCTGGCGCGACCGTCACGCCACTGTCGGGCAGGTGCATCTCCTCCAGCGCGCAGACGGTCTTCTTTTCGTAGGGCGGGTAGATGCGGACCACCTCGCTGACGGCGCCGCGCAGCAGTTGCGGATCGTCATGGAGGAGCGTGCGGACGTTGAAATGCGAGACGAGCACTTCCATGATCGCGATCGCTGCGCTGGTGGTGTCGACGCTTCCCGCGTAGAGGACATAGGTGAGGTAGCCCACGACCTGAGCGTCAAGGGGCCTGCCGTCGATGGTTGCGCCATCGATCCACGCTTGGCAGAGGGCGTCGAACGGATTGTTGAGGCGCGCACCATGGGTAGCGACGAGGTCGCGACGCTCTCGTGCCAACTCCTCCAGGCAGGTCCGCAGCTCGAATTGTGGATCGATCTCGCCGTGGGACGCGGTCGACGTTGAACTCGTCCATCCACTGCTGGAGTTGGGCGGCCACTTCGGGGTCGAGGTCGAACAACGCACATGTGACCAGTGTCGGTACGGGAATGGCGACCTGGGTGTAGATCTCGAACTGGTCTCCGGCGTCGGCGACGATCTCGTCGAACACGGTCCGCACCGCCTCTCGTGCGGTCGGCTCCATGCTGCCCATGACACTTGCCGGCATGGCCCATTGCAGCAGCGACCGAGTGTCCTCCTGGATCTTTCCGCCTTGAGACCACGGCCCTAGGAAGACGGGATTGCTGCCCGCCTTGGCCTCGTCCCACGGAATGAATTCTTGTGTGCCCTCGCGGTGGACCAGGCTGACGTCTTGGTATCCGTAGACATGCAGCCCCTCGTCGTCCTCGCGCGGCGGCCGGGAAGCGTCGGTTGGGAGGTCTTCGAAGATGTCGATCTCCACGATCATCATTCCTTCCGGGTGGGAGGATCAGAGAGGCTGTCGGTCTTCCGGCTCGACTCTCTCGTCGGCGACATCCAGTCGATCCAGGTGGACTCCCGTCGACTGGCGGCCCGCTTCCGCTCTCACGGACGCGAACACACGCCCTCGGAGATCCGCGAACTGTGGGAGTTGTCGGGTCCGTATCTGGTCGCGGGGCCGCGGCAGTTCGACGTCGATCGTCTCCTTGACCAGTGCCGGCGAGGCGGAGAGAACCACGATCCGGTCGGCGAGGTATGCAGCCTCGTCGACGTCGTGGGTGACCAACAGGACGGTCAGGTTGGTGCGGTGCCAGACGTCGAGGAGCAGGTCCTGGAGGTCGGCTCTGGTCTGAGCGTCGACCGATGCGAACGGCTCGTCGAGGAGCAGGATCCTCGGCTCGTAGGCGAGCGCTCGGGCGATGGCCACACGCTGCTGCATTCCGGCGGACAGCTGCCACGGGTGCCTGTGGCCGTGCCCTTCGAGGCCGACTGCGGCGAGCGCACCCGCTGCCAGGTGGTCCCGTTCGGCGCGTGGCATCCGGCGGGCCTTGAGCGGCAGCACGACGTTGGCGTGAACGCGTCATCCACGGCAGCAGCGACCGGCTGTAGTCCTGGAACACGAGCGCCATCGAGCGCGGCGGCGCGGTCACGACCTCGCCCGTCGACGGTGACCGTGCCAGAGGTCGGCGGGAGCAGCCCGGAGACGCATCGCAGCAACGTGGTCTTGCCACAACCCGACGGGCCGACGATGCACAGCATCTCGCCGGGATGCGCGGTCAGCGTGACGTCCTCGACGGCCGTGACCGCGGCTGGCCCGGTGCCGTATGCCTTGTGCACGCGATCGATCTCCAGGAGGCTCACGCGAGTCGCCCCCCGGTTCGACCAGCAGGCCACGCGCGCCGCGGTGCCAGCGCATGAGCCGCCTCTCCACCGCGAGGAAGATCAGGTTCACGACAAGGCCCACCGCACCGATCACGATCACGCCGGCGTAGGCATCGGGGGTGTCGAAGCTGCGCTGCGCGGACCGGATCTGGAACCCGAGGCCGTTGGTGCCGCCTCGCATCTCGCTGACCACCATGAGGAGGAGCGCGACCGACAGGCCGATGCGCAGCCCCGCCACGATCTTGGGGCTGGCTGCCGGCAGGATCACCCGGGTGATCTGCATCCGTCGGCCGATGCCGAAGCTGCGGGCGACGTCGCGGACCTCGGGATCCACACCTCGGACGCCGTCGACCGTGTTCAGCAGCACCGGCCACACGGACCCGAGCGCGATCAGCGCGACCTTGGACCCGTTCCCGATCCCGAACACCACGAGGGCGAACGGCAGCAGCAACGGTGACGGCACCGACCGGACAAACTCCGTCACCGGCAGCGTGGTACGCCGCAGCCGCGGGGCCAAACCGATCAGCGCCCCGGCGACGACTCCCGCGGTCGCGGCGAGCACGTAGCCGGCGCCGAACCGTCCCAGGCTGGGCACCAGGTCGCTCTCCACTCGCTCGAAGATCCAGTCCTCCCGCAGGCTCCCGACGATGTCGGGCAGCGGTGGGTACAGGTATGAGGTGCTGTCGACAGACGTCCACCACCAGGCGGCGAGCAAGCCGAGGGGCACTACGAGCTGCAGGACCAACCGGCCCCACCAGGTGTTCGTCACAGGCCACCTTCCCACCGGCCAGGCTGGCTCGGGTGCCACGACAGGTAGCGGCGCTCGATCGCGTGGAAGGCGAGGTTCACGAGCAACCCGACCAGGCCGGTGACGACGATCCAGGCGTACATCCGGTCGTACGCCGCGCCGCTCTGGGTGACGAGCACCTTCTGCCCCAACCCCTCCACGCCGACCACGTACTCGCCGGTGACCACGAGGATCAACGCGACCGACGCAGAGATCCGCAGTCCGGTTGCCAGATAGGGGGCACAGCTCGGCAGAACGATCCACCGCATGCGTACGACCCAGCCCATGCGGAAGACTCGGCCCGTCTCCAGTGCCACCGGGTCGACGTCGACGATGCCGTACATGGCCTGGAACAACAGCGGGAGCGCCGCCGCGAACGCCCCCAGTGCGATCGTCAGAGAAGGGCGCGTGCCGTAGACGAGGACCAGCACCGGTATCAGCGCAACCGACGGGATCGGCCGCAGGAACTCGATGGTCAACCGGCTCAGCAGCTGCCCCGTTCGGCTGGCCCCGATGGCCAAGCCGAGAGGTATCGCCACCAGCGCGGCGATGGCCATCGCCCGTGCCCACGCCGCGAGCGTGTGACCGACGGTCGACCACAGCTCCGCGGTGTGGACCATGTCCGCGAGCACGCCGAACACCTCGCTGGGCGGCGGGAAGGACGACCGCGGCAACGCCCCGACCCGCGGAGCGACCTCCAGCACGGCGACGACCGCGGCGATCCCGAGCAACGGCAGCACAGCAGCCTCGGCCACGCGGCGCGCACGGCGTCCCGAGACTGTCTCACTCGCTTGAGCCATACCCCCGGACCCATCCGTCTGCATCCCGGCTGGTCACCGAGCGTAGCGGTACCCGTCGACGGGTCTCCGTGCCGCGTCGGGGGACACCTGGTCGCCAGCGCGGGCCCGAGGTGTCGCCTGCATCGCGCGCCTACTCAGCCGTCCAGATGAGCTCGTCAAGGTTCGGTTCCGCCTCGAGGATCCCGTACCTCGTCGCCAACTGCCCGAGGATCACGAGCTTCGCCCGATCGATCTCGGGCTGCCAGTTGTCGAGCGCGATCTCCGCCGCCAGGTCGGGCGGTGTCTCCGTGTTCGCCGCGATGGCTTCCCGCATGGCCCCTTCGTCGGACGCCGCATCGAGAGAGCGCTGCAGCGCACGATGGAAGGCGCTGGCCAGCTCGGGGTTCTCCTCGAGCCACTCCTCGGAGCCGAAGACGAGACCGACCGGCATCGACGGCTCGGTCTCGTACAGCGGGTCGAGGACGTTGACCAGGCCGTCCATCTCCCCCAGCGTGATGAACGGCTCCACGTTCCACGCGACGTCGACGTCGCCGGCCGCCACCGCCGCGTTCATCTCGGGGAACCCGACCTCGACGAAGCTGACGCCGGCGGGGTCGAGGCCCTGCTCCTCGAGGATCGCCCCCAGACCGACCTCGCCCATGCCCTGGAGACCGTTGACCGCGATCGTCTTCCCCGCAAGGTCGTCGACGCTGTCGATGCCGCTGTCGGGTGCCACGAGGAGGGCGTCTGTTCCCCGGTCGGGGGTGTCGGCCCCGTTGGTCAGGTTGGAGACGACCTGCAGCTCGACACCGTTCTCGCGGGCGATCATGAGGGAGAGGTACTCGCCGACGGCGAACTGGTACTCACCACTGAGCACCGAAGGGACGAACTCCGCGCCGCCGAAGCCGATCTCGGTGCTCACATCCAGACCCTCGTCCTCGAAGTATCCCTGCTCGAGGCCGTAGTAGAACGGTGCGAGACCACCGATGGGGATGATGCCGACCGTGATCGGCGTCAGCTCTTCGCCGCTGGCTTCCCCGCCGGCCGTGTCCCCGTCGTCGTCGTCACCGCATGCCGCGGCGAGGAGGGCCAACACCAGGAACATGCTCAGAAGTGCTGTCGGTCGGCGTCTCACTTGTCTCCTCGTTTGGATCGAGAGGTCACGCGGCCCACAGCGGCCGTCGCGTAGCCCCAGCAGCGATTCCACGTTCACGAACGCGACGACACGCTCTCGGTTCGGACGCCACCCAGCATCACCCAGCCTTCAGCGCCCTAGGGCTTGCGCCCGACGCCACACGGGTTGGGGGTCTCGACTTCGGGGGGTGGCCCCTCGGGGCGCCACTCATCGATCGAGACCAGACCTGGTTCTACGAGCTCGAGTCCCTCGAAGAAGCGACTGACCTCGGCCCGGCTGCGCGGAACGAGCGTGAAGCTCGCACCGTCCTGGACGGACTTGACGGCTTCGCCGAGCTCGACCAACTCCTGGGACTCGCCGATGTGCTCGATCACCGCGTAGCTGCCTGATGGCAGGGCGTCGACGTAGTGGCGCACGATCGACCACGGGTCCTCGTCGTCGGGGAAGTGGTGGAGCACGCCGACGAACACGACCGCGACGGGCTCGCTGAAATTCAAGGTGGCCGCCGCCCGCGACAGGATGTCGTCGGGGTTGCGCAGGTCGCCGTCGATGTAGTCGGCGGCACCCCCCGGCGTGCTCCTCCGCAGCACATGGGCATAGGCCAGGACGACCCGGTCGTTGTCGACCGACACGACCCGGCACTCCGGCGCCACCGATTGGGCGACCGAGTGCACGTTCTCGGGGCTCGGGATGCCCGTGCCGATGTCGAGGAACTGACGAACGCCCGCCTCACCGGCCAGATAGCGAACCGCCCGCCCCAGGAACATGCGCTTGGCCCGAACCTGTTTGCGTGACTTCTCGAGCCCGACGGCGCGGTCGGTGATCTGCTTGACGGCCTCGCGGTCGACCGAGAAGTTCTCGGCTCCACCCTGCAGGAAGTCGTACACCCGCGCTGATTGCGCACTGTCCATGTCGATGTGGACGAGCCCGAGGTCCGGGCCTCCTCGACGTTCGGGGTCCTCCTTCGTCACTGCATGCTCTCCTCGGCGTGCTCGCGTGAGCCCGGTGCCCCGGCCCAGCTGTCGCAGCGTACCGGATGGTCGACGGTCCGTACGGAGACTAGATGCTCCCGAGGACGGACGGCACGGCGGCGGATCATGCTCCCACGGCCAAGGCCCGCGCGATCTCGATCAGCAGCTCGATGCTTTCCTCCGGTGGCATCGCCGCCTGACGCAGGCGGCCGAACAGGTCCGCGTACCGTCGCACCTCCTCGACCTCGGTGAGCAGCAGGTCGTCGGTGACGGTGTCGACCGTGACCACCGTCGGGTCACCGGGGTCGGCGAACGTGTAGATCGAGAAGGCCGAGCGCGGCGTGCCGTACGCCTCGATCGACGCGCTGACCGGGAGCACCTGCGCGGTCACCTTCGGGCTGCCGTTCACGGTTGCCGCCATGTGGAGGAGCTGCGCCCTGAGGACCTCGGGAGGGGCGGTGGCGCGGCGGATGGCGAGCTCGTCGATGACGACGTGGTAGGTCGGCCCATCGGGACGGCGCAGCATCCGCTGGCGCCCGAGGCGCCCATCGGCCGCCCTGTCCGCCGAGTAGTCGACCGGGCCCAACGTGCGTTCGGCATCGACCCGGACGCGAGCGAACTCGGGTGTCTGCAGAAGCCCGGGGATGAAGATCATCTGGAACTCGCGAATGGTCACGGCGCCGGCCTCGAGGTTGGCCGAGAGGGCCTGACGCGTGCCCATCGCCTTGTTCGATTCCCACCATCCCCGCTCCGCGGCTTCGCGTGCGATCGTCATGACCGCCGTCCAACGGTCGTCGACGACGCCGCACACCTCCAGGATATTCATCACGTCGCCGAGATCGACGACGTGGCCATTCTCGAGGCGGGAGATCTGCGCCCGGCTCTGGCCGATCTTCTGCGCGAGCTGCTCGTGGGTCAGGCCGCTCTCCTTGCGGAGCTCCACCAGCTCGCGCGCCAGACGCAGGCGACGTACGTATGGGCTATTCATCTCCGCCTTCCGGACGCCATGGGCGCAGGACCGCACAGAGTGTCCCACACCGCACGACGGATCGCGGGGAAAGGCGCACAACGGGTAGCCGCCGTCGCCCTTGCGCCCGGACGGCCCGGGTCGGCGCTCGACGAGCAAAGAACGACCGGCTCGCCGCAACCGGCTATGTCTGGGCCATGGCCGCCATTCGGCACGACCCTGATGCTCGAGCTCACTTCCAACGTCGTCGAGACCACGGCGACCACCACGTCGCGGCGCTCCGGAACCTGTTCAACAAGCTCATCGGCAAGCTCCACCTCTGCCTCGTCACCGACGTCGTTTACGACGCCAACCAAGCCTTCCCGGCAAGCGTGACCCCAACTGCTGCTTGACGCCTTCGGTTGGTGAGGTGTCTCGATGAACTCGAAGAGGTAGAGCCGGGCGTCGTGGCGGGTCTCGAACCAGATGCTGCCGCGGATCCAGGTGATCTCCCGCTTGAGCGTCGACCAGAACGTCTCCATGGCGGCGTTGTCCCAGCAGTCGCCGGTCGACCCGAAGCTCACCTGCAGGCCGGCCACGTCGGCCATCGAGCAGAAGTCGCCCGACACGTAGGCGCCGCCCTTGTCGGAGTGGTGCACGAGCCCGTCGCCGTCGGGTTCGGCCCGGCCGAGGGCCATCACGAGCGCGTCGACGACCAGCTCGGCGTCAGGCCGGGCGCCCATGGACCAGCCGACCAGGCCCCGGTGGCACAGATCCCGCACCCCGGCCAGGTGGAGCTTGCCCTCGCCGGTGGGGAACTCGGTGATGTCGGCCACCCACCGCTGGTTCGGACGTGCGGCGGTGAAGTCACGGTTGAGCCGGTCCGGTGCCGGCGCGATGCCGGGGCGTCGCCGGCGCCAGGCTACGGAAGTAGGCCCCGGCGGTCTGGCCCCGGTTGTCGACGGCGACATGGGCCGTGACCAGGCCGTCCACCGTGTCGAGCGGGGTGTACCTGCCGTCGTGGTAGAGGAAGCCTCCAGACTCATCGCCCCAGGGCCGGTGGCGTGTCGCCTCCTGGTTCGCTTGTGAGCCGACCTCCATGCCGAGGGGACCGGCGACACCCGGGGTCTCGGGTGTCGCCGGTGGCTGCTCCCCGGCCATCGCTTGAGAGGTCTGCTCCGCGCTGCTGCGTTTCGTTGCCGACACGCCCGCCGGTCACGAGTTCGGAACAGCGCGATGCGATCGGATGTCGCCACGTCGAGGCGGTAGCAGACCGACCTGGCCGGTGTGCTGCTCTCGTCGGTGTCATCCGTGGGTTGGGGTTGCTTCGAAGGCTTTGTTGTTGGCTGAGTTCCCGACTGGGACGGAGGAAGCAGCATGGCTTCACGAGCTCGCTTCGGGGTCCGCCGTTGGGGGCGCCTGGCGTTGTCGGTCGCGCTGGCCGGCGTGGCGTTGACGCTGGTGGGTGCCCCGGCCGCGTCGGCGACGAGCGCACGACCGGGGCCCTTCACCACGCCTGTGGTGTCGACCGACTTCGGACGGGATGGGGACGGCGCTCGGGGCCATGGTTTTGTGCGCGACGAGCGCAGCTATCGCAGGGTCGACGCGCCGAATGCGTCGTTGACTGCGGCGCTGGGCCGGAACAACCGGGGACAGGTGGTTGGCGCCTTTGCCGACGAGCGGGACCGATTCCATGGCTTCGTCCAGCGCGGCGACCGGGTGGAACCCATCGACGTCCCCGGAGCGCGGGGCACCGTCGCGTCCAAGATCAACGACCAGGGTCAGATCGTCGGCTTCTACACCGACCGGAGCCGCACGCCGGCGTTCCTGGCAGACCGCGGGTTCCTGTTCGACGGGAGCCGCTTCCGGCGCATCGACCTCCCCGAGGCCAGAGCGACCCGCCCGTACGGGATCAACAACCTGGGCCAGATCACCGGCGAGTACGTCGACCGGGCCGGGATGTCGACGCGGCTTCGTCCGCGGCCCCGACGGGGCCGTGACCACCTTCGACGCCCCGGGCGCGGAGGCCACGCTGCCCGGCGACATCGACGACCAGGGCAGGATCGTCGGCACCTACTACGACCGCGACACCCAACTTGTCCACGGCTTCCTGCGGGCCACTGACGGCACCATCACCACCATCGATGTCCCCCGGAGCCTCGTATTTGACCTCAGCCCAGGGCCTCAACGCACAGGGCCAGATTGTCGGCTACTACTTCGACAGCCGCAACGTCGCCCGCGGCTTCGTCCGCGAGGCCGACGGGGCGCTCACCACAATCGACGTCCCCGGCACCCCGGGCGACAGCTACGTGTACGACATCGATGACCGGGGCCGGCTGGCCGGCTTGTACGGGCTCCGCCGCTACGGCTACCACCGGGACCAACGGGGCCGCATCGACACCATCGAGGTCCCCGGCGCGGTCAGCGACACCAGGCCCGAGGCGATCAACAACCACGGCGACCTGGTCGGCTCCTACGACGAGGACGCCGCCGCGAACCTCAAGGGGTTCCGGCTGGACGGGCGCGGCAGGATCACCCGCATCGAGGTCCCCGGCGCCGCCAGCACCATCGCCACCGGCATCAACGACGACGACCAGATCGTCGGGGCCTCCAGCGAGACTCCCGAGGGGATCTTCACCGGCCAGACCCACGGCTACCTCTGGGAAGAGGGCGGCTTCACCACCGTCGACGTCCCCGGTGCCACAGGCACCGTGCCCTATGGCATCAACAACCGTGGCCAGATCGTCGGTGGCTACGCCGACGCGAACGGCGTTCCCCACGGCTTCGCCCGGGACCGGAGCGGCCTCGTCACCACCGTCGACGTCGAGGGTGCACTGGTCACGATCCCCTTCGACAACAACGACCACGGCCAGATCGTCGGCGTCTTCATCGACACCGCTGGAATGGTCCACGGGTTCGTCCGCGATCCGAACGGCGACGTGACCACCATCGACGTACCCGGCGCCGCGCAGACAAGGCTCCAGGGGATCAACAACCACGGCCAGATCGTCGTCGACAGCGTCGACAACCAGGTCCGCCACCACGGCTGGCTCTACGAGGACGGCCGCTTCACCGAGATCGAACCCCACGGCGTACCCACCGGATCCCTCGCCGTCGACATCAACGACCACGGCCGCATCATCGGCAACATCCTCTAGCCGCCACGGACTCGTGGTCCAGTCTTGGTCGACCCACGTGCGCTGCCCGGCCTAGCCGTGGCGGATCGCCAGCGCCTGCGACGGCCGGCGCCGCGTCACCCGGGCGGCTGCTGGGATGGTGCGTCGAACGATTTGATCGCTGCCGGACACTGGTGTGGTCGATGGGACGAACGAAGGACATCTCGTGACCAGGGACGCCACGCGTCGGCGGCGCTTCGACGTGCTGTTCGAGAGCCACAGGTTCGACGTCGTGTCGTACTGCAGTTGGCGGACGGCATCGAGGTCCGACGCCGAGGACGCGGTGGCTGAGGTCTTCCTCGTCGCGTGGCGCAGGATCGAGTCCGTCCCCCACGGCGATGTCGCCCGGGTGTGGCTCTACACGACCACCCGTCGCGTGATTGCCAATCAGCGCCGGTCCCGGCGGCGGGCACGACGCCCTGGCGGACCGCTTGGCGCAGAGGGAGCGTGTGCTCGACCACGTCCCCCACCGCCACGGTGACCACCTCCGCGGCGAGCAGGGTCGCGACGAGCGCGGAGGACGCCACGGTGCACGCGGCGCTCGCCCGTCTGGGCGACCGCGACCGAGAGCGCTGCTGCTGGTCGAGTGGGAGGGCCTCCGTCCCGCCGAGCTTGCCACGGTGCTGGGGTGTCGTGAGGTGACGGCCCGCGGACGGCTGCACCGAGCCCGCCGGCGCTTCCGCGGCCGCGTCGAGGCGGCCGTCCGCCAGGGCGGCCACCCTGGCCTCGAGGGCGACCCAGGCCGCAGCGGCCACCCCCCGCATCCCCTCGCCAGGACGGCCATGAGAAAGGCGCAACGATGAACGGAACGAACAGCCTCGACGCACTGCGCCAGCGAGACCTTCGTCACAAGCCCGGCTTCACCCAGATGGCGACCGATCTCGCACGGGCCGCCGGCAACCCCCGCCTACTGACCCACGGCCGTCCGCTGCGGTTGCCGCCAAGTGGCGCCTGCAGCCCGCGATCGGTGTCCCGGCCGCGGCCGCCATGATCGCCATCGTCGTCGCCGCGGTAGTCGCCCTCGGCTCCGCCAACGGGTCGCAGGTGGTGTCGCCGGCCGCTGCGATCGAACAGGCGGTCACGGTGAGCGCCCAAGCGGCCGAGCAGTCGGGCACCGTCTCGATCGAGGTGACCCAGGATCGGAAACCTGTGGGGCGCCAGGACGGTGAGCTGGAACGGGTTCGACATCTCGGTCGACAACGAGGACCCGGGCCGTGTCGGCCGGGCCGACCTCATCGTCGTGGACGGCACCCTCTTCGGCCCCGACCCCGAGACGGCCGACGGATGGTTCGAGCTCGGCTCACCCGCCAACGTCGACCCCGAATCTGGCACGACGCCGGACGAGTACCTCGCCACCGTGCGAGCCGACGCCGGCGGTGAGACCCTCCGTCGGATCACCCAGGCCATGACCGACCTCACCTCCAGCCCCGCGCACAACGGCTCAGTCGTGTACAGCGGCACCGTGCCAGCCGGGGTCCTCGCCCCCGAGACCGGCACCAAGGAGGATCTGCCGATCCGGGTGCTTCCCTACGGCTACGTCGCCCACGACGACGCCAGCAACCCCGACGCTCCCCTCGACGTGCGTATCACCGTGGGCGCCGACGAGGCGATCCAAGAGATCCGCGCGACCTGGGGCGGCGCCTCGTTCTGGAGCTACCGACTCAGCTTCAGCGATCTCGGCGACGACGCCCCGCCGCCGGCCGTACCGGACGACGTCCGATCGCTCTGCGCGGACCGGGGTGTGGCGTGCCCGCCACCGACGCCGGACGGCTGAGCCCTATCGTCCGGCGCCGGCCCTGAGGCCCCGCCAGCGCCGCACGCCCTGTGCGTCGGTTCGGGGTGCCGTGCTCGACGACGTCCCGCTGCGCCAGAGCTCGCACGACACGTCCGCGGCGAATCAGAGCGCTGACGCGACAGGCAAGATTGGTGAGCGTCTGCTGGGCCGACCTTCGGGGGGATCATTCGGGCGCCACGGTGAGGAGGCGGGTGGTGGGTTCGGGGACGACGATCTCGCCGCGGTGGTTGATGCCCCACGCGGCGTTCTCGGCGCGGCCGGGAGGAGCGATCGTCCGGTATCGACCGCGGTCGAAGACGAAGCCACGTTGCGTGCCGGCGGTGTCGTAGGACCCGCCCGTGATCTGGCCACGGTTGTTGATGGCGAAGGCGTAGGTCAGCACCGAACCAGGGACGTCGACCGTGGTGACCTGACCGTCGTCCCAAACGAAGCCGTGGACCCGGTAGCGGGGGTAGCTGCCGTCGGGGTTGTTCACCGTCCTCTCGTCGCCGTAGATGCCCACTACCTGGCCCTGGTTGTTGATGCCGAGCGGAAGGGTGCCGGCACCGGGGACGTCGACCGGGGTGAACTCCCCGTCCGGCTCCCTGCGGAAGCCACGGACCCCGCCTGTGGGGTCGATGTAGGTGCCCACGAGCTGGCCGTGGTCGTTGATGTCTCCGATGCCGCGCAGGTTCGGGAAGGGCACGTCCACGGTGGTGATCCGCCCGTCGCGGTCGCGCACGAAGATGTGGCCTTTGTCCGTTGAGATTTCGCCGGCGGGGCCGGGGACCGCCGGCCGGGGTCGACGTACACGCCGACGACTTGGCCGCGGTTGTTGATGCCCCATGCGGTGGTCGTTGTGGCATCGGGCACGTCGATGGTCGTGACGTTGCCCCACCGGTCCTTGACGAACCCGTGGAGGCCGCATACGGCCTGGGTAGGACGTTGGCTGGTTCGTTCGGGACGCAGAGGTCGGGAGTTCAAATCTCCCCACCCGACTACGAAACCGCAGGTCACAGCGTTGACTGGTGGATAATTGGTGGGCCCCGGTTTTCCCGCCCTTGCCCACGTGCTCACGGCCCAACATGTTCGGCCTGGTATGGGCCGAGGTGCACCGAAGGCACGGTAGCGCGCGCTTCCTCCGGGTGTCCCTCCCAGGTGGCCACGCTCGCCATCGTCGAGCACGAGCGGTGCCACGCTGCCCATTCGTAGCCAACCCCCCATCGTTCTGGTGGCCGATTCTCTGAGCCCAAACCGAGCTGGTGACGGTCACCCCTAGGATGTCACCGTGCTTCCTGCAAGGCCGCGGTGCGGTCCAGCTCGCTGATGTCGCCCCGGCCCAGCAGGGTCAGCACCGTCACGATCTCCTCGCGCAAAAGCTGCAGGACTCGCCGAACGCCGGCCTCGCCCGCGGCGGCCAGCCCGTAGGCGGCCAGGCGGCCCAGCACAACCACGTCGGCACCGAGCGCGACCGCGGTCACGACCTCCGAACCGCGGCGCACCCCGCTGTCGAGCCCGATCTGGAGCCGCCCGCCGACCGCGGCGGCCACATCCGGCAGCTGATCAGCGACGCCGCGGGCGCGCCGTCGAGCTGTCGCCCGCCGTGGTTGGACACCAGCACCGCGCTCGCCCCGGCGGCGGCGGCCGCCTCGGCGTCGTCGCCAGTCAGGATCCCCTTCGCGATCCACGGCAGGGTCGTCTCGGACATCAGCTCGGTAGTTGCTCCCAGCTCCAGACCGGCTGGTCCCGAGTGAAGAATCCGCCGAACACCTCCTCGAGGGTGAAGCGCCCGTCGGGCGGGTAGTTGCCCATGGCCACCGACAGTGTCCGGGCTGAACCGGTTGCGCAGGACGCGGTCCCGCCAGCCGCCGGCCGGAGAGTCCACGGTCACGCACACCGCCTGGTAGCCAGCCCGCTCGATGCGGCTCGAGCATCGCCGCGAAGTTGTCGGGTGGGCCCATCGGGTGCAGTTGCGCGACCCGCGCTGGCGGCCGGTGCCGCGGCGGCGAGCTCCTCCAGCGCGAACGACCCGATCTCCGGGACGATGCTGGCCACCCCTTCGGCGGCGTTGGCACGGGCGACGGCCACGTGTCCTTCAGGGTGGAACAGCCGATCGCCACCGAACGGCGCGGTCAGCACGGGCAGGCTGAGCGGGATTCCCAGGAAGGTTGTGGCCGTTGACGGGACTGGCCGGCCGCTCATCACCCGGGGTCGGAATGCCCAGCGGGCGAACGCCTCCCGGTTGCGGCGCAGGGTCACCTCGTCGCCGGCCCCGCTGTCCAGGAACTCCAACACGTCGGTGTCCAGCGCGGTCCGCGCCGCCTCGACGATCTCGCTGAGGGTGGTGTACGTCTCTCCGCTCACCCAGAGGTTCCCGAGCCCACGCCCGGCGGGCTGCTCGGTCTGGTGACGAGTGTCGGTGCTCATCATCGGGTCTCCAGTGGGTGTAGCTCGTACAGGTGCGTCCGGTGACGTGAATGGTCTGGAGGTCACAGGCACACGTCCTTCAAGATCGTCCACCGATGATCAGCTCCAGGGGTTCGAGAGGTTGACGGTCGGGTGCACCGCGGGGTTCAGAACGCAACGGGAGCGTGCGCTGGCTCGGCGTGGGCATCGAGAATCTCCAGCACCACTCGCTCTGCGGATTCCAGTGCGCCGTTCATCCACGTCGGCTCCGAGCGAGGTGTGCTCGCCGGCGAAGTGCACCCGACCGTCGGGTTGGCGCATCGCCGGGAACATCCACGCCGAGTTCCGCCGGGCCTGGGTCCAGCCCCACCCTCCTCCCGCCCACGCGTCCTCCTGCCAGGCTTTGTCGGCGGTTGCGATGACCTGGTTGTGCATGCCGGCAGCACAGCGCGGAACAGGCGCCGCGTCGCCTGCCCGCGGCGAGTGCCATGGGACGCGGACTCCAAGGCTTCGGTGTCGAACATGTACGCCTGCAGCATCCCCGTCGAGGTGTCGGCCTGTTGGGAGGTGGTGTTCGAGACGCGCCCGGCCATGGTGTCGGTGCCGACGAGGTCGAGGCCGCCGAGCCGGCCAAGGGGATCGTGCTGCCAGAACGCTGTGCGAGTCTGGAAGTAGGAGCGGGCAGCCGGCATGTACTGCAGCCGCTGGATCAGCCATCTTCCGGTCGGAGACGCCACGTCGTAGGGCCACGCTGCCAGGGGCGCGAAGGGCAGGGCGCACACGCAGCGATCGGCCCGCAGCTCATGCAGTCGATGCCGATGCTGATAGCCGACGGTCACACCGTCGCGGTCCTGTGCGATCCGTACGACCGGGCTGGCGAACTTCACACGCTCGCCGAGCGCAGCGGCGAGCGCCTTCGGGAGCCGGTCGTTGCCACCCTCGATGCTCTGCACCGTGGTTCCGCTGTTGACGGCCTCGGTGGCGAAGAGACCCGCCGCGTTCACTCGATCGAATCGGCCTTCCTGGGCGTAGAACCAGTTGAGCCACGTCTCCGAGGCGCCTTGCGCACGCATGTAGTCGCCGATCGTCATGCGGTCGAGCCCCAGGGCCGACGGGAAGCCACCGGGCCAGCCCGGGTCGAAGATGTCGCCCAACTTCTCGAAGCCCGACAGCAGGTACTGCGGTATGCGAGCTGCCGGGTCGGGCTGTTCGCCCGGTGCGAAACCGTCCAGCGGCCAGGCCTCGCCTTGCGCGGGCGCAAGGAAGCGTCGGCCCTGGAGGTGGAAGGCCCGCGTTCCGCTGTCGTAGGGCGTGAGCTCCAGGCCGAACTCGTTGACGTAGCTCAGCGTGTACTGGTGCGTCTCGAAGATCCGCAGGGCGCCGAGCTCGGCGTGCCCGCCGCGGTGGAACGATCGGCGTGCGGTCTGGACTCGTCCGCCGGGGCGATCCTGGGCCTCCAACACGATGACGTCGTAACCGCGTCGGGCGAGGCGATGGGCGGCCGCCAGGCCGGCCAGCCCAGCGCCTAGCACGACCACCCGCTTCGGGCCGGTGCGTTCGCCCCCAGCGCTCGGCCTCATCATCTGGTTCCTGTGTTCGGCAGTCACCAGGCCGCTGAGTGGTACGGCGGCAATCGCCGCCAGTCCTTGCACGAACGTGCGTCGGGTTGGATCCGTGCTCATCGATGCTGCGATTCATCTCGTTCGGCGGCATGGAGGTCGAGCTCCATGTAGATGGTGACCGGGTCGAGCGCCGCGGCGGCGGCCTCGGAGCCGTCGAAGCTCGCGACCTCGACGAAGTCGAAGGCGCCGTACATCGCTTGGGCGATGGTCATGAACCGGAGGGTCTCGAGCCTGACGGTCGGGTAGCCCTCGGCTCTGGCGTCCTGCACCAGGCGGGCGAGGATCGCACGGCCGACCCCGAGTCCCTGGGCGGCGGGACGGACGTACATCCGTTTGATCTCGGCCGTGGCGTCGTCGACAGGCTTGAGGGTGCCCACGCCGACCGGGTCGTCGTCGAGGCGGGCAACGAGCAGCCGTCCGCGGGGGCCGAGCAGCCTCGGGAGCTCGCCACGGAACGCATCGTGGTGGCGGGCCAGGTCCGCGTCGGTGAAGGTGATCCCGAGCGTCCTGCGCGAGGTGTTCGGCGACCCATTCGCCGTACTCGCGGAACAGCGGCTCGACGACCGCCGCCACATCGGCGCCAGTGGCGGTGGTGACGGTCAGCCGTCGACCGACGGTGTCAGATGCGATGCGCATCGCGAGCCTCCAGAGGCATACTCAAGTCTTGAGCAAGATGTAACTCAAGAGTGGAGTATTGTCAAGGATGTGCCACCGCGACCCACGACCAGCACCTACGCCCTGCTCGGCCTGCTCGCCCTGCGACCGTGGAGCGCCTACGAGCTCGCCCAGCAGGCGACGCGCAGCCTGCGCTACGCCCACCCGCGAACCGAGAGCCACCTCTACGAGGAGGCCAAACGGCTCCTGCGGCTCGGCTGGGCGAAGACCCACACCGAGCACCACGGGCGCCGACAGCGCACCATCTACGAGATCACCGACGGCGGGCGCCGGCGCTGCACGCCTGGTTCGCGACACCAACACGGAGCCCCCAGCTCGACTTCGAAGCGCTGCTGCGACTGCTGTTCGCCGACCAGACCGACAAGGCCACCATCGACGGGTGGCTGGAGAGACGGCCGACGGCGCGCGCCGACTGTTCGACGACGCGGTCGAACGGTTGCTCCGACCGTACGTGACCGACGACAGCGCACCGTTCCCCGAGCGTCGACACATCGCCGCGCTCGTCGCCGCGTTCGTCGCCGACTACCTGCACCTCATCGAACGGTGGAGCGAGTTCGCCCGCGACGAGATCCGCGAACTGGCCTCGCACCGACGGACTCGGCATGACCGACCGCACCCGCGAGATCCTCGACACCGTGCTCGACGGCAAGAGCATCCTCGAGCCCGGCAACTGATCGGTCGCGAGCACTCCCCGATGGGGGGATCAGCCGAAGGCGACCCATCTGATGTGTGCGACGGTTACGCCTGAGCCAGCACGTCGAACACGTCGGCTGACACGATGCGCAGGGGCGCGCCAGGTGGAGGGCCTTGAGCAAGGCGCCCTGCGGCTGCCTTCGTGGTCGCCTCGTTCTCGAACAGCACAACGCTGTGGCCGTGGTTCCGTCCGTGGACCGGCACCACGTTCCACTGATGAACCCGGGCGCGTGCTTCGCGTCGGCCACGGTGAAGCTGGTGAGTAGTCGGCGGTGGCTTGGTCGGCTCGGTTCGCATCGATCTCGACGGTTCCGATCACTGCGTGCATGGGCTTGCTGCCTTCCCGTTCGGTTGTCAGTCGGCGAGTTCGGGCTGGAGGTCGTGGGTGGCGAGCTCGTCGCCGAGGCCGTCGGTGGTGTCGTCGGTCGCCGCGGCTTGGGCGGTGCGCATGCGGCGGGGGATCATCGTGACCGCGACGACGAGCGCGGCTGCGAGGACGGCGATGCTGACGGTGAAGCCACGGGTGATGGCGTCGATGTAGGCGTCGTTGGCGGCCCGGGTCAGCTCGGCAGCCCCCTCGGGCGGCAGGCCACCGGCGACGCGGCTCGGCCACGCCGATGCCCTCGCCGGCCGCGTGCACGGCGGCGGGGTCGAGGTCGCCGGCGTGGTCGGCGAGGTTGGAGCGGTAGGCGTCGTTGACGACGCTGCCGATGATGGCGACGCCGAGGGCCCCGCCGAGCTGCCGGCTGACGTCGTTGAGGGCCGAGCCGACGCCGGCGTCGCGCTCGGGCACGGCGGCCATGACGGTGTCGGTCATCGCCGGCATGCCCAGACCGGCGCCGAGGCCGAAGAAGCCGAGGATGCGCGAAGATCAGCCATGCGTTGGTCGTCGGCTCGATGATGGCGGTGAGGACGACGAGGGGCGCCGACGACGATCACGACCATCGCGAGGGTCAGGACGCGTGGCCCGGCGGTGTGGATGAGCTTCCCGGCCGATCCCGGAGCCGACGATCATGCCGATCGCCGGGGCGACCAGGAGCAGGCCGGCCTCGAGCGCGCTGCGCCCCTGGACGATCTGGAAGTACTGGGTGAGGAAGAAGAACGTCACGAACATCGCGAACAGCACGATGCCGATCAGGAGGACGGCGCCGGCGAGGTCGCGCTCGCGCAGGAAGCGCAGGGGCAGCATCGGCGTGCTGGCCCGGGCCTCGACCACGGCGAAGACCACGAGCGAGCACGGCCGCGGCAGCGAACGAGCCCAGCACGGCGCCCTTGTCCCATCCGACCTCGCCACCTCGGATGATCCCGTAGACCAGCGCGGTGAGGCCCACGGTGCCGAGGATCGCGCCGGGCAGGTCGAGACCGACGCGGCGTGGGTCGCGTGACTCGGGGACGATCGTCATGCCCGCCAGCGCGGCGACGACCAACGGGATGAACAGCCAGAACGCGGCCGACCAGTCTGCGGCCTCGATCAGCGCACCGCCGGCGACCGGGCCCAGCGCGATACCGAGGCCGCCGACCGCGGTCCAGCACCGCGATGGCCTTGGCCCGCTCTTGGCGGGGGAAGACGCTCGACGATGATCGACAGCGTGGCCGGGAGCACGAGCGCCGCGCCGAGGCCCTGCAGGGCCCGCATCGCGATCAGCATGCCCGTGCTGTCGGCCAGCGCGGCGCCGGCGGCGGCGAGCCCGAACACCACGAGCCCGATGGTCATCATGCGCTTGCGGCCGTAGCGGTCGCCGATCGAGCCGCACAGCAGCAGCAGCCCGGCCAGCACCAGCACGTAGGCGTCGATCACCCACTGCAGAGCCGACGTCGAGGCGTCGAGGTCGACCGAGATCTGGGGCAGCGCGGTGTTCACGATGGTGTCGTCGAGGAACACCAGCAGCGTTCCCACGGACATCACCGCCAGCACCCACCAGCGTCGGGGCTCGACGCTCGCAGGGGCGGTTCGGGTCTCGCTCATCAGTCACCTCACGGCTCGGCTACAGGGTGGAGTTAGTTGACTAACTAACCATCCGGGACGCTAACATGCAAGTGAGATGACTAACTCAGGTCACGGCAAACGCGAGAGGCTCGTCGACGGCGCGCGTCGGGTCCTCCACGAGCAGGGCGTCGAAGCCACCACGATCGCGGACATCGCCGCGGCCGCCGACGTGCCGGTCGGGAACGTCTACTACTACTTCAAGACCAAGGACGAGCTGATCGAGGCGGCGGTCGACGCCCACGCCGACCACATCCAGACGGTGCTGGCCGAATTCGAGCGCCACCGCACGCCCCGTGCGCGACTCAAGGCTCTGCCGCTGTCCTGGCCCGAGATGGCCGAGCAGGTGGCGCGCTACGGCTGCCCGCACGGAACCTTGTGCCAGGAGCTCGCCAAGCGCGACGACGGCCTCGACCGCCGGGCCGCCAAGCTCATGGCACTGACCATCGACTGGGCCGAGGAGCAGTTCCGCCTCATGGGCAAGCGCGACGCGCGCGACCTCGCCGTCGGGCTCGTCGCCGCCATCCAGGGCACGGCGCTGTTGACCAGCAGCTTCCGCGACCCCGAGATCATGACCCGGCAGGCCCACCGGCTGGCGCGCTGGATCGACGAACTGGCTGAGAGCAAGGGCCGCTAGTACACGGAGAGCTTGAGGCGTGCGACGCCCGAATCTGGGTTTAGCAACGAGATTTGGTGACGGCGCGGCTCTGAATGGGTCGCCTACATCCGTATGGCGTGCCCCGAGCATTGACCTGCCCCGAGCAGGACGAGGCACCAGCCGTCGACTCCGTCATGCCGGGCAGTCGGGGCCTCGATCGTCGTGGCGCCTGCTGACGGATGCGTAGCGGTGAGGGAGGCCGAAGCCTTCGAAGAGATCGGGGTCGGCGAAACCGGTAATCCGTGAGATCTGCTGACCGGCAAGCTGAAACACCATGACGCCGTAGGCGGTCACGCCGTCCTCGGCGGAGTCGGGCCCGTAGGCCGCGAAAGCAGGTTGTCCGTTCGCCCGGGTCCGGAGGAGCGGGATGAGATCAAGTCGCCCGTCGGCGGGAACGGTCGACAGGAACCCGACGATCTGCCGGGGCCCGTCGAGCCTGACCGGTTCGGGGGGCATCCGCAGGATGGCGTCCTCGGCCAGGACAGCGGTGAGACCGTCGATGTCTCGTGCCTGCCAGGCCTCGACGAAGCGGGCGAGAACGCTCCGGTCTGACTCGCTCAGCCCATGCGGCGAGGCCGGCGGGGAGGCGCCCTCGAGTCGGGCTCGGGCACGCTGCAGGCTGCTGTTGACCGCCGCCGTCGTGGTGTTCAGGGTCCCTGCGATGTCCGCGTCGCTGAAGCCGAGCACATCCTTGAGGATCACCGCGGCTCGTTGGGTCGCCGGCAGCAGTTGCAGGCTGGTGATGAACGCCAGCGTCACGCTCTCGCGGTGTTCGATCTCCCGGGCCGGGTCGACGCCGGTGTCCGGCAGCGCATCCAACAGCCGGTCCGGGTAGGGGCCGAGGTGGCTGAGGTCCTCGACGGTGCGGGGCCGTCGACCCGCTGCCCTGATCATCATCAGGCAGGTGTTGGTGGCGATGCTGTACAGCCAGTGCAGGAACGGCGCCCTCGCTTGGTAAGACGGCAGCGCCCGCCACGCCCGGATCAGGGTGTCCTGTGTGGCGTCCTCGGCTTGGTGGAACGAGCCCAGCATCCGGTAGCAGTGGACCTGGATGGCACCACGGTTAGGTTCCACGAGCGCGGCGAACGACTGCTCGTGCCCGGCGCGCGCCGACTGGTACAGCCCCTCGAGGTCGGCAGCCGTCATCGTGTCGCCTTCCATCGCAGCACCCGATCTCGGTGATGAGTCTCGCAGGCGGTCGGCATCTGGAAGGTCGTCCGACCTCTCACCGGAACGGAGCACCACCCATGGATACTCAACAGATCGTCGACGTCTTCTACGACGCCTGGATCAACCGGAAGGGCGACATGAGCGACGTGCCGCTCGCGCTGGACCTGCACTACCAGGGCCCGATCGCGAGCTTCACCGACTCGGCTGGCTTCGCCACGATGGCCCGTGAGGCCGGCGCGGCCGTGACCGCGTTCCGGGTCCGCCGCCAGTTCACCGACGGCGACACGGTGTGCTCGGTCATCGACTGGGAGATGGCGATGCTTCCCGGTCAGGTGCTGACCTCGGCCGAGATCCTCGAGATCAGAGGTGGCGAGATCGTGCGAGGCGAGTTGATCTACGACGCCGAGGAGCTTCGCAAAGCGATGGCCGCCCCCGCGACCCGAGTGACCTACCGGCGCGGGCCGCCGTCGGGGAGCTCCCGGACGGCCCGCGCCACGGCGGCGTGGCAGCGGACTGCTGATCATCCGCGTATCACCGGCAGCCTCCTCAGGGTTGCCCGCAGTCGACTCTCGCACGTCCGTCTCCGCTCCAGTCGTTTCCTTGCGACCGGGTACTGCCAGCCGCATCCTCACGTGATGCCAGGACCGACACGAGTTCATCGGTCGCAGCGCACCGCATTCGCCGGTGGCGCACCCGACCTCGACCACGGCCTGGCCGCCGGCAGTCTTGCGAGCGGCGTCGCGTTACGTGATCAGGTCCAAACTGACCGCTCCAGCTCGATCCCGAACCGCTGGCGGTAGGCGACCACGAGCTCGCGATCCGTCAACGTATGTTCCTCGCGCCGGCCGTCGCGGGTGACGATCAGCGTCCGCCCCCGAATCGTGACCCGTCCCTCGGGTGTGGCGAGCGAGCACACGGTGCTTCTGGGTGAAGCGCGACTCGGGTGAGCTCTGGTGGTAGCGGCACATCTCGTCATAATCCGGCAGCTCGTGGCGCGCGAGGTCGAAGCGATACTGCGGCTCGCCGTCGCGGCCATGTCCAGCCCAGCCTCGCCGGCGGTGACGATTCGGAATGTCCCGGCGTCGTCCACCTGGTCGATCTCGACTGTTCAGGTGGAGTGGGGATCGGAAGCTGTCCGCCGAAGCCCGCGTCGGCGAGCCACGGTTCATCCAGGTCCACTCGCAAGGTCATGTGATCAAAGGGCGGCCCGAGCTGTTCGCCGTTGAACACCCGTGCGGCCAGGAGCGTCACGTTGTACCCCAGGGCACGGAGCAGGGAGGCGAACGCGCCGTTCAGCTCGTAACAGAAGCCGCCACGATGCCGATCGACGATCTTGGCCAGGAGCTCATCCGGCCCGAGCACGATCTCTTCGCCAAGGTGAATGCTCAGGTTCTCGAACGGGATCTGGTGGACGTGGGCGCGGTGGAGCTTGCGCAACCCGTCCAGCGTCGGCCGCGGCGGTGCCTCGATGCCGAGGCGCTCAAGGTACTCATGCACACGATGCTGCGTTATCGGCTCCCCGCCGCGCGTGATCGTCATTCTCACTCCGTCCCTTCGGTCACCCAGCTGTCGTCGCGAGGTCGTCACGGTCAACGGCCCCGCTCTCGCCGAGGGGGCGTTGTTGAGTTGACGAGGCACGAGCTCCACCGTACGGTTCAGACATGAGAACTGATTCTCATGTCCCTGGCGTCGCGGCAGAACCCTTGGCACGGCACGGCTTACGGGGCGCGGTGCCAGCCGGCCTGATGCGCTACGCCGACGACGCGGATGTCGAGCGGATGCTCGATGGGGTTAGGGCGCTGTGAACGAGTCCGTCACCCGCCTGGACACCTGGCTGAGGTCAACCTTCATCGAGCACAACACTGCCCTCGAGGAGGCGTACTTCGCGGCGGGCGTCGAGTTTCTCGACGACCCGGCGCTCGGGCCACACAAGCGGGTGATCCTCCACGAGGGGGCGGCTCACGCGGCGGCGGTGGACGCGCTCCCCGAGCGCATCGCCGACCGCTACGAGCTCCTCGGCATGGTCGGGTTCGTGCTGGGGGCATGCCGTCGCCACGAGGTTGAGGCCCCCGGCGTGCTGGCGCCCGTCTGGAAGGTGGCGCAGCGCGTGGCGGACACGATGGAGGTCGCCCCGCGGTACGTGTTCGCTCACCAAGCGTTCTTCAACACGGCCCGTGAGGATCGGTTTCGCACCTTCACCGCGCTCGCCGACGAGGTCACCTTTGTAGAGCTCGAACGCGCTCGGGGTCATGGCCTACGAGCGAGCTGCCGCGGCGCTCGGGCACATCCCGCCCCTGGGGGTGTCGAGCCCGATGGCCGGCCATCTGCTGGACGTCGCACGTGCGGCGCTCGAAGATGTGCTTGCGTTCCATCAGAGGATCTCCCGAGAGGTCTCTGTCGACCGGTTCTTCCGCAACGTACGCCCGTACTTCAAGCCCTGTCGCGTCGGCGATGCGATGCAGCGAGGCGCCAACGCAGGCGACTTCTCGGCCATCAACACGATCGACGTGCGACTCGGGCTCTGCGACATCGACGACCCCTTCTACGCGTCGATCGTTGCCGAGAAGATCCCGTTCGTCCCACCGGACGACCAGACCGCGCTGCGAGAGCTCAGCAAAGCCGGCACGCTGCTCGAACGCTTCGAGACCGAAGCCGAGGCAGGCCTGACCCCGCAGCTACGCGCGAACGCGGAACGCTTCCTGGCCGTTTGCCGGGCCCACGGAGCCGCCTACGCGTACCATCACCAGCAGCTCGTCAAGCCGTTCCTCGAGCGGCCCGCCGCCGCGACTCCTCCCGACCGCTTCGCCGATCTCTCGTCCAGCGGTCCTCCCCTCGACGAGGTCATCGCGGTGCTCGACCGCCTGCGTGCCCTGCGGACGGGACGTGAGCAGCTGCAGCGCCTGCGCAAGCTGATCGCATGAGCTCGAGTCACCGCTCGCCGGCCCGACGGTGTCCGACAATCCCTGCATGACCAGGAAGGCGCACGACCCCAAGCGACCGGTGGTCAAGTCGACGTGGCCGTCGCAACATGCAGCAGTCAGTTCGCTGAGAAGCGATTCCGTGCGGACGCATGCACGGCTGCTGCATGCCGCCGGCGAGCTTCTCGCTGCTGAGACCCCGTTCACGCTCAGCGACGTCGCCGCTGCAGCGGGCGTCTCCACCGCGACCGCCTACCGACACTTCGAGTCGGCCGATCACGTGGCGTTCTCGTTCGTCGCCGGATTCATCGATGACGTCGAGCATCGAACGGTCTCGACGTCGCTCAGCGAGCAGCCGGCCGAGCGGCTGCACCAGTTCTGCCGCATCTGGGTCGAGACCGTTATCGACTGGGGTCCGGCTCTCGCCTATCTGCGCAGCCCCGAGGGATTCCTCGGTCGCCGGTTCCGCAACGAGCCTGAGGTGTCGCGATCGCTGCGCCACATCGAACCCGCCCTGGCGGCACTACTGCCCGCGACCCGGCGCGTCCGGACGACCTGTC
>CAVZUI010000002.1:0-938449 GCA_963778415.1 uncultured Acidimicrobiales bacterium
ACGACCGCGACGGGCACGTCGATGACGACGAACGCCACCTTGTCGGCGTCGACGCCCTCGGCCGCCGCGGCGGGGGCCGAACACCGCGGGGAGCGGGTTGACGAGCACGAACGTCGAGTCCGGGTCGCGGGTCACCGCGTCGCCGCTGGTCTGGAAGAACATCGTGGGGATGCCCGTCTGGTGCAAGGGCTCCCAGGCCGAGTCGCCGACCCCGGAGTTGCTGAAGACGACGGCGACGACGTTCTCCTCGACCATCCGGTTCCCGCAGTCGGTCGCCCCGGCCGGGTCACCGCCTGTCTCGCACGTCACGATCTCGATCGGCCGGCCCCCGATGCCGCCCCGGTGCTCGTTCCAGAACTCGGCTGTCGCCTGCGCGGCGCGGCTGATCGGCGGGCCGTGGCCAATGGGCTGCCTGGGCGGCATCCCCCGGTGAGGCGGGACCCCTCAGGTCACGAACGCCGCGATCACGCCGCCGAGCACCAACCCGGCGCCCAGGCCGGCGGTCACGTCGAGGGGGTTGTGGGCGCCGACGTAGACCCGGCCGAGCGCCACCAGGGCGATGGCGAGGGCGGGCACCCACCACCACACGCTCGGCACGGCCGGAGCGACGACGGTGCCGACGGCGGCGACGAGGATGACGTGCCCCGACGGGAAGCTCGGGCCGGCCGCCGGCACGTCCCCGCCGCGCAGCACCGCCCCCTCCTGGCTCGTTCCGGGCCGTTGCCGCACGGCCATCTCGTCCGCCACCTCGTGGCGGACGATCCGCTCGATCACCAGCTTCAGCACCGCCGCCAGGGTCACACCGATGGCGATCGTGAGGTCGCCGTCCACCACGGCGACGACCCATCCCGCGACCGTGCCGACCACGAGGTTGCCGAGCTGCATCGGCAACCAGAGCAGCGGGAGCAGGCCGTCGGGCAGACCGTTGAGCGCGTGGAACACCCGCTTCTCGGCGGCGCTGATCGTCGGCCTGCGGGCGACGGCGACCGACGCCGACACGATGACGAGCCCCACGCCCGCGACGGTGAACCACCACGGGTTCACCGGCGAACCGCCGCGACACCCGCCGGCACCGGCAGCCACCGGCGGGGCACGTCCGCCGGCGACCCCTCGACCGGAACCCCGTCAGCCACCGCGTCGCCCTCCCTCCGGAACGTCCCCCGGCCGTCGAGGGCGCGGACACCGTCGCCGCGATTCCCTCGCCGGTCGTCACCCGGATCGGATGATCCGCCCGAGGGCCGTGTCGGGGGAACGGCCCTACAACGGCATGCCGTGGTGGGGCGGGACCTCGCGGCGGCCGATGGCGTCGGCGCGGCGGTGGAGCAGGTCGACGGTGTGCGTCGAGGTCGCGGGCGATGATGTAGCGGCGGGCCGCGGCCTCGGTGACGGCGAAGTCGCCGAGCTCGTCGAGGTCGGCCTCGGTGACGTCGCGCCCGGCCTCGGCGAGCATCTCCTTCATCTCGTCGAACGTCATGCTCGTGCGGCCCGTGGCCGCGCCGCGGCGGGCGAGGTGCTCGGGCCGGTTGCGGGCCGCGGTGAACAGGCCGGTGCGGAGCAGCCCGCCCGAGGGGTAGAAGACCGACGCCCGCAGCGCGGTGCCCTCGGACACGAGGTTGTGGTGCAGCGACTCGGTGAAGCAGCTGACGGCGGCCTTGGACGCCGCGTAGACCGACGCCGTCGGCACCGGTGCGAAGCCGCCGTCGCCCGACGACGTGTTCACGACCTGGCCGGGCTCGCCCGCCGTCGATCATCCGGGGCACGAACGTCGACGTGCAGATCGCCGTGCCGAACACGTTGACGCCGAAGCACCAGCGCCAGTCGTTCGGCTCCTGCTGCCACGGCTTGCCGCCGCCGCCCGAGGTGACGCCGGCGTTGTTGAACAGCAGGTCGACCGCGCCGTGGGCGTCGTAGACGGCGTCGGCCAGGTCGGCGACGGCGTCCTCGTCGGTGATGTCGACCTGGTGACCGGACACCGGCCCGAGCGGCCGCAGGTCGTCGACGGCGGCCTCGACGGCGCCGGCCTCGACGTCGGCGATCACCACCGTCGCGCCGCGCCGCAGCAGCGCGCCGACGATGCCCCGCCCGATGCCGCCCGCGCCGCCGGTGACGACGGCGACGGCGCCGTCGAGCTGCAGCGGCGGCGCCGCGTCGCTCGGTCGCCACCCTCAGCCCTTCCACTCGATGCCGTAGTCGTCGAACCAGAAGCGGGCCTCGCGGATCGCGTCGGGCGGCGTGCGCCGGTCGAGGTCCTGGTTGAGCTGCGTCGGGCGTCGGGCCCGATGTCGGCGGCGATCGCGGAGAGGGCGTCGAGGTCGAGGTCGTAGCAGCGCACCGCGTTGAGCCCGAGCAGCAGGCGGGTCTCCTCGACCGGGACCTGCGCGGAAGTCGGTGGACGAGCCGCGTGACGGTGTTGGGCCAGGTGCCCTCGGGGTGCGGGTAGTCGGTGCCCCACATGAGGGCGTCGAGGCCGTTGGCGTAGCGGCGGCGGATCTCGGGCTTGCTCATGGCCGACGCCCCGATGAACACGTTGGTGCCGAAGTACTCCGACGGCAGCCGCTCGATCAGGCCCTTCGTCTGCGAGGACATCTTCTTGACCTTCCAGTTCGTGCCGCCGAACATCACGTCGGTCTTGAACAGCAGGTCGCCGACCCACCACGACCCGCACTCGACCGGCGCGTACTTGAGGTTCGGGAACTGGTCGAACTTGCCGGCGAGCAGCAGCTGCCACAGCGGGCCGGTGGGTCCAGAACGCGACCTCGAGCATGAACTGGGCCATGTTCTCGTTGTAGGCCGGCGGTGTCGGCCTCGCCCGAGTGGGTGTGCACCACGAGCCCGGCCTCGGCGCACGCCGCCCACACCGGGTCGTAGGACGGGTGCCCGTACGACGGCTTGTCGTGCCACATCGTCGGGATCATGATCCCCTTGATGCCGGGCTTGCCGGCGAGCGCCTCGATCTCGCGCGACGGCCTCGTCGACGCCGTGGGTGATCGGGCACGAGCGCGACGCCGGCGCGCCGCGGCGGGTTGGTGGCGCAGAACTCGACGAGCCAGCGGTTGTGGGCGCGGGCGCCGGCCCAGGCGAGCCGGGGGTCGGTGATCATGCCCGGCCTGCAGCCCGGCGCCGAAGGGCGGCGCCTCCATGCCGGTGACCGAGTCGCCGTCGGCGAAGATCACCTCGCCGGCGACGCCGTCGGCGTCGAGCACCTTGTCGCGGACGGCGGGGTCGAAGGCGCCCCGCAGCCCGATCTCGTTCTCGCGCTCCCACTGCTCGACGTACGCGCCGTTGAGCTCCTCGACCATGGCCCGGTGCTGGTGGCGGGTGACCAGCCACTCGTCGAACTCGGCGTGCACCGACGGACTCGAGGTACTCGCGGTAGTCCTCGACGAAGCAGGCCCGGCGTGGGTGTCGGACGAGACGATGACGTACGGGGCGTCGCTCTGGTCGATGCCGTCGACGGGATCGGACATTGGCCCCCCTTGCCGTTCCGTGTGTTGCGTCGTGACGTTCGTGTCACGTGTTGCCGTGACGATCGTCACGTGCCACTATGACACTGTTACAGACGTCCGGGGGGAGCACAACCGCCAGATGCGGAAGACGGCCACGACGCCCGCGGCGGCACCGCCCGCCGAGGTCGACCAGGGGGACCGGGGCGATCCCGGTCCGGGTCGCCGGACGGGGCTCGACCGCGCCGACGTGGTGGCGGCCGCGCTCGACCTCGTGGTGCGGGACGGGCCGGCGGCGCTGACCATGCGCCGGCTGGCCACCGAGCTCGACGTGGGCACGCCCACGATCTACTGGCACGTCGGCAGCCGCGACGAGCTCGTCGCCGCCGTCGTCCGCGCCCAGGCCGAGCGCCTCGCCGACCGGCCGGTCGAGGGCGCCACCGCGCGGGATCGGGTGTTCTCCGCCGCCTTCCACATCTACACGGGCGCGATCGAGCACCGGGCCATCACGTCGCTGGCGCACCAGGCGGGCATGGATGCGCTGCTGCTGCACCACCTCGAAGCCGCGCTCGTCGCCGAGGTCGAAGCCGCGGGCCTGGTCGGCGAGGCCTGCGCCGACGCCGTGCGGGCGATCCTCGTGGTCGTGACCGGCGCCCTGGTCCTGGCGCTGCGCGACCCGTCCCGGTTCCCCGAGGCCTACCGCTCGGGCGCGCTGTGGGCCGGCTCGGACGCGCCCGTCGCCCCCGACACCCGCACGGCGCTCGAGGCCGACCCCGACCTCGACGCCCTGACCGCCGCCACCCTGCGGGCGGTCGTCGACCACCACGTGCCCGGCGTCCGACCGATCCGGCCCGAGCGACCGAAGCGAGCGACCGATGACCGACGCACCCGATGAACCGACCGGGCGAGATCGCCGGCTGGCCCAAGCTCGTCGTCACCTACACCACCGACCCGGCCGGGGTGGCGGCGCTGCTGCCGCCCGGGCTCGAACCGCTCGAGCCCGTCGTCACCGTCGGCTTCTACTGCGTGCCGGTGCTCGACGAGCCCGAGTACGGCGTCAGCGTGAAGGTCGCGGCGGCCTGGCAGGGCGTCGCCGGCCAGTACAACCTCGGGCTCGGCATCGACCAGGAGGCCGCCGTCCACGTCAGCGGCGAGACCAACGGGCAGCCCAAGTTCCTGTGCGACATCGCCTACTTCCGCTTCGGCGACCGGGTCACGGCGCGGGCCAGCCACCAGGGCTACACGTTCGTCGAGTTCACGGGCACGGTCGACCGGCGAGGCCGAGCCCCGCGACGGCGACGTCGTCGAGCACGAGTGGTGGACCAAGTACTCGCGCGCCATCGGCGGCGCCGAGGGCGCGTACGACTTCCCGCCGCACGTCGTCGACGTGGCCACGACCTTCGAGCCGCGCCACGTCGAGGACGTCGACGGCGACCTCGTGCTGCGCGACAGCCCGTGGGACCCGATCGCGCGGCATCTCCCCGTCTGCGAGCCCGGTCGTGCCCAGCTGGTCACCCAGCGACCGACGGCGCGCCGGCTCGTCGAACGCCGGACCGCTCGACCCCGACGCCTTCTGGCCGTTCGTCGACGTCATCGGCGGCAGCCGATGGCCCGGCCATCGCGGCGGACCGCGGCCGTCATGACCGCGACGCCACCATGATCACGACCACCACCACGACAGGACCATCGACGGGAGGCTGCCATGGGCGCGACCACTGACCGGTACGTCGTGATCTCGGCCGACTGCCACGGCGGCGCGCAGCATCGCCGGGCTACAAGCCGTACCTGGCGTCGCGGTACCACGAGGACTTCGACCGCTGGGCCGCCGAGTTCGAGAACCCCTACGACGACACCGTCGGCGCCGACGCCGATCGCAACTGGAGCTCCGACCGGCGGCTGCGCGAGATGGAGGCGGACGGCGTCGTCGCCGAGGTCGTCTTCCCCAACACGGTGCCGCCGTTCTTCCCCAAGGTCTCGCTGGTGGACCAGCCGCCCGGCGCCACCGACGGCGACCTCGAGCGGCGCTGGGCCGGCCTGCAGGCGCACAACCGCTGGCTGGCCGACTTCTGCGCCGAGGCGCCGGGCCGCCGCGCCGGCATCGCCCAGATCATGCTGCACGACGTCGACGCGTCGGTGCGCGAGATCGAGTGGGCCAAGGCCAACGGGCTCACCGGCGGGATCCTGCTGCCCGGGCGCGCCGCCCGGGTCGGGCGTGCCGCCGCTGTACGCCCCCGACTACGAGCCGATCTGGGACGCGTGCGAGGACCTCGGCATGCCGGTCACCCACCACAGCGGCAGCGCCGTGCCCGACATGGGCCCGTACCCGTCGGCGCAGATGATGTTCCTGCTCGAGGTGACGTGGTGGGCCCACCGGGCGCTGTGGCACCTCATCTACTCGGGGGTGATGGAGCGCCACCCGACGTTGCAGTTCGTGTTCACCGAGCAGGGCACGGCGTGGATCCCCGAGGAGCTGACCCGCCTCGACTACTACCGGGGCCGCCTGTCGGGCGCCGGCGGGGCGGACGGATCGCAGGAGGCGAAGTTCGGCGCCGGGCGCCATCGAGCAGCTGTCGCTGTCGCCGTCGGAGTACTGGCAGCGCCAGTGCCACGTCGGCTCCAGCTTCATCCGCCGCCACGAGGTCGGCCTGCGCGACCAGGTCGGCGTCGACCGGATCATGTGGGGGAGCGACTACCCCCACCTCGAGGGGTGCTGGCCGTACTCGCGGCAGCACCTGCGCCTGGCGTTCGCCGGCGTCCCCGAGGACGAGGTCCGCCTGCTGGTCGGGCGCAACGCGGCGGACGTGTACGGCTTCGACTGGCCGCTCCTCGAGCGGCTGGCCGACCGGCACGGCCCCACCCCGGCCGAGGTGGACGACCCGCTCGCCCCCGACGACATCGTCGACGAGTCGTTGCGCTGCCCCGCCTTCGCCGCGGCGCGCTTCGGGGCCGGATGAGCGCACGGGCGTCGCGGGGGAGCGGGCCGAGGTGCTCGGCCGGGCGGTCGAGCCACTGATCGGGTGGTCGGCGTGACGACGTCGAGGGGCGGACATGATGGGTCCATGAGCCAGCCCCGCAACGTCGTGGTGATCCTGCTCGACAGCCTCAACCGCCACCTCCTCGGTGCCTACGGCTCCACCGAGTTCGACACGCCGAACCTCGACCGGCTCGCGGCCCGGTCGCTGCGGTTCGACCGTCACTACACCGGGTCCCTGCCGTGCATGCCGGCTCGCCACGACATCCTCTGCGGCGCGCTCGACTTCCTGTGGCGGCCGTGGGGGTCGATCGAGCTGTGGGAGGACCCGATCACGTTCCACCTGCGGTCCGCCGGGGTCACGACGATGCTGGTGTCGGACCACCCGCACCTGTTCGAGACCGGCGGCGAGAACTACCACGCCGACTTCGCCGGCTGGGAGTACGTGCGGGGCCACGAGGGCGACCCGTGGCGAACCGCACCCGATCCGACGTGGACCGGGGCACCCGCGCTGCCGGCGCGCGAGGGCTGGATCCACCACAACTACGACACCAGCCGCACGTGGTTCCGCGACGAGGGCGACTTCCCCGGCGCCCGCACCATGGCAGAGGCCACCCGGTGGCTGGCGCAGCAGGCGCCGGCCGCCGAGCGGTTCCTGCTCTTCGTCGACGAGTTCGATCCGCACGAGCCCTTCGACGTGCCCGAGCCGTGGATGTCGCGCTACGACCCCGACTGGGAGGGGCCGAAGGTGATCTGGCCGCCGTACACGACCGACGCGGTGGCCTCGGGGCAGCTCGACGCCCGCACCGCGGCGCACATCCGGGCGAACTACGGCGCCAAGCTCAGCTTCATCGACCACTGGCTCGGCACGGTCCTCGACGAGCTCGACCGCCAGGACCTGTGGGCCGACACCGCGGTCATCCTCTGCACCGACCACGGTCACTACCTCGGCGAGCGTGACCTGTTCGGAAAGCCCAACGTGCCGATCTACCAGCCGCTCGGCCACATCCCCATGCTGATCGCCTGGCCGGGCCGCCCCGCCGGAACGGTCGACGCGCTCACCACCAGCGTCGACATCCACGCCACCCTGTGCGACGTCTTCGACGTCACGCCCGAGCACCGGACCCACGGAGCCTCGCTCGCACCGCTCGTCACCGGCGAAGCGACATCGGTCCGCGACTGGGTGCTCACCGGGGTGTGGGGCCGCGGCGTCCAGCTGATCGACGGGCACCACAAGTACGTCCGCTCGCCCCAGCCCGGGAACCGGCCGTTGTCGATGTGGTCCAACCGCTGGTCGACCATGCCGATCCACGCCCTGCCCGACCTGCGACTGCCCCGACCCGACCGGCGGGCCGAGCTCGACTTCATGCCCGGCTCCGACGTGCCCGTGATCCGCCAGCCCTTCGGCCCGGCCGACACGCTGCCGTTCTGGGGGATGGGGCGCACCGACGGCCACCACCTGCTCTACGACGTGGACGGCGACCCGGACGAGGCCGAGAACCTCGCGGGCTCGCCGATCGAAGCCGAGCTGGAGGACCTGTTGCGCCACGCGCTCGCCGAGATCGAGGCGCCCGCAGACCAACACGAACGGCTCGCCCTGTAGCCCACGCGAGGCAATGGGTTCCCCTCACCCGAGGCACGGGGTTCCGTTCTGGCGAGGCAATAGGTTCCGTCCGGGCGAGGATGAGGCCAGGGTTCCGGATGTGGAACCCATCGCCTCGTCCGTGACCTTCCGGAACCTATTGCCTCGGGTCGGGATGGGCGGGGGGGCGGGACCGGGGGTCGGGACCGGGGGTCGGGCCTGGGGGACGGCACCGGGGCGGAACGGGGCGAAGGGGGTCGCTGGATTCATCCTGCTCGCCCGGGGTGTGGTAGGTCATTTGTTCTCCCTGGAGGCCGCGTTGCTCGAGGAGGGCGGATGAAGGTCGCGATCGTCGGAACCGGAGCGATGGGCTCGGTGTACGCCGGGCTGCTCGGCACGCGCCGGTCACGAGGTCTGGGCGATCGACATCTGGCAGGAGCACGTCGACGCCATCGCACGTGACGGGCTGGCGGTCTCCGGCGCCAGCGGCACCTACGTGGTGCGCCGGCATCGCACCGGGCACAAGCCGGCGCGACGCCGGCCCCTGCGACCTGTGGGTGATCGGGACGAAGGCGGCGGACGTCGAGGACGTCGCGGCGCAGGTCGCCCCGCTGCTCCGCCCCGACGACGTCGTGATGGCGTTCCAGAACGGCCTCGGCGCCGGCGAGCGGGTGGCCCGCCAGGTCCCCGACCGACCACGTGGTGATCGGCATCGCCGAGGGCTTCGGGTCGTCGATCCCGCAGCCGGGGCAGGTGCACCACCACGGCATGCGGCTGATCCGCATCGGTGAGATGCACGGTGGCGTGACCGAGCGGGTGCGGCGGATCGAGCAGGTGTGGCGCGACGCGGGCTTCAACGTCACGGCGTTCGAGGACATCGAGCTGATGGTGTGGGAGAAGTTCCTCTGCAACGTCACGCTCAGCGCTCCGACCGCGGCGTTCGACGTGACGGTCGGTGAGCTGATGGCGGACCCCGAGGCGTGGGCGGTCGCCCTCGGGTGCACCACCGAGGCGTGGCGGGTCGGCCGGGCGAAGGGCGTGCCCTTCCGCTTCGACGACCCGATCCGCTACGTGACCGAGTTCGCCAGCACCATCCCCGACGCCAGCCCGTCGATGCGCCTGGACCACCTCGCCCGCCGGCCCTCAGAGGTCGACGTCATCAACGGCGCGGTCGTCGAGCTGGGTCGCGAGCTCGGGATCGACACCCCGCACAACGAGACGCTGTGCGCGATCCTCCGCCGGCGCGAGTCCCTGTTCCGGTAGCCCTGCCCGCGTCGAGGCGGCCACCGTCTCGATCTGGCCGGTCAGGCGAGGAGCGCGGCGGCGTGGTCGGGCACGTAGTGCTGCTCGGTGCGGGGCGGGCGCACGTAGCCCGACGATTCAGGCCGCTTCGGGAGCTTCGTCGACGGTTGGGCGACGGCGTGGTAGTCGAGGGTGCTGAGCAGGTGGGCGATCATGTTGAGGCGGGCGCGCCGCTTGTCGTCGCTCTCGACCACGAACCACGGGGACTCGGGGATGTCGGTGTGGACCATCATCTGGTCCTTGGCGCGCGAGTAGTCCTCCCAGTGGAGGATCGACTGCGGGTCCATCGGTGACAGCTTCCACGACCGGAGCGGGTCGTCGAGCCGGTCGTGGAACCGGCGCTCCTGCTCGCCGTCGCTGACCGAGAACCAGTACTTGCGCAGCAGCACCCCGTCCTCGACGAGGAGGCGCTCGAAGATCGGGCACTGCTTGAGGAAGCGGTAGTACTCCTCGGGCGTGCAGAAGCCCATCACGTGCTCGACGCCGGCGCGGTTGTACCAGGAGCGGTCGAAGAGCACGATCTCCCCCGCCGTCGGCAGGTGATCGACGTAGCGCTGGAAGTACCACTGCCCACGCTCGCGCTCGGTGGGCGCCGGCAGCGCCGTGATGCGGGCGAACCGCGGGTTGAGGTACGCGGTGACCCGCTTGATCGCACTCCCCTTGCCCGCCGCGTCGCGCCCTTCGAAGATGACGACCAGGCGCTGGCCCTCGGCGCGCACCCACTGCTGCATCTTCACGAGCTCACCCTGCAGGCGGAGCAGCTCGTGCTCGTAGATCTTCTTCGGGACCCGCGCCGTCTCGCCCGACTCGGGCTCGTGGTGTGCCTTCGCCATGGGGCCGAGAGTACGTCTGCGCGGTCACCCGCAGCGGGAGACCACGCCGCCACCAGGACGCGGTGAGGTCAGGACGTGGCGTCGTCGGGTCCACCGATCGGTCGGGGTGCTGCGTGGACGACGACGCTGGCGAACGACACCGTGAGCTCGCCCTCGACCCGCGCCGGGAGGAAGCCGGTGGTCGGGCCGCCGTCGATCTCACGCTCCAGGGCGCGCACGACCGCATCACGGTCGGCCACCTCGGTCATGATCGCCGCCAGCGGGAGCGTGCCCGGATCGCGCCGCTCGACCCGGCCCACGGTCCCGACCGTGGCCGCGAGGAGGTCGACGACCTCGGCGGCGGTGAAGGCCCGCCCGTGGGAGGGGTCGAGCGCGCGGTGCACGGCGTCGTACGTGTCGCGGGCCGCGATCGCGGGGTCGGGCACGACGACGTCCGACACCACCACCCGCCCGGCCCGCCGGCACACCCGGGCCATCTCCGCCAGGGCTCGGGCCGGGTCGCCGAAGTGGTGGAGGGCGCTGCGGCAGAACACCACGTCGAAGGACTCGTCCACGTACGGCAGGTCTGCGGCAGAGCCCCGGTGCAGCAGCACGTTGGCGACGCCCGCCTCGCGCAGGCGGCGGGCGCCCAGGACGAGGAGCTCCGGCGTCAGGTCGACGCCCACCACCTGGTGGACGGCCGGCGCCACCTGCTCGGCGGCGTGGGCCGCACCGCAGGCGACGTCGAGGACGACCATCGAGGGGTGGAGGGGCTCCAGCCACGCGTTCGGCGACTCGACGCGCCGGGCGAAGGGGGAGTCGTCGCCCTCGAAGAGGCCGGTCTGGCGCCGGAAGGACCGGCGGACGGTGTCGTCGTGCTCGCTCGTGCTCATGGGGACGTTTGTACGCTCGGTGCCCGTGACCGTCGCCGCGCATCCGGCCAACGATCTCGCGTCACCGGCCACGTCCCGGGCGGTCGACTTCGGGCTGGCCACGCCGGTGCGGGCGGGCACCTACCCGATGGACGCCGACGACCTGGTGGCCGACTGGCACACGCACGACCTCCACCAGCTCCAGTACGCGTTCGCGGGCGTGGTGGAGGTCGAGACCCGAGCCGCCCACCACCTCCTGCCGCCCCAGCAGGCCGTGTGGATCCCTGCGGGGCTCGCGCACCGCTCCATCCTCCGGCAGGTGCGCACGGTCTCGGTGTTCTTCGCCCCCGAGATGGTGCCGGGCGTGCAGGACCGAGCTCGGGTGCTGCCGGCCGCGCCGGTCGTCCGCGAGATGATCGTGTACGGCGCTCGCTGGCCGATCCTGCGTCCCGTCAGCGATGCGACCGCCGACGCCTTCTTCGGCGCCTTGGCCCTCATCGTCGCCGAGCTGCTCGACCACGAGATGCCGCTGTCGCTCCCCACGAGCCCCGACCCCCTCGTGTCCGAGGTCATGCGCTACACGGGTGAGCACCTCGACGCGGTCACCGCGGCCGCGGTGGGACGGGCCGTGGGTTGGTCGGAGCGGACGCTGCGGCGGCGGTTCGCCGCTGCCACGGGCATGACGTGGCGGCAGTACCTGCTCCACAGCCGCATGCTCCGGGCGATGGCGCTGCTGTCCGAGCCCGGGCCGACGGTGCTCGACGTCGCCACCCGGGTCGGGTTCGACAGCCCGGGCGCGTTCGCCCGGTCGTTCCGGGCCGTGACGGGCGAGACACCCTCGGGCTACCGGAAGCGCATCGGGGTCACGTGATCTCCGGGCTCACGGACGCGCGGCGTCGCGCCTGTGCCCGACGCCGCACGGAGGACCCCCTCGCCGAGGTTCGTGCCGTCCGCATGACGACGTCGGCGGCGCCCGCGCGGCATGATCGCCGTGCACCTCGATCGTTCGCCGGGGGAGAAAGGGAGGTGGCGTGCCATGCAGACCGCACTCGGGCGCCTGAGAACGTACGCGGATAGGTCACGCCGTCTCGGGTTGCCGCTCGCGTGCTGCCTGTCGGCCGGCTGTGGAGCTGGGGGTCGACCACCAAATCCCCCCGCGTGGGCTGTGCCGAGCGCCCCATCTGCTCGGCCTCTGAGGCCGGGATCCGGACGCCGTCCGTGACCACCGACACCGACCTCGAGGACCCGGCGGAGGTGCCACCCGGTGACCCGGCGGACGCGCACGCCGTCGCCAGGTCGGCGGTGCATCGGGGCTGGGGCTCGTCCGTGTTCGGGATCGTCGCCGAGGGCCACGTCCGCCGGCGTCCCAGCGACATCGTCCGCGTGGGCATCGCCGCCGCGGTGGTCGTCGCTGGCGGCGTTCGGCGCGACGGACACTCACCCGGATCGAGTCGGCCGTCTTCGACGTGTTCGCGAGCCTGCCCGGCGGCCTCGAACCGGTGTGGGAGGTCCTCTACCTCTTCACGCCGATCGTGGCGGGCGTGCTGCTCGTCACCGCCCTCGTGGCCCGGCGTCACCGCCTGCTGGTGACGCAGCTCGTCGCGGCCGGCGTGGCGTCGGCCGTGGGCGCCCTGCTCTCGGCCGCGGTGGACGTGCCCGAGTCGTTGTCCGACGCGGTCCGGGCGCTCAACGGCCGCACCCCCGACTTCCCGGTGGTGCTGATGGCGGCCGGCGCGGCGGGGCTGTGGGCCTCGCGGCCGTACCTGACCCGCCCCGCCCGCCGCCTGATCGAGACGGCGTTCTGGCTGAGCGCCCTCGCGCGCCGCGGCGCTGCCCGAGGGGCTTCCGGGCGCGGTGATCGCCAGCCTCGTGCTCGCGTGGGGCGCGGCCGCCGTCGCCCACCTGTGCTTCGGCTCCCCGGCGGCGACACCGTCCACCAACCAGGTGGCCGACTCGGTGCGCGACCTCGGTGTCGATGCCGACCGGCCTGCGCCTCGCCCCGGAGCAGCACTGGGGCGGCACCAGCTACACGGCGGGGGTGGACGGCGACCTGACGATCGAGGTGGTGGGGCGCGACGCGACCGACGCCCGGCTGTTCGCCCAGGCCTGGCGGTTCGTCTGGTACAAGGACTCCGGACCGACGCTGACGCTGACCCGCGAGCACCAGGTCGAGCACCGGCCTACGTGCTGTTGCTCGCCGGCCGGACCGGTGCCCGGGTGCCCGACGTCGTCGCGGTCGGCCTGGCGGGCTGGCGCGACGACGCCGTCCTGGCGGTGCGGAACCCACCGGGCGTGCGGCTCATCCGACGTGGAGCCCGAGCGGGTCACCGACGCCGTCCTCGACGACGCGTGGGCGAACCTGGGCCGGCTGCACGACGGGCGCATCGCCCACGGCAACCCCTGGGTGGGGAACGTCGTGCTCGACGACGCCGGGACGACCGGGCTCGTCGGCCTCGACGACGCCGCCCCGTCGGCCTCCGACGCCCGCCTGCGGCTCGACCGCGTGCAGCTCCTCGCCACGCAGCGCCGAGGTCGTGGGCGAGGACCGGGCGCTGGCGGCCGCCCACCGGGCGCTCCGCGCCGACGACCTCGTCGACCTGCTGGCCTTCCTCGAGCCGACGGCGCTGACCGGCGCGGCCAAGCGCCACGTCACCGACGCCGAAGGCGCTCCTGAGCCGGCCTGCGCGACGCCGGCGCGGCGCTCACCGGCGTCGAGCCACCCAAGCCCGCCGAGCTGCACCGCTTCCCGCTGAGCTCGGTCGTGCTGGCGGCCGCGTTCGCCCTCGGCGTCTACCTCCTCGTCGCGCAGCTCGCCGGCGTCGCCGCCATGGGCGACATCTTCGCCGGGGCGATCTGGGGGTGGGTCGCTGCTGGCCTTCGTGATCGGCCAGCTGCCCCAGATCTCCCAGGCCGTGGCCATGCTCGGCGCGGTGTCGGCCCGCCTCCCGTTCGGGCCGGTCATCGGCGTCCAGTTCGCCAACGCGTTCACCGGGCTCGTCGGGGGCACGGCCGGCAACGCCACCCTGGTCATCCGCTTCTTCCAGAAGCAGGGCCTCAAACCGGCGGTGGCCGTCAGCTCCGGCATCCTGAACTCGGTCAGCGGGTTCATCGTGCAGGTGGTCCTGATCTGCATCGGCCTGATCGTGACCGGCGACTCCGTTCGACCTGTCGCTCGGCGGCGACGGGCGTCCCCGGCTGGGCTGTCGCCGTGGTCGCTCCTCGTGGTCGTCGCCGTGGCGGTCCTGCTCCTGGTCCCAGCGCTGCGGCGGCGCCTCCGCACCGTGGTCGAGACTCAGATCCGTGCGGCGTGGGAGAACGTCCACGGCATCCTCGCCACCCCGCGCAAGGCCGTGCAGCTGTTCGGCGGGAACCTCGCGTCGCAGGTGCTGTACGCCATGGTCCTCGGCGCCGCGCTGCACGCCTACGGCGGGTCGCTGCCGCTGCTGGAGCTCGATCGTGATCAACTGCGTCGCCTCGTTCGTCGGCGGCGTGGCGCCCGGTGCCGGGCGGGATGGGGGTGATCGAGGCCGGGCTGATCGCCGGCTTCACCGCGGCCGGGATCCCCGAGGGCGAGGCGGTGGCCGCCACGTTCACGGCCCGGGTGTGCACGTCGTACCTGCCACCGATCTGGGGTTGGTTCGCGCTGTCGTGGCTCAGGAAGAAGGACTACGTCTGACCGGTCGGCACGACCGGGGCGGTCGGCTTCCCCCGACCCGGGTCACCGGCCGGGGAGCGATCGCGGCAGCCCGAACGACGGGAGCACGCTCTTGTCGAAGTGGGTGATGGCCCGGATCCGGTCGCCGGCGAGGGTGAGGACGTCGAGCCCGGTCCCGTGGCGGGGGCCCGCGCTGGGGGAGCGAAGGTAGAGCCCGAACGCCAGCTGACCGTTGGCTCTCGTCGGCACGAGGTCGAACCGCCGGCCCGGCCGCAGGGCGACGCCGGCGAAGAACTCGGCCACCGCGTCGCGGCCCTCGTACTCGAGCGGGATCGGCGGCATCGAGAGCGAGGCGTCGGCGGTGAGCAGGTCGACGACCACGTCGATCTGGCCCGAGCCGTAGGCGTGGACGAACCTGGACACGAGGGCCTGCTCGGCAGGTGAGTCGGGCGCGGGGGCGGTTCGCCTTCGCCGGTCGGGGGCAGGCGGCGCTGCAGGCTGGCCCGGGCCCGCTTGAGGGCGCTGTTGACCGAGTCGACCGTCGAGTCGACCAGGTCGGCCACCTCGTCGGCGTGGTATCCGAGGACGTCGCGGAGGATGAGCACGGCGCGCTGGCGGGCGGGCAGGACCTGCAGCGCGGTCACGAAGGCCAGGGAGATGGCCTCCGACTGTTCGTAGCGTGCCTCCGGGCCGAGCGGCGCGGCGATCGCCCCTTCGAGCAGGGCGTCCGGATAGGGCTCGAGCCACACGACCTCGCCGAGCCGGGTCGGTTCGGGCGGTTCGACCTCGGGGATGGTCCACTGCTGGGCCGGGCGTCGGCGGGCCGAGCGCAGCGCGTTGAGACACCGGTTGGTGGCGATCCGGTACAGCCACGTGCGGATCGAGGACCGTCCCTCGAACCCGGCGAGGCCCTGCCAGGCGGCGAGCAGCGTGTCCTGGAGGGCGTCCTCGGCGTCCTGGACCGATCCGAGCATCCGGTAGCAGTGCACCTGGAGCTCTCGACGGTGCGGCTCGGTCAGCTCTCGGAACGCGGCGCCGTCCCCGGCCCGCGCCCTTCGGATGAGCTCGGTCGTCACCGTTCCACCTCGCGCCACCTCTTCGCACTCGTCGTCCACCTCCAGTATCGACACCGGCCGAGCCGCGAACTGGGCGCAGGCGGCGCGCCCAGATCCCCGCCGTCGTGGTGTCTGCACTCGTCGATGGCTCGCAAGAGGGCTCGGAAGAGGCCCCCGATCGAAGGAGATCGAGATGGTGCTCGAGAACAAGACCGCGGTGATCTACGGCGGCGGCGGGGCGATCGGCGGCGCGGTGGCGCGTGCGTTCGCGGCTGCGGGCGCCCGCGTCCACGTCGCCGGGCGATCGATGGCCCGGCTCGAGAAGGTGGCGAGTGACCTCGGCGATGCCGCCGCCGTGGCGGTCGTCGACGCGCTCGACGAGCGCGCCGTCGCAGATCACGCCGACTCCGTGGCGGCCGACGCGGGCGGGATCGACATCGCGCTCAACGCGGTGGCCTTCCCGTTCGTGCACGGCACGCTCTTCGCCGACGTGACCGTCGAGGAGGTCATGCATCCGATCGACGCCTTCCTCCGGACCAACCTGATCACCGACCAAGGCCGTGGCCCGGCACATGACGGCGCGCCGGTCGGGAACGATCCTGACGCTCTCGTCGGGCGCCTCCCGGGTCGCGGCCCCCGGGACGCTCGGCTACGGCACCACCGGTGCGGCGATCGAGGCGATGACCCAGCGGCTGGCCGTCGAGCTGGGGCCGAGCGGCGTGCGCGTCGTGTGCCTGCGACCCCACGTGATCGCCGACGCAGCCGCCAACGGCTCCTTCGCCGGTGAGCTGTTCGAGCGGCGCGCCGCGGCGGCCGGTGTCGGCCTCGAGCCGTGGCTCGGGCGATGGGCACAGGACGTGACGCTCCTGGGGCGGCTCCCGACGCTGGCCCAACTCGCCGACGCCGCGGTCTTCCTGGCATCGGACCACGCGGCGGCGATCACCGGCGCGGTGCTGGACGTGACCGGCGGCAACGCGGTGCGCAGCGGACCGGCGCTGGTGGGCGTCCTCGACTAGGGCATGCTGCCCGAGCCGACGTCGCGCGCTACGAGGCCAGGATCTCGCCGTCGACCGTCGTGTCGGTGCGGTCGGGGTAGAACGACAGCAGCCCGGCGATGTCGGCCGCGCCGAGATCGGGTCCTCGTAGCCCCAGACGATGCCGTCGTGCCGCTGTCCGCCGACGTCGGCCGTCCAGTACGACGCCTCACCCTTGAACGGGCAGGTGGTGTGGAACGACGTCGGTTCGAGCAGGTCCATGCGGACGTCGCTCTTGGGGAGGTAGTAGCGGGGAGGCAGGCCCGTCTCGTCGAGGCGGAGGGCCTTGTCGCTCGCCGCCAGCAGCTCGCCGTCCAGGCGGACCTCGACCCGTGCGTCGCTCGGAGTGATCGTGACGGTGTGACCGGCGCTCATGACAGCTCCAACCGAACCGCACGCGCCGCCATTCCCTCGCGTCGGCCCTGGCTCGCGGAACGCGGACGCTCGCGCCCGCTCACAGCGTGGCGAGACTTCGGTTGTCGAGGGCCGGGCCGTAGTGCTTGCGCAGCTCGACCTTGCGTTCGAGCGCGGTGATCACCGCCTCGGCGAAGTTCGTGCCGTAGAGGCGCTGGCAGCTCCCGAGGCCGCCGGGGCTGAACACGTTGACCTCCATCAGCTTGTCGCCGACGATGTCCAGGCCGACGAGGAACATCCCGTCGCTCAGCAGCTTGGGCCGCACGACCTCGACGATGTCGCGCATCTCGTCGGTCATCTCCACCTCGACCGCCTTGCCGCCGGCGCTCATGTTGGAGCGCATGTCGGGGCCGTCGTTCACCCTGCGGAACGCGGCGACGTGGCCGTCGTGCTCGAGCGGCTCGCCGTTCATCACGAACACCCGGACATCGCCCTTCTCGGCCTCGGGCAGGCATTCCTGCGCGACCACGTAGCCGTCGCGGGAGATGGCGTCGATGATCTGGTTGAGGTTGGGTGATTCCTCGTCGGACACGAGGAAGACGCCACTTCCGCCCGATCCCTGGAGCGGCTTGAGCACCGCCTTCCCCCCGAGGTCAGCGACGAACGCCGCGATCGCCGCCGCATCTCGCGACACGAGCGTGCGCGGCCGGACGCGCTCGGGGAAGTGTTGGAAGTAGGCCTTGTTGAGGGCGTTGGAGAGGTGGCCCGGGTCGTTGACGACGAGTGTGCCGCTCGCGGAGATGAGCTGACCGAACGCGACCCCCGCTGTCACCGCCCATGGCCTGTCGACGGCGTCGTCGGCCGGGTCGTTGCGTAGCAGCACGACGTCGAGGTCGTCGATCGGGACCTGTTCCTCGGTGCCGTTGCGGCCCTGGAGGTCGGCGAGGAAGCGCTCGAGCGACTTGTACTGCTTCGACGCGCCGGTGCGGGCTCGAGCCGAGAGCGAGCCATCGGCTTCGTAGGTCAGGTCGCCGACGCCCATCAGCCACGCCTCGTGACCCAGTTGGGTCGCGGTCAGCGCGAGGCGGGTCGTGGTGTAGGTCGGTGACTCGGCGTCGATGTCGTTGACGACCAGGCCGATCCTCATGCGGTCACTCCGATCAGTTCGGCGGGGTCGGTGAGCCCGGCGGCCGATCCGAGGCGCGCCGCCGCCGCCGGGTCGGCGAGGTAGCGCGGGAGCAGCCTCGGTCCGTGCAGAACGCCACGCTCGGCCAGCTGGCCGACGAGCGGTAGATCCTCGAGGGAGAACTTGCCCAGCCACAGAAGGTCGAGGGTGCCTCCGTCAGCCAGGTGACCGAGCAGGTCGAGCAGTCCGCGCAGGTAGACGGCGTCCTTGGTCAGCCCACCTGATCGGTAGGCGCGCGTCGCGATCGTGAACGCGCCGGAACGCGAGAACCCGGCGTCGACCAAGCGACGGTGGACGTCGACGAACGATGCGCCGGTCACCATGAGGTGGACCGCCACGACGCGCCCGGCGAGCTGGCGCAGACGCGCGGGGACAGCCCGCCGACGAGGTACTCGGCGAGCACGGCGAGCGCCTCCTGGGTCTCCTCGTATCCGGCGAGTCCGGCGGCCATCACCCGGATCGGCTGATACGTGCCGTTGAGGTAGGTGACGAGGTGGGTGCCGACCTCGTGCTGGAGAAGGGCGTGGGCGCGGTCGATCTCGATCTGTGCCGCGGCGCTCACGATGAGGTCGCGCCCGGAGACCATGATCCCGCTGGTGTCGGGACGGATGTCGACGTGGACGCCGATGTCCGGATCGATGGCGCGATAGTGATCGAGCTCAGCCTCGGCGAGCTCCGCGAACCGCGAGGCGTCGATGCGGTCGCCGGGTGGTGTCGTGGGGGCGGCATCGATGCGGTCGAGCAATGATTCGGCCTGCTCGAGCAGCCCACTTGCGACCGTTCCGTACAGCTCGATGCTGAGCGACAGGAAGGCTGCGGTGCCACGCGCGGCGAGCATGTCCAGCTTCAGGTCGAGCTCCCGGTGCTTGGCGCGGAGCAGGTGGCCGAGGGTGTGGTCCTCGACGTCGGCCACCGGCACGGCATCGAGCACGGTGCGCGTGACCTCAGGTTCGTCTTCGAGCGGGCGGTAGGTGAACGACGGCTCGGTCACGGTCCCGTGGAGGAAGGCACGGCGGTGTTCCTCCACGTCGACCGGGGTCACGTCGAGCAGGAACCGAAAGCTGTCCGAAACCCGGGCCAACCGCGCGATCGATCGCCAGGTCGGCATCCGAGAGCATTGTCGAGGTCGTCATCGTTCGTCGTCGACGGCGCGGACGACGTCGGGCACGGAGCTCGCGATCGCGGCGGTGAGCTCGTGGAGGTCGTGCTCGTGCACCCGCCCGGTCCATTCGTCCATGAAGGTCTTCTTGAACTCGAGCGCCAGGGCGCACGCCGTCTCCGGGTAGCGCTCGTGCACCCAGCGATCGAGGTCGGCGCCCTCGAAGCGGACGTTCTCGCGCACGTCGAGTGGGTGACGACGGGCCACCTCCGTCCCGTCGAGCGAGTCGATCAGGGTGTCGACGACCGGCGCGCATCGGTCGCGGGGCAGCGAGCCGGTTCCGACGTTGATGTCGGGGTTGGACTCTGCAGGCGCGGCCGCCGCCCGCGGACCCCCGCGACGGTGGTTGTACGAGTGGACATCCAGGAGGACGAAGGGACCGTCCTCTGCGAGCCGGTCGAGCAGCGCCGCCAGACGTGAGTGGAACTCGTCGTAGATGTCGAGGGACCGACGGATCAACGGCTCGGGCAGGGGACCGTCCCAGATGTCCATACCCCAGGCATCCTCTGGCTCGCGGTAGACGGCCTCGTCACGTTGCCGGTTGAGGTCCACCTCGAAGCGGGATCGATCGACCACCACCTGCAGGCCGGCAGGTTCGATGAGACGGTCCGTGTACGGATCTTCCTCGCGGAGGCGCTCGGTGTCGGACAGCAGGATCCTTCGCTCGACCTCGTCCCGAAGATCGTGACCTGCGTGGATGGCGGTCGCGACGATGGGACCTCTCAGCTGGCCTCTGAACGAGAACGGTGGACGGCCACCTGATCCGTCACGTGAGGCACGGGTCGTCTGCGTGGATCCCATCGCGAGTGCGTACCCCACGCTCGGTCACGCCCAGTCCCGTGGCCCATCACGCAGGGTGGTCTGTCCGAGGTCAGGACTTTGCCGTCTCGTGCGGCGAGGTGATGCCGGCCGTCACGGGGCGGCCATGCGCACGCAGCAGTACCCGGGTTCGGGGTCGAGGCGGGCGACGAGCCGTCCGTCGGGCCGATGCCCGTCGAGCAGGCCGCGGAGGAAGTCGAGGTTCATGCCGCACACGAGGGTCCGGTGCTGCTCGGCGAGCCGGTGGAACGGGCAGTTGGCGAGCGCGATCTCGTCGTGGTCGCCGAGCTCGGGTTGGTACCCGTGCCGGGCGAGGCGTCGAGCACGGCCTGGCGGCCATCGCCGCTGCGCTCGGCTGCGGGGGCCGCGTCACGCGCCTCCTCGCCGACCCGGCGGCCGGCGGCCTGCGCGGCGGCGCGGAGGCAGTCCGCGACGGGCGCACCGGTCGTGCTCGCCTCGTCGACGGCGGCCGCGAGCAGCGACCCGGCCAGGTCGTAGCGGCGTTCGGGGACGGACGCGGACGACCTCGTCGTCGCTGGGGCGATAGAGCTTGGACGGCCGACCCGCACCGGGCCCGGTCCGGCCCGTGGTGCGCTCGTAGGTGCACGTCGACGACCCCGGCGTCGGCCAGCTTGTCGAGGTGGAAGGCGGCGACCGAGCGGGCGACGCCGAGGGCGTCGGCGGCCTCGTCCCGGCTCGTCCAGCCGTCGCGCGTCGGACGAGCAACCGGTAGAGGTCCCGCCGGAGGGGCTGGTCGAGAGCAGCGATGCCGGCGATGCGGTGGTCGAGCTCGGGGGTCGGGGGCACGGGCCGCATTCTAAAACAGAAGAGTGTTGACACAACAGTCTCGGATTTCTAACGTCAACTACAAACACCTTTAGAAGGAGGCATCGCCATGACCGTCGCCCAACCTCACCGTCCGGTCAGCGTCACCGTCCGCCCAGCGGCGGCTCGACGACCCGGCGTTCCAGGCGTTCACGCTGCTGCGCGTCGGCTTCACCGTCGCGCCCATCCTGTTCGGGCTCGACAAGTTCCTCGACTGGCTCGTCGACTGGCGAGCGGTACCTCGCCCCCGAGATCAACGACCTCGTCCCCGGCAACGCCCACCAGGCCATGCTCGCCGTCGGCGTCGTCGAGATCGTCGCCGGGCTCGTCGTCGCGGTCCGGCCGCGCTTCGGCGGCTACCTCGTCGCCGCCTGGCTGGCCGGGATCATCGTCAACCTGCTGCTGCAGGCCGACTACTACGACATCGCCCTCCGCGACTTCGGGCTCCTGATCGCGGCCCTCGCCCTCGCCCGGCTGGCCACCGCCTTCGACCGCACGCCCGCCGAGGCGTCGGGCACGCGCTCGCCATGATCGCGACCCCGACCACCCCGTTCCGAGGAGAGCGCCCATGACCGGCGGGACCCTCGTGATCGTCGGCGCCAGCCTCGCCGGCGCCAAGGCGGCCGAAGCCGCCCGGGCGACCGGCTTCGACGGGCGCGTCGTCCTCGTCGGCGACGAGCACGAGCTGCCCTACGAACGACCGCCGCTGTCCAAGGCGGTGCTGCGCGGCGAGGCGGCGCCCGAGACGACACGCGTCCACGACGAGGGCTTCTACGCCAGCCAACGACATCGAGCTGCTGACCGGCCGCACGGTCGAAGCCCTCGACCTGGACACCCGCCGGGTCCGCCTCGACGGCGACGAGATCGTGCCGTTCTCCGCCGCGGTCCTGGCGACCGGCGCCGCGCCGCGGCGCCTCGACATCCCCGGCGCCGACCTCGCCGGAGTCCACTACCTCCGCGAGCTCGGCGACGCCCGCCGCCTCGGCGACGCCGTCCGCGGCGCCGGCCGCGTCGCGGTGATCGGCGCCGGGTGGATCGGCTCGGAGGTCGCGGCCTCCGCCCGGCAGATGGGCGCCGAGGTCGTCCTCGTCGACCCCGCCCCGGTGCCGCTCCAACGGGTCCTCGGTCGACGAGATCGGCGAGGTGTTCCGCCGCGTGCACGCCGACAACGGCGTCCAGCTCCGGCTCGGGACCGGGGTCGTCGAGCTGCGCGGCAGCGAGCCGGGTCGAGCAGGTCGTGCTCGACGACGGCGACGTCGAAGCCGCCGACGTCGTCGTCGTCGGCGTCGGTGTCACCCCCCGCGTCGAGCTGGCCGACGCCGCGGGCCTGACGGTCGACAACGGGATCGTCGTCGACGAGCACCTGCGATCCAGCGACCCCGGCGTGTACGCCGCCGGCGACGTCGCCTCCGCCTGGCACCCGCACTACCGGCGACACCTGCGCGTCGAGCACTGGGCCAACGCCCTGAACCAGGGCACCACCGCCGGCGCCAACGCCGCCGGCGGCACCGAGACCTACACGCGGCTGCCCTACTTCTTCTCCGACCAGTACGACCTCGGCATGGAGTACGTCGGCGACAGCCGACCCGACGACACGGTCGTGATCCGGGGGGACCTCGGCGGCGCGGGAGTTCATCGCCTTCTGGCAGCGCGACGGCGTCGTCACCGCCGCCATGAACGTCAACGTCTGGGACGTCGTCGACGACCTCAAGGCGATCGTGGTCAGCGGGCGAGTGCCCGAGACCGGACGCCTCGCCGCCCTCTGACACCGCCTCGCCCCGCGCGTCAGCCGGGGTCGGGGGTGTCCCAGGGCATCTGGGCGGAGACCCAGTGGGTGATCTGCTCCTCCTGATCGTTCGCGTGGAGGTGCCGGGGCGGCTGGGCGAAGGTGGCGTACGGCCGGCAGCGGAGCACGACGCGCCCTTCCTCCTCGGCCATGGCGGCGACGATCGGCCGGGCGTCCTCGGGGAGCGGCTCACCGGACATGCGCCCGCCGACGGCCATCATCACGTCGACGACGAGGTCGGGGTCGTCGTCCACCACGGCGTCGCAGTACACCTGCAGGTAGCTGAACGGCCAGCGTCTCGTCGAGCACGCACAGGCTGACCTTGGGGTCGCGGGCGACGGCCTTGGCCTTGCCGCGGTCGCGCATGGTCGAGACCAGCAGCTCGTCGGTGTCGGTGGGCACGTAGTACACGACCGACATCGCCGGACCGTCGGCGCGCCGGGCGTGCCGAACACGCAGGTGCGGTGCGTGCGGACGAACTCGCGCCGCTCGGACGGGAGCATGTCGCGGTCGGTCGGCGGCGTGAACGGCTCGGCGGACAGCGGCAGGATCGTCGAGGTCATATTATCGGACGATAACATCACGGCTCGTGACCCGCACACGCCGCACCCGGGACGACCTCCGCCGGCAACTGCTCGAGTCCGCGCTCGTCGAGTTCGGCGCCAAGGGGTTCGACGGCGCCTCGACCAGGTCGATCGCCCAGCGCGTCGACGCCCACCAGCCGCAGATCAACTACCACTTCGCCTCGAAGGATGCGCTGTGGGCGGCCGCGGTCGATCACCTCTTCGCTCGGCTCGGCGCCGAGCTGGCCGACCTGCCCCTGCCGCGACGGCAGCCGAGGATCCGATCGAGCTCGGAACGGCCGTGGCCGAGGGGATCCGGCGGTTCGTGCGCTTCGCGGCCGCCCACCCCGAGCTCAACCAGATCATGGTGCACGAGGCGACCGAGGACAGCGATCGCCTCCGCTGGATGGTCGAGCGCCACGTCCGCCCGCTCTACGACGCCATCCGGGCCGCGTGGCAGCGGCTGCGCGACGCCGGCATCGCCGCACCGCTCGATCCCGCGATCGCCCACTACGTCATCGTCGGCGCGGCCTCGATGCCCGTTCGTCAACGCGCCCGAGGCCAGGCTCCTCACGGGGGTCGAGCCCACCGACGCCGCCTGGGTCGAGACCCACGCCGACGGGCTCGTCGCCACGTTGCTCCCGGGGCTCGCCCGAGCCGGCGGCGGTCCCGTGTATCAACCGCGGTGACGCGGGCCTCTCTAGAGGTGCATCGGCGGGCGACTCCGGCCCGTCGCCATCAGCTTCGAGGCGGAGGGAGCGGCGATGAGCCTGACCGAGACCGAAGAGGTCTTCGGCGGCGTCCACGAGGATGCGCTGAACGACCTCGTCCGGGCGTTCTTCGGCGCCCGGCCGCGCTACGCGACCTACGGGTCGCCGGCGTTCGTCGGGGCCACCAGCGTGAACGCGACGCAGATGGACCCGATCCCCTTCCCGTTCGTCCCGGGCGGCATCGACTGGGCCGTCACGTTCTCGCCACCGGTGATCGACCTGCACCCCGAGACGCCACCGGCGCCTCCGCCCGAGATCACTCTGGGACCGGGGCAGTTCACGCTGCACACAGGCGTGCAGATGTGCATCGCCTGTGTGTCGCGTGGTCGTGGCGACGACGGGCAGACGCCGGACAAGACACATCGCCGCCTCGACGCCGTGCGGCGCGACGCGACGTGCTTCAAGCTCGAGGTGCACGCGCTCGGCCACCTCGAGCTCGTCACGAGCACGACCGGGGCGCCTGCGGTCCGGCTGCGCCTGGACGCGGTCGAGATCGTCGACATCGCCCCGAACGACGTCGAGTCGTTCCTCGAGTGCCTGCTGCGCATGGTGCTCGACGCCGCGCTCGACGCAGATGGAGCTGCCCCTCGAGGCACTGAGGGCCGGCGCGTTCTCACTGACGCTGGTGCGCGGTCCCGAGATCGAGGACGACCAGGTGAAGGTCTACGGAGAGGTGTGAACGATGGCCGAGATCACTGCAGCAGTCGACGAGACCGGCGCGAACGACCTTGTCGCCGCGGCCCTCGTCGGCCTGGGCACCCTGACCGACTCGGGCACGGGCAACCTGGGCCCCTTCACGGCGACCTACACGGCCAGCGCGACCCTGTCGAGCGGGCCGATCGACCTGATCGCCCCGGGAACCGTGCGCATCCAGAACCTGCGGGCGGATTGGACCGTGGCCGCGTCGTTCGGCTTCGACCTGAGCGACATCATCCCCGACTTCTGCCTGCCACGCGTCTGCGTCACCATCCCGTTCATCGGGCGGGTGTGCACCCCCAGGATCTGCATCGACTGGCCCACGGTGTCCATCCCCGTGGTCCTCTCCGACTTCGTCGAGGTGTCCGCCGACCTCGGCCTGGCGGTGGCGCTCAGCGCCGGGAACTGGAAGGCCAAGGCGGTCGTGCAGAGCCTGTCGCAACTGCAGTTCGGGCCGGCGACGTTCGGGCTCCTGGTGGTCATCGGCGCGGCGGCCACCGCGGTGCTGCTGGCCATCCCGTTCATCGGTCCGCTGCTGGCCGTGGCGGTCGCCGCCATCCTGCTGGCGATCGGCATCGCGGGCCTGACCGGGTTCCTCGGCGTCATCCTGTCGCCGTTCCTGTCCGGGCTCGAGATCCCGCTGTACGACCAGCCCCAGCAGTTCGAGGTGTTGCCGGCCGACGGGCCGTTCGACCCTGCCGTCTTCGTCACCCTCGACGCCGTCGCCGCCCGGGTCGACTCGACCACCGAGGACGAGCTGGTCCTCGCCATCGACGTCTCGCCGTGAGCGAGGCGCCCCATCCGGCCGGAAAGGACTCCCCATGCACGACTCCCTCGACTCCCGGGCCCTGCGCTACACCGACTGCTTCGGTCAGCGCTTCGCCGAGCCGGGCACGTACGCGTACCACGCCCTCCCGGTGGGGGGCAGGCTCGTCAACGAGGATCGTCCGTTCACCGTGGTCGTCAAGCCCCGGTCGGGCGACGCCGATCGCGACGCCAACCAGGTCACGATCTCGTTGCCGTGGAACGGGCGGCGGTTCACGCCCGACACGCCCGAGGTGGCGATCGAGGCCGGCGACCTGGTGATGTGGCACTCCCCGACGGGCGGCGCACCGCCGTACGCCATCGTCGGCGACGGCGACTTCGGCTCGACGACGCTGGCCGGCGAGTGCGTCTACACGCACGCGTTCGGGCACGCCGGCACCTACGAGTGGGTCGACGCCCACGGCAGCGAGGTCGCCGGCGTCGTGCGGTCACCGACCCCCGGTGCGGCGACGACGCGGAGGTCGCCCGCTGGCGCAAGCGCCTGACCGGCGGCACGGTCGTCGTGATCGACGGGCGGAAGGCCGAGCCGGCCGAGGCCGACGTCGCCGTCGGCCAGACCGTGTTCTTCGCCGTCGCCGGCGGATCGCCGGGTCACCGTGACCGACCGCCACCTGGCGGAGGCGGTGCCGGTGGGGTGCGACCCCCGCGGCAACGGTTCGGGCCGCGGCGCCGCATCGGGGCCGAACCGCAAGGCGCGGCGGACCGCACCCAAGGCGTCGAAGGCCGCGAAGAAGAAGACCCGCTAGGCCGGCCCTCGATCTCCCGGTCGCACCGGCGCCCGCCGTCGTCTCCGTCGGCACCACCACGACCGGGCACGTCGCGGCCGCGAGCACGTGCCGGCCCACCCGACCGAGCGGCGACCGGTCGGTGGCGTCGAGCCCTCGCGCTCCGAGCACCATGAGGTCGGCGCCCGCCGCGTCCTGCAGCAGGCACTCGGCCGCGGGGCCGTGCCGCAGCACCCGCTCGATCCGCGGGGCCGCGGTCGACGGCGAGGCGACGCGCGACGGCGTCCACCACGTCGTCGAGCTCGCGCCGAGCCTGCCCTTCGAGCTCGTCGCGATCGATGAGCATCCCGACCTCCTCCGCGCCGACGACCGGCGCGTCCCACGCGTGGACGGCCCGGACCTCTGCGGTACGGGCGTCCGCATGGCGAACTGCCCAGCCCAGCGCCGCACGCGACGCCTGTGAGCCGTCGATCCCCACGATGATGTGCGACACGGTCCGCTCCTCTGTCGCCGGGGCTCGACGCCCCGTCCGTGCTACGTCGAGGTCAGCGTGCGCCGCTCAGGACGGCGGGGGGAAGGGCCGAAGGGCCCGGTGGCCGTGTCGTTCGGCCCTGTCGGCACCCCGTGTCCGTGTGACTGGCTGACGTCCGACCGCGATCGATGATCATCGCCGCGTGGGCGCCCGTCACGGCGGCCCGGACATCCGACGCGCCACCCGTTGTGGGGTGGCGTCCCCCCACCCCGGACGGCGCGAGCGTCGACGTCGACATCGATCAGGGAGCCCCGGATGGACACGTCACGCCCTACCGCGACCACAGAGGCGCGAGAACGGGTCCTCCGCGACCTGCGCGTCGAACCCGGCGCAGGCGCGAACCTGGCCGGGCGCCCCACGCGGTGGACGGGCGGGGGTGAGCTCGACGGGCTGTCGGCCGCCGAGCTCGACACCACAGCCAAGGACGTCCTCGAGCGCGGGGGCGAGCAGCTGCAGGATGCGCAGGAGCTCCTGTGGGCGAGTGACACCCACGCCCTGCTGGTCGTCTTCCAGGCGATGGACGCCGCCGGGAAGGACTCGACGATCAAGCACGTGATGTCGGGCGTGAACCCGCAGGGCGTGCAGGTCATCTCGTTCCGGCAACCGTCGAGCGAGGAGCTGGACCACGCCTTCCTGTGGCGGATCTCGAAGGCCGCGCCCGAGCGGGGCCGGATCGGGATCTTCAACCGCTCGCACTACGAGGAGGTCGTGGCGCTCCAGGTCCACCCGGAGTGGCTCGACCGGCAGAAGCTGCCCCGCGGCGATCGGGGCCCCGACTTCTGGGCGAGCCGCTACGACGACATCAACGCCTTCGAACACCATCTCGAGCGCAACGGCACGAAGATCGTGAAGTTCTTCCTCCACGTGTCGAAGGCGGAGCAGAAGCGGCGCTTCATGGCCCGCCTCGACAACCCCGACAAGACGTGGAAGTTCAACGCCGCCGACGTGGCCGAGCGCGCCCGGTGGGACGACTACATGCGGGCCTACGAGGACGCCATCTCGGCGACATCCACCGACTGGGCTCCGTGGTACGTGCTCCCCGCGGACCACAAGCACGTGATGCAGGCCATGGCCGCCGCGGTCATCGTCGACGCCATCGGGTCACTCGACCTGCAGTGGCCGACGGTCGATGACGCCGATCGCGAGGCCAACGCCGAAGCCCGTTCGAGGCTGGAGGCCGAAGCGGACGACTGACGGGTCCTCGACAGACGCGATCCGTTTCTGCCGCCGGCGCGGTCGGATGTGGCATGGACACGTCTGTCACACCACGAGCCCGAGCGCTGGCCGCCACGGCGGACCGGCTGCGATCCCTCCACCGGCGCGGCGACCCGCTCGTGCTGGTCAACGTGTGGGACGCGGGCAGCGCCCGGCGGGTCGAGGCGGCGGGCGCTCGGGCGCTGGCCACGTCGAGCGCGGCGATCGCGGCCTCGCTGGGCGTGCCCGACGACGACACGATGGGGCCCGAGCTGGCCTTCGGGGCGCTCGGGCGCATCGCCGCCGGGGCGTCGGTGCCGGTGACCGCCGACATCGAAGCCGGGTACGGGCTCGGCGCCGTCGAGCTCGTGGAGGGGCTGCTCGGCGCCGGTGCGGTCGGGTGCAACCTGGAGGACTCCGACCATGCCCGCCCGGGGCGATTGATCGACGCCGACGCCGCGGCGGGTCGCCTCGCGGACGTGCGCGGCGCGGCCCGCGCCGCGGGTGTCGACATCGTCCTGAACGCCCGCATCGACACGTTCTTCCACGGCGACGGGGGCGACCCGGAGGCACTGTTCGACGAGACCGTCCGTCGTGCCCGCCTCTACCTCGCGGCGGGCGCCGACGTCGTGTTCCCGGTCCGGGTGGCCGACCCTGCACGGGCCGCCCAACTCGTGGCCGCGCTCGACGCCCACGTGAACGTGGGCCTCGGCCCGTCGACGACGGTGGCGGAGATGGCCGCGGCCGGCGTCAGCCGGATCTCGCTCGGCCCCGGCCCGCACGCGCGGGCGATGGCCGAGCTGGGTCGCCAGGCCGAGCAGCTCCTGCGCTGACGGTCGTGGCCGCGGGCGGGACGGAGCGCTCTGTGCGACCGGCGCCGGTCCGCGGGGGCGACGAGCGGCGGACCCGCCTCGCCTGAACGTGGGCTGAACCCGCGCGGTCGTCCTCGAGGGGCCACGGGCGTAGGTTGGGCGCATGGACGTCTACCGCGCGTTCCGACAGGTCGTGTCGTGGCCGGTGTTCGCGGCGTTGGCCGTGCTGCACCTGGCGGTGCTGCCGCTCGTGCTGAGCGAGCACGAGGACATCGTCCTGTCGGCCATCGCCGGTGCCGGCTACGCCGCGCTCGCGGTGGTCGACGTGGTGCTGCGCCGGCGGGACCGGGCTGCGGTGGTGGGTCGCCGGCGGCGGTCGATCGACGGACCGTCCTGGCAGTAGTCCCGCCGGTCAGGGCACCGCGTAGGCCGCGAGGAAGACGCGGGCGCCGCTCGTCCGCGTAGCGGTGGAGCTCCCGGCGGGTGAAGGTGGTGTCGCCGCCGTGGTAGAGCGCCTTGTTGAGCGGGATGGCGACGATCAGCCAGTTCAGGTGCTGCGCGGCGAGCAGCGGGTCGTCGATCGTCAGGAGCCCCCGGCGGGCGAGGGCCTCGAGCTGGCGGGCGAGGGTGGTGTGGGCGCGCTCGGGGCCCTCCGCGTACCAGGTGCGCGCCAGGTCGGGGAACCGATCGGCCTCGGCGATCACGATGCGCCGCAGCCGGAGCAGGTGGGGCTGGGTGACGTCGACGATGTGCTGGCGGGCGAACCGGCCGAGATCGCCGGCCAGGTCGTCGGTGTCCCCGAGGGCCTGCGACCATGTCGTGGGTGCGCGTCTCGGCGGCCGCGATCTCGCCGGTGACGATGGCGGTGAACAACCGCTGCTTGTCGGCGAAGTGCTTGTAGACCGTCTGCTTGGAGACGGCGGCGAGGGCGGCGACCTCGTCCATGGTCGTGCCGCCGTAGCCCTTGGCCAGGAACACGGTCTGGGCGGCCTGCAGGATGGCCTGGTGCTTGCGCGCCGAGCGCCCGAGCGGGTTCGTCGCCGACGTCAGGGCCTCGCGCGGTCTGTGCGCTGTCTCGGGCGGCCATCGGCCGAACTGTAGTACTTGACGGTCCAGTACTGTCGGTTAGTACTGTACGGTCTAGTTCTACGACTCACCCGAAGGAGCCACCGTGACCGACTTCGTGACCTCGGCAGACGGGACCTCGATCGCGTTCGACCGGCTCGGCGACGGACCACCCGTCGTGGTCGTCGGCGGGTTGTTCTGCGATCGCGGCCGCACCCGCGATCTGGCCGAGCAGCTCGCGATGCGGCTGGCCGGCCGGTTCAGCGTGGTCAACTACGACCGGCGCGGGCGCGGTGACAGCAGCGACACGGCCCCGTACGCCGTCGAGCGGGAGATCGAGGACCTCGGCGCGCTGATCGACGCGACCGGCGGCGAGGCCGTGGTGTACGGGCACTCCTCCGGGGCCGGCCTGGCGTTGCGGGCGGCCGCCCGCGGTCTGCCGATCAGCCGCCTGGTGCTGCACGAGCCGCCCTACGGGCCCGACGACGACGACAGCATGCGTGCCGCGCGCGAGCTGGGCGGTCGGGTCCGCACCGCGATCGCCGGCGGCCGCCGCGGCGAGGCGATCGCCCTGTTCATGACCGAGTCGGGGGCGCCGCCGGACGTCGTCGAGGCGATGAGCCGCGACCCCCGGTTCCTCGCGGTCGCGCCGACCATGCCGTACGACCACGAGGTGATGGGCGACGAGGAGCGCGGGGGCACGATCCCCGTCGACCTCGTGCGCACGGTCACCGTGCCGACGCTCGTGATCGCCGGCGGCGCGAGCCCCGACTTCTTCCGGGACACGGCGACGCGCCTCGCCGCAGCTCCTCCCCGACGCCTCCCTCACGACGCTCGACGGGCACGACCACGAGGCCCCCGCCGACGTCGTCGCCCCGGTCGTCGCCGCCCACCTGCTCGCGCCACCGAGGTGACGAGGCGAGGCGACGCGCTCAGCCGGGGTGGTGGTGGCGGAACGACGCCAGGAGCTCGCTCCGGGTGGACGGCTCGAGGGCGTCGAGGTCGTCCGTGGTGATGCGGCCGGCCAGGCCGATCACGGTGTGCCACTGCTCGAGGATCGTCCGGCATCCGTCGCACACCGAGAGGTGCTGGTCGACGAGCGTCGCCTCGTCGGTGGGCAGGGCGCCGTCGAGGTAGTCGGTGATCTTCTCCACCACGTCGACGCACCGCTCGTGGACTCCGGGCGGCAGCTGATCATCGGGTTCCATCGGGATCTCCTCGCTCATGATGCCTCCGTCTCCGCCAGATGCGCCTCGACGGCCCGTCGGACCCGCGCTCTGGCGCGGTGGAGCACGACCCGCTGGTGGCCGTCGGTGATCTCGAGGAGCCCGCTGACCTCGCCCGGCGGCCAGCCCTCGACGTCGCGCAGGACGATGACCTCGCGGGCCAGCGGGGCCAGGTCCTCGATGGTCCGGCGCACGACGTCGATCGTCTCGGCCGCTTCCAGCCGCTCGGGCGGGAGCTGCTCCCAGCGCCACGGGGGCGACGCCCAGTGCCCCGCCCATTCGTGGCCGGCGGGCAGGAAGGCCTCGGGCTCGACGACCGGTCGGTCGTCGCCGGCGAGCGTCGGAGAACGGAACGGCGCGAGCGTCGCGGGCGCCGCGTCGTCGAGCCTGGTTCATCAGGATCCGGTAGATCCACGTCTTCACGCTCGACCGGGCCTCGAACCGCCCGATGCCGGCGATGACGGCCAGCCACGTCTCCTGCACGACCTCTTCGGCGGCGCTCTGCGTGTGGACGAACGAGCGGGCCAGCCGGTGCAGGCGGGCGGAGTAGGCGTCGAGCAGCCAGCAGAAGGCGTCCTCGTCGCCGGCCTGGAGCGCGGCGACGAGGGTGGTGTCGGCGGCGAAGGGGCTGCTCACGGTCGGGCTCATCGTCGCGCGTGGGCCCGTGGCGTCCGTGTCGTCACGCCGCGGCCGCCGCCGGGACAGCGGTGCACCTGGGCGAGGGCTGGACGAGGCGCACGAGGCCCAGCGCGGTGGCCGTGGCGATGGCGACGACGAGCCAGCCCGCCCCGTGCACGCCGACCTGGTCGGCGACGACCCCGAAGACGACGGAGAACGGCAGGAACACCAGCCAGGTGAGCGTCGACACGCCCGAGGCGACGCCGGCCCGGATCGTCGACGGGATCGCCTCGTGCAGCAGCCCGGTGAGGTGGACGCTGAGCACCATCAGCACCAGCACCAACGCCACCTGCGCAGGCACGATCACGGCGAGGTGACGGCTGGTGCTCATCGCCAGCGATGCCGCCACGAGGACGCCGCCGAGCGTGGCGAGGGTGCCCCGGCACTCGAGGTGCAGGCGACCCGCGAGCAGGCCGCCGATCCCCAGTGCGCCCGTCAGCCCGGCCCACTGCGCCCCGTACAGGAACGCGGGCGCCGCCAGGGCGACCATCCACAGCGGGCCGAACTCGAGCATCGCCTGGACGAGCAGGCTGGTGAGCACCATCAAGGTCACGATCGGCCGCAGCCGGCCGCGTTCGACCACGGTCCGGTACGTCGCCGCGATCTGGGCCCGCAGCGGTTGGCGCTCGTCGGCCTCGTGCAGGCGCGGCTCACGGAAGCGAGCGATGAGCACGATCGCCACGACCAGCGGCGGGAGGGTGGCGAAGTACGTGAGCCGCGGCGAGGTCGCCATCGCCAGCAGCCCGCCCCCGATGGCGCTGGCGGCCAGCGCCGCGCTCTCGACGGCCCGGAAGCGGCCGATGGTCGCCTCGAAGCCGCCGCTGTCGCCGAGCTCCTCCTGCAGCACGTCGTACACCATCGACTCCAGCGTCCCGGACTGCAGCGCCAGGTACACGCCGAGCAGCCCGGCGCCGATCACGTAGGTGGTCACGTCGCCCGCCAGGCCGCAGACGAGCACGCTGGCGAACAGCGCCGCGTAGCCGGCCATCAGCACACCCTTGCGGCTCCAGCGGTCGGCGAGGATCCCCGAGGGCACCTCCAGCAGGGGGACGACCAGCGCGTAGACGCCGGCCATGATGCCGACGGCGGTGGCGTCGAAGCCGAGCTCGGTCATGAACAGCTTCTCGACGGGCACCCACACCATCAGGCCACCGAGCGCCAGCGCCAGGTACAGAGGTCGAAGCCGGCGCGCCGCGCGCCGACGGGCCAGCGTCGGCGTCGACGGGAGGCTCGATGGCGGTCGCAGCGATGGTGCCGGTGGTGCTCATGGTCGTCTCCGAGATCGGGTCATCACGTCGGATCGTTCCGGCAGCCCCCGATCCGTTACAGGACGAATTCCGCCTCCCTACGCTGGGCGGTACGCCGACCAGCGAGAAGGGTGACCGGCGATGAGCAGCGCGCGATCCAAGAGGGGAGTGGAGGCCGGTCGCCGCAGCTACGACAGCCCTGTTCGCCGGGCGCAGATGGCCGAGACGCGCGAGCGGATCCTCGACGCCGGCAGCGCGCTCGTGCACGAGTTCAAGTCCTGGGACTGGCGACCGCTGACGTTCCGGGCCGTGGCCGAACGGGCCGGCGTCGGCGAGCGGACGGTGTACCGCCACTTCGCCACCGAGCAGGCGCTGCACGAGGCGGTGATGCAGCGGCTGGCCCAGGAGTCGGGCGTCGAGCTACGAGGGTCTGACGATCGACGAGGTGTCGAAGATCGGGGCCAAGGTGTTCGCGTCGATGTCGACCTTCGCGGCGCCGTCGTGGAACGACGACGAGCAGGGCGTGTTCCTGGCCGAGGACGAGCGGCGCAAGGCGGCGCTCGTCGCCGCGGTCGAGGCGACCGCGACCGGCTGGTCCGACGAGGAGCGCACCCGCGCCGCCGCGGCCCTCGACGTGCTGTGGACCGCGCCGTCGTACCAGCGGCTGGTGACGGGCTGGAAGCTCGACGCCGACGAGGCCGCCGACGTCATCGACTGGATGATCATCCTCGTCGTCGACGCCATCCGCACCGGGCAGCGCCGCCGACGCCGGCCGAGGCAGTCACCGGCAGTCCCTGACGCGCCCGAGGACCCGGCGGCCTGCCTGACGGTCCGCATTCGAGGCACGGTACTGCCACGAAGTTGATCCGGGGGGACGATGACGGTCGATCTGACGGGTGGGTTGAGCGACGAGCTCGAGTACGTCTTCGCCGAGCAGCCGGACGATCCCGACCTGCGCGAGTCGGTGAACGCCTGGATCTGGGACGACGGCGTCGAGTTCGGCCTGCCCCGCATCGGGATCGAGGCCGTCGCCGACCAGTGGGACACCCACGACGTCCAGGTCAACGTGGCCTTCGCCGACGGCCGGGTGTTCAACGCCTTCGCCGCCGGGCGCGGTCCACGACCCGCTCGGCGCCGACGGGAAGCCCCGCGTCCTCGGCGCCGGGCCGCTGTCGTTCGAGCTGGTCGAGCCGTACGGGCACCTGCGGATGCGGCTCGAGGGCGAGGTCGCGGCGAGCTCGGTCGACGCCCAGATCGACGGCGCGTTCCCCGGCCAGGGCGATCCCGTGCCGATCGAGCTCGAGGTCGACCTCCGCCCGGCGGTCCCGCCGTGGATGAACGGCGCGCTGCTCGCCGACGCCAAGCGCGTCCTCGACACGCAGGAGGAGGGCGACCTCATGGGTCACCCGTGGCGCTTCGAGCAGCTGTGCCGCGCCACGGGCCGCCTGCGGATCGGCGACGAGACCTACGACGATCGACGGCGGCGCCAACCGGATCCGCCGCCAGAGCATCCGCCGCCTCGCCACGTTCCGCGGCCACGCCTGGCAGGCGGCGCTGTTCCCGAGCGGGCGCGGCTTCGGCTACATCGCCTACCCGCCCCGCGACGACGGCAAGGACACCTACAACGAGGGCTACCTCTTCGACGGCGACGGCGACGCTGATCCCGGCCCGCGTCGTCGCAGGCGCCGTGGCTCCGGACGCTCACGCCGAAGGGCGAGGACGTCTCGTGCGTGCTCGAGACCGAGGACGGCCGGACCGTCGCGCATCGAGGGCGAGACGGCGGTGTCGACGCTTCATGGTGATGCCGCCCGAGGTCGGCGGCGGCCTGCAGCTGCAGCAGGCGATCGTCCGCTACACGTGGGACGGCGAGACCGCCAACGGCATGCTCGAGCGGTCGACGCCGCCGGCGGCCATGGCGTGATCGGGCCGCGATGACCGACGTCGACGACCTGCTCGCGACCGCGCAGGAGCGGACCGGGCTCGCCGACTTCGGCGACGACTCCTTCCGCGACGGCCTCGAGCGCCTCGTGCGCTCGCTGCGGACCGAGGCGACGCTCAACGCCGTCGGGGAGATCGTGCTCCCCGAGCTGATCCTCAAGCACCTCACGCAGCGCCTGCAGATCGAGGACTGGTACCGCGCGCCACCCCGAGATCGACGACGAGCCGATCGACGGCGCCGCTGATCGGCCTCGGCCTGCCCGCGCACCGGCTCGACGGCGCTGTCGATCCTGCTGGCCGAGGATCCCGACGCCCGGTCGCTGCGGCGCTGGGAGGCCGGCGCGCCGTGCCCGCCGCCGTCGACCGTCGACGGGCCCGACCCGCGCATCGCCGAGGCCGAGGCCGATGCAGGAGATGCAGGACCAGCTCTCGCCGCGGCTGTCGGCGCTCGTGCCCGGCACGCCGACCGGGCCCGAGGAGTGCCAGGACCTGATGGCGCTCGACTTCAAGGCCCACTACTTCCAGGCGTTCGCCTACGTGCCCGTCGTACTCCGACTGGCTGCTCGACGCCGACCTGACCTCGACCTACCGCTACGAGCGCCGGGCGCTGAAGCTCCTGCAGTGGGGCGAGCCGACCCGGCCGTGGCGGCTGAAGTGCCCGTCGCACCTGCTGTGGCTCGACCACCTCGACGCGGTCTTCCCCGACGCCCGCTTCGTGATGACCCATCGCGACCCGACCGAGGTCATGGTCTCGGTCGCCGACGTCTACGCCGAGGTCGGCCGGCAGTTCAGCGACGACATCGACCTCGCGCTACCTCGGCCGGCTCAACGTCCAGCACTGGACGACCGGGATGGCAGCGCTGCTGCGGTTCCGCGCCGAGCACGGCGACGACCGCTTCTACGACATGGACTTCCGGGCCGTGCAGCGCGACCCGATCGGCCAGGTGCGCGGGCTGTACGCCTGGCTCGGCGAGCCGGTCACCGACGCGTTCGAGCAGGGCATGCGCCGGTGGTGGGAGGAGAACGCCGAGCACCGGGAGGCGAACATCCACCCCGACGCCGACCGAGTTCGGCCTCGACCTCGACCAGGTGCGCGGCTGTTCGCGGACTACTCGGCGCAGATCCCGGGCTGGACCGCGGCCGCGTCGCCGACCTCGCCGTGAGCTCCGGTTCGGCGGTGGTCACGGGCTACTGTGAGCGTTCGTGACGGGCGGACTCCCTCACCACACAGAGTGATCACACCGGCGGGCCAGAACCAGCCGGAGGCGCGCGGCCTCGCGACCACGGTCGCGTCGGTCGTCGTGCCCGCGCACGACGAGGAGGCCGTCATCGCTCGCCTCCTCCGCGCACTGCGCGAGGGCACCGAGCCGGGCCGCCTCGACGTCGTCGTCGCCTGCAACGGCTGCACCGACGCCACGGCCGACGTCGCCCGCGCCGAGGGCGCACGGGTGGTCGAGGTGGCCACGGCCTCGAAGATCGCTGCGCTCGACGCCGGCGACGGGGCGGCCACCGCCTTCCCCCGCGTCTACGTCGACGCCGACGTGGTGCTCACGGGGGCGACGGTCGAACGCTTGGCGGCGGCGCTGGCCGAGCCGGGTGTCCTGTGCGTGGCCCCGCCGCTCGTGGCCGAGAGCGCCGGGCGGCCGTGGCCGGTCCGCAGCTTCTACGCCGTGTGGCCCGAGATCCCCTACATGCGCGACCGCCACGTCGGCTCGGGCGTGTTCGCCATGAGCGCCGAGGGCCGGAGCCGATTCGACCGATGGCCGGCCATCGTCAACGACGACCTGTTCGCCCGGGCGCTGTTCACCCGAGCCGAACGCCGGGTGGTGGGCAGCGAGCCGTTCGTGGTGCAAGCGCCGTACTCGACCCGGGCCCTGATCAAGCGCCGGGCCCGGGTCCACGCCGGCAACATGCAGGCGGCCACCCACCCCGACCTGCGCGACCTGCCCGGCCGCCGCGAGTCGTCGGGCCCGTGGTGGCGGGCCGTGGCAGACAACCCCCGCCTGGCGGCCGCCGCGGTGCCCTACGCGGTGATCAACGGCCTGGCCAAGGTCGATGCCAAGCGCCGGCTGCGCGGCGACGGGGACATCGCCTGGGACCGCGACGAGACGACCCGCTCGCCCACGGCGGCCCGGCCGTGACCACCACCCAGGGCCGCGTGGGCGGCGAGGGAGCGACCCCGGTCGAGCCCGTGACCGTCAGCGTCGTCGTCGTGTCGTACAACGTGAAGGACTGGATCGTTCGCTGCCTGGGGTCGCTGGCCGCGTCGACGTCCCACGACCTCGACCTGATCGTCGTCGACAACGCCTCGCACGACGGGTCGGCCGATGCGGTCGAGGCCGCGTTCCCCGAGGCCACGGTCGTGCGCAACGACCACAACCTGGGCTTCGGGCGGGCCGTCAACCAGTGCGCCGAGCTGGCCAAGGGCGACTACCTGCTGCTGTTGAACCCCGACGGCTACGTCGAGCCCGGCAGCCTCGACGCTCTGGTGGACTTCGCCCAGCGCAACCCCCGGTACGTCATCGTCGGCGGCCGCACGATCTCGCCCGAGGGCGACCTGGACCCCCGCTCGTGCTGGGCCGCGCCCACGCTGTGGAGCCTGGCGTCGAGCGCGCTCATGCTGTCCACCCTGCGGCCGCGCTCGACGCTCTTCGACCCCGAGGCCATGGGTGACTTCGGCCGTGACCACCCCCGCCCGGTCGACATCGTCACCGGGTGCCTGCTGCTGGTGCGGCTGGCCGACTGGCGGGCGCTGGGCGGCTTCGACGAGCGGTTCTTCATGTACGGCGAGGATGCAGAGCTGTGCCTGCGAGCCGCGGCCGAGACCGGCCGGCAGTGTGCGGTCACGCCCGACGCCACGATGGTCCACGCGGTCGGCGCGTCGTCGGCCACCCGGCCCGACAAGCACGAGCTGCTGCTGGCCGGCCGCATCACGCTGGTCCGCACCCACTGGGGTCCGGTCCGCGGGCGGGCCGGCGCCGCCCTGCTGGTGGGCGGCGTGGGCGTCCGCGCCGCGCTCGAGCGCACCGGCCTCGGCGGCCGGATCGGCGGGCGCGACACCGACTGGGCCGAGGTCTGGCGCCGCCGGGGTCGCTGGAGCCGGGGCTTCCCGCCCCGCGGCCGTGACGACGGCCCTCAGGGCCTCGACGCATGGGAGGACGCCGACGTGGGCGATGCTGGAGCGGTGGACGAGGCCGAGGTCACCGGGCGCACCGCCGTCCGGCGGGGCCGCGAGCGGCAGGCCCGGCTGGTCAGGTCGCTGCTCGACCCCCGCACCTATGCGCACGCGCTCAAGCTGCTGCACTACTTCCACTACACGCACGTGGGCGAGGTCGGGAAGCTGACGCTCGGGCGCGACGTGCGCTACGCCCCCAACGTCTCGTTCTCCAACGCGGAGCGGATCACGATCGGCGACCGCACGCGGGTCGGCGCCCGTACCGCGCTGTGGGCGGGCGACCACGCGGGCGCCATCTCGATCGGGTCCGACTGCAACTTCGGCCCCAACTGCTTCGTGACCGCGTCGAACTACGGCACCGACGCCGGCACGCCCTTCCTCGACCAGGCCAAGGTCGACGCCGACATCGTGATCGGCGACGACGTGTGGTTCGGCACGGGCGTGGTGGTGCTGGCCGGCGTCACCATCGGCAGCCACTGCGTGATCGCGGCCGGCTCGGTGGTCACCCGCGACCTCCCGCCGGACTCCATCGTGGGCGGCGTGCCGGCGAAGGTCATCCGCGAGCGCTGACCCCCGCGGCCCGGTCGGGCCCCGGTCCATCGGGGCGGTCACGCCAGCGTGGCGGTCATCCCTCCGTCGATCGGGATCACGGCACCGGTGATGTAGGGAGCCCGGTCGGAGCACAGGAACGCGGCCAGCTCGGCGACCTCTTCGGGCTGGCCGCCCCGCTTGAGTGCGGTGCCCGCCACGAGCTGGGGGAGCCGCTCGGCCGCTCCCGGGCCTCCGGACATCTCGGTCTCGATGAGGCCGGGGCAGATGGCGATGGCCCGGATGCCCTGGGTGCCGTACTCGACGGCGGCCGCCTTGGTGAAGGCGATCACGCCGGCCTTGGCCGCCGAGTACACGCTCACGGGGAACGGGGTGGCGTTGAGCCCGCCGGTCGACGACCAGTTGACGATCACGCCGCCACCGGTGGGGAGCATCGTCCGGATCCCGTGCTTGGTGCCGAGCAGGACGCTGCGGAGGTCGACGTCCATGATGTGGTCGTAGTCGTCCATGGTCACGTCGGCGAGCGGGGCGGCGGCACCGATGCCGGCCACGTTGAGGACCGCGTCGACCCGCCCGAAGGCGTCGAGCGCGGCCGCGAACATGCCTCGACCTGGTCTTCCTTGCTGACGTCGCACCCGGAAGGGCACGACGGCGTCGCCGAGCTCGGCGGCCGTCTCCTCCTCGCGCCCGCTGATGTCGGCGGCGAGCACCCGGGCGCCCTCGCGCACGAAGACGCGGGTCGAGGCCCGTCCCATGCCCGACCCCGCCCCCGTGATGACCGCGACCTTGCCGTCCAGCTCTGCCATGTCGATCCTCCCGACGTCCCCCTGCGGCGAGGGTAGTCGATCGACTACCCTCGCGGCTCGTGACGCCGTCGGCCGTCCTGATCGGGGGCGCGGTCGTGGTCGGGAACGGACACCGGGACGAGGAGCTGATGCGATGACGACGACGACCGACTCCACTACGACCCGTACGACCGCGACATCGACGCGGACCCGTATCCCGTCTACCGCCGGCTGCGCGACGAGGCGCCGCTCTACTACAACGAGCAGTACGACTTCTTCGCGGTGAGCCGGTTCGACGACGTGCAGCGGGGCCTCGTCGACCGCGAGACGTTCAGCTCGGCGCGCGGCGCCGTGCTCGAGTTCATCAAGGCGGACATCGAGATGCCGCCGGGCATCCTCATCTTCGAGGACCCGCCGCAGCACACCGTCCACCGCGGGCTGCTCTCGCGGGTCTTCACGCCCAAGAGGATGAACGCCCTCGAGCCCAAGGTCCGCGAGTTCTGCGCCCGGGCCCTCGACCCGCTGGTCGGTGCCGGCGCGCTTCGACTTCGTCGCCGATCTCGGCGCCCAGATGCCGATGCGCACGATCGGGATGCTGCTCGGCATCCCCGAGTCCGACCAGGAGGAGGCCCGGGACCGCGCCGACGCCTCGTTGCGCACCGAGCCCGGCGAGCCGATGGACGTCGACGGCCGACAACATCGGGCAGAGCGACGTTCTTCGCCGACTACGTCGACTGGCGCGTCGACCATCCGTCCGACGACCTCATGACCGACCTGCTGCAGCGCCGAGTTCGAGGACGAGACGGGAACGACCCGCCGGCTGACCCGCGACGAGGTGCTCATGTACGTGAGCGTGCTGTCCGGCGCGGGGAACGAGACCACCAACCGCCTCATCGGCTGGATGGGCAAGGTGCTGGCCGAGCACCCCGACCAGCGGCGCGAGCTGGTCGAGGACCGCTCGCTCGTGCCGAACACGATCGAGGAGCTCCTGCGCTTCGAGCCGCCGACGCCCCACGTGGCCCGGTACGTGACGCAGCGACGTCGAGCTGCACGGCGAGACGGTGCCCGGCCGGCAGCGCCATGCTCTGCCTCAGCGGGTCGGCGAACCGCGACGAGCGACAAGTACCCCGACGCCGACCGCTTCGACATCCACCGCCCGATCGGCCAGCACCTCACGTTCGGCTACGGCATCCACTACTGCCTCGGCGCCGCGCTCGCCCGCCTCGAGGGCCGGGTCGCCCTCGACGAGGTGCTGCACGCGCTTCCCCGAGTGGGACGTCGACTGGGACAACGCCCGGCGGGCGCCCACGTCGACGGTGCGGGGCTGGGAGTCGCTGCCGGTGACCACGACCTGATCGACGACCGCCTGTCGTTCGACGAGCCGAGCGACGAGCGCTCGCGACTAGCCGATCGGCTAGTGTCGGGAGCCGCTCGGCCGAGGAGGGGAAGTTCCATGGGTTCGTCGCGATACCGCGTCGTCCAGTGGGCGACCGGCAACACGGGTCAGCGGGCGCTGCGGGAGGTGATCCGGCATCCGGCGCTCGACCTGGTCGGCGTGCGGGTGTACGACCCGGCGAAGGACGGCGTCGACGCGGGCGAGCTGTGCGGCGAGGGCCCGACCGGCGTGCTGGCCACGACCGACCGCGACGCGGTGCTGAAGCTCGAGGCGGACTGCTGCATCTACATGCCGCGGGCCACCGGCCGGGGCCAGACCCGCGCCGGGCTCACCGAGGACGAGCTCGTCGAGGACGTCGTGGCGCTGCTCGGATCGGGCACCAACATCGTCACCACCTGCAGCGACCTGTTCGCCCGCGGGGTGCGCCTGAGCGACGGCCAACCGCGCCCGCGTGCTCGAGGCGTGCGAGAAGGGCAGCGCCTCGGTGTGGGCGAGCGGCAGCGATCCGGGGTTCATCACCGAGACCCTCCCGCTGGCGCTGCTGTCGGTGCAGCGGCGTGTCGACCTGATCGAGATCGAGGAGTTCGGCGATCTGTCCCGCCGCCCCTCCGCGCACATGGTCATGGAGCAGATGCGCTTCGGGAAGCCGCTGTCCGAGTTCGATCCCGAGCGGCGCAAGAACCACCTGTTCGGCGAGTACCAGCCCCCGCTCAGCGTGCTGGCCGACATCGCCGGCTTCGAGATCGACGAGTGGACCGCCGAGGGCGGCGTGGCCGCGGCCAAGCAGGACCTGACGATCGTCGCCGGCGAGATCAAGGCCGGCACCGCCGCCGCGCAGCGGATCGTCATCAACGGTCGCAGCGGCGGCGTCGACCGGGTCCGCTTCACCCAGTACGGCTTCGTCGCCATGGACGTCGACCCCGACTGGGGCCTGCAGCCCACCGGGTGGCGGATCCGCATCCACGGCGACGCGCCGTTCGACCTGAGCATGCCGTTCCCGGTGCCGCTCGACGACCTGGCGTCGTTCGTGCCCGCGTTCAACGCCAACGGGCCGGTCAACGCCATCCCCAACGTGTGCGCGGCGCGGCCCGGCATCCTCACGACCGAGGACCTCTCCCACATCCTTCCCCGGGGCCCCCGCCCCGCGAGCGCCGAGTGACGGAGCGACACCTCATGGCCGACACCCACGACCCGCCCGCCGGCGTCGAGAACGCGGGCCCGCTGACCCGCAGGGTCCTCGACTACACCGAGGCCATGCAGCGCCTCGTGCCCGACATCGCGTCCCCGGCCGACTGGGCCCCGCTGGCCGAGCTTCGTCGCCGTGGACGACTTCGAGCGGGTCGGCACGTTCCTCGAGGTGCAGGACTGGCAGCAGTACACCGAGATGCTCACGGGGTGGGCGTCGGCCACCGACTCGTTCGAGACCACCGTGCGCCGCATCTCCGAGGTCGACGACCTCGTCTACTTCGAGATCGAGGAGCGGCACCACCGGGGCGGGAACACGCACGTCGTCAACTCGCTGACCGTCTTCGCGTTCGACGACGACGGCCGCATCCGCCACCTCGACGTCTACCTCCAACAGGCGCGCTGAACCGCGTAGTCGATCGGCTAGGGGAGGACGGCCGTCGGGTAGCCTCGCCGCGTGGACCCCGTCGAGGCCGTCGCCGTCTCGCCGCCGAGATCACCCGCGCCGAGCGCCGCGCAGGCCCGCATCATCGCCGCCGCGCTCGACCTCTTCTCCGAGCACGGCGTCGGCGGGACGTCGCTGGGCATGATCGCCGGCGCCATCGGCGTGACCAAGGCCGCCGTCTACCACCAGTACAGGACCAAGGACGAGATCGTCCTCGCCGCGGCCGAAGCCGAGCTCGCCCGGCTGGAGGCCGTGCTCGACATCGCGGAGGCCGAGCCCACCCCGCAGCGGGCGCGCCAGGTCCTGGTGTCCGAGATCGTCGACCTCACCGTCGACCGCCGCCACACCGCGAGCACCATCATGAGCGACCCCGTCATCGTCCGGCTCTTCGCCGAGCACGAGGAGCTGCGGCGCGTGATGCAACGCCTGTCACGACTCCTCAAGGCCGACGACGCCCGTACGGGAGCACACGTCCCGACGGCCGTGCTCCTGGCCGCCATCAGCGGCGCCGTCATGCACCCGTTCGTCGCCGAGATCGACGACGAGACGCTGCGGTCCGAGCTCCTCGAGCTCGCCCGGCGCCTCTTCCTGCTCCCCGAGCGCGCCTGAGCCACCTCTTCCTGGTCCCCGAGCGCGCCTGAGGGGAGCGCCACCGGCGCGTCGGTACCAACGGCGGGGCCGACCCGGGTCCTTCGGCCCTACGACTCGAGGGCACATCTTCGTACGTTCGGCTCAGGACGGAGCGTTCCGGTCCGTCCGCCGAACGGGAGGAACCACCATGGTCACCGCCACGAAGGACGGGCCGCTCACCGTCGCCGAAGAGCGCGACGCGGCCACGCCGACACGCACCACCACCGGGGCCGCCGACGAGCTCCACCTGCGCCGGCGCACCGTCGACAAGGTCCTGATCGCCATCGGCGCCGTCGTCGCCGTCGTGTTCGCGGCCGCCGGCGGCCTGCTGATGTGGGGATCGAACTTCGCCGAGGACTACGTCCACGACGAGCTCGCCTCGCAGAACGTCGTCTTCCCCGACGCCGCCGAGCTGCGGGACGAGGGCCGCGACGACCTGGTCGGCTACGCCGGCGAGACCGTCACGACCGGCGACGAGGCCGAGGCCTACGCCAGCTTCATCGACGGTCACCTGCAGGGGATCGCCGACGGGCAGACGTACTCGCAGATCGACGACCGGGGCGCGGCCCAGGCCGTCGTCGACGCCCGCGAGGCGGGGGCGAGCCCCGAGGAGATCGCCGAGCTCCAGGCCACGGCCGACGAGCTCAGCGCACAGCGGGACACGCTCTTCCGGGGCGAGACGCTGCGGGGCCTGCTGCTGACCAGCTTCGCCTGGGCGACCGTCGGTGAGATCGCCGGCATCGCCGCCTGGGTCGCCTTCGCCGGAGCCGTCGTCATGGCCGCTCTGGTCATCGCCGGGCTGACGCACCTGCGCCGCTCGAAGGCGTGAGGCCGCCGCCGCCCCCGGCCGGTGCGCCAGGGGCGGCAGCGAGGACACACCGGTCGCCGGGTCGATCCAGGCCCGGCGACCGGGCGCGCCCGGCGACCGGCCGAGCACGTCGGGTCCGGTACGGTCCGGGTGATGAAGGCGTGGGTGGTCGGCACGCCCGGCCCCATGGATGACGAGCCCCTGGAGCTCGTCGACCGCCCCGTCCCCGAGCCCGGCCCAGGGGAGCTGCGCGTCCGCGTGTCGACCTGCGGGGTGTGCCGCACCGACCTGCACCTGGCCGAGGGGGATCTGCCTCCGCACCGGCCCGAGACGGTGCCGGGGCACGAGGTGGTCGGCGTCGTCGAGGACCTGGGCCCGGGCAGCGGGCGCTTCGCCCGGGGCGACCGGGTCGGCATCGCCTGGCTGCGGCACACGTGCGGCCGGTGCCGCTGGTGCCGGCGGGGCGCCGAGAACCTGTGCGTCGACCCCCGCTTCACGGGGTGGGACGCCGACGGCGGCTACGCCGAGCAGGCCGTCGTGCCCGAGGCCTACGCCTACCGGCTGCCCGACGCGTTCGACGACGAGCACGCGGCACCGCTGCTGTGCGCCGGGATCATCGGCTACCGGGCGTTGCGCCTGGCCGAGCTCCCCCCGGGCGGCCGCCTCGGCATCTACGGCTTCGGGGCCTCGGCCCACCTGGCCGCCCAGGTCGCCCTCGCGCAGGGAGCGGTCGTGCACGTGCTCACCCGATCCGAGGCGGCTCGGCGCCAGGCCCTCGGCCTCGGCGCGGCCTCGGCGGGCCCCGCCGACGCGCAGCCGCCCGAGCCGCTCGACGCCGCCATCCTGTTCGCGCCCGCCGGGGAGCTCGTCCTCCCCGCCCTCGCCGCGCTCGACCGGGGCGGGACGCTGGCCGTCGCCGGCATCCACCTGAGCGAGATCCCCGCCCTCGACTACGAGCGGCACCTGTTCCAGGAGCGCCGGCTGCGCAGCGTCACGGCCAACACGCGGGCCGACGGAGAGGAGTTCCTGGCGCTCGCCGCCCGCCTCGACCTGCGGGTGGCGACCACGCCCTACCCGCTCGAGGCGGCCGACCGCGCCCTCGCGGATCTGGCCGCCGACCGGATCGTCGGTGCGGCGGTGCTGGTGGCCTGAGAACATCCGCGGACAGGTGCGCCACTCGTGGGTCACCGTTGCCGTGTTGCCGGTCGGCCAGCTGTGGAGCTGGGGTCGAGGGCCAAATTCCCACGCGTAGGCTGCGGCGAGCGCCCTATCCGCTCGGCCTCCGAGGTCCCGGGCGACCGGGCGCCGCGCGTGGCCCGGTCCGTGGCGGCGCGTTCCGGGACCTTCGGCCCTGCCGCGCCGACGCGCCGGGGTGGACGATGGGGTGGAGGCGAGGACGAGGAGGTCGCCATGGCCGTCATCGACCCGAGGACGTGGCTCGAACACCTGACGCCGGCGCAGTGTTGGCAACTGCTGACGTCGACGCTGGTCGGCCGGGTGGGCGTCCTGCACGACAGCGCGCCCGAGATCTACCCCGTGAACTACGCCGTCGACCAGGGGTCGATCGTGTTCCGCACGGACCCCGGCACCAAGCTGCACAGCCTGACCCGCAGCCCGGCCGTCTGCTTCGAGGCCGACGCCGTCGACCCTGCCTCAGCCGCGGGCTGGAGCGTGCTGGTCAAGGGGAGAGCGGAGGAGGTGCGGGATCCCGACGAGCGGGCGCGCCTCCGCACGCTGGACCTGCGGTACTGGGCGCTCGGCCCGAAGTCGCACTGGGTGCGCATCGTGGCCGCCGAGATCACGGGCCGGCGCATCTGGGCCCCCGCCCCCGATGACCGTGGAGCGTGACCGCAACGGCGTCGAGGTGCTCGGTCCCGACGAGTGCGTCCGCCTCCTGCGGACACGCTCGGTGGGCCGGATCGGCATCTCGTCCCGGGCCCTGCCCACGATCCTGCCCGTCGACTACGTCGTCGCCGGGCGGCGGGTGCTCTTCCGGACGGGCGCCGGCACCAAGCTCGACGCCGCCACGCGGGGCGCGGTGGTGGCGTTCGAGGTCGACGACGTCGACGAGGCGCGGGGCACGGCGTGGAGCGTCGTCGTCACCGGCGTGGCCGCGGCGTGCGGCACCGAGGCGGCGGCGGGCGCCGACCTGACCCGCCTCCGGCGGTGGGTGCCGGGCGACGACGGCCACCTGGTGGCGATCTCGCTCGACGAGGTCGCCGGGCGGCGCCTGGCCCGCCGTCCGGAACCTGGCGGGGACCGCTCCTAGACTCCGACCGATGGCCGAGGTCGCGGGCGCGCACCAGCTACGTCGCCTCCTCGACGCCGTCGTGGCGCTGGGGTCCGAGCTCAGCCTCCCGGTCGTGTTGCGCCGCATCGTCGAGACCGCCACCGACCTGGTCGACGCCCGCTACGGGGCGCTCGGGGTGCTCGACCGGGCGGGGACCGGGCTCGCCGAGTTCGTCACGGTCGGCATCGACGACGACGGCATCGCCGCCATCGGGCACCTGCCCGAGGGCCACGGCATCCTCGGGCAGCCTGATCGTCGACCGCCGCCCCCTGCGCCTCCCCGATCTCACCCGGCACCCGGACAGCTACGGCTTTCCCGCGCACCACCCCCCGATGACCACCTTCCTCGGCGTCCCCGTGTGGGTGCGGGGCGGCGAGGTGTTCGGCAACCTGTACCTGACCGACAAGGCAGGCGGCGAGGAGTTCACCGAGGTCGACGAGGAGCTGGTGGTCGGCCTCGCCGCGGCCGCGGGCGTCGCGGTCGACAACGCCCGGCTGCACGAGCGGGCCCAGGAGGTGATGGTGCTCGAGGACCGCGAGCGGATCGCCCACGACCTGCACGACACCGTCATCCAGCGGCTGTTCGCCACGGGGCTCCTGCTCCAGGGGGCGTCCCGGCTCGCCGATCGGCCCGAGGTGGTCGAGCGCATCGACCGGGCGGTCGACGACCTGGACCAGACCGTGCGCCACATCCGCTCTGTGATCTTCGAGCTGCAGCCGCTGCCCGCCGCGGACCGCAGCACGCGCCGGGAGGTCCTGACCGTCGTCGCCGAGCAGGCGGGCCCGCTCGGGTTCGATCCGGTCGTCCGGTTCGACGGCCCCGTCGACACCGCCGTCCAGGAGAAGCTGGCCGAGGACGTGGTCAACGTCGTGCGCGAGGCGTTGTCGAACGTCGCCCGGCACGCCGGCGCCACCCGCGTCGAGGTCGAGGTGGTCGTCGACGACGGCGAGCTGCGGCTGTCGGTGACCGACGACGGGGTCGGGCTGGGGTCGGCCCCCGCGTCCGCGTCCGGACGCGGCCTCCACAACCTGCGCAACCGCGCCGAGCGCCACGGCGGGTCGCTGGTGGTGGCGGGGACACCCGCGGGACGCGGGACCGTCCTCCGCTGGTGCGTACCGGTCACCCGCTGAGGTGACCGTGGGACCAAGGTCCCGTCGGCGGTGGTCGCTCGCCCCTGCCCCCGCACGGGCGGCCGGCGCACGCTGAGGTCAGGTCCCACGAAGGACGGGAGGTTCCGACGATGATCGACGAACGCGCGGCGAAGGAGTTCCTGGCGCTCGGGCGCCTCGCGGTGGTGGGCGTGTCGGCCGACCCCCGGCAGTTCGGCAACGTCGTCTACAAGGCGCTCAAGGAGCACGGCGTCGACGTCGTGCCCGTCCACCCCTCGGACCTGACGGTCGCCGGCGACACGGTCTTCCCCGACATCGGTGCGGTGCCCGGCCCGGTCGACGGCGTCATCGTGATGGTGCCCGGAGAGGCCGCCGTGGCCGTGGTCCGGGCGTGCGCCGATCGGGGGGTGGGGCACGTGTGGCTGTTCAAGGGCCTCGGTGGCCCGGGCGCGGTGTCGGACGCGGCGGTGGACGAGTGCGAGCGGCAGGGCATCTCGGTCGTGCCCGGGGCCTGCCCGCTCATGTTCCTCGAGCCGGTCGGCCTGGTCCATCGCATCCACCGGGCGGCCCGGCGGGCCAACCGTTCGCTCACCCGCACGGCGGCGTGACGGATCGGGTCCTTCGGCCCTGCCCCCGGCGCCAGGGCCGGTGGCAGGATGAGGAGCGTGCAGAGCACGGGACATGAGCCAGGTGGCGGCGCGGCCGCCACGACGCGGGTCTTCCTGCTCGACGACCACGAGGTCGTGCGGCGCGGCGTGCGGGAGCTGCTCGAGGGCGAGGGCGACGACATCGAGGTCGTCGGCGAGGCCGGCACGGCCGAAGAGGCGCTCGGCGCGCATCCCCGCGGTCGCGCCCCGACGTCGCGGTGCTCGACGTGCGCCTGCCCGACGGCAACGGCGTCGAGGTCTGCCGCGAGATCCGGTCCGCGCCATCCCGAGATCCAGTGCCTCATGCTCACGTCGTTCGCCGACGACGAGGCGCTCTTCGACGCCATCATGGCCGGCGCCGCGGGCTACGTCCTCAAGCAGGTCCGGGGCAACGACCTGGTCGACGCGTGCAGCGGGTGGCGCCGCGGCCAGTCGCTGCTCGACCCGTCCATGACCGCGGCGGTGCTCGAGCGGCTCCGTCGCGGCCCCGACGACGACGACGGGCGGCGTCCGACCTCACCGAGCAGGAGCGGCAGCATCCTCGACCTGCTGGCCGAGGGCCTGACCAACCGCCAGATCGGCGAGCGCCTCTACCTCGCCGAGAAGACGGTCAAGAACTACGTGTCGAACCTGCTCGATGAAGCTGGGCATGCACCGGCGCACCGAGGCCGCGGTCTACGCCGCCCGCCTGGCCGACAAGCGCGACCGTCGCCGCAGCTGACCCCGCCGAACGGCGGGCACGTCGCGCGTCGGCCGATCGCGGCCCTGACCACGCATCGCGCCCGTGTCGTCCCCGAACGAGGCATCCGCACCACATTCGACCACATACAGCGCTCAGGCCACCCGGTGCCGTAGCGTATGCGCCCACCTGCAAACCGCGGTCCGTGAAGGGTGGTCCGGATGGAGCGAACGGGTGCCCGCAGACGCCAGCGCGCTCGCGCGCGTGCTCGTCGGCACCGTGGTGGCATCGATGCTCGTCCTCGCTCCGACGCGCCCCGTAGGCGGCGGTGGTCGTCCCGTTCAGCGTCGAGTTCCAGACCAACGACAACGGCGCCATCGGCCTGTTCGGCAACAACGTCCTGACGCTGCGCCGTGGACGCCGCCAACCCGACGCGCTGCGCTCAACGCCAGGAACGGCACCGGTCCCGAACAACACGCTGAACGACAACAACCACGTCATGGTCAACGTCGACGCCGACACGGACCCGACGACGCGCAACTCGTCGAGCGCGACGGTGGCCCTCTCCGACGGGTCGACCGTGCTGTGGGCCGGGCCTGTACTGGGGGGCCCGCCTCGACGGCCGGTTCCGGGCGGGCAGGCCGCCCCGGCCGGCGCGGTCGCGCAACCAGATGAAGCTCCGGCTGCCCGGCGAGGCCGTCCTACCGGACGATCGACGGCGCAGCGGACGTTCGGCCCGACCGGCTCGGACCAGGCGTACCAGCGCTTCCGCGACGTGACCGCCGAGGTGCAGGCCGCCGGGCCCGGCACCTACTGGGGCGCCGACGTGGCCGCGGGCACCGGAGAGGACCGGTACGGCGGCTGGTCGCTCACGGTCGTGTACCGCAACCCGGCCTGCCGCTGCGCAACCTCACGGTGTTCGACGGCTTCGCCGACGTCGGCCAGGGCGAGCCCGTCACGGTCGACATCTCGGGCTTCCTCGCCCCGCGAGACCGGGCCGGTCGAGACCCAGCTCGGCATGGTGGCCTACGACGGCGACCGCGGGACGACGGGCGACCGGGCGTCGTCCTGGGCGCGCCGCCGAACCCCGACACGCTGCTCGGCACGACGCTCTCGCCCGGCACCAACTTCTTCAACGGCACCAACGACCTCGACGGCGCCGTCGATGACCACGCCGGACGCCGGCCGACCGTCAACATGCTCGGCTTCGACATCAAGGACATCGGCGGCGCCGGGGGCCATCCCGAACGGCGCGCACGTCGGCCAGCGTCGAGTTCTCCAGCGACGGGCGACCGCTACTTCGCCGGGCGTGCTCACCACGGCGATCAACCTGTTCTCGCCCGACTTCAGCGCCGAGCACGAAGACCGTGGCGAACCTCGCCGGCCACGACCCGGCCGTGCCCGGCGACACGCTCGAGTACACGCTGACCTACGTCAACGCCGGCCAGGACGGCGCCGAGGACGTCGTCGCCACCGACCCCATCCCGCCCGGGAACGCACGTACGTGCCCGGGTCGCTCGAGGTGCTCGACGGGGCGAACGCCGGGGTCAAGACCGACGCGGCCGACGGCGACCAGGCCGAGCGTCGCGGGCGACGAGGTCCGGCTCCGGCTGGGGGCCGGCGCGTCCGGGAGCGCGGGCGGCGACCTGGCGCCCGGGCGCGGCGACGTCGTTCCGGTTCCGGGTCACCGTCGACGACGCGGCCGCCGGCACCACGATCGCCAACCAGGCCGAGCTCGACTACGTGGCGGCCACGCTCGGCGACCCGTTCACCTACGTCGTCCAACGCAGACGCCGGACGCCCGTGGCGTCGGTCGCCGACCTGTCGCTCACCAAGTCGACGAGCCCCGACCCGGGCTCGCCGGCGGCACGGTCACCTCGACGCTGACCGTCCAGAACGCCGGGCCGAGCGCCGGCCGCGGACGTCGTCGTGACCGACCAGCTGCCCGCGGGCGTCACGGTCGTGAGCGCCACGCCGGGGTGCACGACGGCGGCGGACACCGTGACCTGCGCGGTCGGCACGGTGGCGACCGGCGCGACCGCGACCGTCACCGTCACCGTCGCGATCCCGCCCGGCTCGACGGCGGTCTCGCTCGTCAACGTCGCGCTCGGTCATCGTCCAGCACGGCTGACCCGATCCCGGACGACAACTCGGCCGGGTCCGACGGTGGCCGTCGACCGGCGACGCCGACCTCGCCGTGACGAAGACCGCGACCCCGACCACGGTGGTGCCCGGGCGAGACGACGACCTACACGGTGACCGTGCGCAACGACGGTCCGTCGGACGCGGTGAACGTGCTCGCCACCGACACGGTGTCCGACCCGAACCTCGCGCTGACCAGCGCGGCCGCTGCCGGGGGCGACCTGCTCGGTGACCGCCGACGTCGCCCAGTGCGCGGCGCCCGCTGCTGGCCCCGGGCCGTCGCTCGACGATGACGGTCGTCGGACGGGTGTCGCCGGACGCGCCGGGGGGCTCGCCATCGCCAACACGGCGACGGCGACGTCCGAGCACGAGCGATCCCGACGACGCCGACAACACCGCGACGACGTCGATCACGACCGCGGCGCCGCTGGCCGACATCGCCACCACCAAGACGTCGGGCGCCGCCGTGGCCGGCGGGCAGGTGACCTACACGGTGACCGTGACGAACAACGGGCCGTCCGCCGCGGCCGACGTCGCCCTCGCCGACGCCCTGCCGGCGGGGCTGGTCCCGGTCGAGCGCGGTCTCGTCCCGCGGCACGTGCACGGTGGCGGCCGAGGTGACGTGCGACGTCGGGTCCCTGCCCGGGCCCGGACGCCGGCGGGCCAGACGTCGGCGCGCGACCGTGACCATCACCGCCGACGTCCCGCCGGACTTCCCGGTCGGCGCCGTCACCAACACCGCCACGACCTCGACGCCCGACGGCCGACCCGGTCCCGGGCAACGACGACGCGACTCGGTCGTCACGCGACGTGACGGCGGTGGCCGACGTGTCGGTGACGAAGACCGCCGACCCCGTGCAGCCCGCCGCCGGCGAGAACGTGACCTTCACGGTGACGGTCAGCAACGCCGGCCCGTCGACGGCCCGGGACGTCGTGCTCACCGACGCCCTGCCCTCCGGGCCTCACGCTGGTCTCGGTCGAGCCCGCCGACGTGCACCGGCGCACCCCAGCTGCTCGTGTCCCGATCGGGGACCTCGACCCCGGCGACACCGCGACCGTCACGGTCGTGATGAACATCCCGACCGACTTCGACCTCGGACGTCGGCGCCGTGAACACCGCGACGGTCACGAGCGTCCACGCCCGATCCCGTCGCCGGCAACGACACCGCCACGGCGACGGTGACGACGCGAGCGATCTCGCGATCTGTCAGGCGGTCAAGTGGGACACGACCCCGGACAACCGCCGCCGCCGGGGACGCCGCCCGGCACCTTCCGAGGCCGGCGCGACCGTCACCTACTACCTCGCCGCGGGAACCTCGGCCCGTCCGACGCGTCGTCGGTGCGCGTCGTCGACACGCTGCCGCCCGGGGTGACGTTCGTCTCGGTGCGCGCCCGAGGTGTGCGGGTTCACGCCCCCGAACCAGGTGGTGTGCGACCTGCCGTCCGTTGCCGCCCGAACGTCGGCGATCTTCGAGCCGGTCACGGTGCGCCTCGACGCCGACCTCGCCGAGGGCACACTGCTCACCAACACCGTCGAGGTCGGGTTCACCGACCCGACCGCGTGTCGACCCGGTCTCGTCGAACAACTTCGCCGCCCTCACCAACCCCGTCACCGCCGCCGCCGACCTCTCCGTCGTCAAGCGCACCTACTCGCTCGACCTCCCGTCGTTCGGCTTCACCGATGCCGTCGTCGGCGCCCGCCGGGACGACCGACCGGCTACCTCATCGACGTCCGCAACGACGGTCCGTCCGTCGCCCGCGACGTGGTCGCTCGTCGACACGTCGACGATGACCGACTTCTTGGTCGACCAGGTCCGCCTCGTCCGCCCGGGGCTCGACCCCGAGGCCGTCGACATCACGGCGGACTGCTCGTTCTCGGGCGGCGACCTGGCCTGCCCGCTCGGCGACCTCCCGGTGTTCGCCGCCGGCGACCCGAGCTGGACCATCCAGGTCGACGGGGTCACCCTCTCGAACGCCGTCCCCGGCGCCTACGAGAACACGGCCACGCTCACCTCGCCGACCGCGGACGCGACCCGGCCGACAACACCTCGACCGCCCCGATCACGGTCACCGACCCGGTCGCCACGCTGACGATCGACAAGACGAGCGTCGGCAGCACCGACCTCGACGGCGACGGCGACGTCGACTTCGTGCCGGGTTCGACGTTCACCTACCAGCTGACCGTGGCCAACGTCGTCGACCTGACCCGCGAAGGGCGCCGCGGACGCCGACGGGGTGTGGTCACCGACACCCTGCCCGCCGGGTTCACGGCCACCGCCGCCACGCCGTCGCAGGGCACGTGCGACGATCACGCCGCCGTCGACCGTGACGTGCGATCTCGGCACCGTCCTCGGACCGGGCCGGGTGCCCGAGCCCCCGCCGGTCGTCGATCACGATCTCGGGCACGATCGGTCCCGCCACGCACGCGGACCGGCGACCAACACCGCCACCGTGACGTCGCCGATCTCGGCGCCCGGCCACCGCACAGCACGTGCAGGACGTGGTGCCGGTCGGCGACCTGGCGGTCACCAAGGTCCCCGACGCCGCCGAGGTCGCCGCCGGGGCGACCGCGGGCTTCAGCATCGTGGTCACCAACGCCGGACCGTCCGACGCCGTCGCCACCGAGGTCGGAGATCTGCTCCCGGCCGGCATCACGTTCGACCCCGAGCAGTCCGACCCGACGTGCGCCGTCGTCGACACGCCGCTGGGAGCCGTTCGTGTCCTGCGCCATCGGGACCCTCGCGCGCCGGCGAGACCCGCACCGTGCGGGTGGCCGGGCGGGTCGACCCCGGCCAACCCCCCGGCGAGCTGGTCAACCGCGGCTGCGGCCTCGTCGCCGATCACGGGCGAGTTCGACTTCACCAACAACCTGTCCGAGGTGCCGATCACCGTCGTGCAGTCGGCCGACCTGGCCGTGTCGAAGGTGGCCGACGCGGGGTCGGTGACGCCGGGCGGGCAGGTGACCTACACGGTCGGCGGTGACCAACGCCGGGCCCGTCGCACGCGACGGCCGTCGAGGTCACCGACGAGATCCCCGCGGGCGCTCACCTTCGTGAGCGCGCCCGCCGGCTGCACGGTCGTGGACGCCACGGTCACGTGCACGGCGCCGACCCTCGACGCCGGCGCCACCGCGCTGTACCCGATCGTGCTCGGGTTCCCCGCCGGGCGTGGCGCCGGGCGCCGTCGACAACACGGCCACGGCGACGTCGGCCACGCCCGACCCCGACCCCGCCAACAACCAGCAGACGGCGACGGTCGAGGTGGTCATCCGCTCCGACGTGGCCATCACCAAGACCCTCGTCACCGACCCGCTCGTCGCCGGGCCAGCCGGTGACCTACCAGCTGTCGGTCACCAACAACGGCCCGAACGACGCCCCCGACGTGGTGATCAGCGACACCCTGCCGACCGGCACCACGTTCGTGTCGGCCGAGCCGCCCGCCGGCGGCGCGTGCAACGTGGTCCCCGAGGACGGTCTCACCATCGTCGGGTGCGCGATCGACCTCCTGCCCGTCGGCGAGACCAGCACCGCCGTGCTGACGATCGGCACCCCGCCCGACCTCACGGGCTCGCTCGCCAACACCGCCTTCGTGGGCTCCGGCGTGCTCGACGCTGAGCTCGAGAGCATCGGGTCTCAGAACACGTCGACCGCCACCGGCGAGGTCGTCGCCCAGCTCGACGCCGCCGTCGACGTGGTCGCCGACCGCGACATGGTGGCCCCCGGCGGGACGGCCTCGTTCACCGTGACGGTCACCAACGCCGGCCCGTCGGTGGCCCGGGCTGTGGAGCTCGTGAACACGCTGCCGGCCGGCCTCACCGCCCCGGCGGTGTCCGAACCCGGCCCGACCCCCTCGCGGCCGTCGTCGTCCCGTTCCCCGCGCTCATCGAGCTCCTCCAGCTCGAGACGTGTACGCCGGCCGGGCTCACGACCACCTGCCCGCTCGGCGACATGCTGCCCGGCGACGTCGTCACCCTCCGGTTCAGCGGGCAGGTGCCGGCCGGCGCCGCGGACGGCACCGTGTTCACCGACACCGCCTCGATCACCGCGACGGGCGACACCGTGCCCGCCAACGACGTCGACCTCGCCGACGTGACGGTCGATGCCGCGATCGGCGAGCCGCCTCCTCCGCCTCCGGGTCCCGGGCCTGCGCCGGGTCCCGGTGAGGGACCAGGAGGAGGTCCAGGGGCGGCGCCGGCACCGGGGCCCGTCGATTCACCCGGTCGCTCGGGGCGGCTGCCCGTGACGGGCCTGGCCCTGGCCGCCCTCGTGCTCGTCGGACTCGTGCTCCTCGGCACGGGCACGGCGTCCCGGGTCGTGGCGCACGCTCGTCGGCGCGCACGAGGCTGACGCGGGCCGGCCGAGGACCCGCGGCCGGCCGTCGGCGAGTCACTCGAGCAGGCGGTTCACCGCGGGCTGGGCGCGATCGGCGACCATCTGGACGACACCGCGGGAGCGCAGGCGGGCGACGGCGTTGCCCGCGATCACGTAGGCGGGCACGGCCAGGATGAGTCCGACGATGCCACCGAGCAGGCCCCCGAGCGCGGTGACGACCAGCACGACGAGCGGGTGGACGTCGAGGGTGCGCCCCATGACCTTGGGCTCCACGAAGTTCTCGAGGGCCAGGTTGGCGGCGAGCACCACCACGAGCATGACGGCCGCCTCGGGGACACCGCCCTCGCCGAGGGCGACGATCACGGCCAGGCCACCACCGAGGAACGCGCCGATGTAGGGGATGTAGCCGCCGATGAAGTTCACCACCATGATCGTGAACACGAGCGGCAGGCCGAGCACGAGTGCGGCGAGCCCGACGACCGCAGCCACGATGGCGGACATGACCGTGCGGCCCTTCCCGTAGTCGCGCAGCGTGCGGCACGCGTCGCCGATGAAGCCGTCGACGTCCTCCCGATACTTCGCGTCGACCTCGGAGACGAGGGAACGGCGCAGGCGAGCACCGTCCTTGAGCAGGTAGTACATGATCAAGGCGCCGAGGATCAGGCCACCGGCGATCGCCACGATGGCGCCGATGCCCGAGACCAGGCCGGCCAGGACCCCGGTGGTGATCATCGGGAGGGCGTCCTCGACGGCCGCCCGGGCGTCCTCGAGTGCCGCCTCGTCGATGCCGAGGGCGTCGGTGTGCTCGGCCGCCTCGGACAGCGCGGCGGTGGCCGAGTCACCGATGTCCGAGCCCTGCTCGACCACGCCCCGGACGGTGGCCACGATGACGCCGGCCATCAGGACGAGGAGTCCGAGCACGACCAGACCCGCGGCCAGGCTGGGCTTCACCCCGTGGCGCCCGAGGGTGCCGACCAGCGGCTTGAACACCACCGCCAGCACGGCCGCGAACGTCATCGGGAGCACGATCTCGCTCACCGCGGCGAGCGCGGTGAAGACGATGATCGATGCCAAGACCACGCCGACGAAGCTCCAGGCGAAGACCCCGAGCCGGGGGATCCGGCCGAGGAGCCCGGTGGCACCGTTCGGACCGCCGCCGGGCGGGTCGTCCCGCGCGCCGTCCTCGCTGCGCTCGGTGGTCTGCGACATGGAGCTCACCTCCTCGGGTGATCATCTGCGAACGACCTGTGGATGTCCTCATCCAGATCGCATGAACGATCGTCGTCGCATCGCGGCGCCCGAGGATCACCCGCATGGCGTGATGCGCGTGGCCAGGCGCGTCGCCAGACTCGCACCGACGAGTTCACGAGCTGAAGGGCCTGATCGTGACCGACACGTCGAACACACGGACCACGAGGTACGGACGAAGGTCGAGGCGGCTCCGGTTGCTCGTCGCCGCGGTCGCGGTCGCGGTGGTGGCGTCCGGCTGCGGCGACGACGACGACGAGGCGAGCGCAGAGGACCAGGTGTGCGACGCCTGGTCGGACGTCCGCGGCGCGCTCGATGACGTGGTCGCCGACGTCCAGGACGCCAACTTCGGGGAGGCGAGCGACGACCTCTCGACGGCAGGCGATGCGGTCGACGAGATGGTCACCGCGGTCGAGGAGCTCGGACAGGACCAACGCGAGGCGTTGGCTCCCGAGGTCGACACCCTGCAGTCGGACGTCGCCGCGCTGCAGGACGCGCAGGACCTCGAGGAGCTGAGCACCGGGGTCGACACGGTCACGTCGCAGGCGCAGGTCGTCATCGACGACATCACCGACACGATGAGCTGCGACTGACGCGACCGCCCACCGGAGGTGACCAGATGACGGGCACCACGCATCACAGGGCCCGGGCGTGAGCTCCCGCCCCTGGAGCGAGCTCGACCGCCGGAGCCGGCGGCGCGAGGTGGTGAGCACGTCGGTGGCGATGGCGGTGACCTGGGCGCTGCTCCTCGGGATCTACTACCTGATCCCGTTCACCGAACGCACCAGCGGCGGGCCGCTCGTGCGGCTCGTGCTCGGCCTCGCCGCCTTCATCGCGGTCATCCTCTGGCAGCTCCGCAGGGTCCTCGACGCGGACGTGCCCGGCCTGCGCGCCGTCCGGGCGCTCGGGGCCATCATCCCGCTGTTCCTGCTGGTCTTCGCGGCCGTCTACCTGTCCCTGTCCGAGGCCTCGCCGACGCACTTCAGCGAACCGCTCGACCACACCGGTGCGCTGTACCTCGTCGTCACGGTGTTCACCACCGTGGGCTTCGGTGACATCACCCCCGAGAGCGACGCGGCGCGCCTCATCCTGAGCGCCCAGATGCTCCTGGACCTCGTCGTCCTCGGTGCGGTCGTCCGCCTCCTCACGACCGCAGCCAAGGCCAGCCGCGGCGGGGTCGGTGTCCCGTGACCCGCGCCCGCACCGGCGACGCGGCACCTTCTCGCGGTGGCTAGCGGGCGGTCCCCGGGATCCACGCCGCCCGGTGTGCTCATGTAGGTGGCCAGCTCCTCGAGGGAGACGAGCCCGTCGCCGTCGGTGTCCATCAGGGCGATGGCCTCGGCGGCTGTCTCGTCGGTGAAGGTCACGCCGATGTTGGCCATCAGCTCCTTGAACTCGGCCGCCGACACGCGACCGTCGCCGTCCTTGTCGAGCATGGCGAAGCTGGCCTCGTACCTGCTGGTGTCCACCAAGGGTTCCCTTTCCGGCCGAGGCTGACCCGACCACCCGGAACCCGTACCCGTCGGAGCCCGCTCGAATCCCCACGGGACGGTGAGGGCTCGTCGGGCGTCAGCGCCGTCGGTCCAGCAGCTCGTCGGCGAGGCCGGTCAGCTCCAGCACCCGGGTGACGGGCACCGAGGTCGCGGTCAGGCGGAGCGACCCGCCGGCGGCCGTGGCCTTCTGACGGGCCTTCAGCAGCGCCATCAGCCCGCTCGAATCGATGAACGACAGGCCCGAGGCGTCGATCGCGACGTGACGCCGACCTCGGCGCAGCGCGTCATCGACGGCCTCTCGCAACCCCGGGCCAGAGGCCATGTCGAGCTCGCCGGTCAGCGTGAGCACGCACCACCAGTCGCCGGAGTCGACGCTGAGGAGGTGGAAGGGTTCGGGCTCGCCGGGAGGAGCCCCTGTCGACGTCATTGTCTCGTCACCTCCGCGTCGCTGCCGTCATCGCCGCGGTTCGCAGCGGGGGTACGAGAATGCTGCTCCACCTCTGCCGAGGCTCTGACCTGGTCCTGGGGCCGTCGTAGAGTGACCGGGTGGAACGGCCCCCCGGCGCCGACGGCGACCGACGGCCCGGCGCCGTGGTCGTCGGCGGCGCCAACGTCGACATCAAGGCGGTCAGCGCTCGCCCGCTGGTGCCTGCGACCAGCAACCCCGGCGCCACCGTCGTGGCCCCGGGTGGGGTGGGCCGCAACGTGGCCGAGAACCTGGCGCGGCTCGGCACGCCGGTGCACCTGGTGGCGGCCGTCGGGGCCGACGCACTCGGCGACCAGCTCCTGGCCGCGACCGAGGCCGCCGGCGTGTGCGTGGACCGGGTGCGCCGCGACGCGCCCTCCACCGGCACCTACACAGCGGTGCTCGACCCCGGCGGCGACCTGGTCGTCGCGGTCGCCGACATGGCGGCCACCGACGCGCTGGCGCCCGCCGACGTGGACGCGGCCCGCGACCTGATCGCGGCGGCCGCACTGGTGGTGCTCGACGGCAACCTCGCCGCCGACACGATCGGCCGGGCGCTCGACCTGGCCGCGGCGGAGCGGGTTCCGGTGGTCCTGGACCCGGTCAGCGTGCCCAAGGCCGATCGGCTGGCCGGCCGGCTCCGGCCCGGGCGACCGATCTCCCTGCTCACCCCGAACGCGGACGAGCTCGCGGCGCTGACGGGCCGGCCCACCGACTCCCACGACCAGCGCCTCGACGCGACCCGGGCGCTGCACGACCGCGGGGTCGAGCGGGTGTGGGTCCGGCTCGGTGCCCGCGGCTCGGTGCTGTGCGGGCCCGACGGGGTGGAGGCGTTCCCCGCGACGGCCACCGAGGTGGTCGACGTGACGGGGGCGGGCGACGCGATGCTGGCGGCGTTCTGCCACGCGATGCTCGGCGGGGCCGCGCCGGCCGTCGCGGTGTCCTTCGGGCACGCGGCCGCGGCGCTCACCGTCGCCAGCCCCCACACCGTCCGGCCCGATCTCACCCACCGACTCGTGGAGAGCCTCCTGGCATGATCCCTCACCCGATGCTGCGGCTGACCGACGAGGTGGCCACGGCGCTGCGCGACGGCAGCCCGGTGGTCGCGCTGGAGAGCACGATCATCAGCCACGGCATGCCCTATCCCGACAACGTCGCCATGGCGGTCGAGGTCGAGGGGATCATCCGGGAGGGCGGTGCGGTCCCGGCCACGATCGCGGTGCTCGGCGGACTGCCCACGGTCGGGCTCGGGGGCGACGACCTCGAGCTGCTGGCCAGCCACGGGGACGTGTCCAAGGTCAGCGTGCGTGACCTGCCCTACGTCGTCGCCCGCGGCGCGCACGGCGCGACGACGGTGGCGGCCACCATGCGGTTGGCGGCGCTGGCCGGCATCCGGGTGTTCGTCACGGGGGGCATCGGCGGCGTCCATCGGGGCGCCCCGCAGTCCTTCGACATCTCCGCCGACCTGACCGAGCTGGGGCGGACCGACGTCGCCGTGGTCAGCGCGGGCGTGAAGTCGATCCTCGACATCGGGCTGACGCTCGAGACGCTCGAGACGCTCGGCGTGCCCGTGGTGGTGTACGGGAGTGACGAGTTCCCGTCGTTCTACTCCCGCAACAGCGGGCACCCCGCGCCGATGCGGGTCGACTCGGCGGCCGAGGTGGCGGCGGTGATGGCGGCGAAGTGGTCGCTGGGGCTGCCCGGCGGGCTGATCGTGGCGCACCCCATCCCCGAGAGCGACGAGATCCCGGCCGAGCAGATCGCAGGGATCATCGATCAGGCGCTCGACGACATGGACGCCCGCGGGATCCGCGGCAAGGACACCACGCCGTACCTGCTCAGACGCATCGTCGAGATCACGGGAGGCGCCAGCCTGGCGGCCAACATCGCCCTGGTGCGGGCCAACGCCCGGCTGGGGGCGACGATCGCGACGGAGTACGCACCGGCGACGGCCTAGCCACAATTGCGCCGAGGTCGAGCCCACTTTCTGCGCGTACCGCGCAGCCTCACGACGAGTGGCTGGACGAACTGGTACGGTCCCGCCTCGCGCCGAGGGGTGGACCAACGGGATGGCGCAACGACACGGGGGTATGAGATGTCCAAGCTCGTACGAGCCGGAGTGGCCGCACTCATGTTGGCCCTGGTGGTGCCGCTGTACGCCAGCACCGCCGAGGCCGGGCCGGCGGCCTGTGAGAGCCGCAACAACAACACGGCCGCCAAGCTGCTCGAGTGCGTCACGCTCGCGGGGGTGCGCGAGCACCAGGCGGCGTTCCAGGCGATCGCCGACGCCAACGGCGGCAACCGCTTCTCGGGCCTGCCCGGCCACGACGCCTCGGTCGACTACGTGGTCGACCGGCTCGAGGCCGCCGGCTACGACCCCGTGGTCCAGCCCTTCGACTACCTCGCGTTCACGCCAGCTCGGCGCGTCCGCTCTGCGAGCAGACGGCACCGGGCCAGGTGACCTACGTCGAGGACGTCGACTTCGGGGTGATCGACCAGTCCGACCCCGGCGACGTGACCGCCGCGGTCACCGCCGGTCGACCTGCAGCTCGGCCTCGGCAACACTCGACCAGCGGCTGCGAGGCCGGGGACTTCGCCGGCTTCCCCGCCGGGAACATCGCCCTGCTCCAGCGGGGCACGCTGCACGTTCGAGATCAAGGCCGAGAACGCCGCCGCCGCCGGTGCCATCGGCATCGTGATCTTCAACCAGGGCGAGACCGCCGACCCCGGCCGCCAGGGCATCCCGGCGGTCACGCTCACCGCCAACAACACCAGCGGCATCCCGGTGCTCGGCACCACCTACGCACTGGGTGCAGCAGCTGGCGGGCACGCCGGGCCTGCAGATGCGGGTGTTCGCCAACACGCTGCGCGAGATCAAGACGACCTTCAACGTGCTGGCCGAGACCTCGCCAGCGGCGACGACAGCAACGTCGTGATGGTCGGCGCCCACCTCGACTCGGTGTTCGCCGGTCCCGGCATCAACGACAACGGCTCGGGCAGCGCGGCCATCCTCGAGGTGGCCGAGCAGATGCGCAAGGTCAAGCCCACCAACACCGTGCGCTTCGCCTGGTGGGGCGCCGAGGAGTCGGGCCTGGTCGGCTCGGACTTCTACGTCGCCGGCCTGACCGACGCCGAGAGGGCCGACATCGCCCTGTACCTCAACTTCGACATGATCGGCTCGCCCAACTACGTGCGGTTCGTCTACGACGGCGACGGCTCCGCCTTCGGGCTCGCCGGGCCCGCCCGGGTCGGGTGCCATCGAGGCGCTGTTCGAGGACTTCTACGCCGACCGCGGCCTGGCCTTCGAGCCGACCCAGATCGACTTCCGGTCCGACTACGCCGCCTTCTTCGACAACGACATCCCGTTCGGTGGGCTGTTCACCGGCGCCGAGGTCATCAAGACGCCCGCGCAGGTGGCGGTCTACGGCGGCACGGCGGGCCAGCAGTTCGACCCCTGCTACCACGCCGCCTGCGACACCTTCGCCAACAACAGCGACGAGGTGCTCGACCTCAACAGCGACGCCGTCGCCCTCGCGACGCTCACCTACGCGATGAGCACCGAGACGGTGACCCCCGCACCCGACGCCGACGCCGCCGCCCTGGCGCTGTCGGCTCGGGCGAGCGGGGCCTCGCGAGGCCACCAGCTCGTCGCCGACTGAGCGACACGTCCTCCGACTCGGCCGGCGGGTCTCCGATCCGCCGGCCGAGCCGCATGTCCATCGACGCGACCAGGTCAGTCCCGGCGGTCGGCGCGGCGTTCCTTGCGTCGGCGGTGGCGGCGCACGACGCCGAGCCCGAACCACACCAGCGCGCCGATGAGCGCGGAGATGAGGACGAGCAGCCACACCGGCCAGGTGAACTTCCACCCCAGGAACTGGACGGTCACGTCGTCGGTGTTCTGGGCCATGAACACGCCCAGCGCCCCCACGCCGGCGATGGAGGCGATGGCGCCCCCGCCGAGCGCGGCTCCCTGCTGATGTCGTTCCTCCTCGGGGATGGTGCTGTCGTCTCCGGTCGGATGGACCATGGGTCCCCTCCCTCGTTGTACGTCTGGAGCGTTGCCCGTCCCTCCGCTCACTGCCGCGCCATGGCGATGCGGAGTCGTTCGTCGGGGTCGATGAAGTGGTCGTGGTCGTCGGTGCCGACGTCGAGTTGCACCCAGTTGATCCTGCCGCTGAACCGGCTGCCGTGGGCGGTGTAGTCGGGGCTGACCGTGGTGCCGGACTCGTAGCCGATGTCGGTCGTCTCGTCGGCGGAGAAGACCATCGGCTGAGTCGCCTCCACTCGGCCCGTGCCCGCCGGCGTCCCGTCGTAGTAGAGGGTGACGTCGCCACCCTTGCCCAGCCCGCCGCCGTCGTAGGCGAACTCCATGCGCACCTGGTGGGTGCCGGCGGGGATCGGGTCGTCGGCCGCGGTGGCGAACTCGCGGATCCCGAGCACGTTGTACACGAACTTGCCCCGGCCGTCCTTGGTGTAGAGGGCCCACCCGCCGAACCGGCCGCCCTGGGCGATGATCACGCCGTCGGCGCCGCTGTCGGGGACCTCGATCTCGGCGGTGACCGTGAACGACTTGTTCTTGATGCTGACGACGCTGTGCTCGGAGAGCCGGCCCATGCCGGCGAAGAACAGCTGCGAGTCGCCCCGGATGAGGGTCGGTCGCCCGGCCATCGACGGCTCGAACCGCTCGGCCCCGCGGTCGTCCATCGGCAGCACGTCGTACTTCGTCGCCTCGATGAGCCACAGCCGTTGCAGCTTGGCGAGCATCTCGGGGTGCTCGGACGAGAGGTCGTGGGCCTGGCTGTAGTCGGCGTGGCCGTCGTACAGCTCCCAGACGTCGTCGTCGAACGCCGGCAGCTCGGCCCCGACCATCACCCACGGCGTGCGGTGCTTGGTCACCGCGCTCCAGCCCTTGTGGTAGATGCCGCGGTTGGCGAACATCTCGAAGTACTGCAGCTCGTGGCGCTCCGGCGCCGCCGCGTCGTCGAACGCGAACAGCATGCTCGTGCCCTCCATCGGCGACTGCAGGACCCCGTTCACCATCGTCGGCTCGGGCAGTCCGGCGGCCTCCAGGATCGTGGGGGCGACGTCGATGACGTGGGTGAACTGGCAGCGCACCCCGCCGCGCTCCTCGATCCCCTGCGGCCAGTGGACGATCGTGCCGTTGCGGGTGCCGCCCCAGTGGGAGGCGACCTGCTTGGTCCACTGGAACGGGGTGTTCATCGCCCAGGCCCAGCCGACCGAGTAGTGGTTGTACGAGCTGGGGGAGCCGAGCTCGTCCATCTTGGACAGCATGAACTCGGGGGTCTCGAGGGCGGCCATGCCGTTGAAGTTGGCCATCTCGTTGAAGGCGCCGTTGAGCGTGCCCTCGGCCGAGGCGCCGTTGTCGCCGATGATGTAGTAGACGATCGTGTCGTCGAGCACCTCGAGGTCGTCGAGGGCGTCGATCAGCCGGCCGACGTGGTGGTCGGTGTGCTCGAGGAACCCCGCGTACACCTCCATCTGGCGGGCGAGCACGGGCTTCAGCTCGTCGGGCATGTCGTCCCAGCCCGTGATCTCGGCGTGCCGTTCGGTCAGCTCGGTGTCCTCGGGGATGACGCCGAGCTCCTTCTGGCGGGCGAAGGTGCGCTCACGCTGCGCGTCCCACCCGTCGTCGAACCGACCGGCGTACCTGTCCGCCCACTCCTTCGGCACGTGGTGCGGGGCGTGGGTGGCGCCGGGGGCGAAGTAGACGAAGAACGGCTTGTCCGGCATCAGCGCCTTCTGCTGGTGGACCCAGCTGATGGCGCGGTCGGTCAGGTCCTCGGTGAGGTGGTAGCCCTCCTCGGCGGTCGCCGGCGGCTCGACGGGGGTCGTGCCGCTGTAGAGGGCCGGCTCCCACTGGTTGTTCTCGCCGCCGATGAACCCGTAGAACGTCTCGAACCCGCCGCCGCCCGACGGCCACGCGTCGAACGGCCCCAGCGGCGACGTCTGCCACACCGGCACCTCGTGGCACTTCCCGAACTGCGCCGTCGCGTACCCGTTGAGCTTGAGGGTCAGCGGCAGCGGCGCCTTGGTGTTGGGGCGCAGCGAGCTGTTGCCCGGAGCCGACGTGGCCGTCTCGGTGATGCTGCCCATCCCCACCGAGTGGTGGTTGCGCCCCGTCAGCAGGGCCTGGCGGGTCGGAGCGCACAGCGCGGTCGTGTGGAAGCGGTTGAAGCGCAGCCCGCCTGCCGCCAGGCGCTCGGCCGTCGGGGTGTGGCACGGGCCACCGAACGCGCTCGAGGCACCGAACCCCACGTCGTCGAGGAGGATGACGAGCACGTTCGGCGCTCCCTCGGGCGGCAGCAGCGGCTCGATGGGCGGATAGGCGGTGTCGGGATCCTTGGCGTCGTACGTCGTCAGCCCGCGGGCCGGTCGGTCCGGGATCGGCAACATCGTGCGGGCATGCCGGTCGGGAGCCATGGGTGTCCTCCGTGAGCGGTCGGTGGGTTCACGATGTCGACCTGGCGGTTCCCTGTCGTCACCCCCGACAGGGTGATCGGCCGCGGTTCCGGTCGCGGTCGGCTCCTCGCCGTCGTCACCCGTCGGGGGACGAATCGCCGCCCTCGGCGGGGTGCTCCGCCACGAGCCGGACGTCGAGGAGCTCGAGGCCGAACTCCTCGATCCGCTCGATCACCGTGGTGAGTGCATCGTGCGGGCAGCGCACGATCGTGCGGCCCGGACCGGTGGTCAGCTCGTGGTCGGCGAACGCGGCACGCAGCGTGGGACTGGCCACGCCCTCGAACGACACCTCGTACGTGAGTTCTGCCATCGGCTTCGCCCCTGACGCCGGCCGTGCTCATGATGGGCGGGCGACCCGACGGCGTCGTCACCCCACGTCGGGTGATCGTCACCGGTCGAACGGTGGCGATCACCCGTCCGAGGGTGATGCGCAGCATGTCCGCATCCGACACGCTCGGGGCGTGATCGATGTGGGGTCGGCGTGAGCCGGCGGGTCTACGACATCTCGGTGACCGGCGAGATGGACGTCTCGCTCCGCAACGCGTTCGAAGACGTCGAGATCACGGTCGACCACAGCGTGACCCGCATGCGCGTCGTGAGCCCCGACTCGTCGGTCGTGCACGGCGTCCTCCGTCGCATCGAGGTGCTGGGCCTGGAGCTCCTGAACGTCCGTCCGGTCGACGAGACGCCATCGACGGCGCCGGAGCCGAGCACCACGGATCCCGTCGCCGTCGACAGGATCACCCCCTCGGTGGTGAGGCCGGCTCACCCCGAGCGTGCCTACCGTCGCCGCGAGGCGGGCCCGTCACCCGGGCCGGCGACACCGCAGAGTGGAGGCAACGCCATGGCCATCGGCCCGGTCGAGTACATCATCGTGGGGTTCCCCGGCAACCAGTTCACGGGCGAGATCGCGCCCGAGCTGGGCAAGCTCGTCGAGAGCGGGACGATCCGGATCCTCGACCTCGTGTTCATCAGCAAGGACGCGGAGGACGTCGTCACCGCGGTGGAGTTCGAGGACCACGACGACGTCGCGCTGTTCAGCGCCCTCGACGGTGACGTCGGCGGGTTCATCAGCGACGAGGACATCGAGTACGCCGCGGCCGAGCTCGAACCGAACTCCTCGGCCGCGCTCCTGATCTGGGAGGACCTGTGGGCGACCCCGTTCGTCGAGGCCATGCGCAACGCCGGCGGCGTGCTGATCGAGGGCTCCCGCATCCCCCACGACCTGATCGAAGCCGCCGAGGCCGAGCTCGCCGCGGCGGGATGACCACCTCGGACGTCACCCACAAGGGAGAAACGACATGTTGAGACGTCGCCCCGTGGTGCGAGCAGCCGTCACGACCTCGGTCGTCGTCGGCACCGCCACCCGGACAAGGAACCGCGTCGAGCGCCGCCAGGCGCGACGCGGCCGATGAGAGGAGAAATGATGTTCGCCTACGACTACCCGATACTCGGCGTGTTCTGGTCGATGGTCTGGTTGTTCCTGTGGATCGCCTGGATCTTCCTGCTGTTCCGCGTGATCGCCGACCTCTTCCGCAGCCACGACATGAGCGGCTGGGCCAAGGCCCTGTGGGCCATCTTCGTGGTCCTGGCGCCGTTCCTCGGGGTCTTCATCTACCTCATCGTGCGGGGCCACTCGATGTCCGAGCGGGACGTCGCAGCAGGCGCAGCACCAGGAGGCGGCGTTCCGGGAGTACGTCCAGGACGCGGCCGGCTCCGGCGGCGGCACGGCCGACCAGCTGGCCAAGCTCGCCGACCTGCGGGCACAGGGCGTGCTCACCGACGCCGAGTTCGAGGCCCAGAAGGCGAAGCTGCTGGCCTGACCTCCGGGCCTGACCGCCCGGCCCGAGGGCCGACCACGGTCAGATCACACCCACCCGCCGACCGACCGTGACGGCGTCCTCCCGTGTGGCGACGCCGAGCTTGCGGTACACGTTCTTCACGTGGGTCTTGAGGGTGTTGAGCGACACGTACAGGGCGGCCGCGATCTCCCGGTAGGTGAGCCTGCTGCACAGGTAGCGCAGCACGGTCACCTCCCGGGAGCTGAGCGGCTCCACCAGCGGCGTCCCCGCCTCCCGTGAGGCCGGGGCCACGATCAGGGTGGTCGCGGTCAGCAGGTCGTCGACGTACGGCGCCTGCGCGCCGTCCGGCGCGAACGAGAGCAGCAGCTTGTGGACTCCCGGACCCTGCTCGACGACCGTCCGGACCAGGTGCTCAGGGCGACCTGCGGTCAGGGCGTCGTGCACGTGGCGGTTCGCCGCCTCGACGTCGCGGTCGAGCTCGCAGAGCGCCGAGAGCACGCTGCGCTCGACCCGGGCCCGCCGGGTGGTCGGGGGCGGGAGCTCGGCCAGGAGGTCCCGCGCCGTGTGATCGTCGTGGTCGAGGAGGGCGAGGCGGATGCGCAGCACCTTCGTGTCGACGACGGTCTGGTCGAGCTCGGCCAGCCGCGCCTCGGCCACGGACGGATCGAACCGGAGGGCCTGCTCGACGGCCTCCCGTCCCACTGCCCGCCGGACGGCGAGGTCGGGGGCGACATGGACGAGCGCGGCCTCGGCCAGGCGCGCCGTGGCGCTGCCCGCGTCGCCGGCGTCACGGGCCAGCCTCGCGTTCTGCAACGCCACGAGGCCCCGGAGCGGCGCCTGCCGGCTCGCCTCGCTCGCACGGGTCACCTCGTCGAGGATCCGCGCCGCGGCCTCGTGGTCGTGCCGCTCGAGGTGGAGCTCCACCAGGCCCATGCCCGCGAAGATCCGACCGGGCTCGTGGTCGCCGAGGCCCAGCTGGTCCGCGGCCCGCTCGGCGCAGGCCGCGAGCCGGGCGGCCTCGGTGAGCTCACCCGTGGCGGCGGCCACGTACGCCGCGACCCCGGGAACGCGCACGTCGTCGGCCACCCGGCCGCCGGCCGGGTGGGCCCGGGCCTCGTCGAGCACCGAGCCGGCGGCCTCCAGATCACCCGCCTGGACGTGGGCCGACGCCGTCGACGCCGCGACCAGGGTCAGCAGCCGGGGGCTCTGCGGACCGGCACCGGCGGCGTCGGTCGCCAGCCGCAGGCGGCGGATGGCCTCCCGCGGCTGGCCCCGTTGGTGGTGGATGCTCGCTCCACGCGGCCTCGACGAGCGCCGCCAGCTCGCCCTCGGGCTCGGGATGCGCCTGGCTCACCCGGTCGAGCCAGGACGGCGCGTCGTCCGCTCCGGTCAGGGTGACGAGCCCGATCAGGAGCTCCACGACCGACGACGGGTCCGTCTCGACGAACGAGGCACCGAACTCGTCCAGCCACAGGCGTGCCGCCCTGACCGCGACATCGGCCCCCTCGGCCATGCTCATCGAGCGGGCGAGCGCGGAGCGGAGGATCCGCCCGGCCCGTTCGACGTCCCCGATCGCCATGGCGTGCGTCAGCGCCCCCTCGACGTCGCGCCGGTCCTCGAGGGCGCGGCACGCCCGTTCGTGCGCCGAGCGCAGCCGCGCGCTCCCCAGCGAGGCGAGCCTGGCCCGCAGGAACGCTCCGAACAGGTGGTGGTAGCGGTACCACCGGGCCTGATCGTCCAGGGGCACCACGAACAGGTTGGCCGTGAGCAGGCGGTCGAGCAGGGCGGGGGCCTCGTCGATGCCCGTCACGTCCACGCACAGGCCGGCGTCGAAGGCGTCGAGCACCGAGGTCTGCGACGAGGAAGTCGACGAGCTCGGGCGGCAGGCTGGCGAGCACCTCGCTCAGCAGGAAGTCGCCGACGGCGCGATCGGTGGTGGTGAAGGCGTCGAGGAAGTCGTCGCGTGCGACGCCCCGTTGCAGGGCGATCGCCGCCATCTGCGCACCGGCGGGCCATCCCTCGGTGAGCTCGTGGAGGCGGTGCAGCTCGTCGACCGCCAGAGGCAGGTCGCGCAGCTCGAAGAAGGCCGACAGCTCGGGCCCCGAGAAGCGGAGGTCGTCGCCGCGCAGCTCGACGAGATCCCCGGTCAGGCGCAGCTTCGCCAGCGACAACGGTGGATCCGACCGGGTGCCCGACCACGAGGCGGAACGAGTCGGGCAGGGCGTCGAGGAACGCGGCCAGCAGCGACGGCGAGGGCGCCGCCAGGTGGAGGTCGTCCACGACGATCACGCCTGGCGCGTCCAGCGTGGCGAGCCCGTTCGCCACGGCGACTGCCGCGTCGTGGGTGTTGGCCGCGTCTCGTTCCAGCTGGGCGAACGCATCGGCCGCGACGCCGGGCCACCGCGCCGAGACGGCCGACAGCAGACCGCAGGTGAAGCGCATCGGCTCGGCGTCCGACGGATCGCACGACAACCACGCCACCCGATCGCGGTGCTCGGCCGCCCACGCCGCCAGCACCGCTGTCTTCCCGTACCCGGCGGGCGCCGACACGAGCGCCAGGCGGTGGTCGGCGTCGAGGCGGGCCGTGAGCTCGGGGCGCGGCACGAGTGGACGGCGCGACCTGGGGATCGTCAGCTTGGTGGCGGCGACGACGGTGCGGGTCGTGACCTCGTCGCCGGCCGGATCACCAGGGAGCGTCAGCACCGGGCCGCACCGTGGGTCCGCGGTCCCGCATGCCCGCGCCGCTCGGTCCCGAACGGCGCGCCGATGGGCTGGTCAGCCCGGTCCGATCTCGCAGGAACGCTGCGAGGTGCGTCATCCGCCTCGCTCACAGCGTTGGACGATGTCATCGGCCACGGCGGGAGTCGTCACCCATTCCGGATGATCGTGCAGGCACGAGGCCGCCCATTTCGGCCGCGGCCGGGCGGCCTTTGCGCGGTCGCCAGCAGCCGAAATCACCCGATCTGGCTGAGGACACGCTCGCCGGTCGCCCGTACGTTCGACATCGATCCTTGCCCCGTGACCCGGGCACCCGCCGGGGCCATGGGCACGACCGAGAGGACGGATACATGGCATCGACGTCATACGAGGAAGCGCCCTACGAGGGCCGGACCGGCTGGACGGGATGGATCACCTTCGCCGGCGTGATCATGATCATCGCGGGGTCCCTCAACCTGTTCTACGGCATCGTCGCCGCCGTCAACGACGAATGGGTGGTCTGGACCAACCGGGGCGACCTGTACCTGGACATCTCGCAATGGGGGTGGGTCCACATCATCCTGGGCGCCGTCGTGTTGCTCAGCGGGATCGGCGTGTTCAGCGGCAACATCCTCGCCCGCACGGTGGGGGTCATCGTCGCCAGCGTCAGCCTGGTCGCGAACTTCTTCTTCCTTCCCGCTTACCCGCTGTGGGCGATCACGGTGATCGTCCTCGACGTGCTCGTGATCTGGGCCCTCACCGCCCACGGGAGCGAGATGCGCGAGGCGTGAGCCGCGGCATCGCCGCGATCGATCACGACCACGACCCACGGGCCCCGAGCGAGGTGAGCACGGGCGCCCGCTGACCCCGGACCGCCTCATCCCTCATCGGATGAGGCGGTCCTCTCTTCCCGACGCGACATGGACGACCGGCAGGCGTCCACCACGCCTAGTATCGGCCTCGTGACGGAGGACGGGGCCGGGCGGTCTCCGACGGTCATCGAGGTCGACGACCTGCTGCTGGACGCCAAGCTGGTGCCTCCGCAGCCGCGGCCGGGTGCCGTCAGTCGTGAAGCGCTCATCCAGTCGGCTCGCACCAGCGATCGGCGGGTGGTCGGCGTGACCGCCCCCGCGGGCTACGGCAAGTCGACCCTGCTGCTCCAGTGGGCGCAGCTCGAGGACCGTCGGGTGGCATGGGTGTCGCTCGACCGCTTCGACGACGACCCCGCGGTCCTGCTCACGTTGCTGGCGTCTGCCTACGCTCGCATCTCGCCCGGCGATGCCGGCGTCGTGGCCGACATGGGTGGTCACGGCGTGTCGGTCCTCGGGCGCGCCGCGCCCCGCCTCGCGTCGGCGCTCAGGACGAGCCCAGACCCCGTTCGTGATGCTGCTCGACGACCTGCACGAGCTGCGCTCGCCCGCCTGCCACGATGTGCTGAGCGTCGTCATCTCGGGCGTGCCCCCGGGATCGCAGCTGGTCGCGGCCAGCCGTTCCGAGCAGCCCCACCTCCCGCGGCTGCGGGTGTCCGGCGACGCCCTGGAGTACGTGGCGAGCGACCTGGCCCTCGACGCGTCCGACGCCGAGCAGATCTTCACGGGGGCCCGCGTCCCCTTGGCCCCCGAGGCGGCCGCGACGGTCGCCGAGCGGACCGAGGGCTGGCCCGTCGGCATCTACCTCGCCTCCGTCATCGCCAGCGAGGGGGACGGCGAGGCGCTGGCGATCTCCGGCGACGACCGCTACGTGGCGGACTACCTGTACCGCGAGTCGTTGGCGCACCTCCCCGAGTCGAGTCGGAGGTTCCTGCGGCGCACGGCGGTGCTCGACCAGCTGTGCGCACCCCTGTGCGAGGCCGTGCTCGGGAAGCCGGGGGCCCAGGACCAGCTCCGCGCCTCGAGGCCGCGAGCATGTTCCTGATCCCACTGGACCGCCATCGGGAGTGGTACCGGTACCACTCCCTGTTCCGCGAGTTCCTGCTCGGCGAGCAGCGACGAGTCGAGCCCGAGCTCGTCCCCAAGCTGCACCTGCGAGCCGCAGACTGGTACGAGGCCAACGGATCCCCCGCCCTCGCGTTGGAGCACCTCCTCAACACGAGCCTGCGGGACCGGTGCATCCAGCTCGTCACCGTGCTGGCCCTGCCGACCTACCAGTCCGGCCAGCTGTCGACGCTGCAGCGGTGGCTCACCGCGCTCGGCGACGCCGCCATCGAGGAGTATCCGCCGCTCGCGGTGCTGGCGGGTTGGGTCGCGGCGCTGGCGGGCCACACCGCCGAGGCGGAGCGCTGGGCGGCGGTCCTCGACGCCGCGTCGTTCGACCTGGTGCCCCTCGACGGCTCGGCCTCGTTCGAGTCGGCGCGCGCCATGCTGCGGGTGATCATGTGCGCCTCGGGCCCCGAGCAGGCGCTGGCCGACGCCGGTCTCGCCCTCGCCCAGGAGCCCGCGTGGAGCGTGTGGCGCGACCAGGCGCTCGCCCTCGCAGGCGAGGCGCACCTGCTGGCAGGCGAGGCCGATCGGGCCGAGACGCTGTTCGAGGAGTCGGTCGCCGTGGCCGACACGCACACCAACGCGGACGTGCTCGTCCTCAGCCTGTCCGAGCTGGCCGTGCTGGCGATGGACGACGGGCGGTGGGCGGAGGCGCAGGAGCAGGTCGAGCGGGCTCTCTCGGCCATCGAGTCCCGCCGGATGTACGACTACGCCACCTGCGTGCTCGCCTTCGCGTGCTCTGCCCGGCTCGCGGTGCACCAGGGCGACCTCGAGGGGGCGAGGCGCCAGCTGACCCGGGCCATGCGGGCGCGCCCCTCGTGCACGGTCGCCCTTCCCTTCACCGCCGTGCGCGTCCGCCTCCAGCTCGCCAAGGTGCACTGGTCGATCGGCCATCACGCGACGGCGCGCCACCTGCTGCGGGAGATCGACGACGTCCTGCGCCACCGGCCGGCGCTGGGGGTGCTGGTCGACGAGGTCACGGAGTTCCGGGACAACCTCGTGACCGCCTCCCAGGCCGGGGCGACCGGCGGGTCGCCCCTCACGCCGGCCGAGCTGCGACTGCTGCCCTACCTGCAGACGCACCTCACGATCGGCGAGATCGCGGAGCGGCTGTTCGTCTCCCGCAACACCGTGAGCACGCAGGTCGGCTCGATCTATCGCAAGCTCGGTGTCTCGTCCCGCAACGACGCCGTGCAACAGGCGACCTCGATCGGCCTGCTCGGCGGATAGGCGGCTCACTCGGCGGGGGGCGGCTCCAGCGCATCGTCGGTGTCGTAGCCGAGTGCCATCGCCAGGTTCGGCGCGGCGGCGACGACGCACGGCAGCCCGACGACCGGAACGACGCCGACCAGGACGTCGACGATCTCGGCCGCCGTGGCCCCCACGCTCACCGCGGCGTCGGCCTGCGCTCCGTAGGAGGGACCGCGCCCCCCACCGCCACGAGGGCGGCGATGCGGACGAGCGCCAGCGTCTTCGGATCGAGCTCGGTGGGCTCGACGTCGGTGCCGCCGGCGCCCCCGGCGGCAACGGTCTGGTCGTTCGAGGGCCAGGCGCCGGAGCTGCTCCGTGTAGTCCAAGGCTGACGCACCTCTTCTGCGCCCGTGGCACCCGGCGGGGAACGGGGCGCGGATCGGGTTCCTGACGCCACCATCGACCACGAGCACGCCACCCCGCATCACACACATCAGGTGATCGCCGACCGGCAGCGCCATCGACCACCGCGACGTGGGATCACGCCGGCGCCCACCGACCCGGGCGGGGGCGGGGCGCGTCCGGCCCGGCGCAGCCCGCCGCGGTAGGGTGGCCGCGCACCGTGCCGACGCCCCCGCACGCCCACCTGGGTGCATCGTCGGCGCGGCTGGGGTACGAAGCGATGGACGAGACACGCGTGAACTGGTGGATGGATGACACCAGCCGCTGGCACCGGGGCCTCCCCCAGCCGGGTGGCGGCAAGCCGACGACGGCCGCTGGCACCCGCTGGGTGACGACGAGCCCACCGAGGAGATGGCGCAGAGCCCGCCCGCCGGTGCCGCCCACCTCGCGGTCGGCCGCCGCTCGCCTGACGTCGCCGGTGGCTGGGGATGGCCGCGGTGGGCCCGCGTCGGGGTGCTGGCCTCGGTGGTGCTCGTCGCGGTCGTGGTGATCGCGGGCGCGGCGATGACCGGCGGCGGGGGAGAGGACGACGGCGCGGTCGTGACCGGCGTGAGCACGACCACGACCACCACGGCCGGCACGTCCGCCGCGCCGGCGACCGAGCCGTCCGCGACCGATCCTCAGGCGGCCCCGGGCTCTGGCGGCCCGTCCACCACCGAGGGCTCCGACCCGCCGGCGCCCGACACGACCGAGCCCGTCCCCACGACGACGACGGTGGCACCCGAGGTGCCACCCACACCCGCGCCGACGACCTCTCCGCCACCGGCCACCGGCGCGCGTCAAGGGTCCCCCTGCTCGCCCGAGGGCGCGACCGCGATCACCCAGGACGGCGTGCCGATGACCTGCACTGCGCAGAAGTGCCACGGCGCCCCGTTCGACAGCCCCCGGTGGCGGCGAACGGCCTGTTGAGCCCGGCGGCCGTCAGCGCACGTGTGCGCGGGCGGCGGGGGGCACCATCACGGAACGGGCGGAGGCTGGGCGCCCGGCGCACGGCTGGACCGCGACCCGGGCGGGGTGTCGCCTTGTCCGGGAGCTGTCGCGCCCGGAGTGTCGCCCGGCCCGGGTGCGGTCGCGCCCGGAGTGTCGGCCGGCGGACCGGGGACACGCTGCGGGGTCGTGGTCGGCGGCGTCACCCCCGATTGGCCCGGGTGGAACGGCCGGTCGGTGCGCCGCCCCGGGCGCCTGCTCGGCGACCGTGGGCCCGTCGACCCCGGGATCGCCGTCCGACTCGCCGGTGGCGTCGGACGACACCCGGTCGCCGTGCTCCCCGGGCAGGCTGGGGACCTGCGCGTCGCCGAGGTCGCTTGGAGCCGTACCGGGCTCGTCGCTCGGGTCTGGCATCCCCGCGGTCGGGCTCGCCCCCGGGGTCGTCGTCGGTGAACTCCACCGGCGTCACGACCTCGATGGCGTCTCGCACGACCCCGCTCGCGGGGCCGGGCAGCATGCCGGTCGCGCCGGCGCCGACCACCACGGCGGCCGCGGCCGTGGTCGCCACGCTGATCTTGGCGACGAGGCTCACGCCCGCGACCCTCGCCAGGGCCGACCGCCGCCTGGTGACCGCGGGGACGACGACCGTGGCCCGCTCGACGGCCAGGGTCGGCCCGCCGTGGGCGAGGAACGCGGCCAGCTGCGGTGAGGGCTGCGGTGGCGGCTCCTCGCCGACGGCCATGACCCCGGCGGCGAAGGCCGCGAGGTTGCGCACCCCGTGCGGGGCGTCGTCGCCGTGGAGGATCGCGTCGATCGTGACCTCGTCGAGGAGCGGGGCGGCGGGCATCTCGGGACCGTGATCGCCGGTGCCGGTCACAGCGGTACGCCCTCCCGCTCGATGAGGCGGGAGATCGCCAGGAGGCCGCGCCGCTGGAGCGCCTTGACCGATCCGGGTGTCCGGTCCATGAGGGCCGCGATCTCGTCGATCGTCAGGCGGCCGAGCAGGCGCATGAGCAGCACGTCACGTTGGTCGTCCGACAGCCGCTCGCACAGAGCGCGGACCTGCGCCGCGCCCAGCACGTCGACGACGGTCTGCTCGACGTCGTCGGGCCCGACCTGGTCGGGGGCCTCTTCGAGGGGTGCGGGGGCCGGTCGCCGGACGGCGCGCCGCCTCTCGTCGAGCAGACGCCGGTGGGCGATCGTGAACACCCAGGACCGGAACCCGGGCTCGTCCCCCTCGAACGACCCCAGGTTGCGGAGGACCGCCAGGAAGACCTCGCTCGTCAGGTCCTCGGGCTCGGACGCCCCCTGCAGCCGGAGGTAGCCGTGGACGACCGGAGCGAGCACGCGGAAGATCCGCTCGTGGGCCCGCGGCGACCCGGTGCGGGCCGCGGCCAGCACGGACTCGAACTCTCCGTCGAAGCGGTCGCGATGCGCCATCGGTCCCAGTCGCTGCTCGTGGAGCCGTCGGTGTGTGCCCGCCGGCCGTCCACACTCCCGCCCCCCGGCGAGACGTCCCGTTGTAGCGCCTGCCCCCACCCCGTCGCCAGGGCGGGGGGCGGGTAGTGGGGCGACTCCCGTCGGCGCGCACCCCTTCGGGACCCGGCGGCGATCTCGACGGCGGAGGTCAGATGGCGCACCAACCCCGCATCCTGGTCGTCGACGACGACGTGCTCGCCCGGGAGGCGGCGGTTCACACGTTGAGGGGTGCGGGCTACGTCGTCGCGGTCTGCGGCTCGATCCCCGTGGCCGAGCGGGTGGCCGCGACCTTCCGGCCCGATCTCGCCCTGCTCGAGATGGTCATCGGGGGTGAGACCGTGGGCCCCGAGCTGGCGCAGCGGGTCCGGGCCCACGCCGACCCCCTGCTCCTGTTCGTCACCGGGTTGGCCAGCGAGCGGGACCGGTTGGCCGCCTTCGCGGCGGGCGCCGACGACTACGTCGGCAAGCCGCTCCCGCACGACGAGCTGCTGGCCCGGGTCCACGCGCTCCTGCGCCGCGGGGGCCGGCTCACATCGCTCGTCATCGAGGTGGCCGGACTCGTCGTCGACGAGCGCGCCCACCGCGTCTCGTTCCACGGGCGCGAGATCGACCTCAGCCCGACCGACTTCTCTCTCCTCGCCGTGCTGGCCCGCCACGCCGGCCAGGTCCTGCCCAAGGCCCGGCTGCTCGAGATCGTGTGGGGCTACGACGTGGTCGACGAGAGCCTGGTGGAGGTGCACGTCAGCACCATGCGCCGGCGCCTCGGCCCGGACGGCGCGGCTCGTCCACACGGTGCGGGGCGTCGGCTACGTGCTGCGCGACGACGAGCGCTGACGGCGCCGAGGTCCGGTCGGTACCACAACCGTCTCGGCGCACCTCGAACCTTCAGGCTCCCACAAGGAGCGAGGAGTAGACCCCGTCGGGTGGGCGGCGTGTGACGGCTCGACGGTGAAGCGGCCTGAGGCCGCGACGCCCCGAGTGGCGAACCCGGTGTCCTGACGGGGGGAACCGACGTTCCCCGAGGCGAGGACGACATGGGAACCCCGGGCAGCCTCCCGCCGATCACCTGGCGGGCGGTGGGCGGCACCGCTCATCCCCGCCGCCGCCCGACCTGCGACGAGAGGACCAGGACGTGATCCGACGGACTCTGACCGTCGCCGTCGGGGGCGAGCTCGCGGTCACGATCCCGGGCCGCGGCCGACGCCGTACTCTGCGACCAGTCGCAGACGCCGGAGGGGATGGCCGTGGACGCCGAGATCGTGATCCGGGGGGGGACGGTCGTCGACGGCACCGGGGCGCCGGGCGACGCGCCGACGTCGCCGTCGCCGGCGGGCGCATCGTCGAGGTCGGCGACGGCCTGCGCGGGCGACCGCGAGCTCGACGCCGTCGGGCCAGGTCGTCGCGCCCGGCTTCATCGACATCCACACGCACTACGACGCCCAGGTGTTCTGGGACCCGGACCTCACGCCGTCGTCGTTCCACGGCGTCACCACCGTGGTCGCCGGCAACTGCGGCTTCTCGATCGCGCCGATCCGCCCCGACGGCGTCGGCTCCTCGCCCGCACGCTGCAGCACGTCGAGGACATGAGCTTCGACACGCTGTCGGTCGGCGTGCCGTGGGACGAGTTCGAGACCTTCCCGCAGTACCTCGACGCGGTCGAGCGGCGGGGCATCGCGCCTCAACTACGGCTGCTACGTCGGCCACACCGCGGTGCGCCTCTACGTGATGGGCGACGAGGCCTACGAGCGGCCGGCCACCGACGACGAGCTCGACCGCGATGCAGGCGGTCGTGGCCGAGGCCATGGCCGGCGGCGCCATCGGCTTCGCCAGCAGCGCCTCGCCGACCCACAACGGCGACCAGGGCCGGCCGGTGCCGTCCCGGGTCGCCGACCTCGACGAGCTGCGGCGCCTGCTCGAGCCGGTGCGCGACGCGGGCCGGGGCGTCGTCGCCCTGCTGCCCGGCGGCGTGTTCTCCAACGACGCAGGTGTTCGACCTCCAGCGCGAGGTCGGCCGCCCGTTCACGTGGACCGCGCTGCTCACGATCAAGGGCTTCCCGTACCACGAGGGCGTGATCGCCGAGCACGACGCGGCCCGGGCCGACGGCGTCGAGGTGTGGCCGCAGGTGTCGTGCCGGCCGCTCGTGTTCCAGATGAACCTGGCCGAGCCGTTCACGCTCAACATGCGCCCGTCGTTCGCGGCGCTCATGGACACGACCCGATCGAGCGAGCGCATGGCGGCCTACCGCGACCCGGCGTGGCGGGCGACGGCGTGGGAGGAGCGTCGGCCGGCGGGGACCTGCCCGTGAACTGGGCGTCGCTCTCGGTCGCCGAGTCCGACGGCCGCCCCGACCTGGTCGGCCGGCCGGTCGTCGACCTCGCCGCCGAGCGGGGCGTGCACGCCCGCTCGACGTGATGCTCGACCTCGTCGCTCGAGGACGACCTGCGCACCCGCTTCTGGTCGGTGCTCGCCAACGACGACCCCGACGGCATCGCCTGGCTGCTGCCCCGCGACGACGTGCTGCTCGGCCTGGCCGACTCCGGCGCCCACGTGAGCCAGCTGTGCGACGCCTGCTTCGCCACCGACCTGCTCGGCAGCTGGGTGCGCGACCGCGAGGTGATGCCGCTCGAGCGGGCGATCCACAAGCTCACCGGCGAGCCGGCCGCGGTCTACGGGCTCGACCGACCGCGGGCGTCGTCGCAGGAGGGCAAGGCGGCCGACCTCGTCGTGTTCGACCCCGACACGGTCGCCCCCGGGCCGCTGCGGCGGGTCCGCGACTTCCCGGCCGACGGCGAGCGCCTCACCGCCGACGCGCCGGTCGGCATGACCCACACGCTCGTCAACGGCGTCCCGATCCGCGTCGACGGCCAGCAGGTGCCGGATCACCCGCTCGCCGGCGTCGTCCTGCGCTGACAGCGGGGCCCCGATCGGCCGCGGTGGCCAGGTCCGCCGGGCCCGGCGGCCCGATCTGTGTGGCGGTCCAACGCGTCACGTGGGGGTGACAACACTCTCCGCAGCCCGTACGGTTCACCCAGACCTTGGGCGGAGGTGGGTGACCGGTGCTCCAACGATGGGGACGCACAGCGGCGCGACATCACTGGCGTGTGATCGTCGGGTGGGTGGTGCTGATCGCCGTCGTCTGGGCCGTCGGCATCGCGCTGGGGGGCGAGGCCGACAACGACTTCACCGTGCCGGGCACGCCGTCGCAAGACGCGCTCGACCTGCTCGAGTCCGACTTCCCCCAGGCAGCCGCCGCCGGCGCCACCGTCGTCTACCACAGCCCCGACGGGTCCGGCGTGACGACCGACCCGTCCCTCAGCACGGCCCTCGAGGCCAGCCTCACGGATCTGTCGAACCTCGACGGCGTGGCCTCGGTGACCGGCCCGTTCACCCACGACGAGCTGCTGTCGTCGGACGGCAGCACCGCGCTGGCGAACGTCGTGTACACGCAGCCGTTCGAGGACCTGCCGAACAACGGCGTCGACGCGTTCGACGACCTGTCCGACTCGGTCGACCAGTACCGCAGCTCGAGCCTCGAGATCGAGCTGGGCGGGGCGCTGCCGAGCGCCCAGCCGATCGACGTCGAGCCCATGCTGGTGCTCTACGGCCTGCTCGCCGCGCTGATCATCCTCGCCGTGGCCCTGGCGACGTGGTGGTCGTTCGCCTGGCCCGTCGTGGGCGCGCTCGTCGGCGTGGCGCTGGGTGTCGGGTTCGTGCACATCCTCGAGAACTTCGTCGAGGTGCCCACCATCTCCGAGACGACGGCGGTGATGATCGGCCTCGGCGTCGGCATCGACTACGGGCTGTTCGTCGTGGGCCGGGCCAAGGACTACATGGACGACGGCCAGGCGCCGATCGAGGCGGCCGGGCACGCGCTCGGCACGATCGGGCGGGCCGTCCTCACCGCGGGTGCCACGGTCGTGGTGGCGCTCGTGGCGCTGCTCGTGTTCGAGGTCCCCGCAGTCAGCGCCATGGCCTACGCGGTCGTGGTCGTGGTCAGCTCCGTCGTCCTGTCCGCCCTCACCCTCCAGCCGGCGATCGTCGGGCTCGTCGGCACCCGGCTGGCCACGTCACGGGTCCCGTGGGCGCGCCGGCGCGGCGCCGACGAGCCGACACGTCCGACGATCATGCGCCGCTGGGCCGAGGTCGTCACCCGGCACGCGATCCCGTTCCTGGCGGGTGCGCTGCTCGTGCTGCTGGTCCTGGCCATCCCGGTGTTCAAGGGCGACCTCCGCCTCGGCCCGCTGGACAACTCGCTCTTCCCCACCGACTCGACCCAGTACCGGGCCTGGGACATCGAGAGCGATCAGTTCGGCCCGGGCTCGACCGATCCCTTCCTGGTGGTCGTGCAGATCCCGTCGGGGGACACCTCTGCGCAGGCCGAGGTCACGACACTCATCCAGGACGTCCAGGCGGCGGACGGCGTGGCGGCCGTGACACCCCCGCAGGTCAGCTCCGACGACTCGCTGGCGGTGTTCGAGGTGATCCCGACGACGGGGGCGCAGGCCGAGGCCACCGCCGATCTCGTGACCCGGCTGCGGGACGACACGCTCCCGCAGGCGACCGACGGCACCGACCTCACCGCGCTGGTCACGGGCAAGAACGCGGTGTTCGTCGACCTCGACGATCGGATCGCGGACCGGCTCCCGATGTTCATCGGCCTGGTGGTCCTCGTCGCCGTCGTGATCCTGGGCGCCGTGTTCCGCTCTCTGGCCATCCCGGTCAAGGCGGCGATCTTCAACATCCTGACCATCCTGGCCACCTACGGGGTCCTCGTCGCCTTCCTGACCTACGGCTGGGGGCGAAGCTGGATCGGGATCCCGAACGACATCCCCGTCCTGTCGCTGCTCGCCCCGGTGTTCTTCGCCGTGCTCTTCGGGCTGTCGAACGACTACGAGGTCTACCTGGTCTCCCGGATGCACGAGGAGCGGGAGGCGGGCGCCGACGCCACCGAGGCGGTCCGCGCGGGCCTGGGTGGCGGCGGGCGGATCGTGATCGCCGCCGCGCTGATCATGGTGTTCGTCTTCGCCTCCTACATGTTCCAGCCCGGCGCGGCGATCGAGCAGTTCGGGTTCGGCATGGCCGTGGCGATCCTGCTCGACGCGTTCGTCACCCGCATGACGGCGCTGCCCGCGGTGATGCACCTCGGTGGCGACCGGATGTGGTGGCCGGGCCGCCGCCGCCCCGCCGACGAACGGCAACCGCAGCGCCGACCGGCGCCGGTGGCGTCGGCGACGCGCGGCCGCGCGCCCGGTCCTCGACGGCTGTGAGGCCACCAGACCCACCAAACGCCCCGACCGGTTCCTTGCCCACGACAAGGGCCGGTGCGACACTCATCGAGGCGTTGTCGAAATGTCGACACGGGCGGAATGTGGATGAGTCACGACGGGTGGTGGCGGTTGGTGCCATGGTTCCGCGCGCCCACATGGACCACACGACGCCCGCGGCGATCGTGAGCGCCGCCGCGTCCCGCACGCCGTCGACGGCGGGCCGCACGGCCGAGGTGACGCTCGTCGCCCGCTGGCTCGAGCTCGCGGCGGCGGGCGCGCCGCGGATCGGCATCGTGCACGGCGAGGCGGGCGTGGGGAAGTCGCACCTGCTGCGGGTCGCGGCCGGCGAGGCGCACGCTCGCGGCTTCAGGGTGCTGCGGGCGTCCGCCTTCGAGGGCACGCCGGCCCTGCTGCCCGTGCTCACCGCCCTCGCTCCGTTGATCGAGGATGCGCGGCGCGGGCGGCGGCCCGATCTCACCGCGGGCGAGGTCGACGCGCTCGATCTCCTGTTCCGGGGCGGGTCGGGCGAGGCCAGGGTCACGTCCCCCCGTGCGGTCGACGACCCCACGGGCTACCTGGCCGCCGTCGACCTCCTCATCGGGGCCAGCATGGCTCGGCCGCTGTTCGTCGCCATCGACCAGGCCGACGCCCTCGACGACGCCAGCGCCACCCTGCTGGCCCACGTCGTGTCGGCCGCGGTGGACCGGGCGGAGGAGGTCCCCGTCCCGCTCGTCACCGTCTTCGCGACGCGCGGCGGTGGCCGCCCGACGGTCCGCAGGGCTCTCGAACGGCTCCGCGACGAGCCCGGGTGCACCCCCGTCCGGTTGGAGTGCCTCGACGAGGTGGCGCTGAACGAGCTCCTGACGTCCCTGGGGCCCGCCAGTCCGTCCCGGCCCCTCCTGCGGGAGATCCGCTCGTGCACCGGCGGGAACCCGCTGCACGCTCGTCTGCTGTGGGCGCACCTGATCGAGACGGGTGCGGCCGTCGCCGACGGCGGGCACGTGCTGCTGCGCGACCCGGGCGCCCCCAGCGCCGCCCGCCTGGGGCTCGGCGACGTGATCGACATCCGCCTCGAGGCGCTGAGCCCGACGTGCCGCGACCTGCTCCAGGTGGCGTCGGTGCTCGGTCCCACCGGAGACGTCGCCACGCTCGCCGAGGTCACCGGGGCCGACCCCGACAGCGTCCGCGCCGCGCTGGCGGAGGCGGGCGCCGCCGGGGTCTGCGACGCCGGAACCAGCCACTACCGCTTCGACCACCCACTGCTGTCGGCCGCGCTCAGCCGTTCGCTGACGGGCACCCGGCGAGCCGAGCTCGAGCTGGCGTTCGCCGGCGTCTTCTCCCGGCGTTCGCCACCGTCACCGCTCGACGTGGCCCGCCGCCTGCAGGCCGCCGGTCGCCTGGCTCCCGTGGAGGAGCGGCGCCGCTGGGGCGTGGCGGCCGCCGAACGGGCCGCCGAGCTGGGCGCGTGGGGGGACGCGGTCGCCGCCTACGAGCTGGCGCTGGGCGATGGGGGCGACCAGGGGTTCGACGACGACCGGCTCTTCCGGCTCTACACGGGTGCCGCGGTGGCCAGCGCCGCCGACCACGACCTCGACAGCTGCGAGCGCTTCGCCCGCCCCGGCCTCGCGCTGGCGCGGGAACGGAGGGATCTCGAGCGCTGGTGCGACACGGTCGTCGAGCTCGCCCACGCCCGGGTCCGGGTCGTGCGCGGCGGCAGCAACGCGGAGATGGCCGAGGTGGTGGAGTTCATCGAGAGTGCGGGCGACGAGGTCCCGCACCTGCGGGCGCGGGCCACGGCGATGCTCGCCGAAGGGCACTTCGCGGCGTTCGACTTCGACCGCGGGCTGGCCCGGGCCCGCCAGGCGCGCGAGCTCGCCGAGGCCGCGGGCGACGACACGGTGCTGTCCGAGGTCCTGTTCGCCCTGGGCCTGCAACACCAGGGGCGCTTCGAGCTCGACGACTCCGACCGGTGCTTCGAGGCCAGCATCACCCACGGCGAGCGCGCCGGCGCCGCGGCCACCGCGTGGGCCCGCGGCCGGCTGCCCTCGGCGCTCTGGCTGCGCGGTGACCTGGCGGGCGCCCGGAGGACGGCACGCGAGGCCGAGGACGCGGCGGCACGGCGGTCCGACTGGGCCGAGCTGTCGCTCGTCGTGGCGTGGAGCGCTGCCATCGCGGTGGCGGCCGGGCGCTTCGCCGACGCCGTCGCCTTCGCCGAGCGGGCGACGGCCCTCCAGCGCCGGTGCGACTACGCCTTCACCCCGCTGGTCGCCCAGCCGCCCCGCGCCATCGCGCGGGCGATGCTCGGCGACGTCGACGGCGCGCACCGCAGCCTCGACGAGTGGCGGTCGGCGCATCCGAGTCGCTGGATCGACCGGCTGGACCGCCTGGTCGACGCCCTTGCCGGACCGATGACGGAGGGGTCCGCGACGGCCTCTGCCGGGGGCGACACGGAGGCCGGGCCGCTCGATCTCCGTCGGGCCTCCCGGCTGTGCGCAGAGCTCGAGGTCCACGCGGCCGCCGGCCGGCCCGGCCCGCTGCCCCGACCCGGGCGCGGGCCGCTCGAGGATCTGCACCGGCGCGGCGTCCGGTTCGTGCCGGGGAGCCTGTCGATGGTGGCGCGGCTGTGCGCCACCGCGGCGGCGCTCACCGGGGACGCCGACGGTGCCAGCCGGTGGTGGCGACAGGCGCGGCGACGACGCGGCCGCCGCCGGCGCGGCCGCCGAGGCGGCGCGGTGCGACCTCGACGAGGGGCAGTTCCTGCTCACGAGCGGGCGCGACCGGGACACGGCCGACCACCTCCTCACCGATGCGTGCACGGCGTTCGACCAGCTGGGCATGCTGCCGTTCCTCCGGCGGGCCGAGGCGGCGTTGGGCACGACGGGCGTCAGGCGCGACCAACCCCGGCCGCGGCGCGTCATCCTCTTCACCGATCTGGTCGAGTCGACGTCGCTGAACGCGGCCGAGGGCGACGAGGTGTTCCTCCAGCTGATGCGCGTCCACGACCGGCTGGTGCGCTCGTCGCTCCGCCGTCACGACGGCGTCGAGTTCAAGCACACGGGGGACGGCCTGGCGGCGTGGTTCCGCTCGCCCCGCCAGGCGGTGCGCTGTGCGCTCGACCTGCAGGACGAGCTGACGAGCGCGTTGCACGCCAGCTCCCGCAGCGAGGTCCGCCTCCGCTGCGGGCTGGCCGCCGGCGCCCCGATCGACAACGACGGCGACATCTTCGGCCTCACGGTGGCGACCGCGGCCCGCATCTGCGCACGGGCGGGCCCGGGCATGGTGCTCGTCGCGGGCGACATCCCGCCGATGGTCGACGACGAGTCCGTGCGCTTCGACGCGCGCGGCCACGTCCAGCTCAAGGGCCTGCCCGAGCCGACCGTCCTCCTGTCCGCACATCCGAAGGACCGCTGACCGCACCCGAGGAGACCAACCATGCCGATGCCGTACACCCTCACCCGAGGGCCGCTGTTGACCCTGATCGAGAACGTCATCAACCCGCAGAACCCCGGCGAGGCCGGCGCACGGAACGGGCTGCTGGGCGAACTCCGGGGGCCCACACCGCTCGTCGACGTCCTGCGGGCCCGGATGGCACCGTTCGCGGGCGTGGCCCTCCCGCAGGCGCCGATCGACGTGCGCCTCGAGAAGGACTGGATCGGCGACGGGGCCAACGGCCCGCCCGGCGAGCCCACCGGTTACTGGGTGGGGTACCGGGGCGACGTCGAGGGCGTGCTCCGGGAGGGACTGATCCGGGCGATCGAGGTCTCGCAGGGATTGGCTCACGACGCCGACCCGTCGACGGGAACCCGGTTGTGGCCGATCCAGGTCCACTGGAAGTGCCCGAACCCGTACTTCGAGGTGTGGGTGTCGTGGCGACGGAAGGACGACACGCCGACGGGCGGTCAGGTCGACATGCTCGTCGCCACCCCACCCGACAAGGTCAACAGGCTCACCGACCGGCCCCGGTTCCCACCGGGGCTCCCGGCCGCCGTCGCCGCCGCCGGCGGGCTCGAGTCGCCCAACGACGCCTCGACCAGCCAGGGCATGTGGCTCGTGGCGCACGAGTTCCACCGGCTGACGGTCGCCGACGAGCACGTCGCAGCACCGGCGGGCGGCCGCATCGGCATCCTGACGGAGCGAGGGCGACCCCGGATGCTCGACGGGTTCCCCTCGGGGGAGTGGCTGGTGCCCACACCCTCGACCATGTGGGTCGACGAGGGCGAGGTGGTCGTCGTCGCACCCCCATCTACGGCAGGCGGCGCCGACCCCGGACGCAGCAACCTGCCGTGACCGACCCGGATTGATCGTCCCCACTCTCGAAGATCCAAGGAGGAGCGATGCCTGTTCCCGACGATGCCGTGGAACTCGTCCAAGCCGATGTGGAGGCCGTGTTCCGCGAGGCCTTCCCCGATGGAAGGTTCGAGGTCGCCGAGCCGTTCGCTGAGATGGAACCGATCCTCACCGCCGACGTCGCCGTCGTGCCGTGGTTCTGGACGGGCACGCACACCGGCCACTTCCGGGAGGTGCGGCGCACCGGCCTCCCGGTGGAGATCGCCGGCACCACCTTCATCACCGACTCGGAAGAGGGGCTGCGGTTCCATCGGATCGTCGACTGGCTGTCGCTGTACCGCCAGCTCGGCCTGATGATGGTGTGCCGCCGCCCCCGGACCGAGGGCACCGAGGAGGCCGACGACGCCGACGTCCCCCAGGTCCAGGAGGCCTAACGCACGTCGGCCCCGGGCCCGACGGCCGCGGACACGACCGCCAGCCGGCGCCGCAGCGCGGCGCGCTCGGCCGGCGCGCCGGCGGAGGCGAGGGCGGCGCGGTAGTGGGGCACGGCCTCGTCGGGCCGCCCGGCGCGGGCCAGCAGGTCGGCCCTCGCCGCCGGCAGCAGCGGGTAGGTCGCGAGGCGCGGAGCGAGCGCGTCGAGCAGCGCCAGGCCGGCGTCGGGCCCGTCGCGCATGCCCACCGCGATCGCCCGGTTCAGCTCGACGACCGGTGACGGTGACGCCACCAGGAGCTCGTCGTACAGGGCGACGATGCGGTCCCACCGCGTGGCGGCGGGCGACTGCGCGGTGGCGTGGACCTCGGCGATCGAGGCCTGCAACACGTAGGAACCGCGACTGCGGGCCGCCCGCAGCTCCTGGCCGGCCCGGGCGATCTCGCTCCGCCGCCACAGCCGCCGGTCCTGCTCCTCGATCGTCAACAGCTCGCCGCCCGGCCCGACCCGGGCGTCCCGCCGCGAGTGCTGCAGCATCAGCAGGGCCAGCAGCCCGCGCGCCTCGGACTCGCCGGGCATGAGCTCGACGAGCTGGCGGGCCAGGTCGACCGCGGTCGACGCCAGAGCAGTGTCGGCGGCCGCCGAGTAGCCCTGGTTGAACGCCAGGTAGATCACCGCGGCCACGCCGGCCAGCCGCGGCTGGAGCCGCTCGGGCGGGGGGACCTCGTACGGGATGCCCGCGTGGGCGATCTTGCGCCGCGCCCGCACGAGGCGCTGCGCCATCGTCGACGGCGTCACGAGGAAGGCGCGGGCGATGTCGGCGACCTCGAGCCCCGCCACCGTGCGCAGCGTGAGCGCGACCTGCGCGTCGAGGGCGAGCGCGGGGTGACAGCACGTGAAGATCAGGCGCAGCCGCTCGTCGCCGGTCGGGACCGACTCGCCGCCCGCGGCCGCCACCGCCAGCTTGGCCCGCTCGTTGTCGGCCCGGCGCAGGAGGTCGATCGCCCGGTTCCTCGCGGTCACGGCCAGCCAGGCCGGAGGGTTGGGCGGCGTCCCGTCCGCCTCCCAGCGGACGAGCGCGGTGGCGAACGCGTCGCCGGTGGCGTCCTCGGCGAGCGCCCAGTCGCCCGTCAGCCGGATCAGGCCCGCCACGATGCGGGCCCAGTCCGACCGGTGGGCGCGGGCGACCGCCTCGGCCGCCGGCGTCACCCGCCGTCCTTCTCCACCGGCCGGATCTCGATGCGGCCGTGGTGCGCCATCGGGTGCCGGGTCACGAAGTCGATCGCCTGGTCGAGGTCGTCGCACTCGAGCAGGTCGTAGCCGACGATCCACTCCTTCGCCTCGGTGTACGGGCCGTCGGACACCAGCACCTGGCCGTCGCGGACCCGCACCGTGGTGGCGTCCTCGAGGGGCCGCAGGACGTCGCCGCGGATGCGGATGCCCCGGCGCTCGCCTTCGGCGACCCACTCGTCGATGTCGGGTTCGTCGGTCGACGACCCCGGCTCGGTGTCGGTGGCGATGAACAGCATGTACTCCATCGGGTCCTCCTTCGAGACACGGTACGCACCCACGACGAATGGCGACCGCGTCCCGACGACAGGTCGGACCGATTCTCGTCGTTCGCCGGCGGGGCCCGCCGGGCCGAGGACCGGTCGGCGGGCGGTGCGCTCGGGCGCCCTGTCTCAGGCCGCCTGGTCGGCGATGCGGCCGGACGCCAGGCGCGGGTCGGGGAGGGCGTGGTTGGGCAGCCCGGCCAGGCGGCCGTTCAACGTCATCACCGGCTGGATCAGCAGACCCACGAACACCAGGAAGAAAACCGTCCCGACGCCGACCGGTCCGCCGAGCGCCCAGCCGACCACCAGCAGGAGCACCTCGGCCACGGCCTTGAACAGCCAGAACGGGCGGCCCGTGCGCCGGACGAGGGCGATGGCGACCAGGTCCATGGCGCGGATGCCGATGCCGCTCATGATGATGTACGCCGATCCGAGCGCGCACAGGCCGACCCCGACCAGCATCAGCGGGCCGTCGGGGAGCGCAGTGCGGCCGAGCACCCCGGCGTGCAGCCACAGGTCGATCATCGACCCGCAGAAGAAGAAGGTGACGAACGGCCACAGCGAGGGGACCCGCCGCTCGAGCCCGGCCCACACCGCGAGCATCAGCGCGGCGAAGGCACCCTGGGCCAGCCCCACCGTCAGCGGGGTGACGTCGCGGAGCCCGAGCGCGAACACGTCGAGGGGATCGGTGCCGAGCCCGGCCTCGATGAAGCAGGTGGCGCCGACCGCGAACAGGACGCACCCGGCGAGGTACAGCCCGTACTGCGAGGCGCCGTACCGCAGGGGCAGCAGGGTCGAGGCGATGCCGCGCCGGGGGAGCGTGGCCGCCGCCAGGGGCCGTGAGGGTTCCATGGTGTCCGCCGATTCCTTCCGCCTGCCCCTGCCCGGGGCCCCTGTGATCCCTCGCACGTCCGCCGCGAGGTCCCCGAAGGTTAGTGGACCCGACGGACCCGTCCCGCGGGCGACGAGCCCCCTCGTCCCGCCACCGTGGCGCGCCGAGGGCCAGACGTCAGTCGGTGGCGGGTCCGGCGCGCGGGGGCGGGGGAGGCACGTCGAGGCCCAGCTCGGCGCGCCGGAGCCGGCGCTGCTGCGCGGATCCGACCAGGATCCCGCCGACGACCGGCAGCGCGAGCACCAGCAGGACCGCGAGGAGCGGCCACCGGCCGATCCGGGCCATGCCCGGCCCGTCGAAGGCCACCGGGTCGAGCTCGCGCCAGTCGTCGGACCCGCCACCCACGGCCTCCTCGTCGCCGGCGCGCCCTGCACCCGCGGAGGTCGTCACGGTCGTGGCGCACGGATCCCGGGCGGTCGTGGTGGTCGTGGAGGTGCTCGTCGTGCTCGACGTCGACGAGGTGGTCGTCGTCGACGAGGTGCTCGACGTGGTCGTCGTCGGAGCGGTCGTGGTGGTCGCGCACTGCGTCGTGGTGGTCGTGCTGCGGGGGGCGTCCGGGTCGTCGACCTCGTCGGAGGTCAAGGGCGGATCGGGCAGCGGGGGCGGGGGCTCGCCCGCCGGGAAGAGGTAGCGCGGATCGAAGCGCGGGTTCGCGCAGTTGGCGCGCGTCAACCTCTCGGGGGCGCGGCCCCACATGCGACCGATGGCGTCGGCGACGAACTGCGACAGCTGTGGCGGCAGCGGCGCGTAGCCGATGTCTGCCATCTGGATCTGGCCCTCGCACGCGACGTACCGCATGAAGCCGTCGAGCGTCTCGGCGACGCCGGGGTTGGCGTAGTTGCCCTTGCACGTCGGCCGGTCGCGTGCGGCGGCGCACTGGGTGACCATGTAGCTGTAGGCCGAGATCGGGTAGGCGCCGGGGTTCCGGCTGGCGTACACGTTGCGCAGGTCCTGGCTGAGGTCGGGTCGCAGGGTGGCGGTCTCGAGGGCCGCGCCGATGTTGGCGGCGAAGGGCTTGACCCAGACGCCCGCGGCGTTCTGGATCCAGGCCACCTCGTTGCCGTACACCTTGGCGTAGCCGAACTCGTCGTAGCCGATCGTCCACGGCGTCCGGGCGACGAACGACGCGATCTGGTCCGAGCCGGCCTGCCCGTTGGTGCTCGGGGCGAAGTCGGCCGGCAGCTCGATGATCCGCGTGCTCGTCGGCAGTCGGTGCTGCGGCCGACCCACTGCCTGTACAGCTGGGGCTCGGTGTTCTGCACGAAGTCGTAGAACAGGGCCGTCGTGCCCGACGGGCTGGACCGGTACACGACCGTGATCGGCCGGTGCGGCAGCCGGATCTGGCCGCCGAGGTCGTTGGTGATCTGGCGGTCGTCCCAATGGGTGATGTAGCCCATGAAGATCTTGGCGACCGTCGAGCGCGACAGGCGCAGGTAGTCGACTGTGCCGCCCCGCCTCGTCCTGCGCGTTGTACATGATCGCCACCGCCCCGGCGACGTCGGGCACGTACTGGAACCCGCGGGCCACGGCGGCGTCGCTGCCGATGCCCAGCGACGAGAACTCGGCCTCGGTGCCGGCGAAGTCGATCGAGCGATCGCGGAACAGGGACAGGCCCTGGGGCGATCCCGACGGCGTGTAGTTGACGTCGAGGCCGCGGGTCTGGGCCTCGGAGGTCCACAGCTGCATGGCGAGCGCGACGTAGGTCGACCCGCTGCCGTTGATCGGCGCCGGGCGGCCGCCGGCGCGGCGGCGGGGGCCGCACGCTCGGCGCGTGCGCCGGGGGACGCCGGTGCGGGCACGGTGCCGACCGCGGCGACGCACGCGCCGGCCAGCAGTGCGAGGAGCACTCGTCGGGCCCGCATGTCAGCCGAACCGCCCTTCCACGTAGTCGAGCGTGCGGGGGTCGTCGGGGGTCGAGAACATGTGCTCGGTGGCGCCCTGCTCGACCACGTGACCGGGCTCGTTCTCGGCGGCGAGGAAGAAGGCGCAGCGATCGGACACCCGCTGCGCCTGCTGCATGTTGTGGGTCACGATCACGACCGTGACCTGGTGGCGCAGCTCGGCGATCGTCTCCTCGATGCGCCGGGTCGACGTCGGGTCGAGGGCCGAGCAGGGCTCGTCCATCAGCAGCACGTTGGGCTGCACGGCGAGGGCCCGGGCGATGCACAGGCGCTGCTGCTGCCCGCCCGACAGCGCGCCACCGGGGTCGTCGAGGCGGTCGCGGACCTCACGCCACAGGCCGGCCCGGATGCAGCGACTGCTCGACCAGGTCGGCCTTCGTGCGGCGCGTCTTGATGCGAGCCAGCTTGAGACCGGACAGCACGTTGTCGCGGATGCTCATGGCGGGGAACGGGTTCGGCTTCTGGAACACCATGCCGATGCGCATGCGCACCTGCTGCGCGCGCATGCCCGGCCGGTAGATGTCGTCGCCGTCGAGCAGCACCTCGCCGGCCAGCGCGGCGCCCGGCACGAGCTCGTGCATGCGGTTGAGCAGGCGCAGGAACGTCGACTTCCCGCAGCCCGACGGGCCGATGAGCGCGGTGACCTCGCCGGCCGGCATCTTCAGGTCGACGCCCTCGAGCACGAGGTGGTCGCCGAACCAGGCGCACGCGTCGCGGGTCTCGAGCGTCGCCGCGCCCGGCGGCGGTCCGCCGTAGAGCTTCACCGCCGGTCGACCGGCCAGCGGGTCGGCGTCGATGACCTCGGTCGGCGGGCTCGAGACGACCTGCGCCAGGGTGTCCTCGGCGTCGGTGTCCGCGTGTCTCCGGCCTCGGAGGCACTGTCGATGCTGCCGGCGCCGTCGTTGCGGGCGGTGTCGGTCATGGGGCGCGTCCTCCTGGCGGACGACGATCGGCGCGCCGGGCGGGGCATGGCGTCGAGCAGGGCGTCGAACGACGGACCGAGCCCCCGGCTGGATCGACCCGGGTGCGCCCCGAGTCCGACGGCGCGAGCGATCACGCCCGATGAACCGGGCGATGGCGAACAGCATGAGCACGATGATCAGCAGGACCAGCGCGCCGGTGAACCCGCGGGCGATGGCCGACTCGTCGGGCTGCTGGATGTTGCGGTACACGAAGAGCGGCAGGCTCTCCTGCGGCCCCGAGAACGGGTTCGCGTTCAACAGGTCGTAGCCGAACGCGGTGAACAGCAGCGGGGCGGTCTCGCCCACGGCGCGGGCGATGCCGAGCACGACGCCGGTGGTCACGCCGCTGCGGGCGGTCGGGAGCACCACCGACCAGACGGTCCGGGCCCGCGACGCCCCCATCGCCAGGCTCGCCTCGCGCAGGCCGTCGGGCACGAGCCGCAGCACGACCTCGACGGTGCGGGTGATGGTCGGGAGCATGATCATCGCCAGCGCGAGGCGACGCCATGAACCCGTTGAACCCGAAGAGCGAGCCCGAGCTGCCGAACGGCAGGATCAGCACGGCGTAGATGAACAGGCCGGCGACGATCGACGGCAGCCCGCTCATGGCGTCGACGAAGATGCGCACCGGGCGTCGGAACCGGCTGCGCGTCTCGTTCAGGAAGACGGCCGTCGCCAGGCCGAGCGGCACGGTCATCACCAGCGCCAGGCCGACCTGCTCGAGGCGTGCCGACGATGGCGTGCGAGCCGCCGCCCTCGGTGGCCGGCATCGTCGGCGGTGATGCCGCGCTGGTCCTCGGTGAAGAAGTCGGGCCGCAGTGCGGGCAGGCCCTTGACGACGACGTAGCCCACGAGCCACAGCAGCGGCGCCAACAGGACCACGGCCCCCGACGTGATCGCCACGGTCGCCAGCCGGTCGCGGCGCCACGAGCCCGTCCGACCCGGTCGGCGGTCACGAGGGCGAAGAGCCCGAGGAACGTGAGGTAGGCGACGACGAGGAAGCCGAACCACCCCACCCCGTCGGTCAGCCGGGTGAACACGAGCCACGTCAGCGCCAACGCGCTGAGGGCGCAGCCCACCATCGTGCCGAGTCGACCGCGGTGAGCTCGCGCGGGCGCACCGGCTCGCGGGGCGCGGGCGGCGGGCGGAGGCGTCGGGAGGCTGCCCGGCGCCCGACGGCGCAGGCGGTGCGGTGACGACCCCGGCGTCGGCCATCAGATCTCGACCCCGGCCCCGGAGCGGCTGCGGGTGATGACGACCGAGGCGAGCATGTTCGTGGCCAGCGTGATGCCGAACAGCACGAGGCCGGCGGCCATGAGCGCCGACGTGTTGAACTCGTCACCGCCGGCCCGGCGGGCGATGAAGCCCGAGACGGTGGCGCCGCCGTTCTCGAGGATGCGGAACGTCACCTCGGGCACCTGCGGCAGCAGCAGCGACGACGGCGATGGTCTCGCCGAGCGCCCGGCCGAGCCCGAGCATCGAGCCGCCGATGATGCCGCCGCGGCCGAACGGCAGGACGACCATGCGGATCATCCCCCAGCGGGTGCCGCCGAGCGCCAGCGCCGCCTCCTTCTCGCCAGGCGGGGTCTGCGTGAACACCTCGCGCGTCACGGCCGCGACGATCGGCAGCACCATCAGCGACACGACGATGCCGGCGATGAACATCGACCCCGTGAGCTCGGCGCCCTCCTCGGTGCGGAAGATCGGGATCCAGCCGAAGTGCCGGCTGATCCACTCGGACAGCGGGGCGATCTCGTACTGGAGCACGAAGAACCCCCAGATGCCGTACAGCAGGCTCGGGATGGCGGCCAGCAGGTCGACGAGGGCCGTGAGGAGGCTGCGCCAGCGCCCGGAGGCGTAGTCGGTGATGAACAGGGCGGCGCACGTTCCCAGCGGGCACGGCGAGGACGACGGCGATGATCGCCACGACGACGGTGCCGCAGACGAGGCCGAGGACGCCGATCTCGGGCGGGTCGATGTCGGTGCGCCACTCGGCCGTGGTGAAGAACGACCAGCCCGCCACGTCGAACGCATCGCCCGCGCGCAGGAACAGGAAGTAGCCCACGAGGGCGAGCAGGACGAGGACGAGGAGACCGGATGCGGTCGTCGCCACCCCGAACAGCCGGTCGATGCGGCTCGGTTCGTCGACGACCACGCGAGGGGAGCGAGCCATGTCGTTTCGGATCAAAGCAACGACCGGTACGCGCCTCAACAGACCAGGGCGGAACGGCGAGTGAACAGGCGGCTCACCTGCATGAACGGCGAACGACGGCGGCGCATGTTCACCGCTCGTTCGCCGCGCGCAGCAGGCGTCCGTTCACCTCGATGTGCGAGAACGGCCCGAGAGCTGGACCGGACCCGAGGGGCACGACCTGATGGCGCTGACGAGCGCACCTCCCGCCGGATCGCAAGATCGAGCGGCGGACGATGACACGAGCGCGGGTGGGCCGCCCCCGCCGCCCGCGCCGCCTGCGCCCGCTGCCGCCCGTCCGATGCGGCCGGTCACACCGCGGGCCATCGCCGTCGCGGCCGCCGCCTGGCTGGTGGTGACCGCCATCGCGGTCCCGCTCGTCCTGTACGGCATCGGCCCGATGCTCGAACAGCGGGACCAGACGGCGTTGATGTCCGACTACCGGGTCGCGATCCGCCAGGCCGTGGCGCAGACGAACGGCCTGCCCGGCGTCGAGCTGCCCGACGCGTGCGCCCGAGACGGGCAGCCCGGTCGCCATCCTCGACATCCCCGACATGAAGCTCGAGCAGGTCGTGGTCGAGGGCGTGGGCCCCCAGCAGACGCGGCGCGGGCCCGGGCACGTCCCCGGCACGGCCGGCCCGGGCCAACCCGGCAACAGCGCCATCGTCGCCCGCCGCTCGACGTTCGGCGGCCCGTTCCGGCCGCTCGGCAGCCTCGAGACCGGCGACGAGATCCTCGTGACGACCACGCAGGGGCAGTCGATCTACGTGGTCACCGAGGTGCGCAGCGACGAGGTCGCGGACGGGTCCGGCACACGGCCGCAGCCTTCGGAAGCCGAGACCACGACCACGACCGCGCGCCCCGGCCACCGAGGCGCCCGTGGACGCCGAGGTCCTCGACGCCGCCCTCCCCGAGGGCGCGCTCACGACCGACGACCTGTACGGGCGGACCGACGACGACCGGCTGACGCTGGTCACGTCCGCGGCCACGCGCCCGTGGAACACGGCTCGGGCGACGATCGTGATCGCGGAGATGGAGGACCGGCCGTTCCAGCCCACGCCGCAGTCCGGTCGCACGGCGCCGCAAGACGGCCGCGGCGCCGACGCCAACGCGTGGGCGCCGCTGGTCCTCGCGCTCCTGGCCTACCTGGTGGCGGTCGCCGCGGCTGTCGTCCTGTACCGCAGAGCCCGCCCCCGCTCGGCCTACCTCCTCACCGCCCCCCCGCTCGTGGCCGCCACGATCCTCACCGCCGAGGCCGTCGCCCGCCTCCTGCCCGCATGGACCTGATCCCCCCGTCGCTCCTCCGAGGTACGTCACGATGACCCGTCCTCTCCGGCGTGTCTGGCGCCGTCGTCGCACGGCCGTCCTGCTCGCCGTCGCCACCGTCGCCGCCTCGTTCGGCTGGGCCCTCGCCCCCGGACCGTCGTCCGCGCAGACCCCCGACCCGCCGTTCACCGTCGAGGTCAGCCAGACCACCGGCCTGCGCGACGGCGAGGTCGTCGACGTCACGGTGCGCGCCTCCCCCGGCGTCCGCATCAACCCCGGCGACAGCATCATGCGGGTGTGCCGGCCGGGCGTCACGTATGCGGCGGTCGCAGATCTGAACCCGCTCAACGGCAAGTGCCCGGCCAACGGGACGTCGAGCTCGGCCGAGGCGAGCGCCCAGCTGCTCGCCGTGGCGGACGGGTCGCGGGCCGAGGGCGACATCGCCATCGGGGTCGGAGTCGCCGAGTGGCAGGTGTTCGGACGGCCGAACTTCACGCTCGAGTGCGGCCCCGGCGCGCCCTGCCTCCTCGTGGTCCAGGTCGGCACGAGCACATCTGCCGGCGGCCCGATCACCCACCACCTCGTGACCCGGGAGCTCACGTTCGTGGCCGAAGACCCGACCGCAGGGTGCGGCAGCCGCAACCCGGCGGCGGTGTCGACGGCGGGGTCCGACCGCATGCAGGCCGCCTGGGCCGCCACGACCCTGGCCCAGTGCGGGTCGGGCGCCGCGGGAGGCGCGTCGTCGTCGTTCGCGCCGACCGGCGAGGGCGAGGCGCTCGAGGCGTTCGCGAGCGGACAGCGGGACCTGGCGTACACGGCGAGCGGATACCGCTCGGTCGAAGGGCTGAACCCCGCCACACAGCGGTCCGCGGTCTACACGCCGGTGGCGATGAACGCCGTGGTCATCGCCACCCTCGGCGGTGGTCAGGTCATCACCGACGAGCCCGCCTGGCCGGTCGGCAAGACGCGGCCGTACTCGCCGCCCCTCCAGCTCACGGCGGCCGAGGCGGCGACCCTGATCGGCAAGGGGCAGTTCTTCCTCTCCTTCGATCGCGGTCCCGACGTGATCGCCCGCAATCCCCAACTGGCGTCGGGGATCTACTTCAACCAGTCCGGGGGCAAGTACATCAACCCCCTCGCGGTGCAGGACCCGACCGCGGTCTCGCTGTACATGACCTCGTTCCTCGACTCGGTGGCGCCGGACGCCTGGGTCGCCGGCCCGGCGGCCGACTTCGCCCCGCGGGGAGTGGACGCGCAGCTCGGCACCGCCACCCCGGGCTTCGAGAGCGCGTTGATGCCGATCAGCTCGCAGTCGCAGCTCCGCGCCATGGCCAACGTGGACGTGCGGCAGACCGTGTCCAACCCGCAGCCGGGGTGGGCGTTGACCGACTACGCCACCGCCATCGAGCTCGGGCTGCAGCCCGTGGCGATCCAGAACGCGGCGGGCGAGTTCGTGCTTCCGACCCCCGAGTCGATCGCCGCCGGTGTCTCGACGATGACGGTCGAGGCCGACGGCCGGCGCGTGCCGAACCCGCAGGCCACCGCCGCGGGTGCGTACCCGCTGGCCATGGTCGAGTACGCCATGGCGCCGGCCGAGCCGCTGATCGACGCCACGTGTGCGCCCCGCACCGACTCGCAGCAGGTGCTCTCGTCGTGGCTGACGTTCCTCACCGGACCGGGCCAGGCCGCGCTCGGGGACGGGCTGGTGCCGCTGACCCCGCAGCTCGCCGGCCAGGCCCAGGCGTCGATCGCCCAGGTGGGCGCCGCGCCCTCGACCGCGAGGTGCACCCCCGTGATCCCCGAGGCCCCGGCGGTCCCCGTCCCCGCGGGTCCGGGGGTGGGCGGCTTCCCGACCGGTGGCTCCGGCAGCGGGTTCGACACCGGCAGCGGTTCGTTCGGTGACAGCAGCGGCGGCGGGGCCGCCGGGGCGGGGACGGCGGCGTTGAGCGCGTCGACGCCCGCCGAGCTGGACGGCGCGGAGGAGCTCGCCGACGCGGCCGAGCCGACGCTCCCGCCGTTCCTCGGCATCGCCGCGGTGAGCCAGGTCATCTCGCCGATCGCCCTCCTGCTCGTCGTGGTGCTGACCTCCGGCGCGGCGTTCCTCACGTCGGGGCGCCCCGCGCCGCCGGCGCTGGCGCGGGCCGGCCGGGCCGTGACGTCGTCCGCCGACCGGGTGGTGCGACGACTTCCCGGCCTGCGGCGCCGCTGAGCACGACGCCGCGCGTCACGGGTCCGTCCGCAGGCGTGGTCACGCGCCCGGCCACCTCCGCACCATCGTCGTCCCGGGCCCGCCGCCGCACATGAACGTGTGGCGCCGGCTGCTTAACGGAGCGCCAACCGCGGGCGGCCACAGCACGGCGGAATGTGCTCGTGAGCAGGAGTTCAGGCCGCCGTCCACGTGGCGGCCAGGGCCGTTCACCTCGGCATGTCACAAAACGGTTGCGGTGGTTACGGCCGCCGCCCGTCATCGCCCGTTGGGGCGTCACTGAACAGAGGGACAGGTGATGAAGATCCACATTCCCCGCCGCGCGCGGCGCGTCGCCTTCGGCGGCACCGCACTGCTCGCACTGACCGCCATGGTGGCCTGTGACTACGGGCCCGACGGCGATCCTGACGTGATCGCCTTCGCCGGCTCGGACACCACCCAGGACGTCGTCGGCGCCCTGGTCACCAACTACAACGCCGACCCGAACTACAACGAGGACGCCAACATCCCGGGTGTCGACAAGGACTCGCTGGACAACATCCTGTCCGTCGAGGCCAACCCGAACGCGGTGGCGGGCGACGAGCACTGCGGCAACGTGACGTACCACACGCCTGCGGGCGCGGGTGAGACGCTGGCCCCCAACGGGTCCAGCGCGGGTCGTGACGCCCTCAAGGCGTCGGTGCTCGCCGGCAACGGCTGCATCGACATCGCCCGTTCGTCGGCCGGGCCACGTCCGGTCGGCACGGGTGCCGGCCAGGACCCGGCCTCGTTCGAGTACTACGCCTTCGGCCTCGACGCGCTCGGGCTACTCCACGGCCAGCACCGCGGCGCCGGCTGCGGGTCTGACGCTCGCCCAGCTGCAGGGCATCTACAACTGCACCTTCACCAACTGGAACCAGGTCGGTGGCGCAAACCAGCCGATCGAGCGCTACTACCCGCAGGCGGGCTCGGGTACCCGGGCCTTCTTCCAGAGCGACATCCTGGGCTTCGACCCCACTCTGTTCTCGAGTGGTAGCTGCCCTGTGGTGCAGATCGGCCAGGAGAACCAGGGTCTCACGATCCAGGCGAACGGTGATCAGCAGTCGGGCATCCAGCCGTTCTCGGGCGGCAACTGGGTTGCGATGTCCCGCGGTGCCATCCCCGACCAGCGGGCCGGTCAGGTCATCCGCAACCTGAACGGCAAGAACATCATCTTCGGGTCGGGCGCCACCGCCCAGCTGGCGACGCCGGCCGTGACCGGTGACCCGGCCGCCCCGGTGCAGGAATCCAACGTCCGCCTCGTCACCAACCCGCCCGCCGTACCCGGGCATCCGCTTCGTGTTCAACGTGGTCGACGACACGTCGCCCAGCTACACGAGCGCCATCCGCTACGTCGGCTTCGACAACGTCAACAACGGGTCGACCAGCCCGCTGTGCAGTGGTGGCAAGGCGGCCATCGTCACGCAGTTCGGCTTCGGCACGCTCGACAAGACGGTCGGCCCCCGCAACCTGCCGGGCTCGACCTGCCGTCAGTACACCCCGTGACGGTCTGACCGTCCCGGACACATCCACGTCCACGTCCGCAGCCCCGGCCACCCGCCGGGGCTGCGGCGCGTCCGACCGCCGATGTGCCCGGCGGTCACGGGCGAGCCGTAGGAGGATGGAACGGGCGGGGCCGACACCAGAGGAGCGCGATCACGATGGAGCTCGACGAGATCAAGGACGAGGCGAAGCGCCTGTCGCCGTGGGCGCACATCGCCACGGTCGGCGCCGACGGGCAGCCCGACGTCGTGCCCGTCCACCCGGCATGGGAGGGCGACACGATCTGGATCATGACCGGCACCAGCAGCGTGAAGGCCCGCAACGTCGAGGCGTGCCCCGACGTGGCGATGCACTGGCAGGTCGACGAGAGCGGCGACGGTGTCGAGGTGTGGGGCCGGGCGTCGGTGCACACCGATGCCGAGACGAAGCGCCGGCTCTGGAACGGCGTGTTCGACTACGACCTGAACGCCTTCTCGCCCGGCGGCCCCGACTCCCCCGACATCTGCTTCCTGGCGGTGGCGCCGCAGCGGGCGCTCGCCCTCAAGGCCTACGGCATGGGGGGCCGGGCCACCTGGCGAGCCTGACCCTCGCGGTCGCGCCCACCCGGCGAGTCGTCAGGCACCGGCGTCGGTGCCGTGGGCCCGGTAGTGGGCGACGAGGGCGTTGGCGTGGCCGTGGCCCATGGCGTGCTCGGCCTTGAGCCAGTCGACCATGGCCATGTGCCGGTCGAGGCCCGATGCCTGCAGCGCCACGAGCCACTCGCCGACCGGGCGGCCGTACTTGGCCTCGATCGAGGGGAAGTAGGACGCAGGTCCCTTGGGCGTGTCGGGCATCGGACGTCTCCTCGGCGCTGGCGGCGACGACCGTCCGTCGCCCGCTCGTGACCTCAGACGGGCGGGCGCGCCCGGAATCATCGCTCGGCCGGGCGTCCGTTCGGCCGCTCGGGCCGGCGTCATCGGACGATGATCGCCGGTTCGCCGGTTCGCCGGTTCAGCCGGTCGGGGATCCGCCCGCGCCGGTCCAGCACCGCGCGCGGCGTCGCCGAGGAACAGCGCCATGGCCTCCTCGGACAACGGCAGCTTGCGCGCCGCGGCGAGCGCTCGGCCGACCGGCAGGACGGGGTGGTCGGAGGCGAACCACACGCGTCCGCGGCCGCGGGACGAGTCCATGAACCGCACCAGCGCCGGGTCCATGTAGGTGGCGAGGTAGGCCGACGTCATGAGGTGGAGCTGCGGCCACTTGAGCATGTACTGGATGAGCAGGGCCTCGTACGGGTGGCCCATGTGGGCGCCGATGACCGTCAGCTCGGGGAAGTCGATGAGGAGGTCCTCGAGCAGCACGGGGTCCTGGCAGCGCGACCGCACCTGCGGCCCCGGGATGCCGACGTTCACCGCGACCGGCAGGCCCAGCTCGGCGCAGGTGGCGTAGACGGGGTAGTAGAGCCGGTGGTTGAGCTCGTACTGCTCGACCAGCGGGGTGACCCGCGCCAGGACGACGTGGTCGTGCTGCGCCAGATCGCGGAGGCGCCGGCAGTTCCGCACCGGTTTGGTCGCCCGGTCGACGGTCACCGACACGAGGAACCGCCCGGGGTGCTCGTCGGCGATGGCGAGGAAGTCCTCGGCCGCGTACATGCCGGCCTGGTGCATGCGGTCGGGGTCGCCCAGCCCGGCGGTGAGGACACCGGTGTCGACGCCGGCCTCGTCCATCGCCCCGAGCAGCTCGTCGACCGTCCGCCCCCGGGCGAGGTCCTCGCCGAACAACGCGCCCACGCCGGCGTTCTCGGGCCGCGCCGACCACGCCGCGCCGAACCCCTCGGGGAAGATGTTCACCCACGCATCCACCACCATGGCGGCGGAGCCTACCCTGACGTGGCTGTCAGAAATCGGCGGCGACGCGCCGGTGCGGTGGTGCGACGCAGCGTCAGAACGGCCGCTCGGCGGGGCCCGTGCGGGGCCCGGGCGTGAAGGTGGCCGGCATCTGCACCACGCCGTTGAGCTCGGGGTTGCCCGCGTAGAAGCGGACGGCGTCGCGGTCGACCGCGTAGTCGGGCATCCGGGCCAGCAGCCGGCGCACGAGCACCTGGAACATCGTGCGCGCCATGTGCAGGCCGATGCACCGGTGGGGGCCCACGCCGAAGGCGAGGTGCGGGTTGACGGCCCGGTCGAGCACGACCTCGTCGGCCCGGTCGAACACCCGGCCGTCGCGGTTGGCGGACAGCCAGCTCAACATCACGTGCTCGCCCCGCCGCAGCCGTTGACCGCCGAGGTCGGCGTCGCAGGTCACCGTGCGGGTGAGGGTCTCGTTGACGGAGAAGAAGCGGAGGAACTCCTCGGTGGCGAGGTCGACCAGACCGGGTTCGTCGATCAGGCGCTGGCGCTGGTCGTGGTGGGCGTCGAGGTGGTGGAGGGTCAGCGCGGTGAGCGACGTCGTGGTGTCCAGCCCGCCGCCGATGAGGTTCCACAGCACCGACACCAGCTCGTCGTCGGTCAGGTGGCGTGCGCCGTCCCCGCGGGCATCGGCGTCGCCGCCGCCGGGCGCGCCGGTCCCTCCCTCGACGTCGACCGTCATGGCGACGAGCGCCGACAGCAGGTCGTCGCGTGGAGCGGCCCGGCGATCGGCCACCTCGCCGGCCAGCTCTGTCAGCATCGCCGGCACGTTGGCCACGGCGGCCCGGAACTCGGGGCTGCGCGGGGCGTGGGCGATGGTGCCGTGGAACAGGTCGGCGTAGTGGCGCCAGTTGTCGGGGGGCAGCCCGACCAGCTCCATCGTGAACACCGCGGGCACGGGGTTGGCGTAGTCGAGCACGAGGTCGATGCGGCCGGTCTCGCTGCGCTGGTCGAGGAACCAGTCGGCGGTGGCCTCCATCCGCGGGGCGAGGCGGGCGATGGCCGCCGGCACCAGGAACGGGTTCAGCACGCGGCGCAGCGCGGCGTGGAGTCCGCCCTCGACCTCGGCGATGCCGGCGGTCGGGATGGCGGACCCACGCGGGATGCCGGCGATGCCGAGGTAGTCGATGCCGTCGTCGGCGTCCCGCTCGTGCCGGCTCGAGTAGGTGTCGGCGTCGCGGGCGACGGTGGCGACCTCGTCGTAGCCGCTGACCACCCAGAACCCGCCGTAGCCGGGGTTGTGGGCCACGGGACAGGCCCGCAGGTCGGCCCAGCGGGCGTGGCGGTCGCGGTGGAACTCGGCGCTGTGGTGGTCGAAGTCGACGCTGGGCGGGTCGACCGCTGTGGCGTCGACCGTGCCGTCGCCCGTCATGACGCCTCCCCCTCCGGGCCCGTCGCGGTGGCTCGCCCCGTTGATAGCACGCCAGCGGTGGCCGTTTCTGACGTCGGCGTCATCCCTGGGCTATGAAAAGGGCGCCGGGTGGCGGTGTGGAAGGAGCACCAGGGCATGCAGGCAACCGGGGACACCGACACCGCGCTGCGGCGTCTGCTGGCCGGGCACCGCCTGCCCGTCGGGCCTGTCGACCTCCCGCGGCTGCGGCGGCAGCGCCATGCCCGGCTGCAATCAGAGATGGCCCGGCAGGACGTGGACGCCGCCGTCCTGCTCCACGCCCCACACGTCGGCTACGCCACGGGACAGGTCGGGCGCGGCGTCGACGTGACCGTCGCCGCGTTCGAGCGGCCGGTCGCGGTCGTCGTGGCCGGCGAGCCGCGTCCCCACCTGTTCGGCGGCGCCCCCGACGGCCTCGACGTCCACGCGCACCCCGCGGTGTGGCCCGAGCTCGACGAGGGGGTGGAGCGGCTCGCGGGCGCGCTGGCCGAGGTGGTCGGCCCGCCGGCCGGGCGCCGGGTCGCGGTCGACGAGCAGACGGGCGCCATGGTGCGGTCGGGCCTTCTCGACGGCGCCGACATCGTCGACGCCGCCCACGTCGTCGGCGCGGCCAAGCTGACCAAGACGGCCGACGAGCTGGCATGCATCGCCGAGGCGCAGCGCCGCAACGAGGACGCGATGGTGGCGGTGCAGGCGGCGTTGCGGCCGGGGGTGACCCGCGACCGGCTCGCGGGCACGTTCCTCGCCGAGCTGGCCCGGCTCGGGGGGAACGCCAACATGATCGATCCGATCTTCGAGCGGATGCCCCGCCGCGTCGCCGACGGGCCACGCACCACGACCGGCGGCGCCGCCTTCCCGACCGGGACCACCGACGTCACCTTCGGCGACGGCGACCTCGTGTGGGTCGACGCCGGTGTCGATCACCTCGGCTACGCCTCCGACTTCGGTCGGACGTGGGTGGTCGGCCGCGACCCGACACCGGCCGAGCACGACCTGTTCACCGGGTGGTGCGCGGTGATGGAGGCGGTCCTCGGCGCCCTCCGCCCCGGCGCCACCGGCGGCGACCTGTGCCGGGCGGCCGAAGGGGTGGGCGTGGACGCCGGCCCCGGGTCGGGCGGGCGACCGTGGCTGGCCCACTTCTACCTGGCGCACGGGGTGGGCATCGAGAGCGCGGAGATGCCGCTGATCGGCACCGACCTGGGCCCCGAGTTCGACGATGCGCTCGTGCTGGTGCCCGGGATGGTGCTCGTGCTCGAGCCCGTCGTGTGGCGGGACGGGGTCGGCGGCTACCGGGCCGAGGAGATCGTGGCCGTCACCGACTCCGGGTGGTGCCACCTCGGCGGCGGGCACGCGTACCCCCCGTTCGGTGGGTGAGGTCGTGGCGTCGCCGTCGCCGTCCCCGCTGCCGTCCCGCGACGACGATGCCGCGCTGCGGGCGGCCCGCCGGGCCCGGGTCGTCGGCGCCATGGCCGAGGCCGGGCTCGACGTGCTCGTGCTCGGGCGCCGCGACGACGTCGCCTACGCCACCGGCACCCGCGCCCTCTGGACGGCCGGCACGCGGCCGTTCGGCCCCGCGTGCGTGCTCGTGGCCGCGACCGGCGCGGCCCACCTGCTGTCGACGTGGGACACCGGCATCCCACCCGAGATCCCGTTCGAGCACCTGTTCGGCGTGACCTGGAACCCGGCGGTGATGGCCGGCGCGCTGGGCGGCCATCCCGGGGTTGCCCGAGGCGCGGCGGGTCGGGGTCGACGCCTGGTCGCCGGGCTTCGCCCGCGCCCTCGGCCGGTTGGCCCCCGACGCCGTGCTGGTGCCGGCCGACGACGTCGTGCGCCGGGCCCGGGCGGTGAAGCTCCCCGGCGAGGTCGACCGCATCGCGGCCGCGGTCGCGGTGGCCCGCTCGGGGCTGGAGGCCGCGGCCGGCGCCCTCGCCGGCGGCGGGGGAGAGGCGTCCGCTCGCGCCGCCGCCCTCACGGCGCTCGCCGAGGGAGGTGGGCTTGTCCCCACGTCGGGCGTGACCGTCGCGCCGGTCGTGCCTGCCGCTGGCGACGCGCCTGCCGCCGGCGGCGCCGGTGCCGACGGGGCCCTGCCCTTGCGTGTCGACGTCGGCGTGCTGGTCGGCGGGTACGAGGGCGGGATCGGCCGCACGGTCGGCCCCCACGGCCGCCTCGTCGAGGGCGACGGCGCCGCGGTCGAGGCCGGCGAAGGTGTCCTCGCCGCGTGCCGGGCCGGCGCCACCGGTGCCGACGTGGCCGACGCCGCCCGCCGCGCCGGCGCCCTCCGCTGGTGCGTCCGGGGCAGCGGGATGGGCTACGAGCCACCGGTCGTCACCGCCGACATGGGCGCCGCCGCGGTCCTCGCGGCCGGCATGGTCGTGTCCGTCGAGGTCGACGTGCCGGGCGACCACCGCCGCGACGTCGCCCTGGTCACCGACGACGGCGCCCGGCTGCTCTGACCCGCCGCGGTCCGGCTGCTCTGACCCGGTCCGGCGGGCCCGACCCCAGACTTTCTGACACTCACGTCAGGCGTGGGCCTACCATCGCGGCATGGCTGCGCTGGACTTCCGGGCGTTCGACGCCGACAACCACTACTACGAGGCGACCGACGCCTTCACCCGCTACATCGACCCGGCCATGCGCAAGCGGTGCATGCAGTGGGCCGACGTCGACGGGAAGCGGCGGCTCCTGGTCGGGGGCAGGGTCAACAAGTTCATCCCCAACCCGACGTTCGACCCGATCGCCCGCCCGGGGAGCCTCGAGGACTACTTCCGGGGCCGCAACGCCGAGGGGCTCGACCTGAAGACGATGTTCGGCGAGCTCGACCCGCTGGCCGACCACCCGGGCTACGTCGACCGCGACGCCCGCGTGCGGCTGCTCGACGAGCAGGGGCTCGAGGGTGCCCTGTTGTTCCCGACCCTCGGCGTCGGCATGCAGGAGGCGCTCAAGCGGGACATCCCGGCCCTGCACGCCGCGTTCGGTGCGTTCAACCGGTGGCTCGACGACGACTGGGGCTTCGATCGGGGCGACGGTCGGCTGTACGCCGCACCGATGATCACGTTCGCCGATCCGGACCTGGCCGCAGCCGAGGTGGCGCGGGTGCTCGACGGCGGCGCCCGCATCCTCGTCGCCATCCCGGGGCCGGTGCCCGACGTCCACGGCGACGGCTACGTCTCACCCGGCCATCCCCGGTTCGACCCGGTGTGGCGGCTGCTCGACGAGGCCGGTGTGCCGCTCGCCCTCCACGCGGGTCTCAGCGGCGTCCAGCGGTACGGCAGCCTGTGGGGCACCGGCGGGGCAGCCGGCGGCGGCTTCGAGGGGTTCAAGCACGCGGTGTTCCCGCTGGTCGCCTTCCAGGACCGGGGGATCTCCGACACGTTCGCCGCCCTCATCTGCCACGGCGTGCTGGAGCGGTTCCCCAACCTCCGGCTGGCCTCCATCGAGAACGGTGCGATGTGGGCGCCCGACCTCCTGCGCAACCTGCGGGACGGCCACGGCAAGATGCCGTTCTCGTTCACCGAGCACCCCGTCGACCAGTTCCGCCGGGCGGTGTGGGTGGCGCCCTACTACGAGGACGACATGGCCATGCTGCGCGACCTGCTGGGCGTCGAGCGCCTGCTGTTCGGCTCCGACTTCCCGCACGCCGAGGGACTGCCCGAGCCCACCGACTTCGTGAAGGACATCCCCACCTTCAGCGACGACGACCTCCGCACGGTGATGCGCGACAACGTGCTCGAGCTGATCACCCCCCGCCCGCGCTGACGCGAGCGGAAGAGTAGGAAGGCGGCATGGAACACGACGCCATCAGGGGGACGCTGGCCGCCTACTGCCAGCTCCTCGACGACGGGCGCTTCGACGAGTGGGTCGAGGTGTTCACCGAGGACGTCGCCCTGGCGGCGATGGGGCAGACCGCTCGTGGCCGGGAGGCGGTGCGGGCGTTCATCGAGCCCAACCAGGGCCCCGACCTGCGGGGCCGGCACATGCTCAGCGAGCCGCTCATCGCCGTCGACCCGACCGGGGGCCGGGCGACGGTGACCACCGACTACTGCTTCGTGACCCGCGAGCTGACCGTGCTGTCCGCCGGGCGCTACCACGACGTCCTGGTGCGCGACGCCCACGACCCCGACCGCTGGCGCATCGCCCAGCGGGAGATCGTGTTCCTCGGCGACGAGCCACAGGGCATCGACGCGACGGTCCCCGAGGCCTCGTGACCAGCTGAGACGGACGGGGGGCGCGTCCCGTCGGGTCGGCGGCCATGGCCCGTGACCCGGACGGGACCGACCTGCTGTGCCTGCCAGCCGCCCTCTGCTCGCGAGGCAATGGGTTCCGAGGCAATGGGTTCCGACTTCCGGAGGGCGAGGCAATTGGTTCCACATGCGGAACCCCTGCCTCATCCTCTGGCGAACGGAACCTATCGCCTCGCCTCCCGCCCCGACCGCGCCTCGGCCCTCGCCGCGTGAACCACGGTTCTGTGCTCCGGACTGGTTGGCCAGCCAACCGATTCGCAACACAGAACGGGCGAGCGGATGGACCGGGCACGGACGCGGGCAACCTCCAGGCGCTCGGGACGGCACGGGTAGCGTGACCGCCGTGGTCGACGGGATCGAGGCCGAGCGCCGCTCGCCGTTCGGGGACAACCCGGTGGTCGGCGCCCGCGGGGCCCGCACGCAGCGCCGCATCCTGACCGCCGCCCTCGACGTCTTCTCCGCGCACGGCTACCACGACAGCCGCATCGAGCAGATCACCGAGGCCGCGGGCTGCTCGCGCCCGACCTTCTACCAGTACTTCTCCAGCAAGGAGGACGTGTTCCGGGCGTTGGCCGCCCACGTCGGTCGCTCGGTCGTGGCGATGACCGACGCCCTCGGCCCGGTCACGCCCGACGCCGCCGGCCGCGCCGCCGTCGTGGCGTGGATGCGCGAGTTCTCCGAGTTCTACGACGCGTTCGCACCGGTGTTCACCGGCTTCTCGGCAGTGGTCCGCACCGATCGCTCGCTGGCCGGGGCCTCGGCGCCGGTCAACGCCGGGTTCGGCAAGGCGTTGCGTCCCCACCTGGTCCTCGACGACGGGGTGGTGCCGCCCGAGGTGATGGCGGCCACGATCGTCACGATGATCGTGCGGGCCAACCTGCTGCGCATCGGCACCTCGGGGTTGGTGGCCCGCAAGCGCTTCGTCGACGCCCTGGGCGCGACCGTGCACCGGGCGCTCGTCGGCCCGGTGCCCGGGCTCGACGACGGGGCTGCGTCCCCGCCGCCCGCCCGCCCGGCCCGCCTCCGGCGGTCGGTCCTGGCCCCGACGTCGCCCGCGGGCGAGCGGGTGCTGAGCCCGCAGGGGGAGCGCATGCGGGCGCGCATCGTCGAGGCCGGCGTCGCCCAGTTCCCCAAGCTCGGCTTCCACGAGACGCGGGTCGACGACGTGGTCGAGGCCGCGGGGGCGTCCCACGGCACCTTCTACCGCTACTTCGACTCGAAGGACGACCTGTTCCGGGTCATCGCGACCGAGGCGGCCGACCGGTTGATCGGCTGCATCGACGCCTTCCCCGACGGCGACGACGCCGCGGCGCTGCGCGACTGGCTGGACACCTGGTTCGGCATCTACGCCGAGCACGGCGGCATCATCGCCCTCTGGCGTGAGACGCAGTTCCCCGACCCGGCCCTCGAGGACCTCACGAAGCGGGTGGCCGACGTCGCGCTCGGGCGGTTGCTCGAGGCCCTGGGCGACCGGGCGGTCGGCGACCCGCTGGTCGACGCCATGGCCTTCCTCGGACTGGTCGAGACCGTGCCGCACCACGTCCACGCCTTCGGCTACTTCACCCAGGCCGAGGCCGTCGACGCGCTCGTGGCCATCATCCGCCGGGGCTTCCTCGGACTGCCGGCGGCCTGACGCGTCCGTCAGAAACAGCTGACGCGACTGTTAGATCTTCGCCCGGATCTGCGCTAGACACGGGGCATGCGGATCACCCTCGACCGGACGCGCTGCACCGGTCACGGGCGCTGCTACGCCATGGCGCCGGCGGTGTTCGACGCCGACGACGACGGCTACGGCGTGATCCGCGACGGCGGCGAGCTCGCGCCCGGCGACGAGCAAGAGGCTCGCCGCGGCGCAGCGAACTGTCCCGAGGACGCCATCTCGCTCGAGGAGTGAGGCACACGTGGGGGGAAGGCGATGACCGGCACCGACACCACACCCTCGGGGGATGTCCGGCGGGACCCGGCCGCCGAGCCGGGCGCGGCCGAGGGCTCGCTGTTCGACCCCGAGATCGCCCGCAACCCGCAACCGGTCTACAAGGCGATGCGCGACCTGGCGCCCGTCGTCGACCTCGGCGAGCGCAGCCCGACGGGCGGCGTCGCCCTGGGCAAGCACGAGGACGTCGTCGCCGGGCTGCGCGCTCCCGACGTGTTCTCGTCGGGCTTCGACGCCGTGCGCATCGGTCAGGTGCGCCCGCTCATCCCGCTGCAGATCGATCCGCCCGACCACGTCGCCTACCGCAAGGTGCTCGACCCGCTGTTCTCGCCCCGCCGGGTGGCGGCGCTCGAGCCGCGGGTCCGCGAGCTGGCCCGGCACCTGGTCGAGGCCGTGGCCGACGACGGGGCCTGCAACTTCAACGCCGCCTTCGCCGAGCCGCTACCCGTCGACCGTGTTCCTCGAGCTGCTCGGCCTGCCGGTGTCCCGGGCCGCCGAGTTCATCGCCTTCAAGGACGGCATCGTGCGGCCGCCGGCGCGCACGCCCGAGGAGCGCGAGGAGATGGTGATCGAGACCGGCCGGCAGATCTACGCCGTGCTCGAGGAGGTGGTCGACGCCCGCACCCGCGCGCCGAAGGACGACTTCATCTCGGCCTTCCTCACTTCCGAGGTCGACGGCCACCGCCTCACCCGCGAAGACGTCATCGACATCTGCTACCTGTTCTTCCTCGCCGGGCTCGACACGGTGACGGCATCACTCGACTGCATGCTCGCCTTCCTGGCGCAGCACCCCGGGCACCGCCGCCAGATCGTGGACGATCCCGGCGTCATCCCCAACGCGGTCGAGGAGATGCTGCGGTGGGAGACGCCGGTGCCCGGGGTGGTCCGGCTCACCACGCAGGACACCGAGATGTCGGGCTGCCCGATCTCCGCCGGAAAGCAGGTGGTCATGCTGCTGGCGTCGGCCAACACCGACGAGCGGGCGTGGGAGCGTGCCGACGAGGTCGACTTCGACCGTGAGGTGGACAAGCACCTGGCGTTCGGGGGTGGCGTCCACCGGTGCCTCGGCTCGCACCTCGCCCGGCTCGAGCTGCGGGTGGCGCTCGAGGAGTGGCACCGCCGCATCCCCGACTACGGGCTGGCCGACGGCACGGTGCTCGACTACTCGCCGGGCCTGCGCCAGATCGAGCACCTGCCGCTGGTCTGGTAGCGGCCGACACGAGAGAGGACGGGTCGTGACCAAGCCGCTCGACGGCATCCGCGTCATCGAGGTGGCGAGCTGGATGTTCATCCCCTCCGGGGGGTCGGTGCTGGCCGACTGGGGCGCCGACGTCATCAAGGTCGAGCCCCCGACCGGCGACCCGCAGCGCGGGCTGATCACCTCGGGCCTGCTGCCCGGCGGTCCCGACGGCGTGAACTTCATGATCGAGCAGCCCAACCGGTCGAAGCGGTCGGTGGTGGTCGACCTCACCCGGCCCGAGGGTGTCGAGACGCTGATGCGCCTGGTCGAGACGGCCGACGTGTTCCTCACCAGCTACCTGCCCAGCGTCCGCCAGAAGCTGGGGATCGACGTCGAGCACGTGCGCGCCCGCCGCCCCGACATCGTCTACGCCCGGGGCAGCGGCCAGGGGCCCAAGGGCCCCGACGCCGGCAAGGGCGGCTACGACGGCGCCTCGTACTGGGCGCGGGGCGGCGTCGGCTCGGTGATGCCCGAGAAGGAGGGCGGGTGGCCGCCCGGCCAGGTCTCGCCGGCGTTCGGCGACGTGATGGCCGGCATGGCCACCGCCGGCGGCATCGCCGCCGCGCTGGTGCAGCGCGAACGCACGGGCGAGGGCGCGGTGGTCGACTGCTCGCTGCTGGCCACGGCCATGTGGCAGGTGTCGCCGCTGGTGGTGGCGTCGAAGCTGTTCGGCTTCTCGAAGATCCCGCAGGGCGACCGGGCGTTCAGCCCCAACCCGCTGGTCAACGTCTACCGCACCGCCGACGACCGGTTCATCAGCCTGATCCTGCTGCAGTCCGACAAGTACTTCCCCGAGCTGTGCGCCTGCCTCGGGCATCCCGAGCTGGCCGAGGACCCGCGCTTCGTCGACGCCGCCGCCCGGGCCGAGAACAAGGTCGCCTGTGTGGCGGCGCTCGACGCCGTCTTCGAGGCCGAGCCGCTGGCGCACTGGAGCGCGGCGCTGGCCGACTTCTCGGGCGTGTGGTGCGTGTTCCAGACGCTCGACGAGCTGTACGACGATCCGCAGGTGGTGGCGAACGGCTACCTGCCCGCGATGACAGGCGGGCAACGGCCAGACCGTGCAGCTCGTGGCCAACCCGGTGCAGTTCGACGAGCAGGCCGTCGAGGTCGAGCGGGCGCCCGAGCACGGCGAGCACACCGAGCTCGTGCTGCAGGAGCTGGGCCTGACGTGGGACGACATCTCGGCCCTCAAGGCCGCGGGCGCGATCCCCTGACCAGGGCCGGGCGGGCCACAGGCCTCGACCTGCAGTGGAGGTCGAGGGTGGGCGGGACCGGGCGAGGCAATAGGTTCCGTGGCTTGGAGGATGAGGCACGGGTTCCGTATGTGGAACTGATCGCCTCATCCTCGGTTTGGTGGAACTCATTGCCTCGGGTCGTCGGGTCGTCGGACCGTCGGGTCAGAGGGCCAGGCGACGGCCTCGCGGGCCTGCTCGGCTCGACCGCCTGGCCCGGTGGGTCGGGGATCGGGCGAGGCAATAGGTTCCGTCGGCTCGGAGGATGAGGCACGGGTTCCGTATGTGGAACTGATTGCCTCGTCCTCGGTCGCGTGGAACTCATTGCCTCGGGTCCGGAGGGCCCGCGACGCGGGCCGATCGCCTCACATGCGCTGGTCGCGGACGAAGCGGTAGACGCCGCCGAAGTCCTCGTTGACCTTCGGCGGCAGGTCGTGGGTGGCCCCGAGCAGCCGGGCGCCCCACACGATGTGGGCGGTGCGCTCGACCACGAGCGCGGCGTGCAGCGCCTTCGCCGGCGTGCTGCCGACCGTGACCATCCCGTGGTTGGCCAGCAGGGTGGCGGCCCTCTCGGCGAGGCGGCCGGCCACCTCGTCGCCCAACTCGTCGGTGCCGGTCATCACGTAGTCGCACACGGGGATGTCGCCGCCGATGTAGACGGAGACCTCCTCGATGGCGGCGGGGATCGGCTGGCGGGCGAGGGCGAACATCGTGGCGTAGACCGGGTGCGAGTGGATGACCCCGCCGATCTCGGGATAGGCGCGGTAGCAGGCCAGGTGCAGCGCCTTCTCGGTGGTGGGGCTGCGGTCGCCCTCGACCACCCCACCGTCGAGGTCGACGACGACCAGATCGTCGAGCGTCATGGCGTCGTAGGCGAGCGACGAGGGCGTCAGGCACACGTGGCCGTCGTCCACACGGGCGGACACGTTGCCCGACGTGCCCTCGACCAGGCCGCGCGCCGAGAGCTCGCGGGCGGCGTCCAGGACCGCGGCCCGGGCCTCGTCGGTCGGCCGGCTGTTCCCGCTCACCTCAATACCTCGGGGTTGGCGATGCGGTGCGGGCGCTCCCCGGCCAGCAGCCGCACGAGATCGTCGGCCAGCATCTCGGTGTGGTTGGCCTCGGTGTCGTAGGTGGCGCCGCCGATGTGGGGCGTCAGCACGACGTTCGGCAACTTGGCGATCGGGTGCGCGGGGTCGAGCATCTCGCCGTCGAAGTGGTCGAGGGCGACGCCGGCCAGCTTGCCCTCGATCACCGCCTCGGTGAGGGCGTCGAGGTCGTGGAGCGCGGCCCGGGCCGTGTTGACGTACACCGCCCCGTCGCGCATGCGCCCGATGGCGTCACGGTCGATCATTCCTGCGGTCTCGGGGGTCACCGCGGCGTGCACCGAGACCACGTCGGCCTGGGCCAGCAGGTCGTCGAGCGTGTGCGTGGCGTCATCGGCGTACGGGTCCGCCGAGATCACGCGCATGCCGAGGCCCTCCAGGCGCCAGCGCACCGCCCGGCCGACGGCGCCGAGGCCGATCAGGCCCGCGGTCCGGCCGGCAAGCTGCCAGGCGCGGAAGCGCTGGTAGGGAATGGTGCCGTCGCGGTACACCTCGCCGTCGCGCACGTCGCGGTCGGCCGGCACGACCTGGCGGGTGACCGCCAGCAGCAGGCCCACCGTCAGCTCGGCGACCGCGTCGGCGTTGCGCCCCGGGGCGTGGAGGACCGGGATGCCGGCGGCGGTCGCCCCGGCCACGTCGACGTTCGTCGGGTCGCCCCGCGCCGAGCCGATGGCCACCAGGGGCCGCTCGAACACCGGTCCGGCCACGACGTCGCCCTCGCACACGACGATCGTGGCGCCCTCGGCGTCGATGCGCGCCGCCAGCTGAGCGGCGTCGTACAGCCGCAGCGGGCGGTGGTCGAGCCACGGGTCGACGACGACGTCGGCGACCCGGGCCAGCCGGTCGACGCCGGGGCCCCGGAACGGCGCCGTCACGAGGGCGGTGGGGCGGTTCGACGAGACGGGCGCCACGTCCGCGCATCATACGGGACGCCCACCGCCCGGTCTGACGTCGACGTTAGAAACCCGGCGTCCGGGAGCGAGCCGGGTCCCGCAGGGTGCGCGCTCCGGGCGAGGCAATAGGTTCCGCCCGGCCGAGGTTGAGGCCACGGTTCCGGATGCGGAACCGATTGCCTCGCCCTCCGGCGAACGGAACCCATTGCCTCGGCCCGCCCGGGGAGCCCGGGGAGTGGAACCCAGTGCCTCGGCGCCCGAGGTCGAGGCAATAGGTTCCGCCTGGCGGAGCTTGAGGCCACGGTTCCGGATGCGGAACTGATTGCCTCGCCCGCGGGCGAACGGAACCCATTGCCTCGCCTCCGGGGAGCGGAACCGATTGCCTCGGCCTCCCGGGAAGCTCGGGCGAACGGAACCGATTGCCTCGGCCTCCGGGGGAGCCCGGAGAACGGAACCCAGTGCCTCGGGAGCCGCGCGGGCCCACGTCACCGGGGAGGGCGGAGGTCGAAGGCGCACTTGATGGCGCCCGTCGTGCCCTGGTCGATGAGCGTCGTGAACGCATCCCGCCACCGCTCCAGCGGGAACAGGTGGGTGAGCAGTCCGGTCAGGTCGATGCGGCCGTCGCCCACCAGGTCGAGGTAGTGGGCCATGGCGTGCTGGCGCACGCCGTCGACCTCCTCCACGCCGAAGGCGTTGGACCCGACCAGCCGGGCCTCCTTGAGGTACCAGGGCGTCCACTCGCAGCGGGCCATCGACGACAGGCCCAGCTGCACGATCGTGCCCGCGCGCCCGCAGCACCCGCAGGCCGACCTCCAGCGTGTCGGGCGCGCCCACGGTGTCGTACACGACGTCGACGCCGCCCGGCCACGCCACCGGCGGGCCCTCCCAGGGCCGGCGCAGCACGCCGCCCGACCAGCGGGCCAGCGCCTCGATCACCGCCTCCTGCGGTTCGTGGTCGACGGGCACGGCTCCGAGGCGAGTCGCCAGGGCCCGCTGGGCCGGCCAGCGGGCGACCGCCGCCACCTCGACGTCGGGGTGCAGCGCCCGGAGGATCGCCACCGCGCCGGTGCCCAGGGCGCCGGCGCCGTAGACCACCGCCCGGCCGCCGGGCGGCGGCGGGTTGCGGGTGACGGCGTGGAGCGCGACGGAGAACGGGTCGGCCAGCACGGCCACCTCGTCGGCCACGCCGTCGGGCACCGGCACGAGCATGTGGCGGTGGGCCGGGAGCCGCTCGGCGAACCCGCCGGGCGCGTCGGTCGAGTTGCCGGCGTGGATCCCGGGGGCGAGCGCGCCGTCGTGGAAGCGCCAGCACAGGCTGAAGTCCCCGGCCGCGCACGCCGGGCAGACCGGATCGAGGCCCCGCACGACGCACGACAGCCACGGGTTCACCACGACCCGCTGCCCGGGCTCGACGCCGGCGTCGGGCCCGGCGTCCTCGACGGTGGCGACGATCTCGTGCCCGAGGACCTGCGGGAACGAGATGAACGCGGTCATCGGCGAGTCGGCCGGGCCCTCGAAGTCCATGAGCACCTGCTTCACGTCGCTGCCGCAGATGCCGGTCAGGCGGGTGCGCAGGACGGCCCACTCGGGGCCGCGCACGGTCGGTTCGGGCACCTCCTGCAGCGCCATGGGCGTGACCGCCAGGTGGCGCACCAGGCGCGGCGCGCCCTCGGAGGGGGCGGCCGGGCGGGCGTCGAGGGCGACGCCCTCGGTGTCACCGAAGACGAGTGCGCGCATCGGAGCCTCCTCGACGGTCGGACGCGTCGGGCCGGCCGAGCGCCCGGTGCTCGGGGCCCGGACCGGCGGCCGAACGCTCCGGCGCGTGCTGTGCCATCGTCGGGAATGTACCCGCAGGCCCGCACCTGTTTCTGACGGTCGTGTCATGCTGCGGCGGCGATCGGGAGGAGGACGATGAGCGATGTGACGGCCGGGGTCGACATCGGCACGACGTCGGTCAAGGCCGTGGCGGTCGACGGTGACGGCAACGTGCTGGCGCGCACCCGCGTCCCCCACGACGTGGTCGTCCCCGCACCGGATCGGCTCGAGCACCGCCCCGACGAGGCCTGGCGGGCCGGCGTCCGGCGGGCCGTCGAGGACCTCGTCGCCGGGCTGGCGGACCAGGCGGGCGGCGGGGCGGCGCCGCCGATCGCGGCGTTGAACGTGGCCGCGATGGTCCCGTCGCTGTGCGCCGTCGACGCCGCCGGCGCGGCCCTCACGCCGGGGCTGCTGTACGGGGACGGCCGCGCCGCCGGTTCGAGCGGGCTCGACCCGTCGCAGAGCGGCGAGCTGCTCGCGTTCCTCCGCTGGTGTGCGACCGAGGCCCCCGACGCCGCCGGCTACTGGCCCGCGCAGGCGGTCGCCAACCACGCCCTCGGCGGCGAGGGCGTGATCGACACGGTGACCGCCATGACCGCGCTGCCCGTGTTCGACATGACGGCCTGGGACCCCGCGGTGGCCGCCGAGGCGGGCACGACCGTCGACCGGCTGCCGCGGATCGTCCCCGGCGACGCGGTCGCGGGTCGCGTGCTCGACGGGTCGCCCGCCGCTGGCGCACAACTGGGCGGCGGCACGGTCGACGCCTTCGCCGAGCAGCTCGTGGCCGGGGCCGACGACGACGGCGACGTGCTCGTGATCTGCGGGACGACGCTCATCACCTGGGCGGTGACGGCCGAGTGGCGAGAGGTCCCGGGGCTGTGGACCGTGCCCCACAGCGCGCCGGGCAAGGTGCTCGTCGGCGGGCCGAGCAACGCGGGTGGCCTGTTCCTCGAGCGCGTGCTGCGCCTCACGGGCGCCGGACCGGCCGGTGCCGACGGCGGCCGGCTGCCCGCCGATCCCCGCCGGGTGCCGGTGTGGGCGCCCTACATCCGGGGCGAGCGCACGCCGCTGCACGACCCGCGCCGGCGGGCCGCGCTCCACGACCTCGACCTCACGCACGACGCGGTCGCGGTGCGCCGGGCGGCCTACGAAGCGGCGGGCTTCGTCGTGCGCCACCACCTCGACCTGGCCGGCGTCGACGCCCGCCGCATCGTGGCCACGGGCGGCGGGGTGCGGTCGGCGGCGTGGGTGCAGGCCCTCGCCGACGCCACCGGGCTGCCGGTCGACGTGGTCGCCGTGCCCGAGGGAGCGGCGCTCGGCGCCGCCTTCATGGCCCGGGTGATCGCCGGGCTGGAGGCGTCGGCCGGCGACGCCCGCCGGTGGGCCCGCACGGCCGCCCGGGTCGAGCCCGATCCGGCGTGGTGCGACGCCGCCGCCGACCGCTACGCCCGCTTCCGCCAGGTCACCGACGCCAGGTGACGCCACCGCCGGCCCGCCGGCCCGCCGCCGTCGGGCCCGCCGGCCGCCGGCACGTCGGCCCGCCGGCCGCCGCCATCGCCGGCCCGTCGGCACGTCGGCCCGCCGGCCACGGGGCGGGCGGCGGGATCTCACGGCGGCGGTGGACGCAGCGTTTGATCGTCGTGACCGTGCAGACCGAGGACGCAGCACGACGGACCACCGGCACCACTGCCGAGGACGCGGTCGAGGCCGTCGACTGGGCGGGCGTGGCCGCCGGCCTCGACGCCGTGGGCATCGCCGCCACCGGGCCCCTGGTCACGGCCGCCGAGTGTCGGGAGCTGGGCGACCTCTACGACGACGACCGCCGCTTCCGCTCGACCGTCGACATGGCCCGGTACCGGTACGGCGCGGGCCAGTACCGGTACTTCGCCCACCCGCTGCCGGACCTCGTGGCCGGCCTGCGGTCGGCGCTCTGGCCCCGACTGCTGCCCGTCGCCCGTGACTGGGCCGCCCGGCGCCACCAACCCGCCCCCTGGCCCGATGCGCTCGACGAGTGGTTGGACCGGTGCCACGCCGCGGGGCAGACGCGGCCCACCCCGCTGCTGCTGCGCTACGGCCCGGGCGACTGGAACGCCCTGCACCGGGACCTCTACGGCGATCTCGTCTTCCCGTTGCAGGTGGTCATCGGGCTCGACGTGCCGGGGGTCGACTACCAGGGGGGCGAGTTCGTCGTGGTCGAGCAGCGCCCGCGCGCTCAGTCCCGTGCCACCACGATGTCGCTGCCGCAGGGCCACGGCCTGGTGTTCACGACCCGCGACCGGCCCGTGCGCGGCCGGCGGGGCTGGAGCAGCGCGCCGATGCGGCACGGGGTGAGCGTCGTCCGGTCCGGCCGCCGCCGCGCTCTCGGCCTCGTCTTCCACGACGCGACCTGACCCTCCCGTGCGCTCGGGTCAGGTCGGGGGCTCGTCGCTCGGAGGAGCCGTCGTGGCGTCCTTGCCGTCGGCCAGGGCCACCATGCCGGCGAGGAACCCGTCGAGGTCGCTCGTCTTCATCTCGACGATGGCCCGCATGTCGGGCAGGTAGTGCTCGATGCGGTCGCCCTCGATGGCGGCGACGATGCCCGCCGCCACGTTCCCGGCCGGTTCGAGCGGCCCGTCGTACAGGGGCGCGTCGTTGCCGGGCTGGTCCCAGATCTCGGTGTCGATGGCGCCGGGGAGCACCAGGCGGACGTCGACGCCGGTGTGCCACAGCTCTGCGGCCATCGACTCGCTCCAGCCGCAGAGGGCGAACTTCGACGCCGAGTAGGCCCCCTCGCCCAGCACGCCCACCCGGCCGGCGAAGCTGGCCACGTTCACGATCACCCCTCGGTCCCGCTCGAGCATGTGCGGCAGCACCGCGAGCGACATGCGCACGGGCGACTCGAAGTTGAGCGCCATCGTGCGCCGGATCTCGTCGAGGGTGATGTCGGTGACCCGTCGCCGCATGGGAGCGCCGGCGTTGTTGACCAGCGCGTCCAGCCCGCCAAGCTCGGCGACGGCCCGGCGCGCCAGCGCCTCGGCCGCGTCGGTGTCGCCCAGGTCCGCCACCCAGGCCTGCGACGCCGGGGTGTGCTCCCGGCAGCGGTCGACGACGGCGGCGAGGCGATCGGCGCGCCGGGCGACGGCCACGACCGTCGCCCCCCGTTCGGCGAGCATCGGCGCCAGAGAGGCGCCGATGCCCGACGAGGCGCCGGTCACGAGGACGGTGGTTCCGTCGAGGTTCACGGCACGCTTCCCGCCAGGAGGATCTGGGTGATCGCCGATCTCCCCATCGTGAGCGGCCGGATCGAGGCGAACCCTAACGCCCGACTTTCTGACGGTCACGTCATTCTTGGGCATGATGGGTCGATGGATCCCAGGGCGGGCATCGGCCTCCGCGACGAGCACCTCGCCCTGCGTGACTCGGTGCGCGGATGGGCCGCCCGGCACTGCCCGCCTGCGGTCGTCCGGACCGGGCTCGACGCCGACGAGCACGTCCTCCCCCCGTTCTGGGGCGACCTGGCGGGGCAGGGATGGATCGGGATCGCCGTCGACGAGGCCGCGGGGGGCGAGGGGTACGGGCTGGCCGAGGCGGTCGTCGTGGTCGAGGAGCTCGGCCGGGTGCTCGCCCCGGGTCCGTTCGTGCCCAGCAGCCTCGCGGCGGTGGCGCTCGATCGGTTCGGCGACGCGGGCCTGCGCCCGCTCGTCGGCGAGCTCGCCTCCGGCCGCCGCGTCGGCACGGTCGCCGTCGGGCCCGCGCCGGTGCCGGCGACACCGACGCCCGGACGGCGGGGTGGTCGTGGACGGGGCGTGGGACGCGGTCCTGTCCGGCGGGGTCGCCGACGTGCTGGTCCTGCCGATCGCTCCCGCCGAGGCCGGCGGCCCCACCGACGTGTGGGCGGTCGTCGACGCCGCCGACGTCGACGTCTCGCCGGTCCCGTCGCTCGACCGGACCCGCCGGGTGGCCACCGTCCGGGCCGACCGGCTCGCGCTGCCCGCCGACCGCCTCGTGACGTGCCCGCCCGGCGCCGCAGGCATCCGGGGCCTCGCCGCCGTGCTCCTCGCCGCCGAGTGCGTCGGGGTGGCGGCGTGGTGCGTCGCCACCGCGGCCGAGCACGCGCTCGTGCGCGAGCAGTTCGGCCGGCCGATCGGTCAGTTCCAGGCGGTGAAGCACCGGTGCGCCGACATGCTGTGCGCCCTCGAGCAGGCCCGGGCGGCCACCTGGGACGCGGCGCGGGCCACCGTCGGGACGCGACCAGGCGACCCTCGCCGCCGCGGTCGCCGGGGCCCTCGCCCCCGAGGCCGCCTACGGCGCGCCAAGGACTGCATCCAGGTGCTCGGCGGCATCGGCTTCACCTGGGAGCACGACGCCCACCTCTACCTGAAGCGGGCGACCGCGACGCGCCTGCTGATCGGCGGCGCTGGGCCCTGGCGGGTCGACGTCCGCCCGGCTCGCCGCTGGCGGGCGTCCGCGGCGCCGCGGCGGTCGAGCTCCCGACCGAGGCCGAGGGCGGCCGGGCCGACGTCCGCGCCTTCCTCGACGACCTCCGCGCCCGCCCGAAGGTCGAGTGGAACCGCCGCATCGCCGACGTCGGGGTACCTCGTGCCGCACTGGCCGCGCCCGTGGGGACGCGACGCCGGTCCGCTCGAGCAGCTCGTCGTCGACGAGGAGTTCGCGCCGGGCCCGCGTCCGGCGCCCCCACCTCGCGGTCGGGGCGTGGGCGTTGCCGACGATCCTGGTCCACGGCACCGAGGCGCAGCAGGCGCGGTGGGTGGCCCCCACGCTGCGCGGCGAGGTCACGTGGTGCCAGATGTTCAGCGAGCCGGGCGCCGGCTCGGACCTGGCCTCCGTCGCCACCAAGGCCGTGCGGGTCGACGGCGGCTGGCGGCTGACCGGGCAGAAGGTGTGGACGTCGATGGCGGCCGAGCGCGGACCTCGGCATCTGCCTGGCCCGCACCGACGCCGGCGCCCCCCGCCACGACGGCATCGGCGTGCTTCGTCGTCGACATGGACGCCGAGGGCGTCGACGTGCGCCCGCTGCGCGAGCTGACCGGCGCCGAGCTGTTCAACGAGGTGTTCCTCACCGACGTGTTCGTGCCCGACGATCGCCGTCGTCGGCGCGCCGACGGGCGGGTGGGCCGCGGCCCGGACCACCCTGGCCAACGAGCGGGTGTCGATGGGGCGGGGCTCGTCGATGGGCCCGGGGGTCGAGGCGCTGGTGGCCCTGGTGGACACCGGTCCGCCGCCGCCGGGGACCACACCCGATCTGCAGGTGCTCGACACGCTCGGCGGTCTCGTGGCCCGCACGCAGGCGCTGGCGGCGATGGGCGTGCGCACCACGCTGCGGGCGCTCGGGGGCGGGGCGCCGGGTCCCGAGTCGAGCGTCCGCAAGCTGCTCGGCGTCGAGCACGACCAGGAGGTGCAGGAGGTCGGCCTCGCGCTGCTCGGGCCGGCCGCGGTGTCAGCGGACGGCGCCGCGGCGTCGTGGGTCGGCGGGTTCCTCGGCAACCGCAGCCTCTCGATCGCCGGCGGGACGAGCGAGATCCAGCGCAACGTGATCGCCGAGCGGCTGCTGGGCTTGCCGCGCGACCCCTGACGACCACCAGGATGGGCCCCGCATGAGCGACGAGTCCCCCAAGCCGTTCCGCGTGCTGCCCGCGGTCGACGACGCCAACGCGCCCGTTCTGGACCGGCGGCGAGCACGGCGAGCTGCGCATCCTGCGCTGCCGACGTGCGGCACCTGGCTCCACCCGCCGGGGCCCGTCTGCCCGGCCGTGCCTCGGCACCGACCTGGCCCCCGAGGCCACCTCGGGCCGGGGTGTCGTGCACACCTACACGGTGAACCACCAGCCCTGGTACCCGGGCCTCGACCCGCCGTACGTCGTCGCCATCGTCGCGCTGCCCGAGCAGGAGGGGCTGCGCCTCACGACCAACATCGTCGGCTGCGCCCCCGACGACGTCCGCATCGGCATGCCCGTGCGGGTCACGTTCGAGCACTACGACGACGTGTGGCTGCCGTTCTTCGAGCCCGGTCGCGAGGTCGCGCGTGACGGCGCGATGTCGGCGAGCGCAAGGCCGTCGATCTCCGGCGTCGGCCAGTCGCAGGTCGGGCGGCGCATCTACCGCGACCCGCTCGACGCTGACGGTCGAGGCCGTGCTGCGCGGCCATCGACGACGCCGGCCTGACCCGCGACGACATCGACGGCGTCGCCACCTACCCGGGGAACATGGACATCGCCGCCCGGGTTCTCCGGCGCCGGCGTGACCGAGCTGCAGGACGCGCTGCGGCTCGACCTCAGCTGGTTCGCCGGCGGGCTCGAGTCGCCGGGCCAGCTCGGATCGGTGGTCAACGCCGCCCTGGCGGTGGCCGCCGGCCTGGCGAACCACGTCGCTCTGCTTCCGCACCGTGACCGAGGCGTCGGCGCAGGGCGACAAGGGCCGCTCGTCGGTGACGCTCGGCGGCGGCGGGGGAGACGGCGAGGCCGGGGCGTGCGCATGGGCGGCTTCATGCAGTGGACGCTCCCGTACGGCGCGCCGTCGGCCGCCAACTGGATCGCGATGATGGCGATGCGCCACTTCCACGAGTTCGGCACGACCCGCGAGCAGCTCGGCCAGATCGCGCTCAACGCCCGGCGCAACGCGGCGCTCAACCCGAAGGCCATCTACCCCGACCCGATGACGCTGGACGACTACCTGGGCGTCCGCATGATCTCCGACGCCGCTGTGCCTCTACGACTGCGACGTGCCGGCCGACGGCGCGACCGCCGTGATCGTGTCCCGCGCCGACGCCGCGCCCGACCTCCGACGGCGGCCGGTGCGGGATCGAGGCCGTCGGCACCGCGATCCGCGGCCGGCCGTCGTGGGACCAGTGGGACGACCTCACGACGATGGCGCTGCCGCGACGCCGGCGGCCATGTTGTGGGAGCGCACCGACCTGACCCCCGCCGACGTCGACGTCGCCGAGCTGTACGACGGGTTCAGCTTCATCACGCTGGCTGGCTCGAGGCGCTGGGCTTCTGCGGCCACGGCGAGGGCGGCCCGTTCGTCGAGGGCGGCAGCCGCATCGCCCGCGACGGCGAGCTGCCGCTCAACACCCACGGCGGCCAGCTCTCCGCCGGGCGGCTCCACGGCTACGGCTTCCTCCACGAGGCGTGCCTCCAGCTGTGGGGCGAGGCCGGTGACCGCCAGGTGCCGCGCCGCCCCGAGGTCGCCGTGGTCGGCGCCGGGGGCGGCCCGCTGGCGGGGTGCCTCCTCCTCACGGCCCCGCGCTGACCGCTCGACCCGCGTGAGGGGTGGGGGGCGGTGCGAGCCGAGGGAGCAGCCCCGAGGATCTAACGTTCGCGTCATGTCGGGTCCGACGATGCGTGCCGCGGTGGTGCACGGCCCGGGCGACGTGCGGGTCGAGGACCGGCCGGTGCCCTGCCCGACCGGAACGCAGGTGCTGGTCGAGGTCAGCCACTGCGGCGTGTGCGGCACCGACCTGCACCTGGCCCTCGACGGTTGGGCCCGGCCCGGGAACGGTCGGTGGCCACGAGTGGTCCGGCATCGTGCGGGCCGTGGCGGGCGACGGGGGTGCGGTGGCGGTCGGCGACACAGTGGTCGGCGGTCCGGCGCCCGGATGCGGGGCCTGCCGCTCCTGCCTCGACGGCCGGCCCTCGCTGTGCCCGTCGCGCGCCACGCCCGGCCGCGGCGAGCCCGACGGCGCGTTCGCCACCTACGTGTGTGCCGACGAGCGGGCCGTCGTGCCGGTGCCGGCGGGCCTGGGTCTGCGGACGGCGGCCCTGGCCGAGCCGCTGGCGGTGGCCCTCCACGCGGTGACCCGCAGCGGGGCACGGCGGGGCCACCGCGTCCTCGTCTCGGGCGGAGGGCCGATCGGCCTGCTGGTGGTGGCCGCGCTGCGGGCTCGGGGCGTCGAGGAGGTCGTGGTCAGCGAGCCGCACCACGCCCGGCGAGACCTGGCCCGCCGGTCGGCGCCACGGACGTGGTGGCGCCCGACGACCTCGACGTCCCGTCGATGGCCGAGCCCCGTCGCCTCGTGGCCGGCGCGGTCGACGTCGCGATCGAGTGCTCGGGCCAGCGCCGCCGCGGTGTCCGCGGCGTGCGCCCAGCTGACGACGGGCGGCCGTCTGGTGCTCGTCGGCAGCGGCATCGCCCCGCTGGCCCTCGACCCCAACCGCGTCCTGCTGAACGAGCTCGAGGTCACCGGCGCCTTCGAGTACGACCCCGGCGGGATCGCCGAGGCCATGTCGCTGCTGACGGGCGGCGCCGTCGAGCTGTCGCCGCTGGTCGAGGCCGAGGATGTCGGGCTCGAGCGGCCTGCCGCAGGCGCTGGTCGGCCTGGCCGACGGGTCGATCGCCGGCAAGGTGCTGGTGGCGCCTGGTGGGGTGGCTACGAGCCACCCCACTGGCCGGCGGGAAGGAGGACCATGAGCACTCCACGGTTCAACCACGTGGCGCTGAGCGTGCCCGGCACGCTGCTCGACGACGCGGGCCGGGCCGAGATCGTCGGCTTCTACGGCGACGTGTTCGGCTGGGAGGAGATGCCCACGATGACGACGCCGGGCCGCCAGCTCGTGTTGCAGGCCTACACGTACGACCAGTTCGTGTTCCTCGTGGCCGACGACGACCCGATGCGGTGCCCCCGCACCGACCACGTCGGCATGGCGGTGGACACGCTCGGCGAGCTGCGGACCTTCCACGAGCGCGCCCGGGCCCGGGCCGCCGTCGACGATCGGGTCGATCGTCAGCGACGAGGAGGTCGACGATTTCGGGTTCCTTCGGCTGCACAACTTCTACGTCGGCTTCCTCTTGCCGCTGACGGTCGAGGTGCAGCACTGGGACTGGGCCGAGGGCGCGTCCCCCGTTCCCCCCTGATCAGCCGCGCACCGACGAGAGCACGCGCTCGGTGTCGGCCCCGAGGGCCGGCGCAGGCGCGGCGGGCGCGGCCACGGGTGACGGCTCGGGCGGCTCGTCGACCTCGTCCCACTCGGACTCGACACCGCCGTCGCCGGCGGCGACCCAGGCGGCGACGTCGGCGAGCGCCAGGTCGACCAGGAGCCGTCGGCCGCCCCCACGCCGGGCGGCGTCGGCCCAGGCGGCCGCGGCCGCCAACCCGGTGAGCGGGTCGGCCAGCGCGTCGCCGCCGAACACGGGGCCCGCGGGCGTCCAGGCGACCAGGCCCCCGGCCGCGGCCGCGTCGTCGCCGAACCCGACCCGGTCGCCGGCGGGCCCGGAGCGACCGTGCCCGGTGATCGAGATCCACAGCCCGGGCCCGTCGGCGCCGAGGTCGGTCGGCCCGGCGCCGAGCTGGGCGAGTGCGCGCCGGGCGCGACGCCTCGATGACCACGTCGGCTGCGGTCAGCAGGTCGCGGAGATCCCGGCGGCCCTCGGCCGACGAGAACGCCAGCGCCACGGCACGCTGGCCGCGGTGGAGACGGTCGAAGAAGGCGGGTGGACCACGCCGGGCGCCGTCGGGCCGTTCGGTCGACTCGACCTTGACGACCGTCGCCCCCCTGTCCCCGAGGATCCGGGCGCACACCGGGCCCGCCCACAGCGACGAGAGGTCCACGACCAGCGGTGCGGGTCGCGGACGTCGGGCCGCGGGCCCGAGATCGGTCCACCGGCCGGGCAGCGGGCCGTCCGGGTCAGCGGCGCCGCCGGGCTCGTCGCGGGGCGGGTCGTCTGCCCGGCCGCCGGGACCAGGGCCGCCGCCCTCGCCCGTCGCCCCGGGTGCGAAGCGTTCGCCGACCGCAGCCACCGGCATCCCGAGCAGGACGGCCTGCGCCACGAGCGGCGCCGTGGGCCGGCGGCCCACCTCGCGGACCACCGCGGGCCACGGGTCGGGCGTCGGGTCGAGGTCGATCTCGAGCCAGGCGGGCACGGCGGCCACGTCGTCAGGGCGCACGAGGCTGACGGCCAGCCATCCGTCGGCGGCGCGCAGCAGCCGGGTGCCGCCGCCGCAGCTCGTCCGGCCCCGCCGGCGGAGCCCGGCCACCGCGGCCCGCTCGGTCATGGTCGCCCACGGGTCGGCGCCACCGCAGGCGCCGAGGCGGGCGATGCGCGCCAGCACGCCGGCAGGGGGCACGAGTCCGGGCCCTCCGTCCCAGCCGGCGAGCGCGGCGGCGCCGCTGGCGATCCACGCGTCGGCGTGGGACGCGGGGCCGGGGTGGTCCACCGCCGTCATGCCCGCACCGTACCGGGGGCGGCCCGCCGGTCAGTCCGACCTGGCGTTCTCCCACGACGCGACCCCCGGGGCGGCCGTCTCGGGTTGACCGGTTCCCGCCCGGTGCGCGGCGGTACCGTGCGGCGATGGCCCCCACCGTGCCGGCCCGGCTCGTCGAGCTCGTGTCGTCGGTCGTCGGGCGGGGTGAGGTGGCCGAGCTCGGGGGCGCCGCCATCGTCGTCGACCTGGGCGCCGGCGCCACGGGGGCCGGGGGCGACGCCAGGGGGGACGACGGGGGCGCGCCGCGCTCGTCGACCTGCCGGCGGTCATCGTCGGCGTGGCGCCGGCGGCGGTGACGCCCGGCGGAGCGGACGTGCCCGGAGCCGACCTCGTGGACGTCGTCGTCGGCGACGCCGTGGCTGCGACCCGGGTCGTGGATGCGGTCGACGAGCGCCCGCTGGCTGCGACCGCGCTGGCGCTGCTCCTGCGCGGGGCCGATCGCCGCTCGGTGCCCGACGGTCTGGTGGCCGAGTCGGCGACGTACTCCCTGCTGCAGTTCGCACCCGAGCACGTGGGCTGGCTCGACCGCCGCGGCCCGCCGCGCCGGCGCGGGGACGACGACGGGCCCCGGGTCCGGCTGCGCCGTGACGGCGACATCCTGCACGTGACGCTCGACCGGCCGGCCGTGCGCAACGCCTACGACGCGGCCATGCGCGACGAGCTGCTGGACGCGCTGGCCGTGGTCCAGGCCGACCCGGTCCTGCACGCGGTCCTGGACGGGGCCGGCCCGGCGTTCTGCAGCGGGGGCGACCTCGACGAGTTCGGCACCCGGCCCGACCCGGCGACGGCGCACCTCGTCCGCCTCGGGCGCAGTGCGGGGCGTGCGCTGCACCTGGTGGCGGACCGGGTCACGGCCCGCGTGCACGGCCCGTCGGTCGGATCGGGGGTCGAGCTGGCGGCGTTCGCCGGTCGGGTCGAGGCCCGGGCGGACGCGACGTTCGCCCTGCCCGAGGTGGCGATGGGCCTGGTGCCGGGGGCCGGTGGCACGGTGAGCATCGCGGCCCGCATCGGGCGCCATCGCACGGCCTGGCTGGCGCTGACCGGCGAGCGGATCGACGTCGCGACGGCGCTGGCCTGGGGGCTCGTCGACGAGATCGTCGCATGAGGCGACGGCGGCGGCGCGGGTCGCCCGTGCGCAGGGCGCCACCGTCGATCGCCGGATCCAGCCATGACGTGAGTGTTAGATTTCGGGCGATGGGGGGAATCGTTCGGTTGGCCTCGACGGTGGCGGCCGCCGCGGTCGTCGCCGCGACCGTGGGCTGCGCCGATGACGGCGGGGACGGTGCGACAGAGGCCATCGACGAGTGCGACTGGCCGACGTGGGGTCGCACGCCCGAGCGCACGTTCTCGTACGCCTGCGACACCGCCATCGCTCCCGACACCGTCGGCGACCTGCGCCAGGACTGGTTCTTCGCCACCGACGACGCCGTGACCGCGACGCCCGCCGTCGTCGACGGCACGGTCTACGTGGGCGACTGGTCGGGCCGCTTCTACGCCATCGACCTCGACAGCGGCGAGCTCGACTGGTCGTTCACCGCCGAGCCGCACGCCAGGGTGTACGCCGGCCAGATCGTCGGCTCGGCCACCGTGGCCGACGTCCGCGGCACCCGCACGGTCTACGTCCCGAGCGGCGAGACGCTCTACGCCCTGGGGGCCGACGACGGCGCGGTGCGGTGGGAGCGCGACCTCGGCCGGCCCGAGGGCGACGACGACCCCACCGAGATCGAGAGCTCGCCCGCGGTCGTCGACGGCCTCGTGATCGTCGGCACCGACGTCCACAACTCGCCCGACGGGACCGTCGCCGGCGTCGTCGCCCTCGACGCCGCCACCGGCGCCCGGCGGTGGGAGACGACCACGGCGCCCACGTCGGGCTCCGGCGCCACCGGTCCCGGCTGCGGCGACGTGTGGGGGTCGCCCAGCGTCGACCTCGACCGCCGGCTCGTGTTCGTCGGCACCGGGAACTGCACGTCGGCCGAGGGCTGGGGCGACGCCTCCGAGGCGCTGCTGGCGCTCGACCTCGACACCGGCGAGCGGGTCTGGACCTACCAGCCCCACGAGCAGAACCTCGACGACCTCGACTTCGCCGGTGCGCCGAACCTGTTCGAGATCGAGGGCCGGGCGGTGGTCGGCCTCGGCAACAAGGACGCCACCTACTACGTGGTCGACCGCGCCACGGGCGAGCCCGTGTGGCAGCGGAAGGTGGCGGAGCCCGGGGTGGCCGAGGAGGGCGAGAACTACTCGTTCGGCGGGTTCATCGGCCCGACCGCCGTCGCGGACGGCACGGTCGTCGGGGGCACCGCGGTGGGCGGCTCGCCGCACCTGCACGCCCTCGACGCCGAGACCGGCGAGGTGCGGTGGCAGCAGGGCGAGGCGGGCCCCACGTTCGCGGCGGCGCTCGAGGTGAACGGCGTCGTGTTCCTCGGCGGGACCGACTACACGCTGCGGGCCGTGGACCTGGCGGGCGGCGACGTCCTGTGGGCCCAGCAGATGCAGGGCGCGGTCTCGGGCGGTGCGGTCGTGGCGGGGGACGACGTGGTGGCCGTCGCCGGCATGCGCGAGCCCGGGTCCAGCGAGCCCAGCCAGACCGCCGGCGTGTACAGGTTCTCGCTCGCCGATCCCGACGACCCGGCCACCACCGCCACGACGGCGCCCGCGGCCACCGGCACCGTGCCCACCGGCCCCGTCGACCCGGCCGCGCTCGCCCAGCCGTGCGTGGCCGCGCCGTGCCCGCTCGACTTCACGCTCACCGCCGAGCGGGTCGGCGGGCAGGTCGGATCGGGGACGCTGCACATCTCGGCCGACCCCTTCCGCATCGAGGTCGACGCCGAGGGGCTCGGCGACCCCACCCGGTGGTTGCGCCCCGGCAGCGCGGCGGCGTCCGCCGGCGCCAGCGTGTTCGCCGTCTTCATGTCGCAGGGCACCGACGACCCGGTGGGCGGGCTCGTGTGCGTGCTCGACGAGGACTTCGACTGCACCGGCGACGAGATCCCCAACCCCGGCACCGCCTACGACCGCGTCAGCATCCTCGCGGTCGACGACCCCGGCGAGTTCCCGCCGATCGCCGAGGGGTTCGACCGGATGGCGGCCACCAACTCGCTCGCCGTCCCGTTCGCCCCACGGGACGGCTGAAGGAGGGAACACACCCATGACCCTGCGCCGACTCACCACCGCCCTCGTGGTGGCCCTGCTCCTCGCGGCGGGCTGCGGTGACGACGACGACGGCGGCGACTCCGACGCCGGGGCCGCCAGCGGGGACACCCCCACCGAGGAGGCCGCCGGGACCGGCGCACCGATCGTGTTCAGCACCGAGGGCAACAACCTCAACGCCTACGTGGGCGAGGAGCCGTTCGAGAAGCAGACCGTCATCGCCACCGTGGCCGACGACCCCGACGGCATGGACATCAACGGCCAGCTGTGCTTCTTCCCCGACGATCCGCACCGCCTGATCGCCGGCGAGGACACGGGCCAGCCCGAGCGCACGCCCGGCTGGGGGATCTTCGAGATCGACGGCGACCGGGTCGGCGACCTGTCGGCCACCGAGGTCGGGCGGCTCGTCCCCAGCTACCAGGACGACCCCGACAACTACGGCTGCGGCGTGCTCTCCGACGGCCGGGTGGTGACCACCGACCTGGGCAACAAGGTCGAGGGCCCGCCGAGCGGGCAGCTCATCGTGTGGTTCCCACCGTTCGACAACGAGGAGGTGAGCTACTGCAAGCTCGACATCACGCTGCCGACCCCGGGCGGCATCGTGGTCGACGACGACGACACGCTCTACGTCGCCACCGCCCGCCCACCCGGCAACGGCGTCTTCCGGTTCACGGGGCCGTTCCCCACGTCGGCCGACGCGGACGGCGGCTGCGGGGGCACCGACCCGCTGGGGGCGCCGATGGCGGACAGCGTCGACAAGGAGCTGTTCATCCCCGCCGACGACCACGCGCTCACGCCCAACGCCCTGGCGGTCGACGCCGACGGGACGTTCTACCTGTCCAGCGCGTTCACCGGCACCATCGCCCGCTACGCGGCCGACGGCACCTACGTCGACACGGTGGTGGCCCCGTCGCCGTCCGAGGCGTTCGGCGCCGAGGCCCGACCGAGCGGGTCCCCGTTCGGGCTGGCCGTGCTGGACGACGGCACGATCTTCTGGGCGGACCTCGGGCTCGGCATCAGCGACGGCGGCGTCGGGCCGCTCGACGGCCAGGGCAGCGTGCGCCGGTACGACCCGGCGGCCGGCGCGCCGTCGGCCGTGATGGACGAAGGCCTGGACTTCCCCGACGGCATCGGGATCTACCGGCCGTGACCGGCGACGACGCCGTGGCCCCCGACGCCGGGACACCCGCGGACACGCTGCTGGCCGCGGCCGCCGAGACCACGACGGCCGTGCCCGACGACCACGGCGGGCTGGCGGTCGCCCGGGTCCTCGCCGACGCGGGCGTGGAGACGGTGTTCTTCCTGCCCGGCGGGCACATCGCCCCGGTGGTGAACGGCTGCGCGCGCCTCGGCATCCGCACGGTGAGCACCCGCCACGAGAGCGGCGCGGTGCACATGGCCGAGGCCTGGGCGCGCTGCACCGGGCGGACCGGCGTGGCCGCGGTGACCGCCGGGCCCGGGTTCACCAACGCCGTGACCGGGCTGGCCAACGCCGAGGCCACCGGCATCCCGGTCGCGGTCCTCGGCGGCCGCACGCCGCTCGCCCTCCGCGGCCGCGGCGCGGTGCAGGACGTCGAGCAGGAGGCCGTGGCCCGCGTCGTCGCCAAGTGGGCCCGGGCGGTGACCGACCCGGCGCTGATCGAACCGATCGTCCGCCAGGCGCTGGCGGTCGCCCGCAGCGGCCGCCCGGGATCGGCCTACGTGGAGCTGCCCACCGACGTGCTGCTGGCGCCGGCGCCCGAGCATGCCGGCCCCCCGCCGTCGGCCTCCCCCGAGCGCAGCCTCCCGCCGCAGGCCGACGCCGGCCGCGGTCGACCGGGCGGTCGCCCTGCTGAGGAGCGCCGAGCGGCCCGTCGTCGTGGCCGGCGGCGGGGCGTTCTGGGCGGGCGCCGAGGCCGGCCCTGCGCCGCTTCGTCGAGGCGTCCGGCCTCCCCGTCACCACCACCAGCCACGCGCGCGGGCTGCTCCCCGACGCCCACCCCGGGTGCCTCGGTTCGCTGCTCCACGGCGGAGTCGCGGTGGCGCTGGCCGACGTGGTGCTCGTGGTCGGCAGCCGGTTCAACGGCAACCTGCTCTTCGGCGGCCCGCCGCTGTGGAACGCCGACCAGACGATCGTGATGATCGACCACGACCCCGCCGCCTTCGCGCTGAACCGTCCGCCCACGCTCGGGCTGCACGGCGACGCCGCCGCCGTGCTCGACCAGCTGGCCGCCGCCTGGACCGGCGAGCCGCGCTCGGCGTGGGCCGCCGAGGCGCGCTCGTGGGCCGAGGGCAGCCGGGCCCAGTGGGCGGCCCAGACAGAGGGACCGGCCACCGGCGTCCACCCCGGCGCGCTCGCCCGCGCCGTCGGCGACTTCGCCGCCGAGCAGGGCCCCGGCGTCGACGGCCGTGCTCGACGGCGGCGACATCCTCGGGTGGGGCCTGGCGTTCATCCGGGCCGAGGAGCCCGGGTCGATGCTGTTCACCAGCGACGCGCTCGGCACGATCGGTGTCGGGGTGCCCTACGCGGTCGGGGCGGCCCTCGCCCGCCCCGACGGACCGACCGTGGCCCTCGTCGGCGACGGCGCCTTCGGGCTGTCGGCGATGGAGATCGAGACCGCCGTCCGGGCCGGGGCGGCGCCGGTCATCGTCGTGTCGAACAACGCGTCGTGGGGCGACGTGCGCTACGAGGAGGGCGAGTGGTTCGGCGACAGCGTCGGCACCGACCTGACGCCCGCACGCTACGACCTGCTGTGCGCCGCGCTCGGCGGCCACGGCGAGCGGGTCGAGTCGCTCGACGAGCTGCGCCCGGCCCTCGAACGGGCGCTGGCCTCGGGCGTCGTCAGCGTGGTCGACGTGCGCACCGACCCCGATCGCCCCAACGAGGTCCTGCGCAGCATGGGCGCGCTGGGCCTGCAGTAGGACCCGCCCTCAGTCGTCGCCGCTCCCCGGGCCGGAGCTGTCGCGTCGTCGTCCGTCGTCCGGCCGAGCTGTCGCGTCGTCGCCGTCCCCACGGGCGGCATCCATCGCCTCGAGGGCCGCGACCAGGACGTCGGCCTCGTCGTCGCTGAGGCGGGCCCCGCGGTGGATCATCGTGTACCGGCCGGGTGGCATGGCCCCGTCCACGATGGCCTCGGCGGCGTCGTCGGCCTCGCCGTCGTCGCGGTCCCACCGCGAGAAGTTGAGCTCGTCCCGCCCGTCCTCGACGTCTCGGCGGACCAGCCACGAGAACGGCGCCACGTACGAGTAGGCGGGCCAGTCGGTCTCGTTGCTGTGGCAGGCGTAGCAGGACTCGCGGGCGATGGCCGCGCTCTCGGCGTCGGGCCAGGGCGCATCCTGGACGACCGGCGGGTTCGGGTGGGACCACCCGTACGGCACCAGCTGGAGGGCGACGAACACCGCGACCCCCGCGACCAGGCCGATCCGCACGACACGGCGCCACCGGCTCCTCGCGTGAGGAGGTGCTGCGCCGCTCGCCTCGGATCCGCTCATGGGACAGGACGTACCCCGTCGGCGGCGGTGTCGTCCACCGCACCCGGTGTTCCCAATCGGAACTCGGGCACGCAGCAGTAGGCTTGCGGCTCGTGAACACGCCCTCCGACGCCGACGAAGCCGTCCGGGCCACGCCCGAGCCCGGGTCCCTCACCGGAGCCGACCTCGACCGGGCGCTCGAGTCGCACCGCCGCGAGCTCACCGGCTTCTGCTACCGCATGCTCGGCTCGGGCTCCGAGGCCGAGGACGCCGTGCAGGAGACGATGGTCCGGGCCTGGCGGGCCATCGACGGCTTCGAGGGCCGGTCGTCGCTGCGGTCGTGGCTGTACCGCATCGCCAACAACGTGTGCATCGACATGCTCCGCAGCCCGCAGCGCCGGGCCCGGCCGATGGAGATGGGCCCGTCCACGCCGGTGGCCGAGGCCAAGGCGATCGAGCCGCGGCCCGAGCACGCCTTCGTCCAGCCGATGGCCGACGAGCAGGTGATCGACCTCCGACGGCGACCCGGCCGACGGTCGCCGCGGCCCGCGAGTCGATCCGGCTGGCGTTCGTCGCCGCCCTGCAGCACCTGCCGGCCCGCCAGCGGTCGGTGCTCATCCTCTGCGAGGTGCTGCGCTGGCAGGCGACCGAGGTCGCCGAGCTGCTCGACACCAGCGTCGCCTCGGTCAACAGCGCGCTGCAGCGGGCCCGGGCCACGCTGGCGGCCAGCCAGGGCGAGCAGCTCGACCCCACCGTCGACCCCGAGCACCAGGCGCTGCTCGCCCGCTACGTCGACGCCTTCGAGCGCTACGACATCCCCACGCTCGTCGACGCTGCTGCGCGACGACGTCGATCCTGTCGATGCCGCCGTTCGACCTGTGGCTGGTGGGGCCCGACGACCTCGCCGGCTGGTTTCTCGGCGAGGGCATCGTGTGCAAGGACGGCCGGCTGCTGCCGGTCGACGTCAACGGCACCGCCGGCTTCGGCAACTACCACAAGGTCGGCCCGGACCGGTGGGAGCCGTGGGCCATCCAGGTGATCGAGGTCGCCGACGGCAAGATCGTCGGCCACCACAACTTCCTCGTACCCCGAGCTGTTCGCCGACTTCGGCCTGCCCGCCTACATCGAGGCCTGAGGGGCGGCCGGCCCCGCGTGGTCGGCCGGCCCCGCCTGCTCGATCGGTCGGGCCGGAGACCCGCCGGCCGGAGACCCGAGGGCCGGAGTTCCGTCGGCGGGGCGCGACCGCAGTGCCCGCCACAGGGCCCGGTAGCTGGGGTACTCGAGGCCGGGCACGACCCAGCCGGCGGCGACCAGCTCGGCGTGCAGGCGGGGCAGGTTCCGCCACGGCACGCCCATGTCGACGTGGTGGGCGAGGTGCCAGCCGGTGTGGAACGGCACGAGCACGAACCGGGCCGCCCACGTCTGGCGGACGTGGTGGGTGGTCAGCCGGCGGTCGCGCGAGGCGGTCATGCCGCCGTGCTCGGCGATGGCCCGCAGCCGGTTGATGACCCGCCACACGGTCATCCACGGCGCCAGCCACAGGAACAGGTACAGCTCGGGACGGCCGATGAGCGTCAGCGGCACGAGCACGCAGGAGCTGGCCGGCGACGATCCGCAGGGCGACCGGGCGCGCCGAGCGGCTGCGCAGCGCCTGGAGCAGGCCCCGCAGGTTCTTCCACCCGCTGACGCCCACCGCGTCGCGCCGCAGCTTGCGCCGGAACGACGCCCGGGTGACCGGGTAGCCCGACGTAGAGGTTCATGTCGGGCTCGTTCGGCCCGAACTCCTCGCGGTGGTGGGCGAAGTGCGACGCGGCGGTAGACGTCGAACGGCACGAGCGCCGGGTAGGCCAGGAGCCACCGCCCGACGAAGTCGTTCCACCGCTTGTTGGTGAACAGCAGCTTGTGGGCGGCCTCGTGGGCGAGGATGGCGAAGCGGGCGTGCACCGGGCCCATGAGCAGGAAGGCGGCCACCCAGGCCACCGGGTTGTCGAGCCAGATGGCGGCGCCGATCGTGACCACGGGCTGGGCGAGCGTCAGCAGCACGCTGCCGACGTTGCGCAGGTCGTCGATGCGGCGCAGCTCGGTGCGGATCTCGGGCACCGGCTTGCCGCTGGCCGTCAGCCGGTCGGTCGGGAGGACGTCGACCAGCAGGGACGGCGCGGGCAGCATGGTGGGGGCGGTCGCCGTTGCCGTTGCTGTCGCGTCGGTCGCCGCGTCGGTCGCCGTCATGGGCGCCAGCGTAGCCGCCGTGTTACACATCTGTCGACACGCGCAGGTAGAACGTAAGCCGATGGCGATCGAGCGCAAGCCCATGACGGCCCGATCGGTGGTGGCGTCGACGCTGCTCGGCGTCGAGCCGCCGCGGCTCCCGACGCGCATCCTCGTCCGGTCGGGCGAGCTGTTCGGCATCGCCGAGGGCACCACCCGGGTGGCGCTGTCGCGCATGGTGTCCGCGGGGGAGCTGCGCCCCGACGACGACGGCTACCAGCTGGCCGGCCGGCTGCTCGACCGCCAGGCCCGCCAGACCGCCAGCCGGCGGGCGGCGACCGAGACGTGGGACGGGACGTGGGAGCTGGCCGTCGTCCGCAGCGGAGGCGCCCGGCGGGCGGCCGACCGGGCGGCGCTGCGGCACGGCGCTCGCCGACCTGCGGCTCGCGGAGCTGCGCGAGGGGGTGTGGTTGCGCCCGGCCAACCTGCCGGCCGACCGCTCGCCCGAGGCCCGGGCGCTGGCCGCGGGTCAGTGCCTGTGGGGACGCCACGCCGCGCTCGAGCCGGCGCCCGACCCGGCCGACCTGTGGGACCTCGCCGCCTGGTCCGCCGACGCCCGGGCGCTCCAGGCCGAGCTGACCGACCTGCTGCCCCGGTTCGAGGCCGGCGACACGAGCGCGCTGGGCGTGGGGTTCGTCACGTCGGCCGCCGTCCTGCGCCTGCTGCAGCGCGACCCGCTGCTGCCCGCCGAGCTGCAGCCGCCGGGGTGGCCCGGCGAGGACCTGCGCCGGGCCTACGACCGCTACGACGCCGCCTACCGGGCGGTGTGGACCGGTTGGTTCCGCCGCCACACCTGACCCGGGCTCCCGGTGGTCGGGTGGCGAGGCGATAGGTTCCGGACGGCCGAGCGCGAGGTCATTGGTTCCGGATCCGGAACTGTGACCTCGTCCTCGGACGAGCGGAACTCATCGCCTCGGGTCAGGGCGACTCGAGCTTGGCCACGCGGGCCTCGGCCTTGGCGAGGGCGGCGGCCGCCTCGTCGCGGCGGCGGGTCGCGGGCCGCGGCCTCGCGGCGGGCCGCGGTGGCGACGCGGGCCACCTCGAGGGCGCGGTCGCGGGCGATGTCGGCCTGCCGGGCGGCCTCCTCGGCGGCGTCCCGGGCCGTCCCGCTCGTCGGACTCGGCCGCGGCCACGGCGCCCGTCGCCTCGTCGAGCGCGCCTCGGCGACTCGCAGGGCCTCCTCGGCGTCGGCCACGGCGCGCCGGGCGGCGACGAGGGCCTTCGGCTCGGCCTTGCGGCGTCTTCCCCGCGGCCTCGAGACTCGCGGCCTCGGCCGCCGGCGCCCCGGGAGCGGTCGCCGCCGGCGGCCCCGGCGCGAGGCCTCGGCCGCGACGCTCCGAGGCGCGGCCGGCGGGGCGCTCGGCCCGGGCGCGCTCGGGTGGCGGCGCGGCGGTGGCGCCGCCCAGCCCGGCCAGCCCGAGCCCGCCGCCGGCGGGCACGTCGACCAACCGCACGGCTCGCAGGGCGGCGAGGGCCTCGGGGTCGGCCAGCACGGCCCGGACGGCGGCGCCCAGCGTGGAGGCGTCGGGCGGGCCGGTCCTCGTCCGGCGACCGCGGCCACCGTGGCGTCGGTGACCGCCCGCTCCGCGTCCGCGGAGGGCGTCGAGGGCGCCGCGGACGTCGCCGCCGTCGGACTGGGCCTCGCCCACCCGTCGACCGCGGCGGCCAGGTCGTCGACCGCGCTCGGGTCGGCCAGGGCGCCCGCGTTCGAGGGCCCGCGCCACCGCCTTGGGCTTGCGCAGCGCCTTGACCTCGGCGGATCTCGTCGGCCGTCCCGGCGGCCCGCAGCGCCCGGACGAGGGCGTCCCGCCCGGCCACGAACTCGTCGGGCGGCCCGGCGAACAGGGCGGCGACGGCGGCGTCGAGGTCGATGCCGTCGTCGTCGTCGTCGCGGTCGGCCGTCGCCACGCCCCCAGCGTGCCAGAGGCCACTACCCTCCGGCCGTGGCCTTGTACGAGACCGACGCCGACGGCGGCGTGGTGCTGCCCGTGTACGTCCAGCCCGGCGCCCACGCCGCGGCCTGGCCGGCCGCTACGGCGACATGGTCAAGGTGCGGGTGGCGGCGCCGGCCGAGCGCAACCGGGCGAACGACGCGGTGTGCCACCTGATCGCCGACGAGCTGGGCGTGCGCCCGACCGACGTGGACGTGGTCACCGGCCGCACCAGCCGACGCAAGCGCGTGCGCGTCCACGGCGTCGACACGGCCACGGTGGACGGCTGGCTGGCCACCCACGGCCTCGCCTGACCGCCGGTCGACCCGAGGCAGTCAGGTTCCGCCGAGCCGAGGATGAGGCCATGGTTCCGCATCCGGAACCCATTGCCTCGACCTCGCGCGATTCGGAACCTATTGCCTCGCCTCCCGCCCCGCCGCACCGCCCTCGCCGAGGTCAGGCGGGGTCGCCGGCCGCGGCCATGGCCAGGCTGGCGGCGCACTGCGACAGCGGCTTGCCGTGGTGGAACACGGTGACCGGGCCGTCCTCGCTCACCACGATCGCCACCGCCTCGGAGTGGTCGTACGTGTAGCGGGCCGCGGAGCGGTGCCGCATGCCGCCGTTCACCGTTGACCGCCTGCTCGGCCTCGGATCCGACCAGTGCAGGCCGACGCCGATGTGGTGCGGCCGCCCGGCGGCGTCGACGACCGTGGCCAGGTCGGTCTGCATGAGGGCGGCGAGGAGGGCGGGGTAGTGGTGGCGGGCCGTCACCGACAGGTCGGGCGTGGCGATGGCGTGCGACGAGGTCGAGGCCCGAGTCGCCGTGCGTGACCGGCACGACGAGTGTCGCCCCGACCCGCCCCGGGCTGAGCCAGTGGACGGCCAGCTCGAGCAGGCCGCCGAGGACCGGCGAGGCGATGGCCGGCAGGTACGGCTGGAGCAGCTCGTGCTGGGCTCGGGCCGTTCGGGCGGGACGTCCACCGGTAGCCCGTCCACTCGATCGTGGCGGACGACGGTGAACAGGCGGGTCACGCCGAGGACGGGCGTGCGCTGCACGATGAACGCCCCCGTGTCCGCCTGGATCTCGACCATGTCGGCCTCGTACTGCACGCTGCGGCGGAAGCACGCCAGCGTGCGCGTGCCGTCGTGCTGCACGGCGACGAACACCGAGCGCCCGTCGGCGAAGCGGCGGGCCTCGTCGATCGACAGCCCGTCGAGCGGGATGAGGTCGACCAGCTCGCCGGCCTCGACCAGGGACCGATCGGCAGGCACGATCATCGAGCCGTACAGCGGTGTGCGGCGCTCGAACTGCTGCGGGCGCCGGGCGTGCTCGAGCTCGTCGAGCACGATCGGCAGCAGCTGGTCGTCCGCGTCGATGACCACGCCGTCGTCGGCCAGCTCGGACAGGAGCCGGCGGGCCGGGCGGCTGAGATCCGAGGCGTCCATCGGCCCACGATACGGGTGTTCCGCCCGTATTCGGCGAGATGGCACGCCCGCTCCAGGCCAGGTAGCCGGCCTGGTGGGCGGCGATCATGGCGGCCGCCTCGGCGTAGGTCGTCGGGCCGTAGGTCGTGCGCCGGGGGCAGGCTGGCCCGCACCGCCTCGACCTCCTCGGCGGTGAGGCCGCTCGGTCCCGGTGACGGGCTCGATGTCGTAGAGCCGGGCCGAGTTGACGCCGAAGATCTTGGCCTTGATCTCGTCGGTCAGCGCCGGGTAGCCGTGCCGCTCCTGCAGCTCCTCGCTGATCTGGAACGTGCGCAGCGCCTGGATCTGGTCCTGCGGGGTGCCGAACCAGATCGAGTCGGTGCCCCACAGCACCCGGTCCTCGCCGACGTGCTTCAGCAGCTTGCCGAGCACGTGGGCGGCGGCGGTGGGGTCGCGCATCACGAACCACCAGGTGCCGCCCAGCTCGGCGTACACGTTGGTGTTGGGCTCGACGCCGCTGTCCTGCATCGAGCGGATGAGGCGGTCGACGCCCTGCGGGGCCGGGTCGGCGGGGTCGTACGGGCCGGTGCCGCCCTCGCCCGGGCTCGAAGCCCGAGTGGTACACGACGAAGGCGATGTCGGGGTTGCGGGCCGCGGCGGGGCCGATGTCGCTGGGGTCGGCCAGCTCGGGCGTCGACCCGACGATCGAGCTGATGCCCTTGTGGGTGCAGATGATGGGCGGCCCGAGCTCGCGCACGTGGTCGATGAACGTCTGGCCGATCTGCGGGCGCGCCGGGTCGTGGTCGTCGAAGTAGAAGTGCGCGTCGGTCGGGGTCATCGTGTAGATCTTCCAGGCCGCGAGGTCGTAGCGCTCGCGCAGGTCGGTCATGCTGGCCAGCGCGGCCTCGACCGGCCCGAGGTGCGGGTAGGCGCCGCCGTGCATGAGCACCCGCCCGTCGGCGCCGAGCCGGGTGGCGACGTCGATGGCGTACACCATGTCGTCGGGCTGGAGGCCCGGCGAGCGCCTGGCTCGGCAGGGCCGACAGGATCGCCATCGACGTGTCGGATCGCACGAACATCTCGCGGAAGTAGGCGTCGGCGGTGAAGCACACCTTGCTGTTGCCGCGGCCGCGCCCTCCTCGCACCGGTTCTGCGGGAAGGCCGCCGGTCCACTCGCCGCCCTCGAGCGGCGAGGTCGTAGTTCACGTAGTGGGTCTGGACGTCGAAGATGAACTCCTCGCCGCCCAGCTCCTCGAGGGCGGTGGCCGGTGTCGCTGGTGGCCTCGTCGGACACGTCGAAGGTGCCGCCGGGCGACTCGCCGCGGCTGTTCGACTCCTCCTTCGAGCAGGCCCCGAGCACGAACAGCGTGGCCGCCGCGCCGGTGACGCCGTTGAGGAACTGGCGGCGCGACATGCCGAGCCGGCGGGCGTTCTCGTCGGCCAGCCGGTAGGTGCGGCGGATGGTCTCGCGCACCACCGGCGCTGTGCGGCTGCGGGTGGAACTCGCCGTTGGAGACGGGCCCGAACTTGATCGGCAGCCCGCCCGCGTCCGTGCGATCTGTGTGTCCCCGGTCACCCATGGAGGTAGTCAAGCATCCGCCGTCGCGGCGTGCCGGTCGTACGAACATCGGTGTCCATGAGCCTCGGTCAGCAGGCGGGGCCGCCCGCCGCGGCCCGCGAGATGGCGGTCTGGAGGCGATCGTCGACGCGGCCGGCCATCGGGACCTCCGATCGGCGAGGCACCCGCTCGGCGTGCTCGCGGCCCAGCGGCAGAACGTCGGGGCTGGACGGCCACCTCGACCGTTGTGAGCTGCGATCACCCCGACGGGACGATGCGGGGCCCGCCGCGGTCGTGTCCCCTGTACAGGGGTGCAACGGTGTGAAGCGTGACCACGAGGACTTCCTGCGGCGACTGGCCCTGAGCGACGAGGCCGCCACGTCGGCGGCCCTGGCGCCGGGTGCGGCCGCCGAGGGACTCGACCCGAAGACCCGGGCGCTGGTGCGGCTCGCCGGGCTGATCGCGATGTCCTCGCCCCCGGCGTCGTACCAGTGGTGCGTCGCCGCCGCACTCGCCGCGGGCGCCGACGACGACGAGGTGGTGGCTGTGCTGGCGAACGTGGCCCCCGTGGTGGGCACGGCCCGCGTCGTGGCCGCGGCCGCCGACCTGGCGCTGTCGCTCGGCTACGACGTCGACACCGCGTTCGAGTCGCTCGGACCCCCGAGCCCCCCACGGCAGGCCGGTACGGAGCGGCGAGGCCGTTGATACCCAGCGTGTTCGCATCTACGCTCTCCGCGCATGGCGGCGGGCACCGCGCAGGAGCACGCTGACCGTCGCTCTCGCGAGGGGGCGTGGTCGCGCCGATCTGTCGTCGCCCACGCGGACTGGAAGCTGCGGCTGCCCCTGAGGCGCCCCGGCACCGTGCATCGGGCCGCACTCGTCGACCGGCTGCTCGGCGCGTCGAGAACGGCCGTCGTGTCGATCACCGGCCCGCCGGGGTCCGGGAAGTCGACGTTGTTGGCCCAATGGGCCGAGCAGACCGACGAGCGCGTCGCCGCCCTGTCACTCGACCCGGGCGACAACGACCCGGCCGTCCTGCTCTCGTACCTGGCGGCGGCGCTCGACCGGGTCGAGCCCGTCGACGTCGACCTGCTCCGGGCGCGGGTGCCGCACGGCAGCTCGGTCCCGACGACCATCGCTCGCCGGGTGGCGGCCGTCCTGTCGTCGATGAGCGCTCCGGTGACCCTGGTGCTCGACCAGGCCGACGCGCTGCGCAACCCCCAGGTCCGCGACGCCGTCGCCGAGCTGGCGGCGCACGTGCCGCCGGCGCACCGGCTCACGGTCGCCTCGCGCGGCGAGCCCCCGTTGCCGCTCGCCGCCCTGCGGTCGCGCGGCGGCGTCTTCGAGGTCGGCGCCGCCGACCTGGCCATGGACCTCGCCGAGGCGCGGGCGCTGGTCGCGGCCGCGGGCACCAGCGTCACCGACGATGAGCTCACCGACCTGCTGCGCTGGACCGAGGGCTGGCCGGTGGCGCTGTACCTGGCGGTGCTGGGGGCGCAGGTGGGGGACGACGTCGAAGGTGGGTCCTCGTTCGCGCTGCGGGGCGACGATCGGATGGTGGCCGACTACGTGCGGACGGAGCTGCTGTCGTCGCTGCCCGATCGGACGGTCGACTTCCTGACCCGGACGTCCGTGCTGGACGAGCTCACGGGCAGCTTGTGCGACGCCGTCACCCGGTCGGACGGGTCGGCCGACCTGCTCGAGTCGCTGGCGCGGTCGAACCTGCTGGTGGTCCCGCTGGATCGGCGCGGCGAGTGGTATCGCTGCCACCACCTCCTCCGGGGCCTGCTGCGATCCGAGCTCGACCGCCGCGAGCCCCGCTCGGTGCTGCCGCTCCATGCCCGCGCCGCCGCGTGGTACGTCGCTCAGGGCCGGTACGAGGAGGCGATCGCCCACGCCCAGGCCGCCGGCGATGCCGACCAGGTGGCCCTCCTGGTGGGCGAAGCCGCGTTCCCCGCCTACGCCGGCGGCCGGGTCGACACCTGCCTCGCCTGGTTCCGGTGGTTCCAGGACGCCGGGCTGGCCGATCGCTACCCCACGGTGGCGGTGTTGGCGGCGATGGTGCACGCGCTGCTGGGACGTTCGGCCGCGGCCGAGGAGTGGGCGGCTGCGTCCGAGGCCCGTCCTGCAGAGGGCCGCCCACCCGACGGCAGCACGATGGAGAGCTGGCGGGCCCAGCTGCGCGCCGTGTTGTGCCGCTCGGGCGTAGGGGCCATGCGACGCGACGCCGAGGCCGCGCTCGAGGGCCTGGCGCCCGGCAGCCCGTGGCGCCCGACCGCGCTGGTCATGCAGGGCATCGCCTTCGTGCTCGAGGACGAGCCCGGTCGGGGTGACGCCGTGCTGGCGCGGGCCTTCGAGGTGGCGCTGCACCTCGAGACGCTCCCCGCGGGGGCGGCGGCGCTGGCCGAGCGGGCCCTGCTGGCGGTCGACCGGCGTGACGTCGACGAGGCCGAAGGCCTGGTCGACGAGGCGCGGACCCTCGTGGCCTGGGGCGGGCTGGCCGACTATCCCCTCACCGCCCTGGTCGAGGTCGTCGCGGGTCGGGTGGCCGCCCGACGCGGCGACGTCGAGGCGGCGCGTGCCCACGTCGGGCGGGCGGCGCGCCTGCGGGTCGGCCTGACCCACGCCATCCCGTTCCTGGCCGTGCAGACCCGGCTCGAGCTGGCGCGCACCTACCTCGAGCTGGCGGACGCGGCGGGCGCCCGGCTCGTGCTGCGGGAGATCCGCGACATCCTCCAGGTTGCGCCCGACCTGGGCAACCTGCCCGCCAAGGCGGAGATCGTGCGGGACAGGCTGGCGGCGATGGGCCCCGGCACCGTCGGCGCGTCGTCGCTGACCGGCGCGGAGCTGCGGCTGCTGCCCCTTCTCCCCACCCACCTGACCTTCCGCGAGATGGGTGACCGCCTCCACGTGTCCCGCCACACGGTGAAGACCCAGGCCATGTCCGTGTACCGCAAGCTCGGCGTGTCGTCGCGCGGCGAGGCGATCGAGCGGGCGCACGAGGTCGGGCTGCTCGGCGGCTGACCGCCCCGCACTCGTCGGGACGATCAGCCGTGGTCGTCGATCTCGCCGCGGATCACGGGACCCCGTGGCGACCGGCGGTCACTCCCGCGCCATCAGCGCGATCGCCTCCTTCTCGAGGTCGACGAACGGCTCGCCCGAGACGTCGACGATCGCCTGGTGGATCGTGCCGCCCGTGAAGGCGTACGGCGACGTGCCCGCGTAGTCGTCGGTGATCGGCTCGGCCGGATCCTTCCCGACGTTCAACCCCTCGCCGACGAGCGAGAAGTTGCCGGGCTGGGTCATGATCCGCCCCTCGCCGACCTTCTCGTCGCCGATGTAGAGCGACAGCGTGCCGGTGGTCGGCATCTCGTCGCCCTCCTTGACGAACTCGGCCGACAGGACCACCTCGCCGGTCGGGACGTCCTTCGTCGACTCGATGGTCTGCACCTTGCTGCCGACGAAGTTGTAGACGTACTTGAGCTTGCGGTCCTTGACGTAGAGCGCGTGGCCGCCGAACCGGGCACCGTGCGAGAACAGCACGCCCTCGGCATCGGACGACTCGACGTCCACGTTGACGGCGATCGTGTAGTTCCGGTTCCGCACGTTGACCGAGGCCGTCTCGGGCACCTCGGCGGCACCAGGGAAGTACACGTAGCGGTCCCGCGGCGGCGCGACCTGCGGCCGGGTCGGGTCCGACAGCACCTCGACCGCGGTGCGGTCGATCAGCGGCAACCCGTTGTACATCCCCGCCGCGTGGAACCACAGGTTGACCAGCTCCACGACCTTCTCGGGGTGCTCGGCCGCCAGGTCGTGGCTCTCGGTGGGGTCGACGGTGGTGTCGTACAGCTCCCACCGGTCCTGGTCGAAGTTGCCCCACCCGGCGATCGTCGGGTGGACGCTGACCACCTTCCAGCCCTTGTGCCAGAGGGCCCGCGAGCCGAGCATCGAGAAGAAGCCGGTCTCCTTGGGGGTGGGCACGTCGTCGCCGGCGAAGGTCGAGCGGAAGCTGACGCCCTCGAGCGGGATCTGCGGGAAGCCCTTGACGACCTCGGGCATCTCGACGCCGAGCAGGTCGTACATCGTCGGTGCGATGTCGGTGGCGTGGAGGAACTGGTGGCGCAGCTCACCCCTGGCGTCGATGCCCTTGGGCCACGAGATGACCATCGGGTCGGCCACGCCGCCCTCGAAGTTGTACCGCTTCCACATCTTGAACGGGGTGTTGAAGGCCCACGCCCACCCGACCGGGTAGTGGTTGTAGGTGGCGGGCGAGCCCAGCTCGTCGAGGTACTGGAGGTTCTCCTCCATCTCGTCGGGGATCCCGTTGAAGAACTTGTTCTCGTTGACCGACCCGTTGGGGCCGCCCTCGCCGCTGGCGCCGTTGTCGGACACGAGCACGACGATCGTGTTCTCGCGCTCGCCGATCTGGTCGAGGAAGGCGAGGAGCCGCCCGATCTCGTGGTCGGTGTGGCCGAGGAAGCCGGCGTACACCTCGGCCATGCGCGTGAACAGCTTCTTCTCGTCGTCGGACAGCTCGTCCCACGGGCGCACGACGTCGATCTCGTTCCAGGGCTTGCCGTCGACGCTCGTCTCGGTGGCGTACGGGTTCAGCGGCGACAGCACGGCGTCGTCGGGGAAGATGCCCATCTCCTTCTGCCGGGCGAAGACGAGCTCGCGGTAGCGCTCGTACCCCATGTCGAACCTGCCGGCGTAGCGCTCGATCCACTCCTTCGGCGCGTGGTGCGGCGCGTGCGTCGCCCCCGGGCAGAAGTACATGAAGAACGGCTTGTCGGGCGCGATCACCTTCGAGTCGGTGATGAACTCGATCGCCTTGTCGGTCAGGTCGACCGTGAGGTGGTAGCCCTCGTCCGGGGACTTCGGCGGCTCGACGAGGTGGTTGTCGTAGACCAGGTCCGGATACCACTGGTTGGTCTCGCCGCCCAGGAACCCGTAGTACCGCTCGAAGCCCCGGCCGATCGGCCAGTTGCGCTTGGTCGAGGCCAGGTTCATCTCGTCGGCGGCCACCAGGTGCCACTTGCCGAGCATGTAGGTGTTCCAGCCCCGTTCCCCGAGCACCTCGGCGATCGTGGCGCATTCGAACGGGATGTGGCCGTTGGAGTTCGGGTAGCCGGTCGTGGCCTCGGCGATGCACGCCATGCCGTTGGTGGTGTGGTTGCGGCCCGTCAGCAGGGACGAGCGCGTCGGCGAGCACAGGGCGGTGGTGTGCCAGTTCGTGTAGGTCAGCCCGGTCTCGGCCAGCTTCTTGATGTTGGGGGTCTCGATCAGCCCGCCCCAGGGCTCCATCGCGGAGTACCCGACGTCGTCCAGCACGATGTAGATGACGTTCGGAGCGCCCTCGGGCGCCACCGGTTGGACGTAGGGGGCCCAGTCGGGGACCGAGTCTCGGTCGTCGACGTTGATCGTGCCCTGGAACGGTCTGGACATCGCGTGTTCCCTTCCGTCGCCTCTCGAGGACGTCACTCGTGACGACCGTAGGGACGGGGAGGCGCCGCCTGCGTCACCCGGGAGGGATGAACTCCGGCACGGTACTAGGAGCCGAAGAAGCCCGCCCGCAGGTCGCGGATCACGACATCGATCGGCTCTCCGGTGGCCACGAGGGCCCCGTCCCAGGGCGCGGCGATGGCGAAGAGCAGGGCGAGGCTCAACCCCACGACGCAGGCCAGGCCCGCGACCAGCAACGACGTCCGGACGCTCGACCGGAAGGCGAGCGCGCCGGCGTTGGCGATCAACGCCACGCCGCTGACGACGAGCGTGATCACGTACAGGGCCGGGAGGTCCCGGTCGGCGGCGGCCAGGCGGGCGCGGCGTCCCGCGGTCACGCCGTCGAGCGACGTCGAGCAGCTCGGTGCTCGCCGGGGTCCCCAGCTCGTCACGGGCGGCCTCGTCGCGCACCGCCCGCTCCAGCGTGGCGATGGCCTCGGTGGTGGCGGTGTCCTCGGCGTCGACCGACCCCTCCCACTCGTCACGCCTCGTCGACCGCAGGTAGACGGTCAGCGCCTCCTGGATCGGCGCCGAGTCCACCTGGGGGCTCGTCGAGGCCCAGGCGAGGCGGGAGGCCTCGGCCGCCTCCCGGCTGACGATCTCGTCCGCCGAGCGCAGGTACGCGGCCTCGCTCGACAGGGTCAGGGCCGTGAACACCGCGAACGTCGCCCCGAGCGCGGGCATGAGCGGCGCGGCGATGGCCTGGACGTGGTCGCGCTCGGCCGCCGGCACGAGCGCGGCGATCACCAGCCTGCTCGCGCCGGCAACGGCCAGCGCGACGGCGAGCGCGCCCACCACGAGCAGCCAGACGGGCAGGCTGGTGAGCTCCATCAGCGCCGCCGCCTCTCGTCGCCGGTCACCCCGGCCGGCCTACAGGGGCTCGCCGCGGGCATCGCAGGGCAACGTGTCGATCATCGTCGACGGCCTCCAGCTCCTGGTCGATGACGAGCAGCGTGCGCTCCATGGCGTCGGGCTGCAGGCTGCCGACCCCGCCGTGGAACGGGTCGTCGAGGAACTGCAGCAGGATCAGCATCGCCACGATGACCCCGGTCACGCTGCCCATGAGGAGGCCCTGGACGACGGCGCGCTCGCCGCTGTCGGCGAAGAACAGCATGTAGACGAAGATGACGGCCGACGAGAAGAACAGCACGAACCACAGGGGGGTGGGGATGACCCCGAGGGCTCCGTGGACGCGGTCGGTCCGGGCCTGCTCCCGGTCCGAGCTCTGATCGAGCCACTTGCCGTACGCCGCCTGCTCCGCGGCCGTCTCGGGCTCGACGGTGCGGATCGTGTCGAACAGGGCGACCCCCCACGGGTTCAGCTCCTCGCCCAGCGTGCCCGCCTCCATGCGCTCCCACTGCACGCCGGCGACCGAACGGGCGTAGCAGACCAGCTCGACCGTCAGCTGTCCGGACGCGTCGGCGGGGAGGAGCTGGGCGGTCTCGATCTGCTGCGCCACGGTGAGCGCCTCGGTCTCGGCCCCCGCCCTGGCCGAGTCGTAGCTGGTGAAGGCGAGGAACACGACGAAGCCGAGCAGCACCGCGAAGCCCGTGGCGAGCACGCCGAACACGCCGGCCGCCCGGTCGCCGTCGTTGAAGTAGCCGCCGTCAGGGGCCGTCCGGCGCACGAACAGCATCGCCGCCACCGCCGCCGCGGTGGTTGCCGCCACGATGAGCACGGCGACGGCGACGCTCATCCTCAGTGGTGGAACCCGTGGCGGTGCTCGGGTTGGGGGAGGGGGGCCGGCATGTCCTCGAGGTACTGGACGTGCCGGCGGAGGTCGCCGATGAGCAGGTCGGCCAGGTCGCGCGACATGCCGTTGCGCACGACGATGCGCAGCACGGCGAGGTCCTGGCGGTTCTCGGGGAACGTGTAGGCCGGGACCAGCCAGCCGCGGTCGCGCAGGCGCTCGGACACGTCGAACACCGTGTAGGGCCGCTCGGCGCCGTCGAGCGCGATGGCGAAGACGGGGAGCTCGCTGCCGTCGGTGATCAGGCGGAACGGGCCCAGCTTCGAGATGGCGTCGGAGGTGTACAGCGCCACGTCGCGCGACGTCTGCTGGATCCGCTTGTAGCCGTCCATGCCCAGGCGGATGAAGTTGTAGTACTGGGCGGCCACCTGGTTGCCCGGGCGCGAGAAGTTGAGGGCGAACGTCGGCATGTCGCCCCCGAGGTAGTTGACGTGGAACACGAGGTCTTCGGGCAGGGCATCGGGGTTGCGCCAGACCGCCCACCCGACCCCGGGGTACACGAGCCCGAACTTGTGGCCCGACGCGTTGATGGACTGCACGCGCGGGCAGCCGGAAGTCCCACTCGAGGTCGGGGTCGATGAAGGGGGCGACGAACCCACCGGACGCCGCGTCGACGTGCACGGGCACGTCGAGCCCGGTCTCGGCCTGATGGCGGTCGAGCGCCGAGCAGATGTCGGCGACGGGCTCGTACGAGCCGTCGAAGGTCGACCCGAGGACCGCGACGACGCCGATGGTGTTCTCGTCGACCTGGGCGAGGGCGCCCGCCGCGGTCATGTGGTACGTCTCGCCCTCCATGGGCACGAGCCGCGGCTCGACCTCCCAGTAGCGGCAGAACTTCTCCCAGCACACCTGCACGTTGGCGCCCATCACCATGTTGGGCCGGTCGGTGGGGCGGCCGGCGGCCCGCTGGCGGTCGCGCCAGCGCCACTTCAGCGCCATCCCGGCCAGCATCGCCGCCTCGCTCGAGCCGGTGGTCGACGTGCCCGTGGCGATCTCCTCGTCGGGGGAGTGCCAGAGCCGGCTGAGCATGTTCACGCACCGCTGCTCGAGCTCGGCCGTGCGCGGGTACTCGTCCTTGTCGATCATGTTCTTGTCGAACGTCTCGGACATGAGCGTGCGGACGTGCGGGTCCATCCACGTCGTCACGAACGTGGCCAGGTTCAGCCGGGCGTTGCCGTCGAGCATCAGCTCGTCGTGCACGAACTGATAGGCGGTCTCGGGGGCCGTCTCCAGGTCGGGGATCTCGTGCTTGTGGGCACGGTGGACCTCACCCGGGCGTGCGTAGATGGGGCTGAGGACGAGAGGCGTGAGGTCGTCGACGAGCTTCTGGTGCAGTGCCACGGGATCCCCTTTGGGTCGCGTTCATGAGACCTGCGGGCGGCGGGGAGGACATCGTCCTGTCGGGATGATCCGCCCCGCCGCCGCGGTCGTCAGGCGGCGAAGCGCCGCATCTGCCAGCCGACCCCGATGGCGACGAGGCCGGAGCCGATGGCCCGGATGCCGAGGAGCACGGCCAGCACGACCAGCGTCTGGCCCGGCCAGACGAGGATGACCACGCCGAGCGCCACCGTGAGCCCGCCGAGCCCCAGCTGCCACGGCATGTCCGCCTGGTCGCGGTCGGCCAGGGCAACGAAGATGCGCAGCAGGCCGGCCAGGACGAGCCCGATGCCTGCGACCAGGGCGATCGCCCACAGCGTCGCGTCGGGCCACACCAGGACGGCGATGCCCGCCGCCACGAGCAGCCCACCCGAGATCCAGGCGGCCGCGGCCACCTCTCGGACGCTGTGCAGCGCCAGCACCTCGACCACGCCGGCGACGATCAGCGAGATGCCGATGAGCCAGGCCAGGACGGTCACGGACTCGAACAGGTTGCTGAGAAGCCAGATGCCCAGCACGACCAGGGCGATGCCGCCCAGGATCGACACCCACCAGCCGGTGGCGTCGGCGTCGCCGTACTCGATCGGCCGGGGTGGGGGCGGGATCGGGTCGGCTGACGACTCGAACCCAGCATCGAAATCGGTCACGGCGCCTCCTTTGACAGCGTGCGACCTCGATCAATGCACTCGCGGGCCCGTCGCGCCTCGCCCGCCACGGGTGATCGTGGCCGTTCTGCCACGATGGCGGTGTGGACGAGACCCGCGTCGACAAGTGGCTGTGGGCCGTGCGCCTCTACAAGACGCGGGCCCTCGCCACCGCCGCCTGCAAGGGGGGCCACGTGCGGGTCAACGGCGCGCCGGCCAAGCCCGCGACGACCGTCCGCGTGGGCGATCGGGTCGAGGCCCGGGTGCACGGCGACGCCCGCGTGCTCGAGGTGGCCCGGGTCATCGACAAGCGCGTGGGCGCGCCCCTCGCCGCCGAGTGCGTCGTCGATCACAGCCCCCCGCCACCGCCACGCGGCGAGGCGCCCGACGTGTTCGTGCGTGACCGCGGCGCCGGCCGGCCGACCAAGCGCGATCGCCGCCAGATCGACCGCTTCCGCGCCCGGTGACCGGGCGACGGCGACGACGCGCCCGACCGGTTGCTCGGCCCGGACATCCGGGCCGCCGTCGAGCGGATCGCTCGCCGACGCCTGGGGCACCCGGGTCGAGCTCGTGGGCGCGGCCATCCTCGCGGCGCGCACCCACGTCGTCCGGGTCACGACCGGCGACGGGCGGTCCGCCGTGGTCAAGCGGCCCCGCGACGAGCCCGGGCGGGCGCTGGGGAGCGGCCTCCCACGGGTTCGACGTCGAGTGGGCCGGCCTCGAGCACCTGGCGGCCATGCCGGAACCCGTCGTGCCGGCGCTGCTCGGGGGCGACCGCGACCGGCGAGTGATCGTTCTCGAGGACCTGGCCGTCGAGCGGACCCTGGCGGATGCCCTGCTCGGCGCCGACGCCGACCAGGCGCGGGCGGATGTCGTGGCCCTCGGCGGGGCGCTCGGCTCGGTGCACGGGTGGAGCATCGGACGAGCGGACGAGCTCGCCCGGGTCCGCGCCGCCCACGGGGTGGCGGCGCCGCCCCGCGCCTGGTGGGCAGACGTCGTGCGGGCCGAGCGGGCGCCCTTCCGCGAGGCCCTCGACCGCCTCGGCCTCGGCGACCTCGCCGGTGCCGCCCTCGAGCGCGAGCTCGACGCCCTCGACGGCGCGCTCACCTCGGGGCCGTGGCGCGGCTTCGTCCACGGCGACCCCTGCCCCGACAACGCCGTGGTCGCGGGCGGACGGGTGCGCCTGGTCGACGTCGAGCGGTCGAGCCCGGGGTCGGTCGCACTCGACGCGGCCTACCTCCTCGCCCCGTTCCCGAGCTGCTGGTGCTTCGGCCAGGTGCCCGCCGACCTGGCCGCCGCGGCGTCGGCCGCGCACCGGCGGGCGATGGCCGACCACGGCGTCGTCGTCGACGACAGCTGGGCCGTGGCCCTGGCGTACGCGCTGGGCGCCTTCGTCGTGGCCCGCGGGCGCGACGCCGCCGACGCGCTCGACGGCGGGCCCCGGCGCGGCGCTCGCGCCCTGGGGCACCACGACGTACCGGCCACGCGTGGTGGCGTGGGCCGAGGCCCTGGTGTCCGCCCCGGCGGCGGCCGAGGCACTCCCGCGCCTGTGCGCCGTCGCCCTCGCGCTGCGCGACCGCATGCGTGCGACGTGGCCCGACCAGGAGATCCCCCACTACCCGCCGTTCGCCCCCGCGGGCGCGGCGCGTCGCCCTGCGGCCCGATGGGTGGTCGGACGGTTGACCGCACGACCGACGCTCCTCACCTGCTGACCGCCCGGGCCCGCGACCCGTTGCGCCGGCGGAGCGCGGCGTGCACACTCCGAGCATGGGGGAACGATCGAGACGACGCCGGGTCCTGGTCGAGGATGCGCGCCACCGCGGCCAGCACCTGCGGGCCACGTGGCATCCCGAGGCGCGCCAGTTCGTGGTGAGCACGTGGTCCGACGACGTGTGCACGGGGACCGCCCGGCTCGACCCCGACGCGGCCGGTGAACTGGCGGCGCTCATCGTGGCGGGCCTCGCCGACGGGGCGACGCACGAGCCGACCCCGGCCACCGTGCCCGACACCCGTCCCGGTCTGGCCGGCCTCGTGGATCGGCTGCGGTGGCTCGTGCAGGGGACGGCGACCGGTGGTTCCCGTCCCGCGCCCCCGGGCGGAGCCGACGTCCGGCCGTTCCGCCGTCGATCCGCCTGACCCCGCGCCGAAGCCGGCGGGCGACGTGGTCCCGCCGCGGCGGTCGCGGCCTCAGAACGTACGCGGAGAGGTCACGCCGCCTCCGGTTGCCGCTCGCGTGCTGCCTGTCGGCCGGCTGTGGAGCTGGGGGTCGACCACCAAATCCCCCCGCGTGGGCTGTGCCGAGCGCCCTATCTGCTCGGCCTCTCAGGCGGGGCGTTCGACGAGGATCGTGGCGACCGCGCAGCGGCGGTCGTCGGCGCCCGCGTCGACGACCTCGACCCGGGAGGCCACGAGGGGGCCGACCGCACCGAGCGGTTGCGCCCGGGCGACCGCCGGGCCGACGGTCGCCTGCCGGAGGTAGTGCACGCTGAGCTGCCGGGCCACGCCCCCCTCGGGGCCCACGGCCGCGGCCTCCGCGAGCCCGGCCAGCACGCCGCCGTTGAGGGCGCCGAAGCTGTTGCGCACGTAGGGCTCGATGTCCACCGAGGCGCCGCCGGGCGCCACGACGTAGCCGATGGCGTCGACGAGGGATGCGGCCCGGTCGGGCCCCGGTTCGATCCGGCGTGGTGCGCGGCAGGCCGGTGAGGTCGACCATGGGCGTGTCGGGACGGCGGGGCAGGACCGTGAAGCTCATCGTCGAGGCGGCGAACGGACCGCGCGCATCGGCCGCCGAGACCTCGATCACCAGGTTCGTCCGGCCGCGGCGCAGGACCGTGCCGTCGTAGGAGATCGTGCCGGTGGGCGACCCCCAGCGGTGCAACGTCAGCTCGTTGGTCGCCATCCAGTCGGGGAGGACGGCGAACATGGCGAGGTGGCCGCCGATGCCGTCGATCACGGTCGTGAGCACGCCGGGGACCGGCTCGCCGTCCCGCAGCAACGCCGGCCCCAGCACGGTGCGGGCTTCGGCCCGCCCCTCGCCGGTGGGCTCGATCGACAGCGACAGGTCGCGCAGGACGTGGTGGGGCGGCGGATAGGTGGCGGCCAGGTCGGACACGGCTCTCCCAGGAGCGGGACGACGACGAGAACGTGTTCTACCCTAGGGGTCATGGACGAGCTCGGGCATCCCGTCTTCGACGCCGACAACCACTACTACGAGGCGCTCGACGCCTTCACCCGGCACCTCGACCCGGCGCTCGGGCCCCGCTGCGTGCAGTGGGCGACGATCGACGGTCGGCAGTACCACGTCCTCGGCGGCCGGGTCAGCCGGGCGGTCAGCAACGCCACGTTCGACCCCGTGTCGAAGCCCGGGTGCCTCTACGACTACTTCCGGGGCAACACCGACGGCGTCGACCCGCTCGCCCGGCTGCGCGACCACGAGCCGATCCGGCCCGAGTACCACGACCCCGCCGCTCGACTGACCACCCTCGACGAGCAGGGCCTGGCGGCGTGCTGGCTCTTCCCGACCCTCGGGATGATCTACGAGGAGCCGCTGCACCACGACCCCGAGGCCGTCTGCCACACGTTCCGGGCGTTCAACCGCTGGCTGCGCGAGGACTGGGGCTTCGTCCACGAGGACCGCATCTTCTCGGCGCCCTACCTCACGCTCGCCGACCCCCAGTGGGCGGTCGACGAGCTCGAGTGGGCGCTCGGCGAGGGCGCTCGGCTCATCGTCATGCGCACCGCGGCCCCCACCACGGCGTTGGGTCGCCGCTCGCCGTTCGACCCGATGTTCGACCCGTTCTGGGCCCGCGTGAACGAGGCGGGGGTCACCGTGGTCGTGCACGCCGGCGACAGCGGCGTGTCGTCCGACGGGTACGCCGTCGACGGCTTCGCGGCCACGTTCTCGGGTGGGTACGCGCCGTCGCTCAAGAACTTCGCCATCGAGAAGGCGGTGCACGACTACCTGCTGTCGATGGTGCTGGCCAACCAGTTCAAGAAGTTCCCGAACCTGCGGGTCGCGTCCGTCGAGAACGGCGCCGAGTTCCTGCCCGACCTGTTCCGCAAGCTGCGGTCGGTCGACCGGAAGATGCGGGGCTGGTTCGCGGACGACCCGGTCGACATCTTCCGTCGCCACGTGTGGATCAACCCGTTCTGGGAGGACGACCTGGCCTCGGTCGTCGAGCTGGATGGGCGCCGACCGGGTGCTGTTCGGGTCGGACTGGCCGCACATCGAGGCGCTGCCGCAACCGCTCGACTACCTGGCCGACGCCAAGGTGCTCGACCCCGACGCCCGCCGCCTGGTGCTGTTCGACAACGTCACCGAGCTGACGGCACCGCGCCCCGCCTGAGCACGGGGGAGACGGCGGCGCCGCGGGGGGCTGCGGCGCGCAGGATCCCGGGCGCCGCGGGAGTCTGCGGCGCGCGGGAACCCGGGTCACCGCCGGGCGGTGCGGTGACGGGGCTGGACCCGGGGTCGCCCGCCCGACCCCGGCTCCTCGCCTTGCTCCATCGGTACACCGCCCGCACGCCCGAAGGCTCCTGCGAGGGAGTGGTTGGTCCGCCCGACCAGCTCCCAGCACCGATGGAGTGGATTGCACCCTCTAGATCGCGCCGTGACCCCGCTCAGCGTTACAGCCGGCGGAGGATTTTCTCGAAACCGTGCACGTCGGCCGCGGATCGGCCGCCGGATCACGGGGCCGGCGGTGCCTCGGGATCGAACGCCATCATCGTCGACGTCGGCTCGGGATCGGTCGGCGGCGGCGTCTCGGTGGTGGTCGTCGTCGTCGGCTCGGGCTCGGTCGGTGGCGGCGCCTCGGTGGTCGTGGTGGTCGCCGGCGCCTCGGTCGTCGTCGTGGTGGGAGCGGGCTCGGTCGTCGGCACCGTCGGACCGGTCGGGCGGATGGGGGCGGGCGCCGGCTCCGGGGTTGGCCGGCGTGAGGGGCGAGCACACCGGCGTGAGCTGGCAGGTCGGGCACGGCGACGGTCACGTCGACGCTCGTCGTCGCCGGCCCCGCCCGACGTCGTCGTGGTCGCCGCTCGAGGTGGTGGTCGGCTCGCCCGCCGGGGGTGCGTCGGGCGCCTCGTCGGTGAAGGCCGGGACGACGACGTTGGCGACGATGCCGGTGGTGGCCGCGGCGGCGGCCACGGTCCCGACGACCACGGCCGTGGTCACGGCGGCCGCCTTCACCGCGATGAGGCGGCCGACGTAGCGGACCGTCGGGTTGGCCGACGTCTGCATGCGGTCGGCCGCGTGCTTGGCCCGGTAGCCGCGGGCGTGGCGCGGGACGTAGGGGCCGTCCGCCGCGGGGGTGCCCGCGTCGGCCGGTTGGGCGACGTCCGTGACCAGCGCCGTCGTGGCCGTCGAGGCTGTCGGTGCCGGCACCGGCGTGAGGACGGGGGTCGCTCCGGGCGAGAGGTCGTCCTCGCGGGGCAGCTCCCGGCGGACGGCGATCATGCGGCTCACGATGTCGTCCTGCGCGGCCAGCTCGCCGGGCGCCGCCTCGGCCCGGGCACCGGCGACGAGGCGCGCCAGGTCGCCGCACCACGCGGGCGCGTCGGGGTTCCGGACTTCGCCGGCCAGCACCTCCTCGAACAGCTGGTCGAGGTCGCGGACCTCGACCACGTTGTCGTCCGCCTCGTTCATTCCGCCAGTGCCTCCTCGCTCATCCGGACGGCGAGCCGCTTGAGTGCGCGATGGCACAGCACGCGGACGTTGCCCGGGGAGCGGTCCATGATGCGAGCGACCTCGGCCACGTCGAACCCGCCGAGCACGCGCAGGAGCACGGCCTCGGCCTGGTCGGGGGCGAGGTCGGTGATGAGCTCTTCCACCGTCTGCTGCACGCCGAGCTGCTCGATGACGAGCCAGGCGGGATCGCCGCCCCAGCCGCGGTCGACGGCGCCGTCGAGGCGGTCGGACGGCACGGGGTCGGTGCGTCGACGCGCCTGGCGACGGCGGTGCTCGACGAGCCGGTGGCGGGCGATGGTGAACAGCCAGCCGCGGAAGCCGCGCTCGTCGCCGTCGAAGCGATCGAGGCCGCGGGCGACGGCCAGCCACACCTCGGCCGCCAGGTCGTCGGCCATGTCGCGCTCCTGCGCCCGCAGGTAGCGCAGCACGCGGGGCTGGTAGGTGCGGAACAGGTGGGCGAGCGCGTCGGGATCGCTCGCACGCGCCACGGCGAGGATCTCGGGAAAGCCGTGCTCCAGCGATGATCTCGTGGGCGCACCTTAGCCATCGGACGGGCCATCGACCAGGGCTGAGATCACTCTGAGCGGTCGACGCGTCACGCGAGATGACGGGAACGTGGCCAGGAGCACGGGGAGACACCGAGCGCGCGACCGCACACCCGCGCCGGCTGGATACGATGACCCGCAGGCCCGGGACGTTCCACGGCGCCGCAGGAGGCCATATCCGCATGTCCGCCGCACCGCTGGCGGCTACCGACCCGTCGCCACGCTCGACGACGCCGCTCGCGTGCCACGTTCATCACCCGCGTCTACCAGCACCTGCTGCGTCGCCATCGGCGCCTTCGTCCTGTTCGAGGCGCTGCTCATCAACCTCGGGGTGGCCGAGGCGATGTGGGACTTCGTCGCGTCAGCAACGGCGCCGCCTGGCTGCTGCTCCTCGGCGGCTTCATGATCGTCAACTGGCTGGCGACCACGGCGGCCCACGACGTCCTCGACCCGTCGCGGCAGTACGCCGGTCTGTTCGGGCTGGCGGCCGCCCAGGCGCTCATCTTCGCCCCGTTCCTCCACTACTTCTTCGAGGTGCAGCCGAACGGCGACATCGACGGTCGTCGCGGCCGCGCTGATCACGGCCGCCGGGTTCGCGGGGCTCACGGCGGTGGCGTTCGTGACCCGGCGCGACCTGTCGTTCCTCCGGCCGCTGCTGCTGTGGGGCGGCGTCAGCGCGCTCGTGCTGATCCTGGCCGCGGTCGTCTTCGGCCTCTCGCTCGGCGTCTGGTTCTCGGTGGCGATGATCGCCCTCGCGGGTGGGTCGATCCTCTACACGACCCAGACGATCATCCGGCGCTACCCGGCCGAGGCCTACGTCGGCGCCTCGGTGCAGCTCTTCGCCGTCGGTGATGCTGCTGTTCTGGTACGTGCTGCGGCTGGTCGGCCAGCTGCGCTGACCCGCGACCCGGTCCGACCCGAACGGCGCTCCGTCGAACCGGTCGACGACCGCCCAGTCCGCCACCGGCGCCCGCGTGAGCCGGCGGGGCTGCCGCACCGGGTGCCCGAGGACGATCACGGCCGCCAGGGCCATCTCGTCCGGCGCGCCCAGCAGCGCCTTGACCTCCTCCTCGCGGCGGGTGGCGATCGTGGTGATGACGCCGCCCAGCCCCTCGGCGCGGGCGGCCAGCAGCAGGTTCCACGCGAACGGGTAGATCGAGGCGCCGCCGACGAGGCCGTACCGGGGCAGGTCGCGGTCGATGGTGGCGAGGGCTTCGAGGTCGGCGAACAGGGCGAGCAGCACGGGCACCTCGTCGAGCTGCTCGGCGAAGCCCGCCCGGGCCCGCGGCCGCCTGCTCGGCGATGGCCGGGACCTGCGCCAGGGCCCGGGCCTCGGCCTCGCGGTCGGCCAGCGTCGGCCCCAGGGCGTCAGCCCGGCCGAGGCCAGCGCCAGGTACGGGTACCAGCCGTCGAGGTAGAGGTCGCGGAGGTGGCGGCGGGTCTCGGGGTCGCTGGACCACCACGACCCGCCAGCCCTGCCGGTTGCCGCCGCTGGGCGCGAACCGAGCCGTGTCGAGCACGCGGGCCAGGACGTCGTCGGGCACCGGCTCGTCGGTGAACTCGCGTACGGCGCCGGTGGTGCGGAGGGTGTCGATCAGGTCCATCGGCGGCACGGTAGGCGAACTCCCGAGGTCGGGGTTGCCCTTCGATCGATACCCCCATAGGGTATGAGCGGAGGTTTCGACATGCCGAGCTCACCCGTCCACACGCACGAGGAGGCCGTCGCCGAGCGGGCCGGTCAGCGCGGACACCCGTCGGGCCCGAGGCGCACCGCCACGGCGACCACGCCCACGACCACGCCGGGCACGGCGACCACGCCGGGCACGACCCGGCCATCTTCCGCCGGCGCTTCTGGCTCAGCCTCGCCCTGACCGTCCCGCTCGTCGTGACCAGCGAGATGGTCATGGACTGGTTCGGCTACACCCTCGACTTCCCCGGCATGAGCTGGCTCGGCCCGGTGCTGGGCTCGGTCGTGTTCTGGTGGGGCGGCTGGCCGTTCCTGGCCGGCGGGCGTGGCCGAGCTGCGGGCCCGCCAGCCCGGGATGATGCTGCTCATCACGATGGCGATCGTCGTGGCCTACGTGGCCTCGATGCTCACGAGCCTCGACGTGCTCGACCTCGAGTTCTGGTGGGAGCTCGCCGCCCTGGTCACGATCATGCTGCTCGGGCCACTGGCAGGAGATGAAGGCCATCGGCCAGGCGCAGGGCGCCCTCGCCGCACTCGCCGCCCTGCTGCCCGACGAGGCCGAGCGCATCGGCCCCGACGGCGAGCCCGAGACCGTCGCGCTCGCCGAGCTGGCGCCGGGCGACGTCGTGCTGGTGCGCTCGGGCGGGCGGGTTCCGGCCGACGGCGATCATCGCGAGCGGGACCGCCGAGATGGACGAGTCGACGATCACCGGCGAGTCGCGCCCCGTGCCCCGGGGCGAGGGCGACCCCGTCGTGGCCGGGACGGTCTCGACCGACTCGGCCCTGCGGGTGCGGGTCACGGCCGTCGGCGACGACACGACCCTGGCCGGCATCCAGCGCCTCGTGGCCGAGGCCCAGGCCAGCGGCGGCCGGGCGCAGGCGCTGGCCGACCGGTTCGCGGCGCTGCTGTTCTACGTCGCCACGGCCGCCGGCCTGGTCACGTTCGTCGTGTGGACGGCGCTCGGCGACGTCGACGAGGCCATCGTCCGCACGGTCACGGTGCTGGTCATCGCCTGCCCCCACGCCCTCGGGCTCGCCATCCCGCTCGTGATCTCGCTGGCCACGGCGGTGGCGGCCAGGGCCGGCATCCTGGTCACCGACCGGCTGGCGCTCGAGCGGATGCGCACGGTCGACGCCGTGCTGTTCGACAAGACGGGCACGCTGACCAAGGGCGCCCACGTGGTCACCGGCGTGGCGGCCGACCCGGCCTCCGGGCTCGACGACGACCGCGGTCGTGCGGATCGCCGGTGGCGTCGAGTCCGACAGCGAGCACCCGCTGGCCCGGGCCATCGTGGCCGCGGCGGCCGAGCGGGGCGGCGCCCGTCCCGCGACCGGACTTCCGCTCCCGGCCCGGCCGAGGCGTCGAGGCCACCGTCGACGGCGTCGCCTACGCGGTCGGCGGGCCCGCCCTGCTGCGCGAGCGGGCGCTGGAGGTGCCCGCGGCCCTGCGGCCCGCCATCGACGGGTGGGTCGCCCGGGGTGCGGCCGTGATCTACCTGGTGCGCGGCGAGCGCGAGGTCGTCGGCGCCCTGGCGCTCGAGGACGAGGTGCGGCCCGAGGCCCGGCAGGCGGTCGCCGACCTGCAGCGCATGGGCGTCGAGGTGGTGATGATCACCGGCGACGCCCGCCAGGTGGCCGACGCCGTCGCCGCCGACCTCGGCATCGACGAGGTGTTCGCCGAGGTGCTGCCCGAGGACAAGGACCGGGCGGTCGCCGAGCTCCAGGCCCGGGGCCGCACGGTCGCCATGGTGGGCGACGGGGTCAACGACGCCCCCGCCCTGGCCCGGGCCGACGTCGGCATCGCCATCGGCGCCGGCACCGACGTCGCCATCGAGTCGGCCGGCGTCGTGCTGGCCGGCAGCGACCCGCGCGGCGTGATCGGCGTGATCCGGCTGTCGCGGGCGTCGTACCGCAAGATGGTGCAGAACCTCGCCTGGGCGGCCGGCTACAACGTCGTCGCCATCCCGCTGGCCGCCGGCGTGCTGGCGTGGGCGGGCATCACGCTGTCGCCCGCGGTCGGCGCCATCCTGATGAGCGTCTCGACGATCGTGGTGGCGGCCAACGCCCAGCTGCTGCGGCGCCTCGACCTCCGCCCTGGCGAAGCGGAGGACCGGGCGCCGGCCCCACGGGAGCCCGAGGACGTGCCGGTCGGCGTGGGAGCGGCGCAGTAGCCGCTCGTCCGCGCCATCCAGGCCGGGTCGACAGCCGTGGTGCTGCCGCCCTGGTCGGGATGCCTGGCTCGGCTGCTCAGCCCGCGACGTCGTCGGTCGCCGCGGCGACCCGGCGCGGGCCGAGCAGGCGGGCGAGCGTGGCCGGGCTCCCCGTCCACGCCTCGTCGAGGACGGCGCGTGGCACCTGGCGGGCCGCGTAGCGCAGGGCGAGGGCGACGACCACCACGTCGTCGAGCGGCGCGATGACCGGAAGGAACTCGGGGATAGGTCGATCGGCGAGAGGCACCACAGGGCCGCGAACCCGACCGCCAGCTTGGCGCGACGGGGCACGTCGGGATGGCGGCGAAGCGCCCGCGTCGTCTGCACGCAGTTCGGGAGGAACGCAGCCAGCTCCTTGAGCGTGCCGTCGGGGAGGCGGGCGGCCAGCACGACGAGGACCGCCCACGAGGCCAGCAGCGCGCCGCCGCAGACGAGGAGGCCCTCGACCCAACCGGCCATCAGGCGCTCACCCTCAGCCGATCGCCACGATCGGGCGACGGTGGACACCATGCTGACGTCACAGTCGTAACTACCCTAACAGGTGAAGTAGGGTCACCCTCCACAAGGCGGCAGATCCACTTCGGGAGGGGCACGTGCTCCGTCATCGTTTCCTCGCAGCTCTCGTTCCCGGTGGCGCTGATCGTCGCCGCCTGTGGCGACGACGACGGCGCCGACGTGCGCAACATCGGCGACGAGTGCGACGGCTCGGGGTCCGCCGGCGGCTCGGCCTCCGGTGGTCGGCGTCGTGCCTCGGGCCGCGGCAGCGCCAGCGGCATCGCCGGCGAGGTCGAGGGCTCGACCACCGACAACCCGCTCGTCGACGACGCGGTGGCGGCCTACACGGCGTACGTCGACGAGCAGGTCGACGCCACGATCGCCGCCACCACGACGTTCACCGACGCCGTGCGCGCCGGCGACGTCGAGGCGGCCAAGGCGGCCTACGCCCCGTCCCGCCAGGGGTGGGAGCGCATCGAGCCGATCGCCGGGCTGGTCGAGGAGATCGACGGCACGGTCGACGCCCGCGTCGACGACTTCGAGAACGAGGACGACCCGGCGTTCACCGGCTGGCACCGCATCGAGTACATCCTGTTCAGCCAGAACACGACCGAGGGCGCGGCGCCGTTCGCCGACCAGCTCGACGCCGACCTGCAGACCCTGAAGACCGAGCTGGCCGACATCGAGATCCCGCCGGCCGCGCTGGCGGTCGGCTCGGCCGAGCTGATCGAGGAGGTGTCGACCGGCAAGATCACCGGCGAGGAGGACCGCTACTCGGACACCGACCTGTGGGACTTCGCCGCCAACGTCGAGGGCTCCGAAGAGGCGTTCGCCCTGCTCACGCCCGGCCATCGAGGAGGCGGACCCCGAGCTGGTCGGCCGAGATCGAGGGCCAGTTCGCCGAGCTCGACGACCCAGCTCGACGACGTACGAGGACGGCGCGGCGGCTACCAGCCCTACAGCGCGCTCACCGAGGACGACAAGACCGCGATGCAGACCACGCTGGCCGCGCTGTCCGAGAACCTCGCCACGGTGGCGGGCGTCCTCGGGCTCGAATGACGGCGGCGGTGCAGGCGCGCACGATGACGGGCGTGAGCCGCCGCCGGTTCCTGGCCGGCGGGCTGGCGTCCACGGCTGCGGTCGGCCGGCGTCGCGCCGGCGCCGCGGCGCTGCGGCGGCGACGGCGACGAGGGCGGCGCCTCCGCCGACCGGCGGTCGCGGGCCCGCAGTACCTCGACTTCGAGGGCGCGCCACCAGACCGGCATCACCGCACCCCGCCAACGAGCAGGGCCTGCTCGCCGCGTTCGATCTCACCGCCGACGAGCCGCGACGAGGTCCGCGAGACGTTCGTCGCCCTCACCGACGAGATCCGGCGCCTCATGGCCGGCGACCCGTACGAGGACCGCGACCCCGCCTACCCGCCGCTCTACACCGGCACCGTCGGCAACCCGCCGCCGCCCGCCGACCTGTCGGTCGTCGTGTCGGTGGGCGCCTCGCTGTTCGACGACCGCTACGGCCTCGCCGACCGCCGGCCGGCCGCGCTCGAGAAGATGCCGTTCCTGGCCAACGACCGGCTCGACCCGGCCCGGTCCCACGGCGACGTGCTGCTCACCATCACCAGCGCCCACGAGGACATCAACCTGTTCGCCCTGCGCCAGCTGCACCGGGCCACCCGCGACACGATGGCGCTGCACTGGATGCTCGACGGCTACAACCGCCGCACGCGAGGCCCGGCCGGGCGAGGCCGGCAAGCGCAACCTGATGGGCTTCATCGACGGCACGGCCAACCTCGACCCCGGCGACGACGACGTCATGGACCGCTACGTGTGGGTCCAGGCCGGCGACGACGAGCCGGCCTGGGCCGTCGGCGGCTCGTACCACGTCGTGCGGGTGATCCGGATGCTCGTCGAGTTCTGGGACCGCACCCGCCTGTCCGAGCAGGAGGCGCTGATCGGCCGGCGCAAGGAGACCGGGGCACCGCTCGACGGCGAGGTCGAGACCGACGTCCCCGACTTCGCGGCCGACCCCGACGGCGAGGTCACGCCGCTCGACGCCCACATCCGCCTGGCCAACCCCCGCACCTCGGAGACCGAGGACGACCTCATCTTCCGCGCCGGGCTCAGCTTCTCGCGGGGCTTCGACGCCGCCGGCCAGCTCGACCAGGGCCTGGCGTTCGTGTCGTTCCAGCGCCGCATGGCGCAGTTCCTCAACACCCAGGCGCGCCTCGCCGGCGAGCCGCTCGAGGAGTACATCCGCCCCGAGGGCGGCGGGTTCTTCTTCGCCCTCCCCGGCGTGACCTCGGCCGACGGCTACCTCGGCGAGGGCCTGCTGGGCTGAGACCGAGCGGGTTGGGCGCTCGGCACAGCCCACGCGGGGGACTTGGTCCCCCCGCTACAGCCGGCCGACAGGCAGCACCGACGGACCGAGACGGCGTGACCGATCCGGCACGTTCTGATCGCGGCGCGAAAAACGGGTGCGATCGGCCCGGTCGTTGGTACATTGCGACCACCAGAGAAGGGAGGTGGTCCAAACATGAACGACGGTAGACCTGGGACCCTGGAGGTGGCTGGCCGCTAGAGCGGTTGGTCGGACCACTTTGGTGGAAACCATCCAGTCCACCGCCTGATCGATCGCTGGGGACTCGTCCCACCCGGAGCAAGTACACCGGTCGGTCAGGTGCTTCCGACAGATTCGTGCGGAGGGAGGCCTTCAGGGCCTCCCTCCGTCGCGTCCGCTCGACCTGCTCAGCGGCGGGTGACGGTCGTGGGCAGGCGGGCGAAGCCCCGGACGTTGGCCGAGTGGACGCGCTCGGCGCCGGCCTCGTCCACGTCGTAGTCGGACACCCGCGCCACCACCTCCTCGAGCGTGACGCGGGCCTCGAGGCGGGCCAGCGAGGCGCCCAGGCAGAAGTGGCGCCCGACGCCGAAGCTGGCGAGCTGGGTGTCCTGGGCCCGGTCGAGGTCGTAGCGGTCGGGATCGGGGAAGGCGCGGGGGTCGCGGTTGGCCGAGCCCAGCAGCAGCACGACCTTGCTCCCTGGCCGGGACGACACCGCCGTGCAGGGCGATGTCCTCGGTGGCGGTGCGCACGATGAACTGCGACGACGTGTCGTAGCGCAGCGTCTCCTCCACCCAGTCGGGGATGCGGGTGGGGTCGGCGAACGGCTTCGACCGCTCGTCGGGGTTCCTCCACCCCCAGTACCAGGCGTGGCCCAGCAGCTTGGTCGTGGTCTCGTTGCCCGCCACGACCATGAGGAAGAGGAAGGCGATGATGTCGTCGTCGCGCAGCCGCTCGCCGTCGAGCTCGGCGCCCGACGAGCGCGGAGGTGAGGTCGCCGGCAGGCCGGCGGCGCCGGTCGGCCACGAGGTCGGCGTAGTAGGCGACCAGCTCGAGCGTGGCCTCCATCCCGGCGACGGGCACGTCGCGCAGGCCCGGGCTCGCGGTGCAGCACCAGGTCGGCGAGGCGGCGCAGCTCGTCGCGGTCGGCCGGCGGCACCCCCATCAGCTCGGACACGACGTCCATCGGCAGCTTGCCGGCGAGGTCCGCGATGAGGTCGAAGTCGTCGCCGCCGTCGAGCGCCCGGTCGAGGTGGGCGCGGGCGAGCGCCCGGATGTCGGGCTCGAGCTGCTCGACCCGCCGGGGGGTGAACGCCCGGGACACGAGGCCCCGCATCCGGCCGTGGCGGGGCGGGTCCATGGCGATGAACGAGCTGGTGCGGTGGGCGTCGGGGCCGTACGCAGAGGCGTCGAGGCTGACTCCGTACGAGGAGGACAGCCGGGCGGTGTCGCGGAAGCCGTCGATCACGTCGGCGTGACGGGACAGCGCCCAGAAGTCCTCGTCTGCGTTGTGGAACAGCGGCGCCTCGTCGCGCAGGCGGGCGTAGGTGGGGTAGGGGTCCTCGTGGATGGCGTAGTCGTAGGGGCTGAACCGCAGGTCAACGTCGGTGCCGGTCCGACGCCTGTGCCGGCCTCGCTGGCGCTCGGTCACGGGCGGTCCCCGATCACGAGGCGGGAGAGGGTGGCGAGGCGGTCGCCGAGGGCGTCGTAGGCCATGTGGCCCATGCCGGCCCGCAGGAGGGCGCCGGCCAGCATGAGGTCGACGGCGTCGGCGAGGTCCGCCCGGTCGGCGGCGTCCGCGCCGCCGGCGGGCCCGGGGCCGGTCGGCATCGAGCGCGGCGAGCACCCGCCGGTGGACCTCGGCGCCGATGCGGTCGCGCAGGTGGTGGACGTCGGGATCGGGCCCGAGCAGGGCGGGGGTCGACGCCGCCGCCAGCGCGGGCTCGGCGGCCACGTGGTCGGCCAGGGCGCGCAGCGCGCCCGCCACCCGCTCGTGGGCCGGCGCCGCCCGGTCGAGCTCGGGATCGGGCAGGGCGCGCAGGCGGCGCCAGAACACCTCGGCCACGAGGTGGGCCTTGGACGTGAAGTACGTGTAGGCGGTGGCCGGCGCCACGCCCGCCCGGCGGGCCACCGAGCGGACGGTCAGGCCGTCGTAGCCCACCGCGGCCAGCTCGGCGAGCAGCGCCTCGGTCAGGCGGCGCGACGGTGGCCGCCTGACGCGGGGAGAGCCGGCGCCGGGTGGCGTCGCGGCCGGCCGCCGCCTCGTCGATGGACACCAGACTGGACATGTGTCCAGACACTAGTTGCCCGCAACCGCGGACGCCGGTTCGGGCTCGGGAGGGCGGTGCGGACGTAGGCTCCCCGTCGTGACCGACCCCATCCGCTGGGGCATCTCCTCCACCGGACACATCGCCGACACGTTCGCCACCGGGCTGGCCCAGCTCGACGACGCCCAGCTCGTCGCCGTCGGCTCCCGGTCGGCCGAGCGGGCCGCCGCCTTCGCCGACAGGCACGACGCCCCGCGCTGGCACCCGACGCAACGAGGATCTCGCGGCCGACCCCGACGTCGACGTCGTGTACGTCGCCTCGCCGCACGCCGCCCACGAACGGGACACGCGCCTGTTCCTCGCCGCGGGCAAGCCCGTGCTGTGCGAGAAGCCGTTCGCCCTCAACCGACTGCAGGGCAGTGCGATGGTGGCCGACGCCCGTTCGCGAGGGCTGTTCCTGATGGAGGCGCTGTGGAGCCGGTTCCTGCCGGCGTACGCCGTGCTGCGGGACCTGCTCGGCGAGCAACGGGTCGGTGACCCGCGCCTGGTCGAGGCCGACTTCGGGTTCCGGCGGGACATCGACCCGGCCCACCGCCTCTTCGACGTCGCCCTCGGCGGCGGCGCGCTGCTCGACCTCGGGATCTACACGGCCCAGCTGGTGGCGATGGTGCTCGGCCACCCCGACCGGGTGGTCGCCGACGGCCACATCGGCGAGACCGGCGTCGACGAGCAGGTGGCCGCCGTGCTCCACCACCCGGGCGGTCGCCTCGGGGTGATCAAGGCGGCCATCCGCACCGGCCTGTCGTGCTCGGCCCGCATCTCGGGCACCGACGGGTGGATCGAGGTGCCGCCGTTCATGCACGCCCCCGACCACCTGGTGGTCGGGCGCGGCGGGCGCGACCGAGCGCATCGACGCGCCGTGGGAGGGCGAGGGCCTGCGGTTCCAGGCGATCGAGGTCCACCGCTGCCTGCGGGAGGGGCTGACCGAGAGCCCGATCATGCCGCTCGACGAGACGCTGGCCCTGGCCGGGACGCTGGACGAGATCCGCGCCCAGATCGGCCTCACGTACCCGGTCACCTGACCGCAGGGTCGGCAAGGCCGACGCCCGGTCGGCCGTCGGGCCGCCTCAGGCGGGCTCGAACTCGAACTCGACCTGGGCCGACCGCAGCCCGTACACGAACGCGTTCGGCATCTCGACCGGCTCGGTGCCCGGCACCAGGCGCATCGACCGCACCCGGCGCACCAGCTCCTCGAAGAACAGGCGGATCTCCATGCGGGCCAGGGCGGCCCCCAGGCAGAAGTGGGTGCCGAAGCCGAAGGCGATGTGGTTGTTCGGCGAGCGGGTCACGTCGTAGCGCTCGGGGTCGGCGAAGTGGCCGGGTCCCGGTTGGCCGAGCTGTACATGAGCACGAGCTGCTGCCCGGCCTCGATCGGCTGGCCCGCCGACCTCGGCGTCGACGGCCGCCACCCGGCACATGTTGTGGATCGGGGTGACCCAGCGGATGAACTCCTCGGTGGCCACCGTCAGGTCCGCGCCGGCCTTCGAGCGCGGCCCACTGGTCGGGGTGGGCGATGAGGTCGAGGATGGTGCGGGCGATGACCGTGCGCGTCGTCTCCGCGCCGCCGTCGAGCAGCAGCAGGCAGTCGGAGATGACCATGTCGACGTCAGCGGCTCGCCGTCGACCTCGGCCGCGGTCCAGATCGACATGATGTCGTCGGCCGGGCACCGCGACTTCTCGGCGTGGAGGTCGCTGGCCGCCTGGGCGAACTCCATGGCCGCCAGCATCCCGTCCTCGTTGAAGTAGCGCGGGCCGCCACCCATCTCGATCGTGCGCTCGGACCACACCTTGAGCTCGGGCCAGCGCTCCTCGGGGAAGCCGAGCAGCCAGGCGATGGTCATGGCCGGCAGGGGTGCGGCGAGCTGGTCGACGATCTCGGCGGTGCCGCCCGCCGGCCTCGACCGCGTCGACGAGGCCCCGCACGGTGTCGCGCACGTGCGCCTCGCGGGCGCCGACCGCCCGGGGGGTGAAGCGGCGGGACACGAGGTTGCGACGCTGGTGGTGGAGGGGGTCGTCGAGGCCGATGATGGCGGGGTCGGCGGGGATGTTGGGCCGGTAGCCACCCTTGGCCTGGTCGGAGTTGACGAACACGTCCTTGCGCCGCTCGACGTCGACGATGTCGTCGTAGCGAGAGACGCCCCACAGCTCGTTCGTGGCGTCCCAGTAGACGGGGGCGCTCTCGCGCATCCACCGATAGGCGGCGTAGGGGTCGTCGACGTAGAAGTCCCCGTCGAGCAGGTCGATCACCCGGACGTCCATCGCTGTGGCCCCTTCTCCAGCGCCGCCGGCCATGACGGTCGTGTCAGTCGTCGTGCCAGCGAGACTAGAACGCGTTTCGGCGACGGGAGGCACCGAGCGGCCTACCGTGCAGGCCACGCGGCCGCGCTCGACCGGCGCTCGGCACACCGAGGGGAACCGATGACCGACGCCGGAACGTCGATGACCGCACCGGGCACCCGACCCGACCCCGCGGTCGTCGACGACACGGAGCAGCTCACACCGCAGTGGTTCGACGCCGTGCTCGGCACCGCGGGCACCGCGTCCAGCGTGCGGTCGGTCACGACCGAGCCCGTGGGCACCGGCCAGATGGCGGCGACGGTACGGGCCCACCTCGAGCTCGGCGGCGGCACCGAGCGCACGGTCGTGGTCAAGTACGCCCGGGCCGACGTCGAGTCGGCGATGGCGGCCATGGCCTACGCCAAGGAGGTCGCGTTCTACGCCGAGCTGGCCGAGCAGCGTGTCGGCCCGCACGCCGAGCTGCCTCTACGCCGCCATCGCCGAGGGCGCCCCTCGCTTCGTCCTCGTGCTCGAGGACCTGGCCGACGCCCGCCAGGGCGACCAGATCGCCGGGTGCTCGGTGGCCCACGCCGAGGCCGCGGTCACCAACCTCGCCGGGCTGCACGGGCCCACGTGGTGCGACGAGACGCTGCGCGCCCGGCCGTGGCTCGGCGGGGACACCACCGACGTCATCACCGCCGACTTCATGGCGCCGGTGATCGCGATGGCCGCCGACGGCTTCGCCGAGCGGTTCGCCGCCGAGCTCGAGCCCGTCGAGGCCGCGGTGCTCGAGGCCTCCCGGTCGCTCCTGCCCGTGTGGATGTTCGAGCGCGGCGAGCGGTTCGCCGTCCTCCACGGCGACTACCGCCTGGACAACCTGCTGTTCCCCGACGACGACCCCGGACCGCGTGGCGGCGGTCGACTGGCAGACCACCGCCCTGGGGCCGCCAGGACGCGACCTCGCCTACTTCCTCGAGACCTGCCTGCCGGTCGAGGATCGGCGTCGCCACGAGCGCGCCCTGGTGGGGACGTACCACGCGCGCGCTCGTCGACCACGCGGCCGTCTCCGGCTACGACCTCGACGCCTGCTGGGACGACTACGTCGACGGGCTGCTGCACGGACCGCTCATCATCCTGCTCGGCCGCCTGACCGCCGGCGTGACCGAGCGGGGCGACGAGATGTTCCGCGCCATGTGGCAGCGGTCGACCGCCGCCATCGACGACCACGGCACGCTCGCGCGGGTGCGGGCCCGGGTCGAGGGCGGCTCCCCGACGCCCGGGTGACGTCGAGGGGCTCGTGCCGGCGGCCGGGACCGCGGGGCGCCTCTTCCCGCCGCCGCGGTGTGCCCCACCGACCCAGCGGGTACACCTGACGGCGACCGCACCCCTGACCAAGGACGCCCACGATGGCCCCGCAGAAGCGTGACACCGGAAGATCCGACGACCCGTCCTCCGACCGCGCCGTCATCGACGCCGCCATCGACGCCGCGGGCGCCGACCCCGCCCTCCCGTCCGACCCCGGCGTCGCCGACGACGTGGGCGGCGTCGTGCGTGCGGCCGTCGACGCCGTCGGGCGCGCCGGCACGATCTCCGCCTCGGCGCTCACCGACGCGCTCGAGAGCGCCGGGCGGTCGCTCACCCGGCGGGTGGTCGCGGGGGCCGCCACCGAGGGCAAGGACATGGCCGACCCGGCCGCCCTGCAGAAGGCCCTGGCCGACAAGCCCCGCCTCCCGGCGCTCGGCAGCGCCACCACCGCCGCGGTCGCCCTCAGGTTCGCCTCCCGGTTCCGCCGGTTGGGCTTCCTCGCCAAGCGCACGCCGGCGTTCCTGGTGGCGGCGGCCGTCCCGGCCCTCGTCGCCTCGGTCACGCGCGGCGCCGACGAGCTGGGGATGGTCGCGTCGCACCTCGAGCACCGCTCCCGCGCCGAAGGGGTCGAGCCCGACATCGAGCGGGTGCGGCGGGCCGCCGTGCAGATCGTCTTGCGTCGCCCCATCGACCCCGAGACCGAGCCCAGCCACGGCGCCCTCGTCGTGCAGTGGCTCCGGCGGGCCTTCCGCGCCGCACTGCCGTTCACGGCCGGGGTCGCCACGGCCGACCCCGAGGGCCTCGCCCGGGCGGCAGCCGAGGTCGACACCGCGCGCCTCGGCGCCGCCTGATCGGCGCCGCGGTCCGGCCGCGGCGGGGCGCGCGCGGTCAGGACACGCGCTGGGCCACGACCAGGGCGACGTCGTCCTGGTCGGACCCCGCCGACGGCCGGGCGGCCAGCAGTCGGTCGGCCAGGGGATCGGGGTCGAGCGACCCCGCGTCGCGGACGCGCACGACGAGCTCGTCGACCGAGGTGGCGATCTCGGTGTCCCGCCGCTCGATCAACCCGTCGGTGTACACGACGAGGGTTGCGCCCACCGGGAAGGGCACGTAGCCCACCGGCTTGGCGGCCAGGTCGATGCCGAGGACCGAGTGGCGGCCCCCCGTCAGCGCGTGGACCGCCCCGCCCGGCTGGCGCACGAGGGCGGGAGGGTGCCCGGCCGTCACGTAGTCGATCGCCCCGGCGGCCAGGTCGACGATCGCCAGGAGCACGGTGGCGTACCCGAGCCCGTCGCGCTGCATCATCGCCGACGTGCGCACCAGCACGTCGGGCAGCGTCATGCCGCCGACGAGGAGGGTGTGGACCACCGTGCGGATCTGGGTCATGGTCGCCACCGCGCCGGCACCGTGCCCGCTGACGTCGCCGACCACCAGGCACATCCGCCGGTCGTCGAGGGCGATGGTGTCGTACCAGTCGCCGCCCATGCCCACCTCGGCCGCCGCCGGCTGGTAGCGCGTGGCGACCTGCGAGCCCGTCGACGGGCGTCGACGGCGGGAGGACCGACCGCTGGAGGTCCTGCCGGACCCGGTGCTCGGCGTCGAACAGCCGCGATCGCTCAGTGGACTGGGCGCACAGGTCGGCGACGGCGAGCAGCCGGGCCGTGAGCACGTCGTCGAACCGAGGCGGGACGATCCACAGCACGACGAGGACCCCCGACGCGTCGCCGTCGGCTCCGATCAGCGGGGCACACGCCGCGGCCCGCAGGCCGAGGGCGTCGAGGTCGCCGGGCGACCCGGGGATCGGCCGCTCCGATGTCATCGAGGCTGGCGAACGTGACCAGCCGCCGCTCGCGGATGGCGGCCAGCGCGGGGAAGTCGCCCGAGAGCTCGGTCTCGAGGTACGGCGCCAGGGGGCCGAGCGTCGGCCCCTCGGGCGCCAGCAGGCGCAGGTGGTCGCCCTCGACCACCCCCACCAGGGCGAAGTCGGCCGACAGCGCCTTGGGTGGCATGGGCGACGATCGCCGAGCCGACCTCGTCGAAGCTGCGGGCGGCGGACAGGTGGCTGGCGAGCGTGGCGAGCGCGGTCGAACCGGCTTGCGCCAGGTCGGTGGCCCGGGCCCGCTCCAGGCTCGACGCACACAGGTCGGCCGTGGCCTGCAGCGTCGTGGCCAGGCCGCTGTCGAAGCGCTGCGGGGTCGACCATCCGAGCGTCACCGCCCCGAAGGGCACGCCGTCCTCGCCGACGAGGGGAAGGCTGGCGACCGCCTCGAGGCCCGCGGCCTCGATGGCGTCGGCGACGGCGGGGAAGCGGGCCCGGACGGCGTCGGGGTCGCCGAGCAGCACGGCGTCGTTGCGCCGGAACGCCTCGAGCATCGGCCAGGGGTGATCGAGCCCGCGCACCTCGACCTCGGCACCGTCGGGCCCGAGCCCCTGGTGCGTCACGCGCAGGGCGCGCCCGTCGTCGGTGAGCAGCCCGATGTGGGTCGACGTCGCGCCGGGCACGTCGCCGGCCCGGGCCACGAGCCGCCGGGCGACCTCGTCGGCCGTGGCCGCGGTGGCGGCCGACTCGGCGAGGCCGGCCAGGAGCCGGCTGGTGACCGCATCGCGCCGCGCCCGGTCGATCACCCGGGCGCGGTCCACGGCCTGCCCGCACATCTCCCCGACCGTGGCCAGCCCGCCCAGGATGACGTCGTCGACGTCGCCGGCATCGGCCCAGACGACGTCGAGGGTGCCGACGGTGGAGCCGACCGCGTCGTGGATGCGTCGGCGGACGGTGACACGACCGTCGTGGTCGCCCGGGCCCCCGTCGTCGTTGTGCGGACCCGGGCCGGGGCCGGGGATGTCGTCCTCGTCGGGCGGACCGGGACCGCCGGCCGGCGCGCGGCCGGACGCGGCCGGGACGGAGAGCCGCGCCTCGGTCGCCGACAGCGCGGCCGGCACGACCCCCGAGACCACGCGGGCCACCGAGTCGATGGACGTGGTGCCGGCGAGCGCCTGGCCGACGTCGGCCAGCCGGTCGACGACGCCGACGTGCCGTGCCACCTGGTGCTGGTGCCGGCCCGCCCGCCACGCGAACACGGCCAAGGTCCCGGCGAGGGCGACCGTGGCCACGAGCAGCCACCAGGGCGCGGCCGTCGACGCGTCGTCCATGTCGTCCACGGTGATGCGCCACGTGCGCCCACCGACGTCCCGCTCGACCGTCACGCCGCCGTCGGGGGCCGGGCTCGTCTCCAGCAGCGGGCCGGTCTCCTCGGCGCCGGGGGCCGCACCGCCGTCGCCGACGTCCTCGATGCGAAGGCCCAGGGGGTCGTCCACCTGCGCGCTGATGGCCGCCAGGAGGTGGTCGCCGAGCACACCCGTCGTCACGTACCCGACCACGCTGGCCGCGTCGCTCGTCGACCGACGCGTCGACGGGCGTGCCGGCCCGGTACACGGGGTGGACGACGAAGACCGCGGGTTCGCCGTTCGGCCGTGACGGGACCGTGCTGCTGATGACCGCGGTGCCCGTGTCGCGCGCCTCCTCGATCGCCGCGCGGCGCACGGCGTCGGTCGTCAGGTCGAACCCGATGAGGCGTCGCGTCTCCGGCCGGGCCGGCAGCACCCACTGGACGGGCAGGTACGACGGCTTCGGCGGGGCCGGCGCGCCGCCGGGCTCGTCGGTGATCGGGCACCCCGGCCTCGGCCTCGAACGTGGCGCGCCCCTCCGCGCTGACCTGGGGTGCGTACGCCAGCGTCTCGAACGGCGAGGCCTCGACGGCACGGAGGGCGTAGGCCGCGAACGACGGTTGGTCGACGACGCCCTCGGCATCGGGCAGCCCGGACACGCCGCTGATCGCGGCCACGAGCTGCTGGATCGTGGCGGCCGCCAGGTTGCCGGTCTGCTGGGCCAGCAGCTCCTCCCGCTGCTCGGCGTCGCGCCGAGCGCTCTGGGCGACGGCCGCGGCGGCGGTGACGCCGACCACGAGGACCAGGATGACCGCCGCGATCCGCGGCCACAGCCGCTGCGGGGTCGGCGCGGTCGGCTGGGCCCGACCCGGCGTTCCCCACACGCCCGCGTCGGCGCGCCGCCGCCCCGACACCGTCACTCCCGGGCGAGCCAGCCGTCGGCGTCGGCGAGGTCGAGCAGCCGGGCGACCTGGCGGTTGACGCCGCGCAGCACCATGTCGACGTCGGCGTCGGCGGCGGCGCGCCGGACGTCCAGAAGGGCGCCGAGGCCGCTCGAGTCGCAGAACGACACACCCGCCATGTCGACGACGAGGCGCGACGAGGCGGCCTGCCGACACGGCCGGGACGAGAGCGTCCACGACCGCGGCGCGGGACGTCAGGTCGAGCTCGCCGGTGAGGCGCGCCACCAGCGTGTCGTCCTGGGTGGTCACGTCGATGTCGAAGGTCGCGGGCATCCTGCCTGCCTCAATCGTGGCTCTGGTTGTCGGGCGGGAGCGGGCGCGCGGCCGCACCCGTGGGGCCGTGCCCGAGCCTGATGCCCGGTCGCCCGTCGCTGTCGGCCTGTCCGCGAGATTGTTTCCTGCCGGCGCGATTGTGCACCACCCTGGGCCATTCGACCACTGCGACGACGCACATGCCGGCCACTCGTTGCTCGACGGCCCTGCGGCCCGGCCACATCGCGCATGGCCGCCGCGATCGGTGGCGACTGCACCCGGCCAGGATGTCATACCCGATGGGTACACTTGTTCGCATGCCTGGTGGGATCCGCCGCCGGGGTGGGGTGACGAGAGAGGATCGAGTGATGCGACAGCGCACGCGCACATCACGGGGTGAGAGCCGCCGTGCCGGCCGGGCGAGCGGTGCCGGCCGACCCGGGGGCCCACGTCGCGATGGGGCGTCGGGCCCAGCGCACGGCTCGGTCGAGGCCCGGATCGAGGCGGCCGCGGCGTCCGCGCGGTGACGGCGCGCCGCCGTCGGCGCTCCTCGTCGACGCCCTCGCCCGCGAGCCCGCTCCCGCGACCCCCGACGGTGGCGCGCCCTGCGACGACCGGGCCGCCCCGGTCGACCCGGTCGACCGGGCGCTGTCCGGCGCGCTCGTCGCCGCCGTCGCCGAGGCCTGGCAGCGCGGGTGGCAGCCGGCCGACCTGCACCGAGCTGTCGAGCGCTCCCTCGGGCGGGCGGCGGCTCGCCTCCTCGTCCGGGCTGTGGCCGCCGAGGTGCGGCGGCACCCGGCGGCGACCGTGCCGGCCCGATGGCGCCAGCAGCTCGACGCCCTCGGTGCCGACGCCGCGTCGCTCGGCGCGCGTCGGGTGGGCCGTGGGCGGTGCCGTGGCCCGGTCCCGCCACGGCGCTCGCCGAGCCGGGTGTCGCCCGGGTGCAGGCCGTGGGCGCGGCGGTGGCGACCCTCGCTCACGTGCGTTCCCTGCCCCGGCTGCCCAAGCTCGGCCCCGCCCCCGGCGAGGAGGGCGCGGCCGAGGGGCCCCGTCTCCGGCCCGATGCGAGCGTGTTGCACAAGGTGACGTCCTTGCTGGCCAAGGCCGAGTCGACCACCTTCCCCGACGAGGCCGAGGCGCTCACGGCCAAGGCGCAAGAGCTCATGACCCGGTACGCCATCGACCGCGCGCAGCTCGAGTCCGGCCGCGGCGACGAGCCGGTGGCCGGGGGTCGGCGCGTGGCGGTCGACGACCCCTACGCCAACGCTCGCTACCTCCTGCTGTCGGCCGTCGCCGGCGCCAACCGCTGCCGGGCGGTGTGGACCAAGCAGTGGGGGTTCTCCACCGTGTTCGGCGACGACGGCGATCTCGACGCCGTCGAGATGCTGTTCACGTCGTTGCTGGTGCAGGCGACCCGGGCCATGGTGCTCGAGCCGGTGGCGGCGGCGGGCAGCGCGCGGCCGGACCCGCTCCTTCCGCCATGCGTTCCTGGTGGCCTTCGCCGGGCGCATCGGCGAGCGGCTGGCCCGGGCGACCGACGATGCCACCGCCGATGCCGGCCGGCACGGCACCGCCATCGTCCCGCTGTTCGCCGCCCGCCGCGCCGCCGCCGACCGTGCCGTGGGCGACGCCTTCCCCGAGACCCGCACGATGCGCGTGACGGCACGCAACGCCGACGGCTGGCAGGCGGGTGTCCGCGCCGCCGATCGCGCCCAACTCGGCGCCGAACGTCCCGTGCGGGGCGCAGGCCGGCCAGGCCTCGGGCGATGACCACGCCGTCCAATCCCTTCGACGCGCTCGATGGCGTCGCTCGATCCGCCCATGGTGGTGGTCACCGCAGCCGCCGGTGGCGAACGCTCGGGATGTCTGGTGGGCTTCCACTCCCAGAGCAGCATCGACCCGGCGCGCTCCTGCGTGTGGCTGTCCAAGGCCAACCGCACCTACGAGGTGGCGCTGCTCGCCACCCACCTGGGCATCCACCTGCTGACCGAGGCCGACCGCCCGCTGGCCGCGCTGTTCGGCGGCGTGTCGGGCGACGTGGTCGACAAGTTCGCCGCGGTCGACGTCGATGCGGGCCCCGACGGTGTCCCTGTGCTCGCGGCGTGCCCCCATCGCCTGGTGGTGCGGAAGACGGCGGTGCTCGACGAGGGCGGCGACCACGTCTGCTTCGTCACCCAGCCCGTCGACGCCGTGACCGCAGGGCCGTTCAAGCCCCTGCGGCTGTCGGCGGTCGCCGATCTCCACGCCGGCCACGCGGCGGGCGACAGCCCGCATTGGCCCGTCGAACGGCCCCGCGACGCCTGACCCCCGGGGCTCGCGCCGGCGATCGCGCCCTCAGCCCTCGCCCGTGGCCACCCGCTTGGCCCACGGGTAGTCGGGCTTGCCGCTCGGCGAGCGCTGCATCAGCGTCGACGAGCGTGCAGCTCGCGCGGCACCTTGTAGCCGGCGATCTTGGTGCGGCAGTGGTCCTGCACCGAGTCGAGCGTCGGCGGTCATGCCCTCGCGCGGCTGCACGACCGCGGCGACCCGCTGGCCCCAGCGCTCGTCGGGCACGCCCACCACGACGGCGTCGTACACGGCGGGGTGCGACTTGACCGCGGCCTCGACCTCCTCGGGGAAGATCTTCTCGCCGCCCGAGTTGATCGACTGCGAGCCCCGGCCGAGCAGCGTGATCGAGCCGTCGGCCTCGAGCATGGCCAGGTCGCCGGGGATCACGTAGCGCGTGCCGTCGACCTCGACGAACGTCTCCGCCGTCTTCACCGGGTCGTTGTAGTAGCCGACCGGGATGTCGCCGACGCGGGCCAGCCGGCCGATCGTCCCCGATCCCGGCTCGACCGGTCGCAGGTCGTCGTCGAGCACGACGGTGCCGCCGACGGGCCTGACGGTCGGCCCGCCCTTCATCTGCGGTCTTGCCCTTCTCGACCACGATGATGCCGTTGCCCCCGCCCTCGGACGAGCCGATGGCGTCGGTCATCACGACGTTCGGGAAGTGGTCGAGGAACTGGTCCTTCAGCGACGGCGAGAACACCGCGGCCGTCGACGACAGCGACGAGCAGCGACGACAGGTCGCGCCCCTTGCTCGGCTCCTCGTCGAGCGCCTCGACGAGCGGGCGGGCCATGGCGTCGCCGGTGATCATCAGCGAGTTGACCTTCTCCTCCTCGACGAGGCGCCACACCTCGTGGGCGTCGAACTGGCCCATGAGCACGACCTTGTTGCCCTGGAAGCTCTGCCCCATGACGGCCCACTGGGTGGCGCCGTGCATGAGCGGGGCGATGGGCAGGAAGGTGAGGGCGAACCCCATCTTCTGGCCGCGCGCGACCATGTCCTCGGGGGCCGTCGCCCGCTCGCCGGTGAGGAAGTCGATGCCGCCGCCGAGGGCGAACAGCACGTCCTCGTGGCGCCACACGACGCCCTTGGGCATGCCCGTGGTGCCGCCCGTGTAGAGGATGTAGCGGTCGTCGGCCGAGCGGGGGGCGAAGTCGCGCTCGGGCGACCCCTCGGCCAGCGCGTCCTCGAAGTCGCCGCCGATCACCGACCCGGTGGCGCAGGTCGGGCATGTGGGCCATCACGCCCGTCGACCCGATCGGTGAACGCCGAGTCGTGCACCAGCGCCTTGAGGTCGGCGTTGCCGAACAGGTAGCGCGAGCTCGTCCTCGACGTAGCGGTAGTTGATGTTGATCCAGACGGCCCGCAGCTTGAAGATCGCCCACAGGCTCTCGATCCACTCGACCGAGTTCACGCCGTAGATGCCGACGTGGTCGCCCGGGCCGATGCCCTGGGCCGCGAGGTGGTGGGCGAGGCGGTTGGCCCGGGCGTCCATCTCGCCGTAGGTGCGGCGCCGGCCGTCGGCGACGAGGTACTCGCGGTCGGGCCACGTGTCGACGGCGTGCTCGAACAGGTCGGCCAGGTTGAACTCCATCGCTTCCCCTCGTCGTCGTCCCCGTGGCGGTGGACAGCAGCATGCTCTCACGCTCGCCGGACAACAATTTGTAGCGCACGTTACGGTTCGTGTCTATGCTCGCCGGCATGTCGAGGCCCCGCCAGGCGCGCAGCGTCGAGACCCGGGCCCGGTTGCTGGCGGCCGCGGCGGCCGTGATCGCCGAGCAGGGCATCGAGGGCGCGTCGGTCGACGCCATCGCCGAGCGGGCCGACCGCACGTCGGGCTCGCTCTACGGCCAGTTCGGCAGCAAGGACGGGCTCATCGTCGAGCTGCTCGACGCGTCGAAGGACGTGGTCGCCGAGTCGATGTTCGCCGACATCGAGGCCGCGACCTCGCTCGACGAGCGCTTGGCCGCCCTGTGGCGGAACTTCGCCGACCCGCCGGCTGCCGCCCGCGACTGGGTGCAGTTCGAGCACGAGATGTGGGTGTGGGCCAACCGCCCCGGCAACGACGGGGCCCGCGCCCGGCTCGCAGAGCGCTACCGGGCCGAGTCCGCGACGCTCGCCGTCGCCTTCGACGAGTGGGCGGACGAGGGGCTGATGGCCCCGCTCGCCTCGTCGCGAGAGGCCGCCACGATGGTGGTCGGCACGCTCCTCGGCCTCGAGATGATCTACCGGCTCGACCCCACGGTCCTCGACGAGGCCGCCGTCGTCGCCTCGTTGCGTGGCGTGCTGCGAGCCCACGAGGGCGCACCCGCCGGCCGTCGCCGGTCCGCCCGAGCACGGCGCGCGCCCGGCCCGCCCGGTCCGCCCGGTCCGCCCGCCCTGCCCTGACCGCCGTACCCGACCCTTCACCCCTGGGGGACACGTGATGCGACTCGACGAGATCGACCTGCTGGAGGACGCCTGGGCGCAGGGCGTCCCGCACGAGGCGTTCGACCTGCTGCGGCGCGAGGCGCCCGTGCACTGGCATCCCGAGCCCGACGGGCCCGGGCTTCTGGGCGGTCACCCGCCACGCCGACGTGGTGAAGGCGAGCCGCGACACGACGACGTTCAGCTCCGAGCTGGGCGGCACGTTCGTCGACGACCAGACCGACGAGGCCCTGGCACAGATCCGCCTCACGATCCTCAACATGGACCCGCCGAAGCACGCCCGCTACCGGCGCCTCGTGAGCCGCGGGTTCACCCCGCGGCATGGTGGGCCAGCTGGTCGAGACGATCGAGAAGCGGGCCCAGCGCATCGTCGACGACGTGGTCGACCGGGGCGAGTGCGAGTTCGTCGAGGACGTGGCCGCCAAGCTGCCCCTCGAGATGATCTGCGAGATGATCGGCCTGCCCGAGGCCGACTGGCACCGCATGTTCGAGCTGTCGAACATGCTCGTCGGCAGGGACGACCCCGACTTCCAGTACGAGTCCACCTCCACCGAGTCGGCCGCCGCCGAGATCTACGCCTACTGCGACGCGGTGGCGGCGGATCGCCGGGCGAACCCGCGCGACGACCTCATGACGGCTCTGGTCCAGGCCGAGGTCGAGGGCGAGCGCCTCGACGACCTCGAGCTCAACCTGTTCTTCGTGACGCTGGTCGTGGCGGGCAACGAGACCACCCGCAACCTCATCAACCACTCCATGCAGGCGCTCATCGACCACCCCGACGAGCACCGCCGCCTGCAGGCCGACCCCGACCTGTGGCCCACCGCCGTCGAGGAGATGCTGCGCTGGGGCACGTCGATCCACAACTTCCGGCGCACCACCACGGTCGACACCGAGCTCAGCGGGCAGCCGATCGCGGCGGGGGACAAGGTCGTCCTCTACTACATGTCGGCCAACCGCGACGAAGAGGTGTTCGCCGATCCGCACCGGTTCGACGTCGGCCGCACCCCCAACGACCACGTGGCCTTCGGGGGCACCGGCGTGCACTACTGCCTGGGCGCCAACCTGGCCCGGGCCGAGATCCGGGCGATCATGCGCCAGCTCGTCGACCGCCTCGACGGGTTCACGCCCGCCGCCGAGCCCCGCCGCCTCCGGTCCGACTTCGTGAACGGCGTGAAGTCGATGCCGATCACGTTCACCCGGCGCTGACCCGGCAGCCGGGCGGCGGTCAGCCCGTCCGGGCATCGGGCTCGTCCTTCCGTGACGGGCACCCGGGGTTGGTGGTGCCATCCGTCGGCCGGAGCTGGGTGGCGAGCTCGACACCGCGCGGGACATCCCTTGCGTTCGAGTGCGCTCGAAGCGGTACACCTGACGGCATGACCGATCGACTCGACGGAACCGTGGCCCTCGTGACCGGCGCCAGCAGCGGCATCGGTGCCGCCACCGCCCGGGCGCTGGCCGCCGACGGGGCCGCCGTCGCCCTGGTGGCGCGGCGCAAGGACCGCCTCGACGAGCTGGCGGCCGACATCGGGGCGAAGGGCGGAAGCGCCCTCGTGCTCGAGACCGACGTGACCGAGCAGCAGCAGGCGATCGACGCGGTCGAGCGCACCGTCGCGGAGCTGGGCCGGCTCGACACCGTGGTCAACAACGCGGGCGTGATGCTGCTGGGCCCCATCGTCGACGCCCCGGTCGAGGAGTGGGACCGCATGGTCGCCCTCAACCTGCAGGGTCTCCTGTACGTGGCCCACGCCGCGCTCCCGCATCTGCTGGCCGCGGCCGAGGGCGGGCCGCGCCGGGTCGGCGACCTGGTGAACATCAGCTCGGTGGCCGGGCGGGTGTCTCGGTCGGGGTCGGGCGTCTACAACCTGACCAAGCACGGGGTCGGCGCCTTCAGCGAGTCGTTGCGCCAGGAGGTGACCGGCCGCCACGTGCGGGTCTCGCTGGTCGAGCCCGGCGCGGTGTCCACCGAGCTGGCCACCCACATCCGGCCCGAGATCCGTGACCAGGCGATCAAGCGCTTCACCAGCATCGAGCGGCTCGAGGCCGACGACATCGCCGACGCCATCTCCTACATCGTCACCCGCCCCCGCCACGTGGCCATCAACGAGCTCCTGGTCCGCCCCACCGAACAAGAGGGCTGAGACCCCCAGAATCAGGATTTCCCCCGCAGATTCGGTCGCTCCAGCGACCGAATCTCGCTGGGGAAACGCGTTCAGGGTCCGGGGTCAGGTGAGGGTGTAGTCGGCCGGGTCGGGGGCCTTGGTGCGCTGCCAGTACTCGAGCAGGGTGAAGGGCCAGTTCTGGGACGACCCGCCCGCTGGCGTTCTTGTACCAGCTGTTCACGTCGCTGACGCCCCAGGCCATGCGGGCGTTCTCGGCGTCGACGCGGCGTTGAACTCGTCGTGCACCTCGGGCCGCACCTCGACGCGCGCGGCGGCCGCGGCCGAGCGCCATCCCGAGCAGGCCGAGGATGTACCGCACGCCGCACTCGGAGAAGTAGATGATGCTGCCGTTGATGACGATGTTGGTGTTCGGGCCGTAGAGGCAGAACAGGTTCGGGAACCCGGGCACGGTGACGCCCAGGTAGGCGCGGGCCTCGCCGTCCCACTGCTCGTGCAGGTCGCGCCCGCCGCGCCCCTTCACCGTCATCGGCGTGAGGAACTTCGACGCGGTGAAGCCGGTGCCGTAGATGATCACGTCGACGTCGTGCGCCACGCCGTCGGCCGTCACGACGCCGTCGGCCGTGATCTCGCGGATCGCCGCCGGTGAGCAGGCGGACGTTGTCGCGCTTGAGCGCCCCCGCCCAGACGCCGTTGTCGCGGATCATCCGCTTGGCGCCGGCCGGGTAGGTCGGGCGTGCACGCCTCGAGCAGGTCGGGCCGGTCGGCGAACTCGCCCTTGAGGTACTCGGTGAACAGCATCTGCACCATGGCGTTCATCGGCCCGACCGAGCCCGGCTCGGTCCCAGTCGGGATCGACCCGCACGCTGTCGAGCGCGCCGTCGCCCATCTTCCAGAAGATGCAGAAGCGGTTGAACTCGCTGTAGGCCGGCACGTGCTGGTAGAGCCAGCGTCAGCCCGGCGGGCACGCGCCTCGTGGTAGTCGGGCGTCGGGCACCATCCAGGGCGGGGTGCGCTGGAACACCAGCAGCTCGGCGACGTCGGGGGCGATCTCGGGGATGAACTGCATGGCGCTGGCGCCCGGTGCCGATGACGGCGACGCGCTTGCCGGTCAGGTCGACGTCGTGGCGCCACCGCGCCGAGTGGAACGCGGGCCCGGCGAAGTCGTCGATGCCGGGGATCTCGGGCATGTGCGGGCGGTTGAGCTGCCCGACGGCGCTGATGACGGCGTCGACGACGACGGTCTCGTCGCCGTCGGGCCCTCGCAGCTCGACGGTCCAGCGCTCGTCGTCGTCCGACCACGTGGCCGACCGCACCTCGGTGCGGAAGCGGATGCCGTCGCGCAGGCCGAACGCGTCGGCGCAGTCGCGGAAGTAGCCGTGCAGCACCGGCTGGGTCGAGTAGTGGAACGGCCAGTCGTGGCGCTGGGCGAACGAGTAGCTGAAGTTGTGGTTGGGGTTGTCGACCCGGCAGCCCGGATAGCTGTTCTCGTACCAGGTGCCGCCGACGTCGTCGTTCTTCTCGACGATCAGGAAGTCGACGCCCGCCTGGGCGAGGCGGTGGCCGGCCAGGAGGCCCGACATGCCCGCGCCGATGACGAGCGACGCTGAAGTCGGCATCGGGGGCGACGTCGTCCTTGTGCCACGTCGGGCCCGCGCCGGTCCTCGCCGCGATGGGACAGCTCCTCCTCGAGCAGCGGGAGGTAGGCGGCGACGTCGAAGCCGCCGACGGCGTGGCTCATGATGCGCAGCACGTCGGCGTCGGTCGGCGGGGCGGCCGGGACGCACCCGCCGTCGCGGAAGGCGACCAGCGTGTCGAGCGCCAGGGCGCGGATGGTCGCCGCCTGCTCGTCGGTGAACCCGCCGGCCGGCAACGCCAGCAGCAGCGGGTCGGGCCGGAGGTCGTCGCGGAGCAGCGACATGTCGCCCGTCGCGTAGGCGAGCGCCGGGAGCAGCGGTTGCAGCTCGGCGTCGGCCAGGAAGCGGCGGATCTCGTCGTCGGGGCAGTCGATCGGGGCGATCTCGGCGACGAACGGGCTCGTCGCCGACGGGGTCGGATCGGGCACGGCGCTGACGGTAGCGTCATCGACCGGCCCCTGGCTCGGTGACGCGGGGAGCCGGCCGGGCGGCGGCCGACGGCCGGGCCACATGGTGTCCGCCCGCGTTCGTGTTTGGCGCCGGCGGATGCGGGCGACCACACTCGACGGGTCACGTCCTCCCTGGTGGGGGCCGCAGTTCGGCAGAATGGCGTGGCATCGTCTCGTCCGCGGCCCGGAGGCCGGCATGCGCACACCTCGCGGCAACGGCGCCGTCGACCTGACCGTCGTGGCCGTCCCGTTCTACTTCGGCGCCATGGCGCTCGAGCACCGTGCGCTGAAGCGACGCCGTGCGGCCGAGGGGCCCTCGGCGGGCGACTACGAGCGACGCGACACCCTGGCCAGCCTGTCGATGGGGGTCGCCAGCCTGGTCGCCCCCCTGGTGATGCCGCGGCTGCTCGGCCCGGTCACGCCCGGGAAGGGCCGGTGGGGGAGGGCGCTGGTGGCCGCCACCGTCGGCGGCGCCGCCGTCGTCACCGCGGCCGACCTCGTGGCCCGGCGCGCCGAGATCGCGTGCGAGCGAGGCGGGCACCGTTCCCCGACCGGCGGAGTCGGTGAACCCCGTGCTGGCCGCCGCCGGATGCGACGGCCTCCGAGCCGGGCGCGGCCGGGGCGCCGCCGTCGCGGTCCGCCCGCCTGGCCCGCATCTCCCGGGCCGCCCGTCGGGTGGCCGGCTCGGCGGCCGTGACCACCGTGGCCGCCGGCGTGACCGCGGCCGCCACGACCTGGGCCACCCGCACGGCCGTCGCCCGGGTGTGGCGGCGCTCGGGGCACCGGCGCGACCTCGGCGGCGGGCGCGCTGGCCGTCGCCGGCGCCATGGCGGCCTGGGACGCCATCTACTACTGGAACCACCGGGCCATGCACGAGAGCCGGTGGCTGTGGGCGATCCACGTCGTGCACCACTCGAGCGAGCGCTACAACCTGTCGACCGCGCTGCGACAGCCGGTGGCCGACGCGCTTCGGCATGTTCGTCCCCTACAGCGTGCATGGCGCTGGCCGGCTTCCGACCCGCAGCTGATCGAGACGGCCCGGGGCGTGAACCTGCTCTACCAGTTCTGGATCCACACCGAGACGATCGGGACGCTGGGTCCGGCTCGAGGAGGTGCTCAACACGCCGTCGCACCACCGCGTGCACCACGGCAGCAACCGGCAGCTACATCGACCGCAACCACGGCAGCATCCTCATCGTGTGGGACCGGCTCTTCGGCACGTTCCAGCGCGAGGACGAGCCGGTGGTCTACGGCCTCACCACGAACATCGACACCTTCAACCCGGTCCGCATCGCCACCCACGAGCACGCCGACATCCTGCGCGACGTCGCCCGGGCGCCGACCTGGCGCGACCGGCTTCGGCTACGTGTTCCGGGGCCCGGGCTGGGCCTACGAGCGCAACGGCACGTACGAGCCCCTGCGCGCCGCCTGAGCGCGCCGTCCCGTCGTCGGCCACCCGAGCCCGAGCCCTGAAGTAGAACGCGTTCTCGTCGCGCGCCATACTGGCCCCCGACCGGAGCAGGAGGGGCACGTGCACCTGGCGTACACCGACGAAGAGGAGCAGCTCCGCAGCGAGCTGCGCGCCTACTACGACGAGCTTCTCGACGAGGACACCGTCCGCGAGCTGCGCCACGCAGAGGGCGTGGGACCCGTCATGCGCGAGGTCGTCAAGAAGATGGGCGCCGACGGCTGGCTCGGCATCGGCTGGCCCACCGAGTACGGCGGCCAGGGCCGCGGGCCGATCGACCAGTTCATCTTCTTCGACGAGTCGATGCGGGCGGGCGCTCCCGTCCCGATGCTCACGATCAACTCCGTCGCCCCGACGATCATGGAGTTCGGCAGCGACGAGCAGAAGCAGCGCTTCCTGCCCGAGATCCTCAAGGGCAACCTCCACTTCTGCATCGGCTACAGCGAGCCGGGCGCCGGCACCGACCTGGCCTCGCTGCGCACCAAGGCCGTGCGCGACGGCGACAGCTACGTGATCACCGGCCAGAAGATGTGGACCAGCCTGGCCAGCGACGCCGACTACTGCTGGCTGGCCGCCCGCACCGGCGACGAGGACAGCCGCCACCGTGGCATCTCGCTGTTCATCGCCCCGATGGACAGCCCGGGCATCGAGCGCACGCCGCTGCACCTGCTGTCGTCGCACGACATCTGCTCGGTCTACTGGGACGACGTGCGCATCCCCGCCGAGAACCTGGTGGCCGGCGAGAACGACGGCTGGAAGCTCATCGTCAACCAGCTCAACCACGAGCGGGTCACGCTGTGCAGCCCCGGCATGGCCGAGGCGATGCTGCACCAGACGATCGACTGGGCCCGCGAGACCACCCTGCCCGACGGCCGCCGGGTCATCGACCAGGAGTGGGTGCAGATCAACCTGGCCAAGGCGTACGCCGGGTTCGAGTTCCTGCGCCTGGCCAACTGGAAGGTGGCGTGGGACGCCACCCGGGGCCAGCTCGACGTGGCCGACGCCAGCACGATCAAGGTGTTCGGCACCGAGCACTACCTCGAGTCGTTCCGCCTCCTCATGGACGTGTTGGGCGAGCGGTCGTACCTGACCGAGGACGCTCCCGGCTCGCTGCTCGGCTCGCGCCTCGAGCAGATGTACCGCAGCCTGCTGATCCTCACCTTCGGGGGCGGCACCAACGAGCTGCAGCGGGACCTGATCGCCGCGTTCGGCATGGGCATGCCGATGGCCAAGCGCTGAGGCAGGCACAGGCCGAGCGGGAGGCGTTGCCGGGCCCGGCAGTACGGAATTTGCCCGAGAGCCAGGCCCCAGGAGGCCGGAGGGGACACAGGCCGAGCGGGAGACCGTTGGGGCACCGACAGTCGGATTGCGAGAGCCAGGGCCACGCGAGCTGCCGACATGGACTTCGACCTGAGCGACGAGCAGCAGGCCACGATCGACGTGGCCGCCAAGCTGCTGGGCGACAAGAGCACACCCGAGGCCATCCGGGCCGTCGAGCAGGCCGACGACCTGCGCTTCGACCGCGACCTGTGGGCCGCCATGGCCGACGCCGGGCTGCTCGGCATCGCGGTTCCGGCCGAGCACGGGGGCGCCGGCCTCGGCGTGCTCGAGGTGGCGATGGTGCTGGAGGAGGTGGGCCGGCGCACCGCCCCGGTCCCCGCGCTCGCCACGCTCGCGCTCGGCGCCCTGCCGGTGGCCCGCTTCGGCACGGCCGACCAGCAGGCGGCGCTCCTGCCCGGCGTCGTCGCCGGGACGACCGTCCTGACCGCGGCGCTGACCGAGCCGCTCGGCGATCCCGCCCGGCCGTCGACCGTGACCGCGAGCCGGGACGGCGACGCCTGGGTGCTCGACGGCACCCGCACCAACGTCCCCGCCGGGTTGGTCGCCGACACGATCGTCGTCCCGGCCACGACCGACGGCGGCGACGTCGCACTGTTCCTCGTGCCGGCCGCCGCCGACGGGGTGACCCGCGACCGGCAGGACACGACGTCGGGCACGCCCGACGCCCTGGTCACGCTGGCGGGGGTCCGTCTGGGCGACGACGCCGTCCTCGGTCCGGTCGACGACGGCTCGGCGCTGCGCTGGCTCCTCGAGCACGCCACGGTGGCGGCCTGCGCGGTCATGGCCGGCCTCACGGCCGAGGCGGTGCGGATCACCGGCGAGTACACGACCAGCCGTGAGCAGTTCGGCCGGCCCATCGCCACGTTCCAGGCGGTCGGCCAGCGGGCCGCCGACGCCTACGTCGACGCCCAGACCATCCGGCTGACGATGCTGCAGGCCGCCTGGCGGCTGGCCAACGACGCCCCGGCCGACCGCGAGGTGGCGGTGGCCAAGTACTTCGCCTCGCTCGGCGGGCACCGCGTCGTCCACGCCGCCGCCCACCTGCACGGGGGCATGGGCGTCGACCGCGACTACCCGCTGCACCGCTACTTCCTGCTGGCCAAGCAGCTGGAGCTGGCCTTCGGAGGGGAGAGCCGGCAGCTCCTGGCGCTCGGTGGCATCCTCGCCGCCGAGGGCTCCCAGCGGTGACCCCCGCGCCGTCCGGAGCGCCGGCCGCCAGACGGCGGGGCGCACGGTGACGGGGCCGCTCGACGGCGTCCGCATCGTCGAGCTGGCCGGCATCGGGCCGGCGCCGTTCGCGGCGATGGTGCTGGCCGACCTCGGCGCCGACATCGTGCGGGTCGACCGCGCCGGCGGCGGGTCGGGCTTCGCCCAGTTCGACGTGATGAACCGGGGCCGCCGCTCGATCGCGGTCGACCTCAAGCACCCCGAGGGCGTCGAGGTCGTCCTGCGCCTCGCCGCAGAGTCCGACGTGCTCATCGAGGGGTTCCGGCCCGGCGTCGCCGAACGCTTGGGCGTCGGGCCCGAGCCGTGCCTCGACCGCAACCCGCGCCTCGTCTACGGCCGCATGACGGGGTGGGGCCAGGAGGGGCCGTACGCGGCCGAGGCCGGACACGACATCACCTACGCCGCGGTGGCGGGCGCGCTGGCCCACATCGGTCGGGCCGGCCAGCCGCCGACGCCGCCGCTCAACCTCGTGGCCGACTTCGGTGGCGGCGGGATGCTGCTGGCCCTGGGCGTCGTGTCGGGCGTGCTGTCCGCCCGGCACACGGGGGAGGGGCAGGTCGTCGACGCCGCCATGGTCGACGGGGTGGCGCTGCTCATGGCCCCCTTCTTCATGGCGCTGCGCTCGGGGTACTTCACGAACGAACGGGGCACCAACCTGCTCGACTCGGGGGCGCCGTTCTACGACAGCTACCTGTGCGCCGACGGGCGCTACGTGGCGGTGGGGGCGATCGAGCCGCAGTTCTACGCCGCGCTGGTGGCGGGGCTCGACCTCGACGCCGACGCCCTCGGCCCGCAGAACGACAAGGCGACCTGGCCCGCCACCCGCGAGCGGTTCGCGGCGACGTTCCTGACCCGCACCCGTGACGAGTGGGTGGCGCACTTCGCCGGGCGGGACGCCTGCGTCGCGCCGGTCAACACCACCGAGGAGACGCTGGCCGACCCGCACCTCGTCGCCCGGGGAACCGTGGTCGAGGTCGACGGCGTGCCCCAGCCCGCGCCGGCGCCGCGCTTCAGCCGGACGCCGGCGGCGGTCGACCGGCCGGCTCCCGAGGCGGGCGGGCACACCGACGAGGTCCTGGCGGACCTGGGCTACTCGCCGACCGCCGTCGCCGCGCTGCGGGAGGCCGGCGCCGTCACCGGCTGACGTCGCCGCCGGCCGGTCGTCCGGGTGCGGCGGCCGAGGGTCCGACGGTCCGCCACGAGCCCGAGGTCGGAGGGTCCGACGGTCCGCCACGAGCCCGAGGTCGGAGGTTCCGTTCGGTCGAGGATGAGGCCACGGTTCCGGATCCGGAACCCATGGCCTCGACCTCGGGGCGGCGGAACCCATTGCCTCGCAACACGGTTGCTGGCGCCGCGCCCGGGGCCGGGCTCAGACCAGGGTGTCGAGGCGGTCGACCACGGCGTCGGTGTGCTCGGCCTCCTTGGCGCAGTGGGCGCAGCAGTAGAACCGGCCCGCGACCTCGGTGCCGTGCCCCACGACCTTGCAGCCGCAGTGCTCGCAGATCGGGGCCATCAGGTGGATGGCGCACTCGAAGCTGTCGAACGTGTGGTGCACACCGGCGGCCACCACCTCGAACGACTTGTCGTAGTCGTTGCCGCAGACCTCGCATCGGGCCATGGCCGTTCCCTCCTGGCTCGGCGTCGGTGGGACTGCTACCCGCACCGCGGCCCGCCGACACCCGCGGCGGCCCGTGTCGCCGACGCCGCGGGGGGACGCCCGCCGCGCCGGATGATCGTGACGGTCGCCGGGGCGGCTACAACGACACCGCATGGCTGACGTCTTGTCCCCGCTGACCGGCACCGTGGCCCGCGTCGAGCTGGCGGTCGGTGCGGCGGTCGAGCCCGACACCCCCGTGGTGATCGTCGAGTCGATGAAGATGGAGTACGCCATCGACGCCGGCGCCGACGGCACGCTGGCCGAGGTGCGGGTCGCCGTGGGCGACCCGGTCCAGGCCGGGGACGTGCTGGCCGTCGTGGCCGAGGCGCCCCGTCGGAGGGACGAGCCGGTGGCGCAGCCCGGGGACACCCAGGTCGCCGCCTCCGCGGACAGGCCACGTCGCAGGCGGCTCCGGATCGGCCGACCGACCGGGCCCGTGCCGATCTCGCCGAGGTCGTCGGACCGCCACGCCCGGCGGCCTCGACGCCGCCCGCGACGAGGTCGTGGCCCGCCGCCACGCCCGCGGCCACCGCACCGCCCGCGAGAACGTCGCCGACCTCGTCGACGAGGGCTCCTTCGTCGAGTACGGCCCCTGGTGATCGCCGCGCAGCGCCGCCGGCGCCCGCTCGACGACCTCATCGCCCGCACGCCGGCCGACGGCCTGGTCGCCGGTGTCGGCACCGTCGACGGCCGGCCGACCGCCGTCCTGTCGTACGACTACACGGTGCTGGCCGGCACGCAGGGCTACCGCAACCACCACAAGAAGGACCGCCTGTTCGACGTCATCGAGCGGCTGCGTCTGCCCGGTGGTGTTCTTCGCCGAGGGCGGCGGCGGGCGGCCGGGCGACACCGACGCGCCCGGGGTGTCCGGCCTCGACACGCTGGCCTTCCACCTGTGGGGCGGGCTGAGCGGGCTCGTGCCCCGGGTCGGGATCGCCAACGGGCGCTGCTTCGCGGGCAACGCCGCCATCCTCGGCAGCAGCGACGTGGTCATCGCCACCGCGGGGTTCGAACATCGGCATGGGCGGTCCGGCGATGATCGAGGGCGGCGGGCTCGGCGTGTTCGCTCCCGAGGACGTCGGGCCCGGTCGACGTCCAGGTGGCGAACGGGGTGGTCGACGTCCTGGTCGACGACGAGGCCGAGGCGGTGGCTGTCGCCCGTCGCTACCTGTCGTACTTCGCCGACCCGGCCCGTCGCCGGCTCCGTCGCCGTCGACGCCGCGCACTGGGCGGTCGCCGACCAGGCCGGCGCTGCGCGACCTCGTGCCCGAGAACCGCCGCCGCGTCTACGACGTGCGCGCCGTGATCACCGGGCTCGCCGACACGGGCTCGGTGCTCGAGCTGCGCGCCGGCTTCGCCCTCGGGATGATCACGGCGCTGGCCGAGGTCGAGGGCCGCCCGCTCGGCATCGTCGCCAACAACCCGGCCCACCTCGCCGGCGCCATCGACGCCGACGGCGCCGACAAGGCGGCCCGCTTCCTGCAGCTGTGCGACGCGTTCGACGTGCCGCTGCTGTTCCTGTGCGACACGCCCGGGATCATGGTCGGCCCCGAGGCCGAGGAGACCGGGCTGGTGCGCCACGCCAGCCGGCTGTTCGTCGTCGGCGCCAGCCTCACGGTGCCGTTCGGCACGATCATCCTGCGCAAGGGCTACGGCCTCGGCGCCCAGGCCATGGCGGGCGGCAGCTTCAAGGCGCCGCTGTTCTGCGTGGCGTGGCCGACCGGCGAGGTCGGCGGCATGGGCCTCGAGGGCGCGGTGCGCCTCGGCTACCGCAAGGAGCTGGCGGCCATCGACGATCCCGACCGAGCGCGAGGCCGCGTTCCAGGCGCATGGTCGACGCCGCCTACGAGCACGGCAAGGCGCTCAACTCGGCCAGCCACTTCGAGATCGACGACGTCATCGACCCGGCCGACAGCCGCCGCTGGATCACGTCGATGCTCACGTCGGCGCCTCGCCCGCCCCGCGGCGCCGGCAAGAAGCGCCCGGTCGTCGACACGTGGTGACACCGCTCGCCGCGGCTGCTCGACTCGACCCAGGGTCAAGGCCGCGGCATGCTGCGGGGATGACGACGGATCTGTTCTCCATCGCCGGCAAGACCGCGGTCGTCACCGGGGGCTCGCGGGGCATCGGGCTGATGATCGCCCGGGGCTACGTCGAGGCCGGGGCCAAGGTCTACATCTCGTCCCGCAAGGCCGACGTGTGCGAGCGGGTGGCGGCCGAGCTCAGCGAGTACGGCGAGTGCATCCCGCTGCCGGCCGACCTGTCGACCGAGGCCGAGTGCCGCCGCCTGGCCGACGAGGTGGCGGCGCGCGAGCCGCAGCTCGACATCCTCGTGAACAACGCCGGCGCCACCTGGGGCGCGCCGCTCGAGGACTACGACGAGGCCGCGTGGGACCGGGTGCTCGCCCTCAACGTGAAGGGCGTGTTCCACCTCACCAAGTTCCTCGTGCCGCTGCTGGAGAAGGCCGGGACGGCCGACGACCCGGCGCGGGTCATCAACATCGGGTCGATCGACGGCATCCACGTGCCGATGCTCGACACGTTCGCGTACTCGTCGTCGAAGGCGGCGGTGCACCAGCTCACCCGCCACCTCGCCCGGCGCCTGGCGCCCGCGATCACGGTCAACGCCATCGCGCCCGGCCCGTTCGAGTCGAAGATGATGGCGGCCACGCTCGACGCCTTCGGCGACCAGATCGCGGCGTCCGGCGCCGCTCAAGCGCATCGGCCGGCCCGACGACATGGCCGGCGTCGCCATCTTCCTCGCGTCCCGGGCCGGCGCCTACCTGACCGGGGCGATCATCCCGGTCGACGGCGGCATCGCCACCGTCGCCTGATCACGGTCAGCCGCGGGGGCGCCGTGACCGAGGAACACCGCCGCGGCCGAGTAGGCCGGGAGGGTCCACGGCGGCCGTCGGCGCAGGTCGTCGTCGGTGAGGGTGCCTCGTCCGTGGACGCCTGGAGGAGCGCTCGTCGACGGCGGCGGCGTGCGCCTCGCAGGCTGGCCATGTCGACGCCCACGAACGCGATCATCTCGAGCTCGGGCACGCGGGTCGCCCGGACCACGTCGGAGTCGACGCCCACGTACAGCGTGGCCCGCAGCGGGTCGCCCTCCCGGTGGGAGCGGTGCTCGCCGGCGCCCACGTCGTCGATGACCACGTCGACGCCGGCGACGCTCGAGCTCGTCGACCAGCCCGAGCCCCGTCCCGATCGCCCCGAACGACGCCATCCGCACGAGCACCGGACCGTCGCCGGGCACCTCGGCGAGGGCCGCCTCCGTCTCGGGCACCAGCCCGGCGACCAGCCGGCCGGCCGCCGCCTCGGGCGGTCTCCGCGTCCGTCGCCTCGGTGGTCGTCGCCACCGTCAGCGCGACGAGCGCGGCCAGGGCCACCGCGATCGACACCTGACGAGCGGGCGACCGGGGCGCGCCCGTCGCCAGCGTCCAGGCCGCCCAGCCGACGAGGACGCCCCCGACCATCCCGAGGGCCCACGCCCAGTGCAGCCGGTAGGCGTAGAGCGGCCCGACCGTGCGCGACGTGGCGACCACCGCCGACCACGGACGCCGCGAACCACGTGCGCGGCCAGGGCCCGGGCCGGACGCCCCCGGCGCCACCACAGGTAGCCGCGCAGCCGCCAGCACCGGCACGAGCAGGATCGGGACGACCCCCAGGTAGACGGCGGCCGGCTCGTTGTTGAGCACGAGCGGGGCCTGGCCCGCGATCCACTCCGGAGGCCAGCGTGTACTGGTCGGCCACCACCCGCCAGCCCTCGAGGAGGGTCCGGGCCTCCTCGTCGCCCTCGCGGAACCACTCGACGATGCGGTCGATGTTTCCCTTCTCGTGGGTCACCTGCTGGACGACCGGAGGCAGCCACATGACCACGGCGATGGCCACCGACACCACGACCGGCCCCACCAGCCCGCCGGTGGTCGCCCGCCCGGCGGGATCGGCGGCCCGACGGGCTCGTCGGGCTCCGGGCCGTCGTCGGCGGGCGCCGCCCCGTCCTCGTCGGGTCCGGCGGCGACCGCGTCGGCGGGCTCCTCGGCACTCCGCTCGCCGCGCCGCCGGCGACGGTCGGCGATCGCCACGCCCAGCGTCCACGCGCCGGCGCCGAGCGAGCAGGGGGAGCGCCAGCGCCACGTACCCGACGTGGGTCTGCATCAGGAACGACGTCGCGAACGTGGCGGCGGGCAGGGCCCAGCGCTCGCCGGCGACCACCGCCCAGGTGAGGAAGACGAGCGCGCCGTAGGGGAGGACGGTGACGTAGACGTTCCACGGCGTGGCGAGGAACGTCGGCCCGACGGCGTGCATGAGCAGCGGCGCAGCCGAGCAGGGTCGCCAGCATCAGGCCCGGTTCCGCCGCGGCGGCGGGCCACGACCCCCATGGTCGCCACCGACACCGCGTTGACGACCACCGCACCGACCGCCAGCGCGGACCCGTCGCTCCCGAACAGCCGGTACGACGGGGCGAGGACGTAGAACAGCGCCGGCCCGGGATGGAACCAGCCGTCACGGGAGAACGGCCCGAGGGAGGGCGACCGGTGGCCCAGGTCCCGCGTCAGCATCTCGGTCGTCGCCAGGTCGGCGGTCAGGACGACGTCGCTGCGCAGCATGTGGACGGCGAGGACCACGAGCGGCACCAGCGTGAGGGCGATGGCGACCGGGGCCAGGACGGTCGCGGCCGGAGGCCGGCACGGCGCCCGTGCGGGTGACGTCGGTTCGGGTCGTCAGTGAGGGCAGTGACGGGCCCCCACGAGCGGGCGATCGTACGTCACCCGGCGCGCCCGGGGCCCTGGTCACCGGCGCATGTCCCGCCTGCCGGGCGCCGGGGCGTCAGCCCGTGCGGAGGTCGGCGACCGTGCCCTCCTCGCCCGCGACGACGCGCACCGGCCGATCCAGGACGCGCGGGGCCGCCACGGCCACGGCCACGGCGAGGGCGGCGACCGCGACGAAGGCCCACCGCAGCCCGACCAGCTGGGCGAGCGTCCCCATGATGACCGGCTCGACCATGAAGCCGAGCCGGGCGGCGAGCGACACGGTCGCCGCGGCCGCGCCCGCGGCCACGCCCGGCGTGGTGGCGGCGGCCGAGAACGCCAGCGGGAACAGCCCGGCTGCGCCGACGCCCGCCACCACCAGGCCGGCGCCGAACACGAGCGGGTGGTCGAGGAGCGCGCCGGCGAGCAGCCCGACGGCGACGAGGACCATGCCGCCCCGCAGGACCGCGGCGCCCGCCGTGCCGGTCGGTGAGGCGGTCGCCGATGAGCCGCCCGGCCAGCATGCCGGCGGCGAAGGCGGCGAACCCGAGGGCCGCGGCCCCCGGGCCGGCGCCGAGGCGCTCGAGCCGCAGCGCCGACCAGTCGGACGGCCCACCCTCGATGACGGCGCCGGCGACGGTCACGGCGGCCAGGGCGGCGAGCGGGCCTGCGACCAGCCGGGCCCGGGCGGACGGGGCGCCGGCGCGGCGCCGCGAGCACCTCGTGGCGGGGGATGTGGTCGTCGGCGACCATCCGGGACCGGGACGTCAGCGCCGCCGCGATGACCACGATCCCCACCCCCAGCAGGTGCCAGGTCAACGACACGTGGTGCGGCCGCGAGCAGCGCGGCCACGCCGGCCGCGGCCAGCGCGCCCAGGCTCCACGCCCCGTGCAGGCGGTGCATCAGCGACCGTCCCGCCACGTCGCTCGTACGCGGCGCCGTTGGCGTTCATGGCGATGTCCATCGCCGCGTCGGCGGCGCCGATGGCGACGAGGGCCAGGAACAGCACCACGGGGTGGGGGGCGGCCCCGACCGTCCACAGCGAGGCCGCCACCGCCGACCGCGGCGCCGATGGCCACGGGCCGGCTGCCCACCCGCCCGACGGCCCGCCCCGCGACGGGGCTGGCGGCCAGGGCCCCGAAGGCCATGCCCGTGAGCACGAGGCCGAGGCCGGCGTCGGACAACCCCAGGGCGGCCTGCCGTTCGGGCAGGCGGGGCAGGAAGCTCGGCCCGCCCGAGCCCGTTGGCGACGAAGACGACCGCGATGGCCGACGGACGCGCGCTCACGGGCGATCGGGGCCGGGCGGGGTCACCCGGTCAAGTGTGCCCGGGCCGGCCCCGGCCCCGCGGTCCGCCGGCGCTACCGGGGGACCTTCGACCACGGCACGTCCTTGTCGATGCGGGGCTCGCCCGGCAGGCCGAGGACCCGCTCGCCGAGGATGTTCCGCTGGATCTCGGAGGTGCCGCCCTCGATCGAGTTGGCCCGCGACCGCAGGAACATCTTGCGCGACGCTCCCCGGCGGGCCGATCAGGCCCAGGCTCTCGGCCCGGCGCATCTCGTAGTCGTAGCCCGACGAGCGCCGTCGGCGCCGAGCAGGTCGACGCACAGCTCGTAGATGGCCATGTTGACCTCGGCGAACATCAGCTTGGCGATCGACCCCTCGGGCCCGGGGTTGCCGGCGCGGCGGTTCTGCCCGGCCCGGATGTTGGTGAGCCGCAGCGCCTCGGCCTCGATCCACAGCCTGCACGAGGCGGTCGCGGGCGGTCGGCGGTCTTGTCGCCGGCCTCCTCGTTCCAGATGCGGACCGCCTCGGCGATGGCGCCCGAGCCGCGCGGCGGCACGCCGGCGCCGCCACCGCCGATGCTGGTGCGCTCGTTCATGAGCGTGGTCATCGACACCCGCCAGCCCTCGCCGACGTCGCCGATGCGGTCGGCGTCGGGCACCCGGACCTCGGTCATGTAGACCTCGTTGAACTCGGCCTCGCCGGTGATCTGGCGCAGCGGCCGGACCTCGACGCCCGGGGCGTGCATGTCGAGGGCGAAGTAGGTGAGGCCCTTGTGCTTGGGCGCCTCGGGGTCGGTGCGGGCCACGAGCATGCCCCGATCGGCGATGTGGGCGAGCGTGTTCCACACCTTCTGCCCGGTGATGACCCACTCGTCGCCGTCGCGCACGGCCTTGGTGGCCAGGCCGGCGAGGTCGGAGCCGGCGCCCGGCTCGCTGAAGAGCTGGCACCAGGCGTCCTCGCCCGTGAAGATCCGGCGCAGCAGGCGCTGCTTGATGGCCTCGTCGCCGTTGGTGACGATCGTCGGCCCGGCCATGGCGAGGCCGAAGAAGTGGCGGGCACCCGGGTAGGTGGCGCCCGCCGCGTAGACGCGCCGGTCGATCTCCCTCTGAGCCACCGGGGGGAGGCCGAGGCCGCCGTACCCCTCGGGGAAGTGGACCCAGGCGAGCCCCAGGTCGTACTGGCGGCCGCGGAACTCGGTCTGGTCGACGGCGGTCGGATCGACGTCGGCCAGCAGCTTGTCGACGCGCTCGGAGACGAGGGCGGCAGTGGCGTCACTCATGGTCGAAACATAGGTCGCCGGTCAACGAATTGACCAGCGGTCAGGCAGCGGTGGGGCGACGAGGCGTGTACTCTGGCGGCATGTCGGTGCTTCCCGCGCGCCATCCGGTGACGGTTGACGAGTTCGTGCGCATGGTCGACGCCGGCGTCTTCGCTGCCGATCGGCGCCTCGAGCTCATCGACGGGGAGATCGTCGACATGTCGCCCATCGGCAGCGGGCACCAGGCGTGCGTGGACCGGCTCTTCGTGCTGTTCGCCCCCCTCGCCATCGCCGACCGCGGTGGTGAGGGTCCAGGTCCGGTGCAGGCGAGCGATCTCGCTTCCGCAACCCGATGTCGCCCTGCTGCGACCGAGGAAGAACTTCTATGCCGACGCGCACCCGGGTCCCGGGTCGGTACACCTGGTCGTCGAGGTGGCGGACCGAGCCTGCGTTTCGATCGGTCGGTCAAGCGCCCCGCTACGCGGGCCGGGTGCGCGAGATGTGGATCGTGGACCTGGAGGGCGGGTGCGTCGAGGTGGCGCGCCAACCGTCTCCGCGGCTACGGCCGCGTCGAGCAGCTCGCACGGGCCGACATCCTGGCGCCCGAGGCGTTCCCCGAGCTTGCCGATCGCGGTCGACGACATCCTCGGCTGATCGCGGAGTCGGCTGCAGCCGCGTTCTCAGTCGACGAGGGCGGCGGGCGGGCGGGCCCGCAGCGGAGATGTCGTTGCACGCCGCGCACACGTCCTGGGGGATGACGCCCCACCGCATGAGGTGGCCGAACACCCAGCAGCCGGCGCAGAAGCCCACGACCGACTCGAGCAGGGCGAACACCAGCAGCACGGCCACGAGCACCAGCGCCGCCCCCGTCCAGCCCAGCGCCAGGCCGAGGAGCGAGGCGACGGTCGTCAGCGTCAGCCCGACGGCCTGGGCGAACCGCTTGGGCGGGCCCGGGCACGAGCTTGGCCGGCCCGAGCCGCGGGGCGACGACCTGGGTGGCGAGGCGGCCGAGCAGGCTGAACCGCGGGCCGGCCAGCACCCGGGCGAGGAAGCCGAGGGCGATCAGCGGGACGAGCCACAGCCACCCGGTCGCGAGGGTCACCGCCGCCGACGGCGGCCACCCCGGCCGCCACGACGCGGGCGGCCTTCTCGTTGACCGGGTTCGGGAAGCTGAAGGCGGCGGTCCTCACCGGTTCAGCATAATCCCGATCCACTCGGTCACCTATCTCGCCGCGGCTCACGACGGTGAGGTCGCTCGTCCGGGCGGGACCCGGTCCGCGGCCATCGACTCCAGGGTGAACGACGCGGCGGCGGCCATCGTGGCGGCGGTGATCGTGTGCCACACCGCCGGCAGGCGGTCGCCCACGCTGGCCTCGGCCCGTCCCGCGCCGTCGAGGACCCGCATGACGTCGGCCGCGGTGATGTCGGCCGCGGGACGGGCCAACCAGTAGCCGCCGTTCCCGCCGCGCTTCGACTGCACCAGCCCCGCTCGCCGGAGGTCGGCGAGGATGTTCTCGAGGAACCCCACCGAGACCTCGTGGCGGCTGGCGAGCACCTCGCCCTTCACCGGGGCGCCGGCCGCGGCGAGGTCGACGAGCGCGTCGAGCCCGTAGATCACGCGGGCGGTCACGCGCACCGGCCGCGTCCTGTGCGAGCGGGGGCCACGCGGGCGGAGGGCATCTGTGGGAGCCTATAGCGACTATTTCGGTAATGTTGACCGGAGTAGTCTTCTTTGTCTACGTTCACGCCGCCGACCGGGGATCACGCCGGTCACGAGATGCCTGTGGGGCGAAAAGGACAGATCGTGATGAAGAACGGATTGCGCAAGGCGTTCGCGCTGGGTGCGGCCGCCAGCCTGCTGGTCGTCGCCGCCTGCGGCGGGGACGACGACGAGGCCTCCGCCGACAGCGGCGGCGACTCGACGATCTCGATCGTCGGCTTCGCCGTGCCCGAGGCCGCCAACCAGGCCATCGCCGAGGAGTGGACGCAAGACCCCCGAGGGCGAGGGCGTCGAGTTCAAGACCTCCTACGGCGCCTCCGGCGACCAGAGCCGGGCCGTCGAGTCGCGGCCTCGAGGCCGACTACGTGCACTTCTCGGTGGCCAGCGACGTGACCCGCCTCGTCGACGCCGGCCTCGTGGCCGACACCTGGGACGACGGGCCCACCAAGGGCATCGTGTCCGACGTCGGTCGTCGTGTTCGCCGTCCGCGAGGGCAACCCCAAGGGCATCGAGACGTGGGACGACCTGATCCAGCCCGGCGTCGAGATCGTCACGCCCAACCCGGCGTCGTCGGGCGCGGCCCGCTGGAACGCCCTCGCCGCCTACGGCCAGGTCATCGAGAGCGGCGGCACCGAGGCCGACGCCGAGGCCTACCTCACCAACTTCTTCGCCAACGTCGTCGCCCTGCCCAGCAGCGGCCGTGACGCCACCACCGCCTTCCTCGGCGGCACCGGCGACGTGCTGATGGCCTACGAGAACGAGGCGATCCTCGCCCACCAGAACGGCGAGGAGTTCGACTACATCATCCCCGAGACCACGATGCTCATCGAGAACCCGGGGGCCGTCCTCATCGACGCCAACCCGAAGGCCCAGGAGTGGCTCGACTTCGTGCTCAGCGAGGACGGCCAGAACCAGTTCGCCCTCAAGGGCTTCCGCCCGGTCGATCGACGGCGTCGAGTTCGGCGAGGTCGAGGGCGCCAACGACCCGGCCGACCCGTTCCCCGAGGTCGACGAACCTGCTGACGGTCGAGGACGACTTCGGGAGCTGGTGCGAGCTGTCCGACAAGTTCTTCGACGAGGAGACCGGGATCGTGACGCAGATCATCGCCGCGTCCGGCAAGGCCGAGTGACCGCGACCGCCGTCGCGGCTCGGCGGGCCGGCCGGCGCGCTCGGCGCCGGCCGGCCCGGCCCGCCCGCCCGGGCGGGCTCGCCCGCGTCTCGGGCCTCGGCCTCGGCGTCGCGATGATCTGGTTCAGCCTGCTCGTGCTCATCCCGCTGGCCGCGGTCGTGGTCACGGCCAGCCGAGGGCGGGTGGACCGCGTTCTGGGACACGATCACCAACGAGCAGACCGCGGCCGCCATCCGCCTCACCGTCGGCATGGCCGCGCTGGTCACCGCGGTCAACGTCGTGATGGGCACGCTGATCGCCTGGGTGCTGGTCCGCGACCAGTTCGTCGGCAAGCGGGTCCTCGAGGTGCTCATCGACATCCCGTTCGCCCTGCCGACGATCGTCGCCGGGCTGGTGCTGCTGTCGCTCTACGGGCCGCGACAGCCCGCTCGGGGTCGACGTCGCCAACACCCGGCCGGCGGTGATCCTGGCGTTCCTGTTCGTGACGCTGCCGTTCGTGGTGCGCACCGTCCAGCCCGTGCTGGCCGAGCTCGACCGCGAGGTCGAGGAGGCCGCGGCGTCGCTCGGCGCCAGCCGGTTCACGACCTTCCGCCGCATCGTGCTGCCCAGCCTCATCCCGGCCATCGCCGCCGGGGCGGCGCTGTCGTTCGCCCGGGCCGTCAGCGAGTACGGCTCGCTCGTGCTGCTGTCCGGCAACCTGCCGTTCCAGACCGAGGTCACCTCGGTGCGCATCCTCAGCAGCATCGAGAACGACAACCTCGCCGGCGCGGCCGCGGTCGCCACCGTCCTGCTGGTCATCTCGCTGGTCGTGATCGTGGCGCTCGACCTCCTGCAGCGCCGGCTGGCCCGCCGTGGCTGAGCCGCTCGACCGCGCCGCGCCGCGGCGCCCCGGGGCGCCGGCCGCCGCGCCGCGTACGGCCGCTACGTCTTGCGGGCGATCGTCATCGCCTACCTGTTCTTGCTCGTCGCCTGGCCGGTGTCGCTGGTCGCCAAGAACACCTTCGCCGACGGGCTCACCGACCTCCGCGGCATCCTCGACGACCCCGACGTCGTCCACGCCCTGCGGCTCACGGTGATCGTGGCGATCGTCGCGGTGGTCATCAACACCGTCTTCGGCGTCGGGCATGTCGCTGCTGCTGGTGCGCTACCGGTTCCCCGGCCGGCGGCTCCTGAGCGCGCTGGTCGACCTGCCGCTGTCGGTCTCGCCCATCGTCGTCGGCCTGTCGCTCGTGCTCGTCTACGGCGGGCGCGACGGCTGGTTCGGGCCCGCGCTCGAGGACGCCGGCTTCCAGGTCATCTTCGCCACGCCCGGCATCGTCCTGGCCACCATGTTCGTGGCGCTGCCGCTCGTCGATCCGCGAGGTCGTCCCCGTGCTCGAGGAGATCGGCATCGAGCAGGAGCAGGCCGCCCGGAGCCTCGGCGCCAACGCCCTGCAGACGTTCCGGCGCATCACGCTGCCGTCGATCAGGTGGGCCGTCGTCTACGGCGTCGTGCTCAGCCTGGCCCGCTCGCTCGGCGAGTTCGGCGCGGTGAAGGTCGTGTCCGGCAACGTCCTCGGCGAGACCCGGACCGCCACGCTCGTCGTCGAGGAGAAGTACCTGAACTTCGACAAGGGCGGCGCCTACGCCACCGCCTTCCTGCTCGCCCTCGTGTCGGTGGCCTGCATCGTCGTCGTGTCGTTCATCCGCCCGAAGGAGACGACGCAGTCGTGAGCATCGAGGTCTCGCCACGTCAGCAAGCGCTTCGGCGACTTCGTCGCCCTCGACGACGTGACCGTCAGCATCCCCACCGGGCAGCTCACCGCCCTGCTCGGCCCGAGCGGCGGCGGCAAGTCCACGCTGCTGCGCATCATCGCCGGCCTCGAGCACGCCGACGAGGGCACGGTCGAGATCGAGGGCGTCGACGCCACCCACCTGCCGCCGCAGAAGCGCAACGTCGGCTTCGTGTTCCAGCACTACGCCGCGTTCAAGCACCTGACCGTGCGCCGCAACGTCGCCTTCGGGCTCGAGATCCGCAAGCGGCCGAAGGACGAGATCCGCCGGCCGGGTCGACGAGCTGCTCGAGCTGGTGCACCTCGAGCAGTTCGCCGACCGGCTGCCGTCGCAGCTCTCCGGCGGCCAGCGCCAGCGCATGGCGCTGGCCCGGGCGCTCGCCGTCGAGCCGACCGTGCTGCTGCTCGACGAGCCGTTCGGCGCCCTCGACGCCAAGGTGCGCAAGGAGCTGCGCGACTGGCTGCGCCGCCTGCACGACGAGGTGCACGTCACCACCGTGTTCGTCACCCACGACCAGGAGGAGGCCCTCGAGGTCGCCGACGAGATCGTGGTCATCAACGACGGCCGCGTCGAGCAGATCGGCTCGCCCGACGAGCTCTACGACGAGCCGGCCAACGACTTCGTGATGCGCTTCCTCGGCCCGGTCACCCAGCTCGGCGCCCGACCTGGTCCGGCCGCACGACGTCGAGCTGCTGGCCGGCGATCCGGGTCGACGGCGGTGGCCGGGCACGGTCAGCCGGGTCGCCCGGGTGGGCTTCGAGGTCCGGGTCGACGTCGCGACCGCCGACCAGGTCGTGCTCGTCACCATGACCCGCACCGAGTTCCAGGCGCTGGGGCTGGAGGTGGGCGCGCCGGCGTGGTTGCGCCCGGTCCGGGGCGCCCCGACGGTGGCGGCGCTCGGCGGCCCGGTGGACGGCGACGAGGAGCTGGTGGCGCCCTGATCGCCAAAAGCTGACGAAATTGGTCGGATTTTGGTTGCGCTCGGGTCGTCGGCCGGATAGAAACATGACTAAAGCGATCAGCTTTATCCGCTCTGACGCTCTGCCCCAAGGGTCCGCCGTGCCGCTCTCCGTCCACTGGTTCCTGCCCACCGCCGGCGACAGCCGCGACGTCGTCGGCTTCGGCCCCACGGCGGCGCCGTCGGCCCGCCGACCTCGACTACCTGGCCCAGGTGGCGCGGGCCGCCGAGCACGTCGGCTTCGACGCCGTGCTCACGCCCACCGGCACGTGGTGCGAGGACGCCTGGCTCACGACGGCGGCGCTGCTCCGCGAGACCACCCGCCTGCGGTTCCTCGTCGCCTTCCGGCCCGGGTCATGTCGCCGACCCTGGCGGCCCAGCAGGCCGCCACGTTCCAGCGGCTGTCGGGCGGCCGGCTGCTGCTCAACGTCGTCACCGGGGGCAGCGCGAGGAGCAGCGCCGCTTCGGCGACTTCCTCGACAAGGACGCGCCGCTACGCCCGCACCGCCGAGTTCCTGCAGATCGTGCGGGGCGCGTGGAGCGGCACGCCGTTCGACCTCGCCGGCGACCACTACCGGGTCGAGGGCGCCACCGTGTCGGCGCCGCCCGACCCGCAGCCGCGCCATCTTCTTCGGGGGCTCGTCCGACGCCGGCAAGCAGGTGGCCGCCCACCACGCCGACACGTGGCTGATGTGGGGCGAGCCGCCCGGCCGTGGCCGCCGAGCAGGTCGCGCGAGGTGCGGGCGCTGGCCGCCGCAGCCGGGCGCGAGATCTGCGTTCGGCATCCGGCTGCACGTCATCACCCGCGACCGGGCCGAGGACGCCTGGGCCGAGACCGACCGCCTGCTCGACGCCATGCCCGCCGAGGTGGTGGCCGCGGCGCAGCAGCACCTCGCCGACGCAGCGAGTCGGTCGGCCAGCGGCGCATGGCGCGCACTGCACGGCGGGCGGCGGGACGACCTCGTCGTGGCGCCCAACCTCTGGGCCGGGTTCGGACTCGTGCGCAGCGGGGCGGGCACCGCGCTGGTGGGCAGCCACGACGAGGTCGCCGACCGCATCGCCGAGTACCACGAGGTCGGCTTCGACCACGTCATCCTGTCGGGCCAGCCGCACCTCGAGGAGGCGTACTGGTTCGGCGAGGGCGTGATCCCGCGGCTGCGGCAGGCCGGCCTGCTCGCCGATGCAGCCTCCGTCCCCGGCCGGGTCGACCCCCGCGGTGCGCCCGCGACCACGCCCGAGGCTCCGGCCCCCGTGCGCGTCCTCGCGCCGGCCAGCGCGAGCTGAACGCCCGAGAGCACGAGAGCCCGAGAGGATCCTGATGACCACCCTCGCCCCCGCGGCGCCCCGTCTCGACGTCCGCCCCCTCACCGGCACGATCGGCGCCGAGATCCGCGGCGTCGACCTGCGCGAGCCGCTCGACGACGCCACCGTGGCCGAGATCCGCGGCCTGTGGATGCGCCACAAGGTCGTGTTCTTCCGCGACCAGCACCTCGAGCCCGTGCACCAGGTGGCCTTCGCCCGGCGGTTCGGAGCCCTGACCCGGGCCCACCCCGTCGTGCCCGGCCCGCTGCCCGCTCACCCCGAGGTGCTGGTCCTCGACAGCGAGCGGTCCCGCCGCGAGGCCGCCTACGGCCCGACACGGGAGCGCACGCGCGAGGCCGGCTGGCACACCGACGTGACCTTCGTGCCCACCCCGCCCGCCGGTTCGGTCCTGTCCGCCCGGGTGGTCCCGGCGGCGGGCGGCGACACGCTGTGGTCCGACGGCGAGGCGGCCTACGCCGCGCTCGACGAGCCGCTCCGCCGGCTCGTCGACGGGCTGCGGGCCGTGCACGACGGACGGCGCACGTTCGGCGGCTTCCTCGACGCCGGGTTCCCGGTCGAGTGGGACGGCGAGCGGCTCGAGGCCCTGGCGCCGACCGAGCACCCGGTGGTGCGGACCCATCCCGAGACCGGGCGGCGCTCGCTGTTCGTGAACCCGCAGTTCACGTCCCACCTCGTCGGGCTGTCGACGCGGCACGGCGAGGCGCTGCTCGACCAGCTCTACCGGCACATGACCGTGCCCGAGCACACCGTGCGCCACCGGTGGCAGCCGGGGGACGTGGCCTTCTGGGACAACCGGGCCACGATGCACTACGCCACCCTCGACTACGGCGACGCACCCCGGGTGATGCACCGGGTGACCCTGCAGGGAGACCGGCCGCGATGACCGCGACCGTGCCTCCCGCCCCGATCTCGCGGCCGGCCGGCGGGCGCCACCCCCTCGGGCGCCAGCCGGCCGCCGCGACCCTCGCCGCCGGCCGCCGATCCGTTGCCCGACCACGTGCTGGCCGACATCGCGGCCGGCATCGCCACCGCCACCCCGCTGTGGGAGGGGTTGGCCCGCCACGACCCCGACGGCCGGAAGCCGGTGCGCCTCATCGCCACCGACCGCTACGAGGTGTGGGTCATCGGGTGGACCACCGGGCAGAACGTGCGCATGCACGACCACGGCGACTCGGCGGGCGCCGTCGTCGTCACCGCCGGCCGGCTGACCGAGGTGCTGCCCGACGGCCGCGGCGGGAGGGTCGAGCGCACCCTGGCCGCCGGCCGGCTGCGCCACCTCGCCGTGGGGATGGTGCACGATGTCGTGAACCGGGACCTCGAACCGGCCACCAGCATCCACGTGTACTCGCCGCCCCTGACCCACATGACCTACTACGACGACGCCTGCACGCCGGTCGAGGCCGAGGCCGTGCCGGCCGAGCGGCCCATGCTCGGCCCGGCCACCGCGGCGCGAGCGCTGCACCCCGCACGGGGGTGGCGGGCGTGAGCGGCGCCACGCCCGAGGCCACGGCCGACCGGCGCGACGGTCAGCGCGCTCCTGTCGACGCCGGTCCCGGCGGCCCCACCGGGCTCGACCGCCTGCTCGCGCGGGCCCGGGACGCGATCGCGCCGCGTCCCGGGCCCGCCGATCTCCCCGCCGTGTGGGCCGAGGGCGGCCTCGTCGTCGACATCCGCCCCGACGATCTCCGCGCCCGCGACGGCGTCCTGCCCGGGGCGCTCGTGGTCGGCCGGAACGTCCTGGAGTGGCGGCTCGACCCCGACGGCGAGTGGCGGCTGCCCGAGGTCACCGGCCCCGACCAGCCGGTGGTCCTCGTGTGCGACGAGGGCTACGCGTCCAGCCTCGCCGCCGCCACGCTGCGCGAGGTGGGCCTGCGCCGGGCCACCGACCTCGACGGCGGCTACCAGGCCTGGCGGCGCGCCCGCGACGGCTACTCCGGCGGCTGAGGGCGCGCGGGGCGGCCGCCGAGCGACCGACGGGCGTCCGCCGGCCGGGAGGCTCGCTCGGCCAGGGCGCCGGCCGTGACCGTCCAGAGGTGGCCGTCGGGATCGGCGAACGTCGCCGTGTACCCCCACGGCTTCGACTCCGGCTCGGCGGTGACGGTGGCGCCCGCCGCCCGGGCGCGTTCGACGATCTCGTCGACCTCGCCCTCGCGGTCCACCACGATGCCGAGCAGGCACTCGCTGGTCCCGGTCTCGGCCAGGTCCCTCCCGGCCACCCAGCCGAAGCCCCCCGTCGGGATCAGCATGAGCCGGGCCGCATCGTTGACGACGACCACGAGCGGCTCGGGCACGCCGTCGTCGGCCAGCTCGCCGACCGCGTCGAGGCCGAGGCCGTCGCGGTAGAAGGCGTGGGCCCGCACGCGGTCGGCGGTCGGCAGGCTGATCAGGAACGGGGCGATGGTCGTCACGGAGGGGAGACGGGGCGCGGCCCGCCGGCTCATCGGTCCGGGCCGCCGGCCGCCGCGGCGAGGCTCAGCCCGCCGCCACCGCGCGCGACCTCGGCGACCAGCGTCCGCTTGCGCGCCGCCGGCAGGAACGAGGCCTCGATGCCGTTGACCACCAGGGCCGCCAGCTCGGGGACGCCGAAGCCGAAGGTGCCGGAGAGACGCCGGTACTCCTCGGACAGGTCGGTGCCGAACATGTGCGGGTCGTCGGTGTTGATGGTGACGACCACCCCCGCCTCGACGAGGGCCGCGACCGGGTGGTCCTCCAGCCGCTCGAACACGCGGGTGCAGACGTTCGACGACGGGCACACCTCGAGCGGGACGCGCCGCGCGGCCAGCTCGGCGACCAGGGCCGGATCCTCGACGGCGCGCACGCCGTGACCGATCCGCTCGGCCCGCAGGTCGTGGAGGGCGGCCCGGACGCTGTGCGGGCCGTCCCCCTCGCCCGCGTGCGGCACCGAGTGCAGCCCGGCGGCGACGGCCTGCTCGAACGCCCACGCGTAGTCGGGTCGCGCCACGCCCTCCTCCGCGCCTGCCAGCCCGAAGCCGACCAGGCCGTCGGGCGGCTGCTCGAGCGCGAGGCGCAGCGTGCGCTCGGCGGCGGGCTGCCCGTGCTCGCCCGGGATGTCGTAGATCCAGGCCAGCTCGACGCCGAGCGCCGCGGCCAGGCGGCGGCCGTCGTCGAGCCCCTCGACGAGTCCCTCTGGTGGCAACCCCCGCATCTCGTGCATCACCGGGGTGACGGTGACCTCGGCGTAGCGCACCTGGTGCGAGGCGAGGTCCTCGGCGGCGCGGACGAGCAGCGTGGTGACGTCGGCCGGGGTGCGCACGAGGTCGTTGACCGTCGAGTACACGCCGATGAAGTGCGGGAAGTCGCGGAACTCGAAGAACGACTTCAGGTCGTCGGCGGCGTGGGGGACGTCGACCTCGGGGTGGCGCTCGGCCAGCTCGGTCAGGGTGGCGGCCGACGCCGAACCGACGAGGTGGAGGTGGAGCTCGACCTTGGGCGAGGTGGCGATGAAGGCCTCGACGGCCGGGTCGGGTGATCCTGGGAGGGTGTCCACGCGCCGACCGTAACGACGGTCCCGCGGGCCGCTCCCGCCATTTCCGCGGCGGGGGAGGGGGTCAGACCGGGCGCGGCACGCCCGGCGCGACCGTGCGGGCCAGGATGCCGAGCGTGGCGCGCAGTGCGCCCTCGGACAGGATCGGGAAGATGTTGGCCTCACGCCACACGGGGTCGATGTCCGACCAGTCGTAGTACGAGGTCACCAGCGTGCCGTGCTCGTGCGGCTCGAGCGTGTAGCCGTACACGTGGCCGATCTGCGGCTTGATCGCGCCGGTGGGCGTCCAGGCGATCTCGCGGTCCTGGTCGAACGCCGTGATGAGCACGGTGACGTCGTAGAGGCCGAGGTCGTAGTCGTTGAGGGACTCGCGGTCCATGTGCACGACGAACGTGTCTCCGGCCGCCGTGACGGGCTCGCCCGTCGCCGACTGGAGCATCCCCGAGCTGTCGATGGCGACGTGGCCCTGCGGGTCGCACAGGATGCGGAAGATGTCGGCGGCCTCGGCCGGGATGAGGCGCGGGACCTCGATGCGCTCGCTGGTCATGCCGCATCCTGCCACCGCGCTGACAGGTCCGTCAGAAGCGAGGCATCGCCGAAGGCGGAGTGGCGTCGGAGCGCGGCGCCTCAGCGCGGCGAGCCGGCGGCCCGCCAGGCCCGCCAGCCCCCGTGGGCGGTGAGGTCGGGGCGGCCGGCCGCCTCGTCGGCGGCCGCGACGAACCCCGGGAACACCGTGCCGTCCGACATCTCGACCCGCCCGACCGCCAGGCCCGGGCACCCCGGCGGCGACGAAGCGGGCCCAGCCGGCGGGCGGCAGCGCCCACACGTCCACCTCGATCGCCGCGCCCGGGCCGTCGGTGCGGACGAGGCCCGGCCGCGGTGGGTCCTCGGCCACCAGGTGCAGGGCGTAGCGCGGCGGCCGTCCGGGTGGTGCCGCACCATCGGCCGCCCGCCTCCACGACCTGGTGCTCGAGCGCCTCGCCGCGCAGGTGGGCGCCGGCGACGACGAGGGGCAGCGATCCCGAGGGCACGTCGGTGGGGGACGGCGCCGGTGGTGCCGCGGCCGCCGGCGCCGTGGCCAGGTCCTGGGCCAGGGCGGCCACGCGGTCGTCGGCCCAGGCCGGCCCCACGACCTGCACGCCCCACGGGTGCCCGTCGGCGCGCGGCGCCACCGGGGCCACCGCCGCGCACAGGTCGAGCAGGTTGGCGAACGTCGTGTACGTGCCGAGCCGGGCGTTGGCGCCGAGCGGGTCGGCGGCGACGGCGGCGTGCGTCACGGTCGTGGGGACGACGGGCAGCAGCAGCGCGTCGACGGCCTCCCAGGTCGGCGCCGTCACCGCCGCCAGGGACCGCAGGCGGTCGAGGTCGGCGAACGCCCGCCAGGCGGGGACGTCGGCCGCGCCCCCGATGATCGCGGCCACGACCGGGTCGAGCCCGTCGGGCGCCGATCCGCACGAACTCGCCCACCGCCGCGTACCGCTCGGCGACGAAGGCGCCGCCGTACAGCAGGGCGCCCGCCGCCAGGAACGGCGCCAGGTCGATCTCGACGAGTCGCCAGCCGCGGGCGCGGGCCAGCGCCGAGCGCGGCGGCGTGGGCCTCGGCCGCCACGGGGTCGCCGCCGAAGTCGAGGCTCTCGGCCGCCGGGATCCCGACCCGCGGCGCGGGGTCCACGCTCGCCGGGCCGGACAGGCGCGGCCGCGGGGCGGGTCCACGGGTCGAGCGGATCCGGACCGGCGGCCGCCGCCGCCACCGCCGCCGCCTCGGCGGGCGACGCCGCGAACACGCCGACGCAGTCGAGCGAGCGGCACGCCGGCACCACGCCGGCCGTGCTCAGGCGCCCGCGCGTCGGCTTGAGCGCGGCGATGCCGTTGAGGGCGGCCGGCACCCGCCCCGACCCGGCGGTGTCGGTGCCGAGGGCGAACGGCACGTCGCCCTGCGCGACCACCACCCCCGACCCCGAGCTGGATCCGCCCGACACCCAGCCGGGGTGGCCGACGGCGTGGCACGCACCGTAGGGCGAGCGCGTGCCGACGAGGCCGGTGGCGAACTGGTCGAGGTTGGTCGTGCCCACCGGCAGGGCGCCGGCCGCCACCAGGCGGGCCACGACCGTGGCGTGCGCGGCGGCGGGCCCCGCGGCGTAGGTCGGGCATCCCGCGGTGGTGGGCAGGCCGGCGACGTCGATGTTGCCCTTGACCGCGAACGGGACGCCCCACAGCGGCCGGTCGTCGGGGCCCTCGTCGGCGAGGCGCCGGGCCGCGGCCCGCAGCGCGTCCGCCGGCACGTGGTCGATCCAGGCCGCGGCCTGCCCGCGGCCCCGCCGGTCGAGCACGGCCTCGACGACGTCCACGGGCGTCCAGGCCCCGGCGGCGAGGCCGGCCCGCAGCGCATCCAGCGAATGCAGCGCGGCATCGACGTCGGCGGTCACGCCGGCTCGACCCCGACGAGGGGTTGGCCCGCGGCCACGAGCTGGCCCGGTCGGCAGCCGACCCACGTGACGCGGCCCGCCCGCTCGGCCGGCACCGACACCTCCATCTTCATCGCCTCGAGCACGGCGACCCGGTCGCCCGCCTCGACGTCGTCGCCCTCGGCGACGGACACGTCGCCGACCTTGGCCGCGAACGGGGCGACGACCAGGGCGGCGCCGGGCGGGGCATCCGCCGCGGGGTCGCCCGGGCCGGTGGCCCCGCCGCTGCCGTCGTCTGCGGCCTCCGCCAGCTCGGACGCCCGGCGCAGCTCGCCGCTGGCCTCCCAGCGGGTCCGCTCGGCCGCGAACGCGGCCCGCTGGTGGGCCCGGAACGCGGCGATGTCGTCGTCGTTGGCCGCCAGCCAGGTCCGGTACCCGGCCACGTCGAACACGGTCTCCTCGACGCGGACCTCGCCGCGCCCGGCCACCATGTCGGCGCGCAGGTCGAGGAGCTCGTCGGCGGCCACGGGGTGGAAGCGGATCTGGTCGAAGAACCGGAGCAGCCACGGGCGCTCGGGCGTGGTCTGGCGGAACGGCCGGTGGCGGCTCCACACGGGCACGGTCCGCCCCACGAACTGGTAGCCGCCGGGGCCCTCCATGCCGTAGATGCACAGGTAGGCGCCGCCGATGCCGACCGCGTTCTCGGGCGTCCAGGTGCGGGCCGGGTTGTACTTCGTCGTGACGAGACGGTGGCGGGGGTCGAGCGGGGTGGCCACCGGCGCGCCCAGGTACACGTCGCCGAGGCCCAGCACGAGGTACGAGGCGTCGAACACGGTGCGGTGCACCGCGGCGATGTCGTCGAGGCCGTTGACGCGGCGGATGAACTCGAGGTTGCTCGGGCACCACGGGGCGTCGTCGCGGACGACCCGCATGTAGACGTCGATGGCCTGGCGGGTGGCGGGATCGTCCCAGCTCAGCGGCATGTGGACGATGCGGCTGGGGATGCGCACCGCGCCGACGTCGGGCAGGTCGGCGTCGAGCTCGCGCACGAGCCCGAGGGCCCGCTCGACCGTGAGCCGGTCGCCGTCCACGTGGACCTGCAGCGAGCGGATGCCCGGGGTCAGGTCGACGACCCCGGGGATCTCGGCCGCCACCAGCCGCTCCATCAGCAGGTGGACCCGCACCCGCAGGTCGAGGTCGAGCACCTGGTCGCCGTACTCGACGAGCAGGTTGCGGTCGCCCGAGCGGCGGTACGTGGCGCCCGGCCGCCCGTCGTCCGCGCTCGACGCGGTGGAGGACCGCCGGCACCGCCCGCTCCCGCCGGGGTGCACCGTCGGCTCGCCCGCCCGCCGTCGTGCGCACGTGGAAGCGGACCGTGTCGCCGGCCCGGAGCTGGCCGAGCTTCCAGCGCTCGCCGGCGGCCACGGTCAACGGGCAGACGAAGCCCCCCGAGGCTGGGACCGTCGGGGCCGAGGATCACGGGCATGTCGCCCGTCAGGTCGACGGCGCCGACGGCGTAGGGCGTGTCGTGGATGTTCGACGGGTGCAGGCCCGCCTCGCCGCCGTCGGTGCGGGCCCACTCGGGCTTCGGCCCGACGAGGCGCACCCCGGTCCGCGCCGAGTTGTAGTGGACCGTCCAGGTGGCGGCCGCGAACGCCGCCGCCCCCGCCGGGGTCAGGAACTCGGGGTCGGCGTGGGGTCCCTCGAACACGTCGACGTCCCAGTGGTCCGCCAGCGCCGGCCGGTCCTCCGGCGGCACGGCGGCCGGGGCCGGCCCTCCTGCGTCGGTCGCTCCGAGGCGCAGGACGTCGCCCGGCCGCAGGGCCCGGCCCGCGTGGCCGCCGAACCCGCCGAGCGTGAACGTCGCCCGGCTGCCCAGGTGCTCGGGCACGTCGACCCCGCCGGCCAGCAGCACGTAGCCGCGCGCTCCGGGTCCGGTCACGGGCGCCGCAGGCCAGCGTCTGACCCGGCGCCACGGCGACCGGCACCCAGCGCTCGACGGGGACGCCGTCGAGGGTGGCGCCCATCTCGGCGCCGGCCAGGCAGACCACCGCCGGCCGGTCGAACCGGAGCGTCGGCCCGTGCACCTCGCACTCGAGGCCCGCGGCCCCCTCGGGGTTGCCGACGGCTCGGTTGCCGAGGCGGAACGACCGGTCGTCCATCGGCCCGCTCGGGGGCACGCCGACGGCCCAGTACCCGAGGCGTCCGGGCCAGTCCTGGACGGTGACGTGGCCGGCCGGGGCCAGCACCTCGACGGTGGGCGGCCGGAAGGGCATGTCCTCGAACGTGCGGGTGCCGTGGGCCACGGCCGTGAAGCGAGGGTCGTCGAGCACGGCCCGCACCCACTCGCGGTTGGTCTCGACGCCGGCGACCTCGGTCGCCGCCAGCGCGTCGCCGAGCCCCGCCACGGCGGCGGCGCGACTGTCGCCGCGCACCAGGAGCTTGGCCAGCAGCGGGTCGTAGAGCGGCGTGACCTCGGTGCCGGTGTCGACCCACGTGTCGACCCGCACCGCGGTCGGGAACCGCACCTCGGTGAGCAGCCCCGCGCTGGGCTGGAAGCCGCGGGCGGGGTCCTCGGCGTAGAGGCGGGCCTCGACGGCGTGGCCCGCCGGCTCGGCATCGGGAGGCACGCCCGGCGCCGGCGGCGACGTCGAGCATCAGGCCGACGAGGTCGAGGCCGGTCACGAGCTCGGTCACGCCGTGCTCGACCTGGAGGCGGGTGTTGACCTCGAGGAAGTGGAACTCGCCCCGCGTCGGGTCGACGAGGAACTCGACCGTGCCCACCGAGCGGTAGTCGCACCGAGCGGGCCAGGGCCCGTGCCGCCTCGTGCAGCCCGGCGCGCACCTCGGGGGAGAGGTCGGGCGCGGGCGCCTCCTCGACGACCTTCTGGTTGCGGCGCTGCACCGAGCAGTCGCGATCGCCGAGCACCGCCACGGCGCCGCGCCCGTCGCCGCACGACCTGCACCTCGACGTGGCGGGCCACGGGCAGGAACCGCTCGATGAACAGGGCGCCCGACCCGAAGCTCGCCGTGCCGGCCCGGGTCACGCGGGCCCAGGCGTCGGTCAGGTCGCCGGGCCCGTCGCAGCGGGCCATGCCGATGCCGCCGCCGCCCGCGGTCGCCTTGAGCAGGACGGGGTAGCCGATCGCCTCGGCCTCGGCAGCGGCCGCCTCGAGGTGGGGGAGGACGCCGGTGCCGGGCAGCAGCGGCACGCCCGCGGCGCGGGCCAGCGTGCGGGCGCGGTCCTTGTCGCCGAAGGCCTCGATCTGCGTCGGGGTCGGCCCGACGAAGGCGAGGCCGGCCGCCTCGACGGCGCCGGCGAAGGCGGCCGACTCGGACAGGAACCCGTAGCCGGGGTGGACGGCGTCGGCCCCCGTGTCCAGTGCGGCCTCCACGATGCGGTCGGCGCGCAGGTAGCTGTCGGCCGCGGTCGCCCCGCCCAGCGCCACGGCCTCGTCGGCCTGGCGGACGTGGGCGGACGCCCGGTCGGCGTCGGAGAACACGGCCACGGAGGCGATGCCGCGGCGGGCCAGCGTGGCGATGATGCGGCAGGCGATCTCGCCCCGGTTGGCGACGAGGACGCGGCGGAACGGGGTGGGCGAGGGGGTCACCGGCGACTGCCTACGGGGCCACGGCGCGGGTGACGACCATGCGGACCGGCGTGGGGTCGAAGCCGTTGCACGGGTTGTTGATCTGCGGGCAGTTCGACACGACCACGATCACGTCCATCTCGGCCCGGAGCTCGACGTACTTCCCGGGAGCCGAGATGCCGTCGACGATGCCGAGGGTGCCGTCGGGCTCGACCGGGACGTTCATGAACCAGTTCACGTTGCTCTGCAGGTCGCGCTTGCCCAGGCCGTGCGCGGCGCCGCCGAGCAGGAAGTTCTCGACGCAGGCGTGCTGGTGGCGGGTGTGGTGCCCGTAGCGGACGGTGTTCGACTCGCACGAGCACGCGCCGCCGATGGTGTCGTGGCGTCCGCACGTGTCGTCGACGATCGTCATCATCGCGCCGGCCCTCGGGTGGACATCAGCACGGTGCCGGTGGTCAGGAAGATGTTCCCCTGGGCGGCGATCGTGTCGGGGCGCGCTGTAGCGCTCGACCGGGTCGTCGGCCGTCGTAGAGCGAGGAAGTCGACCGCCTGGTTGCCCTCGAGGTCGACGATGCGGAGGTGGTCGCCGGCCTCGACCACGGTGGGACCACGGCGACCGGGCGGCCACGACCTCGTCGTGCACGGTGACGTGGCACGTGGTGGCGTTCACCGGCTCACCGCCAGGGCCCGCAGCTCCTCGTCGGTGTTCTCGTAGGCCCGCTGCGCCTCGGGCGAGGTCGACGCGCCGCGGGTCGTCGGGTCCGGCCGGCTCGCCGCGCCAGGCCGTGATCCGCACCGGGCCGGCCGCGTACTCCGGCCGTGGATCGAGTCGGTGGGGGACCGCGACGAGGGTGACGATCAGGGGCATCTCGGCCCGCAGCACCACCTGGGCGCCGGCGGGCGTGCGGCCCTGGAGCAGCGTCACCGACGCCGTCGACCTCGACGAACACGCCGGTGAACAGGTTGATGTTGGGGGCGATGTCGCGCTCGGTCGAGCCCGTGCTTCGCCAGCGCCACCACGAACCGGTCACGCCCGCTGGGGCTGGCCCCGTGGGCCGTGCCGTCGCCGTAGTGGCGTTCGTTGTCGAGCCGGTTGGACGTGCCGCAGAACGTGTCGTGGCAGCCGCTCGTGTCGTCGACGACGGAGGCGAGCACCCGGCCCATGTCGGACAGCAGCAGGTAGCCGGGGCCGGGTAGGCCTGCCACTGGAGCTTCACCGTGTCGGCGACGTTGAGGCGCTCGGCGGGGTGGTCGGCCCGGTGGAGCAGGAGCCCGGCGCACGTGTCGCCGGTGACGTCGACGAGGCGGACGCGCGTGCCGACCGGGACAGCTCGGGTGGCGTAGCCGCCCGCACCGATGGTCTCGTCCCACAGGACGTCGGCCGCGTCGACCCCGGGCGGGGGGTCGGCGCAGCGACGTGGCGGGCACCGTCGGCTGGGTGGCGGCGACCTGGCCGGCCTGGGCGCGCGCGTGGTCGCGGGCGCCGTAGGTGCTCGCTGTGCTGGCCACGGAGGCGTCCTTTCGTGGGCGATGGGAGCGCGGGGAACGGCTTTCAACGCAGGTTTGAAATCCCAGGGGGATGCTGGCGGGGCCGCAACTGCTGGTCAACGGGCCGCCGGGCCATTTCACGGTCTGGAAACAGATCACGGTCGGCCCGTCGGGAGGTCCGGGTACCGTCGAACCCATGCCGAGCCGGTCCGAGGTGCCCACCGACCGCCCGACCCGGCGCCGGGTGGGCCGGCCCCGGGCCAACCCGACCGACGGCGACCTCGCACCGCGCGACGAGATCCTCGCCGCGGCCACCCGCCTGTTCGCCGAGCAGGGGGTGGGCGACGTCACCATGTCCGAGATCGCCAGCCGGGCCGGGCTGCGCCAGGCGTCGCTGTACTACTGGTTCCGGCGCAAGGAGGAGATCCTCGCCGAGATCGTCGAGCAGGTGAACCGCGTGCCGCTCGACTTCGTGCTCAAGCTGGAGGAGGAAGCGGGTGACCCGGCCGTGCAGCTCTGGCGCCTCATCCGCTTCGACGTGGCCGCCCTGTGCGCGTTCCCCTTCGACATCAACGAGGTGCACCGGCTCAGCCGCCGGGCGCCCGATGCGTTCGAGGTCTACTGGCACGAGCGCCAGGCGTTGAACGACGCGGTCGAGCGGCTGATCGCCCGGGGCGTCGCGTGCGGGGCCTTCCGGGCGGTCGACGCCCGGCTGACCGCGCTCGTCGTGCTCTCCGACGACGAGGGCGTGCAGAACTGGCACCGTCCGATCGACGGGCGCCGCCTGGCCGGCCGGCCCGACGGCGACTACACGGTCGACGAGATCGCCGAGTTCCTGGCCGACACCACCCTGCGGGGGCTGATGGCCGACCCCGACGCGCTCGCCCGCGTCCGCCGCGACGCCACCGCCTGACCCCGCCGGAACCGGGGGCGGCGCCCCGCCCAGGCTCCCGTCAGGAATACGACAGCCACACGCAATGCCGCCGTATTTCTATGGAAACTCGATTGTCACCGCGCCTGCTTACGGTCCCCCGTGTACGACAGCCTGTCGCTGGAGGTCCACCCGGACATGGTCCCTTCCCGAACCCGCCGGTCGTGGCGCGCCCGTTGGCTCGCCGCATCGCTCGCCCTGCTGCTGGGCGCCACGGCCGCCGCGTGCGGCGGCGATGACGACGACGAGGCCGCCACCGACGACGCCGGTGCCGAGGCATCCGGCGAACCGATCACCCTGGGCTACTCGGCCTGGCCCGGCTGGTTCCCGTGGAAGGTCACCGAGGAGCAGGGCTTCTTCGAGGAGGCCGGTGTCGAGGTCGAGCTGAAGTGGTTCGACGACTACCTGGCGTCGCTGACCGCGCTCAGCGCCGGCCAGCTCGACGCCAACAGCCAGACCCTCAACGACACCCTCGTCGGCGTGTCGGCGGGCGACGACCAGGTGGTCGTGCTCGTCAACGACAACTCGGCCGGCAACGACGCCATCATCGTCGACGAGTCGATCACCTCGATCGAGGACCTGGCCGGCAAGTCGGTGGCGGCCGAGCCCGGCGTCGTCGACCACTTCCTGCTGCTGCAGGGCCTGGATTCGGTGGGACTGACCGAGGCCGACATCCAGTTCTCGGGGCTGCCCACCGCCGATGCGGCCGCGGCCTTCTCGGGCGGTGAGTTCGACGCCGTGGGCGTGTTCGCCCCGTTCACGCTGCAGGCCCTCGAGCGCGCGGGCAGCAAGGTGCTGTTCGACTCGGCCGACTTCCCCGGCACGATCCCCGACTTCCTCGTGTTCAACGGCGACGTCGTCGACGAGCGCCCCGAGGACATCCAGAAGATCATCGACGCCTGGTACATGACCCTCGAGTGGATCGAGGCCAACCCCGACGAGGCCAACGCCATCATGGCCGAGCAGGCGGGCATCTCCGCCGAGGAGTACGCCTCGCTCGCCGGCGGCACCCGCATCTTCACGCGCCGAGGAGGCCCTCTCCAGCATCAACGGCGAGGCCGACACCGACCTGCCGGCCATGTCCCAGAAGGTCGCCGAGTTCCTGCCGGCCTCGGGGCTCGTCGAGGAGGAGCCGTCGCTCGACGGCCTCTACGACGACTCGTTCCTCCAGGACCACATCGAGCGCGAAGGCGGATGACGGCGCCGAGCGACGCCTCGCTGGTCGGGGAGCACCGGGCTGCGACGTCGACCGAGGTCGACTCGGGGGAGACCGGTCGCCCCTCCGATGGGCGGCCCCGGCCTGGGCGCCGGGGCCGCCCCCTCGGCACGCTCAGCCGCATCCGCGGCACGTTGCCCGTCCGCTGGCGGGTCGGCCTCGGGGTGCTCGGGTTGGTGGGGCTGGTCGCCCTGTGGATCGTGGCCGCCCAGTCGACGGCCGGGGCCGAGACGGGTGTGCGGGTGCCCACCCCCGCCGACACCTGGAGCGCGCTCGCCGACCTGTGGTCGACCGGCACGCTGCAGGGCGACCTCGGCGCCAGCGCCGAGCGCATCGCTTACGGCTACGGCATCAGCATCGTCGTCGGCGTCGTCGCCGGCATCGCCATGGGCGCGTTCCCCGGCGTCGAGGGCGGCCTCGAGGCGCCGATCGGCTTCCTGCGCTACATCCCGGCCAGCGCCCTGACGCCCCTCATGCTGCTGTGGTTGGGCGTCGACGAGGCCCCGAAGATCACGCTCATCGTCGTGGGCACCGTGTTCTTCAACGTCCTGATGGTGGCCGACGTGGCGCGGGCGGTGCCGCGCGAGCTCGTCAGCGCGGCGGCCACGCTCGGGGCCTCGCGGCGGCGGATCGTCATGCGGGTGGTGCTGCCGCACTCGTGGCCCGGCATCGTCGACGTCGCCCGCATCAACCTGGCGGCCGCGTGGCTGATGTTGGTGGTGGCCGAGCTGCTGGCCGCGGACGAGGGGTTGGCCGTGCGCATCGTGCGGGCCACACGGTTCCAGAACTTCGACGTGATGTTCGCCGTGCTCATCGTGTTCGGCGTGATCGGCGTGCTCAGCGACCTGGCGCTGCGCGGGGTGCGCTGGGCGGTGGCGCCGTGGGACCGATGACCGACGGAGCTCGGCCCGGGGGTGGTGGTCGCGGATCCCGGCCTGCTGGGGGTGGAGGGCGTGCCGTACGCACAGCGGCCGGTGAAGCTCGAGATCCGTGGCCTGCGCAAGGTCTACGGCTCGGGCAGGGGCGAGGTGGTGGCCCTCGACGGCATCGACCTCGACGTGCCCACGGGCGGGTTCGTGTCGCTCGTCGGCATGTCGGGCTGCGGCAAGTCGACGCTGCTCAACATCGTCGCCGGCCTCGACCGGCCCACGGGCGGGACGGTGACCGTCGACGGCGACCTCGTCGTCGGGCCGGGGCCCGACCGGGGCGTCGTGTTCCAGGCCTACTCGCTGTTCCCGTGGCGGACCGTGGGCGAGAACGTGGCGTTCGGGCTGGAGTGCCTGAAGGTCGGGCGGGCCGAGCGCCGCAGGCGGGTGGCCGAGATGCTCGGCGTCGTCGGCCTGGCCGAGTTCGCCGATCGGCTGCCCCGCGAGCTCTCGGGCGGCATGCGCCAGCGGGTCGCGATCGCCCGGGCGCTCGTGGCCGAGCCCGACGTGCTGCTCCTCGACGAGCCGTTCGGTGCGCTCGACCTGCAGACGCGACGCAGCCTCCACGAGTTCCTCCGCCAGGTCTGGCAGCGCACCGGGGCGACCGTGCTCATGGTGACCCACGACGTCGGCGAGGCGGTCTACCTGTCGGAACGGGTGGTCGTGATGTCGAGCCGACCGGGCCGGGTGGCCGACGTCGTCGACGTGCCGTTCGGCCGTGCCCGCGGGCCGGAGCTCCGGCGCGACGCGCGCTTCATGGCGCTCGAGGACGAGGTCGACGACCTCCTCCACCAACCCCGCTGAGCGTCGGATCCACGGAGCGGTGTCAGCTTCCGTAAAGGCAAATGGTTCGATCCGTTAATACTCAGCAGTGCCGCACACAGAAGGTGAATGGTCGACGTCCCGAGGTTGAATACACCCGCACATCGCGGCCCATGAAGGTCTCCTCCCGGGGCGTCGTCAGGGCCAAGACGCCACGTGCGTCGACTGCTACGGTGCCGCACGGCTTGCCTCGTTTCCTCTCGCGGCGAGTCCCGTTCCACGTCGTGTAATCGTCGGTTGTGCAAAACGTGCCGTCCTGTCCGCACAGACGGGTGGCGTATCGAATGCTGGGGAGCATCACAAGCACGTGGCGACCAGAATGACCACCACCGACGGGCGCGCGGCCACGATGCCCGCCGCGCTCGGCTCACAGGGGCTCGTCGACACGCTCCCTGCTGATCCGCCCGCCGTCCCCGACGGCGCCACCCCGGCCCCCGCCGTCCCGTCCCCGCCGCCGGCCGGGCGTGCCCGTCGGGCGCTACGGGCCGTACGCGCCGGCCGGGTCCGGGCGCCGAGCACACCGTTTCTCCTGCGGCTGGGGATGGCGCTCGCCTGCCTCCCGGTCCTCGCGTTCGCCACGGCCGTCCAGCTGGGCATCGAGCGCAACGACAGCACCGTGAAGACCGTGGGGAGCGAGGCGACACGCGGGATCACGTACGCGCAGGCTCTCAAGGTCGACTTGGCGGACCTGGACGAGGTCGTGGTGCGCAGCTTGCTCGAGCGCGCGCCCCTGGACGCCAACGGCCTTCCCGGCGACTACAACGCCAAGCGGGCCGAGGTGCACGAGAGCCTGGTGCTCGCGGCCCTCGTGTCGTCGTCCGGCGCCGCCTACGAGCAGCCCCTGGCCAACATCGACTACGTCCTCTCCCACTACCACGCCCTGGTCAAGGACGCCTTCGCGGCCACGGCCGCCGACGACGCGGCCGGGTCGTTCGCGGCCTACGGCCAGGCCCACCAGGTCATGGCCGAGACGCTGCTGCCCGAGGCCGACTTCGTCGACAAGGCCAACAGCTACGTGCTCAACGACAGCTACGACAGGCAGAACGAGCGTTCGGCGTCCACCGCTCGACTGATCGTGGTGACGTGGCTCGCCCTGCTGGCCTTCCTGGTGGTGGCCCAGGTCTTCGTGGCGAGGAGGTTCCGGCGACTGCTCAACCTGGGCCTGGCGCTGGCCACCGTGGTGGCGCTGGCGAGCGGCGCCTTCGCCCTCAACCGCCTCGGCGACTCGTCCGACCACCTCACGAGGGCGCGCGAGCAGGCCTTCGATTCGGTGCACGTGCTGGCCCGCGCGCGCGCCACGGTCGTGTCGGCCCGGCAGGCGCAGGGCCAGTTCCTGCTCGATCCAGCGGCGGCTGACGGCGCCCGGGCCGCCTTCCAGGACGAGGTGGGGCGACTGCTGCGGGTTCAGGGATCGGGCGTGGCGGACCTGGCCCGGGCGGGCACGGTCCCCGCTGGCGCCGGCGGCTACCTCGCCAGGGTGGCCGGGCCCGAGGCCACCAGCTCCGACCCCGCCAGGGTGCGCCGGGCCGTGGTCGCGTTCGGGGCCTTCCTCACCGAGGACGCGGCGATGGCGGACCTCGTGACCGCCGGCGACACCGAGGCGGCGACGGCCACCTACACCAGCGGCCGGGCCTACGCCGAGCTGGACGCGGCCATCGACTCGGCGCAGGCGATCGAGCAGGCGAGCTTCGACGAGGCGGCCGAGGCCGCCGCCGACGCGGCCCGGCATCTCGACGAGATCAACCTCCTGTCGGCCGCCGCCATCGTTCTGCTCGCCCTGCTCGGCCTGTTCCAGCGGCTCCGGGAGTATCGGACATGAGCCGCACGACCCAGCGAGGCCGAGCCCGGGCGGCGCTCGCCACGCTGGCCGCGTTGGCCACCGGAGCCGCGTCGGTGGCCGGGTGCTCGGGCGGCTCGTCCGCCTCGTGTCCACCGAGCGAGATTCCCGACCACGACGAGAACACGCTGGTCATCGAAGGTGACGCCTGGTCGGGCTACGCCCCGTTCCGGGACGCGGGGCTGCTCGATGGCACCGGGTACACCGCCCTCTACGTCGAGCAGGTCTGCCAGGACGTGCGGGCGGCCGACCTCACTGCCGGCCGGGCCGACATCGCGGTGACGTCGCTCGACCAGTACCTGCTCCAGCACCCCGAGGGGACGTTGGTGGGGGTCATCGACCAGAGCCTCGGGGCCGATGCCCTGGCCCTCGGCACCGCGAACCACCCCGAGCTCGACAGCATCGACGACCTCCCGGCCCTGGTCGCTCAGCTGGCCGAGGACGGCGACAAGCCGGTGCTGGCCTACACCGGGAACTCGCCATCGGAGATGCTGCTCAACGAGCTGGCCAACACCACCGACGAGCTCCGCCTGGCCGACTTCGAGCTCGTGTCGGTCGACCAGTCCGCCACCGCCTTCGAGATGCTCGAGGCGGACGAGGCCCAGTTGGCGGTGATCTGGGAGCCCGACACCAGCGCGGCCCGCGCCGCCGGCCACACGGTCGCGCTCGAGCAGCGCGGACGTCCCCGATGCCATCGTGGACGTGATCGTCGCCAGCGACCGGTTGATCGAGCGTGACCCCGCCGCCGTCCAGGCCATCGTGGCGGCCTACTACTCGACGATGGACGACCTCCTCGCCCGGCCGGCGGCGTTGGAACAGTTCTACGCCACCGACGGCGGGCTCGACGCCGAGACCGCGCGGACATTGATCGCTGGCATCGAGCTCTACGGCAGCGTCGACGCCAACGTGTTCATGAACGACGACGTCTTCCCGCTCGACAAGCCACGGATCCAGCAGAGCCTCGACGCCATCGGCTCGGTGTTGGCGCTGGTCCATCCCGACATCCCGCTCGACCAGGCCAAGGTCGACGGCAGCTATGTCAGCTCTGTCAACCGATAGACGAAAAGATCACGACCAGATAGGAGGAGGCATGGGCATCCCTGTGGCCACGTTGCTCGGCGATCGCCATTCGGTCGACGGTCTCCGGCCGTGCTCGAACGCGCCAGGGCGGCCTGGCCGGGACGACCGTGCGGTCGTGACTCCGTGAATCCCGGCGGCCATGTCCTCGGCCGGCGGGTGAGCGAGCTGCGCCTCGCCCAGCAGGCACTGGCCGCCGAGGCCCGGGCCTTGGAAGCAGGCGACACCTTCGGCCTGCTGGCCACCGGCAACCACTTCACCGGGACCACGGCGGAACGGGCGCGACCTGCCCTCGCGCATGTGGCCGAGCTGTGGCGGTGCCTCGGTCTGCTCGACGACCTGCTGGGCCGGGTCGAGCAGCAGACGGACGACCGTCACGGGGACGACCACCACGCCGCCCGGCTCGGGGCCCTGCTGAACGGCCCCGTCATCGTCGTGGCGCCCGACGCCCCTGCGGATGGGTACGGCGACGCCGCACTCTCGCCGCCCGGCGCCTGGTCGCGGCGGGCCATCTCGCCCGACGACCTGCTCGCCTCGCTGCCGGGTGCACTCGTGCCGGCACACGAGGTCGCGGCGGAGATCGAGGCCGCGTGGCGCGAGCTGGTCCCTCGCCTCGACCGGGCCACGGACGAGGCCGCTCGACTGGCCGCCGAGCTGCCGGGCTTCCAGGTGCTGGCGGCGACCCGCGCCGTGATCGACGCGCTTCCCGAACGCATCGTGAACGACCCGCTGGGAGCCGTCGACGAGCTGACCCGGGTCGAGTCGACGCTGGCCGAGGTGGCCGGCGCACGCGCCGAGTTGGCCCGCCTGAGCGAGGCGACAGCCGCCGCGGCGCGGACGCTCGCCGAGCTGGAAGGGCTGATGGACGAGGGGCGTGCTGCGTTCGAGCGCAGCCGGGCCGAAGTCGCCAGCCCCGAAGGGTTGCTCGCGCCGGTCGACCCCGACGTGCTGAGCCGCGGGCCCGGGTTGCGCCCGTGGCTGGCACGCCTGGAGTGCCTCGTGTCCGAGGGAGACGTGCCTCGGGCCGAGGCCGGGCTGGAGCGGTGGCGGTCGCTCGCGGCGCAGACCGTGGCGGTGGCCCGCCAGGTGGCCGAGGCCAACGCCCGACCGTGGCGCCGACGCCGAGAGCTGCAGGGGCTGCTGCGGGCGACCCGGGTCAAAGCCGGGGCGGTGGGCCGCCTCGAGGACCCGATGGTGTCCGACCTGGCGCGGCAGGCGTCACGATCGTTGGCCGTCCCGTGTGACCTCGCGGCCGCGGAGTCCGCCATCGAGGCCTTGCTGGAGGGCCTGCGCCAGCCGATCCCGTCGAGCGCGGCCGACAGCCCGGTGTGGAGGCAGTCCGACCCTGCCCATGAGAGTCCGCCCCGGGCGTCGGGCGCGTCGGAACCGGGCCGACGGGTGGGGGCGCCGGCATGACCCACGGAAGCCCTTGCGGGTTCGGCGGCTGTGGCGGGACTCTGGACGGCGGCTACTGCGACACCTGCGGGCGCGCACCCCTGGCCCCTGCGCTCGCCGCCGGTCCGCCGCCGGGCGTCGCCCCTTCGCTCGTCGCGGGTCCGCCGCCGGGCGCCGCTCCCTCGCTCGTCGCGGGTCCGCCGCCGGGCTCCGCCCTAGGCTCGTCGCCGGCTCCTCGTCTGGGAGCGACTCAGGGGCCGGGCGGTACTACGCCCGGCCTCGCCTGCGCCCGACATCGCTGCGCACCGACTCGGCCGGCCGCAGGGTGCGCGCCGGCCGGGGCTCCGCCGAGGTGGCCGGCCGCCGGACCGGGGGCACGCGGCTGGGGCTCGGCCTCGTCGATGTCCCCGCCGTCCCCACGGGCGATCCCCTGACGGCGATCATGCCGGTCGCCCAGGTTCCCGAGGACAGGCGCTTCTGCTCCAAGTGCAGCAGCCCGGTCGGGCGCTCCCGCAACCACCGGCCGGGATTGCCGGAGGGGTTCTGCCGCCAGTGCCGGACCCGATTCTCCTTCACACCCCGGCTCGGAGCGGGGGACATGGTCGGCGGCCAGTACCAGGTGCTCGGGGCCCTTGCCCACGGCGGCCTGGGATGGATCCACCTGGCACGTGACCGGGCGGTCTCCGACCGCTGGGTGGTGCTCAAGGGGCTGCTCGACGCCGCCAGCGAGGAGGCGGCCCTGGCGGCGGTGGCCGAGCGCCGGTTCCTCGCCGCGCTCGACCACCCCAACATCGTCCGCATCCACAACTTCGTCGCCCACGAGGGTGCGGGCTACATCGTCATGGACTACATCGGCGGCAAGAGCCTCAAGGCGATCCTCGCGGATCGCCGCGACGCCAGCGGCGGCCGCAACGACCCGATGTCGGTCGACAGCGCGATCGCGTACACGCTGGGCGTCCTGCCGGCCATGGGGTACTTCCACGCCCAGGGCCTCCTGTACTGCGACATGAAGCCCGACAACGTCATGCTGTCGGGCGACATCCTCAAGATCATCGACCTGGGCGGCGTCCGCCACATCGACGACGAAGAGGCCGCGATCTACGGCACCCTCGAGTACCAGGCCCCCGAGGTGGCGGACACCGGTCCGACCGTGGCGTCCGACCTCTACACCGTGGGTCGCATGTTGGCCGTGCTGCTCCTCGCCTCCCGCGGCTCGCAGAGCACCTACTCCCATCGCCTGCCCGGGCCCGACGAGGAACCGCTGTTCCACGACCACGAGTCGCTCTACCGCTTCATGCTGAAGGCGACCGCCACGGATCCGATCGACCGGTTCGAGTCGGCCGACGAGATGGCCGAGCAGCTGGCCGGCGTCCTTCGGGAGGAAGCGGCGACCCGCGGGGAAGCGCACCCTGCGGTGAGCACGGTGTTCGAGCCCGGCGGCGTCGTGGGCGCCGGTGCCCACGACGAGGTGGGGCCCGACTGGCGTCTCCTGCCGTCCCCCAAGGTCGACGTCCTCGACCCTGGCGTCGGCGTCCTGCTCGGCTTGGCCGACGGCGAGCCCGCCGCCGTGGTCACCACCCTGACCTCGGCCCTGGTCTCCGGCTCGGTGCCGGCCACGCCCGAGACGTTGCTCCGCCTGGCTCGGGCGCACCTCGACGCCGGCATGGTCGAGGATGCGGCCGCGACGCTCGACCGCCTCGGCGACGACCGCGACTGGCGGCTGTGGTGGCACAGGGGCCTGACCGCACTGGCCCGGGGCCAGGCGACCGAGGCCGTCGACTGGCTCGACGCCGTCTACACCGAGCTGCCCGGCGAGGTGCCGGCCAAGCTGGCCCTGGCGCTGGCCCACGAACAGGCGGGCGACCTGGCTCGCAGCGCCGGCCTCTACGACACGGCCAGCCGCACCGACCCGTCGTACGTGTCCGGCGGATTCGGCCTGGCCCGGGTGCGGGTTGCCATGGCCGACCGCGAGGGCGCGGTCGGCGCGCTGGGACGGGTGCCGGCGGCCTCCAGTGCGCACGTCGCCGCCCGCCTCGCCGCCGTGCGCGCCCTGGCCTCGACGACCCGGCCCCACGCTGCGCCACCGACCGCCGAGCAGCTCGAGCGGGCGTCGACCATCTTGACCGAGCTGCGGCTGGCCCCCCGGCACCATGCCCAGCTCGCGGGCGAGCTGTTCGAGGCCGGCCTGGCCGCCCTGGCCGCGGGCACGCCCACGTCGGGCCGCCGGATCCTGGGGCGCCCCCTCACCGAGAGCGCCCTGCGTGCGGGACTCGAGTCGGCCTACCGCGACATCGCCCGAACCGCGACGACGCCCCGCGAACGCAACGACATGGTCGACCGGGCCAACCGCGTGCGACCGCGGACGCTGCTGTGAGCTACGGCGACGAAGCCGACGTGCCCATGGGCTGCCCTGCCTGCGGCGAGCCCGTGGTCTGGGCCGACCGGTGGTGTGAGGTGTGCGGTGCCGCTCTCACCGGTCGTCCGCCGATCGTGGCCGGCCCGGGCGACGCCTGGTCCTCCGCTCCTGCCGGGTCGGCGGGCGCCCCCGAGCCCGCAGACCCCGATGTGCGCGTCGATCGCTGGGCCGGCCGACCGACGCCCGGCCGACCTCTCTGCCCAGGCTGCGGCGAGCCGGACGGGGGTGCCGACGGCTGGTGCGATCGCTGTGCACCGCCGCGGCCGCCGGCCCGCGACCACCTCGAGGTGGTCGACGGGCCCGTGGCGGCCGTCACCGACCTGGGCTCGACGCACTGGCGCAACGAGGACGCCGTGGGCGTGCGCTGGGTCGAGGGAAGACCCGGGGGTTTCGCTCTGGTGGTGTGCGACGGCGTCTCGGTCAGCCAGGATCCCCACCTGGTGTCCCAGGTTGCCGTGGACACGGCGCTGCAGGTGCTGTGGGAGGCGGTGGCCACCGGCGGCGACCTCGGTGCCGCCATGGTCGACGCCACCGCAGCCGCCCAGCGAGCCGCCGCGGCCCTGCCGTACGACCCCCTCCTCGACGTCGGGCCGGGGGCCTGTACCTTCGTGGCCGCCGTCGTGCGGGGATCCATGGCCGCCTTCGGCTCCGTCGGCGACAGCCGTGCCTACTGGGTCGACGCGCGGGGGGCCGTGCAGATCGGTCGAGACGACTCGCTGGCGGCCGAACTGATCGCCTCGGGCCGGTTCACCACGTCGCAGGCCATGCGTCGGTCCGATGCCCACACCCTCACCAGATGGCTGGGGATCGACTCCACCGGCGCCGTCCCCAGCGTGACCGTGGCCCAGCTGCCGGGGCCCGGCCTCGTCGTGCTGGCGTCCGACGGGCTGTGGAACTACGCCCCCACCCCCGACGCGATGGCCACCCTGATCGGCCCGGTCGGGGCCGAGACGACGATCGCCCTGGCGCGCCGCCTCGCAGGCTTCGCCAACGCCTCCGGGGGAGCCGACAACATCAGCGTCGCCGTGGGCCCCCACGGCATCGACCGACCGGAGGGGCGGTGACCGAGCGGAGCGAGGTCCAAAAGCACAGTCGGCCCTGCGCCACGAAGTGGCGATCCGGTCACTGGTGCGCCCGAAGGGTGCACCAGTGACCGACTTCTCGCTGGAGGTCTTCCAGAACGAGTACGTCCCCGCCCAGGCCACGACGATGGACGCGGTCGTCACCGTCACGTCCCAGGGCCTCGCCCCGGTCGGGCCGGGAGAGGCGGCCGAGGTCCTCATCATCGACACGTCGGGGTCGATGTACTCGCCGCCGAGCCGCATCCGCGCCGCCATCCGGGCGGCAGGGCTGGCCGTCGACCACATCCGCGACGGCGTCCCCTTCGGGATCGTGGCCGGCAACCACGACGCCACCACGGTCTTCCCGGCATGGGGTCCTGGGCTGGTCGTGGCCGACCCTGTGTCACGGGCCGCGGCCCGCGAGGCCCTCCGACGCCTGGAGCCCTCGGGCGGGACGGCCATGTCGAAGTGGCTGCTGATGGCCCGCGACCTGTTCGCCACCTGCCCGACGCCCCGCCGCCACGCCATCCTCCTCACCGACGGCGAGAACAACGAGATGCCCGGGGCCCTGGAGACCGTGCTGCAGCAATGCCGTGGCCTGTTCCAGGTGGACTGCCGGGGCATCGGGACCGACTGGATCGTCGGCGAGCTGCGCACCATCGCGTCGACGTTGCTCGGGACGGTCGACATCGTCCGGGACCCCGACGGGGTCGAGGCCGAGTTCCAGGCGTTGATGGAGGCCTCGATGGGTCGAGCGTCCCAGGCGACGCTGCGGGTGTGGAGCCCGAGGGGGGCGGAGGTGAACTTCGTCCGGCAGGTCGCCCCTGACCTCGAGGACCTCACGGGTTGGGGCACGCAGCTCGACGCTCGCACCCGCGAGTACCCGCTCGGAGCGTGGGGCACGGAGGCTCGTGACTACCACCTCTCGGTGTCGGTCCCGGCCAACCAGACGGGCGTCGAGATGCTGGCCGCCCGGCTCAGCCTGGTGGTCGATGGTGAGGTCGTCGGGCCCCGCGCTGGTGCGCATGGTGTGGACCGACGACAGCGACAGCACCCTGGCCAGCCGCGAGGTGGCGCACTACAGCCAACAGGCCGAGCTGTCGACGGCCATCCAGCAGGGCCTGCAGGCACTGCGGGCCGGTGACAAGAAGACCGCCACGGTGAGGCTCGGTCATGCCACCCGCCTGGCTGCACGTTCGGGGCACGACGGCACCGTCCGGATGCTGAGGAAGGTGGTGGACGTGGAGGACGAACGGGCCGGCACCGTGCGCATACGTCGGGAGGTGGACAAGGCCGACGAGATGGAGCTCGAAACCCGCTCCACCCGCACCTTGCGGGTGCGAAGGGACGACGCGGCCACCCACCACACGCGTTCCACCCGGACCGTTCGGGTCGGCGCGGCCGAGTCGGCGATGCCTCCCGGGCCTGGCGGCGAGGGCACGTGGGGAGGAGCGGAATGAGTGGGCCGGCGACGGCGGTCTGCCCCTACGGCCACGCCTCCCTGGACCAGGATCTCTGCTCGGTGTGCAATGCGTGGATCGCCGACCCGCCGGTCTCCTCGCCCGGGAGCCGCCCGCCCATCGCCTCGACGCCGACCGTGGTGCCGAGCCCCGCCCCGGGGCTGCGCTCGATTCCCTCCTCGCCGTCCGGGGCGTCCGCGTCGGGGGTGACCGGTCCCGGCGGGGCGGTCCCGACCGCCGGTGGGGGCCTGTGCTCGAACTGCTCCTCCGAGCTCGACGCCGGCGCGCGCTTCTGCGAGGTGTGCGGCTACGACCCGGCGACGGGCAGCCTGCCGAGCGCGCCGGTGGCGCAACCGATCCTGCTGCCCGCTCTGCCACCACCCGCCTCCCAGACGGCCGGGCGCCGACGCGCCCTACGAGGCGCCGGTGCCGCCGCCTTCGTCGTCCGGGTCCGTGGCGCCGGCGGCCCCGGCACGGCTGCTGGCCGTCGTCACCGCTGACCGGGCGTACTACGACAGCCAGCAGGTCGGTGAGGTGCAGTTCCCGGTGGGGGCCCCGCCTCGCGTCATCGAGCTGCCCGCCGTGCCGGCCACCATCGGCCGCCGGAGCCGCAGCCTGGGCACCGACCCCGCCCTCGACCTGGCGATCCCTCCCGAGGACCCAGCGGTGTCGCACACCCACGCGTCGCTGCTGCCCGGTGACGACGGCACGTGGTCGTTGGTCGACCACGGCTCGACCAACGGGACGTTCCTCAACGAGTCGCCCGAGCCACTGCCGGCCAACGTCCCCCGCACGGTGCGTCCGGGCGATCGCATCTACGTCGGCGCCTGGACCCGCATCTCGCTGGAGCTCCGCTCGGTCACCTGACACGAGCGCGCTCGGGTCTGCGCCGTCGCGGATGACGTCGCAGGTCAGGTCTCGTGACTCGAACGTGAACCCGAGGACAAGTTCATGACAGTCCCGCGACCGCTATTGCACGACGTGTGAAAACTCCCTACGGTGCCGGGCCGTGGGTGAGACATCCGTCACAGAATCTGCGACGGGCGATGCAGCCGGGGAACAGGAGCCCGTCGCCTCGTCCGACGGGCGGCTCACCCGTGCCGCGCGCACCCGCACGGCCGTCGTCGACGCCCTGCTGACGCTCAACGCCCACGGTGAGCTGCGGCCGACCGCTCGTGACATCGCCGCCGAGGCCGGCGTGTCGCTGCGCTCGGTCTACGTCCACTTCGACGACCTCGAGGCGTTGTTCGTCGAGTCGTCGCGGCGCCACCACGAGCTCCTGATGTCGACCCTGCCGCCGATCGTCGACGAGGGCCCGTTCGAGCTGCGGCTCGACGCCTTCCTCCTCCGCCGCGTCACGATCCACGAGTTCGCCCCCGGCGTCCGGCGGGCGGCGCTGTTGCAGGAGCCGTTCTCACCCGTGCTGCAGCAGGTGATGGCCCTCGGGCGGCAGGCCCTGCGGGCCGAGGTCGGCTCGTCGTTCGCCCCCGAGCTGGCGGCGGTCGACGGCGACGAGATGCCGCTCCTGCGGGCGATCGACGTCGCCACCAACGCCATGACCTGGGAGTCGCTGCGCTCGTTCCAGAGCCTGTCGGTGGACGAGGCCACCGCCGAGGTGCGGGCGATGGTCGTCGCCTTCGTGCGGGCCTGGGCGCCCACCGCAGTCGACGGGCCCGACGAGTCCGACGCACCCGCGAACGCCACGCTCACCGACCGCGGCCGAGACCGGCCGCTGACCGTCCACCGATCGACCACCACAACCGACATGGGGGGAACTGTGCGATGACGACCGCCGCCATCGATCGCACCAAACGGCTCGACCTGGCCGAGGTGAGCCGGCGCGTGGCGTGGTTCGGGCCCCCTCGCTGCCCTCGTGGTGTTCCAGCAGATCTTCTTCCCCGCGCCGATGGGCATCGTGCTCAACGGCGCCCTCGTGGGTGGGCGCATCGCCCTCATCGCGCTGGGCATCGCCCTCGTGTACCGCGCCAACCGCATCGTCAACTTCGCGCAGGGCGACCTCGGCGCCGTGCCCGCGGTGCTGGGCGTGATGCTGGTGGTGGCCTGGGGGTGGAGCTACTGGTTCGGGCTGGTGGTGGGCCTGCTGGCCGCCGTGCTGCTCGGGGTGCTCGTCGAGGGCCTGATCATCCGGCGGTTCTTCACCGCCCCCCGCCTGCTGCTGACCGTGGCCACCATCGGGTTGGCGCAGCTGCTGACCGGCGCCGGGCTGTTCCTGCCGCGCGCCTTCGGCGACCAGTCGTTCGGCACCCGCCTGCCCCAGCCGTTCGACGCCAGCTTCGTCTTCGGCGGGGTCACGTTCAACGCCAACGACATCTTCACGATGATCGTGGTGCCGGTGTGCCTGCTGGCCCTGGCACTGTTCCTGCAGCGCTCGACGATCGGCATCGCCATCGTCGGGGCGGCCGAGCGGGCCGACCGGGCCTTCACGCTCGGCATCCCGGTCAAGCGACTCCACACCGTCGTCTGGGTGGTGGCGTCGGTGCTCGCCTTCCTCGCCATGTTCCTGCGGGCGGGGGCCGTCGGCCTCCCCATCGGCGAGACGCTGGCTCCGGTGTTCCTGGTCCAGGCACTGGCGGCCGCGGTCTTCGGTCGCTTCGAGCGGTTCACGACCATCGCGGCGGCGGCCATCGGCCTCGGCATCGTCGACCAGTCGATGACGTTCCAGTCGGGCAACAAGGAGGCGTACAACGTCGCCGTCCTGTTCGGCATCGTGCTCGTCGGGCTGCTGGTGACCCGCCGGGGCACGGGAACGGGTCGGGTGGACTCGGACGCGTCGGCCACGTGGCAGGCCACCCGCGAGATGCGCCCGATCCCGCGGGAGATGCGGCGGCTGCCCGAGGTCATCTGGGGTCGGATCGGGCTGTTGGCGATCGTGGCCCTGTTCGTGGGACGCTGCCGTTGTGGCTGTCGACCAGCCAGCTCAACCTGGCGACGATCATCGCGATCTTCGGCATCGTGGCCGCCTCGCTGGTCCTCCTCAGCGGCTGGGCGGGCCAGGTCAGCCTCGGCCAGATGGCGTTCGTCGGCGTGGGCGCCTTCGTCGGCGGCGCGCTCGACCGACCACCGCAACTGGGACCTGGCGCTGGCCATGCTGGTGGCGGGCCTCGTGGGCGGCGTGGCCGCCGTCATCGTCGGCTACCCGGCACTGCGCCGGCGCGGGCTCACGCTGGCGGTGTCGACCCTGGCCTTCGGGCTGTTCGTGTCGGAGTTCCTGCTCAACCGCACCATCCCGTTCCTGCGCGACCGGCTGCCGGGGCGGCGCATCGACCGCGGGACGCTGCTCGGCATCGAGCTGTCGAGCGAGCAGGCGATGTTCTACGCCTGTCTGGCCGTGCTCGTGCTGGGCCTGATCATGGTCGTCGGTGTGCGGCGCAGCCGCACCGGGCGGGTGCTCATCGCCATCCGCGAGAACGAGAAGGCCGCCCGCGCCTACGGCGTCAACGCCACCCGCACCAGCCTGGCGGCCTTCGCCCTGTCGGGGTTCCTCGCCGCGGTGGCGGGCGCCCTCTACGTCCACCAGCAGACCGGTCTCAGCGCCGAGCCGTTCTCGGTCGCAGGCCAGCCTCGAGCTGTTCACGATGGTGGTGATCGGCGGCCTCGGCTCCCTGCCGGGCGCGCTGCTCGGCGCCACCTACGTCCACTCGGTCGACTTCTTCCTGCCAGCCGAGTGGCAGTTCCTGGCCACCGGCGCGGGGCTGCTGCTCGTGCTGCTCGTGTTCCCGAGCGGGTTCGGCGGCGTGCTCGCCGACCTGCGGGACGGCGCGCTGCGCAAGATCGCCACCCGGCGGGGGATGGTGGTGCCCAGCCTCCTCGCCGACGTGCGGGTCGAGGAGGTGGCCGACGCGCCGCCCGAGGAGACGGTGCTGGCCGCGGCCGCCGAGATCGCCGAGCTGGCCGAGGCCGAGGAGGCCGAGACGCGGATGGCCGAGACCGCCGGGACCGCGGTCGCGAGCCCGGCGAGCCCGACGGATCGGGCGGTCGTCCCGACCGCCGATGGCACGGTCCACCACCCGTCGACGCGGCGAGGTCGAACAACGGCGCCACCGGTGGACGCCGACGCCGGTCCGGTGCCGGTGACGACACGGTCGAGGAGGTGCACCAGTGACCGGCCAGGACGAGACGGCGCGTGCCGACGCAGGCGCGGCCGCCGACGGCGCCGACGCGCCGAGGCGCCGAGGTCGTCGACGGCGCCGCCCCGATCGACGCCATCGACGTCGGGCGAGGCCGGCGAGGACGCGGCCGCCATCGTGCGCAGGCTCGTCGGCCACGGCCGCCGCCGGCCCCGACGGACGGCGGCGTGGCGCTCGACCGGCGGCCCGTGGTCCCGCTGGAAGCAGCGCACGACCCAGGGCGCGCCCTTCTACCCGCTCGGCGTGCTGTTCGGGCTCAACATGGTCGACGAGCTCGACCGCACCGCGTTCGGCGTGCTGCTGCCCGAGATCCGTGACCACTTCGGGCTCGACAACAGCGGCATCCTCACGGTCGTCTCGCTGTCGCTGATCGCGGCGCTGATCCTCGCCCTGCCGATCGGCTTCTACGCCGACCGCTGGCGCCGGGCGACGATCGCCGGCACCGGTGCCGCGGTGTGGGGCGGCTTCTCGCTGCTCGACCGCGGCCGCGACCAGCATCTGGATGCTCGGCGCCGCCCGCACGGGCGCCGGGCTCGGTCGGGCCGTCAACGACCCGATCCACAACTCGCTGCTCGCCGACTACTACGACATCCCGGCCCGGCCCCGGGTGTACGCCGTCCACCGCTACGCCAACGCGCTCGGCCAGTTCCTCGGCCCGATGCTCGGGCGGGCTGATCGCGTTCTGCCTCGGGTGGCGGGCGCCGTTCGTCGTGTTCGCCGTCGTCGACCGGCGTGTCCTCGTCGTGGCCACGTTCCGGCTGCGCGAGCCGATCCGCGGCCACTTCGAGCGCCGGGCGATGGGCGTGAGCGACGAGGTCGTCGCCACCGAGGAGGACCCGCCCTCGTGGGCCGAGTCGTTGCGCATCGTCTGGCAGGTGCGGACGCTGCGGCGGATCTGTACGTCGCGCTGCCGTTCGTCGCCATCGCCATCGTCGGCCTGCTGACGCTCGGCGGGCTCTACTACGAGGAGGTCTTCGAGCCTCGACGAGCGGGCCCGCGGCTTCACCGCCGCCGGCCTCGAGGGCGCGGCGCAGTTCGTCGGCCTGATGTTCGGCATCCCGCTCACGACCCGCCTGATGGCCAAGGGGCCGGGCCACGTGGTCCGGTTCCTGGGCAAGGTGTCGTTCGGCATCGCCGTCGCCTGGGTGGTGTTCGCCTTCGCGCCCACGCTGCCGGTCGCCATCGTCGCCAACGCCGTGCTGTCGGCCGGCGTTCTTCCTGCTGCTGCCCGGCATCTTCGTGACGCTGTCGCTCGCGGTGCCCGCCAAGGTGCGCTCGTTCGGCTACGCCGTCGGCACCCTGTTCGTCCTGCCCGGCCTCGTCGTGCTGCCGGTCATCGGCTGGCTGGCCGACGAGTACGGCATCCGCACCGGCCTGGTGGCGGCGGCGCCGGTGTTCGTGATCGGCGGCCTGATCCTGGCGTCGGCCGGCAGCTTCGTCGAGCACGACATCGCCCAGGTGTGGCGGTCGACCGCGGCGCGGGCCGAGGTCGCCCACCTCCGCAAGCAGGGCAAGGTCAAGCTGCTGCTCGGCCGCGACATCGACGTCGCACTACGACAACGTGCAGGTGCTCTTCGGCGTGGACTTCGAGGTCGACGAGGGCGAGATCGTGGCGCTGCTGGGCACCAACGGCGCCGGCAAGTCGACGCTGCTGCGGGCCATCTCGGGCCTCGTCCAGGCGTCGGCCGGCGCCATCGTGTTCGACGGGCGGGACATGACCCACGCGCCGCCCAACGAGATCGCCGAGCGGGGCGTGTCGGTCGTGCCCGGCGGCCAGGGCGTGTTCACGCAGCTCACCGTGGCCGACAACCTGCGCCTGGCCGGGTGGGGCCACAAGCGGCCGCGGCGCGCGAGGTGGCCGCCGACACCGAGCGGGTGCTCGACCTGTTCCCGATCCTGCGCGAGCGGCTCGACGAGCCGGCCGGCAACCTGTCGGGCGGCCAGCAGCAGATGCTGACGCTCGGCATGGCGTTCATCGGCAAGCCGCGGCTGCTGATGATCGACGAGCTGTCGCTCGGCCTGGCGCCCTCGGTGGTCGAGCCAGCTGCTCGGGCATCGTCCGCGAGCTGCGCGACGCCGGGACGACGGTGATCCTCGTCGAGCAGTCGGTCAACGTCGCGCTCACCGTGGCCGACCGCGCCTACTTCATGGAGAAGGGCGAGATCCGCTTCGAGGGCCCGACCGACCGAGCTGCTCGAGCGCCCCGACCTGCTGCGCTCGGTGTTCCTGCGGGCGGCCGCCGCGGAGGTCGAGGCCGAGGAGGGCGAGCTGGTCTCGCACTCGGCGCGTGCGCGACGGCCCGCCGGTGCTCGAGGTCCGCGACGTGACCCGGCGCTTCGGCGGCGTCCGCGCCCTCGACGGCGTCTCGTTCGACGTGCGGCCCGGCGAGATCCTCGGCTTCATCGGCCCGAACGGCGCCGGCAAGACGACGCTGTTCGACGTCATCTCGGGCTACACGCCGGCCGACGGCGGCTCGATCCGCCTCCTGTCGCACGGCTCGCTGGTCGACCTGCACGACGCCCCGACGCACGTGCGCTCGTGGCGGGGCCTCGGCCGGTCGTTCCAGGACGGCCGCCTGTTCCCGGGGCTGACCGTGCACGAGGCGATCGCCGTCGCCCTCGAGCAGCACGTCGACGTGCGCGACCCCGTGGCGGCCACGCTCCACCTGCCCTCGGTGCAGGACTCCGAGGAGAAGGTGCACGCCCGCGTCGACGAGCTGATCGAGCTGCTGGCGCTCGGGGCCTACCGCGACAAGTTCGTGCGCGAGCTGTCGACCGGCACCCGCCGCGTCGTCGACCTCGCCTGCGTGCTCGCCCAAGGGCCCCGCGTCCTGCTGCTCGACGAGCCGTCGAGCGGCATCGCCCAGCGCGAGGCCGAGGCGCTCGCCCCGATGCTGCGGCGGGTGCGCGACGAGCTCGGCGCCAGCCTGCTCGTCATCGAGCACGACCTGCCCCTGCTCGGGCAGATCTCCGACCGCATGATCGCCCTCGACCTCGGGCGGGTGGTGGCCGAGGGCACCCCCGCCGAGGTGATCGAACATCCCGCCGTGGTGGCGTCCTACCTCGGGACCGACGAATCCGCCATCACCCGATCCGGTGCACCGACAGCCGGCTGACGCCCCGCGTCCGCCGAGGCACGAAAGGAGCGGTCGATGACCACGACCGACGACAAGCCAGTGAGCGAGAGCTCGCCCCCGCCCCCGCCGTGGAAGAAGGGGCTCAAGCGCTACGGCCCGATCCTGGCCGTGGTGGCCGTGGTCATCGCGGCCGTCGCCGTCTTCAGCGGCGGCGGCGGAGGTGACGACGACGACGGGTCCGGCGGGAGCACCGACGTGGCCTCGAACGAGGACCTCGATCCGCTCGGGCCCGATGACCCCCGAGAAGGCCGAGCTCCTCGGCGAGGAGGTCGACTTCGGGCCGACGTGCGACACCGACCTGGGCCGCATCATGCTCAAGTCGGTGTACGCACCACCGTGCGTCGAGCCGTTCGAGGGCGACAACGGCGGCGCCACCTCGGCCGGCGTGACCGCCGACGCGGTCACGGTCGTCTTCTACCGCGCCGACCCGGCGCTCGACCCGCTCACCGCCGCCACCATCGAGAACGCGGGCGCCGACGTGAACCCCGAATCGGCGGCCGACACGGTGCAGGGCTTCGCCGACCTGTACAACCAGGTCTTCGAGACCTACGGCCGGACCGTCAACGTCGAGGTCTTCACCGGCACCGGCGCCGGTGACGACACCGTCGCCGCCCAGGCCGACGCCATCGAGATCGCCGAGAAGGACCCGTTCGCGGTCGTCGGCGGGCCCAGCCAGGCCTACAACGTCTTCGCGGCCGAGCTCGCCTCGCGCGGCATCATCTGCGGTCCCACCTGCGCGCTGGCGTCACCCGAGAGCGTGGTCGAGGCGAACGAGCCGCTACCTGTGGGGCCTCGGGCCGACACCCGACCAGGCCGCCGCGCTGGCCTCCGAGGCCATCGGCAACCTCGCCGGCCCCGGCCCCGCCGAGCTGGCCGGCGACGAGGCGATGCAGATCCGAGGAGCGCAAGTACGCCCTGCTGCACTACGAGAACGCCGACGGCGACTTCGCCGAGGTGTTCCAGGCCTACCAGGACCAGCTGGCGGCCAACGACATCGAGCTGACCACCGACATCGAGTTCACGCTCGACCTGGCCCGGGCCCAGGAGAACGCCCGCACCTACATCACCCAGCTCCGCGAGGCCGGCATCACCACGATCATCTACACCGGCGACCCGCTGACCCCCGGCTACCTGACCGAGGAGGCGACGGCGCAGGGGTACTTCCCCGAGTGGATCCTGGCCTCCAGCGTCCTCATGGACACGTCCGATCTTCGCCCGGCTGACCGACGGCCAGCAGTGGCAGAACGGGTTCGGCGTGTCGACCGTGGCCGCCCGCGGCGAGCGGTCGACCAACGGTGCGTTCGAGATCTGGGACTGGGCCTACGGCGGTGAGCCGCCGAACAACACGGCCAACGTGCTCGAGCCACCGCTGCGCACGATCTTCACGGGCATCCACCTCGCCGGCCCGGAGCTGACGCCCGAGACGTTCCGCGACGGCCTGTACCGCTACCCGGTGTCGGGGGGCGGGCCCACCAACGCCCAGACGTCGCGCGGCGATCACGGCGTGTGGCCCGACCACGACTGGGGCGGCACCGACGACATGACGTTGATCTGGTGGGACCCCGAGGCCACCGGCGAGGACGAGACGGGCAACGAGGGCACCGGCCTGTACCGCTACGCCAACGGCGGCGAGCGCTACACGATCGGGAACATGCCCACCTCGCTCGAGGAGGCCGGGCTGTTCGACGTGGAGTCGTCGGTGACGGTCTACGACGAGGTGCCGGAGGCGGACGTGCCGCCGGACTACCCTCCGCCCGACTGAGCGGGGGTCCAGGACAGCGGCAGGGAGGGGAGCCGACGATGTCCGATGACCAGAAGGTGAACGACGAGGCCGCGCCAGCGGCGGAACGCCCACAGGGCGGTCCGCCGCCGGCGTGGCAACGAATGCTGCGTCGCTACGGCCCGATCGTGGCGGTGGTGGTCCTCATCGGGGGTGCCGTCGTCGTCTTCGGCGGCGGTGGCGACGACGGCGGACGACGACGGGTCCGCGGCCGGTGGCGGCTCGGGCGAGATCCCGTCCGAGGAGGAGCTGATCCGCTCGGGGCCGATGACCGTCCAGAAGGCCGAGCTGCTGGGCGAGGACGTGGACTTCGGCCCCCGTTGCGACACCGAGCGCGGCACGGTCATGATGCCGTCGACCTACGCCCCGCCGTGCATCGAGCCGTTCGAGGGCGACAACGGCGGTGCCACGTCGCCGGGCGTGACGGCCGACGAGATCAAGCTCGTCTACTACAACGCCGATCCGGCGATCGATCCGCTGGCGGCCGCCACCGCGACGCAGGCGGGGGTCGACGTCGACCCCGAGGCCGAGGTCGCCACGATCCAGGGCTACCTCGACGTCTACAACGAGGTGTTCGAGACCTACGGCCGCACGGTCACCCTCGAGGTGTACACGGGCACCGGGGCGAACGACGACGTCGAGGCGGCCCTGGCCGACGCCATCGCCATCGCCGAGAAGGAGCCGTTCGCGGTGATCGGCGGGCCGGCGCAGGCGAGTGCGGTGTTCGCCGGCGAGCTGGCGTCCCGCGGCATCGTGTGCGGGCCGAGGTGCGCCTTCAGGCGCTGCCCGAGGAGATCGTCGAGGAGTTCGAGCCCTACCTGTGGCAGGCGCTCCAGACCCCGCACCAGGGGGTGCTGGCGGCCTCGGTCGCCATCGGGAACCTCGCCGGGCCGGGCCCCGCCGAGCTGGCCGGCGATCCCGCCATGCACGACCAGGACCGGGTGTACGGGCTCGTGCACTACGACAACGTCAACGGCGACCACCAATCCGTGTACGAGGACTTCGTCGACCACCTCGGCGAGTACGGCATCGAGCTCGCCACCGACGTGCCCGTACACACTCGACCTGGCCCGGGTGCAGGAGAACGCCCGCACCATGATCGCAAGCTCGAAGGAGGCCGGCGTCACCACGGTGATCTACTACGGCGACCCCATCTCCCCGTCCGCGCTGACCACGGAGGCGACCGCGCAGGACTACTGGCCCGAGTGGATCCTCGGCCCCAACCTGCTGATGGACACGACGGTGTTCGCCCGGCTCACCGACGGCGAGCAGTGGAAGAACGGCTTCGGGGTGTCGACCTCCCCGGCGCGGGGTGCGCTCGAGGCCACCGAGTCGTACGAGATCTACGACTGGGCCTACGGCGAGGCGCCGCCCCACAACGCCTTCCGCATCTTCGACCCGCTCGTCCGCACGATGTTCAACGGGCATCCACATGGCGGGGCCCGACCTGACGCCCGAGACGTTCCGCGACGGCGATGTGGCGGACGCCGCCGGCGGGCGGGGGGCCCGACGGCGCCGCTCGTGTCCCGCGGCGACCACGGCTCTGGCCCGAGGTCGACTGGGGCGGCAGCGACGACGGGACCCTGATCTGGTGGGACCCGAGGCGACCGGCGAGGCCGAGACCGGTATCGAGGGCGTCGGCATGTACCGCTACGCCAATGGCGGTCAGCGCTACACGTACGACGAGCAGCCCGACCCCGAGTCGGTCGGTCTGTTCGACGTCGAGAGATCGGTCACGATCTACGACGAGATCCCCGAGGAGGACAGGCTGCCCGAGTACCCGCCGCCACCCGGCTTCTGACCAGGCGGGGCTCAGAGGCCGAGCAGATAGGGCGCTCGGCACAGCCCACGCGGGGGATTTGGTGGTCGACCCCCAGCTCCACAGCCGGCCGACAGGCAGCACGCGAGCGGCAACCCGAGACGGCGTGACCTATCCGCGTACGTTCCAGGCCGCGCCGTGGGTCAGAACGCCTGGCCCACGGCGTGGATGAGCAGGCCGGCCATACCGCCGACGACGGTGCCGTTGATGCGGATGTACTGCAGGTCGGGGCCGAGCAGCAGCTCGAGCCGGTCGGCGGTCTCCCGGCCGTCCCACCGGCCGATCGTGCCGCTGACCATCGTGCCGATCTCGTCGCCGAAGTGCTCGGCCACGTAGCGGACGCCGCCCTCGACCCCGTCCTCGACGCGGGCCGCCAGCGCCTCGTCGGTCTGCAGCCGCTGCCCGAACGCCACGATCGTCTCGGCCAGCCGGCGCCGCAGCTCGGAGTCGGGGTCGGCGGCCTGCGCCCGCAGGGTCGCCTTCACGTCGGTCCACACGGTCGTGACCCACGCCCGCAGCTCGGGCTGGGCCAGCAGCTCGTGCTTGAGGTCCTCGCCGCGCTGGCGCATGGCCTCGGACGTCTGGAGCTCGTCCACCAGCCGCCGCACGCGGGCGTCGAAGTCGACCCGCAGCTCGTGCTGCGGGTTGCGGGCCACCTCGCCGAGGACGTTGCGGGCGCCGTCGAGGAGCCGCTCGAAGATGCGGTCCTCGGCCGCCTCGGGCAGCCACCACGGTGACTCGGTGGCGAACCGGGCTCGCAGGCTGGCGCGGTTGTCGGTGAGGAAGCGGTCGATGGCCCGCAGCATGACGTCGAGCAGGTCGTGGTGGCGGCCGTCCTCGGTCATGACCCGCAGGGCGCGGCCCGCCAGCGGGGCCAGGGGGGTCGTCTCGATGCGCCGGCGGGCGACGTCCTCGAGGGCGCGGTGGACCTCGTCGTCGCGCAGCAGGTCGGCGGCCGTGACCGCGGCGTCGGCCGCGTGGCGGGCCAGGCGGGCGGCGTTGTCGGGCTCGGCCACCCACGCCGCCACCCTGGGCACCATGCGGGCGCCGCGCACCCGCTCCACCAGGATGTCGGGCGTCAGCAGGCTGCTCTGGACGAAGTCGCCCAGCGTGTCGCCGAACTGGTCCTTGCGCTCGACGATGACCGCCGTGTGCGGGATGGGGATGCCGAGCGGGTGGCGGAACAGGGCGGTGACCGCGAACCAGTCGGCCAGCCCGCCCACCATCCCCGCCTCGACCATCGCCTCGGCGTAGCCGACCCAGGTGGCGTCCCCGCCCCAGAGCTGGAGGCCGACCCACGCGAGGGCGACGGCCACCAGCAGTCCGGTCGCCCGCCGCCGCCCGCGCCGGAGCAGGGCGCGCCGGAGGCGCTCGTTCGCCGTCTCGGGCGGGGTGACGGCCGAGGGATCGGCTGCCACCGGGGGAGCGGTCGTCGCCGTGGACATGCGGCAGGTGTACCCCGCGACACCCGGATGCGCGCCGCGCGGGCCCGGAGGGGGCGCGCTGTAGCGTCACGTCGTGGATGCGACCGACCGGCGGGACGTCACCGTCGTCGGGGCCGGCGTGGTCGGGCTCACCTGCGCGCTGCGACTCGCCGAGGCCGGGTTCGGCGTGCGGGTCCTGGCCCGCGAGCGGGGCGAGGCCACCACGTCGTCGGTGGCCGCCGCGGTCTGGTACCCGTACCGGGCGTTCCCGTTCGACCGGGTCCTCGGCTGGGCCGAGAGCAGCTACCACGAGTTCGTGGCGCTCGCCCGGGCAGAGGAGGCGCCGGGGTCCGGCTGCGGGCCGGCACCGAGCTGTTGCGCGACGACGGGCCCGACCCGTGGTGGGCCGGCGCGGTGCCCGACCTCGAGAAGGTGACCGGCGGCCCGCACGTCCCCGCCGGGTTCGCCATCGGGTGGCGGTTCAGGGCCCCGGTGGTCGACATGAGCCGGTACCTGCCGTGGCTCGAGGCGCGCCTCGCCGCCCGCGGCGTCGAGATCGAGCACGCCGAGCTGGCCGATCTCGGCGATCCGCGCCTCGGCGGCGTGGTCGTCGACTGCTCGGGCCTCGGCGCCCGCGACCTGGTGCCCGATCCCGCGGTCACCCCCGTGCGCGGGCAGGTGGTCGTGGTCGAGCAGGTCGGCCTCGACGAGTGGGTGGTCGACGACGGCGACGGCCGGGCGCTGACCTACGTGGTGCCCCGGGTCGACGACGTGGTGGTGGGCGGCACGGCCGAGGAGGGCGCCGACGACCGGACGGTCGACCCCGCGACCGCGGCGGGGATCCTGGCGCGGGCCACCGCCCTCGTCCCGGCCCTGGCCCGGGCCGGCGTCGTGCGCCACAAGGTGGGGCTGCGCCCGGCTCGTCCCACCGTCCGCCTCGACGCCGAGCGCCGCGGCGGTCGGACCGTGGTGCACTGCTACGGCCACGGCGGCGCCGGGGTCACCCTGTCGTGGGGCTGCGCCGCCGACGTGGCCGCGCTGGTGGACGCCGCGCTCGCCGCCTGACGCCCCGCCCTACTCGGGCGCGTGGCAGACGGCCTCGACGTTGTTGCCGTCGGGGTCGCGCACGAACGCTCCGTAGTAGGTCTCGTGGTACTCGGGCCACACGCGGGGCTCGTGCAGCACCTCGGCCCCGGCCCCGGTGGCGGCCTCGAAGAAGGCGCGCACGGCGGCCCGGTCGGGGGCGGAGAAGGCGATGTGGGCCTCGCGGAACCCGTCGCCGGTCGCCCGCGGCCCGATCCAGAAGTCGGGCATCGGCGGCACGCCGTACCCGATGACCTGGCCGAAGTCCATGATGCGGGCCCCGCCGACGGTGGGCAGGACCGCGTCGTAGAACCCGGCGCTGGTGGTGACGTCGGCGCACTGGATGGAGAGGTGGTCGATCATGCGACCATCCTTGCCGCCGGGGCGCTCAGAAGCGGAGGCGGGCGCGGACCGGGCGGTGGTCGGACATGACCTGGCGCACCACCTCGGACGACACGACCTCGACCGGCGCGTTCACCAGGATGTGGTCGGTCTGGCTGTGGGGCCGGTGGGCGGGGTACGAGCGGCCCCGCACCGAGCGGCGCCACCCGGGACCGGCGAGCCGGTCGGCGCACCACCCCCACATGTTCATGTCACCGGCGAACGCCCCGGGCTCGTCGGGGCCGGGCAGTGCGGCCCGGATCTCGGGCGCCAGCCGCCACACGGGATCCTTCAGCAGCGGCATGTGGGTGCCCACGACCGTGAACGCGGTGCCGTCGACGTCGACGACCGCCCGCACGACGGCGCGCCGGCCGGGGTCCCGCCGCAGCTGGGGACCCACGCGGACGATGTCGGCCGAGCGGACGGGCAGCCGGGACAGCACGGCCACCGCCCAGTCGCCGTCGCCGTCGGCGCCCTCGCGGGCGACGAGCCGCACCTGGTCGTGGCACGTGGCCCGGGCCACGGCGAACGAGCCGGCGACCTGGTAGCCGAGGGCGTCGGCCACCGCGAGCACGTCGCCCTCGGCGTCGTCGGGCACCCACGCCTCCTGGAGCACGAGGACGTCGGTGTCGATCTCCTTGCACGCGGTGACCACGTCGTAGAAGGGCGCGTCGTGGCCCCCCGGTGCCGCGGCCCATGTGCAGGTTGAGGCTCCCCAGCGTCAGCTCCGCCACCCCGCCAGTGTGCCACCGGTCGGGCCGACCCAGCCTTTCCACAGCAGGTTCGGGGGTCCTGACCCCCGAACCTGCTGTGGAAATCTGCGTCAGGCGTCGGGCGACGGCGGTGGGCGCTGGTCGAGCGGGAGGCGGTCGTCGCCGGTCGGGGGGCCGTCGGGGAACACCAGGTACATGACCTGGGCGGCGTGGGCGACCAGCGACCGGTCGGTGGGATCCCACAGCGCGGTCTCGATCGACGCGAAGCCCGCGCTGGCGCGCCGTGCCCGCAGGTGGGCGAGCAGCCACTCGGAGCGGGGCTCGCCGAACAGGTGGACCGTGAGGTCGGCGCTCGGCGGGTACCAGTCGCGCTGGCCCGGGCCCATGCGCTCGCCGACCGAGGACGGCATGAGGTCGCACAGGGCGATGGCGGCCAGGGGGTCGAGCGTGCCGTCGGGGCGGGTCGGCGGGTCCTCGAACCGGTACCAGTACGCGCAGTCGGACGCGGCGGGGACGTAGTCCTCCCACGGGGCGTGACCCATGGCGGGCCGGCCCTCGACGTTGTCCCAGAACGGCATCGGCGGCCGGTCCTCGTCGAACTCGAAGTCGACCCCGTCGGGCACGGGGTCGCGGAACGACGGGCAGTCCTCGGGCGGCGGCACGTCGGGCATCGCCAGGTCGGTGAACTCGAAGCCGCCGCCGTCGGGGCCGAACACGGCGACCGACGTGTGCCCCACGTCGGCGCCCGCGGCGCGGGTGGTGGCCACCGCCTGGGTGGCGCGACGCCCGCGCCGGAGCACGGAGACGTCCACCGTCACGGGCCCGGCCGGGACCTGGGCGGCGAACACGGTGGTGATCGTGCGCAGCCGCTGGGCCGGATCGCCGATCTCGGCCGCCATCGCCGCCGCGGTGAGCGCGGTCATCACCCCGCCCTGGGGCACGATCGGGCAGTTCCACCGGGGGTCGACGTCGACCAGGTGGCGCCCGGGCGTCTCGGCGTCGGCGGCGAGCGCCATCTGCTGCCCGAACGCGCTGGCTGCGATCTGCTGGTCCGCCGCGGTCACGACACGTTTGTACCGGCTGGCGCACCCCACGGGCATGGGAGTTTGGTCACACGAAGGCCTGGACACCCGAGATATACTGAGTATAGTACGGAGTATCCTCCGCCGGAGACGGCGCATCACGAGCAGCACGAGCAGCGGGGGCGAGAGGGAGAGGCGACCATGAGCGTGCGGCACGCGTTGCTGGCCCTGCTGAGCGAGGGGCCGAAGTACGGGCTCCAGCTCCGGCAGGAGTTCGAGGCGGGGACCGGCGAGGTCTGGCCGCTCAACGCCGGGCAGGTCTACACGACGCTCCAGCGGCTCGAGCGCGACGGTCTCGTCGAGTCCGAGGACCCCGAGGGCGACGGCCCGCAGAAGGGGTACCGCCTCACCGAGGCGGGCGGCGCCGAGCTCGACGCCTGGTTGCGGACGCCGAGCGACACCTGGGATCCGCCCCGCGACGAGCTGGTCATCAAGGTGCTCGTGGCCATGCGGGTCCCCGGGGCCGACGTGCACCACGTCATCCAGACCCACCGCCGCCACGTCCTCGAGGCCATGCAGCGCTACACGCGGCTCAAGGGCGACGCGACCGAGGACGACGTGGCGCTGGCCGTCGTGGTCGACGCGCAGATCTTCCGCCTCGAGGCCGTGGTCCGGTGGCTCGACGCCGCCGACACCCGCCTGGCGGGGCGCCCCGCTGCCACCTCCTCGCCGGCGGACGCCGCGGCACCCACTCCGGCGCGGCCGGGCCGGTCCGCCCTTCGGCAGGGGGTGCGGCGATGACCGGGCCGCTGCTCGACGTGCGGGCCGTGTCGAAGGTCTACGGGTCCGGTGCGGCCGAGGTCCGCGCCCTCGACGGCGTCGACCTGACCGTCGACGGGGGCGAGCTGGTGGCCATCATGGGGCCCAGCGGCTCGGGCAAGAGCACGCTGCTCACCATCGCCGGCAGCCTCGAGGAACCGAGCGCGGGCGAGGTCACGATCGCAGGGGCGCCGCTGTCCGCCATGGGCCGCAACGACCGGGCGCGATTGCGGCGCCGCACGATCGGCTACGTGTTCCAGGACTTCAACCTGCTCGCCGGCCTCACGGCCGCCGAGAACGTGGCTCTGCCGCTCGAGCTCGACGGCACCGCGGCGCGCGCTGCTCGCAAGATCGCGCTCGCCGCGCTCGACGATCTCGGGCTCGCGGGCCGGGCGGGCAGCTACCCCGACGACCTGTCCGGGGGCGAACGCCAACGGGTGGCGATCGCCCGGGCGATCGTGGGGGACCGGCGTCTGATGCTCGCCGACGAGCCGACCGGCGCCCTCGACACCGTCAACGGCGAGGCCGTGATGCGGCTGCTGCGCAACGCCTGCCACCGGGGCGTGGCCGGCGTCGTCGTGACCCACGAGGCACAGCTCGCCGCCTGGGCCGACCGCATCGTGTTCCTGCGCGACGGGCATCTCGTCGACCAGACGGCCCCGCCGGACGGTCCCGAGTCGCTCCTCGCCTCGGGGGCGCAGCCGTGAGCCAGCGGCGGTGGAAGAACGGCCACGCGGCCAGTGGCGGTGGCCTCGCGGCCCGTCGCGCGGTGGTGCGGTGGTCGTGGCGGCTGTTCCGGCGGGAGTGGCGCCAGCAGGTGCTGGTGCTCGTCCTCATCACCGTGGCGGTGGCCGTGACCGTGGCCGCGGCGTCGGCCGCCTACAACATGGCCCCGTCGGGTGACGCCGGGTTCGGCACCGCCAGCCACCGCCTGACGGTGGAGGCATCCGATCGCGATGAGCTCGCCGTCGAGGTCGACGCCATCGAGGGCTGGTTCGCCACCACCGAGCAGATCAGGACCGAGTTCGCGACCGTGCCGGGGTCGGCCGAGGACGTGCTGGTCCGGGCGCAGGACCCGTCCGGACCGTTCGGCTCGCCGCTGCTCGACCTGCGCGCCGGCCTCTACCCGTCCGCCGACGACGAGGTCGCGGTCACCGACGGTCTGGCCGAGACGTACGGCGTCGACGTCGGCGACACCCTCGAGCTCGGTGACCGCACGTGGTCCGTGGTCGGGATCGTCGAGAACCCCGAGGACCTCCGCGACCAGTTCGCCCTGGTGGCGCCGACGGCGCCGCTGACGCCCGACTCGGTCGAGATCCTCGTCGACGCGAGCGACGACCAGGTGCGAGCGCGGCCCGGGAGCGGCAGCGGCGCCGAGACCTTCGTCGACAAGCGCAACCACGGGTCGAACGAGAAGGGCACGGCCGCCATCGTCGCCTACGTGGTGGCCACCGTGGTCCTGCTGCTCGTGGCCCTCGTCGCCGCGGCGGGGTTCGCGGTCATGGCCCAGCGCCGGCAACGACAGATCGGGCTGCTCGCCGCCACGGGAGCGACCGACCGCCACGTGCGGCTGGTCATGGTGGCCAACGGCGCGGCCGTCGGGCTGGCCGCCGCCGTGGCGGGCACGGCCACCGGGCTGCTGACGTGGTTCGCGATCGGTCCCACCGTCGAGTCGGCGGCCGGGCACCGGATCGACCGCTTCGACGTGCCCTGGTGGCTGGTCGTCGTCGGGATGCTGCTGGCGGTGTGGACCGCGACCGCGGCGTCGTGGTGGCCCGCCCGGGCTGCGGCGCGGGTGCCGGTCACGGCCGCGCTGTCCGAGCGACCCCCCGCCCCCCGGCCGGCGCACCGGTCGGCGCTGCTGGCGGGAGCGCTGCTGGCGCTGGGCGTCGGGCTGATCTGGTGGGCCGACCCGAACCGCGTCACCCAGCGGGCCCAACCATCCAAGGACATCGCCCTGATGGTCGGCGTCGTGGCGATCTCGTTCGGGGTCCTGCTCCTCGGCCCGATCGTGCTCCGCACGGTCGGGCGGTCGGCGCGTCGCCTGCCCGTCATCGGCAGGCTGGCGGTGCGCGACCTGGCCCGGTTCCAGGCGCGGTCGGGGATGGCCCTCGGTGCCGTCAGCCTCGCGGTCGGCATCCCGATCGCGGTCGTGATCACCTCGTCGGTGGGCCGAGGCCGGTGCGGACGAGGGCGACCTGTCGGAACGCGACCTGTTGCTCCGCATCGGCGACGCCGAGGGCGACATGATCGAGGCCAGCCCGCCGGACGACCTCGACCGGATGGCCGCCGAGGTCGACGTGCTGGCCCGTCGGCTCGGCGACGCCGCGGTCGTGCCCCTCGAGATGCCCGTCGAAGCTGCCTCCGAGCCGATCCCCGGGTTCGACGTGCGCCCGGCCGTGGCCGTGGGTGTCCCCGTCGACGAGAACGTCCTGCAGGATGTCCCCGTCTACGTGGCCACGCCCGCGCTGCTCGATCAGCTCGGGGTCGATCCCGACTCCCTCGACCCCACGGCCGAGGTGCTGACCGTCCGCACCGAGCCGCTCTCGTACATCACGGAGGCGAACCGGGGCGAGCCCGAGACGGTGACGCGGCGGGCCCCGCTCGACGTCCCGGCCTACACGTCGGGGCCGACGACCTTGGTCACGCCCGAGGCCGTCGAGCGGCGCGGGTGGGGGACCGAGCCTGTCGGCTGGCTGGTCACGTCGTCGTCGCCCGTGACGGGCGACCAGGTGCAGGAGGCACGGGAGATCGCCGCCGAGGCGGGGATGGTCGTCGTGGCGAGGAGCGACGACTCGACGGCATCGCTGCGGGTCGGTGCCATCGCCGCGGGGTCGCTGCTGGCGCTGACGGTCGTGGCCATGACGGTGGGCCTGGTGCGCAGCGAGGTGGCGGGCGACCTGCGGACGCTCACCGCCACCGGCGCGACCCGTGCCATGCGGCGCGGGCTCACGGCCTGGACGGCGGGCACCCTCGCCCTGATGGGCGTCGTGCTCGGCGGGCTGGGCGCCTATGTCGCTCTGGCCTCGGGCTACGCCCGTGAGCTGGGCCAGCTCGGCGACGTGCCGTTCGTCGAGCTCGTCGTGCTCGCCGCCGGCATCCCCCTGCTGGCGGCCGGGGCGGGCTGGGTCCTGGGCGGCCGGGAGCCGTCCTCCCTGGTCCGCCCCGACACCTGAGCCCCCGACACCGGGGCCACCCCGCACCGGGCCCCGCGACCCGAGAGGCCGAGCCGATCGCCGTCCGCACGGGGTACGGTGGCCGGCAACCGAGACCACGCGGGAGCCCCGAGGGGCTGAGAGGGCGCATCGACGCCGACCGCCGAACCTGATCCGGGTCATGCCGGCGAAGGGAGTGATGTTCCATGGGCAGCCGCCGCAAGGCCTATGTCGCGGGGAGCCGTGGGGACGTGCAGGTGCCGTTCTGCGAGGTCGTGCTCGAGCCCCCGAACGAGCCCGTCCGCCTCTACGACACGAGCGGTCCGGGCTGCGACCCGCACGCCGGGCTCGATCCGGTGCGGGCGGCGTGGATCCACGAGCGGGGTGACGTCGAGCACTACGAGGGCCGGGTCGCCTCCCTGCGCGACGACGGGCGCGCCTCCTACCGGGCGGGGCGCTCGGCGGCCGAGCCCTTCCCGGGCGAGGGCGCGGACCGACCCCGGCTGCGGGCGGCCGCGGGCCGCACCGTGACGCAGATGCACTACGCCCGCCGCGGCGAGGTCACGCCCGAGATGGAGTTCGTGGCGCTGCGCGAGGGCATGGACCCCACGTTCGTGCGCGACGAGGTGGCGCGCGGCCGCGCCATCATCCCGGCCAACGTCAACCACCCCGAGAGCGAGCCGATGATCATCGGCACCCGCTTCCTCACGAAGATCAACGCCAACATCGGCACCTCGGCGGTCACGTCGTCGGCGGCCGACGAGGTGAGCAAGCTCACGTGGGCCACGCAGTGGGGCGCCGACACGGTGATGGACCTGTCGACCGGGCGCGACATCCACACCACCCGCGAGTGGATCGTGCGCAACAGCCCCGTGCCGATCGGCACCGTCCCGATCTACCAGGCGCTCGAGAAGGTCGACGGCGTGCCCGAGGACCTGACCTGGGAGCTGTTCCGCGACACCGTCCTCGAGCAGGCCGAGCAGGGTGTCGACTACATGACCATCCACGCCGGCGTCCTGCTGCGCTACGTGCCGATGACCGCCGAGCGGGTCACGGGCATCGTCAGCCGCGGGGGATCGATCCTCGCCGCGTGGTGCCTGGCCCACCACCAGGAGAACTTCCTCTACTCGCACTTCGACGAGCTGTGCGAGATCTTCGCCGCCTACGACGTGGCCTTCAGCCTGGGCGACGGGCTGCGCCCGGGCTCGATCGCCGACGCCAACGACGAGGCCCAGCTGGCCGAGCTGGCCACCCTCGGCGAGCTGACCCAGGTGGCGTGGCGGCACGACGTCCAGGTCATGATCGAGGGCCCCGGGCACGTGCCGATGCACAAGATCAAGGAGAACGTCGAGCTGCAGATGGAGCTGTGCCAGGAGGCGCCCTTCTACACGCTCGGCCCGCTCACGACCGACGTCGCCCCTGGCTACGACCACATCACGTCGGCCATCGGGGCGGCGATGATCGGGTGGTTCGGCACCGCGATGCTCTGCTACGTGACGCCGAAGGAGCACCTCGGCCTGCCCGACCGCGACGACGTCAAGCAGGGCGTGATCGCCTACAAGATCGCAGCCCACGCCGCCGACCTGGCCAAGGGCCACCCGCAGGCGCAGGCCTGGGACGACGCCCTGTCGAAGGCCCGCTTCGAGTTCCGCTGGCAGGACCAGTTCGACCTGGCCCTCGACCCCGACACCGCCCGCGAGTACCACGACGCCACGCTGCCGGCCGAGCCGGCCAAGACCGCGCACTTCTGCTCGATGTGCGGGCCGAAGTTCTGCTCGATGGCCATCACCGACAAGGTGCGGGCCTACGCGGCCGAGCACGGCGTGGGCGCGTCCGACGCCCTCGCCGAGGGGATGCGCGAGAAGTCGGCCGAGTTCGTGGCCGCCGGCGGCGAGGTCTACCTCGAGGACCCGGCCCTGCCCGTGGCGGGCCGCGGGGCGCCGTGACCGCGTCGGGGGGCCCCGAGGGCCAGCCGGCCGGCATCGGCCGCCTGCACGTCCTCGTCGACTCGCTGGGCGTGGCCGAGGCCGCCCTCGAGGCCGGGGCCCCCACGTTGCAGATCCGCCTGAAGACCGGCACCGATCGCGACCACCTGCGGTTGGCCACCACCATCGCCGAGCGGTGCCGCGACGCCGGGGCCACCTGCCTCGTGAACGACCGCGCCGACCTGGCGCTCGCCGTCGGCGCCGACGGCGTGCACGTCGGGGCCGAGGACCTGCCGGTGGCGGTCGTGCGCCGGCTGCTCGGGCCCGACGCCGTCGTGGGCGGCACCGCCCGCGACCCCGACACCGCTCGCGGCCTCGTCGCCGACGGCGCCACCTACCTCGGCGTGGGCCCCACGTTCGTCACCCGCTCCAAGCGCGGGCTGCCCGAGCCGATCGGGCTCGACGGCGTGCGGGCGGTCGCCCTGGCGGTCGAGGTGCCGGTCATCGCCATCTCGGGCATCACCCCCGAGGTCGTCGACGACGTGCTGGGTGCCGGTGCCTACGGCGTGGCGGTGATCAGCGCGGTGGCCGACTCACCCGACCCGCACATCGCCACCCACGACCTGCTGATGGCGGTGGCCAAGGCGGCCGAGCGCTGGGGTGCCGGCGGGAGCCGCCCGTGAGCGCCGCCGAACGCTGCGACGTCGTGGTGGTCGGAGCGGGGGTGATCGGGCTCGCCGCCGCCTGGCGCCTCGCCCAGCAGGGGGCGTCCGTCGTCGTCGTGGACCCCGACCCCGGATCGGGCGCCTCGGGCGTGGCCGCCGGCATGCTGGCGCCGGTCACCGAGGCCCGCCTGGGCGAGGACGCGCTGTGGCGGCTGAACCGGGCGTCCTGGGCGCGGTGGCCGGCGTTCGCGGCCGAGGTCGAGGCGTCGTCGGGCCGCGCGGTGGGGTTCCGGGACGACGGCACGCTCATGGTGGCGCTCGACGGCGACGACCGGGCGGTGCTCGACGACCTGGCCGCCCGCCACCGCGCCATGGGCCTGGCGGTCGAGGTGCTCCGCGGCCGCGAGGCGCGCGCCCTCGAGCCGGGCCTGGCACCGGGCGTGCGGGCCGGGCTGCTCGCGGCCGACGAGCGCTCGGTCGACCCGACCGCGCTCGTGCCCGCGCTGCGGGTCGCGGCCGAGGCCGCCGGCGTGCGGTTCGTGATGGCCGAGGCCGAGCGGGTCCTGACCGCCGCCGACGGCGGCCGCGCCACGGGCGTGGCGGTCGCCGGCGGGGTGGTGGTCACCGCGGCCACCGTCGTGGTCGCGGCCGGGTGCCGTACCGCGACCCTGCCCGGGATGCCTGCGCAGGCCCGGCCGCCGGTGCGCCCGGTGAAGGGGCAGATCCTCACGCTGTCCCAGCCGCCCGGCGACGCCCTGCTGACCCGCACGGTGCGCGGCATCGTGCGAGGGGCGAGCGTGTACCTGGTGCCCCGTGCCGACGGGCGGCTGGCCGTCGGCGCCACCGTCGAGGAGCGGGGGTGGGACACCACCCCCACCGCCGGGGCCGCCTACGAGCTGCTCCGCGACGCCCTGACCCTCGTCCCCGGGCTCGACGACGCCACCTTCGTCGCCGCCCGCGCCGGCCTGCGCCCCGGCTCGCCCGACGACCTGCCGATCGTCGGGGCCACGGGCGTCGACGGCCTCGTCGTCGCCACCGGTCACCACCGCAACGGCATCCTGCTCACCCCGATCACGGCCGAGGCCGTCGCGGCCGTCGTCGCCGGGGCCCCGGTGCCCGACGAGGTGGCGGCGTGCGACCCGCGCCGGTTCTCGCCGGCCGCGGCCGCGGCCGAGGCGGCGCCATGACGGCCGCCGAGACGGTCCACCTCTCCGTCAACGGCGATCCCGTCACGGTCGAGCCGGGCACGACCGTGGCCGCCCTCGTCGCCGACCTCGGCCTCGAGCCGCGCGGCATCGCGGTGGCGGTCGACGGCGAGGTCGTGACGCGTCGCACCTGGGGAGACCGGCCGCTGGCGGCGGGGGAGCAGCGTCGAGGTGCTGTCGATCGCGCAGGGAGGCTGACGATGGCCGAACCGGTCCGACCGCTGGCGGATGCGGCCACCGCGCCCGACCCCGGCGACGACCCGCTCGTCATCGCGGGGGAGTCGTTCCGGTCGCGCCTGATCCTCGGCACCGGCGGCGCGCCCAACCTCGACGAGCTCGAGCGGGCGCTCGTCGCCTCGGGCACCGAGCTCACCACCGTGGCGTTGCGCCGCGTCGACCCCGGGGCGCCCGGCTCGCTGTTCGCGGTGCTCGAGCGCAACGGCATCCGGGCGCTGCCCAACACGGCCGGCTGCTACACGGCCCGCGACGCGGTGCGCACGGCCCAGCTGGGGCGCGAGGCCCTCGACACCGACTGGGTGAAGCTCGAGGTCATCGCCGACGAGCGCACGCTGCTGCCCGACCCGGTCGAGCTGCTCGACGCGGCCGAGCAGCTCGTCGACGACGGCTTCGTGGTGCTGGCCTACACGAACGACGACCCGGTGCTCGCCCGCCGGCTCGAGTCGCTCGGGGTCGCCGCGGTCATGCCGCTCGGCGCACCGATCGGATCGGGCATGGGCATCCGCAACCCGTACAACATCGCCATCATCCGCGAGGCGGCCGAGGTCCCGGTCGTGCTCGACGCCGGCATCGGCACCGCCTCCGACGCGGCCCTGGCGATGGAGCTGGGCTGCGACGCCGTCCTGCTGGCGACCGCGGTGACCCGCGCCCGCCACCCGGTGCGCATGGCCGAGGCGATGCGCCACGCCGTCGAGGGGGGTCGGTTGGCCCGCGGCGCCGGGCGCATCCCCCGCCGGCTCTACGCCGAGGCGTCGACCAGCTTCGAGGGCCTGGCCGACCTGTGAGAGGGGTCCTCGTGATCACCGACCGGCGGCAGGCCGAGGGTGCCGGCCACCGGCTCGTCGATGTGGCGGCGGCATCCGTCGAGGGCGGCGCCGCGGGCGTTCTGCTGCGCGAGAAGGACCTGCCGCGGGACGAACGAGCCGCCCTGGCGGCGGCGCTGCGCGACGTCACCGCAGCCTCGGGGTCGAGGCTGCTGGTGGCGAGCGACGTGGCCCTCGCCCTGGCGGTCGGGGCCGACGGCGTGCACCTCGCCGCCTCGGACCCCTGGCCCGACCCCTCGCCCGACGAGCGCGGACGAGCCCGGATCGGCGTGGGCCGCTCCTGCCACACGGTCGAAGACGCTGGGGCGGGCGGAGGAGATCGGCGCCGGCTGGGCCACGTTCTCGCCCGTGTTCGCCACGTCCTCCAAGCCGGGCTACGGCCCACCGCTCGGCATCGCCGGCCTGGCGGCCGGTTGCCGGGCGACGCCGTCGCTCCCCGTGCTGGCGCTGGGCGGGGTCGACATCGGCACGGCCGGGCGGTGCGTCGCCGCCGGGGCGTGCGGCGTCGCGGTCATGGGCGCGGTCATGGGCGCCGCCGATCCCCGAGCGGTCGTGCGGGCGCTGGCGGCGGCGGTCGCCCGGCCCGAGGCCGCGGGGACCGAGCCGTCGACTCGTACGGGAGCCGCCCGATGACCCCGCCGGTGGCGCTGACGATCGCCGGGTCCGATTCGGGCGGGGGCGCCGGCATCCAGACCGACCTCGTGACCTTCGCCGCCCACGGCGTGCACGGCGCGAGCGCCATCACCGCCCTGACCGCCCAGAACACGGTCGGCGTCGACGGCGTGCACGTGCCGCCGGTCGCGTTCCTGCAGGCCCAGCTCGACGCGGTGCTCGACGACCTGCCCGTGGCCGCGGTGAAGACCGGCATGCTGGCGACCGAGGAGGTCGTCCGGGCCGTGGCCGGGGTCGCCGCCGACGGCCGGCTGCCCAACCTCGTCGTCGACCCGGTCCTCGTGTCGTCGACCGGCGCCCGGCTCCTCGACCCCGGAGCCGAGCGGGCCTACGTCGACGCGCTGTTCCCCCACGCCCTCGTCGTCACCCCCAACACGCGTGAGGCGTCGACGCTGGTGGGTGGCACCGTCGCCACCGCGGCCGACGCCGTGGCGGCCGCGCACGAGATCGGCCGCCTCGGTCCGGCATGGGTGGTGGTCAAGGGCGGGCACCAGGTCGACGAGCCGGGGGGCGAGTCGGCCAGCGCCGACGCGGTCGACGTGGTGGTCGAGACCGCCACGGGCGCGGTCACCGAGCTACGGGCGCCGCGGGTCGCCACCCGCAACGACCACGGCACCGGCTGCACGTTCGCCGCCACCACCGCCGCCCTCCTGGCGCGGGGTGTCCCGGTGCCCGAGGCGCTCGCGGGCGCCAAGCGCTTCGTCCACGCCGGGCTGGTCGCGTCGGCCGGCTGGCGCCTCGGTTCGGGACACGGGCCCGTCGGCAAGCTCGGCGCCTGGCCGCGCGACCCGTGACCGTCTGAACACCCGCGGCGGGCTCTGCAAGACTCTCGCCATCGTCACGCGGATGCACGCGGAGCTGGGGGACGATCATCGCTCGGATCCCGACCTCGATCGACCGGGCGCGCCGCGCCCCCGCGAGGGACCTGGTGGGCGGCGGCCTGCCTCGTGGCGATCGTGGCGGTGCCGGTCGTGGTCGGGGCGTTCTCGCTCGTGGGGCAGACCTGGTACCCGGTGGGCGACTGGGCCAGCATGCTGTTCCGCATCGGCCAGGTGGGCTCGAGCGACACCCCGACGGTGGGGGCCTACACCGTCAAGGGCTGGGCCCACCCCGGCCCGTTCCTCTACTACGCGGCCACGCCGCTGTACCGGTTCACGTCGGGCGACCCCCGGGCCATGTCGTGGACCGCCGCCGTCCTCAACGTGGCCACGATCGCCGCCATCGGCGCGGTGGCGTGGCGGCGCGGGCGCCTCGTCCTCACCGTGGCGGTGCTGCTGCTCGTCGCCCTCCTCGTCCACGGGTTCGGTCCCGACCTGCTCGTCGACCTGTGGAACCCCTACGTCGGCCTCCTCCCGTTCCTGCTGGTGGTGCTGCTCGCCTGGGACGCTGGCCTCGGCCGCCCGCGGTCCGCCCTGCTGGCTGTCATCCCCGCGGTGGTCGCGGTCCAGTCCCACGTCGCCTACGTGCCGCTGGTGGCGGTCGTCGCGGTCTGGCTCGCCTGCTGGTGCCGCTGGTGGCGGCGCCTCGTTCCGGGCGAGCTGTCGGCAGGAGCCCTCGTCGCGGTCACCCCGCCCGAGGGGCGCTGGCGGGCCTGGCGGCCGGTCCTGGGCCGCGGCGTCCTCGTGGCCGCCGTGCTGTCGCTGCCCGTCCTCGTCGACCTCGCCTTCGACACGCACAACCTGGCTCGCGTCGCCGACCACCTGGCCGCCGGGTCGGGGGAGCAGATCGGCCTCGTCGACGGCCTGGGCCTCGTCAGCCGCTACACGCGCCCCGACGGGCCGTGGATGGGCGGGCCCGAGCCGATGGCGTGGGGCGACGTCCAGGGCTCCGGCCCCCTGGTCGCGGTGGCCGTGATCGGTCTCCTCGTGGGCTGCGCCCTCGCCGCCCGGCGCCGAGGCCTGATCGACGTGGCCGCGCTCGCCACCCTCACCCTCACGCTGGTCCTGGTGTCGGTTCCTGCGGCGGCCAACATCGTCACCCCGGTCTTCACCTACCTGACGCAGTGGCTCAAGGTCGTCGGCGGACTCGTGTGGTTCACGGTGGGCTGGACCGGGTGGCGGCTCGTCGAGGACCGCGTGACCGCACCGAACGTGCGCCGGGCCGTCGGGGCCACCGCCGTCGCGGGCGTCGTCGGCGCGGCGCTGTGGACCGTCGCTCCGGCGACCGACGTCGAGCTGGCCGCCGAGACCGAGGGCGCCGTCGTCCAGGACCTCCGGGCCCAGCTGGCCGATCAGCTCGACCCCGACCTCACCTACCGCGTCGAGGGCGTCGCCGACTCGTACGGGCACAACGCGGCCGGACTGATCGCCTACCTGATCGCCGACGGGTACGACGTGCTGACCACCGACGGCGCCGCCGGCCTCAAGTGGGGGCACGCCCACCGGTGGACCGAGGGCGACGACGTCGACGTGCGCCTCACCGTGGCGGTCCACTACGGCGGTTCCTGGCGGGACGCCTACCGCGAGTGCGAGGGCGATCCCGACGTCGAGCTCGTGGCCGCCCACGACGCCCTCACCCCCGACGAGCGCGCCCGCCGCGAGGACGGGCGGCGCGCCGCGTTCCTGTCGCCCGAGACGTTCAGCGAGGCCGAACGGGCCGAGGTGCGGCGCCTGGAGGCAGACGGGTTCCGGGTCGGCGTGTTCGCCGGCACGTCGGGCTGCGCCACGAGGGCGCCGCGCCCGAACCCGTGAGGGCCGCGGCCGGTCAGCCGGACGCCGCGGCGTCGGTCTCGGCGGCGTCGACCGCCATCGCGTGCATCGGGGCGTTCTCGTTGAGGATCAGCTCGGACCGGGGGGCCATGTCGGGCTCGAACTCGGCGAGGTGCTCCTGCAGGGGAGCGACCGCGTCGGGGTCGGTGGCGTAGAACACGAGCGTGCGGGTGACCCCCGTCGTGGCGGGGCCGTCGATCTGCCACTGCCCCGCCCGCACCCAGCCGCGCGGTGCGTTGAACGCGCCGGAGATGTCGTACACCACGACGACGTCGAAGCCACGCTCCTCGTCGAGAGCCAGCCACAGCTCGCGGTTGCGGGACCCCTCGCGCCGCTGGAGCACCTCGTAGTCGCCGAGCCCGGCGAAGTCGGTGAGCGGTCCGTCGTGGAGGTAGCTGATGTAGCCGAGCTGGTCGGTGGCCACGGGCTCGCCGTCGTAGTAGCGGCCCAGGAACTCGCCGGCCTGGTACTGCTGGCGGTACATGTCGTCGGCGGCCCGCGGGACCATCACCGTGTGCTGCAGCTTGGGGATGGCGGCGACGACGCCCACCGCGCCGATCGCCACCAGGGCCCGCCGCGCCGTCGCGGCGGGGAGCTCGGCCACCGTCGCCAGCAGGAAGTACACGCCGATGCCGATCAGGTAGGCCTGGTAGCGCTCGTACCACCCGACGTCGGCCAGGGTCACGTGGAAGGCGGTCGCCACCACGAGGGCGAGGGCGGGCACGAGGGCCGGTCCGCGCCGTCCCCGCACGATCAGGTACACGGCCGCCGAGGCGACGAGGACGATCAGCAACGGGTCGCTGGCCACCCGCCCGACGACGTCGCTGGGCGTGAGCCCGTCGCTCTGGGCCGTCCCCGTCCCCTGGCCCTTGGCGAGCAGCGAGTTCGGCAGCCAGCCGCCGCCCATGGCCCGGTTGAACAGGCTGAACGCCGCGATGGGGACGGCCGACGACACGAGGAGCGCGGCGGCGCGGCGCGTCAGCCGCCTGCGGTCGACCAGCACCAGCGCGGCCGCCAGCCCCACGACGACGAACGCGGTCTCGAACCGCGTGAGCGAGGCGAGGGCCACGATGGCGCACGCCGCCACCGGTCCGGGGCCGGGACGGTCGAGCGCCCACCGGTGCACGGTGACCACGGCCGCCAGCACGAGCGCGGTGTGCAGGGTGTGCTCCATGCCGACGAGGGCCAGCCCGGGGAGGTACAGCATGCCCACGACGAGCACCGCGGTGACGGCCACGTCGAGCGGCCGCGACCGACCCGGCCGCACCACCTGCTGGCCCTGCGCCAGCAGCCACACCACGGCGACGCCCGCGACGACGTTGAGGAGGAGCGGGACCCACTCCGCGGCGGGCCCGGCGACCAGGACGCCGACGGCGGTCAGCGCGGTCCACAGGGGGGAGGACGAGGCCGACTCGAACCGGCCCGCCACGACACCCCACGTGCCGTCGTGGGCCAGCCGGTCGGCCATCGACAGGTGGATGGCCGCGTCGTCGAGGGCGTAGGTCAGGCGGCCGACCCAGATGACCACGACCGCGACCAGGAGGGCCGTGACGCCGAGCTGGATGCCGACGCCCCAGCGCAGGAAGGCGCGGTCGACGGGCTCGGTGGGCCCGGACCCCGCGCCCTGCGGCTCGTCCTCGGTTCGAGGGATTGCGGTGATCGCCACCCGACGGGTTGCCTCCCCAGCTACGCCGTCGTCGACGCTAGTGCCCCGCAAGGCTGCTCCGCCGCGAACTCGCCAGCCAGATTCGCCGCTGGCTGCGTCCTCGTCCTCACCGCAGCTACGGCTGGGCCTTCGTCCTGCGTCCTTGCCAGCGCCGAATCTGACGTGGCGACTTCATCACCGGATCAACCTTCCGGGGCACCAGTGCATCAGCCGGACGGGTCCCCCAGGTCACGAGCGATGTCGGCCAGCACCGGCAGTCCGCCGCGCCAGCGGCCGGGGCCCGCCAGCCAGGCCGTGCCCGGTCCGCAGTGCGACCGCCTCGTCGCACCAGCGGCAGCGCGTCGACGGGGTGGCGTCGGCGGGGTCGTGGCCTCGGGTGAGCGCGGCCACCCGCTGCCGGACCACCTCGACGATCATCTCGCCCCCGGCCGCCAGCAGGTCCTCGTCGGCGACGACCCGGGCCCGTTCGCCGGTGTCACCCGCGGTGACGAGCACGGCGGCGGGGGCGACCCGCAGGGCGAGCGTGCCGGCGGCGGCCTCGAAGGTGGCCCGCCGGTGGACCTCGCCGTCGTCGCCCGACGACGGGCGGTGGACGACGAGCACGTGATCGCCCGATCCGGTCACGCGGCCCAGGCGGGCGTCGGCCCCGCACGCCACCGTCACCGCCGAGCCCTTCGCCGGCCACCACCGGGGGGCGCCGGAGGCGCCGTCGTCGCGGATGACGTTGAGGAGCGTCAGGCCGTCGGGGAGGGGCCAGCCGAGCACCCGGACGAAGCCCGGCCGTCCACCGGGTGGCGAGGCCGGCGGTGGCGGCCAGGGTGGCGGCGTCGCCGTCGGCTCGCAGGTCGCCGACCCAGCCGCCGACCCCCGGCCCACCGGCGACGGCGACCTCGCGGATCCAGCCGCGCACGACCTCGAGCGGCGCGGGCAGGTCACCCGGGTCGCCGACGGGAGCCCGCGGCGTCGGCGGCGGTGGAGGTGGTGGTCGAGCGCGGCGCGGGCCACGGCGGCGGCCGCGTTCCCCGCCGACCAACCCGGGAACCCCCATCCGCCCTCCCCGGCCGCCCGGTAGCGGGCCGGGCAATCGGCGGCCTCGGCGGCGGCCACCCAGCCCACGTACACGTCGGCGAGCGGGCGCGGCGCCGCCGCGAGCGCGTCCTCGATCCCGGGGACGACCGCGGCGACGCAGGCGATCGGCCGCCCCGACGGCGTCCCTCACGCGGCCCTCACCCGGGTGCTCCGGTGCCGGTCCCGGCCGCGGCGGCGTCGTCGGGCCGCCAGGCCAGCCCCTCGGGGCAGGCGGCGCGCAGCGGGCAGTGCCCGCAGTGGGGCCCCGGATGGGCGGGCGCCGGCTCGCCCGCGGCGATGGGCGCCGCCGCCTCGACGGCGTGGGCGACCCGATCGGCCGCGGTGGTCAGGACCGCGGGGCGGACGGGCTCCACCTGCGTCGTCCCGTCGGCCACGACCGTCACGACCGCGGCGGGGGGCCGCCCGTCGCGCAGGGCCACGAGCAGGGCGTAGAGGTGGGCGTCGGCGCGGGCGCCGTCGTGCCAGCGCCCGGCCTTGACCTCGACGATCACGGCCGGCCTCGGGGTCGGTGGACCTCCGAGCAGGACGTCGAGCCGCCCGCTCAGCACGACCGCACCCCCGGCCAGCACGGCCCGCACCGGCTCCTCGACCCGCGGCCACCACCCGGGATCGATCGCGGGCCAGGCGCCGGCCAGCAGGTCGATGCGGGCGGCGACGTCGGGGGGCAGGGCGCCGGGACCGCCCCGGTCGGCCAGGTGGTCGGCCACGGCCGTGTCGCCGGTGGCCTCGAGGTAGGCGAGGGCGGCCTCGACCGTCGGCGCCCGCTGGGGAACCAGCACCGCCAGCTTGGCGGCCGCGTCGACGACCAGGCCGGCGACGAGGTCGTCGGTCATCCCGGCCTCGGGGGCGGCGAGGGCCCGCCGCGGGCAGCGCAGCAGCCACCCGACCGTCCCCTTGGCGAGGCGCAGGGGTTCGCTCGGCGTCCACCCACCGACCTCGCGGCCAGCCCGGCGTCGTGGTCGAGCCGGCCGCGATGCGGCGAGCGTCTCCGCCACCGCGGTCGGGTCGGACCGGGGCTCGCGTCCGTCGGTGCCGTCGCCGACCGGTGCGAGGTCGACGTCGGCCAGCAGGTCGGTGAGGGTCCGCGCCGGGCGAGGGGCCACTCAGGCCGAGCCGGTCGGCGAGGCCGCGGCCCGAGCGGCCCGGCGCCGAAGGCGCCAGGAGCGGGAAGCGACCTCGTTGCGCTCTCGGCGGCGGCGCCGCCGAGGACGAGCAGACATGAGCTGAGCACAGACGCACTCACCGCATGGTAGGGACGACCGGTCAGCGCGAGCGGGACGCCAGCCAGGCCGCCTCGGCCTCGCCCATCGGCGTCGAGGGCGGCCCGTCGACCCAGGTCCACAGCTCCTCCGCGATGCGGCGGAAGTTGGCCGTGGCCTGCAGGTCGCCGAGGATCGCCATCAGCCCGAGGTTGATGCGCTGGATGATCACGAAGCTGGCCGGCAGGTTGGCGGCCTTGATGACCGGCCCGTACGGCCCGTTCGGGTCGAAGTAGCGCGACACCGCGTCGGTCGACCACTGGGGCGTGATCGTGCACCACCTCGTCGTGCATGACGAACTCGTAGAAGTGGCTGAAGTACTCGTGCACCTGCTGGTCGGACACCGGCGTGCCCGGGCTTCAGCAGCCCGATCTGCTCGATGATGCGCCGGTAGCGGGAGGTGTCGCCCTCGATCACCATCGCCTGGATCATGTCGCCGAACAGGTCGATCTCGGGTTCGGTGAAGTGCTTGACCAGCCCGAAGTCGAGGAAGGTGACCCGCCCGTCGGGCTGGAACAGGTAGTTGCCGGGGTGCGGGTCGCCGTTGAAGGCGCGCAAGCCGGTACAGGCTGCGGAACACGAACCGGTAGATCGCCTCGGCGGCCAGGTCGCGCTGGTCCTGGTCCCAGCCGGCCATGACGTCGAAGCGGACGCCCTCGGCCAGGTCGGTCGTCAGCACCCGGGCCGTCGACAGGCCGGTCACCACGTCGGGGACGTGGATGAACGGGTGGTCGCGGTACGAGTCGGCGAAGAGCTGCTGGTTGCGGGCCTCGTTGCTCGTAGTCGAGCTCCTCGATGATGCGGGCGCGGATCTCCTCGACCAGCGGGCCGGGCTCGAAGCCCGAGAACGCCATCCCCATCGCGCCGAACACGAGGCCCGGCGGCCTCGAGGTCGGCCTCGATGGCCTCGTCGACGCCCGGGTACTGGACCTTCACGGCCACGGCCCGGTCGTCGTGGGTGATGGCCCGGTGGACCTGGCCGATCGACGCCGAGGCGAGCGGCACCGGGTCCCACTCGGCGAAGGCGATGTCGGGCGGGGCGCCCAGCTCGCGCTCGACGACGCCGGCGGCCAGCTCGGCCGACATGGGCGGTGCGTTCTGCTGCAGGTCGGCCAGGGCGGCGCGGACGTGGTCGGGCAGCCCGACGTCGAGGTACGACGCCATCTGGCCGAGCTTCATGAACGCGCCCTTCATGCCGCCGAGCGCCTCGGCCACCTGCTCGGCCGTGCGCAGCTCGAACTCCTGGTCGAGCTCGGCCTGACGCTCGGCGGAGGCGAACACCCTGCGGGCCCGGTGGACGGCGAAGCCGGCGCCGGCCCGGCCGCCCATCTTGGCCAGCTCGATCGCGCCGCTGGCCACGGGTGCGGGCGACCACGGCCTCGCCCCGGCCGGCTCCGGCCCGGCGGCGCGTCGCCGTTGCGGTCGGCCAGGGCCCGAGCGCGGGCCCGCGCCTGGAGGGCGGCCACCGCGGCGCCGGCCACGGCCCCGGCGGCCAGCACCTTCGTTCCCCTGCGCACCACGGCCCGAACCCTACTCAGGGGTAACCGACGAGACGCCAGCCGCCCTGGCCGTCTTGCACTACCAGCCCAGGTAGTCGGGGTCGCGGCGCTCCTTGAAGGCGTCGACGCCCTCGTTGGCGTCGTGGGTCTGCATGTTCAGCTCCTGCGCGCAGCGCCTCTTCCCGGAAGGCCGTGGCCCGGTCGCTGTCGAGCGACCGGTTGAGCAGCGCCTTGGTCAGGCCGATCGACCGGGTGGGGCCGGAGGCCAGGCGGGCGGCCCACTCGGCGGCCACCTTCTCGAGCTCGTCGGCGGGCACGACCCGGTTGACGAGCCCGAGCCGTCTCGGCCTCGGCCGCCGAGCACGGCGTCGCCGAAGAACATCATCTCCTTGGCCTTCTGCAGCCCGATCAGGCCGGGGCAGCAGCCAGGCGCCGGCGCCGTCGGGCACCAGGCCGCGGCGCACGAACACCTCGATGAAGCGGGCCTCGTCGGCCGCCACGACGAGGTCGCAGGCCAGCGCCAGGTGGGCGCCGATGCCGGCGGCGGTGCCGTTGATCGCCCCGATGACCGGCTTCTCGCAGTCGACGACCGCGGTGATCAGCCGCTGGGCGCCCGCGTGGATCATGCGGGCGACGTCGCCGATGACGAGCTCGGGCACGCCCTCGGGCCGCACCGGGCCGGGCCGCGACTGACGCAGGTCGGCGCCGGTGCAGAAGTGCTTGCCGGTGGCGGTGATGACCACGGCTCGCACGTCGAGCCGGCCGCTGGCGTCGTCGAGCAGGTCGATCAGGCGGTCGCGCTGGTCGGGGGTGACGGCGTTGGCGGCCTCGGGCCGGTTGAGCGTGAGCCACAGCACGCCGCCGTCCTCGCGGGCGATGAGCTGCTCGTCGAGGGGGCGCTCGTCGGTCATGGAGGAACGGTACCCGGATCTCTGACGAGGCGTCAGATCCTCGACGAGAACTACTGTGCAGCGCATGGAGAACCTGCCCACCGTCGACCAGCTCAACTTCGGACTGCTCGCTGCTCCGTGTCGTCGTCGGCCTGGTGTTCGCGTTCCACGGCTACGCCAAGTTCTTCCGGGGCGGCCGCCTGGCCGGCACCGCCGGCTGGTTCGACGGCATGGGCATGCGTCCCGGCCACGTCCACGCCCGCATGGCCGCCACCGGCGAGGTCGCCACCGGCCTGTGCCTCGCGCTCGGCCTGCTGACCAGCTTCGCGGGGATGGGGCTCGTCGGTCTGATGACCGTGGCGTTCTGGACGGTGCACAAGGGCAACGGGCTGCTCGTGTTCCAGGACGGGTGGGAGTACAACCTGGTCCTCGCCACCATCGGCGTGTCGGTCGCCACGATCGGGGCCGGCGAGTGGAGCCTCGACAACGCCCTCGGCGTCGACCTCAACGGGCCCGCCGGCTTCCTCATCGCCCTGGTCGGCGGCCTCGCCCTGGCCGCGGGGCTGCTGGCCACGTTCTACCGGCCGCCGGCCCCCGAGCCCAGCGAGCCCGGCGAGTCCAGCGAGGCCACCGCGAGCTGACCCCGTCCGCTCTGTCGCACGTCACGCACGATGCGACGGTGAGCGCGGGCGGAACGAGGTGTCAGGCGCTCGCCGACAGATCGTGGGGGAGGACGCAGTCGAACACGAGCGCGTCGCCCTCCGCGGCGCACGGTGACGTCGAGGCCGGCGCGCCGCACCGTGCGGGCCAGCCGTCGCCGCCGGTCGGGGCGACCGCGCGCAGGCTGCCCGACCCCGGCGTTCGACGCCAGCGTCGCCAGCTCGTTGACCAGGAGGGCCCCGACGCCCCGTCGCTGGTGCCCGTCCTCGACGATGACCGACATGTCGGCCCGCTGTCCCGCCGTCGCGCAGCTCGTAGCGGGCGGCGCCGACGATGGCGCCGCCGACGAGGGCCGCGAGGGCCACCAGGTCGTCGTCGTCGACGTCGACGCCGGGGACAGGAACCGGCTGTGCCGCCGCGTGGCCTCGGAGCAGCGTGCGTGGTGGGCGACGAGCGCGTTGCGGTCGCCGGCGCTGAGGTGCCGGAGGCGGACCAACCCGCCGTCGGGCAGGGCCACGAGGCGCTCGAGCGTCATCGGCGTCCGGCGGACCTGGCGGGCCGCGGCTCGGCGCTGCGCCCCGAGAACGAGGCGACGCGCACGATGACCGGGCCCTGCGGTGGCGGCGGCTCGGCCGCGTCGTAGTCGTCGAGCGGGCGGAGCGTGGCGCCGTACCGCCGGGCGACGGCGACCAGCTCGCCGCTGCGGTGGTCGGGCACCTGGACGACGAGGCGGTCGATCACCGTGTCGCCGCTGCCGGCCAGCACGTCGAGGTGGACGATGTTGGCGCCGCAGGCGGCGAGGTCTCCGGCGAGGGCGGCGAGGTTGCCCGGTCTGTCGGCCAACTCCACCCAGAGCTCGTGTCGAGCCATGATCACCCTGTGTTTCCCGTCGCTCGCATGCCGTCTATTCGGAACCATGCGCCTCGACGGTTGCCTGCGGCTCAACGCGCGCGTCGACCGTGCGAACAGAATCTGTCGCGGTTCTTTCGCCCGCCGGCGACTCGCAGCGGAGGGGCCGCGCTACGTGTCGAGCACGTCCGCGGCGATGAGCTCCTCGAGGTCGCGGGTCGGCCACCACGAGATCTGCAGGGCCTTGGCCCGCCGGAAGTAGAGCTGCACGTCGTACTCGAGGGTGAAGCCGTTCCCGCCGTAGATCTGCTGGGCGGTGGCCGTCAGGTCGCGCAGGACGCGGGTGGCGAACAGCTTGGACATCGGCGCCAGGCGGGTGACCGACCGCCCGCTCGACCGGGCCCAGGCCGCCTCGTGGACCAGCGTCCGCGCACCGTCGAGCTCGGCCTGGCGGTCGGCGAGGTAGTGGGCGATCGACTGGAAGGCGCCGATCGGCTTGCCGAACTGCTCGCGGTCCTTGGCGTACTGGACGGTCATCTCCTGGGTGCGGTCGCCGGCGCCGACCGCCCAGGCCGCGAGGAGGATCAGCGCGTCGTCGCGCACCGCGGTCCACGTCGCCCAACCCGTGCCGGCGGCGCCGAGCCGGTCGGCGACGGGCACGCGGACCCCGTCGAGGTCGACCCGGTACTGCGTGTCGGACGCCACCGTGACCTGCTGGGTGAGCGTGACGCCCGCGGGCCTGCGGGTCGACGAGGAACAGGTCGACGTCGGCGTCGCCCGTCGCCCGTGCGGGCCAGCACGAGCAGCCGGGTGGCCGCCGCCGCGAAGGGCACGTGCCACTTGACGCCCGTGAGGGTGAACGTCTCGCCGCCGTCGTCGCTCGTGGCCCGGGCCTGGACGCCGCGCGGCCCGTGGCCGCCGCCGGGCTCGACCCACGCCGGGGTGAGCACGGCGGCGCCCGAGGCGATCCGGGGCAGCCACTCGGCCTGCTGGGCCTCGGTGCCGCCCGCCGACGATGGCGCCGGCCGAGGCCACGCAGCTCACGAAGTGCGGGCGTCGGGGCCAGCGCCCGGCCGAGCTCCTCGTACAGGACGACGCCCTCGAGCAGGCTCATGCCCGAGCCGCCGTGGGCCTCGGGGACCAGCAGGCCGAGCAGGTCGAGCGCCCCGAGCTGCTTCCAGAGGTCGGCCGGGTAGCCGACGGGATGGTCCTCCATCTCGCGCACGACGGTCGGCGATGCGTGCTCGGCGAGCAGGCTGCGCACGACCTCGCGGAGCATCTCCTGCTCCTCGGTGAAGGCGAGATCAAGCATGGTGGTCCTCGTCCTCGTGTCAGGGCACCCAGCGGTCGCCGGAGCGTCGCCAGGGGTTGTCGTCGGATGTGGTCGGGACGGCGATGCGCAGGGTGGCGGTGGTGCAGAGGCGCTCGACCGGCGCGCACCTCGACGGCCACGGTCGCCCAGCCGCAGCCGGTGGCGTCGGTCTCGGTGGCGGTCGACGGCGCCGGTCAGCGTCATGCGTCTCGCCGGGATACACCGAGTCGCGCATGCGGAAGTGCAGGCGGCCCGGCCGGCCGAGGGGGCCGGTCCAGTCGGTCACGAACCGCTCGAACCAGGCCTGCTGGTTGGGCGTGTTGAGGAAGATGTCGCGGGCGCCGTTGCGTTCGATGGCGAAGTCGCGGTCGTGGTGCATCGGCCGCCAGTCGCGGGTGGCCAGCGCCCCGAGGACGACGGTGGTGGCCGAGACGTCGTGGTGCAGGTCGGGCAGGCGGTCGCCCACGGCCACCTCGGGGAGCACGACCGAGCCGGCGGACCAGCGGGCGCCGCGGGGCATCGGCGTCGGGCGTGGCGGGAGTGGCGGGTGCGGCCTCCGCCGCGGTGGCGGCGGCGGTCGAGCCTGCCGGGGTGTCGGGCGCCGGCGGGGCTGCGGCGCGCACGTAGCCGAACCCGGTGAACGTCTCGACGCCCGACCAGCACGTCGTCCTGGTTGCGGTACGGCACGTCGATCACCCAGAACCGGCCGGTGCCGAGCTTGGTCGTCTTCGGGCTCGCTGAGCGAGCGCAGGACCTGGGCGGTGCTCACGACGTCGCCGGGTCGCACCGGCTCGTGGAACACGACCTCGCTGTCGCTCATGATCGCCTCGGGCAGGCCGAGGCGCTCCTTCAGGTCGAAGTGCACCTGCAGGGGAAGCTTCTGCGATGGTCTGGCCCGGCTGCCAGTGGTGCGGGCGGAACCACAGCGACAGCGTCGACGGCGGTGCGATCGGCCCCCCGGTGATCTCGTCGGCGACCTTGTCGTCCCAGTACAGCGGGTTGCCGTTCTCGACCGAGGCGCAGGAGGTCCAGATGTAGCCCCGCTCGACGGGGAAGTCGGCCGTCTCGGGGTAGCGGGTCTCGCCGATCCAGGCGAGGACGTCGTCGGGGACGGGCGCGGTGCCGTCGGGTGCGCTCACGGGTCCCTCCGAGGCGAGGCAATAGGTTCCATTTCCCGGAGGTCGAGGCAATGGGTTCCGGATACGCGACCCATTGCCTCGGGCTCGTCCGGGCGGAACCCATTGCCTCGGCGAACCGGGACCCCCCAGGCTGTGGCTGCGGTCACGCGATCACCCCTTCGGCGAGCAGGGCCTCGATCTCGGCGGCGCCCATGCCGGCCGCGGCCAGCAGGGTCTCGGTGTCGGTGACCGACGGGTCGGGCAGGTCGTAGACGTCGTGGCGCGGGCGCGCCGGCCAGCAGCGGCGCCAGCTGGCGGAACGGCTCGGCGCCGCCCGGGCGGGCGGGCCTCGACGACGGCCCCCGGGCCACGACCTGGGGGTCGGCCACGACCTCGGCGATGTCGAGGACGGGGGCGACGCACGTGTCGGCGTCGGCCAGCAGGGCGACCCACTCGTTCCGACCCTTCGTGGCCAGCGCGGCGCGGATGTCGGCCCGGATCTCGTCCTGCACGGCGTCGTCGGACTGGTGCTCGATCCACCGCTCCAGCCCGAGCAGGCGGCAGAGGTTGGCCCAGAACACCGGCTCGATGGCACCGATCGCCAGCCAGCCGCCGTCGCCGGTGGGGTAGACGTCGTAGCAGGCGTAGCGCCCGGTGAGGATGTAGTGCCCGGGCCCCGGCGCCTCGCCGGTGGCCAGGTACTCGTCGATGTAGAGCGACAGCATCCACAGCACGCCGTCGGCCACCGACACGTCGAGGTAGGTGCCCTCGCCGGTCCGGCCCCGGCCGACCAGGGCGGCGAGGATGGCGGCCGCCGCCTGCAGCCCGCCCGCGGCGATGTCGGCGACCGTGGCCCCCGGCAGCGGCGGCCGCCCCTCGCTCGTGCGCTCGGACATGTGCAGGTAGCCGCCGGCGGCCAGGTAGTTCAGGTCGTGGCCGGCCCGGGACGGCCGCGGGCCCCGTCTGCCCGTAGCCGCTGGTCGAGCAGTAGACGACGCCGGGTTGACGGCCCGCACGGCCTCGTAGCCGATGCCGAGCCGGTCGACGACGCCGGGGCGGAAGCTCTCGATCACGACGTCCGCCGTGGCGGCCAGGGCGAGGAAGGCGTCGCGGCCGGCCGGGGACTTCAGGTCGAACTGCGCCCGTTCGAGGCCCCGCTGCCCGCTGTAGGCGTGGAACGGCGGGACGAGCGGGCGTCGCCCCCGCCTTGGGGGGCGCGCCGACCTTGACCACCCGGGCGCCGTAGTCCGCCAGCAGGCGGGAGCAGCGGGTGGCCGGGCCGACCGTCGAGAAGTCGAGGACGGTGGTCCCGTCCAGCGGGCCCTCGGCCGTGCCGTCCACCATCAGAAGTTCTTCGGCAGCCCGAGCTTGCGGGTGGCGATGATGTTCTTCTGCACCTCGGACGTGCCGCCGCCGATGGTGTCGATGACCGTGTAGCGGTAGGTCGACTCGGCGCGGCCCCGCATCGGGGCCTCCTCGGTGCCGACGCGCAGCTGGGTGCCGGGCCCGCCGATGTCCATCGAGGCGTCGGCCAGGCGCTTCGACAGCTCGGTCGAGAACAGCTTGTACTCGGACGCCTCGGCCCGGGGCGGGTCGCCGCCCGCCATCGACTTGTGGACGAACCGCAGGCCGAGCACCCGGGCCACCTCGCCCTCGGTGACCAGGTTGGCCACCTGCCGGCGGACCACCGGGTCGTCCTTGAGCGGCTCGCCGTCGACGGTCGCCTGGCGGACGTGGTCGGTGAGGATGCGGATGCGCTCCTCGATCTGGCTGTAGGTGAACATCGTGAAGCGCTCGAGGTCGAGCGCCTGGGCGATGTACTGGAAGCCGCGGTTGAGGTCGCCGACCACGTAGTCGTCGTGCACGAACACGTCGTCGAAGAAGACCTCGTTGGTGCGCTCGTCGCCCATCGTCCAGATCGGCCGGATGGTGAGGCCGGGGTCGTCGAGCGGCACGAGGAACAGCGTGATGCCGTGGTGCTTGGGGGCGTCGGGGTCGGTGCGGGCGCCGACCCAGTACCACTCGGCGAAGTGGGCCGACGTGGTCCAGGTCTTCTGGCCGTCGAGGCGCCAGCCGTCGCCGTCGCGGGTGGCCTTGAGCTGCATGGCGGCGGCGTCGGACCCGGCGTTGGGCTCGGAGTAGCCGACCGCGAACTCGACCTCGTTGCGCAGGATCTTGGGGAGGAACTCGGCCTTCAGCTTGTCGGAGCCGTACTTGATGAGCGTCTTGCCGATGATGCCGACGCCCTTGCCGATCTGCGGGGCGCCCCGCCGGGCCAGGGCCTCGTTGAGCAGGTACTCGTAGACGCCGTCGCCCTCGGACCCGCCGTACTCCTTCGGCCACGTCATGCCCAGCCAGCCCTGCTCGCCGACCTTGGCCATGAACGCCCGGCGCTCGGGCGTGTCGCAGATCTGCGCCATGTTCTCGCGCGTCTGGTCCATGACCTCGATGGTCTGGTGCTCGTCGAGGAACGCCTCGACCTCGGCGAGGAACTGCTGCTGCTCCTCCGAGAACTCGAAGTCCATGCGGGTGTCGTCTCCCCCGGGCAGGCCGGCCGGTCGCCGGATCTGACGAGGTGTCAGATTACCTGTGGGAAACGGGTGGGCGCCATCGGCGGCATGCTCTCGGCGGTGCCAGAGCCGGGCCCCCGGCGACTGGATCCTGCACGTCGACCTCGACCAGTTCCTGGCCGCGGTCGAGGTGCTGCGGCGCCCCGAGCTGGCCGGGCAGGCCGGTGATCGTGGGCGGCGACGGCGACCCCACCCGGCCCCGCCAGGTGGTGGCCACGGCGTCCTACGAGGCCCGGGCGTTCGGCGTGCGCTCGGGGATGCCGCTGCGCACGGCGGCCCGCCGCTGCCCCGACGCCGTGTTCCTGCCCACCGACCGCGCCGGCCTACGACGCGGCGTCGGCCGAGGTCATGGCCACGCTGCGCTCGTTCCCGGTGGTGGTCGAGGTGTGGGGCTGGGACGAGGCGTTCGTCGGCGCCACCACCGACGATCCCGAGGCGCTGGCCCACGCGCATCAAGGCCCGGGTGCTCGACCGCGACCCGCCTGAGCTGCGCCGTCGGCATCGGCGAGACCCGGCTGCAGGCCAAGACGGCCACCGGGTTCGCCAAGCCGGGCGGCGTCGCCCGCCTGACCCGGGCGACGTGGCTGCCGACGATGGGCGACCGGCCCGTCACCGCCATCTGGGGCATCGGCGACCGGACCGCCCGCCGGCTGGCCGAGGCCGGCGTCCACACGGTGCACGACCTGGCCTGGGCCGACCACGAGGACCTGGCCCGCCGGTTCGGGCCCGCGCATCGGCCCGTCGCTGCGGGTGCTCGGCCTCGGCGGCGACCACGCGCCGGTCGTGGACGAGCCGTGGGTGCCCCGGTCGCGCAGCAAGGAGACGACCTACCGACGCGACCTCACCGACCCGGACGAGGTCCGCGACGAGGTGGCGCGCCTCGCCGGCGAGGTGACCGCCTCGGTCGTCGCCGAGGGCCGCACCGTGACCCACGTCGCACGTCAAGGTCCGCACCGCCACGTTCTTCACCCGCATCAAGTCCTCGAAGCTGCCCGAGCCGACGACCGACCCCGACGTGGTGGCCGAGCGGGCGCTGGTCGTGCTCGACCGCTTCGAGCCCGCCCGGCGCATCCGCCTGCTGGGCGTGCGGGTGATGCTCGACCTCCCGGTCGGGTAGGGATGTCGGCCATGGACGACGGGACCACCGACATCGACTGGAACGGCACGCTGCTCGAGCAGCTGACCTACCACTGGGACGACAAGGCCCGGCCCCGTCTCGACGGACTGACCGACGAGGAGTACCTGTGGGAGCCGGTCGACGGCGCCTGGAGCATCCGCCCCCGGGCCGAGGCCTCGTCATCGATGGCGGCGGGCGCCGGAGACCTGGTCATCGACTTCGCCTACCCCGAGCCGACGCCGGCGCCGTTCACCACGATCGCGTGGCGGCTGGCGCACGTGGTCATCGGTGTGTTCGGCGCCCGCAACGCCGATCACTTCGGCGGCCCGCCGATGGACTACCCCACGTTCACCTACGCCGGCGACGCCGCCACCGCGCTGGCCCAGCTCGACGAGGGCTACGACCGGTGGGTGGCCGGCGTCCGGGCCCTCGGATCCGACGGGCTGTCCCGGCCGTGCGGCCCGGCCGAGCACGACTGGGCGCACCTCCCGATGGCGGCTCTGGTGCTGCACATCAACCGCGAGGTGATCCACCATCTGGCCGAGGTCGCCCTCATCCGGGACCTGTGGGCGCACCGGCCCTTGACCTGAAGCCGCCTTGAGTTCGTACGGTCGGATCGTCCCCTCGAGAAGGAGCACGACATGACGATCCTCGTGACCGGCGCCACCGGCACCATCGGAAGCCAGATCGTCGTCCACCTCGCCGAGGCCGGACACCCGGTCCGGGCGCTCACTCGCCGACCGGCGGCGGCCGACCTGCCGGCGGGCGTCGAGGTCGTCGAGGGCGACCTGGCCCGCCCCGACAGCGTCGGGCCGGCGCTCGAGGGCGCCACCGCTCTCCACCTCATCTCCCTGGCCGGCGACGACTACCGCCCGCTCACGACGGCTCCCGAGATCGTCGAGGCGGCGGTGCGGGCGGGGGTGAAGCGCATCACGGTGCTGACCGGCACCGACGAGGAGCTGGCGACCTCCCGGGCCGTCGAGGCGTCGGGGCTCGACTGGACGCACGTGCGGCCCGCGGTCGAGTACATGGCCAACCGCCTGCAGTGGGCCGATGCGGTCCGGGGCGACGGCGTGGTGCGCGACGGCTTCGTGGCGCGCCGCGACGCCATGGTCCACGAGGCCGACGTCGGCGCCGTGATCGCCACCGCCCTCACCGAGGGCGGCCACGCCGGGCGCACGTACGCGCCGACCGGCCCCGAGGCGATCACCCGCCTCGACGCGGCCCGCATCATCGGCGACGTCACCGGGCGTCCGGTGCGCCTGGACGAGCTCAGCGAGGCGGACGTGCGTGCCGACCTGCTGGCGCAGGGCCTCGAGCCCTCGGCGGTCGACTTCGTGGTGTCCTACGAGGCCTCGCCGCCCGCTGCGGCGTCGACGGTGACCTCGGTGGTCGAGGACGTCACCGGTCGCCCACCCCGCTCGTTCCGCGACTGGGTCGCCGAGCACGCCGCCGCCTTCGGCGGCTGACCCCGGACCCGCGACATTCCCGCAGGGCGCTCCCACCGTTCCGTGTCCCGTTCTGGTTGCCGGCCAACCACATCGCGACACAGAACGCCCGGCGTCACGACGCCACCCAACGCCCGCAGCGACTGCAACGGGACGCGGCGCCGGTCAGCTCGGTCGGCCGTAGTAGGGGCGCCCGGCGGCGTCCCACTCGGACCAGAGGGCGAGGAACTCCTCGCCGAGGAACGGGTCCTTGCCCTGCAGCGGCAGGACCGCTCGGCGCACCGTGAAGTCCAACGGCGCCAGCTGGGCGGCCCGCTCGAAGTGGCGCTGTGCGGCGTCCCGCCGCTCGGCGCGCCAGAGGTGCAACGCCAGCCGGTAGTGCAGGTGGGCGAGCTGCTCGTCGGGGTCGGGCACGTGGGCGTCGACCCGGTCGGCGGGCGGTTCGCCGGTGTGCACCCAGTGGCGGATGCCGTCGAGGTGGTCTGTCGAGTCGATCCGGTGGAACTCACGGAAGGTGTCGGTGGGGAAGGCCACGTCCTGGGCCCGCACGAGCCGCACCGTCCTCGTCGATCCACACGACCGTGGGCACGTTCGTGAGCGCGTACCGCTCGGCGAAGGCGCGGTCGCGATCGATCAGGACGGGGAAGCCGATGCCGTCGGTGAACGGCCGCACGACCTCGGGATCCTCGTCGACGGCCACCGCCATGACGCCGAAGCCCTCCTCGGCGAGCTCGTCGTGCAGCGCCTGCCACCCGGGCAGCTCGTAGGCGCACCCGCACCACGAGGCGAACGCCACGACGACGGTCTTGCGGCCCCGCTGGTCGGCCAGCGACACCGGGGTGCCGGCGAGGTCGGGCAGGGTGAAGTCGGGGGCGCGGCCCGACCGGAGGTCGCCGGCGGTCGCGGTGGCCGAGGCGCCCAGCACGGCCACGCGCTCGTCGGGGTCGAGGACGAGGACCTGATCGCCGAGAGGGGCGAGCCGGGCGAGGTCGACGCGCTGGTCGTCGTCGACGAGGCCGGGGTGGAGCGTCGTGGGCACGCACGTCTCGCCGCGGCAGAGGCCGACCGGCTTCAGCTCCCACCCCGTCGCCGCAGGCAGGGCGGTGGCCGCCACCCACACCCGGTCGCCGTCGATCTCGGCGTCGACCTCGGTGGCGCGGTCGGCGATCAGCGTCAGCGTTCCGGTGTCGGGCATGTGTCCCCTCTTCGCTCGGGCGACGGCGTCGCCGCCCTGGTCAGCCGATCACGCCCTCGGCGCGCAGCGTGGCGAGCTCGTCCTCGCCGAGGTCCAGCTCGGCCGACAGCACCTCCGCGGTGTGCTCGCCCAGCCACGGGACCCGGGTCTCGGGCCCCTCGGCCACCTTCGACATCTTCACCGGGTTGCCCGGGACCAGGATCGGGCCGTGCACGTCGCCGGGGTCGTCGGTCCGGGGGGTCTCGACGAGCATGTCGCGGGCCGCGACGTGCGGGTCGGCGATCACCTCGGGCGGCGTGAGGCAGGGCCCGGCGGCCAGGCCGGCCGCGCTCAGGGCGGCGGCGGCCTCGAACTTCGTCATGGGCGCGGCCCACGCCTCGATGGCGGCGCGGGCCTCGCCGATGTTGTCGATCCAGCCTGCCGACGTGGCGAAGCGGGGGTCGTCGTTCCACTCGGGGCGTCCGATCACCTCGGCGAGCGCGGTGAAGTGCTGCGGGCGGACGCACTGCAGCACGAAGTACCCGTCGCCGGCCGCGAACGTGTCGACGATCGCCTTGATCTCGTCCTCGACCGAGCCGTGGATGCCCATCGACCACAGGTTGGTGACGATGTCGGTCATGGCCACGAGGGCGTCGAGCATGGCCACGTCGATCTGCTGGCCCTCGCCGGTGCGGTCGCGCTGCCGCAGGGCGGCGAGCACCCCGATGGCGCCGAACAGGGCCGAGCTGATGTCGCCGAGGGCACCGACCGGGTTGGCCCGGGGCGCCCGGTCCGGCTCGCGCTTGTACTCGTAGATGCCCGACATGGCCTCGACGACCGAGGCGTAGGCGGGCCACGACCGGTAGGGCGTCTCGACGGTGTTGCCGAAGCCGGAGAGCGACAGGTAGATCGCCCCGGGGTGCCGCTCGGCGACGACGTCGTAGCCGAGGCCGAGGCGGTCCATGGTGCCGGCCTTGAAGTTCTCGCACACGACGTCGAAGCGCGGGACGAGCGACAGGAACAGCTCGCGACCCTCGGGGTGCTTGAGGTCGATGGCCACGCTGCGCTTGTTCAGGTTGTTGCGCAGGAACGTCGCCCCGATCTTGCGACCCTCGGGATCGAGCATGTGGGGGAACGACCCGCGCCCGGACTCCCCGGCGCCGGGGTGCTCGACCTTGACCACGTCGGCCCCGAGGCGGGCGAGGAGCTGGGTGGCGTAGGGGAGCGCCTGCATCTGCTCCGCGGCCAGGATGCGCACGCCGTCCAGCGGCCGCCCGTAGCGGGCCGCCTCGCCGTTGACCACGTCACCGAGCTGCATGCCCGCAGGCTACGGCGGAATGTGACGACCCGTCAGATCTCGGCGCCCGGTCGAGCCGGCGCCCGGTCGAGCCGCCTGGTCGGCGCCCGGTCGCGCCAGTGCCCGGTCGCACCGGTGCCCGCCTCAGGGATCGTCGACGAGCAGCAGCGGGGTCCACGTGCCGTCGAGCGGGGTGAGGTCCTCGGGGCTGATCGTGACGGGCTGGTCGGCGGCGTAGCGGACCAGCACGAAGTGGCTCGCCTCGATCCGCTCGACCTCGTGCAGCTGCCCGGCGAGGTCGCCCTCGAGCGGGGCACCGAGGAAGATCAGCCCGCAGCCGAGCCCGACCAGCAGGTTGCACGGGTGGCCGGTGGGGGTGGCGGTCACGACGTCGAGCTCGGTCACCGCCACCTCGGTGCCGGCCCCCACCACCCGGTGGTCGTCGAGGTACCACGTCAGCGGACCGGCGAGCGTGGTGTGCCGATCGACGACGATGGCCCGGGCGCCCGTCGTGGGCTCGCCGCCGCGCTGGTGCGCGTCCGCCACCGCGCCCCACGCGTGGCGTTGCAGGTCGGGGTTCCGTTGGACGCCGACGATCGCCACCACCGACACGACCGTGAGCGTGGCGACGACGGCGGCGCCCACGGCCCGGGGCCGACCACGGACGCCGGCGACGGCCACGGCCAGCGCCAGCGGCACGACCGATCCGATCAGGTAGCGGCCCACGAACGCGTCCACGCCGGCGATGGCCGCCAGCCAGGTGAGCGCGATCGCCCCCAGCCCCAGCCCGACCAGCACGATCACCGTCCGCCGGGCGGAGGCGTCCGCGGTGGCGAGCGCCAGGCCGACGACGATGCCGACCGCGACCGCGGCGATCAGCCACAGGCGGGCGCTGGGCACGCTCGGTCCGACCAGCAGGGTGTGCCAGGCGTCGGTGACCCGGGCCGACAGGGGGAAGTCGACGATCCACGAGTGGTTGTCACGCCGGCCGAACTGCTCCACGCCGAACGGCGCCAGCGCGAGGGCGACCAGGGCGGCGGGAACGAGGGCGACCAGGTCCGCCCGCCCGGGTCGCCGCCGCACCGCGACCGCGATCACCTCCAGCAGGACGAGGAAGACCGCGTAGTAGTGGACGGCCACCGCCGCGGTGGCGGCGAGGGCCCAGCAGCCGAGGTCGAGGCGCCGGCCGTCGCGCAGCCAGCGGGCGCCGAACAGCACGGTGCAGGCCACCAGCAGCGCCACGAGGCTGTAGGGCCGCGCCTCCTGCGAGTACCAGACCAGCATCGGGTTCACCGCGATGAGCAGCGCCGCCACCCGGGCCACGGCCCGCCCCTGGCCGAGGGCCCGCGCCGCGCAGTAGGTGACGACGATCGTGCCGACGCCGGCGAGCACGCTGATCGACCGCAGGGCGACCTCGCCGGTGCCGAACAGGCGCGCCCACACCCAGGTGACCACGAAGTACGTCGGCGGGATCCCGGCCTGGTCGGTGACGTACCGGTACAGGTTCCGGGCGGTGCCGTCCGCGGCCCGGGCCGTCAGCCACTCGTCGTACCAGTAGCTCTGGGCGCCGAGGCCCCAGGCGCGGGCGACGGTCCCGACCAGGACGATGGCGGCGAGGACCAGGTCGGGCCCGGTGCGGCCACGTCGGGCGGAGCGTCCGCGGTCGCCGGCCGGGGCCGCGGGTGCCTCGTCGGCCCCGGCCACGTCCTCCACACCGTCCACGGCTCCGGGTCCCCCAGCGACCTGCGACATCCGCCGCATGGTAAGAGGCCGAGCGGATCGGGCGCTCGTTGCAGCCCACGCGTGGGGATCTGGCGGTCGAGCATCAGCTCCACAGCCGGCCGAGCGGCAGCACGCCGGCCGCAACCCGTGACGACGTGACCTGTCCGCGCCCGCTCCAGGTGCAGGGGCGGGGGACCGCCTCCGAGGGCCCGCGACCGAGATGTGACGACCCGTCAGATTCCGCCGTAGCCTGGTGCGCATGGCACCCCGGGGGATCCTGAGCTACGGCGCCTACCTGCCGTACCGCCGCCTCGACCGCACCGAGATCCGGGCGGTGGCGGGCACCGGCGGTGGCAAGGGCACCCGCACGGTGGCCGGCTACGACGAGGACGCCACCACCATGGGGGTCGCCGCGGCCCGCACCGCTCTCGCCGGCGCCCCCGACGGGGTGCGGCTGCGCTCGCTGTGGTTCTCGACCGTGGCCCCGCCCTACCTCGACAAGACCAACGCCACCGCGGTCCACGCCGCGCTGCGGCTGCCGGCCGACGCCCCTGCGTACGACATGAACGGCGCCGTCCGTTCGGCGGCCGGCGCCCTGTGGGCGGGCATGGCCACGGGCAGGCCGGCGCTGGTGGTGGCGCGCCGACATGCGCACCGGCCGGCCGGGGTCGCCCGACGAGGCCACCGGGCGGCGACGCGGCGTCGGCCCTGCTCGTCGGCACGACCGCCGACGGGCCCCTGCTGGCCGAGGTGATCGGGACCGGCGGCGCCACCGAGGAGTTCCTCGACCGCTGGCGCACCCCCGGCGACATCGGGTCGAAGCTGTGGGAGGAGCGCTTCGGCGAGACCCGCTACGTCGATCTCGGCATCGCCGCCTGGGAGGACGCCCTCGACGCGGCCGGCCTCACCGCCGACCAGGTCGACCGCGTGGTCGATCGCCACCTCGCACGCCCGGGCCGCCACCGGCGCTCGGCAAGAAGCTGGCGCTCGGCGACCGGCTGGTCGCCGGGCTCGACGCCACGGTCGGCTTCACCGGCGCCGCCCAGCCCGGCCTGCTGCTGGCCCACGCGCTCGACGCGCGCGGCACCCGGCCAGGTCGTCGCCCTGGTCGTCCTGGCCGACGGGGCCGACGTCGTGCTGTTCCGCACCACCGACGCACTGGCCGCCGGTCGCCCGGTCCCGTCGGTCGCCGACCAGGTGGCGGCGGGCGCCCCGATCGCCTACGGCAAGTACCTGGCCTGGCGCGGCTTCCTGCCGGTCGAGCCGCCCCGCCGCCCCGAGCCCGCTCGCCCCTCCGCCTCGGCCGCCGGCCGGTCGGCCGACTGGAAGTTCGGCTTCGTCGGCTCGCAGGACGCCGACGGCGTGGTCCACCTGCCCCCGGCCCCGGGCGACGACGCCGCCCGCCCGATGGCCGACGCCACCGGCACGATCGTGACCTCGACCGTCGACCGCCTGGCCTACTCGCCCTCGCCCGCCGGTCGTGTTCGCCGTCGTCGACTTCGACGGGGGCGGCCGCCTGCCGGTCGAGCTCACCGACGTCGACGCCGGCGGACGTGACCATCGGCGGCCGGGTCGAGATGACGTTCCGCAAGCTGTTCACCGCCGACGGCATCCACAACTACTTCTGGAAGGCCCGCCCGGTCCGCTCGGCGGCCGGCGCCTCCGGGGAGGGGAGCTGACATGGGCTCGCACGGCATCCAGCGACCGGGTCGCCATCGTCGGCATGGGCTGCACCCGCTTCGCCGAGCACTGGGACAAGGGCGTCGACGACCTGCTGCTCGACGCCACCGGCGACGCCTTCGCCTCGGCCGGCGTCACCAAGGACGACGTCGACGCCTACTGGCTCGGCACCGCGCAGTCGGGCATGAGCGGCATGGTGCTGGCCAAGCCGCTCGCAGCTCGAGGGCAAGCCGGTCACCCGGGTCGAGAACATGTGCGCCACCGGGTCCGAGGCGCTGCGCCAGGCGGCCTACGCGGTCGCGTCGGGCGCCTACGACGTGGCGATGGCGGTCGGCGTCGAGAAGGTGAAGGACTCGCGGGTACCAGGGCCTCAACGCCTTCCCCATCCCCACCGACGGCACCAACCGCACGCTCACCGCCGCGGCCATGTTCTCGATGGTCGCCCCCGCCTACGCGCAGCGCTACGGCGTCGACCGCGACGAGCTGCGCCGGGTCCTCGCCCGCATCGCGTCCAAGAACCACCACAACGGCGCCCGCAACGAGCGGGCCCAGTTCCGCCGCGAGATGTCGGTCGACCAGATCTGCGCCATGCCATCGGTCGCCGGCGACCTGTCGGTGTTCGACTGCGCGGGCGTGGCCGACGGCGCGGCCGCCGCCGTCGTCGTGCGGGCCGAGGACGCCCACCGCTACACCGACCACCCGCTCTACGTGAAGGCGCTGTCGTTCGTGGCGGGCAACGGCGTCGGGCCTGACCGACCCCGCCTACGACTACACGACGTTCCCCGAGATCGCCGCCTGCGCGGCCGACGCCTACGCCCAGGCCGGCGTGACCGATCCCCGGGCCGAGATCGCCATGGCCGAGGTGCACGACTGCTTCACCCCCACCGAGCTGGTGCTCATGGAGGACCTGCAGTTCTGCGAGCGGGGCACGGCCTGGAAGGAGATCCTGGCCGGCACGTTCGACCTCGAGGGCGACCTGCCGGTGAACCCCGACGGCGGCCTCAAGTCGTTCGGCCACCCCGTCGGAGCCAGCGGCCTGCGGATGATGTTCGAGGCCTGGCTGCAGCTGCGAGGCGAGGCGCCCGAGGAGCGCCGCATCCGCACGGTGCCCGATCGCACGCTCGCCCTCACCCACAACCTGGGCGGGTACCCGGGCGAGATGGTCAGCTTCGTCTCCATCCTCGGCACCGAGCTGTCGGCCTAGCTCGTCACCACCACCGTTCTGTCAGACCTCAGCGTCGATACGACGGCTCAGGTCTGACAGAACGGGTTCGACCGTCGTCCGCCGGTTCGGGGCGACGCCACCGGTAGCCTCCTCGCGGTGGGTGCGACGGCAGGCGAGCTGTTGGCCACGGCCGAGGCGTCGCTGGCGGCGGGCGACATCGATGCGGCCACCGCCGCCGTCGCGGCGTCGCTGGCCGAGCGCGACACGGGCGACGGCCGGTTCCTCGCCGGCGCTCTCCACATGATGGACGAGCGCTACGCCGAGGCGGCGGGGGAGTGGCAGGAGGCGTTCGCCCGCTACCGCGACGACGGGGCGCGGCAGAAGGCGGCGCGCGCCGCCATCGAGGTGGCCCGCCTGTTCAGCAGCGGCTCGGGGCTGGCGCCGCTGGGCCGCGGCTGGGTCGAGCGGGCCCGCGCCGCGCTCGACGGCGTGGGCCCGTGCTCCGAGTGGGGTCACCTCGAGCTCGTCGCCATGGCGTGCGACCGGCCCGATGTCGACGACGTGCTGGCGTGCGCCGACCGGGCGCTGTCGATCGCCGTCGAGCACGGCGACGTCGCCCTCGAGGCGCGGGCCCTGGCCGACGGCGGGCTGGCGCTCGTCGCGCAGGGGCGCACCCGCGAGGGCTTCGCCCGCCTCGAGGCCTCCCTGGCCACGATCTCGGCCGGCGACGTCGACTGGGACTCGGCCGGCCTGTGCTACTGCTCGATGCTCACGGCGTGCGACCGGGCCGGCGACCTGCAGCGCGCCGCCGAGTGGACCCGCATCGCCTCCGAGCTGCCCGACCGCATGGCCGGACGCCCCCGTGTCATGCACACCCACTGCCGCGTCGCCTACGGCTCGGTGCTGTGCGCGACCGGGCGCTGGCCCGAGGGCGAGGCTGCGCTCCTCGACGCCCTCGGCCCCGACCGGGCCCCGAGCCGTGGCCCACCGCCCGCTCGCCCTCGCGCACCTCGCCGGCCTGCGGATCGACCAGGGACGGGTGGAGGAGGCCGCCGACCTGCTCGCCCCGTTCGAGGACGAGATCACGAGCTGTGCGCCCCTCGCCCGCATCCACCGGGCCCGGGGCGACCTCGACCTCGCCGCGGCGGTGGCCCGCCGGGGCGTGTCCGAGATGGTGGGCGATGCCCTGCGGGCCGCACCGCTGCTGGCGCTGGTCGTCGAGGTCGACGTCGAGCGGGGCGACCTCGCCGCCGCCCGGGCGGCCGCAGACGAGCTGGCCACGGTGGCGGAGGGGGTCGACCTGCCGGCGGTCCGGGCTGCCGCCGACGCCGCCGACGGGCAGGTGCGGGCGGCGACCGGCGATCCGGCCGGCGCGCTCGAGGCCTTCGCCGCCGCCAAGGCCCGCCTGGTCGACGGTGCGAGCCCCCTGGCGCTGGCCACCGTGCGGCTCGCGCTCGCCGAGTGCCTGGCCGCCGGCGGCGACACGGCGGCCGCCATCGTCGAGGCCCGCGCCGCCCGGGCGACGTTCGAGCGGCTGGGAGCCCGTCCCGCCCGCGACCGGGCGGACGCCCTGCTCCGTGGCTGGGGCGACACCGGGCGGTCGCGGCCGCGCGACGCCACCGCGGCCGTGGGGTCGCTCACCCCGCCGCGAGGGCGAGGTGCTCGACGCGGTGGCGCAGGGTCTCACCAACGCCCAGATCGCCGAGACGCTGTTCATCTCGCCCAAGACCGTCGAGCACCACGTCGGCCGCGTGCTGTCCAAGCTCGGGGTGCGCAGCCGGGCGGAGGCGGCCGCCCTGTCGGTGCGGGCTCGCGCCGACGGCGGGGCGAGCGCCAGGTAGGCGGAAATGGGGGCCCCGCATCGGGGGGTCGCCCGACGCACCCGCGAGCGATCGGGCGGATGCTGGCCCCGACACCGCCGCAGCGGGCGGCGGCCCTGGTGAAAGGCCCCCACGTGGAGACCACGATCGACGAGATCGCCCCCGACATCTTCCGCCTCTCGACCCACGTCCCCGATGTGGGACCGACCGGCATGAGCTTCAACCAGTTCCTCGTGCGCGACGAGCAGCCCTTCCTGTTCCACACCGGCATGCGCCAGTTGCACCCGCTCGTGGCGGCCGCCGTCGAGCGGGTCGTGCCGGTCGCCGACCTGCGGTGGATCGGCTTCGGCCACGTCGAGGCCGACGAGTGCGGGTCGATGAACCAGTTCCTGGCCGCCGCACCCGGCGCCGAGGTCGTGCACGGCCATCTGGCGTGCATGCTCTCCCTCACCGACATGGCCGACCGGCCCCCGCGTGGCGTCGACGACGGCGACGTGCTCGACCTCGGCGCCCACCGCCTGCGGTTCCTGGCCACGCCGCACGTCCCCCACAACTGGGAGAGCGGCCTGTGGTTCGACGAGACCACCGGCACGCTGTTCAGCGGCGACCTGTTCACCCACACGGGCACGACCCCGGCGATGACCGATGACGACCTCGTCGGGCCGGCGCTCGAGGCCGAGGCGATGTTCCACGCCACGTCGATGGGGCCGGCCGTGCCGGCCACGATCGAGGGGCTGGCCGACCTGGCTCCGTCCACGTTGGCGGTCATGCACGGCTCGTCGTACCGCGGCGACGGCGCCACCCAGCTCAAGGCGCTGGCTGCGGGGTACGCGGCCGACGCTGGCCGACGCCGCCTGACGTCGTCGGACCGCGCCGGGGCTGCCGGCGCGGGCGGTCCCCCTCGCCTCCGGCCGCTACGGTGACCGCTTGACCGGCGGGTCAAGCGGTCTCCGTGCCGTCGCCCGTCGAGAAACGACCCGAGGGGGACACGATGGCGACCGACCACGCGGCCGGCGACGGCCTCGACCTGCACGCGACCGCCCGGCGGCTGCGCGACCTGGTGGAGCCGATCGCGGCGGCCGTCTACTTCGCGCCCGAGGCGCAGGGCCGCTACGAGGCTCTGGGCCTCAACTACTTCGAGGGCTACTTCTGCAGCCGCTCGGCCGGCCTGGGCGCCGCACCGTGGCGGGTCGTCTCCGGGGCCTTCGCGGCCTTCAAGCCCGCCGTCGTCGAGCGGGCCGTGAGCGGCGGGTGGGAGAAGACGTCGCCCGACGCCCTGCTCGCCGCCCGCCTCGACGGGGCCCGCGAGCAGATCGAGCGGATGGCCGGCGAGCACGCGGCCGCCTTCCCCGCCGCCGCCGACATGCATGCTCGACCTCACCGACGGCCTCGACCTGTCGGGACGCATGCTCTTCGCCGGCCTGGCGGGCCTGCCGGTCCCCGGCGACCGACGACCCGGTCGGGCGCTTGTGGCGGGCCGCGGACCTCGTGCGCGAGCACCGGGGCGACGGCCACATCGCGGCGTGGATCAGCGACGTCGACAGCGCCGAGATCACCGTCCTCACCGAGCTGTGGTGGGGCATCGAGCCGGGCAGCTACGTGTGGACCCGCGGCTACGACGGCGACGACGTGGCCGCGGCCCGCGCCCGCCTCACGGACCGGGGCCTGCTCGACGGCGACGGTGGCCTCACCGACGCCGGCCGGGAGCTGCGCGAGCGGGTCGAGCGCCGCACCGACCACGCCGAGCGGGAGGTGATCGCCCGCCTGGGCGACGGCGCCGACGAGCTGTTCGCCCTGCTCGCCCCGATCTCGCGGTCCCTGGTCGGCAAGGACGGCTACCCCAAGGCGCCGAACGAGATGTTCGCCTGACCCCCCAAACCGTTCTGTCAGACCTCAGCCGCCATATCGCCCGTCACGTCTGACAGAACGATCGACCTCCGCCGCGGCCAGCGAGCGGCGGTCGACCTTCTGCATCGGGGTGAGCGGCAGCTCGTCGACGCTGCGCACCGCCTCGGGGATCTTGTAGGCGGCGACGCGCCCGTCGAGGAACGCCCGCAGGTCGTCGAGGGTGGGCGGCGCCGCCGGGTCGAGCGGGACCACGACGGCCACGCCGATCTCGCCCATGACCGGGTCGGGCCGGGGGACGACGGCCACCTCGGCCACGGCGGGGTGGGCGGCCAGCGACCGCCTCGACCTCGGCCGGGTACACGTTGTAGCCGCCGCGGATGAACATCTCCTTGGCCCGGCCCGCCAGCCGCACCAGCCCGTCGGCCTCGATGCGGGCGAGGTCGCCGGTGCGCAGCCAGCCGTCGGCGCGTGATGCGCCGCCGCCGTGGCCTCGGGGTCGCGCCAGTAGCCCGACATCTGGGTGGGGGAGCGCAGCCACAGCTCGCCGACCTCGCCGGCGGGGACCTCGTTCCCGTCGTCGTCACGCGCGCTCACCTCGATGCCGCCGCGCGGCCGGCCGACGCTGTGCAGCGCCTCGTCGTCGTCGGCGTCGAACGCGGTGCCGGTGCCGCAGCCGCCCGACTCGGTCGACGAGTAGCGGATCGAGTAGGCGGCGCCGAACCGTCGCGGGCCGCGGCCACCAGGGCGGGGGGCGAGGCGGCCGCCGCCGACGACGATCGTCTGCACGTGGTCCCAGTCGTGGCGCGGCGGCCTCGGGCGAGCGCACCATGCAGCGCCAGCTGGGCGGCCACGCCGCCGATCGTCGGCATGCGCTGCTCGGCGATGGTCCGCAGCGCGTCGGCGGCCCGCCACCGCCCGAGGATGTGGGTGCGTGACGCCAGGCGCAGGTACCAGGGCAGCTTGGTGGTGATGCCGATGTGGGCGAACTGGGTCGACGCCAGCATCGCCGGCCCGGCCTGCCCCGGCGGGGCCCAGGCGCCGCCGGTGTCGGCGACGGCCACGGCCTCGAGCTGGCGCTCGCTGAACACCGCGCCCTTGGGCAGCCCGGTGGTGCCCGAGGTGAACACGATGGCGACCGGCCGGTCGGGGTCGTCGGGCAGCACCGGCGGGGCGCCGTCCCGATCGACACGACCGCGGCGCCCTCGGCGGCCAGCGCTGCGACCTCGCCGGGCTCGGACAGCACGACCGCGGGGTCGGCCAGGGCCACCAGCGCCTCCTGCTCGGGCGGCGCCAGCCGCGGGTTGATGCCGGCGGTGATCGCCCCGAGCTTGGCGGCGGCCGGCGTAGGCGACGACGTAGCCGCTGTCGGACGGCACGCGCAGGACGACCCGGTCGCCCTCGCCGACGCCGCGACGCGCGCAGCACGGCGGCGACCGCGTCGGACCGCGCGTCGAGCTCGGCGTAGGACACGGTCGACCCGTCGGGGTCGACGAAGCGCGGCCAGGTCGCCGAAGCGCCGGGCCGCCTCGCGGACGGTGGCGGCGAGAACCATGGCGCGGCCTGGGGCGCCGCTAGCCCAGCGTGGCCAGGTCGATGTGCAGCATGCGAGTCGCGTTGCCGCGCATGATCTTGTCGACGATGCGCTGCGGGACGCCGGCCATCAGCTCCTCGGCCACCTTCTTCGTGTGCGGCCAGGTCGAGTCGGTGTGCGGGTAGTCGGTCTCGAACGTCACGTTGTCCACGCCGACCTTGTCGATGGCGTCGATGCCGTGCTGGTCGCGGAAGAAGCAGCCGTAGATCTGCCGGTAGTAGTAGGTCGACGGCGGCTCGGGCACCAGGTCCTGCGTGCCCGGCCCAGGCCCGGTGCTCCTCCCACACGGTGTCGGCCCGCTCGAGGATGTAGGGGATCCAGCCGATCTGGCCCTCGCTGTAGGCCAGCTTCAGCTCGGGGAACTGCACGAGCTTGCCGGAGAACAGCCAGTCGCTCATCGACGCCATGGCGTTGTTGAAGCTGAGCGTGGCGGCGACGCCGGTGGGGGCGTCGGGCGAGGTGGCCGGCATGCGCGACGACGACCCGATGTGCATGTTGATCGTGGTCTGCGTCTCCTCGCAGGCGGCGAAGAACGGGTCCCAGTCGCCCGAGTGGATCGACGGCAGCCCGAGGTGGGGCGGGATCTCGCTGAAGCACACGGCGTGGACGCCCCGCTCGGCGTTGCGGCGCACCTCGGCGGCGGCCAGCTCGGCGTCCCACAGCGGCACGATGATGAGCGGGATCAGCTTCCCGCCCGAGTCGCCGCACCACTCCTCGACCATCCAGTCGTTGTAGGCCTTGACGCAGGCGAGGCCGAGCTCGTGGTCCTTGGCCTCGGTGAAGGTCTGGCCGCAGAAGCGGGGGAACGTCGGGAAGCAGAGCGACGCCTCGACGTGGTTCAGCGTCCTTGTCCTCGACGCGGGCCTTGGGGTCGTAGCAGCCGGGCCGCATCTCGTCGTAGGTCATCGGCGTCATCGTCATCTCGTCGCGCTCGTAGCCGACGGCGGCGACGTGGCGCTTGTGGATGTAGACGAGGTCCTCGTAGACCCAGCAGTCGGCCTTCTCGGGCGCGTCGTCGTCGAAGATCTGCTCGTAGGCGCCGCCGCCGATGTGCCGCATGCCGGCGACGCCGCGCCGCTCGACCTTCGGGCCCCGGGTCGCGGAACCGCTCGGGCAGCCAGGTGTCCCACACGTGGGGCGGCTCGACGACGTGGTCGTCGACGCTGATGATCTCGGGGATCACGGGGACTGCCGCGGCGGTGGTTTCTGACACGCCGTCAGATTACGTCGAACGAGGATTCAACGCAATGAACTCGTCCGTGGAGGCCGCTTCGACTCGTCAGTCGCGGGCGCTGAGGACGCAGAACTCGCCGCCCTGGGGGTCGGCCAGCACCACCCACGTCCGTTCGCCCTGCCCGACGTCGACATCGGTGGCGCCGAGGGCCTTCAGCCGCTCGACCTCGGCGGCCTGGTCGTCGGCCGCGTACGGGGCCACGTCCAGGTGGATCCGGTTCTTCACGACCTTCGGATCGTCGGTGGGCAGCAGCTCGAGCCAGGGCCCGGTCCCGTCGGGGTGACGCAGGCCCACCCCGTCGTCGCTGGTGCCGCCGGCTCCACCCCGATGCCGCCTCCCAGAAGGGCGCCAGCGCCGCGGGGTCGGGCGTGTCGACCACGACGGCGGCGACGGCCCCGGCCTCGGCGTACACGTCGCGCGGCTCGAGGATGCAGAACTCGTTCCCTTCGGGATCGGCCAGCACCACCCAGGGAACCGCCCCCTGGCCGAGGTCGAGGGGCGTCGCCCCCGCCCGCCGCACGCGCTCGACCAGCTCGGCCTGGTGCTCGGCCGAGGTGCTGTTGAGGTCGACGTGGACGCGGTTCTTCCCCACCTTCTCGTCCTGCACCGGGACGAACACGAGCAGGAGGCCGGGCTCGGTCCGTCGGCCGGCGTCGTCCTCGGGCGGCTCGACGACGGCCTCGTCGGGCACGTCGAGCGTCACGGGCCACCCGGTGGCCGTCGACCAGAAGCGGGCGAGCGCGGACGGGTCGGCGGCGTCGATCACGACGGAGGTCAGGCGGGTCGGCACGCTTCGGACCGTACCCGGGGCCGGTCACGTGGGATCGGGGAATTCGGGCGGACGCCTGGCGGTCCAGGCCCGCACGCCCTCGGCGTAGTCGGGGCCGCCCATCATCTCGTCGATCAGGGCGACGGACCGCTCGACCGCGGTGCCGACGTCGTCGTGCTGCTCGCCGTAGATCTGGCGCTTGGTCTCCCGCAGCGCCGCCGGCGACACCTCGGTGGCCAGCGCCCGGGCGTAGGCGTAGGTGTGGGGGAGCAGGTCTTCCGGCGCCAGGACCTTGTTGACCAGGCCCATCTCCGCGGCCTCCTCGGCCAGCACCACCCGCGACGACAGCAGCAGGTCGGCGGCGTGGCCGAGCCCGACGAGGCGGGGCAGCACCCACGACAGCCCGTACTCGGCGGGCAGCCCGAGGCCGCGGCGCCGACGTCGTCAGCTTGGCGCCGGCGGCGGCGAACCGCAGGTCGCAGTAGCAGGCCAGCACCAGGCCGACCCCGGCCGCCGGCCCGTTGACCGCGGCGATCACCGGCTTGGCCAGGCCGTAGTGGAAGGCGAAGGCGTGGTCGAACTCGGGCCGCACGCCGTAGCCGGGCTCGGCCAGGGGCTCGCGCACGCCGTCGTCGTAGCCGCCGGCCTCGACGTTCCTCTCGAGCGCGCCGGTGTCCGCGCCCGCACAGAAGCCACGGCCGGCGCCGGTCACGACGACGACCCGCACGCCCGGGTCGGCTTCGGCCCGGGCGAGGCACCAGCGGTACTCGGTGTGCATCCGCCCGGTCCACGCGTTGAGGCGGTGCGGGCGGTCGAGCGTGACCGTGGCGATGCGGTCGGCGACCTCGTAGCGGACGGCGCGCAGGTCGGAGACGTCGGTGACCATGCCCCGAGTCTGCCGTGGCGAGCTGACCCGCCCCGACTCACGGGTGGAGGTGGATCCTCTCGCCCGACGGACCGAAGAAGGCGATCAGCTCGACCGGACCGTCGACGGCACCGAACCAGTGCGGGGTCAGGGTCGTGAACTCGACGGCTTCGCCCGGCTCGATCACGAGGTCCCGCTCGCCGAGCATCAGGCGCATCCGGCCGTCGACCACGTACATCCAGTCGTGGCCCTCGTGGACCGGCAACACCGGCGGCGGGACGTGGCGGCGCCCGTCGATCACGACCTTGAACGCCTGCAGGCCGGCGGGGCCGCCCCGGTGCGTGAGCGGCCACAGGGTGAGGCCGTCGGAGCGCCGGGGTTCGCCGCGGACCCGGGGGTCGGGCTGCGGTGCGACGCCGAGCAGGTCGTCGGCGCTGACCCCGAGGGCGGCGGCCAGGGCGGGCACGTGGTCGAGCGCGAAGCGGCGCTTGCCCGTCTCGAGCCGGCTGAGGGTCGACACGTCGATGTGGGCGCGCTCGGCCACCTGCTTGAGGGTGAGGCCCCGCTCGGTCCGCAGCTCGCGGAGGCGCCGCCGCACGCGGACGTCGGTCCCTGGTCGCCCGGAGCGCTTGCCTGCATGGCAACAGAGGTTGGCACATGCCGTGGCCGTCATCCAGGTCCATGATCATCCTCACGACGCCATGGATCACCGAACCACTCGACTGCATCGTCGTCGGCGGAGGCGCCGCCGGCCTGAGCGCCGCCCTCGTCCTCGGCCGGGCCCGACGCCGCACCCTGGTCGTGGACGCCGGCCGTCCGAGCAACGCCGTGGCGCACGGCATCGGCGGCCTCCTCGGCCAGGACGGCCGGCCGCCGGCCGACCTGTACGCCGCGGGCGCGCCGAGCTGGCGGCGTACCCGACCGTCGAGGTGCGCGACGGCGAGGTCGTCGACGGCCGCCCCGTGCGAGGCGGGCTTCGTCCTCGAGCTGGCGGACGGCCGCCGCGAGGTCGGCCCGGCGGGTGCTGCTCGCCACCGGCATGGACTACCGGCTACCCCGAGCTGCCCGGCATCGCGGAGCGGTGGGGCCGCTCGGTGTTCCACTGCCCGTTCTGCCACGGATGGGAGGTCCGCGGAGCGTCCGCTCGCCGTGTTCGACCGCGGGGACACCGGCGTGCACCGGGCGCTGCTGCTGCGGGCGTGGAGCGACGACGTGACGCTGCTGACCAACGGCCCGACCGACCTCGACGCCGACGGACGACCGAGCGGTTGCGGGTCGCCGACGTCGCCGTCGACGAGCGCACGGTCGCCGCGGTACGGGGCCCGGGCGACGACCTCGACACCGTCGTGTTCGCCGACGGGAGCGAACGGCCCTGCGGCGGCCTGCTGGTGGCGGTCACCCTCCACCAGCGCTCCGACCTCGCGGCCCGGCTCGGGCGCCGTGGCGGCGCCGCCGGGCCCGATCGTCGGCCGACGCCATCGACGTCGACCCATGCTCGCGACCATCGGTCGCCGGCGTGTCGGCCGCGGGCGACCTCAGCGGCACCATGCCCTCGGTGGCGAACGCCATCGCCGCGGGGTCGAGGCCGCCGCCGCCGTCGTCGGCAGCCTCGTGACCTGACCACGTGGCACGTCCGGCGGGGACGGTCCCGATCGGACCCGGTCGCGCCCTGACAGGGCGTCATATAGGGTCCCCGCCATGACCGTCGAGCTCGCGGAACTGGTCTCGTCCTGGCGCACCGCCGTCGTCACCTCCGAGGTGCAGAACGGGGTCATCGGCGACGCGGCCGCGCTGCCCGTCCTCGCCGACGCGGCGCGGCAGACGATGGTCCCCAACCTCGCCCGGCTGGCGAAGGCCGCTCGGGCCGCCGGCGTCGAGGTGGTGCACGCCACCTTCGCCCGCCGGCCCGACGGCAAGGGCTCCAACCACAACGCCCGCCTGTTCGCCGGCGTCGACAAGTCACCGGTGAAGCTGCTGCCCGGCAGCGACGCCGTGCAAGGTCGTCCCCGAGATCGGGGTCTCGCCCACCGACATCGTCCTCACCCGCACGCACGGCCTGAACCCGATGTCGGGCACCGACCTCGACGCGGTGCTGCGCAACCTCGGCGTGACGACGATCGTCGTCACCGGCGTGTCGGTGAACATCGCCGTCACCAACCTGGTCATGGAGGCGGTGAACCTGGGCTACGACGTCGTGCTGCCCCGCGACGCGGTGTGCGGCGTGCCCGCCGACTACGCCGACGCCGTGATCGACAACACGCTGCGCCTGCTCGCCACGATCACCACGGTCGACGAGCTCGTCGGGGTGTGGGAGGCCGCGGGGCGAGTGAGGTTCTGCCAGTCGCTGATGTTCGCCGACCCGAGCCAGTGGGTCGCGACCTCGTGCAGGTGGCCGAGGCGGCGGGGTTCGACCAGGTCTCGCTGTCCGACCACGTCTTCTACCCCGACAAGCTCGACTCGAAGTACCCGTACAGCGACGTCGGGCGAGCCGATGTTCCCGCCCGACACGCAGTGGCCCGACGTGTGGGTCACGACCGGCGCGCTGGCGGCGGTCACCGAACGCATCCACTTCTCGACGCACGTCTACGTCCTGCCGGTCCGCAACCCGTTCGTCGTGGCCAAGGCGGTCGGCACGGCAGCCTGGCTGTCCGACGATCGCGTGGTGCTCGGTGTGGGCGCCGGCTGGATGCGCGAGGAGTTCGCGCAGCTCGAGCAGCCCTTCGAGCGCCGCGGCGCCCGCATGGAGGAGCAGATCGAGGTGCTGCGCACGCTGTGGCGCGGCGGCATGGTCGAGCACCACGGCGAGTTCTACGACTTCGACCGGCTCGAGATGGCGCCCGGTGCCCGCGCCGGCTCGGTCCCCATCCTGATCGGCGGCCACTCCGACACCGCGCTGCGGCGGGCGGCGCGCGTCGGCGACGGCTGGATGGGCGTCTACTACGACACCGAGGCGCTGAAGGAGATCGTCCGCCGGCTCCAGGGCTTCCGCGAGGAGTACGGCACGACCGATCGACCGTTCGAGATCCAGGCGTCGATCGTCGACAGGATGCCCACCCCCGACGTCTGCGCCGAGCTGGCCGCCGAGGGCGTGACCTGCATCATCACGTCGGCGTGGATGATGCAGGGCCTCCAGTTCGCCTCGCTGGCCGAGAACGTGCGGGCGCTCGAGAGCTTCGGCGAGCAGTACATCGCCCCGCTGCGCCGTCGTGAGCGGCGCGGTCGGCGCCACCTGTCGACCCCTGGTCCCCTGATGGGGCGTCAGAACTGACTACCCTGACCTCGATGTCCGAACAGGTGGAGCAGGCGCACGACCTGCGAGCGGCCGACGGGCGGGTCCCCGGACGCCGCGGGTTGGCCACGCGGCAGAAGCTGCTCGACTGCACTGCCGAGATGCTGCGCTCGACCTCGTACCGGTCGGTCAAGGTCATCGACATCGCCCGCGAGGCCGGCACGTCGCCGGCGACCTTCTACCAGTACTTCGCCGACGTCGAGGCGGCGATCCTCGTGCTCGCCCAGGAGATGGCGCTCGACGGCGAGCGGCTCGTGCAGCTCGTGGCCGACGGCAACTGGAAGGGCAAGGCGGGCTACCAGACCTCGCTCGACCTCACCGACGCCTTCTTCGCCTTCTGGGACCAGCACCGCCCCGTGCTGCGGGTCGTCGACCTCAGCACCGACGAGGGCGACCGCCGGTTCCGCAACATCCGGGTCGGCCTGCTCAACGCCGTGACCACCGAGCTGGCCAAGGTCATCAGCGGCCTCCAGGCCGAGCGGCAAGAACCTCGGCGTCGAGCCGCTGGCCCAGGCGGGCGTGATGGTCACCACGCTCGCCAACGTGGCGGCCCACCACGTCGGCTTCGAGTTCTGGGGCATCCACACGCCCGACGTGCGCATCTCGGTCGCCCGCCAGGTGTTCTGGGGCACGACCGGCCAGCGTCCGCCCACCCCGTCGTGACCGCCACGTGACCGACCTGACCGGTCACGTCGCCGTCGTGACCGGCGGCAACCGTGGCATCGGCCTCGGCCTGGCCCACGGGCTGGTGGCCGCCGGGGCCACGGTGGCGGTGTGGGCCCGCGACGAGGAGCGCACGGCCGCGGCCTGCGCCGAGCTGGGCCGGGCCGTCGGCGTGCGCTGCGACGTGGCCGACGAGGCTCAGGTCGTCGCGGCGATGGCGCAGACCCTCGCCGAGCTGGGCAAGGTCGACTCGGTGTTCGCCAACGCCGGGGTCGGCGGGCTGGCGCCGTTCGTCGACATGTCGCTGGCCGAGTGGCGGCGGGTGATGGCCGTCAACCTCGACGGCGCCTTCCTGACCCTGCGCGAAGGCGCCCGCCACCTGGTCGAGCGGGGCGAGGGCGGATCGCTGGTGGCGGTGTCGTCGGTGTCGGCGATCCACGGTGCTCCCCACCAGCAGCACTACGCGGCGTCGAAGACCGCCGCTGCTCGCCCTGGTGCGCGGCCTCGCCGTCGAGCTGGCCCGTCACCGCGTCCGCTGCAACGCCATCCTCCCGGGCTGGACCGAGACCGAGATGATCGAGCCCGGCAAGGCCAACCAGCGCTGGGTCGACGCCATCATCCGGCGCACGCCGGTGCGTCGGTGGGGCGTGCCCGGCCGACTTCGGGGCGATCGCCGCCTACCTGGCCGATCCCGACGCTGCTGTTCCACACGGGCGACTCGATCGTCGTCGACGGGGGCTACTCGATCTTCTGACACCGCCGTGTCGGTCGGAGCACCCGACCGCGCAGAGGTGGCCGTGCGTGGCATGTGCCGTACGCGCCGTATCGGGGTACCGTCTCTGCGGCCGGGCTGCTCGGCCCAGGAGGGGATCACGTTGGGGAACGTCGACGGTCCATCACCGATGCCGTTCGGCATCCGGTTGCCGGTCCAGGCCCAATCGACGCTCTACGCCGAGCCGTGGGAAGCCCGCGCCGGCATCGACGAGATCGCCGGGGTGGCCCGGGTCGCCGAGCACTCGGGGTTCGCCTACGTCGCCGTGTGCGACCACGTGGCGGTACCCAAGTCACGGGCGCACGACCTCACCACCGTGTGGTGGGACTGCGTGGCGACGCTGTCGTACCTGGCGGCCGTGACCCACCGGGTCCGGCTCGTCGGCCGGGGCTACGGGCTGGCGTTGCGCCACCCGCTGGCCGTGGCCAAGCAGTGGGCGACCCTCGACGCCCTGTCCGGTGGCCGCGCCATCCTCGGGGTCGGCGGCGGCACCGTCGACGGCGAGTTCACGGCGCTCGGCGTCGACCACGCCCGGCGTGACGCCCTGCTCGACGAAGCGCTCGACGCCGTGCGCGCCGCCTTCGACGACGAGTTCTCGTCCCATGCGGGTGAGGTGTGGGAGTACGACGAGGTCGGCATCGCCCCGCGCCCGGTGCAGCACCACCTGCCCGTGTGGGTGGGCGGCTCGACCGAGGTGGCGATGCAGCGGGCGGCGTCCCGCGGCGACGGCTGGGTGCCGTCCGGCCCGCCCGACGGCGGCATGTCGGCCGGCATCGCCCACCTCCGCCGGCTGCTCGACGAGGCCGGGCGCGCCGGCGAGCCGTTCACGGTCGGGGCGCGATCGGGCGGTCTGTACGTCGGCGAGCCCCGGTGGGACGTGGGCCGCGCCGTCCACGGGTCGCCCGAACAGATCGCGGGCTTCCTCCGGGTGCTGGCCGGCCTCGGTGTCGACCAGATCGAGGTCGCGTTCCGCAGTCGGGACGTCCACGAGCTGTGCGACCAGGTCCGCCTGTTCGGCGCCGAGGTGGCGCCCCTCGTGGTCTGATCGGCTCGTGGTCTGATCGGGCCGTGGTCTGATCGGGTCGTCAGATGAGCCCGAGGCCGCCGTCGACCGCCAGGACCTGCCCGGTCACGTAGCTGGCTGCGTCCGACAGCAGGAAGCACGTCACCTCGGCCACCTCCCAGCCGGTGCCCTGCCGGCCGAGCGGCACGGGCGTGCGGCCCCGCGAGGGCCGGCCCCGGGTGGCGTTGCGGCCCATCGGCGTGTCGATGAGGCCCGGCGCCACGACGTTCGACCGCACGCCGCGGCGGGCGTACTCGAGCGCCACGTGGCGGTTCAGCCCGATGATGCCCGCCTTGGAGGCGTCGTAGGCGGGGGAGCGGCTGCCGGGCCGGAGGCCGGCCATCGAGCTGACGAAGACGAAGGACCCGCCGTCCGGCACGTGCGGGGCGGCCGCCTGCGCCACGAGGAAGTGGCTGCGCAGGTTGACGGCGAACACCGTGTCCCAGTCGTGCGACCGACGTGCCCTCGAGCCCGCGGCCGCGGCCGATGCCCACGTTGAGCACCACGCCGTGCAGGTCGGGCCCGGCCATCCGCGACGGCGTCGGCCACGAGGGCGGCGCACGCGTCCTCGTCGCGGACGTCGGCGACCACCACGTCGGCCCGGCCGCCCTCGGCGCGCGCCTGGGCCGCCGTCGCCTCGGCGCTGGCCCGTCGCGGTCGACGCACACGACCCGGGCCCCGGCGCGGGCGGCGACGACGGCGATGGCGCGGCCGTTGCCGACGGGCGCGTCGTCGTCGTCGCTGGGCTGCGTCCCGGCGCCGACGACGACGACGGTGCGGCCGGCCAGCACGCCGGTCACGGCTGTCCCTCCTCGACCTGGACGCCGAGGCTGTTCAGGGCGAACGCGACCATGTGGTAGTGCCCGACCAGCATCGGCAGCTCGATCATCTGCCGTTCGTCGTAGCGGTCGGCGAGCGCACGCCCAGGTGGCGTCGGTGATGCAGGCGTCGGTGTGCAGCTCGTCGGCCGCTCGCAGCAGCAGGGCGTCGCCGCTCGACCACCCCGGCGCGTCGGGGCCGGCCTGCACGCGCTCGATCTCCTCGTCGGTGACGCCCACGGCCCGGGCGATGCGCACGTGCTGGTGCCACTCGTAGTCGGCGCGGGTGTTCCAGCCCGTGCGCAGGATGAGCAGCTCGCGGTCGCGGGCGGGGATCTTGCCCGCCAGCAGCTTGCCGCCGAACGGCAGCCACTTGCGGAACAGGCCGGGGTGGCGGACCAGGGTGGTGAAGATGTTCACCGCGCCGCGGGTCGGGCCGCCCGCCTGGGCGAGGAGCTCCCGGGCCTGCTCGTCGCGGTCGGCCTCGGCGAGGGGCGGCACGCGGGGCGTTGCGGGTCGCGGACCGCCGGGTTGCTCGGAGCTCGGCATGGCCGGGCAAAGTAGTGCCTCGGGTCACAGGCCCGGACATCCTCGAACGTTCGCGTTCCCGAAAGGCCGCACATGATCCGCCTGACCGCCCTGCTCCGCCGCAACCCCGACCTCTCCGCGGAGGAGTTCCACGCCCACTGGCGGGAGGTCCACGCGGCCAAGATCCTGTCGGTGCCGCGCATCCGCGAGTGGCTGGTGCGCTACGAGCAGCACGACCGGGTGCCCGAGGCCCCCGGCACGTGGACGGGCAGCGAGGGCTTCGACGGCATGACGCTGCAGTGGTACGAGTCGATCGACGACTTCACGGCCATGATCAGCGACCCCGACTACCAGCGCATCGTCGGCCCCGACGAGCGCCACCTGATCGACCTGGCCAACAGCGTGTACCTGCTCACCGAGGAGCCCCGTACGATCCTCGGATGAACGATCTCGCGGTTGCCGCCGTCGAGGCGGCGCTCGCCGCGGGGGCCCGGTACGCCGACGCCCGGGTCATGGTCGTGCGCCACGAGACGATGGCCGCCCGCAACGGCGTGATCGAGGACCTCACCCACACCGAGACGGCCGGCATCGGGGTGCGGGCGCTGCTCGGGTCGTCCTGGGGCTTCCAGGCCACGCCCGAGCTCACCGACGCCGCGGCCCGGGCCGCGGGCGCGGCCGCCACCGCGGTGGCGCGCGCCTCCGCCCGGGTGCCCGGCCCGCCCGTCGAGCTGGCGCCCGCCCCGCCGGTCGTGGCGTCGTGGTCGTCGACGTGGGTCGAGCACCCGCTCGACGACGTCGGCGTGGGGGAGCGCGCCGACCTGCTCGTGGCCGCCACGAACGCCGCCACCGAGGCCGGCGTCGCCCTGGCCCACGCCAGCTCGCAGGTGTGGGACACCGAGAAGTGGTTCGCCTCCAGCGAGGGCAGCCGCATCGACCAGCGCATCGTCGAGTGCGGCGCGGTGGTCGACGCCACGGCCGTCGGCGACGGCGAGACCCAGCGACGCTCGTACCCCGGCGTGCGCGGCCAGTACGGCACGCAGGGCTGGGAGCTGGTGCGCGGCCTCGACCTCGTGGCCAACGCGGCGCTGATGGCCGAGCAGGCCCAGGCGCTGCTGTCGGCGCCCGCCTGCCCCGAGGGCGTCACCACCGTCATCCTCGACTCGAGCCAGGCCGCGCTGCAGATCCACGAGTCGGTCGGCCACGCGGTCGAGCTCGACCGGATCCTCGGGTGGGAGGCCGCGTTCGCCGGCACGTCGTGGCTCGACCCCGGCCAGCTCGGCAACCTCCGCTTCGGCAGCGAGCTGATGCAGATCACCGCGGACGCCACCCTCCCGGGCGCCATGGGCAGCTTCGGCTTCGACGACGAGGGCGTCGTCGCCCAGCGTGTCGACATCGTGCGCGACGGCCGCTGGGTGGGGGTGCTGTCGGGGCGCGACTCGGCGCCGCTCGTCGGCCTGCCGTCGGGCGGCATGGTGCGCGCCGACGGGCCCGCCCGCCTGCCGATGGTGCGCATGACCAACGTCGGCCTGCTGCCCGGCGACTCGTCGCTCGACGAGATGATCGCCGGCACCGAGGACGGCATCTACATGTCGACCAACCGGTCGTGGTCGATCGACGACAAGCGGCTCAACTTCCAGTTCGGGTGCGAGATCGGCTGGGAGATCAAGGACGGGGTCCTCGGCCGCATGGTCAGGAACCCGACCTACACGGGCATCGGTCCCACGTTCTGGGCCTCGCTCGACGCCGTGGGTGGAGGCGACGAGTGGACGGTGTGGGGCCTGCCGACCTGCGGCAAGGGGCAGCCGCTCCAGGTCGGCCACACGGGCCACCACGCCGCCCCCTGCCGCTTCCGGGACGTCCGCGTCGGCGTCCGCTGAGACCGCCGCGGGGGCGTGTCGTCGCCCGGCGGCCAGGCGACGCTACAGCGACTCGACCACGGCCGGCAGCTCGTGGATCGACCCCAGCTCGTGGAAGCCCTGCCGTTCGGCGTCGGCGTCGGGCACGTGCTCGAACTCCCACGTGTAGGTGTACGGCAGGTGGGCGGCGTGCCCGCCGAGCTCGACGACCGGCAGCACGTCCGACTTCACCGAGTTGCCGATCATGAAGAACCGGTCGGGCTCGACCCCGGCCGCCGCCATCACCCGGCGGTAGGTCGGCACGTCCTTCTCGGACACGATCTCGACGCGCTCGAACCGGTCGGCCAGCCCCGACCCCGCCACCTTGGCCTCCTGGTGGAACAGGTCGCCCTTGGTCACGATCATCAGGCGGCGACCGGTGGCGGCCATCTCGTCGACCACCTCCGCGACCCCGTCGAGCAGCTCGATCGGATGGTCGAGCAGGCGCTTGCCGAGGTCGAGGATGGCGCTGATCTCGTCGGCCGTGACGCGGCCCTCGGTGAGCGTGATGGCGGTCTCGATGAGCGACAGGGTGAACGCCTTCGACCCGTAGCCGTAGAGCGCGAGGTTCTGCCGCTCGGTGGCGATGACCTGGTCGTCGATGCGGTGCGGCTCGGCGACGTACGGGGCGAGCAGCGCGCAGAACTGCTGGTGGGCGTCGACGAAGTGGCTCTCGCTGTGCCAGAGCGTGTCGTCGCCGTCGAACGCCACGACCTCGATGCGGGATGTGTTGCCGTTGCTGCCCACGTCCGGGCCTCCACCATGAAGGGGACGTGCAGGGTAACCGGGTCGGCGGCCGATGCGGGGGCGAGGGGCCGATACGGTGCGGCCGTGGTCGAGCCGGTGGTCGAGCCCGTGGTCGAGGACCTGTGCGAGCGCACGCTCGCCATCCTGGGGGCGCGAGGCGAGGCGGTCGTCGTGCGCGTCGGCCGGTGCCGCCGCGCTGACCCGCTTCGCCAACGGGCGCATCCACCAGAACGTGAGCGAGGACAGCGTGTCGGTCCGGTTGACGGTGGCGCTCGACGGCCGGGTGGCCCGGGCGTCGACCACCCGCACCGACGAGCCCGGCCTGGCGGGGCTGGTGGACCGGGCGCTCGCGGCGGCGGCCCTGCGCCCGGCCGACCCCGACTTCGCCGGCTTCGCCCCCGCCGCGCCCGTCGCCGCGGTCGACCACTGGGACGAGCGACACGGCGGCGGCGACCCCCGACGAGCGCGCCGCCATCGTGGCCGGGTTCGTGGCGGCGGGCGACGGCGCCGGCAAGGCCGCGGCAGAGGCGACCGTCGAGGCGGCCGGGTTCTGCTCGACGCGGGACCGGCACCGGGCGCTGGCGTCGACGAACGGCCAGCGGGCCGCCACCCGGTCCACGATGGCCCAGGTCGACGGCATCCACCGGGTCGGCACCAGCGACGGCTTCGCCCAGGCCACGGCGGTGGCCGTGTCGGCGTTGGACGGCGCCGCCTGCGGGGGCCGGGCCGCGGCCAAGGCCCGGGCCGGCGTCGACCCGGTCGAGCTGCCGCCCGGTCGCTACGAGGTGGTCCTCGAGCCGCGGGCGGTGGCGGCCGTGCTGCTGTTCCCGGCGTACCTCGGCTTCAACGGCAAGTCCCATGCCGACGGCCTGTCGTTCGTCCACCTGGGCGATGCCCAGTGGGACGAGACGGTCGACATCTGGGACGACGCCACCGATCCCCGGGCCCTGGGCGACCCCTACGACGTCGAGGGGACGCCCAAGCGCCGCGTCGACCTCGTGCGGGCCGGCGTGTCGGTGGGACTGGCCCACGACCGGCGATCGGCCGCGCCTGGCGGGCGTCGAGCCCACGGGTCACTCGGTCGGGTCCGAAGCGTTCGGCGGGTACCCCACCGACCTGTTCCTGGGGGCGGGCGACCGCAGCCCCGGACGAGCTCGTGGCCGAGGTCGACCGGGGCCTGCTCGTGACCGACCTCTGGTACAACCGCATCCTCGATCCCAAGACCCAGGTCGTGACCGGGCTCACCCGCAACGGCCTGTTCCTGATCGAGGAGGGGCGGGTGACCGGGGCCGTGCAGAACCTGCGCTACACCCAGTCGGTCGTCGGCGCGTTCGGGCCGGGACGGGTGCTCGGCCTGGGCGACGACGCCCAGCTCGTGGGGGGCGAGGGCAACGTCATGCACGTGCCGAGCGTGCGCCTGGCCGAGTGGTCGTTCACGGGGAACGCCCGTGGCTGATCCCCACCGCGCCCGGCTTGGCTGTCGTACCCCCTCGGTACGGTTCGATCCATGGCAACCACCACCGTCCCCGACATCCGCACCGCCACGATGACCGACACCTCCCCGCGCCCCGATCTCGTCGTCGGCGACGACGGCCACGCCCGCTGCTGGTGGGGCGGGGGCGACCCGCTCTACGTCACCTACCACGACGACGAGTGGGGTCGGCCCCTCCGCGACGAGCACGCGCTGTTCGGCCTGCTGTGCCTCGAGTTCTTCCAGTCGGGCCTGTCGTGGCTCACGATCCTGCGCAAGCGCCCGGCGTTCTTCGCCGCGTTCGACGGGTTCGACCCCGAGGTCGTCGCCGGCTACGGCGACGCCGACGTGGCGCGCCTGATGGGCGACGCCGGCATCGTCCGCAACCGCATGAAGATCGACGCCGCCATCGCCAACGCGCGAGGCGCTCACGGCCATGCACGCCCAGGGGGAGACGCTCGTCGACGTCCTGTTCTCCTTCGCCCCCGAGGCGGGGTCGGCCGAGCGGCCCGACGGCCGCTTCCAGACCCTGGCCGACGTGCCGTCGAGCACGCCGTCGTCCAAGGCGATGGCCAAGGCCCTCAAGGCCCGCGGGTTCCGCTTCGTCGGCCCGGTGGTGGCCTACGCGCTCATGCAGTCCGCGGGCATCGTCGACGACCACCTCGAGGGCTGCTGGGTCACCGTGTAGAGGCGACCGCACCGGGGCTCACCGGGTCCGGCGAGCCAGGGGCGTGCGGGCCTTCGGCTTGACGACCGACAGCGCCGTGGCCACCGCCAGCACCACGCAGTGGGCGTAGATCGGTCCCGGCACACCGACGGGGGCGCCGGCGTCGACGGCCCGCTCCATCGTGGGCCACACCACGAGCACGTCGGTGGCGATCACGGCGACCGTGATCACCTCCTTGGCGACGACCCACCAGTGGCGGGCCACGCCCCATCGGGTCGTGAGCGACAGCGCGGCACCGGTGGCGGCGGCCGCCAGGCCGAGAGGCACCGACAGCGACACCGTGGCGCCGATGACGTCGTAGGCGGCGACCTCGCCGGCCGCGGTGGTCCCGACCACGGCGATGAAGGCCACGGTCGCGGCGACGCCGAACCAGCCCACCGACGTCAGCACGTGGGCCACGAGCAGCGCCCGGTGGGCGCGCCGGCCGAGTGGGTGCCGTGGGCGCTCGGTCGCGGCGCGGCCGGGTCGTCGTCGGGGTCGTGGGGGTCCTGTGGGCCGCGGCGGACGCCGCGGGCGCCGTGGGCGCCGCTGTCGAGTGGTCGTCCGGTGTGCGGGGGCCGACTCGGTGGGGGAGGTGGGCGCGAGTGCCATGCCCTCACCGTGGCGGCCGGCGGTGCTGGTGTCGTCGCCCCGTGGGCGCGTCGCCGGCTACATCCCGCGGCGCAGGACGATCGAGGGCCTACCCCGCTGGACGTATCTGTCCGGCGTGCCCTCGCCGTGGAGATCTCGTGCGGATCGCCGGCCGATGACTTCCGTGGCCCCGGGCGGTCATAGGGGCATGGCTGCACATCAGATCCAGAGGCTGCGAGCGCTCGAGGGTCGCCGGGTCGGCCTCGCCGTCCGGGGCGGCGGGCGCATCGACGGTGGCCAGCTCGTGTCGGCGGGACGCCACGGCGTGCGCACCGTGTGGGTGTTCGTCGACGGGGTCGACACCTTCGTGCCGGTCGAGGACGTCCTCGATCTGTGGGAGGCCGCGTGACCGAGCCCGTGTCGGCCACCGCGATCTCGGGCGACGCCACCCCACCCACCACGCCGATGCCGTGGGCCGAAGCCGAGCGCCGCCTGGCCGGCGCGGACACGTACTGGCTGGCGACCACCGCCCCCGGTGGCCGCCCCCACGTGCGCCCGGTTCTCGCCGTGTGGGTCGACGGCGCGCTGCACACCACGTCCAGTCCGGCGGCCCGGAAGGCGCGCAACCTGGCCGACAACGGCCGCTGCTCGTTCTCCGTCAACGCCGACTGGGTCGACGTGGTGCTCGAGGGCACGGCCGCGCGGGTGGCGGACGACGACCACCTGCGACGGGTCGCCGAGGCGTACGCGGACAAGTACGGCTGGCACCCGACCGTCGCCGACGGTGCGTTCGACGCGCCCTACGGTGCTCCGACCGCAGGCCCGCCGCCGTACGCGGTGTACGAGATCACGCCGACGGTGGTGTTCGGCTTCGGCATCGACGATGAGCACGCCCCTCGCTCGACGCGGTGGTCGTTCTGATGCAGGGTGGCCCCATGCCGAGCTCCGATGTCGTGCGCGCCGCCTTCGACGCCTACCTCGCCCAGGACGCCGAGACCGCGGATCGGCTCCTGGCCGACGACTACGTGTTCACGAGCCCGCAGGACGACCACATCGACAAGGCCGCGTTCATGGAGCGCTGCTTCCCGACGGCGCAGCGCCTCACGTCGCAGGCGACGCTCGAGCTGGTCGACGCCGGGGCCGACGGCGTCTTCGTCATGTACGAGTACGTGCTGAAGACGGGCGAGCGGCACCGGAACACCGAGTTCAGCCGGGTGCGCGACGGGCAGCTGGTCGAGACGAACGTGTTCTTCGGCGGGCGGTACTAGAGCCCACCCTCGACAAGGCCTCGACAAGGCCTCGACGGGTCGAGACCCCGCGGACCCGACGCGGCTCAGGCGAGCGGCCGCCCGCGCACGTGCGACACGACGAGCTCGGGGACGGGCACATCGCCGTCGTCGTCGGCCGCCTTGGCCGGGAAGTCGAACACGCCGATCATGAGCTGCATCGGGTAGTCGGGCGCCTGGTCGAGGCGGCGCACGACCTCGCCGTCGACGCTGAACGCCAGCGATCCCGGCCGCCAGTCGACGCCGTACGTGTGGTCGGCGGCGACGTCGAGCGCCAGCGGCTCGGTGGCGAACTCTTCGGCGAGCGCCGGATCACGGAACTGGTGCAGCCCCATGCCCACCTCGGCGATCCCGTCGTGGACGGCGTCGCCGAAGATCTCGGCCACGCAGATCTCGCCCGAGCGCTCGGGCCGGTCCTCGATCCCCGACATCCAGAAGGCGACCATCGAGCGCGGCGTGATGACGCCGCGCATCGTCACCTCCACCTGCCCGTAGCGGGGCGTGTAGCCCCAGATCGTGGGTTGCTCCTCGCGCACGACGAGCCCGTCCCGGAACGGCTGCTGGCCGACCGTGCTGCCCACGGGTCCGGCGAAGCTGCCGCTCTGGATGCACGAGACCCGGAGCGGCTCGTCGTGCAGGTCGGAGCACCAGAGCGACTGGTCGGCGGGGATGCTGAGGTGCAGCGCCGAGTCGCGCACCGACCACGTCGCCGCCGAGTCCGCCCGGGAGCTCCAGTGCGGCAGGTAGTACGGGAACCAGACGTCAGGGTCGAGCGCATCGCCGGCGAAGCGCTCGTCGAGGTCGACACGTGCAGTGGCCACACGTGGTTGGTACCAGGTCCGCGGGCGTGTCGGCTGCCCGTTCGCAGACCCGCGTCGGGCTGGTCGCACGGTTTCGGCGCCGACCACGCCCTCGCGCCGGTCTCGCGGGGAATACTCCCGCCCGTGGTCGAACGGTTGGGAACGGGCGAAGCCGACGCGGTGGTGGGTCCGCTGGTGCGGGCCTTCTGGGCTCAGCCCGAGACGCGGCACCTGCTGCCCGAGGAGAGCCGGCGCCGGCGGGTCCTGCCCCGGGCGATGCTCGCGGACGCCCGTGACGCGGCGGCGGCCGGCACGCTGCTCGGCGCCGTGGTCGATGGCGACATCGTCGGCGCCGCGGCCTGGCTGCCGCCCAGCGCGCACCCGATGACGGTGCGCCGTCAGCTGCGGCAGCTCGTCACCCTGGCGCCGTCGGTGCCCTGGGCGTGGGGAGCCCTGCGTGAGGCGCAGCGGGGGCAACCCGCGGTCGCCGCCCACCGTCCTGCCGAGGCGCACATGCACCTGCGGACGATCGGCGTCGACCCCGCGTTCGCGGGCCGTGGGTTCGGCTCGGCTCTCGTGCGGCCGATGCTGGACGTCGCCGACGAGCAGGGCCTCGGATGCTTCCTCCTGACGGGCACGCTCGACAACGTCAGGTGGTACGAGGGCTTCGGGTTCACGGTGTCCGCCACGTTCCGGCCGACGCCGACGTGGCCGCCCGTGTGGGCGATGTGGCGCGACCCCGTCCCGCCGCCGTCGCAGCAGTGACCGCGGGTCACTGCCGACCACAGCCGAGTCGACATCCCGGGGTGCGTCGGGAGGACGTCTGCCATGGGATCAGGCAGCGGGGCCGAGGGCGTAGTGGCGCCAGCGTTCGGTGGTGCGTGACGGGTGGAGGTCGATCGTCGTGCGGAGGTCGCCGGCGCCGACGCAGATGTCGGGCTCGGCGTGCGAGGGCGATGCGGCGCACCCTGCCCGCGGCTCGGTGAGGCGCGTCGGTGCCGGTGGGGGGTCGACTGCGGCTGTGGCGATCGGTCGCCGCGTCGTCGTTGCCGTCACCGGTCTGGTCGTCGTGGCCGGACTGATCGTCGTGGCCGGACGGCGGCGGGTCGGTCACCGCGGGCCGACCCGCTCGGGTCGGTGGGTCAGCGGCCATCGCCGGGCCGACCCGGGCTCCTCCACCCACCGTCGATGCGTCGGCTGCGGGTGCGTCGCCTCCGGGAGACTCGGCTGCGGGTGGGTCACCTGGTGGCGGAGCGCCTGGCCGGCTCTGGCCGGTGCGGTACCACCAGCGGTTGTGCGGACCACACCCGAGGCGGCCGTTCTCCTGGGTCGTCAGCCCGCCGTCGCTCCACGCGAGGACGTGGTCGCCCTGGCAGTGTTCGGCACGGACGAAGCACGTCTCGTGGCCACAGCGGCGGTGCACGACGTCGAGCACGCGACGCAGGGTGCCTCGGAACGACCGGGCGGAGCTGATGTCGCGCAGCCGGTTCGCCCCGTCGGACACCACTCGCTGGATGAGCGTCTCGTCGTGCCCCAACAGCTCGGCCACCGCGCCAGGGGCGACGACCGTGCCCGAGGCGAGCTCGCAGATGCGTCCCGCGAGGGTCTCGAAGTCGACCATCACGGTCACGAGCGGCGCCGGCCGCCTGCCGTCGGCGGGGGCGGTCATCGCCCGGACCGCCATCTCGACCAGGGCATCGTGGCGGCGTTGCCCGGCGGTGCGCGCCAGGTGCGCCACCGTGGTGTCGTCGCCGTGGGTCAGCCGCGCCGCCGCCCAGTCCTGTTCGAACATCTCACGCTCGATCCGCTCCAACGCACCGCCGACCGTGGTGGCGGCGATCGGGGTGAGGTACCCGTCGGGGTGCCCCACCCCGTCGAGGCCGACCCCGATCCGGAACCGGCGCAGATCCTGGTCGCGCCCGTGTCGCTGCTCGGGCCCGTCGGGATCGGCGGCGTCACGCCAGTAGGCGCACAGCCGCTCCCAGTCGTCGAAGCGCAGACGGCGGCCCTCGTCGACGAGGTGCGCCTCGCTCTCGGGGAAGTGCCGCCCCGCCCGAGGGTGCCCGGCGAGTCGAGCCAGCACGCGCACATGCGACGGCGAGATGTCGCCCGCTCGGAACGCCTGGCGGGCCTCGGGCATCGACCGCAACCGTCGGGCGTCGCGCACCTCACCCGCGACCGGCCCCCGCGGGAGCCGGGCATGGACGGCGATCCAGTCGGTCGCCGAGCGCGACCCGTCGGCGGCGTACGCACGCCGGGCCTCGAACGCGGCCGTGTGCTCGGCCACCACCGCTGCCAGCCGGGCCTGCTGACGACGCAGCGCGAGCATGGCCTCGGACAGCTCGGATCCGACTCGTCGGTGCCCGCATCGAGCAGCTCGTCGATCACGCGGGCCAGCGAGCCGTGAGTGCGCCGAGCGACGTCGTCGTCGCGCTCCCCGACCCGCTGACTCGAACATATGTTCGTATCTGATCCACGCCTGTGGCACCTCAGCGAGCGCGATCTCCCGGCTCGAGGTCGTGGCGGCCGCCGGCTGGACGAGCGTCGAGCCGTCACGCGGCGGACGCGCTGCCTCACCTCCGTACCGGCGGGCCCACTCGACCATGCCGAGGGCGGTACTGGCGATGTTCGTATCGACGGTACGGCACGTCCGTGGGCGGAGTCCCGACGCATCTCCGTTCGTGGCACCTCGACGCTGCGAGCGTGTCGCCGCTCGGGTTCGCCGCGCAGTCGACGGCAGTGGTCGGTAACCGGCTGCTCGTCGCACCGCGCGGCGAGAAGACTTGCCGCATGAGCACCCTCGACGGTCCGACATGGTCCGACATCGCCCCGTGGTACGACGACCTCGTCGTGGCCGGCAGCGGGCCGCACGAGACGGCGGTGGACTGCCTGCTCCGTCTCCTCCCGCCACTCGCCGGGGCGGCAGTGCTGGACGTGGGGTGCGGGCAGGGGCTGGCCACCCGTGCGGTCGCGCTGGCCGGAGCCGGCACGGTGGTCGGTGCGGACGCGTCCGAGGCGATGGTCGACCGGGCCCGCGGTCACGGCGTACCCGAGGGCCGTGATGTGTCCTACGTCGTGGACGACGCCCAGCACCTGGCGGCGTTCGCCGCGGAGTCGTTCGACGGCGTGACCTGCCAGCTCGCGCTCATGGACATCCCGGACCTCGACGCCACCCTCGCCGCGGTCGGCCGGGTCTTACGGCCGGGCGGGTGGTTCGCCTTCGTGATCGGCCACCCCTGCTTCCTCGTCCCCGACGCCGTTCCGGCCACGTACCCGGACGGCCGACCGGCCTTGACGGTGTCGGGCTACTTCGACGAGCGGTTCTGGCGGTCGTCGAACCCGGACGGGGTGCGTCGCGCCGGCAACCACCACCGCACGCTGGCCACGTACCTCAACGCTCTCGTCACGCACGGCTTCTCGATCGAGGCGGTCGACGAGCCCCGGCCCACGCCGCTGCTCGCCCGCCAGCGGCCGCTCTACTCGCAGGTTCCGATCTTCTTCGCCTGTCGGGCCAGCCTCGGGCCGTGAGGACGGCGACCGGCGATCCGGCCCGCGCCAGCTCGAACGACCCGCCACCGAACGACCAGCTCGAACGACCCGCCACCGAGCGGGCCGCCCCCTACCAGAGCTGGTCGGTGTAGCGGTCGGTGCCCGGGACGGTGGGGATGAACGGCGAGGCCCAGCGGACCGCGCCGGTGCCCGACTCGGCCACCGTGTCGGCGTAGTCGCCCACCGCGGCCCACCACTCGGCCGGCTCGGCGTCCGCGAACCACAGCTGCAGCTCGCGCCTGTCGGCGCCGTCGGTGCCGGGCTGCGACACGGGGGCTCCGGGGGGCAGGGGCACACCGCGGAACGACAGGACCAGGGCCACCGACCCGGCCGCGGGGAGCGACGGCCGGGGCAGGTCGGCGACCGAGCCGTCGGGCGCCGGCTCGACGATGACTGCTCCGAGTCCGCGGAACGGGTGGTCGAGCGCCAGCTCGGGCGGCACGCCGTCGGCGTCGCGGGCGGACGCGCCCTTGTACAGGTAGAGCAGGGTGTGGATGTGGTCGCGCTCGGCGAACATGCGCCCGTTGGCGTGCAGCCAGTGGACCTGCCGGGTCGACCAGTCGGTGTTGTCGCGGAAGCGGCCCTTGGGCGTCCAGTAGAGGGCGAGGTACGAGCCGAGGCGGTCGTCGCCGAACAGCGGGTCGTCGCCCGGACGGGCGCCGAGGCGCAGGTCCTTGAGGTCCTTCGTCGAGACCCAGCGCCGGCCCGAGAAGTAGAACGGCCCGTTCATGCACCCCGCGTAGAAGTGGTCGCGCTCGTACCAGCGGTTGTAGGCGACCTCGTGGCCCTGGTGCGGCTCGACCAGCGTGAACAGGGCGCTGCCGAGGGCGATCTCGCCGCCGAGGTCCCAGTCGGGGTCGCGCTCGGGAGCGGACCCGGCCGACGTGTCGGGCGTGGCGCTCACTGGCGCACCCTTCGGGATGCGCGCATCGAGCGCTCGGCCCTTCGGGCCGGGCAATGCACTGTGCTCATGGTTCGCTCGCTGCGCTCGCTCACGACGTGATCCCGAAGCGCTCGAGCCCGAAGGCGGTGATGGCGTTGCCCCGCAGCAGCTTGTAGGTCTCGGTCTCGTCGAGGCCCGCCTGCGTGCAGATGTCGTGGGCGACCTTCTTCGAGTGGGGGAAGGTCGAGTCGGCGTGCGGGTAGTCGGTCTCGAAGCAGATCTGGTCGATGCCGATGGCGTCGCGGTTCTTCAGGCCGGTCTCGTCGTCGAAGATGCAGCCGTAGATCCGCCCGGGGATGTAGCTCGTCGGCGGGTTGGGCAGCGACGTGCCGAAGCTGTTGTCGCTGCGCTCGGCCCACAGCTTGTCGGCCCGCTCGAGCACGTAGGGCATCCAGCCGACCTGGCCCTCGGAGTAGGCGATCTTCAGCGTCGGGAACCGCTCGAGGGTGCCCGAGAAGATGTAGTCGAGCATCGACCCCATGGCGTTCTGGAACGTGAGCGTCGACGACACGATGAACGGGGCGTCGGGCGACGTGGCCGGCATCCGCGACGACGAGCCGATGTGCATGCACACGACGGTCTCGGTCTCCTGGCAGGCGGTGAAGAACGGGTCCCAGTGCCCGCTGTGGATCGACGGGAGGCCGAGCGGGTGCGGGTTCTCGGAGAACGCGACGGCGTGGCTGCCGAGGTCGGCGCAGCGGCGCACCTCGGCGGCGGCCAGCTCGGCGTCCCACAGCGGGATCATCGTGAGCGGGATGAGCCGGCCCTTGCCCTCGCCGGCGCACCACTCGTCGATCATCCAGTCGTTGTAGGCCTTGACGCACAGCAGCGCGAGCTCGGGGTCGCCGCCCTCGCGCTTGACGCCCTGCTCGTAGAACGTCTGCCCGCAGAAGCGGGGGAGCGTGTTGGGGAAGCAGATCGAGGCGTCGACGTGGTTGGCCGTCATGTCGGCCAGGCGCTCGGACTGGATCCAGCAGCCGGGGCGGATCTCGTCGTAGGTGGTGGGCGTGACGTCGAGGTCGTCGAACCCGATGGCGGCCGACAGCTTGGGGAACGGGTAGACGAGCTCGTCGTAGAGCCACCAGTCGCACCACTCGCCGTCGGGGACGCCCTTCTCGTAGCTGAACACCCCGCCGGTGAAGCTGAACGTCGCCCGGTCCCGCACGACGCGGGGGCCCACGTCCTGGTACCTGGCCGGGAGGCGCTTGGTCCACAGGTCGGGCGGCTCGACGACGTGGTCGTCCACCGAGATGATCTTCGGGAGGTCGAACCCGTCTGCGGTCATGGGGCTGACTGTAGAACGTGTTCTAGTCCGACGAAAGCGGTGCGAACCACTGGTGTCGCCCGCCCTGGTGGGGCAGGCTCCCCGGGTCCGTCGACGAAGCTGCGACCGGAGGCCACCATGCCCGGAGATGCGCCCCTTCCCTACGAGCACCTGCCCGAGGTCGCCTCGTTCACCGTCGAGAGCGACGAGATCGACGACGGCGCCCCGATCCCTCTGACCTACACCGCCGGGAGCGGTGTCGGCCGGCCGGGCGACAACGTCTCCCCGGGCCTGCGCTGGTCAGGCGCGCCCGAGGGCACCAAGAGCTTCGTCGTCACCGCCTTCGACCCCGACGCCCCGACGGGCAGCGGGTTCTGGCACTGGGTGCTGGTCGACATCCCCGGCGACGTCACCGAGCTGCCGGCCGGTGCGGGCAACGGCGAGGACCTCCCCGGCGGAGCGTTCCACGTCGCCAACGACGCCGGCATGAAGCAGTACGTCGGGCCGTTCCCGCCGCCCGGCCACGGGCCACACCGCTACGCCTTCGCGGTCCACGCCGTCGACACCGACACGCTGGGCGTCGACGATTCGGTGTCGCCCGCCGTCGTCGGGTTCAACCTGTGGCAGCACACGCTCGGTCGGGCCGTCATCGTCCCGACCTACGCGTACGAGGAGTGACCGCTCGGCCCGCGGTGCCGGACCCGGCCCCGCGGGTTTCTTGCACACCCTGTGCGAGTAGTGTCGGCCCTGTGTCAGGGGGGTGCCGATGAGCGACGCCGCGGTGTCGGGTCCCGAGGGGACCGTGGCCGGTGCCCCCGCGGGCAACGGCGCCCGGCCTGCGACGCCGAGCGACCCGTCGGGCCCGTCGACGACCCCCGCGACCGCGCCGCCGGTCGGCCGGCACCACCCCCTGTGGCCGCTGTGGGTCATGGCCGCGGTCAGCCTGGTCGACCAGATCGACGTCTCGGTGGCCCGCGGGGTGCTGCCCATCCTCGAGGACGAGTGGGGGCTCAGCGACACCCAGCTGGGGCTCATCACGTCGGTCTTCGTGATCGTGAGCACGGTGGCCACGATCCCGGCCGGGTGGGTGGCCGACCACTACCGGCGCACCCGTGTCGTCGGCTGGACGCTGTTGAGCTGGAGCGGCCTCATCCTGCTGTCGGCCACCGCGGTCAACTACGTGAACCTGTTGTTCGCCCGGGCCGCCATGGGCATCGGTCAGGCGGTCGACGACCCCGCGTCCACGTCGTTCCTCGGGGACAGCTACCCGACGCGCATGCGGGGTCGGGTGTTCTCCGCCCAGCAGGTGTCGTTCTTCCTCGGGGCCGGCATCGGCCTGGCCCTCGGGGGGTGGGTGGGGGAGACGTTCGGCTGGCGCTGGGCGTTCGCGGTGGTCGGCGTGCCCGGCGCCCTCGTGTCCGTGGCCGTCTTCCGGCTGCGGGAGCCCCGCCGGGGCGAGGCCGAGCTGCCCGAGTCGATGACGTGGGACGAGATCGCCGCGCTCCCGCCGCGCCCGGTCGACCGCGCCTCGGGGGCCGAGGGGCTCAGCCCCGGCCAGTTCACCCGGCTGGCGTCGACCGAGCTGTTGAGCCAGCTGAAGATGATCTTCGGCATCCGCACGATGCGCTACGTGCTCATCGGCGTGGCCGCCCTGCTGTTCACGGTGGCCGGCATCTCGACGTGGCTGCCGATCTACTACGAGCGCTACGCCGACATGTCGGTCACGCGGGCCACCGGGGTCACCGCCGGCGTGCTGGGCGTGGGCGGGATCATCGGCACGATCGTCGGCGGGTGGTTCTCCGACCGCTTCCACCACCGGTGGAAGGGCGGCCGGATCGTCATCGTGGTGTGGTCCTCGGTGCTGTGCGCCCTGCTCTTCATGGTCTCGTTCGCCGTCGATCCGGTCGGCCTGCGCGTGTTGCTGCAGTTCGTCGGGGTGGTGGCGGCGGCAGGGGCGGCGCCGGGCCTGCGCGCGGCCATGACCGACGTGGTGCCGCCCGACTCACGTGGCGTCGGCGCCTCGGCCATGGCGCTCACGTCGTCGATCCTCGGCACCGCGCTGGCGCCGGTGCTCGTGGGGGCGGTGTCGTCGCTGACCGGCTCGCTCGTGACGGCGTTCTACATCACGTTCCCGCCGGTGATCCTCGGCCTCATGCTCCTCCTGCGGGCCCGGCACACCCTCGAGGACGACGCCCGGGCCATCGTCACCGCCATCTACGAGGAGAACCAGCTCCTCGAGCAGCAGCGGGCCGAGATGGCCGTGACCGAGGACCCGTCCGAGCCCGTCGACGCGGGCTGAGTCACCCCGCGGCGGGTCGCCCCGCCCCCGCGACCGGCAGGCGAAGGACGAACCGGGCGCCGTCGCGGTGCGCCGGATCGACGGTGAGCGTCCCGCCGTGCCGTTCGGCGATCTCGCGGGCGATGGCGAGGCCGAGCCCCGCGCCGCCGTCGGCGGACGACCGGGCGTCGTCGAGGCGGGCGAAGCGCTCGAAGATGCGCTCGGCCTGGTCCTCCGGGATGCCCGGACCGTCGTCGGTGACCGTCAGCTCGGCGGTGCCCCCGGCGGACTCGACGGCGACCACCACGTGCGAGCGGGCGTGCCGGGTGCCGTTGTCGAGCAGGTTGGCGGCGACGCGACGCAGCTCGGTCGGATCGGCCGCCACGGTGACAGGGGTCAGGCCCGCGGCCTCGATCGCCACCGGGGCGTTGGCCCGCGCCTGCGACACCTCGCCGGCCACCACGAGGTCCAGCCGGGCGGTGGCCTCGCCTCCCGCGTCGACCGCGGCGTCGCCGGCGCCGTCGGTGCGGGCGAGGAGCAGCAGGTCGTCGACCAGGCGCTGCATGCCGACCGCCTCGTCGAGCACGCTGTGGTGCGTCGCCAGGAGGTCGGCGCGGTCGGGGTGGGCGAGGTCGACCTCGATCTCGGAGCGCATGCGGGCCAGCGGCGTGCGCAGCTCGTGCGAGGCGTCGCCGACGAACCGGCGCTGACGATCGCTGGCACCCTCGACGCGGTCCAACATGGCGTTCATCGTGCGGGCCAGGCGGGCGACCTCGTCGTCGCCCGGAGGCACGGGCACGCGGCGCCGCAGGTCGGTGGCGCCGATCTGCGCCACCTCGCGGCGGATCGCCTCGACGGGCCGGAGGGTGCGCCCGGCCAGCGCCCACACCAGTGCGGCGAACAGCGCCGTCACCGCCGGGACCGCCAGCGCCAGCGACCGGGCCAGGAGGCCGGTGCTCTCGTCGACGTCGTCGAGCGGGGCCGCGACGTGCACCACGGTGGTACCGCCGCCGCCCCCGTCGTCGACCCGCCGCGAGGCGACGCGGAACGCCCCGTCCTCGTCGGGGACCGACTCGGCCGTGCTCGTGCCCGACGACCCGGCGGGCGTCGCCGCCAGCGGCTGGGAGACGTCGGAGTCGGTCGTGGCCACGACGTCGCCGTCGACCACCACCTGGGCGACGGCGTCGTCGTCGACGGTGGGCTCGTCGAGCCGGACGGCCGCGGGGTCGCCGCCCTCGTCGATCCGGGCGGCGATGGTGTCCGCCTCGCCGGCGAGCGTCTCGTCGAGGCTGTCGGTGAGCGCTCGCCGTTGCACGACGACCAGCCCCACCGCGGTGACGACGAGGACCGCGGCGACCGCCACGGTGGCGAGCGCGGTGATGCGGAACCGCACCGTCGACGTCACGCGGCCGGCGCCGCGGTCAGCTGCCATCGGCCACCACCCGGTACCCCGCGCCCCGGACGGTCTCGATCGACCGGCGGTCGAAGGGATCGTCGACCTTGCGGCGCAGGCGGCGGACGTACACCTCGACGATGTTGGGGTCGCCGTCGAAGTCGCTCTGCCACACCGCGTCGAGGAGGTCGTACTTGGACAGGACCTGGCCGGCCCGGCGGACCAGGGCCTCGAGCACGTCGAACTCGCGGGCGGTCAACGCCACCTCGCGCTCGCCCCGCCAGACGCGCCGGCGCGCCCGGTCCACCCGGAGGTCGCCGACCGCGGTGGGAGCCACCGTCCGCTCGGCCGCCCGCCGCAGCAGGGCACGGATCCGGGCGACGAGCACGGTGTACGAGAACGGCTTGGTGAGGTAGTCGTCGGCTCCGGTGTCGAGCGCCTCGGCCTCGTCGAGCTCGCCGTCCTTGGCCGTCAGCACGAGGATCGGCGTCCAGATCCCCGCGGCGCGCAGCTCGGCGCACACCCGGAAGCCGCTGCGCCCCGGGAGCATGAGGTCGAGCAGGATCGCCGCGTAGCGTGCCCTCGGTCGCCCGCCACACGCCGTCGTCGCCGTCCGCGGCCACCTCGACGGCGAACCCCTCGGCCTCCAGCCCGCGGCGCAGGGCACCCGCCAGCTTGGCGTCGTCCTCGACCAGCAGGAGCTTCACGGGTTCACCTCAGGACCAAGCGGCACCACCAGTGTGGCGGCGCCGACGATGGTCGGCGAGCGCACCTGAACCTCGGCTGACCGGCTCGCGCCCGGTCAGCCCCCGTTCAGCCTCGCGTCTCCACGGTGCCGGTGGTGGGCGACGACCAGGAGGACGCCGACATGACGACATCCACGAGGCGGGCGAGCCGCCGGACCGGCCGGCGGATGGCCGCGGCGGGGGCGCGATCGCACTGGCGCTCGCGGCCTGCGGCGACGACGACGGGGGCGCGGCCAGCAGCGACACGACGGTCGAGCCGGACGGCGACACGACCGCCGACACGCAGCCGGTGATCGACCCGGGAGACGGAGGCGACTACCGACCGTCGCTCGACCCGGCGACGGTGGCCGACCGCATCGACAACCCGTACCTGCCGTTCCTCCCAGGCTCGCACTGGGTGTACGAGGGGACGTCGAGCGAGGCGACGGAACAGATCGAGGTCACCGTGCTCGACGAGCGTCGCCTCGTGATGGGGATCGACGCCGTGGTGGTCCACGACACGGTGTCGGTCGCCGGTGAGGTGATCGAGGACACCTACGACTGGTACACGCAGGACGCCGACGGGAACGTCTGGTACCTCGGCGAGGAGACCGCCGAGTACGAGGGCGGCGAGGTCGTGAGCACCGAGGGCTCGTGGGAGGCCGGGGTCGACGGTGCGCTTCCGGGCGTCGTCATGTGGGCCGAGCCCCGGCCGGGGGATGCGTACCGCCAGGAGTTCTACGAGGGACAGGCCGAGGACCTGGCCGAGGTCCTCGACGTCGGGCAGTCGGTGACGGTGTCCGGGCAGAGCTACGACGACGTCGTGGTCATCCGCGAGTGGAACCCGTTCGAGCCCGATGTCGTCGAGGAGAAGTCGTACGCGCCCGGCGTCGGGCCGGTGCTCGAGGAGAAGACGGCCGGCGGTGAGGACACCGTCGTGCTCGTGGAGCACACGCCGGGTTCGACGACATGAGCTTCGTCAGCCGGCGTTCAGGGCGCGAGGCGCACTCTTGGGATCACCGGGTGCGGGATGCGCACCATGACACGAAGGAGTCGAGATGCTGAACCGCACGAGGGCCGCGATCGTGGCCACCGCCGTCGTGGGCGTCGCCGCCGTCGGTGGTGGCGTGGCCCTGGCCGCAGGGGGCGGGGACGACGACGCGACCGACACGCCGATCTCCGGCACCGAGCTCGACAAGGCCAGCGCCGCCGCCCTCGAGCACACCGGCGAGGGCCGGGTCACCGAGACCGAGAAGGGCGACGAGGAGAGCCTGTACGAGGTCGAGGTGACGCTCGACGACGGGTCGCAGGTCGATGTGCAGCTCGACGCCGACTTCAAGGTCGTCAGCGACGAGCGGGACTCCGACACCGGCGAGGACGACTGATCACGAGGGCGGTGGGGCCGGCACACGGCCCCACCGTCCTGCTATCCGCTGGGTGTATGCACTGCGTGTATAGTCGCCGGCGTGAACATCCCCAACACGCTCCTCGGCCTGCTCGAGCCCGAGCCCACGCACGGCTACGAGCTCAAGCGGGCCTACGACCTCCGCTTCGGGAACGAGAGGCCGCTCAAGTTCGGGCAGGTGTACGCCACGCTGGGGCGCCTCGAGCGCGACGGGCGCATCGAGGTGTGCGCCGTCGATCACGGGTCCGGGCCCGACCGGAAGCGCTACGCCATCACGCCCGACGGCGTGACCGTGCTCGATCGCTGGCTCGCCGAGCCCGAGTCGCCTGAGCCGCACCTCCAGTCGGTGCTGTTCGCCAAGGTGGTGCTCGCCCTCGTGTCGGGCCGGCCCGCGGACCGGTACCTCGACGCCCAGCGGGCCGCCCACCTGGACCGCATGCGCGAGCTCACCGCCCGGCGCCGGGCGGGCGACCTCGGCCAGACGCTGCTGGCCGACTACGCCCTGTTCCACCTCGAGGCCGACCTGCGGTGGATCGACCTCACCGAATCGCGGCTCGACCAGCTGCGCGCCGAGGTGACGTCATGAGCGACAGCGGTCCGCACCTGGCCGCTCGCGGCATCACCCGCTCGTTCGGTGCCACCCTCGCCCTGCGCGGCGCCGACGTCGAGATCGGCGCCGGCGAGATCGTGGCGCTCATGGGGCCGAGCGGGTCCGGCAAGTCGACCCTGCTGCACTGCCTGGCGGGCATCCTCACGCCCGACGGCGGCGAGGTGTGGTTCGACGGCGCCCGCCTCGACGACCTCAACGACCGGGCCCGCACCGAGCTGCGCCGGGAGCGCTTCGGGTTCGTGTTCCAGTTCGGCCAGCTCGTGCCCGAGCTCGCCGCGGTCGAGAACGTGGCGCTCCCTCTCCTGCTGGCGGGCCAGCCGCGGTCGCGGGCCCTCGCCGAGGCGACGCCGTGGTTCGGCCGCCTCGGCCTCGACGGGCTGGAGGGACGTCGGCCCGGCGAGCTGTCGGGCGGGGAGGCCCAGCGCGTGGCCATGGCCCGGGCGCTCATCACCCGGCCCGACGTGGTGTTCGCCGACGAGCCGACCGGCTCGCTCGACTCGCTGGCCGGCGAGCGGGTGATGGACCTGCTGGTCGACACCGCTCGCGACCAGGGGGCGACGGTCGTGCTCGTCACCCACGATCCCCGGGTGGCGGCGTACGCCGACCGCGAGGTCGTCGTGCGCGACGGCCGGGTGCGCGCCCGGGTGGCGGCGTGATCCGGTTGGCGGCCCGCCTGACCGCGGGCGGGGGACGGGAGGGCGTCCTCCGCCTCGTGCTGACCGGGGCGGGGCTGGCCCTGGCCGTGGCCATGCTCCTCGTGGCGACGGTGGTGTACCCGGCGCTGCACGCCCACGACGTCCGCCGGGCGTGGACCGAGACCTCTGCTCGGAACGCGCAACCGGCGCAGGACGAGAGCACCACGGACCCCCTGCTCTGGCGCCTCACCGAGGTGCGCTTCGACGGCCGGGACGTGGTGCGGGTCGACCTGGCGGCCGAGGGTCCCGATGCACCCGTCCCGCCCGGCCTGGCGACCCTTCCCGGCCCCGGTGAGATCGCCGTGTCGCCGCGACTGGCCGAGCTGCTCGACGACACCGACCCGGCCGTCCTGGCCGACCGCTTCCCGGGGCGGGTCACCGCCACGGTCGGGCGCGACGCCCTCGCCTCGCCCGAGGACCTGGTCGTGTTCGTCGGCCACGCGCCCGAGGAGCTGCGGGCGCAGCCCGGTGTCGACCCCGTGCGCAGCATCGAGTCCGCGCCGGTCAGCCGGAACCTGACCCGGGCGATGCGCATCGTGTTCGCCGTCGGCGGCGTCGGCCTGCTGGCGCCCGTGGTGGTGTTCGTGGCGACGGCCACCCGGCTCGCAGCCGCACGTCGCGAGCAGCGGCTGGCCGCCCTGCGCCTCGCCGGCGCGACCACCGGCCAGGTCGGCGTCGTGGCGGCGGTCGAGGCGGCCCTCGCCGCGCTCGGCGGCGTGGCCGTGGGCTTCGCCCTCTTCTTCGCGCTGCGGCCGCGCCTCGCCCGCGTCCCCGTCGACGGCGCCAGCTTCTACCCGTCGGACCTGCGCCTGTCGATCGGGTGGGCGGTCACCGTCGCCTCGGCGGTCCTCGCGCTGGCGGTCGGGGCCGCGATCGTGTCGCTGCGGCGCGTCCGCATCTCGCCCCTCGGTGTCGCCCGGCGGGCCCGGCGGTCGCGGGCCAGCGCCCGGCCGCTCCTGCTCGTCGCGGCCGGCCTGGTGGGCCTCGCCGGCGCCGTCGTGTGGGACAACCGCTCGACGACGGGCGAGACGGCGATCGCGCTGGTCATCGGCGCGATGTTCCTGCTGATGATCGCGGGGATCGTCCTCGTCCGGCCCGTGGCTCACGTCGCTGGTGGCCGGCGCCGTCGCCCGCACCGGGCGCCGGGCGCCCTCGCTGCTGGCGGCCCGCCGACTGCGAGGACAACCCGTCGGCCGCCTTCCGGGCCATCAGCGGCATCGTGATCGCCGTGTTCGTGGGCACCGTGTTCAGCGGGATCGCAGCCAGCATCCTGTCCAACGACGTGCTGCTCGACCGCGGCCTGGCGCCGGACGTGGTGGCGGCGAGCACGCGGGAGGACATCCCGCCCGAGGACGCCGCACAGGCGCCCCCGACGCCGCCCCCCACGATCCCTGCGGCCGATCTCGCGCCGCTGGTCGCCGAGCTCCGGGCCGTCCCCGGTGTCCGCGAGGTCGTCGAGGTGCACGCCCTGCCCGACGATCCCGAGCTGCGCGACGCCCTCGCCCGCACCCCCGAAGGCCTCCACCCCACGGCGACCCTGGCGCTCTGCGACGACGCCGCGGCGCTGGGCTTCGACGCCTGCGAGGGCACCACGCTGGTGAACGTCAGCGCCTACGGGGCCACCGCGGCCTCGGACTCGGTGCCGATCCCCGAGGCCGCGCTCGGCTCGCTGCCGGTCACCGCGCTGGCCGTGGCCACCGACGGTCGGACCGCCACGATGGAGCAGGCCAGGACGGTGCTCGAGTCGGGCATCGCGGGGGCGCGGGCGATCACCCGGGCGGACATGGAGGCCGCTCTCCCAGGAGGAGATGCGCACCCAGGAGCGGATCACCAACCTGGCGTTGGCGGTCACGCTCGTCATCGCGGGGTGCAGCCTGGCGGTCGCCGTGGCCGGTGCGATCGTCGAGCGCCGGCACGCCTTCGCCCAGCTGCGCCTGGCCGGGACCCGGCTGTCCGAGCTGCGCCGGGTGGTGATGGCCGAGGCGGCCGCACCGCTGCTGATCGTGGCCGCCGCCAGCGTCGGCCTCGGGTTGCTGGTCGCCGCCCTGGTGCTGTCTGCGGCTGGTGGCAACCAGTCCTTCACCCTGCCGGGAACCGGGTACTGGCTCTCGCTCGCCGGGGGTCTGGGCGCGGCGCTGCTGGTGGTGATGGCCACGCTGCCGCTGCTGGCCAGGCTCACCGACCTCGACGCGGCCCGCATCGAGTGATCGCCGCCTCCGAGGACCTGTGTCGCGACGACGACGCCGCCGGCGACCTCACCGCCGACGCCTACATCGCCGCGCTGGCCCTCGACCACGGAGGCACCGTGGTGTCGCTCGACCGCGACTTCGCCCGCTTCGAGCGGGTGCCGTGGGAGCGCCCCGGGGCCTGAACGCGCCCGCGGGCGTCAGGTCCGCGGTGCGATGGCCTCGAGGATCGACGGGTCGCCGGCGTACGGATCCGTCGGGCGGGGCCAGTGGACGACGAGGTCGGTGACACCGACGTCCGCGTACGCGTCGACCACGTCGTCGAACCGTGCGGGCGACGTCAGGCCGGGGTCGAGGCGCGGGCCGGTGAGCACCAGACGGTCGAGCGTGGCGGGATCTCGCCCGCGGTCCTCGCAGATGCGCGCCATCGCCTCCCACTGACGGGCCACCACTGCGGCACCCTCGGCGCGGCCCGACCGGGGGACCGGTCCAGCGCCGGTCGCCGTTCGTGACCCAGACGGTGGCGTGGTCGGCGGCGGCGAGCATCGCCCGCGGCCCGGTGGCGGCGATGGCGAACGGCACGCGCGGCTGTTGGACGCACCCGGGCTCGCTCATCGCACCGTGGGCCTGCCAGTAGCGCCCACGATGCGTCGTCTCGGGCTGCCGGAGCAGCCTGTCGAGGAAGTCGACGAACTCGACGAGGCGGTCGCCGCGCTCGGCCGGCGTCCACGCCTCCTGGCCGAGCACGGTGGCGTCCCACCCCGGCCCGCCGGCGCCCAGGCCGACCGTGAGCCGCCCCTCGCTCAGGTCGTCGAGGGCGACGATCTCGCGGGCGAAGGGGACGGGGTGGCGGAAGTTCGGGGTCGCCACGAGCGTGCCCAGCCGGATCGTGCTGGTCACCGAGGCGGCCGCCGCCAGTGTCGGCACGGCGGCGAACCACGGCGAGGCCCGCAGGGTGCGCCAGGCGAGGTGGTCGTAGGTCCAGGCGTGGTGGAAGCCGAGCTGCTCGGCCCGGCGCCAGAGCTGCACCGCGTCGACCCACCTGTGCTCGGGCAGGATCAGGACGCCGAGCCGCACGCTCGAAGGGTAGTGCGGGCGGTGTCGTCGCGATCGCTGAGGGGACCCCTGGCTTGCCCGGAATTAGAACACGTTCTACTCTCTCGCCTCGTATGAGCGACGACTTCCGCATGCTCGTCGGGGCCGACCGGGTGGCCGGGGGCGACGGCACCTACGACGTCGTGAACCCCGCCACCGAGACCGTGGTCGGCCAGGCGCCCGAGGTGTCCGTCGAGCAGGTCGAGGCCGCCACCTCAGCCGCCGCCGAGGCGTTCCCGGCGTGGAGCCGCACCTCGCCGACCGAGCGCAGCACCCTGCTGACCAAGCTGGCCGACATCCTCGCCCGCGAGGCCGACGATCTCGTGCCGCTGGTGCAGGCCGAGACCGGTGCGGTCCTGCGCGTGGCGAAGACCATGCAGGTGCCGCAGACGATCGACCGGTTCCGGCGGTACGCCCGCGGTGCCCACGAGCAGCTGTCGATCCCGCTGCCGCCCACCGAGATGCCGTCGACACCGCTGGCCCCCGGCGGGCTGCTCGGCACCGTGGTCGAGCGCCGCCCCGTCGGCGTCGTGGCCGCCATCACGCCCTACAACTTCCCGCTGGTCAACATGGCCGGCAAGGTGGGCCCGGCGCTGGCGATGGGCAACACGCTCGTGGTCAAGCCCGCCCCGCAGGATCCGCTCGCGGTCCTCCGCTTCGCCGACGCCGTCGTCGAGGCCGGCTTCCCGCCGGGCGTGGTCAACGTGATCACCGGCAGCGGGGCCGAGGCGGGCGCCGCCCTCGTGGCCTCGCCGCAGGTCGACATGGTCAGCTTCACCGGGTCGACCGTGGTGGGGAAGCGCATCGGCGAGGTCGCCGGCCGCGACATGAAGCGCCTGCTGCTCGAGCTCGGCGGCAAGGGTGTCGGCCTGGTGTTCGACGACGCCGACCTCAAGACCGCCATCGGTGCCATCGCCAGCGTGTGGGCCTTCCACTCCGGGCAGATCTGCACCGCCCCGACGCGGGTCATCGCCCAGCGCGGCATCTACGACCAGCTGGTGGCCGGCCTGCAGGCCGCCGCCGGGCACCTGAAGGTGGGCGATCCGCTGGCGCCCGACACCGTCGTCGGTCCGATCATCTCGGCCGTGCAGCGCGACCGCATCGAGGCCCACGTGCGCGCCGGCGTCGACGAGGGCGGCACGCTGCTCGCGGGCGGCGAGCGCCCCGACATCGACACCGGCTTCTACGTGGCGCCCACCCTCATCGCCGACGCCAAGCCCGGCATGTCGGTGGTGCAGGAGGAGATCTTCGGGCCCGTGGTCGTGGTGCTGCCGTTCGACGACGAGGACGAGGGCGTCGCCCTGGCCAACGGCACCGAGTTCGGGCTCAACGACTACGTGTTCACCGGCGACACCGGCCGCGGCGTGCGGGTGGCCCGCCAGCTGCGGTCGGGCAGCGTCGCCATCAACACCGCCCAGCAGAGCCCCGAGGCTCCCTTCGGCGGGTTCAAGCAGTCGGGCGTCGGCCGCGACCGCGGCAGCTTCGCCATGTACGCCTACAGCGAGCTCCAGTCGCTCGTCTGGCCGGGATGAGGGGAGTTCGTTCGATGCAGCAGACCCAGCGTGTGCCTGCACGGCATGCATGCCGTGAGCGCGAGGCGTCGAAGGTGCCAGCGACGGCGACGCAGTCGCCTTGGAGCGGCAATGAAGGGCATCGTGTGGACGGGCGAGCTGGAGGTTCGCGACGACGTCGAGGTGCGCGACCCGCGGCCAGGACGAGGTGCGGGTGCGCATCGTCAACGCCGGCCTGTGCCACAGCGACGTCTCGGTGCATCGACGGCACGATCCCGTTCCCGACGCCCGTCGTGCTCGGCCACGAGGGCGCCGGCGTCGTCGAGGAGGTCGGCGGCGCGGTCACGCAAGGTGAAGGTCGGCGACCACGTCGTGCTGACCACGCTCGGGAACTGCGGGCGGTGCGCCGCCTGCGACCGCGGCCAGCCGACGCACTGCCGCGACACGTTCGGCCGGCTGCGCGCGCCCGTTCACCGTCGGCGGCGAGAAGGCGTTCAGCTTCGCCAACACCGGCGTGTTCACCGAGCGAGGTCGTGGTCAAGGAGACCCAGGCCGTCGTCATCGACCCCGAGGTGCCGTTCGAGGCCGCCTGCCTCATCGGCTGCGCGGTCGTCACCGGCGCCGGCGCGGTGCTCAACCGGGCCAAGGTCCAGCCCGGGCCAGACGGTGGCGGTCATCGGCGCCGGCGGCATCGGCCAGTCGACCATCCAGGCGGCCCGCATCGCCGCCGCCGGGCGCATCGTCGTCATCGACGCCAACCCCGAGAAGGAGGCGGTCGCCCGCCGCTTCGGCGCCACCGACTTCGTCGACGCCAGCGCGGTCGACGACACGATCGAGGCGGTCAAGGAGCTCGGGCTGCCCAACGGCCTCGACCACGTCTTCGAGTGCGTCGGCCACACCGCCCTCATCCGCCAGGGCGTCGACCTGCTCGACTGGGGCGGCACGCTCACGCTGCTCGGCGTCCCCAAGATCGGCACCGAGGCCAGCTTCGTGGTCAGCACGCTCTACAACGACAAGTCGATCCTCGGGTGCCGCTACGGCGTCGACCCGCCCGCACCACGACATCCCCCTGCTGGTGTCGCTTCTACAAGGACGGCCGGCTGCTGCTCGACGACATGGTCAGCCAGGTCTACCCGCTCGACCAGATCACGCAGGCCCTCGACGACCTGCACCACGGCAAGCTCAACCGCGGCGTGCTCGCGGTGTCCGGATCGTAGGAGCAGGAGACATCGCATGGAGTTCGGCGTCTTCGCCCAGCTGTTCGTCCCGCAGTTCGAGCGCGACCAGGACCCGCACGCCGAGCACAAGCGCATCTTCCGCAACGTCGAGATCGCCAAGGCGGCCGACCGCAACGCCTTCAAGTACGTGTGGTGCCCGCAGCACCACTTCCTCGACGAGTACACCCACATGCCCGGGCCCGAGGCGTTCCTCGGCGTTCTGCGCCGCGCCAGACCGAGCGGGTCCACCTCGGCTCGGCGATCTTCAACATCACGCCGCCGGTCAACAAGCCGCAGCGCATCGCCGAGAACGTCGCCCTGCTCGACCACCTCACCGACAACCGCTTCGAGTTCGGCACCGGCCGGGGCTCGTCGACGCACCGAGGTGCTCGGGCTTCGACATCGCCGAGCGTCGACGATGACCAAGGCCATGTGGCGCGAGACGATCCGCGAGATCCCGAAGATGTGGAAGGACGCGCCGTACAGCTACGACGGCGAGTTCTTCCGCATGCCCGAGCGCAAGGTGTTCCCCAAGCCCAACGGGCCGCTGCACCCGGCCATGTGGGTGGCGGGCGGCAGCCCCGGCACGTTCACCGAGGCCGGCCGAGCTCGGGCCTCGGCGTGTTCTGCTTCTCGATCGGCGCGCCCGCAGGACATGGAGCCGCTGCGTCGAGAGCGTACAAGACGGCGATCGTCGACGCCACGCCGGTCGGCGACTACGTCAACGACAACATCATGGGCGTGACCAACATGCTGTGCATGGAGGACCGCAACAAGGCGTTCGAGACCGCCTCGAACATGGGCATGAACTACTACTCGACGCTCGCCTACCACTGGCTCGACAACGTGCCCGCGGCCCAAGGACCTGCCCGAGTGGCCCGAACAAGATCCCCGAGCCCACGCCCGAGCAGGTCGAGCAGCTGTCGGCCGAGGGCTACATCGCCGTCGGCGACCCCGACGACTGCGCCCGCTCGGTGCAGCGCTGGGTCGACATCGGCTTCGACCAGCTCACGTTCAGCCCCACCACCAACACGCTGCCCACCGAGGTCGTCGTCGGCGTCGATGGAGCTGTTCGGCCGCGAGGTCATCCCGCAGTTCGACACCGATCCCGAGCACTCGACCACCCGGTACCGTCGGGAAGCGGCCGCCAAGCTGACGGCTGACACCCCGGGCGCACCGGCGCTGCGGCCCGGCCCGGACCGACCGACGACGAGGGGAGGCACGGCCGTGGGCGCGCCCGACAGCTTCAACATGGCCGACCTGTGGGAGATGGCGGCCGACGCGGTGCCCGAGCGCGAGGCGCTCGTCGTCGGCGACCAGCGGCGCACCTACGCCGAGCTCGAGGAGCGGGCCAACCGCCTCGCCCACCACCTCGCCGGTCGGGGCGTCGGCCGCCGGCGACCACGTCGGCGCTCTACCTCGAGAACTGCGCCGAGTACCTCGAGGCCATGCTCGCCGCGTTCAAGCTGCGGGCCGTGCCGATCAACGTCAACCACCGCTACGTGGCCGACGAGCTGCGCTACCTGCTCGACAACAGCGACGCGGTCGGGCGTCATCACCCAGCCGTCGCTGGCCGCGACCGTCGCCGCCGTCGTGCCCGACGTGCCGGCCGTGCGGCTTCACCCTCGTCGGCCGGCGAGCGACTACGAGGCGGCGCTGGCCGCGGCCTCGGCCGAGCGCCCGGTCGTCGCCGAGCCGCAGCGACGACGACCACTACGTCATCTACACCGGCGGCACGACCGGCATGCCGAAGGGCGTCGTGTGGCGCCAGGAGGACGCCTTCTACGCCTGCATCGGCGGCGGCGACCCGATGCGGCTGCACGGTCCGGTCGAGCGACCCGACGAGCTGCTCGACCGCATCGGCGACAGCCAGGTCTGCTACCTGCCGATCGCGCCGCTGATGCACGCCGCCGCCCAGTGGACGTCGCTCTCGTGGCTGTTCGCCGGCGGCAAGGTCGTGCTCATGCCCGGCTCGCTCGACGCCGACGCCGTGTGGCAGGCCGATCGCCGACGAGAAGGTGAACCTCGATCACCGTCGTGGGCGACGCCGTCGCCCGGCCGCTGCTCGACGCGTGGGACCGTGCCGCGGACGCGGGCGAGCCCTACGACGTCTCGTCGCTGTTCTCGTTCTCCAACGGCGGGGCGCCGATGTCGCCCGCCACGCCGCGAGCGCATCTTCGCCACGCTCCCGCACGTGATGGTGACCGACGGCTTCGGCTCGTCCGAGACCGGCACCCAGGGTGCCATGCGGGTGGCCGCGGGGGAGGGGCCGCGGCCGCGGCCGGCGGGCGGGGCGGCGCCGTCGCTGGTCCGCTTCGACCAGCCCGCCAAGCCGACCATCGTCGTCGACGCCGCCGACCCGACCGGCGCCGAGGTCGAGCCCGGCTCGGGCGTGGTCGGCCAGGTGCTCGCCAGCGGCCGCCTCCCGCTCGGCTACCACAACGACCCCGAGAAGACCGCGGCGACGTTCGTCGAGCGCGACGGCGAGCGGTGGCTCGTCACCGGCGACATGGCGACGGTCGGCGCCGACGGCGCCATCGAGCTGCTCGGCCGGGGCTCGGTCGCATCAACACCGGCGGCGAGAAGGTCTTCCCCGAGGAGGTCGAGAGCGCGCTCAAGGCCCACCCGGCGGTGTACGACTGCCTCGTCGTCGGCGTGCCCGACGAGCGGTGGGGCAGCGCGGTCACCGCGGTCGTGCAGCCGTCGCCCGGCGCCGCGCCCGACGCTCGACGACCTGGCCGCCCACTGCAAGGCGTCGCTCGCCGGCTACAAGGCGCCCGAAGCACCTCGTGGTCGTCGACGCGATCGTCCGCTCACCGTCGGGCAAGGCCGACTACCGCTGGGCCAAGCGAGACCGCCGAGAAGTCGGTTCCCGGTCACGGCCGGTAGACCAGCGCCCGCCACTCGCCGGTGCGGCGCACGGGGCACAGCGCCCCGGTCGCCCGCAGCAGCCAGTCGAGCACCGAGTCCAGCTCGTCGGGCGTCGTCGCCGGGGTCGGCACGAGGACGAGGCCCCGCTTGGGGTGGTCCTGCAGTCGCCGCCACCCGAGCGGCACGGCCACGTTGCGCTCGGCCAGCAGCGCCACGGCCTTCGTGCCCTGGCTGTGGTGCACCCCCACCGACGCCGGGTCGCGGCCGTGCGCCGGGGTCCAGGTCCCGAGCGGGACCACCGGGCCCTTGCTGCCGAAGATCGACGCCAGCGGCGTGCGCGGCGGGGGAGGGCACGTCGACGTCGAGCCCGGGCGTCAGGTTGATCCAGCCCCCCGCCTGGGCGGTCAGGTCGACCATGCGGTCGACGACCGGCGATCGGCGCTGCTCGTGGAACTCCACGACGTCGGGCTCGCGGGCGGGCACGCCGACAACCTACCGCCTGCCCCTCCATCGCCCTCCGACCCCGACCTAGGCTCGCCCCATGGATCTCCCCCAGGCCCTCCGCGACGCCATCGAGACGCAGGTCATGGAGCACGAGCCCGGCACAGGCCGCGCTCGTCCTGCGCAACGCGGTCGAGGAGCTGGGCGCCCGAGGAGGTCACGGGCGGCCTGCTCGACGCGGCGGCCGTCGCCCTGCGCCGCATGGTGGCCGAGACCGACGAGGCGCTCGAACAGGTCGAGCTGCTCGACCGACTCGCGCTCGACGGCGCGGTTCCGGCCGACAACATCGACCTGCTCGCCCGGATGATCACGCTGGCGGCCTCGACGGCCGGCGGCGTGCGCCCGCCCGTCGACGGCGTCGTCGCCGAGCTCGGCGCCGAGCGGGCGCTGTTCGGCGCGTGGCTGACCGCGCTGTCGGTGATCCGGATCGTGGCGATCGGCCTCGAGCGCACCGAGGTCGACGTCGCCGAGGAGATCGTGGCGGCGGTCGAGTCGTTCTGACGATCGCCCTCTGCGGTCGGCAGCGGCTGATTCCCGGTCGTCGCCGCCCGACCCCTACTATCTGACGGTACGTCAGATCGCACGGATCGAGGGAGAACCATGGGCCTGCTCGACGGCAAGGTCGCCATCGTCACCGGCGCGGGCCACGGCATCGGCCGCGGCCACGCCATGGAGCTGGCGCAAGCACGGCGCCAAGGTCGTCGTCAACGACCTCGGCGGCTCGGTGGGCGGCGAGGGCTCGTCGAAGGACGCCGACCTCACGGTCGAAGATCATCGAGGCGCGGGGCGGCGAGGCCGTCGCCAACTACGACGACGTCGCCGACCACGAGGGCGCCGGGCGCATGGTCGCGCAGGCCGTCGACACGTGCGGCAAGCTCGACGTCCTCGTCAACAACGCCGGCATCGTCCGCGACGGCGCCATCTGGAACATGACCGAGGCCGACTTCGACGCCGTGATCCGGGTGCACGTGAAGGGCACGTGGGGCCCGTCGCACTGCGCGGCCAAGCACTGGCGCGAGCGGTCCAAGGCGGGCGAGACGTTCACCGGGCGCATCATCAACACGACCTCGGGCGCCGGCCTCGTCGGCAACTTCGGCCAGACCAACTACGCCACGGCCAAGGCGGCCATCGCCGGCCTCACCCAGACGCTCAGCCTCGAGCTCTACAAGCTGGGCGTCACCGTCAACGCCATCGGGCCGGCCGGCGCCACCCGCATCACCGCCACGATGCCCGGCGCGCCCGCGGTCATCGAGCCCGACGACGTGCGCCGAGGACGAGTGGAACCGGATGGACCCCGCCGGTGTCGTCGCCGGTCGTCGCCTGGCTGGCGTCCGACGAGTCGCAGCACGTCACCGGCCAGGTCATCCGGGCCGTGGCCGAGAACATCATCTGGATGCGAGGGCTGGACCGACGGCCCCACCCTCGGCAACGGCGGCAAGCGCTGGGACGCCACCAAGCTCGGGCATGCAGCTCGCCACCGACGTCTTCGGCACCCGCGACCCCCGGCCTGCGCTACTAGCGCGGCGGCTGAGCGGGCCGGGCCCGGCACGCCCCGAGCGGCTACGGTCCCGTCCCGATGCGGGGACGCGACCTCACGGTCGCCGGCGCCACGCAGGCCTACCTGCGTGACGTCCAGTACCGCGACAGCTCGCGGCTGGCCGCCCGCGCCCGGCTGCACGTCAAGTACGGCACCGCCTCGTCGCCTGGTTCCCGTGGCTCGCCACGCAGGTCGACTGGCCCAGCGAGGCCCGGGTGCTCGAGGTGGGCTGCGGCGCCGGGTGGATGTGGGCCGAGGCGGCGGCCCGCCTGCCCGGCGACCTCGACCTGACGCTCACCGACATCTCGCCCGGGCATGGTCGGCGAGGCGCTCGACCGCGTCGGCTCGCTCGGCCGCTACCGCGCGCACGACGGGCCGGGTCGCCGACGTGCAGGATCTGCCGTTCCGCGACGCAGCCTTCGACGTCGTGGTGGCGAACTACGTGCTCCACCACGTGCCCGACGCCGCCCGCGCCGTGGCCGAGATGGCCCGGGTCGTGCGGCCCGACGGGCGCGTCGTGGTGGCGTGCGTCGGCGACGGCCACCTCACCGAGCTGCACCAGATCCGGCACGAGGTGTTCGGCGACCTCGCGGCCGACGCGTTCGGCTCGTCGTTCGGGGCGACGGCCGGGCGCCGAGGTCCTGCCCGGCTGGTTCGGCGAGGTGCGCTGGCAGCCCTACCGGGACGACCTCGACTGCCGCGACCCCGACGACGTGCGTCGACTACCTCGAGTCGACCCCGCCGGTCGAGGGCGCGAGCGAGATCGAGCGCGGACGTGTCGTCGCCACCGTGCAGGAGCGCTTCGCGGCCGGCGGAGGCCGCCTGCGGGTGCAGCAAGGACACCGGCCTGTTCGTCTGCCGCCGGCCCCGCTGCGCCTGACGCCCGCACCCCGAACGCGCCGAGGGCGGCGCCCCAGCGACACCGCCCTCGGTCGAGCTCGTTTCGGTTGTCAGGCCGTCAGGCCCGGATGCGGCGGACCGCTCAGCGCAGCCCCAGCACGCTCGAGCAGTGCGGCCACTGGCCCCAGCCCGAGCGGGCCTGCAGGATCTGGCCGAAGTGGATCTGGGTCTCGCGAGAGTGCTCGTACGGGTAGCCCGTGCCACCGACGGATCGCCACGTCGACAGCGAGAACTGCAGGCCGCCGAAGTACGGGCCGGCCGAGTAGTCCCAGCGGCCGCCCGACTCGCAGTCGGCGAGCGCATCCCAGGTGGCGTAGCTGTTGGGGTCGCCGAAGCCACCGCCGTTGTCCTCGCCGACCGGGCCCGGCTCGGGCGGCGCCTCGGTGGTGGTGGGCGCCTCGGTCGTCGTGGTGGTGGGCGCCTCGGTGGTGGGCGGCGTGGGGCGCCGTGGTGGTCGTGGGCGGCAACGTGGTCGTGGTGCGCAGCGGCCTCGAGCGCCCCGGCCCGAGCGTTGTCGGCCACGGTGGCGTTGCGCTGCAGACGCGATCAGCGACGTCTCGGATTCGGCGGCCGCCTCGACCTTCCTTCGCCGTCGTCGTGCGGTACGACGACGTTGGCCAGCAGCGACCGGCCCGACCAGAAGTGCGACGCCGGCGGCGCCCCCGATGACGGCCCGACGCAGCGCCTTCGCACGCGTCTGGCCGTCGTCGGTACTGGGAGGATGTTCTGTCCGAGGGGACATCAGGTGGAGGTCTCCTTCTGTCGGCGCGCGCGAGGCAGGGGCAGAAATGAAGTGGGAAGAGCAACCAGGGGCGCCCCAGCGCGTGCCGTCCTATGCGGTTGGTGACAGGAGTTTGTCACGATCGACATCATTTCGCAACGTTCAGTGGCCGGCGTGGACCCCCAGTGGTCACGTCCCCGGCGCCCAGCAACCCGCCACCGTAGATCGGCGGAGAGGGTCGTGTGGCATCGCGGCGAACGGCGCCGACCCGTCGCGATCGCCGAGATCTGACGATGTGTCAGAAACTGTGCGATGATCGGAGGTGGATGCCGCAGGACACGCGAGAGGAGACGGCCCGTGACCCAGCGCAACGCGCCGCCCCTGGCCGGCGTGCGCATCATCGAGTGCTCGATGCTCGGCCCGGGCGCGATCACCACGCACCTCGCCGACCTCGGCGCCGACGTCATCAAGGTCGAGCCGCCGTCGGGCGACTACATCCGCGAGATGACCTGGCCGATCGTCGAGGGCGTCTCGCTGATGCACCTGCACATCAGCCGGGGCAAGCGGTCGATCATGCTCGACCTGCGCACCGAGGAGGGCCGGGCGGTGTTCCTCGACCTCGTGGCCGGCGCCGACGCCGTGGTCGAGGCGATGCGCCCCGGCGGCCTCGAGCGGCGCGGCCTCGGCTACGACGCGCTGCACGGCGGTCAACCCGCGCATCGTGTTCTGCACGATCTCCGGCTACGGCATGACCGGTCCCTACAAGGACATGCCCAGCCACGGCATCGCCTACGACACGTGGGCCGGGCTCGTGGCGCCCGAGATCAACGACGACGGCTTCGCCTGCATCCCCGAGCACCCGTCGATCGGCATCCACGCCGGGCCGCTGTTCGGCGCGCTCGGCATCCTCGCCGGCATCATCCGGGCCCGCGCCACCGGCGAGGGCTGCCGCGCTCGAGATCGCCCAGTCCGACGCCGCCGCCGCCATGGACTGGTTCCGCAGCGAGACGTGGAAGGCCTACGAGCGCCCCGAGACCGAGGTCACCGGCAACAAGGCCGACGACTACGAGCGGCGGGCGCCCGGCACCGCCGGCATGCGCGACGGCGTGCGCTACCAGTTCTACGAGACGACCGACGGCCACGTGCTGTTCATGGCGTCGGAGCAGGCGTTCTGGAAGAACTTCTGCGACGGCGTCGACCGGCCGGACCTGTTCGAGCGCTGGCCCGGGTCGCAGTACGCCGACCACGCCCGCGGCAACCGCGAGCTGCAGGCCGAGCTGCGCGGAGATCTTCCGCACCCGCACGACGCGCCGAGTGGATCGCCTTCGGCGACGAGCACAACACGCCGATCGCCCCGGTCAACACGCCCGAAGACGCTCGCCGACGACCCGCAGTTCCAGGACCGGCTGCCCGTGGATCCCGCGCGAGCGCGCTGGGCGCCGAGCAGCTGCCGTCGCCGATCAAGTCGCTCGACGAGGAGCTGCCGGTGCCGACGAAGGCGCCGACCGTCGGCCAGCACACCGACGAGGTGCTGCCGCGGTGCTCGGCTACGACGACGCCCGGATCGCCGCCCTGCGGGAGGCCGGCGCCCTCGGCTGAGCGGCCGTGCGCGGCCGACAGGTGCGCACGAGGCCGTGCCTCATCCGCCCAGCGGCCACAGTCGTCGATGGCCCACCCGCCGGCGTCGACCGCCGCCGTGACCACGAGGTCGACGGCGTCGGCCACCACCGGCGACAGCAGCGGCCCGGGTGGCCTCGAGCAGCTCGTCGGCCGGAGGGCAGGCGGCTCGATCAGCCACCGGGCCCACATGCCGTCGTCCATCCACTGCGCCACCGCCGGGCGACGGGCGGGAGCCCGGCAGGTCGGCCACCGCGGGCTCGGCCCGCAGGCGGCGCCCAGGGCCAGGCCTCGGCCAGCGCCGACCGCGTCGAGCGCCAGCGCCACCGGGTCGCCGCGGCCGGTGCTCGGCCGGGTGGAGGCGGGCGACGGCCGACCACGACAGGCCGGGCGCCCGGGCGTGCGCTCGGGCGCCTCGGCCTCGACGATCCTGTCGAGCCAGGTCTGCGTCCACAGCATCAGCGACGACCACGGCGGCGGTGCGGTCGGCAGGCCGAGGGCACGGCGGCAGGCGTCGGCCAGCACGCCGTCGGGGCGACCGGGCAGCACCTCGCGCTCGTCGCCCCGCTGCAGGACGCTCGCCGTGGCGCCCGCCCGATCGACGAGCAGCGTGACCGTGACGTCGTCGGCGCCGTCGGGCGAGTGCGCCCGGCCGGTGCGCACACGCCGATGGCCCACCACTCGGCCGGGGCGACGAAGCCGAGGAGGGCGTCGAGCGGGTGGACGCCCTGCGAGCGACATCCAGGCCAGGCACTCGGCCCGCGGCCGTCTCGTGGACGCGGAGCAGGGCGCCCCGAGGGTCGTCGGCCAGCTGCTCGTGGCCAGGGTGGCGAGCGCCAGGAGCGCGTCGCGGTCGGGGGTGCGGGCGGTGGACGGCATGCCAGGCCTCCGGAACGGGATCACCGTGTGTGCGGTGACCTGTGCCGAAGGCGCCGGCGGGGAGATCACGAACCCGTGCGGCGGAGACTAATGAGGGGGTGTGACATTAGGAGGCTCAGCGGACAGGTCACGTCTGCTTGTCCTCGGCGGCTCCGCGCCGAGGCGCAACGAGGTTGCTTCCCGCTCCTGGCGCCTTCGGCGCCGGGCCTCGCCTATCGGCTGGCCCAGGGTGACCGACGGTCGACGCAGCGGGCGATGCCGGGCCAGCGGCGCTCGGTCAGCACCCGGGCCAGGCGGGCGTCGCTGGCGACGTACGCCGCCAGCGTGGCGGCCGGCAGGTCGTGGATGCGCTCGCGGTCGACCTCGACCGGCGTCAGCCCCACGAGGCGGGCGATCGCCTTGAGCGAGCACGACACCCGCAGCAGCGGGCCCACGTCCGCCCGGTACACGCGGTACGCGTCGAGGTGGCCGTGGTCGTACCAGCGGGCCCGGTAGGCGCCGGCGTGGCCCGGGCAGCGGATCGTGGCTGCGGAGCACGGTCGGGTCGGGCCGGAGGCGCAGACCCAGGGCCACCCCGCACACCGCGGCCCGGTCGGCGAGGAACGGCAGGTCGAACGCCGCCCCGTTCCAGGTGGCGAGCACGCCCGGCGCCAGGGCGCACAACCGATCGTCGAGCGCCCGGAGGATCGTCGGGCTCGGTGCCGGTGAACACCTCGTCGTCGCCACGGGGTCGACAGGGCCGCGGTCACGACGGGCGAGCTCACCGGGTCGAGCCCGTCGACGGTCGTGTCGGTCTCGATGTCGAGGCCGTAGATCACCTCGCGTGGCACCGGCCCGAGCGGCATGCCGTCAGCGCACCGCCAGCGCGATGGCGAGGTAGTGGCACACGTAGCCGATGATCGTGCCGGTGTGGAACAGCTCGTGGTACCCGAACGTCGCCGGGTGCCGGGTCGGGCCGGCGCAGCGCGTAGATCAGCCCGCCGGCGCTGTAGGCCACCCCGCCCACCACGACGAGGGTGATGATCGCGGGTCCGCCGGACCGGGCGAGCGACGGCAGGACCGCGATCGCCACCCACCCGAGGGCCACGTAGAACGGGGTGTAGAGCCAGGCCGGCGCGTGCAGCCACGCCACCCGGAACACGATGCCGGCCAGCGCGCCCACCCAGACGACGGCGAGGACGGCCGTGCGCGTCGTGCCGTCGAGCAGCGCCACGCACAGCGGCGTGTACGTGCCGGCGATCATGAGGAAGATGTTGGCGTGGTCGAGCCGGCGCAGGCGGGCGTGGGTGCGGGCGTCCCACGTGCCGCGGTGGTAGAGCGCGCTGCACCCGAACAGCACGGCGGCGCACACCGTGTACACGAGGCAGGCCCAGCGGTCGGCGGGGTCGTCGGCCAGCGCGAGCAGCACCGCGCCGGCGACGAGCGACACGGGGAAGGCGACGAGGTGCGAGCGCGCCGCGCAGCCGCGGCTTGGGCGGCACGTGGGTGAGCGGAACGGCGGTCCCAGCGGTGGTCGGCATGTCCGCTGCGACGCTACCGCCGCGGGGTCACAGGATCTGGCGGAGGAACGCCTTCGTGCGCTCCTCCTCGGGGCTCCGGAAGAAGTGCTCGGGGGTTCCGACCTCGACGATCTCGCCGTCGGCCATGAACACGACCCGGTCGGCCACCTCCCGGGCGAAGCCCATCTCGTGGGTGACCACGATCATCGTCATGCCCGACCGGGCCAGCTCGCGCATGACGTCGAGCACCTCGGCGATCATCTCGGGGTCGAGCGCGGAGGTGGGCTCGTCGAACAGCATGATCTTCGGCTGCATCGCCAGCGCCCGGGCGATCGCCACCCGCTGCTGCTGGCCGCCCGGAGAGCTGGCCGGGGTACTTGTCGGCCTGCTCGGGGATGCGGACCCGCTCGAGCATCTCGCGGGCCACCTCGTCGGCCCGCGCCTTCGGCCACCGGCGCACCTTGCGCGGCCCGAGCGTCACGTTGTCGAGCACCGTGAGGTGGGGGAACAGGTTGAACGACTGGAAGACCATGCCGACCTCGCGCCGCACCTCGGCGATGTGGCGGATGTCGTTGGTGAGCTCGATGCCGTCGACGACGATGCGGCCGCGGTCGTGCTCCTCGAGGCGGTTGATGCAGCGGATCAGCGTCGACTTCCCCGAGCCCGACGGCCCGATCACGACGACCACCTCCTGGCGCGCCACCGCCAGGTCGATGCCCCGCAGGGCCTGGAACCGCCCGAACCACTTCTCGACGCCCTCGCAGCGGATGAGCTCGTCGGCGGTCGGGGCCCCGGGCGCCGCCTCGCCGGCGTCGCCGGACTGCTCGTCTGCCACGCCCTCGGACACGTCTGCGGTCATCGTTCTCCCACTCCCAGGCGTCGTTCGAGGCGTTGGCTCTCCCGCGACATCGTCGAGCAGCCCGCCCAGTAGATCAGCCCCACGAAGGCCAGCGTGACCGGCCGCAGCCCCTGCCCCTGGAAGGCCGGCTGCTGGGTGACGATGTTCGCCACCTCCAGCAGCTCGAAGAAGCCGATGATCGTGAGCAGGGACGTGTCCTTGAACAGGCTGATGAACTGACCGACCATGGCCGGGATCACCGCCCGCAGCGCCTGGGGCAGCACGACGAGGCGCATGACCTTGACCGGGGACAGGCCCACGGCCTGCGCCGCCTCGATCTGGCCGCGGGGCACCGCCTGGAGGCCGCCGCGGACGATCTCGGCGATGTAGGCGGCCTCGAACAGGGTGATGGCGACGACCGCCCGCACGAGGAAGCTCGGCGGCTCGACCGTGTTCGGGAACAGGAAGCCGACCATGAACCCGGCGAGGAACAGCAGCGTCACCAGGGGCACCGCCCGGAACGCCTCGATGTAGCCGACGGTCACGACCCGGATGGCGGGCAGCGACGACCGCCGGCCCAGGGCCAGCAGCAGGCCGAGCGGGAACGCCAGCGCGATCCCGGCGACCGTGGCCGACACCGCCAGGTGCAGGCCACCCCAGTCGTCCCACCCGACGCCGCCCTCGCCGGCGATCGTGACCTGCAGCGAGACCAGGAGGCCGGCGGCGACGAGCGCCCAGGTCCACGGCTGCAGGCGCCTCGGCACCCGGGTGCCGAGGAACCCGCCCGCCAGTCCGGCCACGACCAGGCCGATGGCGCCGACCACGGGCGGCCACGTCTCGGCGAAGCCGAGGATGACGACCAGCGCCAACACGCGCGGGCCAGAAGCGGTGGAGGGCGCCGAGGGCGCGCCGGCCGGCACCGGCCCGACGTCGCCCGTCCGCGGCGCGGGTCGCCGGCCCCGTCCTCGACGGGGCGCATCGCCACCGACGTGGCCCCGAGCGCGACCCCGACGGTCACGCACGACGACGTAGCCCGCCCACCCACAACCGCCAGAGCTGGTCGTCGGGAAACCGCCCGACCATGAACAGGCGCAGGTTGACCCGGACGACCTCCCAGTCGGCCGTGACGAAGACCCACCGGGCCAGCCGGAACACGATCCAGGCGGCCACCAGGCCCGCGACGATCGTGAGCGCCGCGTTCCACGGCGACGACGCCAGGTTCTCCCGCACCCACTGCCGCGGGGTCAGGTCCTGGGCGGGGGGTTCGGGCTCGGGCGGCAGCAGCGGTTCGGCGAGCACGCCCCCGATCGGATCGGTCGTCATCAGCGTTCCACCAGCCGCAGCCTGTGGTTCACGACGTTGGCGAACAGCGAGATGACGAGGGACACCACGAGGTAGAACCCCATGACGACCAGGATCGTCGGGATCGCCGGCTGCCCGTTGCCGATGACGGTGGTGGCCACGCCCATCATCTCGGCGAACGCCACGGCGACGCCCAGCGACGTGTTCTTCGTGAGGTTGAGGCACTGGTTGATGATCGGCGGGATGGCGATGCGGAAGGCCTGGGGCAGCACGACGTGGCGCAGCCGCTGCCCCGGCGACAGGCCGATGGCCCCGGCGGCCTCGGTCTGCCCCTTGGGGACCGCCAGGATCGATCCGCGCACGATCTCGGCCACGTGCGACGACGTGTAGAGCACGAGGCCGATGAGCGTGGCGACGAACGGCAAGCCCATGCGCGCCCCGCCGCTGATGCTCAGCCCCTCGACCTCGGGGTGCGAGAGCACGATGGGCGCCGACAGCGCCACGTAGCCGCCGACGATGGCGACGACGAGCACGCCGCCCGACCACAGCCACCGCCGGGCCGGCGCGCCCGTGCGCTCCTCGACGCGGGCCCGCCACCGGCCGAGCCCCACGGCGATGACGACTGCGACGGCCAACAGCACGACGTAGGCCCCGAGGTTGCCGTCGGCCCGCGGGGCGACGATGCCGAACTCGGCCACCGACACGACGAGCAGGCCCCCGTACTCGTCGGCCTCCTGGATCGGCGGCAGGGTCGCCAGCGCCACCGTGTTCACGAAGATGATGACGAGCAGGGGCGGCACGTTGCGCAGGACCTCGACGTAGGCGCCGGCGGACCGTCGCACGATCCAGTTGTCCGACAGCCGGGCGATGCCGAGCAGGGTCCCGAAGATCAGGGTGAGGATGATCCCCACCACCGCCACGATGAGGGTGTTGCGCAGCCCGGTGACGATGGCCTCGAGCACCGTGTCCGACGGGCCGTGGTCGGTGTAGGCGATCGGGAAGCCCGACTGCTGGTCGAGGAAGTCGAAGTCCAGCTCGACGTCGTTGGCCCGCAGGTTGTCGTAGAGGTACGCCACCAGCCCGACGACCGCGGCCAGCACGGCCACCTGGAACGCGACGCGCAGCACGCGCACGTCGCGCCACAGCGGTGGCCGTGATCTGGTCGCGGTCGGATCGGGCATGGCGCTGGGTGTCAGGCGACCGCCGCGCGGGCGGTCACCCGCCGATCAGCGGTAGGGCGGGGCGTACAGCAGGCCACCGTCGGTCCACTGGGCGTTGACGCCCCGCTCGAGCCCGAGCGGCGTGGCCGGGCCGACCGTGCGCTCGTAGATCTCGCCGTAGTTGCCGACCTGGGTGATGACGTCGACCGCGAAGTCGGGCTCGAGCCCGAGGCCCGGGTCGAACGGCGCCGGCTCGGCCTCCTCGTCCTCGGGGTCGGGGATCGGCTGACCGAGGAAGCGCAGGATGTCGAGGTTGTCGCTCGACTGCATCTCCTCGACGTTGTCGGCCGTGATGCCGAACTCCTCGGCCTGGATCGTGGAGATGATCGCCCAGTTGACGGCGTCGGCCCACTCGTCGTCGCCGTCGAGCACGACCGGCCCGAGCGGCTCCTTGGAGAAGGCGTCCGTCGAAGATCACGAGCGCCTCGGGGCCACCCTGGTCGGCCGGGAAGGCCGACCGCACGCCGGCGAGCTGCGACTTGTCCGACGTCCAGCCCTGGCACTGCCCTGCGGTGAACGCCTCTTGGATCTGGTCGGGCTCGGTGAACGTCAGCGGGGTGTAGGCGATCCCGGCGTCGGACGCCGCGGTCGCCAGGTTGAGCTCGGTCGTCGTGCCCGACAGGACGCAGATCGTCGTGCCGTCCATGTCGGCGATCGAGGTGTAGCCCGAGTCGGCCCGGACCATCATCCCCTGGCCGTCGTAGAACGTCGTGGTCAGGAAGCGGCTGCCCTCGCCGCCGTCGCGGCTGGCCGTGAACGTGGTGTTGCGGCTCAGGACGTCGATGTCGCCGGCCTGGAGGGCGGTGAAGCGCGTCTCGGTGTCGAGCGCGGTGTACTCGACCGCGTCGGGGTCGCCGAGCACCGCGGCGGCGATGACCTTGCAGTACTCGACGTCGAAGCCCGTGTAGTCGCCGGCCTCGTCCACCAGGCCGAAGCCGGGGACGCCCTCGTTGACGCCGCAGCGCAGGGTGCCGCGCTCCTGGACCTCGGCGAGCAGGCCGCCGCCTCCGCCGCCCCCCGAGGCCTCCTCGCCACCGCTGTCGCTCGCTCCGTCGTCGTCATCGTCGCTACAGGCGCCGGCGACGAGGCTCAGGGCCGCGACGAGACAGGCCAGCGTCCTCGGACGTGCACGCGTGTGCATGGGTTCCCCCTTGTCGGCAGCCGCAGGCGTGAGCTGCCCGCCCTCCGCCTCGAGACCCGGAACCCCCGGCTTGTTTGTCAGCGCAAACGACCCTACCGACCAGCGGCGGACCGCGGGGAGCGTTTCCGTGTTGCGATCGTGCGACGGCGGGCGCCGCGGTCGACCGCGGTCGACCCCGCCGGCGTCAGGTGAGCCCGGCGCTGTCGAGCACCTGGGTCACCAGGGCCGCCACCGGGCTGCGCTCGGCCCGGGTCAGCGTGACGTGCCCGAACAGCGGGTGGCCCTTCAGCGTGTCGATGACCGACACGATGCCGTCGTGGCGCCCGACCCGCAGGTTGTCGCGCTGGGCGACGTCGTGGGTGAGCACCACCCGGCTGCCCTCGCCGAGGCGGCTGAGCGCCGTGAGCAGGACCGTGCGCTCGAGGTTCTGCGCCTCGTCGATGATGACGAAGCTGTCGGTCAGGCTGCGGCCCCGGATGTGGGTGAGCGGCAGCACCTCGAGCAGGCCGCGGTCGAAGACCTCGTCGATGACCTCCTGCCCGGCGATCGCCTCGAGGGCGTCGGTCACGGCCGCGCCCCACGGCAGCATCTTCTCGGCCTCGGATCCCGGCAGGTAGCCGAGGTCCTGGCCGCCGACCGCGTAGATCGGGCGGAACACCAGCACCCGCTTGTGCGTGCGCTGCTCGAGCACCGCGTCGAGCCCGGCCGCCAGCGCCAGCACGCTCTTGCCGGTGCCGGCCGGGCCCGCCGATGCTCACGATGCCGATCTCGTGGTCGGCCAGCAGGTCGATGGCGATGCGCTGCTCGGCGGAGCGGCCGTGCACGTCGAACAGCGTGCGGTCGCTGCGGACGAGGTGCACGCGCTTGTCGTCGTGGACGCGCCCGAGCGCCGACTGGCTGCCGGCGTGCAGCACGACCCCGGTGTTGCACGGGAGGTCACGGGCCTCGCCGAGGTCGACGACGTGGTCGTCGAACAGCGCGTCGATGGTCGGGCCGTCGACGTCGAGCTCCACCATGCCGGTCCAGTTGCTGTCGCTGGCCAGCTCGTTGCGGTACTCGTCGGCGTCGAGGCCGACGATCGACGCCTTGAGGCGCAGCGGCAGGTCCTTGGTGACGACGGTGACCTGGCGGCCCTCGGCCGCGAGGTTGCGGGCCACGGCCAGGATGCGGTGGTCGTTGGTCTCGCCGCTCAACGCCGCGGGGAACCCGGCCATCTCGGTGTGGTTGAGCTCGACCCGCAGCGTGCCGCCCGTCTCGTTCGCCGGCATCGGCCGCAGCAGCGAACCGTGCGCCAGGCGCAGGTCCTCGAGCATCCGCAACGTCTCGCGGGCGGCCCAGCCGAGCTCGGGGTGGTGGCGCTTGCGCTCGAGCTCGGTCAGCACGACGAGCGGGATGACCACCTCGTGCTCGTCGAAGCGCACCAGCGCCCGCGGGTCGGAGAGCAGCACCGACGTGTCGAGTACGTAGACGCGCGCGTCCAGGGCGGAATCGTTCAACGGAACCCCCACTCGTGCCGAGACGGTCACCGATCGCCAGTCAAGCGCGGGGACTCGCGCCGCTGGTGGATGCGCGTCCCGACCCATCGGTCACCAACACCACGTGGAGGGCGGTGGGACCGTGGGCGCCCAGCGTGAGGAGCTGTTCGATGTCACCAGTCCGACTGGGACCCGTGACCAGCACCAACGAAGGCGGGACGGCATCAGCCCCGGACCCTAGAGTCCGCAGCGCGTCGGCGGGGGCCGCGAGCAGATTGTTCACGCTGAGGACACAGAGGTGGACGCTGGGCAACAACGAGGCGATGCGGCCGCCGGCGACCCGGCTGTCGAGCACCACCGATCCGGTGGCGGCGACTGCCGGCCACGGCGCCCGTGACCCCCAGGCCCGCCGCGGCCGCGGCCTCGACGGTCGCCGGCCCGACCGCAGCGCCGCGGCCCGCCAGGCGCTCGCCGATGCGCTCGGCGGCCGGCTCGCGCGACGTCACCACGCCCGGTCGCCCAGCTCGTCCACCAGCCGGTCGAGCAGGTCGTCGGGCACCTCGCGGTCGACGACGTGGCACACGCCCTCGGCGTGGGCGACCGCGGCCACGAACGTGCCCACCAGGTCGTCGGGATCGAGGTTGCGGTAGCGGGGCAGCGGCACCGGATCGCCGGCCGCGCGGGCCGGCGGGGGCGGGTGGACGGGGTTGATCACGATGCCCCCCGCCAGGCGTGCCCGGGCCGGGGCGAGGAACGCAGTGCGGTCGCCGGACTCGCGCCGCGACGGGGCCCAGAACCGGGCCCGTCGCCCGCCGGCTCGTTCGCCGGACCGTTCACAGGCCGGCCCGCCAGCGGTCCCGGAACCGTTCGTCCGCCGGGCGGGGCACCGTGCGCCCGGCCGCGGCCCAGCCCCTGCCCGACGGGCAGGTGCCCGGCCAGGTCCGTCGCCCAGCGGCCCCACGTGGCGGCGCGGGTGGTGGCGTCGTAGCGCCGGGGGTCGGACCACGCCGTGGCCCACGCCCGCCAGGCCGCCCGCTCGCCGCGCCCGGCGCCCTCGGCCTTGCGGCGCCGCAACGACAGCAGCAGGTCCTGCAGCGGGATCTGGACCGGGCAGGCGTCCATGCACGCCCCGCACAGGGTGGACGCCCCGGCCAGCTCGGCCGCCTCGGGCTGGTCGTGGGCCAGCAGCGGCGTGAGCACCGCGCCCATCGGCCCCGGGTACACCCAGCCGTAGGCGTGGCCGCCCGTCTGCCGGTAGACCGGGCACACGTTCAGGCAGGCGCCGCAGCGGATGCAGTCGAGCATCTCGTGGAACTCACCGCCGAGCAGGTCGCTGCGCCCGTTGTCGAGGATCACCACGTGCAGCTCGTCGGGCCCGTCGATCTCGCCGGCACCCCGAGGTCCCGTCACCGACGTTGGTGTACGACGACAGCCGCTGGCCCGTCGCCGAGCGCGCCAGCAGCGCCAGCAGCAGGTCCGCCTGGTGCCAGTCGGCCGCCAGCCGCTCCATGCCGAGCACCACGACGTGGACGCGGGGCAGCGCGGTGACGAGGCGGCCGTTGCCCTCGTTCGTGACGAGGACGATCGAGCCGGTCTCGGCGACCGCGATGTTGGCGCCGGTGATGCCGACGTCGGCGGCGAGGAACACCTCGCGCAGCCGCTGCCGGGCGAACGACACGAGCTCGGACGGCTCGGTGTCGAGCGTCGGCGGCGCCGCCACGGTGTCGACGAACAGGTCCTTGATCTGGTGCCGGTCCTTGTGGAGCGCGGGGGCGATGATGTGGCTCGGCGTCTCGCCCGCGAGCTGGATGATCCACTCGCCGAGGTCGGTCTCGACCACCTCGGCGCCCGGCGGCCTCGAGCGCCGGGTTGAGGTCGATCTCCTCGGTGGCCATCGACTTGGACTTGGCCACCCGCGTCGCCCCCGCGGCCCGCACGATGTCGACGACGTGACGGCGGGCGTCGGCGGCGGTGGGCGCCCAGCACACGTTCCCGCCCCGGGCGAGGACCTCGTCGGCGAACCGCTCGAGCAGGGCGGGGAGGTCGGCCAGGACCTCCTGCTTCACCGCCCGCGCCGCCCGGCGCAGGCCGTCGGCGTCCTCGAGCTCGGCCAGGCCCTCGGTGCGGTGCGATCGCGAACCGGTCGACGGCGCGGGCGACGTTCGTGCGCAGGCGCTCGTCCGCCACCGCGGCCGCGGTGCGCTGGCGGAGGGTCGTGCCCGGCAGCAGGTGGCTCCCTGTCATGGGACCTCCCGGGGCTCGGGCAGCGCGGCGGCGAGGACCTCGGCCAGGTGGCGCACGTGCACCGGCCGGCCCGTCGCCTCGGCCCGGGCCTGCAGGTGCATCAGGCACGAGGTGTCGCAGCCCGCGAGCACGTCGAGATCGGGGGCGCCCTCGGCCAGCGCCTGCAGCTTCTCGTCGGCCATCGCCACCGACGTCTCGGGCAGCTTCACGCTGAAGGTCCCCCCGAACCCGCAGCACCGGTCGGAGCCGTCCCAGGGCACGACCTCGCACCCGTCCACACGCCGTGCCAGCGCCGCGGGCTGGTCGACGATCCGCAGCTCGCGCAGCATGTGGCAGCTCTCGTGCAGCGCCACGCGCGACGGGTCGGTGCAGGCGCAGCTCGGGGAGGTGGTCGGCCCGCTCGGCGAGGATCTCGGACAGCTCGCGCGTGTGCTCGGCCACCCGGCGCGCCCGCGCCTGGGCCTCGTGGTCGCCCACGACCTCGAACAGCTCGGGCCAGAACTTCCGCACCATCGTGGCGCACGACCCCGCCGGCACGACGACGGCCTCGGCGCCGCCGTCGAGGTCGGCCTCCAGCGCGGCGAGGGTGGTGCGGGCCACGCGCTGCCGCGTCCTCGGCGAACCCGGCGTTCCAGGCCGGCTGCCCGCAGCACGTCTGGTCGAGGTTGCACGTCACCTCGCACCCCGCGGCCCGCAGCAACCGGACCGACGCCTCGGCGACGTCGGGGGCGACGACGTCGACGACGCAGGTGACGAGCAGGGAGACACGCACGGCGTCACCCTACGGGTGTGCGGGCAGGTGGGGCGTGCCCGCGTCCTGGTGGGGCGGAGGTTCCGTACGCTGGCGGGCCATGCCGCCGACCCGGCCCTGCCTGTTCTGCGAGATCGTCGCGGGCCGCCAGCCCGCCCACGTCGTGCTCGACGACGACGTCGTGCTGGCGTTCCTCGACGTGCGGCCCCTGTTCCCCGGACACACCCTGCTGGTGCCGCGCCTCCACGTCGAGACGCTCGCCGACCTGCCCGCCGCGCTCGTCGAGCCCTACTTCACCCGGGCCCAGCGGCTGTCGGCCGTCATGGAGGCCGAGGCGGGCATGGGCGCCGCCGGGTCGTTCGTGGCCATCAACAACCGCATCAGCCAGAGCGTCCCCCACCTCCACACCCACGTGGTGCCCCGCAACCCCAAGGACGGCCTGCGCGGCTTCTTCTGGCCGCGGGGAAGTACGCGGACGAGGCGGAGGCGGCCGCCGTGGCCGCCCGCCTGCGGGCGCGCTGGCGGCGCAGCCCGAGGGCTCAGCCCTCGAAGCGGACTGACGGTCTGCCCTCGGCCACCGTGATCGTGGCCGGCACGCCGAGCAGGTCGAGCGGGTCGCGGGCCAGGTTCTCGGCCCGCAGCGTGACCACCTCGCCCTTGGCCTCGCCGGCGATGATCGTGAGGTCGACGGCCACCGACCCGTCGTCACGGGTGGCCGTGTCGACGACCATGGCGTCGTAGGTGCCGTCGGGCAGGCTCATGCGCCCGAGTCTGCCCGCCACGGGTGACCTGTGTGACCGAGAAGGGCTGGTGGAAGCCCTGGCGACGGCGGGTGGCGGTGCGGGCCCGAGGCTGACGCGCCATGCTGGACGCGGTGACACCGCACGACAGCACGGTGGGCAAGCTGCTGATCGCCGAGCCCATGCTCGAGGACCCCAACTTCGACCGCACCGTCGTGCTCATGATCGAGCACACGTCCGACGGTGCGCTCGGGGTGGTGCTGAACCGGCCCACCGACCTCGAGGTCGACGCCGTGCTGGGGGAGTGGGCGTCGCTCGCCGCCAGCCCGCCGGTGCTGTACATGGGCGGGCCGGTCGAGCAGAACGGTGTGCTCGCCCTCGCCCGCCGGCGGACGTCGGACGCGCGCAGGAGGCGCCCGGCTGGACGAGCGTGCTCGGCGAGATCGGCACGATCGACCTCCACCTCGAGCCCGACGACGTGGCCGGCGGCGTCGACGGCGTCCGCTTCTTCGCCGGGTACTCGGGCTGGGGCGGCGGTCAGCTCGAGGCCGAGCTGGCCGAGGGGGCGTGGCTGGTGGTGCCGGCCGACCCCGGCGACGTGTTCGCCCCCGACCCCGACGCCATGTGGCGTGCCGTGCTGCGTCGCCAGGGCGGGAAGGTGGCGATGCTCGCCCACTTCCCGGCCCACCCGTCGCTCAACTGAGCACCGCCGCGAGCGAGTCGACCCGCTAGAGGTCGGTCAGGGCGGCGAAGGCCTCGCCCAGCGGGACGCCGGCCATCTGGCCGTGCTCGACCAGCCGGGCCCGCACCCGCGCCCGGAACGCCTCGAGCTGGTCGGCCTCGGCCGCCGAGCCCACCTCGACGTCCATCGTCGAGCGCAGCTGCGACGCGTGGGCCTCGAGGGCGGCGAGCTTGCGGGTCAGGTCGGCCTCGGCGACGTCCTCGACGTGGTCGGCCTCGTCGGCCTCGAACAGCAGCAGCGGCGTCGGGCCGGTGGTGGGCGATGCGCCTGCTCGGGGAAGAAGTGCGGGTCGCGGGCGGCCACCACGCCGTCGACGGTCAGGAACCCGGCGTGGCGGTGGTCGGGGTGCAGCCGGTAGCGCTTCCACGGGTCGTGGCCGAGCACGACGTCGGGCCGCAGCCGGCGGATCCAGTACGCCACCTCGCCACCGCTGGCGGACGCCCGGGCTCGAGCTCGCCGTCGGGCCAGCCGAGGAACACCACCTCGCCGGTGGCGCCGAGCGCGGCGGCCGCGGCCCGCTGCTCGGCCTGGCGCATGGCCACGAGCGCGGCGAGGTCCTGCGTCGGGTCCCACGTGCCCTTCGACCCGTCGGTGCACACGAGGTGGTGCACGACCGCGCAGCCGGCGGCGGCCCACTTGGCCAGCGTGGCCCCGCAGCCGAACTCGATGTCGTCGGGGTGGGCGGCGATGGCGAGCGCCCGATCGGGCGCGGCAGGTCGACGGCGATCGTGAGCGGGGCCGGTCGGTCACCGTCGGACCGGGCGCATCGGTGGGCAGGCCCCGGGCAGCCGTCGGGGCGGGTCGTCGAGCCGGCGCCCGTCGGGTGCAGGTCGAGGTCGGCGGGGACGTCGACGTCCCAGCCGAGGTGCGGGTCCCGCACGACGCGGGCGGGCAGGCCGAGCCGGTCGGCCTCGGCGCGGTGGCGGCCGAACGACCCGGCGCCGTAGGCGAAGCGGAACCCGGCGTCGGTGGGCACGGCGAGGCACGTTGGTGCCGTCGTCGCGCCGGTCGGGCACGAGCGTCACGCCCGGGAAGTCGGCCAGCCAGTCGAGCCGGGTGGCGAGCGGCAGGTCGGCGTGGGCGACGATCGCCCGGTCGCACGCCCTCGTCGCGCGAGCGCGGCCACGCCGTCGGCCACCGCGCCGTTCAGCCCGCGGCCCGGGCACCACACCACCTGGGCGCCGCGAGCGCTCGGCCCACGCCCGCACCTCGTCGTCGTCGCACACCACGACGACGGGCAGCGGGTCGGCGGCCAGCAGCACGATGCTCGGCCATGCGTCGGGCCAGGTCGGCCCGCTCCCGGGGGTCGAGCGCGCTGGCCAGCCGGACCTTGGCCTGGTCGAAGGCCTTGACCGGGACCACCACGGCGGCGGGGGTCGTCGCAGTCACCGCGCGGAAGCGTACCGTCGCCGTCACCGGGCAACCCCCGGCGACCCGGGGCCGGTCGAGCCGGCCCAGGTGACAGCGGCCCGGCCGGTCGAGCGACGGCCCGGGAGGCCCCCGGCCGGTCGAGGTGGGGCGGGTTACGGTGACGCCATGCCCATCCGGGTCGCGGTCATCGGCGCCGGGTCGTGGGGCACCACGGTCGCGGCTCTGGCGTCTCGCAACGCGCCGACCGTGCTGTGGGCCCGCCGTCCCGAGCTGGCCGCAGAGGTCGCCCAGGACCACCGCAACAGCACCTACCTCGACGGGCTTCGACCTGCCCGAGGACCTGGCGGCCACCTCCGACCTCGCCGAGGCGGCCAGCGCGGCCGACGTGTTGGTGATGGGCGTGCCGTCGCACGGCTTGCGCTCGACGCTGCGCGAGCTGGCGCCCCACGTGCGGCCGTGGGTCCCGGTCGTCAGCCTGGCCAAGGGCCTCGAGGAGGGCACGCACCTGCGCATGACCGAGGTCATCGCCGAGGAGCTGCCCGGCCACCCCGTCGGCGTGCTGACCGGACCGAACCTGGCCAAGGAGATCCTGTCGGGCCACGCCGCGGCCACCGTGGTGGCGATCAGCGACGACCACATCGCCCACGAGCTGCAGAAGGTCTTCGCCGGCGAGCTGTTCCGGGTGTACACGAACCCCGACGTCGTCGGCTGCGAGATCGCCGGCGCGCTGAAGAACGTCATCGCCATCGCCTCGGGCATGGCCGACGGCCTCGGCACCGGCGACAACACCCGCGCCGCGGTCATCACGCGTGGCCTGGCCGAGCTGACCCGCCTCGGGCGTGGCGATGGGCGGCCAGCTCGTCACGTTCGCCGGGCTGGCCGGCATGGGCGATCTCGTGGCCACCTGCATCTCGCGCCAGAGCCGCAACCGCTACGTCGGCGAGCAGCTCGGCAAGGGCCGCACGATCGACGAGATCGTCGCCGAGATGAACATGGTGGCCGAGGGCGTCAAGACGTCGCAGGTCGTCGTCGAGCTGGCCGCCCAGTACGGCGTCGACATGCCGATCGCGCAGGAGGTCTACGGCGTGATCCACGAGGGCCACACCGCCGCCGACGCCTACCGGGGACTGCTGCGCCGCAGCCACGTCTCCGAGATGCACGGGATGGGGTAGAGCACAACCGTGGCGAGGTCCCTGCGCACGTGGATGCTGCGGCGGGCGATGGGCCGGTTGCGCATCACCGACGACACGGTCCGCCACCTCTCGACGTTCCAGCGCCTCGGCGAGGACGCCGAGGTCGAGGTGCCGACCGACCTGGTGCCCGTCGGGGCGCACACCGTGTTCCGGGCCCTGCGCACGCGGGCCGCCGCCCAGGTCGGTCCCGACTGGGTGTGGCCCTACTGGCTCGAGCGGCAGAACGACCCGACCTCGCCGTCGTTCGTGCCGCGTGGCCACCTCCCGTTCCTCACCAACCTCACGCACCGGAACTGGACGCCGTCGGCAACCTCGACTCGGCCCGCGAGGCGATCGTCGACCCCTGCGGGCTGGTGACGCCGTGGGAGGACGGCTGGTCGCTCGACTGGTGGATCGGCGCCGACGACCGGTGGCACCTGCCGTCGCGCGAGGTGGCCGTGCGCCAGCGCCTCGTGGGGGCGTCGCCCGTCGTCGAGACCGCCATGGGCATCCCGTCGGGGGACGCGGTGCAGCGGGTGTACGCGGTCCGCCGCAGCAGCGCCGAGGGCGGTGGCGAGCTGGTCGTCGTCGAGATCGAGAACGCGTCGCCGGTCCCGGTGGCGCTGGCGCTGGCCGTCCGCCCCTACAACCCCGAGGGGCTGGCGGTCGTCGAGCGCATCGACCTGCGCGGGTCGACCGTCACCGTCGACGGCCGGGTGGCGCTGCTGCTGCCCCGCCCGCCCCGGCGGATCGCGGCATCGACGTTCCGCGACGGCGACTCCGCCGCCACCGTGCTCGCCGGCGACGCCGCCGAGCGGTGGCGGGCCCCGGTGCGCGACCCCGCGGGCCTGGCCCAGGCCGCGTTCGTCTACCCGCTGGCCCACGGCGCCACGTTCCGGGTCGCCATCCCGCTCGATCCCGGGCCGCGGGCCCGGCGTCCGGGGGCGGTCCACCGGCGGCTCGTGGCCGCGCCGCCGTTCCCCGAGGCGCTCCCACCCGCGTCGGCGGTGGCCTCGGGGTGGCAGGCGCAGAGCGACCGGGGCATGCGCCTGGTGCTGCCCGACGATCGCCTGGCCGAGGCGATCGCGGCCAACCGCCGCTTCCTGCTGCTGCTCCACGACGGCGACCAGATCACCCCCGGCCCGGCGACGTACCACCGGTTCTGGTTCCGCGACGCCGCCTACCTGCTGCAGGCGCTCGACCAGTACGGGTACCACGACGAGGTCGCCCAGGTCCTGGCCTCGTACCCCGGCCGGCAGCGCAACGACGGGTTCTTCTTCAGCCAGGAGAACGAGTGGGACAGCAACGGCGCCGCGCTGGTCGCCCTGGCCCGCCACTGGCGCCTCACCCGTGACACGCCGTTCGTCGAGGGGATCGTCGAACCGATCGCCCGCGGCGCGCGACTGGATCGACCGCAAGCGGCGCTCGGCGAAGCGGCGCAGGGGCAAGGGCAAGCACGACGCCGCGCTCGCCGGGCTGCTCCCGGCGGGGACGTCGGCCGAGCACCTCGGTCCGGTCGACCACTACTACTGGGACGACTTCTGGGGGGTGGCGGGCCTGCGGGCCGCGGCCGACCTCCTGCGCGCCGCCGGGCAGCCCGACGCCGCCGCCGACGCGGTGCGGTTCGCCGCCGGCATGTGGGCCGACGTCGAGGCGTCGCTGGCGCTGACCGCGGCGCGCCTCGGCACCGCCGCCATCCCGGCCGGGCCGCAGCGGCGCATCGACGCGGGTGCCATGGCGTCGCTCGTCGCCTGCGCGCCGCTCGATCTGCTGCCCGCCGACGATCCCCGCATCGCGGCCACGGCCGACGCCCTGCGCGAGCGCTTCACGCTCGAGGACGGCCGCGCCTTCTACCAGGGCATCAGCCACAGCGGCCTGGGCACGTACCTGACGATGCAGCTCGCCGCCGTCGAGCTGCGCGCCGGCGACCACCGCAGCCTCGACCGCCTCGGCTGGATGCTCGACGCGGCCACGCCCACGTGGACCTGGCCCGAGGCGGTGCACCCCCGCATCGGCGGGCGGGTGCATGGGCGACGGTCACCACGGGTGGGCCGCGGCCGAGGTCCTGTCGTTCGTGCGCGACCTGCTGGTGCGCGAGATCCCGGGCGCCGACGACCCCGACGATCCCACCCCGACCCTCGAGCTGTCGTCGCTGGTGCCCGCGTCGTGGTACGGCCAGGGGTGGGAGGTCCACGACGCCCCGACGGCCCACGGCTCGCTGTCCTACGCCGTCCGCTGGCACGGCGACCGCGTCGCGCTGCTGTGGGAGGTCGACCCGCACCCCGACGTGGCGGCCGTGCGACTGGTCGCCCCCGCGCTCGATCCGTCGTGGTCGACGACCGACCGGCGGGGGGAGGCACTGCTCGGTCCCGTGCCCCCGCCGCCGGCGGTGGGCGACCGACCCGAGGCCCACCCGCCGCCGGTGGCCGTCGCCTCGTCCGACCCGGTGCCACCCCCGAGCGAGGGCGGGTCGTTCGCATGAGCGACGCTCCCGGGCTCGACCCCGCCGCGCTGGGCGACGACGCGGTGCGGACGGTCCGGGAGATGCTCGCCGGCCTGGGGTGCACGACCGACGAGCTCGACGTGGCCGAGCGCGAGGGCACGCTGCCCCTGCTGGCCGTGGAGCGGCTGATGGTGCCGGAAGTGGCCGAGCACGATCTGGCGGGCGTGTCGGCCCGCACCGGCCTCGACGTCGACACGGTCCGCCAGCTGTGGCGCACGCTCGGATATCCGGTGCCGCGAGAGGACGAGGTGGCGTTCACCGCGGCGGACGTCGAGATCCTCACCGAGGTGGGCCGGCTGCTGGCCGGGGACGTGGCCTCGGCGGACCTGGTGCTGCAGATGAGCCGGGTCATCGGCTCGTCGATGGCCCGGATCGCCTCGTCGCAGGTCGACGTCATCAGCGCCCGGGTCGCGGGGGCGCCCCGGACCGGGGCGCTGGCGGACACCGAGCTGACCGACGAGCTGATCGTGGTCAGCGCCAGCGCGCTGCTGCCGATCGTGCCGAGCGTGCTCACCGCGACCTGGCGCCGGCACCTCCAGGGGGCGATCCGGCGGCGGCTGTCGATCGCGGAGGCGGGGCAGGGCCAGCTCGGCGTGGTGGGCTTCGCCGACCTGGTCGGGTTCACCGCGCTCAGCCAGCAGGTGGGCGACGACGAGCTGGCGGCGATCGTCGAGGAGTTCGAGCAGCTCGCCTTCGACGTCGTCACCGCCAACGGGGGGCGGGTCGTGAAGATGATCGGCGACGAGGTCATGTTCACGGTCGACGAACCCGTGGCCGCGGCCGAGATCGGGCTGGCGCTCGCCGAGGGCACCCGCGGGGCCGACGAGCTGTCGGACGTCCGGGTGGGCATGGCGCACGGCCCGCTGCTCGAGCGCGAGGGCGACCTCTACGGTCCGGTCGTGAACCTGGCCAGCCGCATCACCGCCATCGCGTTCCCGGGCTCGATCGTGGTGGGGCCGTCGTTGCGCGAGGAGCTCGTCGAGAACGACGCCTACCGCCTGCGGTCGATGCGCCCCCGCTCGCTCAAGGACATCGGGCGGGTGCCGCTGTCGGTGCTGCGCCGGGCCGCGCCGGCCGAGAGCCGGTTCGCCGAGCGGCGGCGCGCCCTGCGCGAGTCGGTGAAGGCCCGCATCGAGCCGAGCTGAGCCGAGGACGCCGCGGCGCGGGATCGGCGGCTCAGCGCACCAGGCGGAAGAAGGCGCGCAGCTCGTCGACGAACAGCGCCGGCTGCTCGAGGGCGGCGAAGTGGCCGCCCCGGTCGAGCTCGTGCCAGTGGCGGATGTCGGGGAACCGCCGCTCGGCCCAGCGGCGGGACGGGCGGGGCATCTCCTTCGGGAAGATCGAGCACCCCGTGGGCACGTCGACGACCGCCGGGACGGCGTCGGTGAACCAGCCCTGCACGGTGGCGAAGCTCTCCCAGTAGAGGCGGGCCGACGACGTGGCCGTCCCCGTCAGCCAGTAGAGCGTCACGAGGTCGAGCATGCGGTCGCGGGGGATGGCGCTCTCGGGCAGGCCGTCGTTGTCGGACCACGCCCGCAGCTTCTCGACGATCCAGGCACACAGGCCCACCGGCGAGTCGGTGAGCCCGTACCCCAACGTCTGCGGCCGGGTCGCCTGGAGGGCGGCGTATCCCGACTCCCACCGCTCGGACCGGGCCAGGTCGTCGAGGGCCGCCCTCTCCCCGGCGGTCAGGTCGTCGAGGGTGGCGGGGTCGGGCGCGGCCAGCGGTGGTACGAGGTGGATGCCCGCCACGCGGTCGGGTGCGTGGACGGCGAGGAGGGTCGACACCGACGTCCCCCAGTCGCTGCCGGCGGCGCCGTAGCGGGCGTAGCCGAGCCGGCCCATCAGGGTGTCCCAGGCGGCGGCGATGCGCTCGATGCCCCACCCCGGCGCCGCCGGTCGGTCGCTGAACCCGTACCCGGGCAGCGACGGGCAGACGACGTGGAACGCGTCGGCCGCATCGCCGCCGTGCGCCACGGGATCGGCGAGCGGGCCGACGACCTGTTCGAACTCGAGGAAGGACCCGGGCCAGCCATGGGTCAGGACGAGCGGGAGGGCGCCGGGGTGCGGCGATCGGACGTGGACGGCGTGGATGCCCACACCGTCCACGGTGACGCGGACCTGGGGGAGCGCGGACAGGCGGGCCTCGGTGGCGCGCCAGTCGTGGCGATGCCGCCAGTGGTCGACGAGGTCGCGCAGGTAGGGGAGGGGAACGCCCTGCGACCAGTCGTCGACGGTCTCCGCATCGGGCCAGCGGGTGGCGTCGAGGCGGCGGTGGAGGTCGGCCAGGTCCTCGTCGGGCACCCGGTGGGCGAACGGGACGACGTCGGCGGCCGGGGGGTCGACGCTCACGCCGACGGTCACGCCGATGCGTCGAGGGCCCAGAGGGCCTCGTGGCGGGCGGCGTCGTCGAGGTCGGGGAACAGCAGGTCGAGGGCGACCTCGGTCGGCAGCATCTCGGCCGCCGCCAGCTCGGGGCCGCTGAGCGCCGCGCCGCGGGTGGCGAGGGCGAGCGCCTGCCAGCCCTCGGCGGTCTCGACCCCCTCGCTGGTGGGGGCGTCACCGGTCGGTGCGGCGGGAAGGCGTTCTGGCGTCTCTGAGAGCGCGATCGCGCCGTCACAGACGCCGGAAGGGTCGATCACGCAGGTGGTGTCGGTCATGGACCTCTCCTCTGGATCGATACAGAGTCCGTCGAAGACCAACTTCCCACGGAGCCCTTGATCGGTCAAGATGGTTTTCGTGAGCAGCCCGACACTGGCCGACGTCGCTCGGGAGGTCGGTGTCTCGCGCACCACCGTCTCGAACGCCTACAACCGTCCCGATCAGCTCTCGCCCGCGCTGCGGGCGCGGATCCTGGCCGCCGCCGAGAGCCTCGGCTACCCCGGCCCCGACCCGCTGGCCCGCGGCCTGCGCCGGGGGCGGACGGGCACGGTCGGGCTCGTGGTCGACCAACCGCTGTCGTACCTGTTCACCGACGCCGCCATCCGCGAGTTCCTCATCGGCATGACGACGGTGCTCGACGACGCCGAGGCCAGCCTCGTGCTGCTGCCCCGCCTCCTCGTCGACGACGCAGGGTCGACCGTGCTGGCCAACGCCGCGGTCGACGGGTTCGTGTCGATCTGCGACGCCCACAACGCCGAGCGGGTGCGGGCACTCATGGTCCGCCACCTCCCGTTCGTGGTGGTGGACGGCGTCGCCAGCGCGGCCGCCTGCCGGGTCGGGATCGACGACCGCGGCGCCAGCCGGGGCGCGGTCGAGCACCTCGTGGCGCTCGGCCACCGCGCCATCGGCGTGGCCTCGCTGCCACGCGAGCCCGGCGACAGGGGCGGTCGGGTCGACCCCGACGCCCCGGGCCCGCTGCGCTACCCGGTCACTGCGGCCCGGCTGGCCGGCATCCGCGACGGCCTCGAGGGGGCCGGCCTCGCCTGGCCGGACATCCCCGTCTGGGCGGTGCCCGACGACCTGGCGCCGCGGGCGTCCGCCCGCGAGATCGGGGCGGCTCTCCTCGACGCGCCCGATCCGCCGACCGCGATCGTGTGCCTCAGCGACGAGGTGGCCGCCGGGGTGCTGGACGCGGCCTCCGATCGCGGGATCGCGGTTCCCGCCGGCTCTCTCGGTCGTGGGCTTCGACGACACCGTCACCGCCTCGACCACGTCGCCCCCGCTCACCACGGTCCACCAGCCGATGGCGGACAAGGGCGAGGAGGCCGCCCGGCTCCTGCTGGACGGGGCGCCGCCGACCGAGCTGATGCTGCCGACCGAGCTGGTCGTGCGGGGGTCGACGGGCCCGGCCCCGGCCTGATCGCGCCGGCCCACCCGTTCGATCAGACCGGCACGGTCAGCGTCGCGGTCAGCCCGTTGCCGACGTCGCCCGACATCGTGGCGAGCTGGTCCACTGCCTCGTCGTCGCCGAACACGTTGTCGGACTCGAGCGACGAGCGGGACAGGTTGGTCACGCTCTGCTCGTAGCCGTCGGTGGCGTAGACCTCGGCCGACACGTCCTCGGGCAGGGCGATCTGCGAGGTCGCCGTGGGCGTCCCGGCGCTCGTGGCGGTGGCCTCGTCGGGGTAGACCTCGAAGTGGATGTGGGGCCAGCGCCCCGAGTAGGCGCCGGGGAAGACGCTGGTGAACGACAGCCGGCCGTCGGTGCCGGCGACCTGGACCCCGCGCAGGTAGTTCTCGTCGGCGATGTCCTCCGAGTACATCGAGTACCGGCCCTCGCGGTCGCAGTGCCAGACGTAGACGGCGGCGCCCGGCAGCGGCGCGCCGTCGGCGTCGACGACCTCGAGCTCGATGGAGAGCGGCACCCCCTCGGCCGTGCCCGAGGCCGAACCGAAGCTCGACCGGATGTCCCGGCGGACGACGCCGTCCTGGGTCAGCACGTTGGGCCCGTTCGAGCCGTCGCCGGGATAGGGGCCGGCCGTCTCCTCGGGGATGGTGCCCTCCTCCCGGGTCGAGCTCGCCTGCTCGCCGGGGGGTGCGCCTCCGCCCGGGGGAGCGCCTCCGCCGGGACCCGCCGGAGCCGCCGTCGTGGTGGATGTGGCGGCGGCGTCGTCACCCCCGGAGCCACCGCACGCGGCGAGCGCCACCACCGAGGCGCCGGCCCCGGCCAGCAGGGTCAGCGCTCGGCGCCGTCCCATCGAACGGGGCGTGACTGCAGGGACGAGGTCGGTGTCGGGTCGAGACGGCACGGGCAGCTCCTGTTCGGTCGTGGAGCCACCTTCGCCGGGCAGCCTGGGAGTCAGCGGTGAGCCGGCCATGACTCTGCTGTGACCCGACGGCCGGGCTGCGACTCTGCTGTGACCCGACCGGCTCGGGCTGCGACCGGACGCCGTCGCCGCTGCTCAGCCCGGCGGCAGCGCGACGGTGGCGATCCCGCCGGCCCGCAGCGGGAACGAGCCCTCGAACGGCTCGGACGGGCGCCCACGCAGGTCGACCAGCCAGCCCCGTCGCCCGGGCAGCTGCACCACGGTCTCGCGAGCGGTCGGGTTGAACACGCGCACGACGAGTCCCTCGCCTTCCCGCACGACCGACGACACCACGGCGCCCGCCACCTCGAGGCCCGAGCCCGACTCGGGCAGGTCGACAGGGACGGCGGCGGTGGTGCCGGACACGCTCGGCCCCCGGTCCGACGCGCCGATCCCTCCGACCCGCAGCGGGACGAGCACCTCGTCGGCCAGGGCGAACGGGTCGACGTCGTCGCCGACCGCCACCGCGTAGCGCCGGACGACCCGGGTCTGGAGCTGGGCGTCGCCCGCCGCCACCAGCGGCCCGGCGGGCAGCGGCCGGGTGGGCATGGGCACCTGCGACAGCATCCCGGTGGCCCGCAGCAGCGTGAGCGCCAGCTCGTGCGCGGCGCCGTCACGGATGTCGACGAGCTCGTACTCGGACACGCCGTCGTGGACGAGCGTCAGGCCGCCCGCCTGCACGAAGCGCTGGGCCGGGTAGGTGGCGAGAGGCGCCTCGGTGGGCCCGCCCTCGGCGACGAGGCCCCGCTCGACCACGCCGAAGGCGCACTCGGCCCGGGAGGTCGACGCGGGGGAGGGCAGCGGCATGTGCGCCCGCAGCCGGTGGTCGCGGCTGCGGTTCTCGACGGCGACCTCGACGCGCACGGCCCGCTCGCCGGCGCGCAGCTCGATGGTGGTGAACACCTCGTGGGCCACCTCGCCGACGCGCCGGTCGAGACGCTTCCGGCCCTCGGGCCACCGGTACCGGGCGACCACCAGCACGCGGGCCCGCACCGGACCGCGTTCCAGCACCGCCACGTCGACGCCGTCGGGCTCCTCGACGAGCGTGTCGGCGGCGGGCGGGCACCAGTTGTAGGTGTCGCCCACGTCGCCCCCGTCGACCAGGCGCCCGAACCCCGACGTGCCGTTCACCGAGAACGTGCCGTCGGCCGGGTCGACGGCGACGGTGACGTGTTCGTTGGCCAGCACCGGTCCGGCACCGTCCGGTCCGTCCGTCCCGGTCGTGCGACGGTGACCGGTGCGGCTGCGGCGGCGTCGGTCGGCGACCAGCCCCGCCACCCCAGGCCGGGCACCTCGGCCACCGACGCCAGGAACGTGACCCGCGGCTGCTGGCGGACCTTCAGCACCAGCTCGCCCGTCTCCTCGACCGCGGCGAGCGCGGACCGCACGTCGCCCGTGACCATCTGGCCCGTGCCCTCACGCTGGCTGGCGACGAGCACCGTGCCGTCGGGCGTCTCGAGCGAGAACGCCGTGAGCCCGGGCACCCAGTCGACCTCCTCGGCCGCCGGCAGCACGATGGCGGCGGGCCCGCGGTGCAGCACCGCCTCGGCGGCCTGGGCCCACAGCAGCTGGGTGCCGGCGGGCGCCTCGGTCCCCGGAGCCGACAGCTCGACGACGCCGCCTCGCGGGACCGCCGTGGGGTTGACGACGACCGGCCCGTCGTGGTCGACGCGGGCGGCGAGGTGGGCGACGGCGCGGTCGGCCAGGCCCACGGCGATGTCGGCGGCCTCGCTGTAGCGGTGCAGCACGGCGGTGCAGACGTCGTCGATCGAGCAGGCGCACACCGAGTCGTGGGCCGAGTTGAGGATCACGCCGCGCCAGGCCTCGTCGAGCAGCGCGCCGGGCCAGCGGCCGGGCGGGAGGAACAGGGCCGACAGCGGCTCGGCCTCGGCGAGCAGCGACCGCTCGGCGCGGGCCGAGGCGACCCGCACGTCGACCCGGTTCGACACGACGCCCATGAGCAGGTTGGCGCGGGCGCCCGACCGGAGCTCGCCGCGCCACGTGGACAGGCCCTCGGTGGGCGCGGTGCGGAGGTGCTCCTCGAGCGAGGCGACGCGCAGGTCGAGGTCGTCCTGCACGTCGTTGGCCTCGGTCACGACCCGGCCGAGCCAGGGCTGGGGCAGCTGGTGGTCGGTGCCGTTCATCCACAGGACCGGCCCGGTCAGCAGGTCGCCCCACAGGTCGACGAACGCCCCGACCGCCCGGGCGAACGCCTTGGCGTCGTCGGGCAGCGCCGATCCGTTGCCGTAGCCCTGCGGCATGTACTCGGCGCGCACGGCCGTGCCGTCGAGCGCCTCCCACCAGAACCCGCTGCGCTCGACGGCCGCGGGCACGCCCCGCCACACGACCGCGTGCTCGAACCCGAAGCCGGCGAGGATCTGGGGCATCTGGGCGACGTGGCCGAACATGTCGGGCAGGTAGCCGACGGGCATGGCCCCGCCGAAGTGGTCGGCCCGCCGCAGGCCGAGCTGCAGGTTGCGGACGAGCGTCTCGCCGCCGACGAGGAACTCGTCGGGCAGGGTGTACCAGGGGCCGACGGCGACGCGGCCGCTGCCGACGAGGCGGCGCAGCCGGGCCTCGGCCTCGGGGCGCACGGCCAGGTAGTCGTCGACGACGGCCAGCTGGCCGTCGAGCAGGAACCGGGCGTACGAGGGGTCGGCCTCCATGCGGGGCAGCAGGTCGTCGAGCAGGTCGACGAGCCGGAGGCGGAAGGTCTGGAACGACGAGTACCACTCGCGGTCCCAGTGGGTGTGGGGGACGATGTGGACCCGGCGGCGGGTGGCGCTGACCTGCGGCTGCGTCGCTCGCCGTGTCGTCCGTCGTGCTCATCAGACCACCTCGGTCCTCGACCGGTCCTCGGCGTCGCCGCCGAGGGTCACGTCCACGATCGCCCGAACCCGGTCCTCATCCTGGCGGATCACGTGCGCGTACGTGCGCAGCAGCGTCTTGAGGTCGTGGCCCAGGCGCTCGGCCACGAGAGCCGGGCTGACGCCCGGCACGTTGAGGACACGTCATCGCCGGAGCATCGTGTTGCGATGGCCGGCATCGCGAAGCTCTGGAACCCGTCATCAACGTCACCGACCTGGACGAAGGAGAGCGGTTCTGGTCGGCGGTGTCCGGGCTGTCGCCTCAGGGACGGCATGGTCAGTTCTCGGTTCTCGACGCGGATGACCGTGCTGAGGCGGCCGGGTGGGTGCTGCTCCAGCTGGTCGCTGAGCAGAGCGGCCCGGGTGGAACCCATGTGGACTTCCGGGTCGACGACGTCGCCAGGGCGGCTGCAGAGATCGAAGAGATCGGTGGCGTTGTCGTGAAGCCGCCGGGCATGTACGCCCCCGACGGCATCGACCTCCTCGAGTGGGCGGTCATGAAGGACCCGTTCGACAACGAGTTCTGCATCATCCGATGGCCACTCGAGTGACTCGTCGGTGTGCCACCCGGAGCCGTTACCCGTCGAGCGGAGTCGGACACACGCATCGACACAGGCCGGTGACAACGTTCTCCTCTCCCTTGCGGAGACGGATGCGGTTCTACAGACCAGCCTGCGACGTGCCACCCGGATCCGGAACACGCATCGCCCGACGAGCTGCGACCACCATCTGACTCCGGGCCTCTCGGAGTCGCTCCCTGGTCTGCTCGATCTCGCGCTCGCCGCCGTCATCGAGCGAGAGCGTGGTGAGCTCATCTCCGACCTCGTGCAGCCGATCGGCAGCGACGACGACCTCGGCAGTCGAGAGCAGGCGCAGCCGCGTGAGGCTGACCATCTGAGCGTCGTGGGCGTCGTCGATGCGGCGCTTCAGTGGCCTGAGGTCGTCGTCGCTACCCGACTCGCGAAGACGGACCGCATCTCTGCACGCTGCTCCGGTTTGAAAGCTGGCGTGCATGAAGGCGACGAACGCCTCAGTCGCGGTTTCCCTTGCCCATCGGCGGTCCTCACGCCTGCCCGACACAACCAGGTTGAGGCCCGCGAGAAGGGCAGCAACGCTCGCGGCCGACGCCGACAGCACCGAAGCGATGTCCATGTCTGATCTTCTCAGGTGCGCCCACGAGCGAACGTGCACCTCGAGCCGCACATCTGCGGCAGGCACGGGGAGCGATGCGTGACGGCGGAGGCGACACTGGGCGCATGCGACCACTGGCTGTGCACCACGTGTCCGTCAACGTCGATGACGTCGAGGCGGCGCTGGCCTTCTACACCGACCTGCTCGGCCTCTCGCCCCGCGCCGACCGTCCCGACTTCGCCTTCGGCGGAGCGTGGCTCGACGCGGGTGGCCAACAGGTCCACCTGATCGAGGGTTCACCACCCGCCGGGCTCGGTCAGCACTTCGCCCTGCTCGTCGGTGACCTCGACGGCACCGTCGCCGAGCTCCGCGAGCGGGGCGTCGAGGTGAGCGACCCCAAGCCCGTGGGGTCGAGCCTCCAAGCGTTCGTCACCGACCCGTCGGGCAACCTCGTCGAGCTGCACCAGGTCGCCGAGACGTAGGCCGGGCCGGCGCGGGCGTCGGTCTCATATAAGTGAAGTCTGATATGTTGTCGCCGTGCACGCGTTCGACGTGCTGGGCGATCCCGTCCGGCGCCGCATCCTCGAGCTGCTCGCCGACGGCGAGACGGCCGCAGGCGATCTCGTCGAGGTCATCCGGGCCGAGCACGGCATCTCGCAGCCGGCGGTGTCGCAGCACCTGCGGGTGCTGCGCGAGGCCGGGTTCGCCGTGGTCCGGGCGGACGGGCGGCGGCGCCTCTACGCCGTGCAGCCCGACGCCCTGCGCGAGGTCGACGCCTGGGTCGACCGCTTCCGTCGCTTCTGGGAGCAGCCGCTCGACGCCCTGGCCACCGAGCTGGTGCGGGGGCGGCGGGAGGCCGCGGCCGGCGCAGCCGCCGCACCCGTGCGCACGTCCGAGTCCGACGACAGGAGAGAGACATGATCGACGTCACCCACCAGATCAGCTCGGTCGACCGCACGGTCGCCGCCCGCACGCTGCCCGCCGGCGAGGCACGCGTGATCGACATCGCCCGCACCTACGACGCCCCGCTCGAGGACGTGTGGGACGCCTGCACCAACCCCGAGCGCATCCCCCGGTGGTTCCTCCCGGTCGAGGGCGACCTGAAGGTCGGCGGGCACTACCAGCTCGAGGGCAACGCGTCGGGCACGGTCGAGCGATGCGACCCGCCCACCGGGTTCGACGCCACCTGGGAGTTCGGCGGTGAGGTGAGCTGGATCGAGCTGCGGCTCACCCCCGAGGGCGACGACCGCACCCGCTTCGTGCTCACCCACATCGCCCACGTCGACGACGAGCGGTGGGCGCAGTTCGGCCCCGCCGCAGTGGGCATCGGATGGGACCTGGGGCTGATCGGCCTCACCCTTCACCTCGCCGGCGGGGGAGCGACGGTCGACCCCGACGAGGTTGCTGCGTGGTCGGCGTCGCCCGACGGCGTGGCCTTCATGGCGGCGTCGGGGAAGGCGTGGGGCGAGGCGCACCTGGCGTCGGGGCTCGACCCCGCCGACGCCGTGGAGGCGGCCGCTGCCGCGACGATCGGGTTCTACACGGCGCCGCCCGAGGGCGACGGCGGATGAAGGCTTTCCACAGCAGTTTCGGGGGTCAGAACCCCCGAAACTGCTGTGGAAAACCTCGGGGGGTCACGCCAGCGTCAGTCGAAGGTCCACCGGGTGGCGCCGCCGGGCTCGACGGTCTGCAGGGCCGTGGCCTGCCGGGGCGTCACCCGGTAGACGTGCCAGGGCGGGGGCCCGGCGGACGGGGCGCTGAACTCGGCCGTGAGCGCGGTGCCGCTCTCGTCGACGCGGGCGGGCCATCCTTCCGCCGCCCAGCGGGCCGCCATGTCGGCGACGGTCGGCGGATCGGTCACCTTGTGCGCCTCGCCCTCGACCACGAGATCGAACTCGTGGGTGGCGAGGGTGAGCGTGCAGCGCGGGTCACGGGCGATGTTCCGACCCTTGCGGGTGGTCTCGCCGGTCTCGAACCAGAACGCGCCGTCGTGCCACAGCGCGCCGATGCCGGTGACGTGCGGGCTGCCGTCGGGGTCGAGCGTGGCCAGCCAGAAGGTGTGGCGGTCGGGCCCGCCGGTGCCCGGCGCCTGGGTCACGCCCTCGTCGAGCCGGGCCGCGATCGGCGTCCAGTCCAGCACCGGCAGGTCGTACAGGTCGGCCAGGTTCTTCGCTTCCATACGAGGGTGACGCCAGTCGGGCTCGGATCTCATCGCTCGTTCCCCGGGGATGGGTGATCCCGCCCGATCCACTCGACGCCCACCCCGGTCGCGAACTAGAACACGTTTCACATCGTCGCCGTGCCCGCCGACCGAGGGGATCCCATTGGCGTTGCCCGACCACCTCAAGCAGCTCGCGGCGCGCGTGTCCAACGCCGGTCGTTGGGGCGCCGACGACCAGCGGGGGACGCTCAACCTCGTCGACACGGCCGCGGTGCTGCGGGGGGTGGCGGCAGCCCGGCAGGGCAAGGTCTTCTCGCTCGCCATCCCGTTCGACGAGGACGGCCCGCAGACCGGCGCCGTGCCGGGCCGTGACAACCCCGAGCGGCGGATGCTGGCGGTCAACGAGGCGTACACCGGCGACCCCACCGACTTCTGCGCCAACGACGACGCGCTGACCATGGGCGTGCAGGCCGCCACCCACTGGGACGCGCTCGCCCACGTCAGCTACGAGGGCCGGCTCTACAACGGGGTCGAGGCGGCGGTCATCGACGAGCGGGGCGCGGCCCGGCTCGGCATCGAGAACGTCGGCCCGCTCGTGACCCGGGGGGTGCTGGCCGACGTCGCCCGCGTCCACGGCGTCGACCACTTCGACGACGGTCACGCCGTCACCGGCGACGACCTCGACGCCGCGGTCGCGCTCGGCGGCCTGTCGGTCGAGCCCGGCGACGTGCTGCTGGTCCGCACCGGCCAGATGCACTTCCTGCGGGAGGGCGATCGCCAGCGCTTCACCTACCCGACGCCCGGGCTGTCCACCCAGTCGGTCGAGTGGCTGCACGACCACGACGTCGCCGCCGTCGCCACCGACACGCTGCCGTTCGAGGTGTTCCCCGGGGAGGACCCGGCCGTGCTGCTCCCGGTGCACCTGCTCCACCTCGTCGACATGGGCATGCTGCAGGGCCAGCTGTGGGCGCTCGACGACCTGGCGGCCGACTGCGCGGCCGACGGCCAGTACGACTTCCTGCTGTGCGCCACGCCGCTGCCGCTGACCCGTTCGGTCGGGGGTCCCGTGGCCCCGACCGCCGTGAAGTGAGGGCGACCCGATGACCGCCATCATCCCGAGCGGGACCGTGGCCTGGGGGCTGCAGCTGCCGATCCAGGCCCAGAGCACGATCTTCGTCGAGCCGTGGGAGGCGACGGCCACCACCGAGGACCTCGTGGCGGTCGCGCAGGCGGCCGACCGGGCGGGGGCGCTGTACGTCGGCGTGTGCGAGCACGTGGCCATCCCCGAGCCGTTCGACGAGAAGATGGGCACCACCTGGTACCACCCGTTCGTCACGCTCGGCTTCCTCGCCGCGGCCACCGAGCGGGTGCGGCTGCTCAGCCACGTGATCGCCCTGCCGTACCACCACCCGCTCGAGGTGGCCAAGGCGTTCGGCACCCTCGACGCCCTGTCGGGCGGGCGGGCGATCGTCGGCGTCGGCGCCGGTCACGTCGAGCCCGAGTTCGCGCTGCTGGGCGTGGACTTCGCCGGGCGCGGCGCCTGGGTCGAGCGGTCGCTGCCCGCCCTCCGGGCCGCCCTCGACGAGGAGTACCCGGCGCTGCCCGACGGCGACTGGGGCCTCGACGGCTCGGCCGGCCTGGCCCCCCGCCCGGTCCAGCCGTCGGTGCCGATCTGGGTGGGCGGGTCGTCGGCCGTCGCCGTCCGGCGGGCGGCGCAGTACGGCGACGGCTGGCTGCCGCAGGGCGTGCGGCTGCGCGACCTCCCGGGCGTGGTCGAGCGCATCGGTGGCCTGCGATCCGAGGCGGGCCGGCCCGAGGCGTTCGACGTGGGGGCGCTCGTCGGCTGCTACGTGGGCGATCCCGATTGGGACGTCGGGCCGCACTTCCCCACGGGCTCGCCCGACGAGATCGCCGCCTCGCTGCGGCCCTGGGTCGAGGCCGGCGCCCGCCAGCTCCAGGTGCGGTTCCGGTCGCGCGACCGGGCCGAGCTGGTGGACCAGATCGAGCGCTTCGGCGCCGAGGTCGCCCCGCTGCTGGCGGGCTGACCGCCGGGGCCTCGTCCGGGGCGAGGCAATGAGTTCCGTCCCGGCGAGGTCGAGGCGTGGGTTCCGGATGTGGAACCGATTGCCTCGCCCGTTCGCCGGCGGAACTCATTGCCTCGGGTCCCGTCGTCGTCGCAGCGGGCCCGGCGCACCCGCCGCCGGCGCGGGCGCATGCGCCGCAGGTCGGCGCGTCGCCGACCCGCCGGTCGGCCCGTCGCCGACCCGCCCCGGGTCAGCGGGGCTCGTCGCCCCGCAGGGTGACCCGCTGGATGACGCGGTGCTGCGTCGCCGAAGTCGCCGACGACCGCGTGCTGGGTGGCCCGGTTGTCCCAGAAGCCGATGTCGCCCTGGTGCCAGTGGTAGCGCACGGTGTACTCGGGCTTCACGGAGTGCTCGTACAGGAACGCCGAGGAGCGCGTCGCTCTCGGCCCGCTCGAGCTCCTTGATGTGCGACGTGAAGCCGGGGTTCACGAACAGCGCTGCGCGCGCCGGTCTCGGGGTGGGTGCGCACGACGGGGTGCTCGACCGGCTCGAGCGCCGTGAACGTCTCGCCCTCCCACGTCGCCCTCGCCGACGAGGTCGAGGACGCCCTTGAACTGGGCGCTGGCCGTCGTGGACGGCGGTGAGCGTCGACAGGAACGCCTGCAGCGCCGGGCTCAGGCCGTCGAACGCGGCCTGCTGGTCGGAGAACAGCGTGTCGCCGCCGGCTCGGCGGCACGACGACGGCCCGCAGGATCGAGCCCAGCGGCGGGCGCTTCACGAAGGTGACGTCGGTGTGCCAGTGGATGCCCCGGCGACCGCGTGCTCACGTCGCCGTAGCTGGCGTAGAGCTCGCGGGCCGCGGTGTAGTCGATCTCGAACACCTCGGGGTGGCCCGTCGATGCCCGGGATGACCGGGTGGCCCTCGGTCGGCTCGCCGAAGCGGGCCGGCGAAGGCGAGGTGCTCGTCGGGGTCGAGGTGCTGGCCGGGGAAGAACACCACCTTGCGGTCGAGCCACACCCGGCGGATGGCGGCGACGGTGGCGTCGTCGAGGGCCGCGCAGGTCGACGCCGCGGATCTCGGCGCCGATCGTGCCGGAGAGCGGGGCGACGTCGAGGTCGACGGAGGGCGGGGCTTCCGGGGCTGTGGACGCGGTGAGGGTCATGGCTGGTCTCCTTGTGGTCGGGACGGGATTCGGTGGACAGGTCCGGGTCGCCGTGGGCGCCCTCGGCGACCTCGTCGACGCCGAGCTCGGCCAGCAGGCGCGAGCGCAGGGACGAGGAACTCGGGGTGGCCGCGCCGGCGGGGGCCGGGGACGCTCGACCGCGCACGTCGAGCGAGATGGCGCCGTCGGTGAGCACGAGCACCCGGTCGGCGAGCAGGACCGCCTCGTCGACGTCGTGGGTGACGAGCAGCACCGCCGGGCGGTGACGGGCGCACAGCTCGCTGGACGAGCGCGTGCATCCGGATCCGGGTCAGCGCGTCGAGGGCGCCGAACGGCTCGTCGAGCAGGAGCAGCTCGGGGTCGCGCACCAGCGCCCGGGCCAGGGCGGCCCGCTGGGCCTCGCCGCCCGACAGCGTCTTCGGCCAGTCGTCCTCGTGGCCCGCCAGCCCGACCTCGGCCAGCGGCCCGCCGGCCCCGGGCGTCGGCGTCGGCCCCGTCGAGGCCGAGCACCACGTTGTCGAGGACGCGTGGCCCACGGCAGCAGGCGGGGGTCCTGGAACACCACCGAGCGCGCGCTCGGGGACGAGGACGTCGCCCTCGGCGCCGCCGTCGAGCCCGGCCAGGACCCGCAGCAGCGTGCTCTTGCCCGAGCCGCTGCGGCCGAGGAGGGCGACGAACTCGCCCGGGCCGAGCGTCGAGGTCGAGCCCTCGCAGCACCGTCGCGGTCGCCGAAGGCACGCCGGACGCCGCGGATGGCGACGGCGAGCCCGGCGGCCGTGGCCCGCTCGAGGGCGTCGTCGGTCAGCGTCCCGGCTGCCACCGCAGCAGCCTCCGCTCGAGGGCCCGCACGCCGCGCGTCGGACAGCAGGCCGAGGACCGCGTAGACGACGAGGCACACGACGATGACGTCGGTCTGGAAGAACGTCTGGGCGTCGGATCATCAGGTAGCCGATGCCGCTGCTGGCGTTGATCTGCTCGGCGAACACGAGCAGCAGCCAGGCCACGCGCGGTCGCCAGGCGCAGGCCGACGAGGAACCCGGGCAGCGCGCCGGGCAGCACGACCCGCCGGATGCGGGCGGCCGGTCCGAGCCCGACGACGCCGGCCAGCTCGAGGTACCCGGGGTCGATGGCGCGGATGGCCGCGCTGGTGTTGACGTAGATCGGGAAGGCGACGCCGAGCACGATCATGGTGATCTTCGCGGTCTCGCCCACCCCGAGCCACACGATGAGCAGCGGCTGCAGGCCGATGATCGGGCACGAACCGGAGCATCTGCAGGTTGGCGTCGACCAGGTCGTCGCCCACCCGGGACAGGCCGGCGAGCAGGGCGAGCACGGTGCCGATGGGGATGCCGATGCCGAGGCCCCACACCACCCGCTGTGACCGAGGCACCAGAGGGCCTCGCCGAGGGTGCCGTCGCGGGCCAGGTCCCACCCGGCGGTGAGCACCGTCGGACGGCCCGGCCAGGATGTCCGGGCGGCAGCCAGCCGACCCGCGCGGCCAGCTCCCACAGGGCGAACAGCAGCGGCCACGCCGGCGAGGCGTTCGAGGCCGCGGGGGACACGGAGGCGCCGTCGGGCGGCCTCCCGGCCGCGCGGGTCGGGAGGCGGGTGAGGGTCGGTGCGGCCGCCGGGCGGGAGGGCGGGGCGAGGCCGCGGGCGGCGCCTCGTCGAGGACGTCGGTCACTGGTGCACCTTCGGGCGCACCGGTGACCGAATCGCCACTTCGTGGCGCAGGGCCGACTGTGCTTCCGGACCTCGCTTCGCTCGGTCATCCGCCCTGCACCTGCTGCGACGAGGTCGTTGAACCGGCCGTCGAACTCGGCGGCGACGTCGATCGGGCTCGGGGATCTGGCCGGCCTCGACGAACAGGTCGGCGAGGACCTGCTGCTGGCTCGAGCACCTCACCGGGTAGGTCGACGAACGACGGCGCCACCGCCCTGGGCCTCGACGATCTCGGCCGCCCGCTCGGGCGTCAGCCCGTACTGGTCGACGTAGACGGTCTGGGCGATGAGGTCGGGGTGGTCCTGCAGGTACGCGAAGGCGCGGACCAGGCGGGAGACGTAGTCGGCGAGCGCCGCCGACCGGGCGGGGTCGTCGAGCGTCTCGGTGGTGGCGATCACGAACGACGAGCGGTCGGTGATCTCGGCGGCGTCGTCGACCGCGGCGGCCGTGGGGTTGGCTGCGAGGTAGACGCTCGTGAGCGGCTCGACCGAGATCCCGGCATCGGCCGAGCCGCCCTGCAGCGCGGCGCTGATCTGGGTGAGCGGCAGGTCGACGGTGGTGACGTCGGACGGATCGATGCCGGCGGCGTCGAGCGCCTGCAGCAGCACCGCCTCGGCGGCCGTGCCCCGCTGGTAGGCGACGCGCTTGCGCCGGCCAGGTCGTCCCACCCGTCGATGTCGTCGACCCCGGGGGCGGTCACCAGGCTGTAGGCGCTGCCCTCGCCGGCCCAACCGGCGACGGCCACGATGTCCTGGCCCTGCGGCCTGGGCGAAGATCAGCGGCGTGCTGCCGACGAAGCCGGTGTCGAGCGCGTCGCCCTGGAAGGCCTGGAGCATCGGCGGACCGCCGACGAAGGACGAGTACTCGACCTCGTAGGGGAAGTCCTCGTCCTCGCCGGCGAGCTCGAGGACGGTCTGGAGGTAGTCGAGCTGGTCGCCGACGCGCAGCGTCGTGCCGGGCGGGACCTCGTCGGGCAGCTCCACCGCGGCGGCGGTGGTGGTGGGCGCTGCGTCCTCGTCCCCCGCCCGTGTCGAGGCGTCGGCGCTGCACGCGGTCACCGCGACGAGGGACAGGAGGGCAGCCAGGAGCGATCCCGGCAGTGTGCTTCGTGGCATTGGCGGCGACCCCATGAGCTAATTCCGATAAGTCCGATCATGTTTATCGGAATTATCGGATACGGCCAACGTGGCCCATGTCACAGGACGCGCCGAACCGGCGTCCGTCCGCCGGGCTGGGCGAGGCGAACGGACGCCGGGACGGGTCGCGGGTCAGCCGGCGGGAGCGACCGGTTCGGCGGGGGTGACCGGCTCGACCGGGCGGTCGAGCGGTGCCTCGATCGGCGCCTCGGGGAGCGGCAGGTGCGCCCCCGGCCCGTCACCGCTGCCGTTGCCGTTGGCGCCGCCCGCCCGCAGCAGGTTCATCAGCGTGCCGGCCAACCCGTCGAGGGCGCCGCCCCCGCCCGTGACCAGCACCTCGGGCATGATGTCGATGCGGCCCTCGGCGACCGCCCCCGCCACGGCCACCAGCGCGGTGGCCATCTCGCCGATGGCGTCGCGTTGGGCCTCGAAGCCGGCCGCCTGGGCCAGGCCGCGCGCCTCGGTGGCGCGGGCCTCGGCCAGGCCGATGGCCTGGGTGCGGTCGGCCTCGGCCTGACCCGTCAGGCGCACGTAGGCGGCCTCGCCGTTGGCTGCCGCCTCGCGGGCCCGCGCCTCGTTGGTGCTGATGTCGACCGACACCTGCGCCGCCGCCAGCTGGGCCTGCATGTCGGCGGTGCCCCGGGCCTTCTCGACCTCGACGCGTGCGGTCTCGGCCCGTTCCTGCTCGACGTAGGTGGTGCGCTCCTGGTTGGCGATCTCGCGCCGGGTCAGCACCTGCACCAGCGCCTCGGGGAACACGACGTCCTGGATGTAGACGCCCCTCGTCTCGACGTCGTAGGCGGCCAGGTACTCGCTGACGGCCCGGAAGGCCGCGCCCTGCACCTCGCGCCGGGTCTCGATGAACTGCACCGCCTCGAGGTCCTGCAGCGTGTTGCGGAAGTGGTTGCCCACGGCCGACTGCAGCACCTCGTTGACCAGGTTGAGCATCGTGCCGACCATCGAGATCACCTTCGGCGCCTTGGTGTCGGACACGTGGATCTGCACCTGCAGGTCGATGGTGAAGATGAACCCCTCGCGGCTCTTGCCCACGATGGGCTCGAGCCGGGCGTCGAGGTCGTGCGCCTGGCTCTGGGCGTTCGCCCAGTTGAGGGTGAGGATGAACGTCGGCACGATCTCGGCCGCGTAGACGCGGGGGTTGATGGCGTACTTGCCGGTGCGCAGCGGCTCCTTCCAGATGCCGCGGTGGCCGGGGCGCACGATCGAGCCGAACTTGAACTCGGCGCCCGACGTGTCGAGCGTCGGCAGGCCGACGAAGCCCTTGATCACGGCCACCTCGCCCTGGTTCACCACCAGCATGGGCACGAGCTGGACGCGCACCAGGAACGGGTTGAGCAGGTAGGCGCCGTACAGCAGCGGGTCGTGCTGCAGGCCGATGCGTCCCCCGGCGTCGAGGAAGCCCTGGAAGTCCTGGTAGTTGTTGTGGAGCTCGTTCTTCGAGCCGAGCAGCGTCTCGATGAGCTCGGCGTCGGTGGTCCCCGCGTCGGCCTCGAGGGCGGCCATGTCGTCGAAGCCGCCGAGGCGCGAGGCGATGTCGCCCTTGTCGAGCGGCGTGCCCTCGAGGGTGGTGACGAGCCCGATCACGTCCTCGGCCCCCTGGGGGGCGATGACGACGACGCGCAGCTGGTCTGCCGAGAGGCCGAACGACTCGGGGCTGAGGCCCGGGCCGGCGGCCAGCGTGGCCAGGTCGGGGGCGACGGGCACGCCGAACACCTCGCGGGAGGTGATGACGATGAACGCCACCGGGTGGATCGGCACCAGGGTGCCCGGAGGCAGGACGGGGCGCTGCACGCCCTTCTCGCCGCCGGCCAGGAACGGCCGGAGATCGGAGAAGTCGCCGAACGACGCGTGGTAGCGGGCGCTCTTGGCGCCGATGGGGAGGGGTGCGCCGACCTGGGCGATCACGACGCCGATCTCGCCCGCGGGCACCTGCACCCACGGGTGCCGGTCGACCGAGAACACCGGCCAGAACCGGAACCGCAGGCCGGGCATGAGCAACTCGGCCTGGTAGCCCGCCTCGCCTCGGAAGGCGACGGGGTTGTCGTCCTTCAGCTTGCGGAAGGCGAGCTTCTTGGTGACGAGGCCGACCTCGGACGGCCCGATGCGGTGCACCGACTTCAACACCACGACGACGACGATCAGTGCCGCCACCGCGGCAGCGATCAGGGTTGCGTTCATCCCACTCTTTCCGGTCCGCAGGATGCGGATCTCTTTGTCGGTTTGAGCGTAATCAGACGTCTCGATCCGCTCAATAGGTACCTCAGGGCGTGGTGCGCGACTACTGTCGGCGGCGTGCCCGCCCGCCTGGTGCCCCTCGACGACGACTGGCACGCCTGGATCGACCGCTCCCGGCCCGCCGCGCAGGCGTCGGTCCGCGTCCGGGTGGCCGGTGGCGACGACGGGCGGCTGCACGTCGTCGATCTGCACGTCGAGGGCATCGTCTCGGCCGAGGTGCTGCGCTCGATCCCGATCGGGCGCATCGAGGCCGCCGCCAACGGGCAGCTCCACGCCAGTGCGCCCGACCGGCCGCCCCGCCGGACGAACGCCACCATCGCGGCCCGGCTCCGCACCAACGCCGTGCGGGGCTACCCCGACGCGTTCTACGACGCGGTGGCATCCGCCTACCGTGCCCTCGCCACCTCGTCCGCCCGCCCCGTGGCCGACCTGGCCGACGCCAACGACGTCCCGGTCACGACCGCGCAGCGGTGGGTCAAGGAGGCTCGCCGCCGCGGCCTGCTGGCCCCCGGGCGGCCGGGCAAGGCGGGCTGAGCCCGCTCAGGTGACCGTGATGCCCGACAGGTCCTCCACCGGCTCGGGGTAGCGCAGGTCGAGGCTCTCGAGCGTCTCGACCATGGTGCGGCAGATCACGTAGTCCCGGTGCCACTTGCGGTCGGCGGGCACCACGATCCACGGGGCGTCGCGGGTGGCCGTGCGCCGGATGGCCTCCTCGTAGGCCTCCTGGTAGTCGTCCCACCGCTCCCGCTCGGTCAGGTCCTCCTTGCGGAACTTCCAGTGCTTGTGCGGGTTGTCGATCCGGGCCTGGAGGCGCGCCGCCTGCTCCTCCTTCGAGATGTGCAGGAAGAACTTGCGGATCACCGTGCCCTCGTCGGCCAGCATCTGCTCGAAGTTGCGGATGTGGGCGTAGCGGGCCTTCCACCGCGCCTGCGGCACGAGGTCGTGGACGCGCACGATCAGCACGTCCTCGTAGTGGCTGCGGTCGAAGATCGAGATGTGGCCGTCCTCGGGGGCGTGGGGGTGGATCCGCCACAGGAAGTCGTGGGCCAGCTCGGTCTCGGTGGGCGCCTTGAACGTGGCGACGTGCACCCCCGTGGGGTCCAGCCCCTCGAACGCCTTGCGGATCGCCCCGCCCTTCCCCGACGTGTCCATCCCCTGCAGGACCACCAGCACCTTGTGGCGCCCGTCGGCGTACAGCTTCTCGTGCAGCTCCTCGAGCCGCACGGTCAGCTTCGCCACCTCGGCCCGGCCCGCCTTCTTGCCCCCGATGCCGCTGTCGGCCCGGGGGTCGTGGTCCGCCAGGCGGAAGCCCTTGCCGTGGGTCACCTCGTAGGGGGTCATGGCGGGTGGTCTACCGCGGGCCGACCGCGCAGGCGAGAGCCGTGCCCGACGGACGCCGGCGGCGGCTCGGGTCGCCGTACGCTGCACGGGTGCGCATCGCGTTCGGCACCGACGAGCGGACCGCCCTCACCGACCGCCTGAAGGCGGCGCTGGCCGAGCGGGGCCACGAGGTGGCCGTCGTGGGGGAGGGCGACCCGTGGCCCGACGTCGGCCGGCGGGTCGGCGAGGCCGTGGCGGGCGGCGACGCCGACCGGGGCGTCGTGTGCTGCTGGACCGGCACGGGCGTGTCGATGGCCGCCAACAAGGTGCCGGGCGTGCGGGCCGCGCTGTGCACCGACCCCGAGACCGCGGCCGGCGCCCGCAGGTGGAACGACGCCAACGTGCTCGCCCTCGGGCTGCGGCTCACCTCGCCGGCGCTGGCGGACGAGATGCTCGACGCCTTCCTCGCCACCGAGCCCGAGGGCGACGAGGCGGCCAACATCGCCAAGCTGGGGTGATCCCGACGGTCGGCGCGGGTGCTCCGCCGGTGATCCCGGCGGTCGGCTGCGAGGGTTAGCCTCGGCCCCGATGGCCGTCACCGCTCCCACGCTGCGCAAGGCGTTGCAGGGGCGGTCGCCGTCTCTCGCCTACGAGCGAGCCCTGTGGGACGCGGGGCACGACGTCGTCGTGGGCATGGACGAGGTCGGCCGGGGCGCGTGGGCCGGGCCGCTCACGCTCGGGGCCGCCGTGCTGCCCCGCGACCGGCGCGTGTACAAGATCCGCGACTCGAAGCAGCTGACCGAGGCCGAGCGCGAGGCGCTGTTCGACCGCATCGGCTCGTGGTGCACCGCGTGGGCCGTGGGCCACGCCACCGCCGAGGAGTGCGACGAGCTGGGCATGAGCGAGGCCCAGCGCCTCGCCGCCCGCCGGGCCATCGAGGGCCTCGGCGTGCGGCCCGACCGCGTGCTGCTCGACGGCAAGTGGGACTTCGTCGGCGGCGGCATCGCCCAGCGGATCGTCAAGGGCGACGCCCGCTGCCTGTCGATCTCGGCGGCCTCGATCCTGGCCAAGGTGACCCGCGACCGCATCATGCGGGCCGAGGCCGAGCACTACCCGCTGTGGTGGTTCGACCAGAACAAGGGGTACCCGTGCCCGCGCCACAAGGCCTCGCTCCGCGGCGTCGGCCCGTCGGCGATCCACCGCCGGAGCTGGGTGTTCATGGATTCGCTTCCGTGGGGCGGCGTGCCGCGGCTGGTGCGGCCCGACCCGCAGGGCACGCTGTTCGATTGACGGGGAGCGGCCGCGGGTGTACCCACACCACGTGGCCGACTCACCCGACGTCTCCGAGAACCGACGACAGCGACGACAGCGACGATCAGCAGCCCGTCGAACGCCTGCACGATCACCTCGCCGAGGTGAGCAGCAAGCCCGACGAGATGCAGGAGCGCCTCGACCACCTCGGCGAGGGCATCGAGGCCGCTCGCCGGCAGGCCGAGGCCGACGACCTCCTCCCCGAGTTCGACGGCGACGCCGCCGACGGGCCGCCCATCGCCCCCGGCGCCTTCCCCCGCGGCGACGAGCGGCGCGAGACCCCGGTCGACGACTCCGACGTCGAGTCGGGCGGCTGACCCCGGCGCGGGCGTCGCCGTCTGGAGCGGGAGCGCGGCCGCTCCGTACCCTGGCGCCATGCGCCGCCACCCGTTCGCGCTCGCCCTGGTGGCCTGGACGTTCTTCGTCTGGACCACCCGCATCGGCAACATCTGGCGCGACGCCGACCTCGACACGGGGGAGAAGGTCGGCCGCACCGGCCTGGCGCTGAGCTTCACGCTGCTCGCCGTCGCGGTGGTGGTCGCCCTCTGGCGGGGCTCCGAACGCACCCGGCTCGTCGACCGTGGGCGCGCTGGCGGCCTGGTCGACGGCCGTGTGGGTGGTGCGTGACGTCGGCATCCTCGTGGCGGACCACGAGGTCGGGTTCAAGGTGGTCCACACCGTGCTGGCCGTCGTGTCGATCGTGCTGTCGGTGCTCGCCTGGCGCGAGGTGCGCCGCGCCGGCAGGCGCGTGACGCCCGCGGGCGACGCCGACCCGACCTACGCGCCCACGGCCTGATCCGCGCGTCCGGTCGGCTCGGACCGCGCCGCCAGCACGGTGTCCAGCGCCAGCGTCAGGCAGCGGCAGCCCCCGCCGGCCTTGAGGAACTCGTCGACCGGGCACTCGACGACGTCGAACCCCCAGTCCTCGAGCTGGCGGCCGACCCGCGGCGGCGTGGTCGGCATGACGACCGTGCGGTCGACGACCACCGAGTTGGCGCAGAACGACAGCGCCTCGTCGTCGGTCAGCACCAGCAGCTCGGGCACGAGCGCCTCCACCACCTTCAGCCCGTAGGCGTCCCAGCCGAGCGGCGCGGCGATGGCCCGGCGGCCGTCGAGCGGGCAGAACGTCAGGTCGAGGTGGTAGAGCCGCGGGTCCACGAGCTGGACGGGGCGCACCGGGCAGCCGAGCAGGCGGGACAGCGCGGTGGCGGCCGAGGCGTCGGACCGGAACGAGTAGCCCGACAGCAGCACCGTCCGCCCGCTCTCGGGCGTGAACGGCAGGGCGTCGCCTGCGCCCTCGTGGTCGAGGTCGTCGGGCAGGCGTGTCGACCCGCCACCCGCGCCCGCCGAACCACGGCGGCGTTGACCGGGGTCTCGGGCTGGCGCTCGGGGTGGCGGAAGTTGCTGGGCACGAACTGGCCGCCGTCGTGCCCGGCGCTCGGCGCCGCGTTCACCAGCCCGGCGTTGGCCGTGAACACGAGGTCGGGCACGTCGGGGTGCGGGTCCATCACCTCGACGTCGGCCCCGGCCTCGCGCAGCGTCGCCACCAGCCGGTCCCACTGGGCGCGGGCCTCGTCGGGATCGACCGTGACCTCGCGGTGCATCCACGGGTTGATCTCGTACAGCACCCCGAAGTGCACCGGCGGGCACATCACGTACCGCCGGCCCCAGGACAGCGCGGCCGTCATGCGGCTCCCACCAGCTGGTCGGCGAGCTGGCGGACGAACGGCCCCACGTCGGTGACCACCCCGAGCGCCTGATGGCTGCCCCGGTCGGCCAGCTTCGTCACCACCGCCTGGTTGATGTCGACGCAGAACGTCTCGACCCCCGCCGGCAGGCAGTTCCCGGTGGCGATGGCGTGGAGGGTCGACGCCAGCATCAGCGCCACCTGCACGCCGGGCAGGTGGGCCCGCATGGTGTCGGCCGCCGCCACGGTGTCGGTGAGGACGTCGGGCAGCGGGCCGTCGTCGCGGATCGAGCCGCCGAGCACGAACGGCACCTGCTGCTCGACGCAGGCGCGCATCACCCCGCCGGTCACGAACCCCGCGCCCGACCGCGGCCGCGATCGACCCGTGGCGCCGCACCTCGTTGATGACCCGCAGGTGGTTGGCGTGGCCGCCCTCGGTGGGCGTGCCCTCGACCACCGACACGCCGAGGGACGTGCCGAGGACGTTGGCCTCGATGTCGTGGGTGGCGAACCCGTTGCCGGCGAACAGCACGTCGACCCAGCCGGCCTCGACGAGACGGGCCAGGTCGGGGGCGCCGCCGGTGTGGACGACCGCGGGCCCGGCCACGACCAGCACCTTCCCGCCCCGGTCGCGGGCGGCCCGCAGCCGGTCGGCCACCCTCGCGACGAGCAGCGCCTTCGGCTTCTCGGAGGAGACCTCGGAGGCCATGAACTCGAACATCTGGGTGTCGCGGGCGGTGGCGGGGGCCTGCACCCGCACGCCCTCGCTGCCCACGACCACCCGGTCGCCGGCGCGGACCCTGTGCATCGGCACGGTCTCGGCGTGGCCGTTGCGCAGGACGAGGCCGCAGTCCATCTCGGGGTTGTCGACCGGCAGCCACTCGCCGTCGACCCGCACCGCGCCGGCGAGGTTGGTGGTCGAGTAGAAGCCCGTCGGCAGCACGCCGTCGCGGTCGGCCACCTCGACGGCCACGTCCTCCTGCTCGGTGCGGTTGGCTCCGTGCACCTGCAGCTCGTCGAGCAGCGGGCCCAACACGTCGTCGTCGCCGGTGACCGCGATGCGGGCGCTCGACGGGTCGAGGCTGGTCTTGCCGATCGACACCTCGGCGATCTCGTAGTCGCAGCCCGCCTCGAGGATCGTGTCGAGGATCTTGGCCAGCAACAGCGAGTCGACGATGTGGCCTGTGACCTCGATGGTCTCGGTCGCCATGCGACAGGGATATCATGCCGCCCGCCATGGGACAGCCGATCACCGTCGTCGAGAAGCCATCGTCCACGCCGGGCGTCGCCCGGTTCGAGACCAACCGGTCGCTCACCGGCATGGGCCACGAGCGCTACGCGTCGGTCGACGACGTCCTCGACGACCGACCCGTCGACGAGCTGGCCCGCCGCCTGTTCGACAGCGGCGGCGTCACCGACGTCCACGCCAACGGCAGCATGGTCACCGTGCACCTCACCGACGGGTGGACGGGCGAGAAGCTGCTCGACGTCATCCGCGGGCTGTACATCTACTACCCGCCGGCCGGCGACGGCCCTGCTCCCGAGGGCGCCGAGCGGGCGGTCGAGCCCGACCCCGACGCCGAGGCCGCGCCCGAGTCCGTCACCGAGGCCGATGCCGCGGTGGCCTCGTCCGAGGCCGTCACCGAGCCGATCGACGAGCGCGTGACCACCCCGAACGCCCCGCGTCCCGAGGCCGACGAACCCACATCTGCCAGTTAGCGTCTTCCCCTCCCCGCCGAGAGGGCATGCTTGGGGGGTCGACCGCCAACGACGTCGGTCGGCAGAGGGAGAGACGATGAGTGCAAGGGCCTGGCAGGCCGTTCTCGATCACCTGGACGAAGCCGCCGAGCTGGCGAAGCTCGACGACGACGTCCACCGCATGCTGCGCACGCCGCGGCGGCTGCTCGAGGTGGCCGTGCCCGTTCGCCTCGACGACGGGACTGTCGAGGTGTTCACCGGGTGGCGGGTCCACCACGACACCACCCGGGGGCCCGGCAAGGGGGGTATCCGGTTCCACCCCGACCTCGACGCCGACGAGGTCAAGGCCCTCGCCGCCATGATGACCTTCAAGACCGCCCTGGTGGACCTGCCGTTCGGCGGCGCCAAGGGCGGCGTGCGGTGCGACCCGCGCCGGATGTCGCTGGCCGAGCTCGAGCGGGTGACGCGCCGGTTCACCTACGAGATCAGCCCCATCCTCGGGCCCCGAGAACGACATCCCGGCCCCCGACGTCAACACCGACGGCCGGGTCATGGCCTGGCTGATGGACACGCTGTCGATGGTGCAGGGGCGCATGCTGCCCGGCTCGGTGACGGGCAAGCCGCTGTCGATCGGCGGCACCCGGAACCACTCGGGCGCCACGTCGGCCGGCTGCCTGGCCTGCGCCCGTGTGGCCCTGCGCGAGCTGGGCATCCCGCTCGTCGGCGGCCGGGCGGTGCTGCAGGGCTTCGGCAAGGTCGGCGGGCCGCTCGCCTTCCTGCTGGCGTCGGCCGGCATGCGGGTGGTGGCCGTCAGCGACATCGGCGGGGCCGTGCTCAACGAGGGCGGGCTCGACGTCGGAGCGCTGGCCGACCACGTGGCCGAGACGGGATCGGTGGCCGGGTTCCCGGGCGGCGAGCCGCTCGACGCCGACGCGGTGTGGGACGTCGAGTGCGAGCTGCTGGTGCCCGCGGCGCTCGGCGGGGTGATCGACGCCGACGTGGCCGGGCGCCTGCGGGCCAAGCTCGTCGTCGAGGCGGCCAACGGGCCGACCACCGTCGAGGCCCAGCCGGTGCTGGACCAGCGCGGCATCGTGGTGGTGCCCGACATCCTGGCCAACGCCGGGGGTGTCACGGCCAGCTACTTCGAGTGGGCCCAGGCCCAGCAGGGCTACCCCTGGGAGGACCAGGTGGTGGCCGAGCGCCTGCGGTCGCGCATGGAGACGGCGTTCAACGAGGTGTGGGCGCGGGCCGAGACGCTGAGCGTGAACGTCCGCACGGCCGCCCACGTGGTGGCGGTCGAGCGCGTCGCCGCCGCCATCACGGCCCGCGGCCTCTTCCCGTAGCCCCGCCCCACCCCGAGGGAACGATTTCCCCGCGAGATCGGTCGCTGGAGCGACCGATCTCGCGGGGAAATCCGATCCTGGGTTGCGACCACCGGCGATCTTGCCCGAAATCGGGCAGGATCGTTGCGTTCGGGCGTGATCGTCGGCAGGATTGCCCGTCATGGCGGAGCAGCACGGCGATCTCGTCGACCACCTCGTGCGCACCACGCGGCTTCCCGTCGGGATCGCCCAGCGGGTGGTCGACGACGTCGTCGCCTACTTCGACGAGCCGGTCGAGGCCCTCGTCCGCCGCCGGCACCGCGAGCTCCAGGCCGCCGGCCGGTCGAACACCGAGATCTTCGACCGCATCGCGGCCGAGCTGGCGGCGCGGCCCGTGGCCGCACCCTCGCTGTCGGCCCGGCAGCTCCGCCGGATCGTCTACGGCTGAACGACCGGCCCACCCGGGCCGAAGGGAGACACGACCATGTGCGGGATCGTCGGCTACATCGGGACGGGCGACGCCGTCCCCGTCCTCGTCGAGGGGCTGGCCCGCCTCGAGTACCGGGGCTACGACTCGGCCGGCGTGGCCGTGCTCGCCCCGTCCGGGCTCAAGGTCCACAAGCGGGCCGGGCGGGTCGACGACCTCGTCGCCGCGCTGCCCAAGCGCCTGAAGGGACCGGTCGGCATCGGCCACACCCGGTGGGCCACCCACGGCGAGCCCACCGACGGCAACGCCCACCCGCACACCGATGCGTCGGGCCACGTCGCCGTCGTCCACAACGGCATCGTCGAGAACGCCGCCGAGCTGCGGGCCAAGCTGGCCACCGAGGGTGTCGAGATGGTGTCCGACACCGACACCGAGGTCGTCGCCCAGCTGATCGGCCTGCGAGCCACCGACCTGCCCCTCGAGGAGGCGGTGCGCGAGGCCCTGTCGATGGTCGTCGGCACCTACGGGCTGGCCGTGGTCGACGACCGCCAGCCCGACCGCATCGTCGTGGCCCGCAACGGCAGCCCCGTCGTGCTCGGCGTGGGCCGGCGGGCGCACTACGTGGCGTCCGACGCCGCCGCGCTGGTCCGCCACACCGATCAGGTCGTCCACCTCGACGACCACGAGATGGCGGTCCTCCACGCCGACGCCTACCGCACCTTCACGCTCGACGCCCGCCCCACCGACAAGGCGCCGGCCACCACCGAGGTGACCGCCACCGCCTTCGACCTCGGCGGCCACGAGCACTACATGCACAAGGAGATGCACGAGCAGCCGACCACCGTCGCCCAGACGCTGCGCGGCCGGCTCGACCGCCGCTTCGCCACCGCCCACCTCGGCGGCCTGGACCTGTCGGCCCGCGACCTGCTCGGCGTGCGGCGGGTGAAGATCCTGGGCTGCGGGTCGGCCTACTACGCCGGGCTGGCCGGGGCGCTGCTCATCGAGGACCTCAGCCGGCTCCCGGCCGACGCCGAGACGGCGTCCGAGTTCCGCTACCGCAACCCGGTGATCGACCCCGAGACCCTGTACGTGGCGGTCAGCCAGTCGGGCGAGACGTTCGACACCCTCGCGGCGGTGCAGGAGGTCAAGCGCAAGGGCGGCGACGTCATCGGTGTCGTGAACGCCCCCGGCAGCACGATCGCGGGGGAGTGCGGGTCGGGCGTCTACATCCACGCCGGGTCCGAGCTCTCGGTCACGTCGACCAAGAGCTACACGTCGACCGTGGTGGCGTTCGCGCTGCTGGCCCTGCACCTCGGGCGGGTGCGCGACCTCGGGCCGGGCGACGGCGCCCGGCTCATCGACGGCCTCGACGCACTGCCCGACCACATCGCGGCCGTGCTGGCGGGCGAGGACGCCATCGCCGCGGTGGCCCGCGAGGTGGTGGCCCCGGCGGCGAGCATGTTCTTCGTCGGCCGGGTGGGCGGGTACGCCGTGGCGCTGGAAGGGGCGCAGAAGCTGAAGGAGGTCTCGTACGTCCACGCCGAGGCCTACCCCGCCGCCGAGCTGAAGCACGGCCCGCTGGCGCTGGTCGGCCCCGACGTGCCGACCGTGGTGGTGCTGCCCGACGACCACCTGCTGGAGAAGAACCTGTCCTCGGTGGAGGAGATCCGCGCCCGGCGCGGCCCCGTCGTCGCGGTGACCGACGCCGAGCGCGGACGCCGTGCCCGACGACGACCGGTTCGCCGCGGTCCTGCGGGTGCCGCGGGCCGAGCCCGAGCTGGCGCCGGTCGTGCTCGGCATCCCGCTGCAGCTGCTCGCCTACCACGCGGCGGTGGCGCTGGGCCGCGACGTCGACCGCCCCCGCAACCTGGCCAAGAGCGTGACGGTCGAGTAGCCGGCTCAGCCGGTCGCCGGTCAGCCGTCAGCCGCTCAGCCGGTCGACAGGGGGACGAGGCGGACGTCCGCCGCGTCCTCGTCGGTCGCCCCCAGCCAGAACACGGCCATGCGCCGGCCCTCGGCCTCCACGTCCGCCGCCTGCGGCGCGGTCAGCGGGTGGTGGGTGACGGTGACGGCCGGACGACCCTTCGGCGCCCCCGGCACCGGGGACCAGATCGCCCGGACCCGGCCGTCCACCAGGACGCTGCCCTTGAACGGGTCGCGCCCGCCCGAGAAGCGGCGGTTCTCGTCGGACCCGAACCGGTTGCGGTCGGCGAACGACAGGAGCGAGTTGTCGTACTCGGGCAGGAAGCGCACGGGCGCCTCGACGTCGGGGTCGGGGAGCGGGCCGTCGGGCACGTCGTAGAGCGTGCGGCCCCGCTCGTCGGTGAAGGTGCGCAGGCCCGGGGCCAAGCGGTCGAGCACCTCGCGCATGCCGGTGAGCCGGCACCAGGCGGCGACGTCGGCCACGGTGGCCGGACCGAACGCCGCCAGGTACCGCAGCACCGCGCCGTCGGGCGCGGGAGCGGTGCCGAGCGGGCGGCCCAGCCAGGCGTCGACCGGGGTGAGCGTGACCTGCCCCTTCCGTCCCCACACGCCGCGGGGTGGCACCTGCACGAGCGGCACGAGACAGCGGGTCGCGTAGGCCGCCGCCGCCGGGTGGACGTCGGGGAACCGCTCGGCGATGGCGGCCCGCAGCCGGGTCATCGTGGCCGGCTGCTCGGCCAGCACCTCGCGGGCGAAGGCCACGACGGGGGCGATGTCGACGTCGCGCAGGTGGGGGGCGTACTCGGAGTGGCGGGCGATCTCGGCGTCGAGCACCGGCTGGACGACGGCGGGGAGGGCGAGCGCGTCGTCCGCGGTCAGGAGGTGGATCGTCCCCCGCATGACCACGGCCCGGACGAGGTGCCGGTCCTCGACGGCCCGACCGACGACGTCGGGGTCGAAGTCCGCCAGGCGCGACCACAGGGCCAGGTAGGGGTCGAGCGGGTTCTGCGCCTGCAGCCCGACGAGGCGGTCGACGGCGGTCATGGGATCGACGGTGGTCGACCGCTCGAGCAGCATCTGGCGGGCCAGCGTGGCCCGGTTGAGCGCCCGGTCGGTGAGCACGTCGACGGCCATGGCCGGGAAGCATGGCATCGACGGCGCCGCGGCGAAGGGCGCCCGGGACGCACGGTGCCGCCGCCGGCACCGCCCTTGCCATGACCGAACAGGTGTTCGATCATGGGGCCGTGGCTCGAGCGGAGGAGCTCGCTCGCGACCCCGTGCCCGGGGATCGTGCGGACGAGCGACCTCCCGCGCCCGGGGTCGAGGCCCTGGCCGAGCGGGTGCGGCCCACCGACCTGGCCCGCGACCGGCAGCTGCCGGTGCTCCCCGCGCTGGACGTCCTCCTGCCCGCATCCGGGCTGCGGCGGGGCACCACCGCCGCCGTCGACGCCCGACCCGGGGTGGCGGGGGCGACGTCGATGGCGCTGGCCCTGGCCGCCGGGGCGTCCCGAGCGGGCTCGTGGGTGGCGGCCGTGGGCCTGGGCTCGCTGGGGCTGGTGGCGGCGTCCGAGCTGGGGGTGGCCTTCGAACGCCTCGCCCTGGTGGCCGATCCCGGCCGCGAGCGGGCCGGATGGGCGTCGGTGGTGGCCGCTCTCGTCGACGGGTTCGACGTGGTGCTGGTCGCCGCCGACTGCCGGCTGCGGGCGCCCGACACCCGGCGCCTCGTGGCCCGCGTGCGCGAGCGCGGCGCGGTGCTGGTGGCCGTGGGCGGCGAGCTGCCCGGCGAGCGCAGCGCCCTGCGGCTCACCGTCACGTCGTCGCGGTGGGAGGGGCTGGGGGAGGGGTGGGGGTACCTGCAGGGCCGGCGGGTGACCGTCGAGGGCGGGGGCCGGGGCGAGGCGTCCCGCGGGCGCCGGGCCGAGCTGTGGTTGCCCGGCCCCGACGGCACGGTGGCGGCGGTCGAGCCGGTGGCCGAGCCCATCCCGCTCGGGTCCCGCCGGCCGTCCTCCACCGCTCGTTCCCCCGGGGCCCCGGCAGGACCCGCCCGTGCGCCCGGGGTGCCGGCAGGGTCCGCCCGGAAGCGCGCTCCGGGCGGCAGCGTCCGCCCGGAAGCGCGCTCCGGGCGGCAGCCGGTCGACGCCGGTCGTCCCCGACCCTGGCTCCGCCGCCCACGCCGGAGAGCGCATGACGGGGCGGAGCGAGGTCCAGAGGCACAGTCGGCCCTGCGCCACGACGTGGCGATTCGGTCACTGGTGCGCCCGAAGGGTGCACCGGTGACCGGGCGGATCGAGGTGACCCGCACGCTCGTGGTGTGGTGCCCCGACTGGCCGGTGGTGGCCGCCGGGGTGCCGCTCGACGTCCCCGCCGCCGTGTTCCACGCCAACCGGGTGGTGGCCTGCTCGCCCGCGGCCCGGGCCGAGGGGGTCGAGCGCCACCTGCGGCGGCGCGACGCGCAGGCCCGCTGCCCCGAGCTGGTCGTGCTGGCCCACGACCCGGCCGGCGAGGCCCGGGCGTTCGAGCCCATCCCCGCCGCCCTCGAGGCGCTCACGCCCCGCATCGAGATCACCTACCCGGGGGCGTGCGCCTTCCCCACCCGTGGGCCGTCCCGCTACCACGGCGGCGACGAGGCGCTGGCCGAGCTGGCCACGGCGGTGGCGTCCGAGGCGCTGGCCGGGCGGGCTCCCGTGCGGGTGGGGGTGGCCGACGGTCCCTTCGCCGCCGGGCTGGCCGCCCGCCGCCGGCCACGGTCGTCCCCTTCGGGGTCGGGCGGGCCGACCGTCGTGCCGCCCGGGGGGAGCGCCGCCTTCCTCGCCCCGGTGCCGGTGACCGTGCTGGCCGAGCCCGGCGGCCCGGCCGGGCCCGAGCTGGTGGACGTGCTGGAGCGGCTCGGCGTGCGCACGCTCGGCGCCCTGGCCGCGCTGCCGGTCGCCGAGGTCGTCGGGCCGCTTCGGCGCCGAGGGGCTGGCCGCACACCGGCTGGCCAGCGGGCTCGACGAGCGCCCGCCGGTGACCGCGCCCCCCGCCCGAGGACTGGGCCCTGTCGACCGAGATCGACCCGCCCGCCGAGCGGGTCGAGGCCGCCGCCTTCGTGGCCCGCCGGCTGGTCGACGACCTGCAGGCCCGCCTGGCGGCCCGGGGCAGCGCCTGCACCCGCCTGGTGATCGGGGCCGAGACCGAGCACGGCGAGGCGCACGAGCGGGTGTGGCGCACCGAGGGCACCTTCACCGCTCTGGCCATCGCCGACCGGGTGCGGTGGCAGCTCGACGGGTGGCTGAACGCCGGGGCCAACCGTCCGTCGGCCGGGCTGACCCGGCTGTGGCTGGTGCCCGACGAGATCGTCCCGGCGGGCGGCCGGCAGCTCGCCTTCGGGACCGGGGCGCCCGGAGCGGTCGACGCCGTCGAGGCGGGCGATCGCGCCGCCCGGGCGCTGGCGCGGGTGCAGGGCCTGCTCGGCGTCGAGGCGGTGCGGGTGCCCGAGTGGCGGGGCGGCCGCGGGCCCGCCGAGCGCGTCGACCTGGTGGCCGTGGCGGCCGACGACGTCACCGAGGTCCGCCCGGCGGCGCAGGAGGGCTGGGTCGCCGAGCCGTGGCCGGGTGCGGTGCCCGCCCCCGCCCCCGCCACGGTCCACGACCCGCCGCTGCGGGCCGAGGTGGTCGACGCCGCCGGCCACGCGGTGCTCGTCAGCGGCCGGGGCGAGCTCAGCGCGCCGCCGGCCCAGGTGCGGGTCGACCGGCCCGGCGCCCGGGCACTGGCCGACGTGGTGGCCTGGGCCGGCCCCTGGCCGTACGACGAGCGCTGGTGGGACTCGCAGGGCCACCGCCGCCGGGCCCGCCTCCAGGTCACGACCGCCGCCGGCGCCGCCTACCTGCTCGCCGTCGAGGGCAGCCGCTGGTCCGCCGAGGCGACGTACGACTGATCGCCGCCCTCGTCGACGGCCTCGACTTCCGGCTCCTGCGCCCCTTCGGACCACAAGGTCAGCTGCTGCGGCCCGGCGCCCCGACCGACCGCCCGGTGGCCGAGGTCGCGCCGCCGCAGCACGGCGGCCGCACCGGTGACCGCCCCGAACACGACCAGCACCATCGCCACGAAGGCGGCGAAGCCGACGGCCGCGCCGGCGTCGGTCCGCCACAGCACCGCCTGGCGGACGAGGTTGGCCGCGCCCAGCGCGACGGCGTACACCCACCACGGCGGGCCCCAGGGCGTGCGCCGATCCAGGTACGCCCGAGCGGTTCGACGGACGGTCGCGCTCATGGTGGCTCCTCTCGCCACGACACGGATCGGAACGACGCTCCGACAGGCACAACGCCGACGGCGCCTCGCCATTCCTCCTGCCATCCTGGCCCCGTGCCCGCCGAGCCGACCGAGGCCGACTTCCTCGCCGCCGTCCTGCAGAACCCCAAGGTGGTCGAGGTGCTGGCGAGGGCCGAGGGGCTGGGCCTGACCGACTGGTACCTGGCGGCGGGGTGCCTGTTCCAGACGGTGTGGAACGTGCTCGAGGGCCACGACCCCGAGCGGGGGATCGGGGACTACGACCTGATCTACCACGACGGCACCGACCTGTCGTGGGACGCCGAGGACGTGGTGATCCGGCGGTGCGCGGCGGCCTTCGCCGATCTCGGTGCCGAGGTGGAGGTGCGCAACCAGGCCCGCGTCCACCTCTGGTACGAGGACCACTTCGGGGTGCCGTGCGCGCCCCTGACGTCGAGCGCGGCGGCCGTGGACACGTACGCGGCCCACGCCTGCCGGGTGGCGGTGCGCCTGACGGACGGGCGGTACGAGGTCTACGCCCCCGCTGGGTTCGCGGACGTGTTCGGGTTCGTGCTCCGCCCGAACCCCGTGGTGGCGCCCCGTTCGGTGTACGAGACCAAGTCCGCCCGCTGGGCCGCGCTGTGGCCCCGCCTCCGCGTCCTGCCGTGGCCGACCGACGGCGAGGCAATGGGTTCCGTCTGACCGAGGTCGAGGTCATGGGTTCCGGATTCGGAACCCCTGCCTCATCCTCGCCGGAGCGGAACCGATTGCCTCGGGTTCTCGGGGCCGCCCCGGGGGCTGGCGAGCCGCCGTGGTGGGCCCGCCGACGGCGACGGCGAGGGCGATGGCGACGGGGAGGGGTGAGGGGAGGGCGCCGGGATGGCGAGGTCATGGGTTCCGGCCAACCGGGGTCGAGGCCACAGTTCCGGATACGGAACCCATTGCCTCGACCTCGACGGAACGGAACCCATTGCCTCGGGTTCTCGGGGCCTCGGGTTCGACGTGCGCCCCGGAGCGGCCGGCCCGGTCAGCGGAGGCGGACCACGCGGAGGACGTCGGCGGCGGGATCGGGGTCGCCGGGGTACCCACCGATGACCACGATGACGTCGCCCGGGCTGGCGACGCCGGCGGCGACGGCCTCTTCGGTGGCGAACCACACCATCTCGTCGGTGGTGGTCCACGCCGGGCCGACCACGGCGGACACGCCCCAGGTCAGCGACAGCCCACGGGCGGTCGACTCGTGCGGCGTGACCGCCAGGACCGGCACGGTGGGCCGGAACCGGGCCACGGCCCGGGCGGTGTCGCCCGACGGCGTGCAGCAGACGATGGCGGCGGCGCCCGACGTTGGTGGCCGCCCGCCACGCGCCCTCGCTGGTGGCGTCGGTGATCTTGGCGGTGGTCGACAGCGGGCGCGAGCGGCGGAGCTTGCCCAGCTTGGCGCCCCACTGGAGGTAGTCGGCCTCGCGCTCGGCCCGGGCGACGACGGCGGCCATCACGGCCACCGCCTCGGCGGGGTCGGTGCCGACGGCGGTCTCGGCCGACAGCATCACGGCGTCGGTGCCGTCGAAGACTGCGTTGGCGACGTCGGACACCTCGGCCCGGGTGGGGTAGGCGGCGGTCACCATCGACTCGAGCATCTGCGTGGCCGTGATGACGGGCCGGCCGGCGGCGATGGCGGCTCGCACGAGGCGCTTCTGGACGTGGGGCACGTCCTCGAGGGGCAGGCGGATGCCCGAGGTCGCCGCGGGCGACCATGACCGCGTCGGCGACGGCGAGGATCTCGTCGGACTGCTCGACCGCCGAGGCCGTCTCGATCTTCGCCACCACCTGCGGGCGGTCGGGGCCGAGGGCGTCGATGAGGCGCTGCACGTCGGCGGCCCGCTGGACGAACGAGGCGGCCACCGCGTCGGCGCCGGCGGCGTGGGCGGCCCGGGCGAGCTCGAGGTCGCGGGCGGTGGGACCGGCGATGCCGCCGACGCCGTCGGGCAGGTGGAGGCCGGGCCGGCCCTGGAGCCGCCCGCCGCTCTGGACGACGACCTCGGCGCGTGCCTGTGCGCCGTCACCGGCGGGCTCGGCCGACAGCGACCTCGAACACCACGGCCCCGTCGCCAGCCACGACCCGGTCGCCCGGGAGCAGGCCCGAGCCGGTCGAGATCGACGCCGATGACCTCGTCGCCGCTCTCCGGCGCACCGCAGCGCAGCTCGAGCCGGTCGCCGGGGGCCACCTGGACGCCCCGGTCGGGGAACGGCGCCATGCGCAGCTTCGGCCCCGGGAGGTCGACCAGCACGCCCACCGTCCGGTGCTCGTCCGCACTCACGCGGCGGACCCGGTCGACGAGCGCGAGCTGGGCAGCGGGCTCGCCGTGGGACAGGTTGACGCGGATCACGTCGGCGCCCGCGGCGATGACCTTCCGCAGGACCGGCTCGTCCCACGAGGCCGGTCCGATGGACGCCACGATCTTCGTTCGTCGCACTGCCTGTCCTTCCACATCACGGGCGCGGGCGCGGCGGCACCCGTGAACCAAGGTGGTGTCTCCGCCCAGCTCTTCGACCTGGCTCACGCTAGCGAGGTCACATCGCGAGGCGGCACACGGTTTCGCACAGGACCGCACCGCGCGATGTGCCAGATCCGTGACGGACGCGCCGGTCTTCCCGAAGGGAACATAGGCTGGCCGCGATGGCCGCCGCGCCCGATCCCGCCCCCGAGGCCCTGACCCAGACCGGCTACACGCTGCTGGGCCTGCTGTCGTTCGGGCGCGAGCTGTCGGGCTACGAGCTGAAGCGGTTCGCCGACGAGCTGCGGTTCTTCTGGTCGGCGCCGGCGATGAGCCAGGTGTACCGCGAGGTCGAGCGGCTCTCCGCGGCCGGCCTGGTGGCTCAGCGCAGCGTGGTGCGCGACGGCACGCGGTCGACCAAGGTGTACCGGCTCACCGCCGCGGGCGACGCCGCCGTGCGGGCGTGGCTGGCGTCGCCGCCCGAGCCGCCCGTCCTGCGCCACCCCGTGGCGCTGCGGGTGTTCTTCGGCCACCTGCTCGCGCCCGAGGACCTGCGGGCGGCGATCGAGGCGCACCGGGCGTGGTGCGATCAGATGCTCGCGGAGCTCGGCGCCGTCCGGTCCGGACTGGGTGACGACGAGCGGTTCCGGTACGCCGGCCCTGGTCGCCGAGTGGGGGCTCGGCTACTTCCGGGGCGAGCGGGCCGCGGCCGCGGGCGTCACCAGGGCGATGGGCGACGCCGACGACGTCGCCACGGCGGCCGCGGACGACGGGCCGAGCCCGCGCGGGCGCGCCCGAGCTCGCCGGCTGACATCCTTCCTGACCAGGACCCGTGCTGTCCTGCACGATTCGCGCGGATGCGCCTACGAACGTACGTTCGTACACTCGGCGGTGTGGGCTTCAACAACCCCGACGTCCCGTGGAGCGAGATCGAGCGCACGCTCTCGGACCGGCGGCCCGGCGCCGACCCGCGCCGCTGGTGGTCGCACGGGGGCACCCGGCGCGAGACCCGGCCGAGCGACGCCGACCGCCCCGAGGGTGCCGACGGCGGCGACAGCCCGGCCTGGTCGTGGCACCGGCCCACCTACGTCCCGCCGGCCGACCTCGAGCGTCGCGCCAGCGCCACGCCCTACGCCGAGCTGCACTGCCACTCGAACTTCAGCTTCCTCGACGGCGCCAGCCACCCCGAGGAGCTGGCCGAGGAGGCCGCCCGCCTCGGTCTCGAGGCGCTCGCCATCACCGACCACGACGGGTTCTACGGCGTCGTCCGCTTCGCCGAGGCGGCCCGGGCCGTGGGCGTGCCGACCGTGTTCGGGGCCGAGCTGTCCTTCGACCTGCCCCGCCCCCAGAACGGCGAGGCCGACCCCAAGGGCCACCACCTGCTGGTGCTGGCCCGCGACCCCGAGGGCTACGCCCGGCTGGCCTCCACCATCAGCACCGGGCACCTGGCCGGGGGCGAGAAGGGCAAGCCCGACTACACGGGCGTCGACTGGGCGGCGGTCCACGGCGGCCACTGGCTGGTGCTCACCGGGTGCCGCAAGGGAGCGGTGCCCCAGGCGCTGATCGAGCACGGGCCGGCGGCCGCCGCCCGCGAGCTCGCCCGGCTGGTCGACGTGTTCGGCGCCGACAACGTGGTGGTCGAGCTGTGCGATCACGGCGACCCGCTCGACTCGGCCCGCAACGACGCCCTGGCCACGCTGGCCGTGCGGGCGGGCCTGCCGCTGGTGGCCACCAACAACGTCCACTACGCGGCGCCCGCCCGGCGCCGGCTCGCCACCGCCCTGGCCGCGGTGCGGGCCCGGCGCAGCCTCGACGACCTGGCCGGCTGGCTGCCGGCCGCCGGCGGCGCCCACCTGCGCTCGGGCGACGAGCAGGCCCGGCGCTTCGCCCGCTGGCCCGGGGCGGTCGAGCTGGCGGCCGAGCTGGGGCGGGCCTGCGCCTTCGACCTGGCGCTGGTGGCGCCGCAGCTGCCGCCGTTCCCGTGCCCCGACGGGCTCGACGAGATGAGCTACCTGCGCCGCCTGGTCGAGGAGGGCGGCGCCCGCCGCTACGGGCCGCGCGGCGGCGCCGCCCCCGACGGCGACCGCGACCGCAACCGCAAGGCCTGGGCCCAGATCGACCACGAGCTCGCCGTCATCGAGGCGCTGGGCTTCCCGGGCTACTTCCTCGTGGTGTGGGACATCGTCGAGTTCTGCCGCCGGTCCGACATCTACTGCCAGGGTCGGGGCAGCGCGGCCAACTCGGCGGTCTGCTACGCCCTCGGCGTCACCAACGCCGACGCGGTGGCGCTCGACCTGCTGTTCGAGCGGTTCCTGTCGCCCGAGCGCGACGGCCCCCCCGACATCGACATCGACATCGAGAGCGGGCGGCGGGAGGAGGCCATCCAGCACGTGTACCGCCGCCACGGGCGCCGGCACGCGGCCCAGGTGGCCAACGTCATCAGCTACCGGGCCCGCTCGGCGGTGCGCGACATGGCCAAGGCGCTCGGCTACTCGCCCGGCCAGCAGGACGCCTGGTCGAAGCAGATGGACATGTGGTCGACCGTGGCGTCGACCGCCGCCGAGCAGGGCCGGCCGGGGTCGTCCCCACCGGGCCACGACATCCCCGAGCCGGTGCTGGCGCTGGCCCGCGAGGTCGAGCGGGCGCCCCGGCACCTGGGCATCCACTCGGGGGGCATGGTCATCTGCGACCGGCCCATCGTCGAGGTGTGCCCGGTCGAGTGGGGCCGGTTCCAGGGCAGCGCCGCGGTGCGCGACGGCCGGGCCCGCACCGACGGCTCGCCGGTGGGTCCCGAGGGGCGAGGCAATGGGTTCCACTCCCGGGAGGGCGAGGCAATCGGTTCCGGATCCGGAACCCATGACCTCGGGCTCGGTTCGGTGGAACCCATTGCCTCGGGACGAGGTCGCGGCGGCGGCGAGGTCAGGCCCCGGCGACAGCGGCGCCGGGAGGGGCCGACGGCCGGCCCGGGCGGCGACACCGGCGCCGGCCGGGGAGTGACGGGGCCGACCCGGCCGGCGACGCCACCGTGCCGCTGCGCACCGTCCTCCAGTGGGACAAGGACGACTGCGCGGCGGTCGGCCTCGTGAAGTTCGACCTGCTGGGCCTCGGCATGCTCGAGGCGCTGCACCACTGCGTCGACTTCGTGCGGGCCGCCCACGGCGACGAGATCGACCTGGCCTTCCTGCGACCAGGACGACGAGGTCTACGCCATGCTGTGCCGGGCCGACTCGGTGGGCGTGTTCCAGGTCGAGTCGCGGGCGCAGATGGCCACGCTGCCCCGGCTGCGGCCCGAGAGGTTCTACGACCTGGTGGTCGAGGTGGCGCTCATCCGGCCCGGGCCCATCCAGGGCGGGTCGGTGCACCCCTACATCCGGCGCCGCAAGGGCCTCGAGCCGATCACCTACCCGCACCCGCTCATGGAGAAGGCGCTCGAGAAGACGCTGGGCGTGCCCCTGTTCCAGGAGCAGCTCATGCAGATCGCCATCGACGTCGCCGGCTTCTCGCCCGGTGAGGCCGACGAGCTGCGCCAGGCCATGGGCTCGAAGCGCAGCCTCGAGCGCATGGAGCGGCTGCGCCAGCGGCTCTACGACGGCATGGCCGAGCGCGGCGTCACCGGCGAGGTCGCCGACCGGGTGTGGGAGAAGCTGGCCGCGTTCGCCAGCTACGGCTTCCCCGAGAGCCACTCGGTGAGCTTCGCCTACCTGGTGTACGCGTCGTCGTGGCTCAAGCGGTACTACCCGGCCGCGTTCTGCGCCGGGTTGCTCGACGCCCAGCCCATGGGCTTCTACTCGCCCCACTCGCTGACGCAGGACGCCCGCCGTCACGGCGTCGAGGTCCGCACCCCCGACCTGGCCCTGTCGGCCGCGGGCGCCACCCTCGAGGTCGACGGCTTCCCTCCGGCCCGCCGCGACAGCGAGAAGACCCGAGGCAATGGGTTCCATCCCGAGGAGGACGAGGCAATGGGTTCCGCATGTGCGACCCATGACCTCGACCTCGGTCCGGTGGAACCCATTGCCTCGCCGGGAGGGGGAGCCGGAGGGGGCCTCGCCACCCGACCCGCGCCGGGCAAGGCGCCGGGGGCCGGGGCGCCGCCCGACACATGGGGGAAGGGCGGGCCGGCCGTGCGGGTCGGCCTGGGGGCGGTGCGGGGCCTCGGCGCCGACCTGGCCGCCCGCATCGTCGCCGAGCGCGACGCGCACGGCGCCTACGCCAGCCCCGAGGACCTGGTGCGCCGGGTGCCCGGGCCTGACCGTCGCCCACCTCGAGGCCCTGGCCACCGCGGGCGCCTTCGGCTGCTTCGGGCTCGACCGCCGCGGGCCCTGTGGGTGGCGGGGGCGGTGGCCCGGACCGGCGCCGACCGGCTCGACGGCATCGTCACCGGCGTCGACGCCCCCACGCTGCCGGGCCTCGACCCCCTCGACGAGGCCCGGGCCGACCTGTGGGCCACCGGCATCAGCCCCGAGGGCCATCCCACCAGGTTCCTGCGCGACGTGCTCGACCGCCTGGGCGTGGTGGCCGCCGCCGACCTGGTCCACCGCGAGCACGGGTCGAAGGTGACCGTGGGCGGCGTGGTCACCCACCGCCAGCGGCCGGCGACGGCCGGCGGCACCACGTTCGTCAACCTCGAGGACGAGAGCGGCCTGCTCAACATCGTCGTGTCCAAGGGCTGCTGGGCCCACCACCGCCGGGTGGTGCGCACGGCGGCGGCGTTGCTGGTGCGGGGGCGGCTCGAGCGGGTCGAGGGCGTGACCAACGTGATCGCCGAGCGCATCGAGGCGCTGCCGATCCGGGCGCACCTGCAGAGCCGCGACTTCCGCTGATCCAGCGGTCGCCCGTGGGCAGCCCGGCGCTACGGTCCGCGCCATGCAGGTCTTCGTGACCGGAGGCACCGGCGCGATCGGCAGGCCCGCCGTCGCCGCCTTGGTCGGCGCCGGGCACTCGGTGTCGGCGCTCGCCCGCACGCCGGACCGCGCCGCGGCGCTCGAGGCGCAGGGCGCCCGACCCGTGGCGGTGTCGCTGTTCGACCGCGAGGGCCTCGCCCTCGCCTTCGCGGGCCACGATGCCGTGGTCAACCTGGCGACGGCCATTCCGCCGACGAGTCAGTTCATGCGCCAGTCGGCGTGGACCGACAACCAGCGCATCCGCACCGAGGGGTCGGCAGCGGTGGTCGACGCGGCCCTTGCGGCCGGGGTGGACGCGCTGGTGCAGGAGTCGGTGGTCATGGTCTACCCCGACCGGGGCGCCGAGTGGATCGACGAGGACGTCCCGCCCGACCGCTATCCGATGGCCGAGGGCAACCTGGTGGCCGAGGCCAACGCCCGGCGCTTCACCGGGGCTGGGGGCCGGGGCATGGTGCTGCGCTTCGGCTGGTTCCACGGCCCGGGCGCCGCCCACAGCGAGGAGCTGCTCGCGCTCGCCCGCCGGCACGTCGCCACGATGCTCGGCCCGGCCGACGGGTTCGTGTCCTCGATCCACGTCGCCGACGGCGGCGCCGCCGTCGCAGCCGCCCTCGGCGCCCCCGCCGGGACCTGGAACGTCGTCGACGACGAGCCGCTGACCAAGCGCGCGTTCGCCGACGCCCTCGGTGCCGCCGTCGGGGTGACCCCGTGGATCCGGCCGCCAGGGCGAGCCGCCCTGCTGCTGGGCGACCGATCGACCTCGCTGACCCGCTCGCTCCGCGTCGCCAACGGGAGGTTCCGCGAGGCGACGGGCTGGGCGCCCCGCTACCCCAGCGCCCGCGAGGGCCTGGCGGCGACGGCGCAGGCAGCCTGACGCCGGCCGTCGTCCGCCGCCGTGGCGGCCGACGGGGAGCCGTCACGCCGGCACAGCGGCATGCCGGCACGCCGCCGCGCCCGTCCGGGAACTCCGTGGTGCCGTCCGTGGAGGGCGACGACCATGGCGGGCATGCCGAGCACCTCCGGTCCCGTCCCGACGCGTCCCGACGCAGGTGCTCCCCACCTGCACCACGTGGAGCACGGCAGCGGAGCCCCCGTGCTGGTGATCCACGGTGCGTACTCGGCCCACGAGGAGATGGTCGGCTACCTCGAACCGTTCTTCCGCACCCGGCCGGGTCACCGCCGCATCTACGTCGACCTGCCCGGGATGGGGGCCAGCTCCGCCGACGGCATCAGCGGGCCCGACGACGCGCTCGACGCCATCGCCGCGGTGGTCGACGACCGCATCGGCGACGAGCCGTTCCTCGTGGTGGCCCAGTCGTACGGCGGGTACCTGGCCCGCGGCCTGGTCGACCGCCGCCCCGAGCAGGTGGCGGGCCTCGCCCTGATCTGCCCGTTGCTGATCGACGGCGCGGTCGCCGGCGTGCACGCCGCCGTCCACGTGACCGGCGACATCGACGGGATGCTCACCCCCGAGCAGGACGCCGAGTACCGCGGCTACTTCGTCGTGCAGACACCCGAGACCGCGCGGCGCTTCGTCGACGCCGTGGCCCCGGTGTTGGGCCGATACGACGGCCCGGCGGTCGAGCGGATCATGGAGGGCCGCCTCGACCCCGATCCCGACGGGTCGGCCTTCTCGGCCCCCACGCTGATCGTGACCGGCCGGCAGGACACCGTGGTGGGCTACACCGGCCAGTGGGACCTGCGCCAGCAGTACCCGCACGCCACGTACGCGGCCCTCGACATGGCGGGTCACGCCCTGCCCCACGAGCGGCCGGCTCTGCTCGACGCACTCCTGGGCGACTGGCTCGACCGGGTGGACATGACGGCGACCTGACCGTGTGACGCTCGGCCCCTCGGCCACCGTCGGGCGGGGCACGTGGCATCCCGGCTGGTTCGAGGACCAGGAAAGAAAGTCCTTGCGTGAACTCGCGTTCACGATAGAGTCGTGAACATGAGTTCACAGATAGCTCTGCAGCGGGAGCACCACCCGTGACGCCCGCACGGCGTGCCCCCGAGGCCACCGCCGACCTCCGTACCGAGCTGGCGGCCGCGGCGCGCGACATCGTCGCCCGCGACGGGCCCGCCGGCCTGACCATGCGCAGCCTCGCCGCCGAGGCCGGCTGCTCGGTCGGCCTCGTCTACAAGGTGTTCGACGATCGAGCCGACCTGGTCGCCGCCGTCATCGCCGCCGAGTACGTGCGCCTCACCCAGGGGTTCGACGCGCTGGTCGACGCCGCCGGCACCGGGAGCGTCGGCGACAACCTCGCGGCCTGGGCGGCGCTGCTGCTCGACTCGCCCGCCATCGCCCTCGCGCGCGACGTCGCCGACATCGCGGACGTCGAGAGGGTGGCGGCCGTCACCGACGCGGTGGCGCGCGACGTCGGTCTCGTCACACGCATCGAGGGTTCGGTCGTCGACTACCTGACCGCCGAGCAACGCCTGGGGCGCGTCGCCGCCCAGGTCGACGCGGCCGCCGTCGGGTTCCTCATCGCCGGAGCCGTGCACAACCTGCTGGTCGCCGGCGACCTCTACCCCCGACCCTCCCGGGCCGAGCTGCGACGGATGCTCGCGTCGCTCGGCGACCTGGTCACGTCCCCCACCCCCAGCGAGGAGCAGACCCCATGAACGACCATCCGACCACCCCGAACGCCGCCCCCGCACACGCGCCGGGACCGGACCGAGCCCCGGGCGGTCGCGCCGTCGACACTGCGGTCGCCGGCGCCCATGCCGTGGCTGACGCCGACGCCGACGACGCCCGTCGCGCCGATGCCCTGGCCGACGCCCTCGACCGCCTCGCGCACCACGGGTTCACCGACGGCGGCGGCATGGCCCACCACGCCCCGATGGGCGCCGAGGCCCTCAGCGCCCTCGGCTACCACGACCAGGTCGCCTCCTGGGTCGACGTCTACAACCAGCGGCACGACCCCATGGGCGCACCCGGCGCCGACCACCCGCTCACCCCGGGCGACGACACCGAGGTGGCCGCCGCCCTCGGCGATCCCTCGCGCCTCGGCGACTGGGCGGCGCTCTTCGATCACCTGCTGCACGAGCAGCTGTGGCCCGACGTCGTGCGTGCCTGGGTGCCCCGGCTGCTCCCGGGCTACGGCGGCGCGTTCACCCACGGCCTCCTGCGCACGGCCCATGCCGTTCGCACGATCGACGCGGTCGGGTCCACCCCGGCGGCCCGGCGGGAGCTCGGCCGAGCGCTGGCGTGGTGGGCGGGCACCTACACCGAGCTGCCCGGGCGGCCGGGCCTCGCCGGCACGCTGACGCTCGACGAGGCGATCGGTGCCCTCCCGCGTCCCGCGACACCGTGGTCGCCCGAGGACGCCGGCCGGTTCGTCCACCTGCACGAGCTGGACGGCTTCCGCGGGCGGTCGACGAGCTCGGCAAGCCCCACGATCCCGACCTCGCGCTCGGCGAGCTGACCGCCACGTACGCCCGCATGCTGGTCGCCCATCCCGAGGTGCACCCGTTCGCGCTCCTGCACGCCATCACGCCGGTCGCGGCGGCACGCACCCTCGTGCCGTTCGTTCCCGGCGGGTCGGCGGTCGTCTACCGACACCTGTGGCACGTCGACGCGGCGATCGCGGCGTCGTTCCTGCCCCCGGGTGCCGGCGCCGTGGCGGCCGAGCAGGTGGACACCACCGGGGCGCCGACCCCGGACGAGCTCGCGGCGCGTGCGGCCGACCACGGGGACGTGCACGTGGTGAAGTTCACCGAGGCCTGCCTGCGCGAGCACGCGCGACAGCCCGACCCTGCCTACCTCGCGGCTGCCGCCCGCCTCGTCGACGTGATGCCGCCCTGGTGAACAGGGCCGCCCCGGAGCGGGCTCAGTCGAACGGGTCGCCCGCCACCTCGGCCCGGCCACCCTGGGCGACGAGCACGAAGCGGTGGCGCCGACCGGCGCGGAAGCCGGGGTCCCACCACCGGGCCGCGTACCGGTGGTGGCCCTGGTCTCCCGGACCCAGGTGCACGACCTCGATGTCGCAGCCGCCGTCGTCGACCGGGCGCCCGTGGGCCACGGCGGGCCGCCAGTCCCCGTGGCCGTCGGCCATCTCGACCCGGACGAGCGGCCGGTCCCACCGGAGGCCGCCGGGGGCCACGTCGGTCCAGGCCTGCTCCCACACCGGGTCGGTGGCCGACGTGGCGTCGGTGAACTCGGCGGGCCCCGTCACGGCGCGGTCGGTCGCCGCCGCCGACGGCGACGGCAGGTACGAGCGGTGGTGGAGGTCGAAGCGGCCGGTCGGGCAGCAGCGCGCTGACCAGGCCGGCCCGCACGACCTCTCCCGCCAGCTGCGCGGCGTGGGCGGCCAGGAACGGCTGGGTGCGGGGGCCGTACAGCGTGTGGCCGCCCTCGTAGCGCTGCTCCTCGTACTCCTCGGGGGTGGTGCAGTACCCCGAGTACTCGTTCGCCACCGACGACACGACGACCTGCTCGACGCCGTGCCCGCCGGTGGCGGCCGCCACCGCGTCGGCGATGCGGCGGCCGGACTCGACCGTCAGCTCGAACGGCAGGCCGACGACCGCCGCCTCGCCCACCTGCACCACCTGCAGGGGCAGCACCCGGGGGAACCCCGACAGCGGCAGCACCAGGCGCTGGAACGGGCCGCCCAGGACGCGCTTGCCACCTTGAGGCCGATCCGACCGCCGGCGAGGGACGCCCGGCCGGAACGGCGGGACCCGGTGGATCACCGGCGTCTCGTTCTCGAACGCCCCCGCCACCAGCGCGGCCCCCACGGCCGGCCGCCGTGGCAGCGTCACGCCGCCGATCGACGGCGAGCGCTCGAGGTCGACCTCGCGCAGCCCGCACGCCACCCGCACGCCCTCACCCCGCAGCTGCCCGTCGAGCGACGCGTACAGCTCGGCGGCCCGGGCGCCGACGGCCCGGCCCACCCGCCGGGCCTCGAGGTGACCGGCCGTGCCGGGATGCAGGGCCGGGGCCACGTCGGCGTGGGTCCCCTCGATCGCGCCGACCACGGGCCGCCGGCCGTGCGTGCGCTCGACCCGGTGGCCGATCTCGTCGGTGACGTAGGCCCACAGGTCCGCGTTGTAGGTCGGCGAGCGCATCGGCACCCCGGTGCCGTGCACCGAGAACACGGCCACGGCCGCCAGCGGCTCGTGGCCCCCGTCGGGCGCCTCGGCGTCGACCCGCAGCAGGTGGAGGTCGGGGTTGACCGAGACGTAGGTGCGCTGCGCCCCGCGGCGCGGGTCGGCGCCGTCGTTGCGGACGTACGACGGCAGCGAGCGGTTCCGGGTCAGGCCCCACACCTCGGCGCGGCCCCAGGCCAGGCGGGCGGGGCGGCGCTGCTCGACCGCCTCGACCACCCCGTCTGCGATGCGGGTGGCCAGGTCCTGGGCCCAGCCGGCGTCGAACCCCGGCTTGTTGGACGCGAACCGGTTGTAGAAGTCGGTGCCCAGGAACTGCCCCGGTCCGCCGTGGGTGTGGGTGGCCCCGATGGCCACGCCGGCCGCGGGCACGTCGGTGCGCTCGGCCACCGCCCGGGCGACGAGGCGCTGGACGACCGCCGAGCCGCCCAGCAGGTCGCACTGCACGAGCGCCACCGACCCGCGGCCCGAGCGCAGGTGCAGCACGCGGGCCCGCAGGCGCGAGCGGAACCCGGTGCCCGTGTGGGCGTTGCGCGAGTAGCCGGCCTTCGGCAGGCCGGGCGGCGGGGTGATGTCGACCTCGACCGCGCCCGCCAGCAGCCCCACGACCGGGGGAGGCGGCTCGTCGGAGGTCGGGACCGGCAGCGAGAACCGGGCGCGCCGGGGCCTCTCGGCCGCGATCGGGAGGAGCGGGCTGTCCGCTCGGATGTCCCAGCTGGCGGTCATGGCGTCGGCGTGCCCCCCGGTCGTGTGCCCCCGCACCAGGCCTACCACGTGCACCGCGGGCGACGTCCGAGGGGTTCGGGTCGCTGGCGGCCCCGCGCCGGATCTACCGTGGCGACCGTGCCGGACAAGCGCAACACCTCGAAGCAGCGCCGTGCTACCCGCAACCGGGCGAGCCGCGACACGCTCGCCGCCCGCCGCGAGAACGCGGTGCCCACCACCTCGACCGCGGCCCCGCGGGCCGCCAAGGCCGCCCCCTCGGGCGGGTCGACCTCGCGCACCTCGACCAAGGGCGCGGCGCGGGGTGGAACGGCCCGGGGCGGCGCGCGCCCGGCGCGCCCGCTCCCGGTGGCCGTCGGTCCCGCCCCGCACGGGTTCAAGGAGATGCTGCAGAGCCGGCGCCCGGGCGATCGCTCCCTGCTGGTGGCGTTCGGCCTGGCGATCCTGTCGGCGCTGTTCTCGTTGCTCGTGGTGCGGGTCGACGTCGACGACCGTGGCGAGCCGCTGCCGTTCTCGTACCGGGCGCTGACGCTGCTCGCCCGCCAGGCGGCCGGCCACGACGCCACCGTCCGGTCCGAGTCGATGATCAGCGCCTACGGGCCGATCATCATCCTCCTCGTCCTCACCCCGGTGCTCATCACCGGCTACGCGCTGTGGGTGAACCGGCGCGTCGACCGGGCGAGGGTCCTCACGTTCGTGCTCATCGCCTTGGCGGTCGCCACGATGCTGTCGGGTGGCGGCACGTCGCTGCTCCAGTCGATCTTCTCGTTCGGTGCGCTGATCGCACTCGGTGTCGGCGTGTTCCGCATCCGCAAGGCCGACATGGAGGCGGGCATGGCCGCCGCCCCGGCCGCGGGCGGCGGGGTGATCGACGCCGAGGCGACCGAGGCCGGCGACGTCGCCCCGAAGTCGCTGCTCCAGCGCCTGCTCGGCCCGGGCGCGGCCGGTGGTGGCGGCGCCCGCGGGGCGCAGTCCGCCGCCGAGGCCGACGCCGCTGACGACGCCGACGACGACGTGCTCGAGGTCGACGTCGTCGACGGCGATGCGGACACCACACCGGCGCCCGAGGATGGCGCGCCCGACGACGATCCCCTCGCCCAGCTCGAGGCCGAGCTGGCCGCGGAAGCCGACGACGATGCCGGGCCCCCGACCGACGCCGCGGACGACGACTCCTCGTCGGGCAACGGCCGCCGTCGGCGCCGCGGGTGACGCAGGCCGGACCTGCGCCCCGCGGCCAGGTCCGGGTCCGGGCCGTCGTGACGGGGCGCGTCCAGGGTGTGTGGTTCCGCGAGAGCTGCCGGCGCGAGGCCGAGGCGCTCGGAGTCACCGGCGGGGTGCGCAACACGCCGACCGGGGCCGTCGAGATCGAGGCCCAGGGACCACGTGCGGCGGTCGACGCCCTGCTGCGGTGGGCGCACGAGGGTCCGCCCGCGGCCCGGGTGGCGCAGGTGACCATCGAGGACCTGCCCACGCGTGACGAGCGGGGCTTCCGGGTCGCTCGCTGACCTGACCCGCCGCACGTCGGCCCTGGTGCCGACAGGGGGTGTCGACGTCAGCCGGCGGTGGCCGTGGCGCTGAGCACGGCCGACGCCAGCGCCGGCGTGGCCTCCACCCGCGCGGCCGCATCGGCGCCGGGCTCGCCCGCCACGACGCCCGACGGCTCGGCCAGCGCGTAGAGCCGGAACTCGTAGTTGTGCGTGCCCGCCGGCGGGCACGGTCCGCCCCACCCGGGGCGGCCGAAGTCGTTGGCCGCCTCGACGGCGTCCGCCGGGGGCGTGCCCTCGGCCAACCCACCGAGCTGGGGCGGCAGCCCGGCGATCACCCAGTGCACGAAGCCCTCGGCGTCGACGTCGCGCACGACGAGGGCCAGCTCGACCGTGCCGGCGGGCACCCCCTGCCACAGCAGCGGCGGCGACACGTCGTCGGCCCGGCACGTGAACCGGGCGGGCACCACACCCTCCGCCGCGATGGCCGAGCTCGACAGCGCCAGCGGGCCGCGGCCGGCGCCGTGGTGGACGCCGCGTCGCCGTCGGCGCTCGCCGAGCCCGCGTCGACGCCGGCGGTCGCCCCGCTGGTGGCCACCGTGGTCGTCGTCTGGTCGGGCTGCGGGGTGCGCAGCGACCGGCCGTCGGCGGAGTCGCCGCACGCGGCCACCGCCACGACGACGGCCAGCACCACGCCCGCCAGCCCCACCGAGTGCCGGACGGCCCTCGACGCCGCGGTCGGCTCACGCATCGGGTCTCTCGGCACGGGGCACGAGTGTTGCAAACTGTCCCCACCTTCGACGAGTGGGCCGGCCGGCCCGCGCTCCCACCAGGTCATCGATGCGACCCAACCTCGCAACCGTGGCGCCGTTGCGCGCCCTGTTGGGGCCGGACGCCGCCGGCGCCCGGCAGAGCCTGGTCGCGCTCGGGCTCAACTCGTCGACCAGCCTGGTGGCCGGCGCCTTCCTCGGCGCCATCACGCCGACCCTGGCGAAGTACCCCGGTCTGCTGGTCCTCGTGCCCGCCGCCATCGGCCTGCGCGGCAACATCTTCGGCGCCTTCGGCAACCGCCTGTCGACGACCATCCACGCCGGCATCTTCCGGCTGGTCGCTGCGGCGCGAGGCCGTGCTCGGCCAGAACGTGCTCGCCTCGATGCTGCTCACGATGGGCATCTCGCTCGCGCTCGCGGTCGTGGCCAAGGCGGTGGCCGTCGGGCTCGGCCTCACCGGGTCGATCGATCTGCTCGCCATGGCCACCGTGTCGATCGTCGGCGGCCTGCTCGGGTCGATCGTGGTGCTCGCGGCGTCGCTCGGGCTCACGGCCGGGGCGGTCCGCTTCGGCTGGGACCTCGACAACGTGACCGCGCCGCTCGTGTCGACGCTCGGCGACGTGCTCACCCTGCCCGCGCTGTACCTCGCCACCGTTCCTGCTCGGGATCTCGGTGGTCAGCCCGCTCGTGGGCCTCGTGCTGGTGGCGGCCGTCGCTGGTGTTCCTCGTCGCCGGGTGGCGGTCGTCGACCGCAGGCCTGCGCCGCATCGTCCGCGAGTCGGTGCCCGTGCTGCTGGTCGCCGGGTGCATCAGCGCCGGCGCCGGCGTGACGCTCGAGAAGTCGTTCGCCCGCTTCGACGACCTGCCCGGCCCTGCTCGTGCTCGTCCCCGCCCACCTGTCGCAGCTCGGGCGCTCTCGGCGGGATCCTGTCGGGCCGCCTGGCCGTCGAAGCTCTTCCTCGGCCTCGTGCCGCCGACGGCGGCGCCGAACCGCGAGGCCCGCGCGCGACATCTCGCTGATCGTCGCTGCTCGCCGTCCCGGTGTACGTCATCAACGGCGTCGGCGCCCACCTCGTGGCCCGGGCGCTGGGTGAGGCCAGCCCGGGGCTGGGGCAGATGGTGCTGCTGTCGCTGATCGGCGGCGCGCTGGCGCTCGTGTTCGTCGTGGCCGTCGCCTACTACGGCACCATCGCCGCGTACCGCACCGGCGTCGACCCCGACACCTACGGCATCCCGGTGGTCAGCTCGTCGGTCGACTTCGTCGGCGCGTTCACGCTCATCATCGCCATCTCCCTGCTCGGCTTGTCCTGACGGGTGGCCGACGGGTCCGCCGGCCGTCCTCCGACCGCATATCGTTGACACCGAAACCCGCCATGGACGACAGACCCCGCAACCTGCGCGCCATGCTCGCCGAGGCCAAGGACATCTCCGAGCTGATGGTCGACCTGGCCTACGCCGCGCTGTACTTCGGCGACCCCGACATGGCCGAGGAGGTCGGCGAGCTCGAGGAGCGCATGGACGACCTCGTCCACGACATGCGCGTCGGTGTGCGTGCTGGCCGCCCGCACCCAGCGCGAGGCCGACGCGATGGCGTCGGTGCTCCAGGTCATCTCGTCGATCGAGCGCATCGCCAACGCCGCCGTCGACATCGCCCGCATCGTCACCCACCGCCTCGGCATCCCCCGCGAGCTGGTGGCCGACCTGTCCAACGCCGAGGAGGTCTCGCACCGGGTCCGCGTCCGCGAGGGCTCGCACCTGGCCCGGCGCCCGCTGGTCGACCTCGAGCTGCCCGTGCAGACCGGGCATGCGCGTCGTCGCCATCCGCCGCGAGCCGCGAGTGGATCACCGACGTCGACGGCGAGGAGATCTGCTGCCCGGGCGACGTGCTGTTCCTCCGGGGCTCGCCGGCCGGCATCCCCCGGCTGCGCGAGCTGGCCGCCGCGCCGCGGTGGGAGCCGCCCACGCCCGCCCGAGGACGGCACCCTCACCGACCTCGACCGGGCCGTCGACGTGCTGGTCGAGATGAAGAACATCTCCGAGACCGCGGTCGGGCTGGCCTACTCGGCGCTCGTGCTGCGCGACCAGGGCCTGGCCGCCGAGGTCCGCCACCTCGAGGACCGGCTCGACGAGATGAAGGACCGGCTCGAGCTGTGGGTGCTGCGGGCGGCGTCGAACGACATCGACCCGTCGCCGCTGCGCGGCCTGCTGCACCTGTCGCAGGCGGCCGAGGACCTCGGCGACTCGGCCCAGCAGATGGTGTGGCTCATCGAGAAGCACGAGGAGCTGCACCCGATCCTCACGATCGCCCTCGGCGAGACCGACGAGGTCGTCGTGCGGGTGCCGGTCGCCGCCGGCTCGCCGGCCGACGGCGCCACGCTGCCGGAGCTGCAGCTCGACATCGAGCCCGGCTTCCACGTGCTGGCCGTCCGCCGCGGCGGCCGCTACGTCTACCGGCCCCGCGGCCACGTCACGCCTGGCCGAGGGCGACGAGCTCATCGCCAGCGGGCCCGACGAGGGCCACCCGCTGCTCGCCGAGCTCCTCGGCTGGCGTCTCGAGGAGGACGAGGACACCGGCGGCGAGCGGCTCGAGCCGCTCGCCGGCATCGCCGGGCGCTGACCCCCGGCGCCGGTTCGGCTCGACGCTGATCGGCGCCGACCCCGGGCACCGGTTCGGCTCGCCGCTGATCTGCCGGCGCGGCAGGGTCACGGACGGCTCAGGTGCCGTCGGCGGGGGGCGGGTTCACGGCGGGCGGCGTGGGCCTGGGCGGATCGCCGATGCGCCGGGGTGGGGCCGGGCGGGTCGGGATCGGATGCCGCCGACGACGGGGCGTCGGTGGCACCGGTGTGCGGCCCCGTTGCCGCCGTTCCCGCCGAGCAGGTCGGCGACGGCGGTGAGCGAGCCGGCGATGCCCGCCAGCTCGGTGGGCACCACGATCTTGGTCGCCTGGCCGTCGGCCATCGCCGCCAGCGCGTCGAGGTACTTGATCGTGAGCAGCGCCGTGTCGGGGGCGGCGTCGTGGATGGCCCCGTAGACCGAGCGTGATCGCCTCGGCCTCGCCCTGCGCCACCACCTCCTGGCGGAACCGCTCGGCCTCGGCCACCCGCTGGATGGCGGTGGCCTGGCCCTCGGCCCGCAGGATCTGCTGCTGCTTGTCGCCCTCGGCCCGCAGGATGACCGCCTTCTGGTCGCCCTCGGCCCGGGTGATGGCGGCCTGGCGCTCGCCGTCGGCCTGGGTGACCACGGCCCGCCGGGTGCGCTCGGCCTTCATCTGCTCGTGCATCGAGTGCATGACGTCGGGCGGCGGGTCGATGCGCTGGATCTCGACCCGGCCGACCCGCACGCCCCACTTGTCGGTGGCGTCGTCGAGGATCTCGCGCAGCTCGGTGTTGATCTTGTCGCGGGACGTCAGCGCCTCGTCGAGCTGCATGTCGCCGATCACGTTGCGCAGGTTGGTCTGGGCGATCTTGGTGATCGCCAGCATGAAGTTGGCGACGTTGTAGACGAGCCGCTGCGGCTCGGTGGGCTCGTAGTAGATGACCGCGTCGACGGAGACGACGACGTTGTCGGACGTGATGACCTCTTGCGGGGGCACGTCGACCACCTGCTCGCGCATGTCGACGAGCCGCAGGCTCTGGATCCAGGGGACGATGAGGCGCAGGCCGGGCTCGACCGTCTCCTTGTACTTGCCGAGCTGTTCGACCAGTCCCTTCTGGAACGGGCGCACGATCTTGACGCCCGCCAGGACGTACACGAACAGGATCAGGCCGATGACGGCCAGCAGGATCACCATGGCCATGGGATGGCCTCCAGGGGTGAGGGGAGCGCGGTCGCTGCGGTCGAGCTCACGTCGGCTCGGGCAGCGTGTCGGCGGCGACGATCACCCGCGTGCCCTGGACCTCGGCGACGCGGACGACCGTGCCGGCGGCGATGGGCGAGCCGTCGGTGGACTGGGCCCGCCACTGCTCGCGGTCGACCCGGACCATGCCCAGCTCGCTGTCGCCGGGGATGTCCTGCAGGACCGTGGCCCGGCTGCCGACCAGCCGGCGCGCACCCGACGCCGTGGTCGAGCGCGTTGCGGTCGAGCCGATGGGCCAGCGGGCGGAGGGCGGCGAGGGTGGCGACCGACACCAGGAGGAACACGATCCACTCGATGCCGACGCTCACGCCCGCGAAGGCGAGGATGCTCGCCACGAGCGCCCCCACCGCGAACGGTGCGAGGAAGAACGAGCCAGGTGACGCCATCTCGCCGATGGCGAACACCGCGGTGGCGACCAACCAGATCCAGCGCCACTCCTCGGGTGTGTCCATCGACCCTGAATGTACTCCGCGCTCGTCGGAGCGGATGACGGCACGCTCCGGCCCAACCTGTCCACTCGTCGACCCGCCGGGGTGCGGGCGGGACCCAACGGGCCGGCCGGTAGCGTGGCCGGCGATGCCAGACCAAGCAACTGTGCCTGCTGACCGTGCACGCCCACCCCGACGACGAGGCGTCCAAGGGCGCCGGCACGGTCGCCCGCTACCACGACGCGGGCGTCCGCACGGTGCTCGTGACCTGCACGGGCGGCGAGGCCGGCGACATCCTCAACCCCGCCATGGACCGGCCCGAGATCGTGGCCGACCTGCCGGCGGTGCGCTGGCGCGAGCTGGCGCGAGCCGCCGAGATCATCGGCTACGACGAGGTGGTGCTGCTCGGCTACCGCGACTCGGGCATGCCGGACACGCCGGCCAACGCCGACCCGCGCGCCTTCGCCAACGCACCGCTCGACGAGGCGGTCGGCGCAGCTGGTCGAGGTGATCCGCCGCGAGCGGCCCACAGGTGATCGTCACCTACCCCGACGACCAGAGCGGCTACCCGCACCCCGACCACCTGCGGGTGCACGACATCTCGGTCCTGGCGTTCGAGCAGGCGGGCGACCCCGACGCGCACCCCGAGGCCGGCGAGCCGTGGCAGCCGCTGAAGCTGTACTACTCGGTCTGGTCCGCGCCAGCGGATCGAGGCGATGCACGAGCGGTTCGGCGAGCTCGGGCTCGAGTCGCCGTTCGACGACAGAGTGGTTCGAGCGGCCGTCGCACGACGACCGCATCACCACCGCCAGTCGCCGCTCGACGGGTTCAACGAGGTGCGGCTCGACGCGCTGCTGGCGCACGAGACACAGATCGACCCGACCTCGCCGTTCTGGTTCGGGCTGCCGCGCGAGGACCAGGCCGCCATCCACCCGTACGACGACTACATCCTGGCCCGCAGCCTGGTCGACACCGAGGTGCCCGAGGACGACCTGTTCGCCGGGGTGACGTCTCCGCCGAGCGGTCCTGAGGCGGCGGTCGGTGGCCGACGAGGCTGGCGTTCGGCGGCGCGGACTGGGCCGCGCGGCCTGGCCGACGCCTACGGCGACCTGCCGGCCCGGACGGCGCGCGACCGCGGTGGTCGAGCACACCGGCACGGGCGGGCCCGACGGCGCGGTCAGCGTACTGGACCGCCTTCGAGGACGGCCGGCTGGTCGCCGCCGGCGCCGGGCCACCACGCCGACCCGACCGTCACGATGACCTCGCCCGTACACGCTGGCCGCCCGGCTGGCGACCGGGAGCGGCCGACCCGTCGGTCGCCGTTCATGCAGGGCCGCACCAAGGTGGCCGGCGACCAGGCGGCACTGCTGCGCGTGCTCGCCGCTGATGGCGAGCCCCGAGCCTACCGGGCCGGCGACGGCCGTGGTCGCCGGTCGCACCGAGCCTGCCGACCCGACGACGGCGGTGCGCCGGTCAGCCGCCGGCGCGCTGGAGGTCGCGCGAGCTCGCGGTAGCCGATCAGCTCGGCGCCGACCCGGCTCAGCAGCGCCGGCAGGCTGTGGTCGTTGACGACCAGGTCGTGGTCGTCGACCCGCGCCGGCCAGTCGGGGGTCTGCGCCCGCAGCTCGGGGGTGTCGACCGCGGGGTGGACGTGGACCTCGGTGACGCCGGGCGGCAGGTCCGCCAGCAGGCCGCTCGATCGCCCGGCGGCTGCCGACGGGGCTGCACCCGGACGAAGTGGTCGGGGACGAGCGACGCCCTCGTCGGCGGCGAGGCGAGCGCAACGGGAAGCCGATGCTGCGCTCGCGGTCGCGCGCTCGGCAGCCGCACCGGCAGCCCGAAGTCGACGGCCAGGTCGAGCAGGACGTCGAAGAACTCGGGCTTGGCCTGCAGCGCGCCGAGGTGGCTGTCGAGGTGGCTGACGTCGAAGCCCCACAGGATCGCCCGCTCGACCTGGGCCCGCAGCTCGCGCCGGACCTCGTCGAGGTCGGCGTGGTCCCACAGGTCGGCGACGGTGCGGGGGAAGCCGCCGTCGCCGTCGAGCAGCGACGGCGCCTGGGTGATCGGGCCCCACCGGTACAGGTCGTGCTCGGCGTTGAGGGTGAGCTGGACGCCCGACGTCCTCGCCCCGGTAGCGCGACGCGGCCTCGCGGGCCCACGGGCACGGGACCATCAGCGAGGCGCTGGTGGCGATGCCCGTCGCGCAGCGCCTCGTAGACGCCGACGTTGGCGGCGTGGCTCGAGCCGAGGTCGTCGGCAGTCACGATGAGCAGCCGGGCGTCGGCGGGGTACCGAGGCGTTCCGCGAGCGAGACCATCGACGTGGAGGCTACCGGTCGCGGTCGGCCTGGCGGCGGTCGAGCCGGTCGGATCGTCGGTCACGGGCCGCGGCCGGCGCCGGCCAGCGGCGTGTCGGCGCCGCCGCACGCCGGCCACAGCCCCAGCCCGGCGGCCCGGGCGGCGCGCTCGGCCTGCTCGAAGTCGGCGCGGTAGGTGGTGTTGGGCGGGTAGTCCTTGGCGACCGCGTAGCCGTCGGCGACCAGCGCCGCGTTCACGAACAGGCCGTCGGGCTGGCGCTGCACGTAGGCCAGCAGGCGGTCGTAGACGTCGCGGGGCTCGACGTCGCGGGTGAGGCGCACGACCGTGCCGGGCGGCAGCAGCTCGGCGAGGCGCTGCGACGCCTCGGCCCCGAAGCACTCGTCGGGCCGGTCGCGGGCGACGCTCTCGGGCGTGTCGATCCCGATGAGCCGGACGCTCTCCTCGGCCCCGCCGACCGCCACGACCACGGTGTCGCCGTCGACGACCCGGACGACGACGGCCTCGCCGGGCGGCCGGTCGGGATCGCCGGCGCCCGGCCCCCACTGGACGACGAGCAGGGCCAGCGCCGCGAGCACGGGCCAGCCCGACGGCGGCGGCGATCACCGATCGCCGGGCCGCGGCCCGACCACGGGCGCAGTGGATGCAGGACGACGGGACGGGAGCGGGCGAGGGCGCGGCGCGTCGGCCATGACGGACCTCCGGGGAACGAACGGGCGGAGGCGGCCAGGCCGCGAGCCGTGCCCGGTGGGCACGGTGGTGGGTCGGCGCCGGAGGCGCCGACGATCAGATGCGCTCGATGATGGTGCCGGTGCCGAGGCCGCCGCCGCAGCACATGGTGACGAGGGCGGTCGGTGCCGTCGGTGCGCTCGAGCTCGTGGAGGGCCTTGGTCATGAGGAACGCGCCGGTGCCGCCGAGCGGGTGGCCGAGGGCGATGGCCCCGCCGTTCGGGTTGGTGCGCTCGGGGTCGGCCCCGACCTCGCGCTGCCAGGCCAGCACGACCGAGGCGAAGGCCTCGTTGATCTCGAACAGGTCGATGTCGTCGATCGCCATGCCGGTGCGCTCGAGCAGGCGCTGCGTGGCGTCGATCGGGCCGGTGAGCATGAGCACCGGGTCGACGCCGACCAGGCACGTGTCGACGACGCGGGCCCGCGGCGTGAGGCCGAGGGCGGCGGCCTTCTCGGCGGTCATCATCAGCACCGCGGCGGCAGCCGTCGCTGATCTGCGACGAGGTGCCGGCCGTGTGCACGCCGTCGGGGCGGGCCACCGGCTTGAGGTTGGCCGAGCGCCTCGAGGCTGGTCTCGCGCAGGCCCTCGTCGCGCTCGACCCGGTGGGTCGTGCCCGTGGGCTTGCCCGTCGTCGTCGAGGTCGGGGGCGTCGACCGCGACGACCTGGCCGTCGAAGCGGCCCTCGGCCCACGCCGTGGCGGCGCGCTGCTGGGAGGCGAGGCCGAACGCGTCGGTGTCGGCCCGGGTGATGCCCCACTTGTCGGCGATGCGCTCGGCGCCCTCGAACTGGGACGTGAACTCGTAGTGGGCGAAGTACGTCTTGGGGATCGGGACGCCGAGGCCGAGCTTCTTCGACGAGTTCGACCCGATCGGCACCCGGGACATCAGCTCGACGCCGCAGGCGACGGCGACGTCGACCACGCCCGAGCCGACGAGGCTGGTGGCGAGGTTGGTGGCCTGCTGCGACGACCCGCACTGGGTGTCGACCGTGGTGGCGGCGGTGGTGAGGGGCAGGCCGGCGCTGAGCCAGGCGGTGCGGGCGATGTTGAACGACTGCTCGCCGACCTGGCTGACGCAGCCGGCGACGACCTGGTCGACCTCGGCCGGGTCGATGCCCGAACGGTCGATCAGCTCGGTGAGGACGGTGCCGAGCAGGTCGGCGGGGTGGACGGTGGACAGGCCGCCGTTGCGGCGGCCGATGGGCGAACGGACGGCTTCGACGATGACGACCTCGGTCATGCGGTCAACCTACTAAGGCAGGGCTGACCCGGGGTCAATGGTCGGAGGTCAGCGACGAACGGCGGGGGAAGAGCTGGACGGCGGGCCGAGCGCCTGCAGCACGAGGAGCAGCAGGACCGCGCCGAGGAAGGCGATGACGACCGAGCCGAGGTCGAAGTCGTCGAACGTCGACGACTCGTCGCCGGTCGCCCAGCGATACAGGGCGCCGCCGATGAAGGCGCCGAGGATGCCGACGACGATCGTGGCGATGCACCCCTGCGTCGTCGCGCCGGTGACCCAGCGGGCCAGCGCCCCGGCCACGAACCCGACCACCAGCCACGCCAGGATGCCCATGGCGGGGGAAGGTTAGCGGCCGGGCGGATCAGGCGGCGTGCCGCTCGAGGCGCCGCGCCGTGCGGCGCCGGCCGGGGGGCGGATGCCCCCGACGCGGTCTGCGTGCGGCTGCGGCGGCCGGCCCGCAGGGCGGCCCGGGCCCGGGCGATGCCCTCGCGCCCGACCTCGCGGGTGCGCTCGTCGAGCTTCCAGGAGCGGGGGGTGTCGATGAGCGTGAGCTGGGCGTTCTCGGTCATGGGCCCAGTATCCGCAGGGGGTGTGACAGTTTGGGCTCGGCTACCCCGGCGCGCGGGCCCCGAAACCACCGTCAGCACGGGCGCGCCGGGCGCCACGAGCGGCCAGGGGCGCTCGCGCTCGACGACCAGCGCCAGGTCGAGCAGCAGCGCGTCGTCGTGGTGGCGGCCGATGACCTGCATGCCGACGGGCAGGCCGTCGACCGGTGCCGACCGGGATCGAGATCGCCGGGTTGCCCACGATGTTGGCCGGGATGGTGAGCGCGCCGTTGTTCTCGGGGCCGACGCCCCGGTCGCCGACCCGCGTGTTCAGCGTCGACCTCGGCGGGGTAGGCCACGTCGGGGTTGGTGGCGCAGATCACGAAGTCGACCTGGTCGAACACCTCGGCCATCGCTCTCGTTGGCGTCGGTGCGCTGCTGCTCGCAGCGCGGCCGCCAGCTCGAGGTTGAAGACCTGGTCGGCCATGTCCAGGCCGAAGGCGATCTCGACCGTCAGGTCGTCCTTGCAGTCGGGCCACCGGTCGCCGAGCGCCCGGCGGAGCTGCGCCAGGTTGGCCATCGCCCACTCGTAGCCGAGGCCCGGCAGCCGCACCGGCACGTCGACGAGCCGCAGGCCGGCGTCGCGGGCCAGCGCCTCGCCGGCGGCCCGCACCGTCTCCTCGACCTCGGGGTGGACGACGGCGTCGCCGAGCGTCGGGGGCGATGACCGCGGTCTTCCCGGCCAGGTCGTGGGTGCCGAGGTCGCGCTCCCAGCCGTCGATGCGGGGCAGGCTGTAGGGGTCGCGGCTGTCGTAGCCCGTGCACACGTCGTACCAGCGGGCGACGTCGCGCACCGACCGGGCCAGGCAGCCGACACCACGGTCAGCGGGGCGATCTCGGTGCGCGGCCCGCGGGGGATGCGCCCGGCCGTGCCCTTCATGCCGACGAGGCCGCTGAACCCGGCGGGGATGCGGATCGAGCCGCCGCCGTCGCCGCCGGTGGCGATCGGGCACCAGGCCCCCGGCCACCGCCGCGGCCGACCCGCCGGACGAGCCGCCGGCGGTGCGGCCGTGCTGCCAGGGGTTGTGGGTGACGCCGTGCAGCCGGGTGACGCTGACGTTGAGGCCGCCGAACTCGCTCGCCGTCGTCTGGCCGACCTTCACCGCGCCCGCCGGCCTCGGCGCGGCGGATCATCGTGGCGGTGTGGTCGCCGACCCGGTCGGCGAAGACCAGGCGGCGCCTCGGTCGCGGGCCAGCCCTCGACCGGCTCGAGCTCCTTGACCCCGATCGGCACGCCGCCGAACGGCAGCGACACGTCGGCGTCGTCGGGCCGCGCGCACGCGCCGCGTCGGCGTCGAGGAAGGCGAAGGCGTTCAGGTCGCTCGCCTCGATGGCGGCCAGCATCGCCTCGAGCTCCTCGCTCGGCGAGCGCTCCCCGGCGCGGAAGGCGTCGACCAGCGAGCAGGCGTCCCCCAACCACGGCGTGTCCGTCATGGTGGAGCAGTCTGGCCGACGAGAACACGTTCCTGCCCGAACCCGGCTGCAGGCTTTGCCGAGCCACCGCTCCTAGAGTCCGCCGATGGACGCCCGGACCTGGCTCGGCCTCGAGCCGACGCACAACCCGACGCGGTGGGTCCTGCCCGTGACCCCGGCCATCTCGACCGTCGGGCCCGTTCCTGTTCGGCGGGTGCGGGCTCGGCGCCGCCATCGCCGCCCTCGAGGGCACGACCGGGCGCCCGGTGGTCTGGGCCACCGCGCAGTACCTCTCGTACGCCCACCCGCCGTCGGTGCTCGACATCGACGTCACGCTGGCCGCGCCGGGGCGCAGCATCACCCAGGCCCGGGTCGTCGGCCACGTCGCCGACCCCGAGATCCTCACCGTCAACGCCGCCCTCGGCACCCGCGACCTCGACGTCGAGGGGCGTGTGGGTCGAGCGCCCGACGGTCCGGCCGCCCGACGAGTGCCCGGCGCGGGGCTCGCGTCCCCGGGCACCCAGTCGATCCAGGACCGCATCGACGTCCGGCTCGCCGACGCACGCGGCGTGGGACGAGATCGACGGCCACCCGGCGCCCGGCGGCCGGTCGCTGCTGTGGGCCCGCATGCCCGACCTGCTCGACCGTCCGTCGGCGCCAGCCTCGCCATCCTCGGCGACTACGTGCCGTTCGGCATCGGCCAGGCGCTCGGCCGCCTGGCCGGCGGCAACAGCCTCGACAACACGCTGCGCGTCTCCCGGCTCGTGCCGACCGAGTGGGTGCTGCTCGACATCCGCATCCACGCCGTCGCCAACGGGTTCGGCCACGGCGTCGTGCACCTGTGGGCCGAGGACGGCACGCTGCTGGCCACGGCCAGCCAGTCGACGATCGTGCGGCTCATGTCGCCCGACGATGCTGGCGGCGATGACGGCACGGGCGGGCGACATGGCCCGCACCAGGACCCGCCCGCACCCGTGTGACAGCATCCGGTCATGCAGCGCTACGGCATGACCATCCCGTTCGACGGGGTCCCGCTCCACGCCCAGCGCGACTGGATCGTCGAGCTGGCCGACCTCGGCTACACCGACGTGTGGTCGACCGAGGCCAACGGCGCCGACGCGCTTCACGCCGCTCGCGCTCGCCTCGGCGTGGGCGCCGTCGCTGCGGCTCGGCACCGCCATCGTGCCCGGCCTTCACCCGCGGGCCCGGCCTGCCTGGCCCAGAGCGTCGGCGTCGCTGGCCCAGGCCGCGCCCGGCCGCTTCGCGCTCGGCATCGGCACCTCGTCGAACGTGATCGTCGAGCGCTGGAACGGCATCCCCTTCGACGAGCCCTACAAGCGCACGCGCGACATGGTGCGCTTCCTGCGCCGGCGCTCGCCGGCGAGAAGGTCACCGAGCGAGTACGACACGTTCTCGGTCCGGGGCTTCAAGCTCGGCATGCTGCCCGAGCAGCCGGTCCCGATCCTCGTCGCCGCGCTGCGCGAGGGCATGCTGCGGCTCGCCGGCCGCGAGGGCGACGGCGCCATCATCAACTGGCTGTCGGCCGACGACGTGGCGACGGTCGCGCCCATCGTGCACGCAGGCCGGCGACGGGACGCCCAGCGAGATCGTGGCCCGCATCTTCGTGGCGCCCGACCGACGACGCCGACACCGTGCGCGGCATGGGCCGGTTCGCCATCGCCGCCTACCTCAACGTGCCGGTGTACGCCGCCTTCCACGAGTGGCTGGGCCGGGGCGAGCGGCTCGCCGGGATGTGGCGGCAGTGGAAGGAGGGCGACCGCAAGGCCGCGCTCGCCGCCATCCCCGACTCGGTCGTCGACGAGCTGATCGTGCACGGCCCGCCCGAGAAGTGCCGCGAGCACGTGCAGCGCTACGTCGACAACGGCGTCACGACGCCCGGCCCTGGCCGCTGCTGCCGTTCGGGCTCGACGCGCGCCAGGCCGTGCGCGACCTCGCCCCTCGCTGACCCGGGGAGGATCCGGGGGTGGGGACAACCCCACCCCGCACGACGCAAGCCTGCGCCATGTCGGATGCAAGCGCGTGTCCGTAGCGTCGCCGTCATGGAGGCGAACGCGGCGACCTCGGGCACCCCAGTTCGTCTGCGGGGAATCCCCGATGCCCCCGGGGGTTGGCTGTCCGTAGGGTGACGACCATGTCACCGCGCCGGACCGCACGAGGGGAGGGGTGGCTGCCGTGATCACCCTCGACCTCCTCGCCGACATGGCGGCGCTGGCCTACCTGCTCGTGCTGGCGCTGGCGGCGTTCGACGTCGTCGTGCCCGGTGCTGCCCGAGCGAGAGCGCGGTGATCCTCGGGCGGCGTCCTGGCCTGGCAGGGACGGCTGCACCCGGTGCCGCTGATCCTGGCCGCGGCCGTCGGCGCCATCGCCGGCGACCACCTCTCCTACGGCATCGGCCGCTGGACCCAGCGTGGCCGGCCCCAGCCCCACCGCCGGGGCGACAGGCGCATGGGCAAGGCCGAGCGCCTGCAGCTGTGGGCGGCCCGCCAGCTCGACCGGCGGGGCCCGACGCTGCTCATCGTGGCCCGCTTCATCCCCGGGGGCCGGACGGCCAGCACGTTCATGGCCGGACGCACCGCCTACCCGCTGGCGCGGTTCACGCCCCCGGTCGTCGCCGCGGGCCTGCTGTGGGCGTCGTTCGCCACGATGCTCGGCTACATCGGCGGTCAGGCCTTCCACGACCAGACGCTGCTGGCCACCGGTCTCGGCATGCTGCTCGCCCTCGGCTTCGCCGTCCTCGTCGAGCTGGCGATGTCCCGCGTCGAGCGCCGCCGCCAGACCGCGTGGCCGACGCCGCGTCGGCGACGCCGACGACATCGCCGCCTGACCCGCCCTCACACCGCGCCCCGCAGCACGGCGCGGACGGCGCCAAGCGTGGCGGCGCACCGTCGTTCGCCCGCTCGGTCGTGCCACGGCCGACGACGCGCCCGTGACCTGTCCGCGGCCGCTCCTAGAGTCGCCGGCATGGCTGCCAGCGTGCTCGACCTGACCGACAAGCTGTGGACCGGCGAGGTGACCGTGGGCGAGGTCCACCCCGTCGGCGGCCACCGCGGGCTCGACGAGGTCGGCCGACGGGACCGGCTTCATCGCCAGCTTCGGGAACGTCGCCGCGTTCGCCACCGACGATGCGCTCGTGCTGGTCGACACCGGCAACCAGGTGCTGGCCGGCACCAACCACGAGGCCGTGCGGGGCTGGACCGACCTGCCGCTCGACACGGTCGTCTACACCCACGGCCACATCGACCACGTCTTCGGCATGGCGCCGTTCGAGGAGGAGGCGGCGCGCCGCCGGCCGCCCGCGCCCCGGGTGGTCGCCCACGAGGCGGTGCCGGCCCGCTTCGACCGCTACAAGCTGACCGCCGGCTACAACGGGGTCATCAACGCCCGGCAGTTCAAGATGCCCGGGTTCCGGTGGCCGACCGAGTACCGCTACCCCGACGAGACCTACGCGGCTGCGCCACGACGTCACGGTCGGGGGCGAGCGCTTCGAGCTGCACCACGGCAAGGGCGAGACCGACGACCACACGTGGGTCTGGCTGCCCGACCGCAAGGTGCTGTGCACCGGCGACCTGTTCATCTGGGCGTCGCCCAACTGCGGCAACCCGCAGAAGGTGCAGCGCTACCCGCGGGAGTGGGCGACGGCCCTGCGCGAGATGGCGGCGCTCGAGCCCGAGCTGCTGCTGCCCGGCCACGGCTGGCCGATCGTCGGCGCCGACCGCATCCAGCAGGCGCTCGGCGACACCGCGGCCCTGCTCGACCACCTCGTCGACGAGACGCTGGCGCTGATGAACGAGGGCGCCCGGCTCGACGACATCGTCCACACGGTGCGGGCGCCGCGCCGAGCTGCTCGAGCGGCCCTACCTGCGGCCCGTGTACGACGAGCCCGAGTTCGTCGTCCGCACCGTGTGGCGCCTGTACGGCGGCTGGTACGACGGCAACCCGGCCCACCTCAAGCCCGCGCCCGACGCCGCGCTGGCGGCCGAGCTGGCCGCGCTGGCCGGCGGCGCCGGGGTGCTCGCCGACCGGGCCGCGGCGCTGGCGGCCGAGGGCGACCTGCGCCTGGCCGGGCACCTGGCCGAGCTGGCCGTCCAGGCGGCGCCCGACGACGCCGGCGCCCACCGGGTGCGGGCCGAGGTGTTCGCGGCGCGGGCCGGCGAGGAGCTGTCGACGATGTCGAAGGGCGTGTTCTCGTGGGCGGCCGACGAGTCGCAGGCCCGCCTCGGCGAGCTGGGCGCCTGACCGCCCGTTCTGTCAGACGTCAGCCGTCACATCGACGGTGACGTCTGACAGAACGACCGGCGTCTCAGCCGCCGTCGGCCAGGCGGGCGGCGGCGCGGAGGTGGTCGGCCAGCTCGGCCGGCGGGCACCCGGGCGTTGAGCCCGCTGGTCGACGGCATCACGTAGACCGGGACGCCGCCGAGGTCCGCGGGCTGCACGCCCGCCGACGGCCTTCCGGTCGACCGCCGCCCGCCACCCGGCCAGCCCGACGAAGCACACGGCGCCGGGCCGTAGCCACGACACCAGCCGGCGGACCCGGTCGAGCGCCGGCCCGGTACTCGTCGACGGTCAGCTCGTCGGCTCGGGGCGTCGCCCGCTTCACGAGGTCGGTCATGCCCGACGCCGTGGTCGGCGAGCGCCCGATCGGGCGACCGGTCGGTGCCGACGATCCCCGCGGCCAGGGCCGCGGGCCAGAACCGGTTGCCCGGGCGAGCGAAGCCCGACACCGGCGTCGGCGGAGTACACGCTCGGGTTGAGGCCGCACACGAGCAGCCGCATGCCCGGCGCCGACGGTGTCGGGCAGCGTGCGGGCGCGGGTCGCCCGGAGCCGAGACGGCGTCCCAGCCGTCGGGACGGGGGCAGAGCTCGACGGCGTCGACCGTGAACCCGCCGCCGACCAGCAGGTCGGCGAGGACGTCGGGCGGCCAGGACGTGAAGAGGCGGTCGGGGAAGTCGTCGTCGGCCGCCCGGTGCGGGCCTCGCCCTCGCCGCCGAACACCGACAGGTCGAGGACGCCCCCGACCTCCAGCGCCCGGTGCAGCCCGGCGAGGGCCGAGGGGCAGGCGCACGCCGGGGATGTGCTGCAGGCACTTGCTCGCCCACACGCCGGCGAGGCTGCCGGGCCGGACGGCAAGGGCCTCGAGGTCGCAGGCGACTGCCGGCACCGGCCCGTGCCGCCGCCGCGCCTCGACCAGCATGGCCACGGCGGCGTCGGCGAGCGACGACCGGCGCCGCCGAGGAGCGGCAGGTAGTGGCCGGGGCCGGCCCCGAGGTCGAGGCGCACGCCCCCGGGACGGACGGCGGCCGCGAAGGCCTCGGCCCGCTCGGGCGAGTACGCCCGCCGCCGCTCGCCGTAGGCGACGCGCCTCGCGCTCGTACACGTCGATCGTGCGGCGGTCCATGGCCGCGGCAACGTACCCGCTCGGCCGCTCCCGCCGGACGGGTGCGCGCGCGATCAGGCGGCGGATCAGCATCCTCGTGCCCGTCGATGCGGGCGCCGCCAGCTCGTCGACGAAGCGCACCTGGACGTCGGCGTCCTTCCGGCCCTCGCCGGGGCGGCAGCGCGATCAGCCGGGTCACGCCCAGCTCGGCGTAGGCGTCGAGCGTGGCGTCGTCGAGCGCTCGTACCGAGGGGGGGGGGATGATCGAGATCTCGAGCGGCCGAGCTCGGCCGGGCGCTCGTGACCGGGCGAGCGCCCCGCGCAGCCCGTGCGAGCGCCTGGGCAGTCGGTCTGGGCGGGGTGAGGCGCGTACCCGTACCAGCCGTGACCAGCGGGTCACCGCCCGGCGGAACGAACAGGCGACGTAGCCACCGACGTGGACGGGCGGGCCGACCGGGTCGCAGCGGTCGCGGCTCGGCCCGCACGCCGGAGAACGAGACGTGACGACCCTGGAAGCCGTCGCGTCGCCGTCCCAGACACGACCTGCATGGCGTCGAGCGACTCGTCGGTGCGGCGCCGCGGTCGGCGAGCGGGCACGCCGAGGGCCCGAACTCGGGTTCGAGGTAGCCGACCCCGATGCCGAACAGGAATCGCCCGCCGCTCACGAGGTCGAGCGAGGCCACCTGCTTGGCCAGGACGAGCGGGTGGTGCAGCGGCACGACCGTGACGCCGGTGCCGAGGCGCAGCGTCCGGGTGAGCGCCGCCAGGTGGGCGAGCGCGACGAACGGGTCGAGCAGCGGGCAGGTCGGCGCCGGCGGGCGACGCCTCGGACGGGCGGGTCGGGCAGGGCGTAGTGCTCGCCGGTCCACACGCTCTCCCACCCGGCGTCCTCGGCGGCGACGGCGATGCGGACCGCGGCGGTGGGGTCGGTGGCGCAGATGTCGCTGTTGATCAGGAACAGTCCGAGGTGCATGCGACCCACCGTACGGACCGCCCTCGACATGCCACCAGCGATCATGTTGCGATGATTGGCATGACGAACTCGCATGTGGATCCACGCGGGGTTCGCCCCGCTGCGGACGTCGCCATCGAGGACCTGCGGGTCTTCTCGAGGTGGCCCGCCGGGTCGTTCACCGCCGCCGCCGAGCGTGACCGGGTACACGCAGTCGGGGGTGTCGCGGCGCATCGCGGCGCTCGAACGGGCCAGCGGGGGCGCCGCTGTTCCGCGCCGGCCCCGGGGCGTGCGGCTGACGCCGGCGGGCGAGGTGCTCCGCGCCACGCCACGGTCCTCTCCAGGCGCTGGACGCTGCCGTCGACGCGGTGTGCGGCGGTGCGGGACGGCACGGGCGGCCGGCTGCGCGTCGGGTCGTTCGCCACCGCCGACGCCGTCCTCGTGCCGGCGGTGGTCGCCGACCTGCGCCGCGCCGCGCCCGAGGTCGTGACCACGACCGTGACCGAGGGCCTCACCGGCGACCTGGTGGCGGGACTGCGGGCGGGTGCGCTCGACGTCGCCGTCGTCAGCGACTACCCCGACGGGCCGGTCGATCGACGACCGGCCTCGTGCTCGAGCACCTGTGCGACGACGAGCTGCTGGTCGCGCTGCCGGCCGGATCATCGCCTGGCGCGGCGAGCCGACCGTCGACCTCGCCGACCTGGCCGACGAGCCGTGGATCGAGGCCGGCCGCCTGGCCGTCGACGCGCACGACGGTGCAACCTGGCTGGCCGCTCGGGCCGGCTTCGTGCCGCGGACCGACATCACGGTGCCGGGCTGGACCGCCAAGCAGGGCTTCGTCGCCGCGGGTCTGGGCGTGACCCTGGTGCCCCGGCTGGCGGCCGCGCGCCATGCGCCCCGACATCGTGTTGCGGCCCGTGCGGGACCCGTCGGCCCGGCGGCGGGTGCTCATCGCCCGCCCGGCCGGGCGCCCGCGCTCGCCGCGGCGAGGTGCGGCGGCGTTGCGCACCGACCACGGTTCATCCGGGCGCAGGCCGCGACGGCGCGGCGGCGAGTCGGACCGTGGTGGAACACCCGTCGGCGGCCGGCCAAGGAGGCTGTCGTCCCCTTCGCCGGCGCCGGCGGGGCTGTCGTGCGATGTGCTCCCGGACGCGATCAGTCCTCGTCGGCCGGACGGCCGACGTCGGGCTGACGCCAGTTGCACACGCCGTCGGGGAAGATCTGCTCCAGCCGGGCCCGCTGGGCGGCGTCGGGCTCCCAGTCGCCGTAGACGTCGTCGTCGAGCGCCTCGTCGACGGACTGGAGGGCGCACTTCCACACGCCGCCCTCGTAGGGCGCCGCCGGCGACCCGCCGCGACGACGAGTAGATCGGGAACTGCTGCGTGCAGGCGCCGGGCGTGCGCTCGTCGTCGAGCACGCCGTCCCACACGCGCCGGCCCGAGGCGATCAGCGAGCCGTCGGTGGCGAAGCACGAGTCGACGGCGCGGGCGGGCCGGTTGCGGGCCACGCTGCGGCGCGGGTTGGCGGCGATGTTCGCCATCCACTCGTCCATGACCTCGAACGCCATCGGCGTCTGGTCGAACGCCACCGCCGGGCGGGCGTCGGTGAACCAGATGACCTGGTTGCCGGCGTCCTCGTCGACGTTGAGCATGCGCTGGCGAGCGGCGAACGACTCGTGGCTGTGGTGCATGTCGAGCTCGTCCTCGAGGTAGTGCCGCCAGTCGATGACCGGGATGTCGATGTCGCCCTGGAACTCCATGCCCGAGGTGTAGGCCGCGTTCATGGCCTCGACGTTCCCCACGGTGCGCGGCGCCGGGGTGACGCCGCCGTCGGGGCTCAGGTTCATGTTCCGCGAGCTCCACGGATCGAAGTTCTCGGGCGTCGGCGACCCGGCGAACGGGAAGCCCTCGGGCACCATCTCGGAGGTCCGCTTCCACCCGCCGATCTGGGCGTTCAGGTCGAGGAACTCGTCGGGCGTGATGACGCCCTCGACGAGGGCCTGGAGCCCGTACTGCACGCCGACGTTGTCCCACGGGATGCGGGCGAAGCCGTCGTCGCCGGTGCCGTAGATGTTGCGGGTGTCGCCCCAGTGGGTCCACTCGACGCCCTCGGCGCCCTGGGCCAGCTTGTCGAGGTCGTCGACGTCGGTGAACGTCGGGTTCAGGGCCAGCGGCGTGAGCCCGAACCAGGCGGGCTTGCACTCCATCAGCGCCGGGGCGGGCGAGGCCGGGTCGCGGTCCATGACCTGGTAGCCGAACGCGCCCATCAGGAAGTACAGGCCGTTCCACTGCTGGATGTCACCCGCGGCTGAGGTTCTTCGGGAAGTTGGTCCCGTTCAGGCCCAGGACCGCCTGGCGGACCTCGGGGTCCTTCCACGTGGGGTTGTCGCGGTCGGTGGCGTCGAAGTAGTGCTCGAGCAGCTCGCAGTCGCCGACGTGGATGGTCTGGGTGACCATGTCGGGGTACGAGTACTGGGCGATGGCGGCGTCGATGAGCCCCGGGTGGTTCTGGGCGTAGACGTACTGCTGGATGGCGCCGCCCGACCCGCCGACGCCGACGGTGTAGTCGGGGACCCCGTGCGCCTCGACCGTGTGCTCCTTGACCATCAGGGCCGTCTCGCCGCCCACCTGCAGGTTGTAGTGCGTGCTGGTGCGGGTGCCGCTCGACCACATCACCCCGTAGCCCTGGCCGAGCAGGTCGGGTGGGAGCATGGCCCCGTCGCTGGTCGTGCCCTGGAAGTGGCCGATGCCCACGCCGCCCTGGAAGCTGAACACCAGCCGGCGGTTCCACAGCGAGTCGTCGGGTGCCGCGGGATCGGCCTCGCCCACGGGCGCCAGCATGGCGACGCTGTAGACGAAGCGGTTGATCGTGCCCCGCTCCCAGCGGACGACGAACGGCACCGTGTGGCCGTCGAGCGTCGTGGTGGTGGCGGTGTCGGCGGGCGGGCGCGGCCGGGTCGTCGAGCCAGTGGAAGCGGTTGTCGGTGGTCGAGCGGTAGACGTAGCCGTAGCGGGTCTCGGCGGCGCAGTCGCCGCTCCAGCCGACGATCTGGGCGGCGGCGGTGGGGTAGCCCCGTCCGTCCTGCGGGTAGCTGCCGTCAGCCGCCTCGGCGGCCACCGGGATGCCGAAGCTGTCCTGGTTGTCGACCAGCGGCTGGTCGAGGATCGGGCGCCCGTCGAAGCGGCCCCGGGCGGTGGTGCACACGAACGGCTGCTGCTGGGGCCCCGAGAAGATGGGACCGCCGATCGGGTGGTTCACGAGGGTGGCGGTGGTGCTCGGATCGTGGCCCCTGGCCTTGTCGATCACCGCCCGCACCGTGTTGTCGCCGTCGACGAGGCCCCCGACCAGGCCGACGGCCGTGCCGTCGCCCTCGGGATCGGCGAACGCGGCGGTGACGTCGGTGCCGTCGACGTCGACCCGCAGTTCGGCGACGCTCGCCCGCCGGGGCAGGCTCACCTGGACGAGGGCGTCGCCGTCCGACACCTGGTCGGCCCGGCCCGACAGCACCGTGATGGCGAGCCGGTCCCCGCCGCCGCCCTCGGCGGCGGTGCGGGGGGTGGCGCCTCCGGGACCCGTGCCGGCGGCGACCGCGACGATCACCGCGGCCACGCCGGCCGCCGTCCTGCGGTGTCGCCCGCGGCGTGCCATCCGGCCGATGGCCCGGATCTCGCGTCGCCCCGCGGTCCTTCGCATGCATCCCCCTCGTCGCGACCTGCCCCTCTGGGCCGCGGCACGGGACGCTAGCGGTGACCTAGGTCACACGCAACGAGGTTGGTCCGACAGAACGAGCCGCGGTCACCGCGGACGCGCCGCGGGACCGCTCGGCGTCCGGGCCCACAGGCCGAGCTGCTCGGTGCGGCCGGCGCGCTCGGCCACCGGTTCCCAGGTCGCCGCGCCCCGTGGCCCCCGGGTGGCGACCTCGAGGCGCTCGTGGCGCAGGGCCCGGCTGGCACCGCGCCCGTCGCGCACCGCGACGCTGCCGTCCCGCTCGCGTCCGACGACCCGCCCGTCGCGCCAGCGCGCTCCCGGTCGGTCGCGCCACCTCACCCGGTCGCCGACCACGAGGCCGAGGTCGGCGAGCCCGGTCGGCAGCCCGGGTGTCGTCCACCGGCGGGTCGGGGCGCACGGTCACGAGACGGCGGGACCCGCCGGGGGAGGCCCGCCCGCCGAGCGCGGTGTTGAGCCGGCGCATCCCCGCGAGCCAGCGGTCGTGGTCGGAGGCCCGGCGCTGCTCGAAGGTGGCCACCTCGGGATGGGGCAGGATCAGGAACCGGCCCTCGCGCAGGCCGATGACCGCGGCGTCGGCCACCGCGCTCGCCGGCAGGATGCCCTGCACCGCGGCGGCGCCCGCCGCCGCGTCCAGGTCGCGGGGCACGTCGGACGCCTCGTCGGCGTCGGCCGGCATGCCGAGCATGGCGGTCGCCACCGCCATCGGGCACAGGCACGACACCCCGATGCCCCGGTCGCCGTACGTCATCGACAGCCACTCGGCCAGCGCCACGGCGGCGTGCTTGGTCACCGAGTACGGGCGCGTCGCCCGGCTGGGTCAGCAGCCCGGCCGCCGAGGCCGTGTTCAGCAGGTGGCCGTGGCCGCGCTCGAGCATCAGCGGGACGACCGCGCGGGCGGCGTACAGGTGGGCGAGGACGTTCACCCGCCAGACGAGGTCCCACGTCTCGTCGGTCACCTCGAGGCCCCCGAACCCGAGGATGCCGGCGTTCGAGGCGAACAGATCGATCGGCCCCGATCTCGGCCTCGGTGCGGTCGACCACGGCCTCGATGTCGGCCTCGACGGTGACGTCGGCGGTCATCGGCGTGGCGACGTCACCGATCGATGTCGCCGTGGCCACGGCGCCGTCCGCGTCGCGGTCGACCACGACGACCGCCCGCGCGCCCTCGGCGGCGAACCGGAGGCACAGGGCGCGGCCGATGCCGCTGGCGCCCCCGGTGACGACGCAGATCCGATCACGAAGCTCCATGCCGCGCATCGTACGCACGCCCACTGACAACCCCGGTGACCCGGGGGCGAGCTCAGCCGGCGCCGACCGCGGCCCGGATCGTCGCCGCGGCCGAGGCGCGGCGATCGGCCCCCCAGGGCAAGGGCATCAGCACGGGCACGTCGACGCCCGCGTCGGCGTAGGCCTGCATGGTGGCGTGCACCGTGTCGGGATCGCCCATGACGTCGATGGCGTCGACCATGCGGTCGCTCACGGCCGCCACCGCGCCCGCCCGGTCGCCGTCCGCGAACCGCCCGCGGATCTCGGCCACCTCGTCGGCGAAGCCGGCCCGCTCGAAGTTGCGGGCGTAGCTGTCGACGACGGCGTAGGAGTAGAGGTCGCGCCGGGCGTTGTCGATGCCCTCCTCGCGCTCGCACACGCCGGCGTGCACGTACGCGTACACGGTGGCGTCGCCGCCGGCCCGCACCTGCTCGACCGACCAGGGCACGTGCGAGGCGGGCAGGTAGTTGAGGAGGACCCCGTCGGCGAGCTCGCCGGCCAGGGCGAGCATGCGCGGGTTGAGCGCGCCGACGACGATCCTGGGCCGCCGCTCGCCCAGGCGGACCCCGAGGCGGAACCCCTTGACCTGGTAGAAGTCGCCGGCGAAGTCGACCTTCTCGCCCGACAGGCACGCTCGCAGCAGCGTGACGTACTCGCGCACCCGATCGAGCGGGCGGTCGCCGTAGGGCACCCCGTGCCACCGCTGCGTGACGACGGGCGACGAGATGCCGACGCCGAGCAGGATCTCGCGCTCGGGGTGCAGGGCCTGCAGCGTCGCCCCTGCCATCGCCACGACCATCGGTGTGCGCAGCTGCAGCGCCAGCACGCCGGTGCCGAGGTCGAGCCCCGGCGCCGCAGCCCCGGCCGCCGCCAGCAGCGAGAACGCCTCGGGGCCCGTGGTCTCGGCCGTCCAGAAGCTCGTGTAGCCCAGGTCCTCGGCGGCGCGGGCCGTCGTGACGGCGAGGTCGGGCCCGAGGGCCATGAGCGAGGCGAAGGTGACACCGGCGCGTTCCATCCCCATGGGCCGACTGTCTAGTGCGTCGGCCGTGGAGGGACGATCCCGCGCCCCGCCCGCGGGCGCCACGGCTGGGCGGGGTGACCGCACGGACCGGCGCCGGGTCATAGCATCGCAAGCCATGGAGCTGACGGCGGCCGAGGGCCGCGTGCTCGCGTGCCTGATCGAGCAGGAGGCGGCGGCGCCCGACGCCGTCCCCCTCACGCTCAACACGCTCCGGCTGGCCTGCAACCAGACCTCGGGCCGCGACCCGGTCGTGGCCTACGACGACCGCACCGTCGAGGACACGCTGCTCTCGCTGAAGTCCCGCGGGCTGGCCCGGTTCGTGGCGCCGTCGGCCGAGGCCCGGACCACCCGCTACCGCCACCGCGCCGACGAGCGCTGGCGCATGGGCTCGGCCGAGCTGGCCGTTCTCGCCGTGCTGCTCCTCGGCGGCGTCCAGACCGTGGGCCACGTGCGCGCCCAGGCCCAGCGCCTCCACCCGCTCATCACCCCGGCCGAGGTCGAGGCCGTCCTCGACGCCCTGGCCGCCCGCACGCCCCGCCCGTTCGCGGCGCGAGTGGGCGGCAACGGCGGTCACGAGACGCGCTGGGTGCAGGTGCTCACGGGCCCGGCCCCGGCCGACGCTCCCGGCGCCGCGACCGGCGTCGGCGCGATGAGCACGGGGGCGCTCGACCGTCCCGACCGGGTCGCCGCCGAGCTCGCGGCCCCGTCCTACGCCGCCCTCGTCGCCCGCGTCGCCGACCTCGAGCAGCGCCTCACGGCGGCGCTCGAACGGCGGGGGAGCGGCGGCCCCGACTGGTCACCCGCGCCGTATCCCCCGCCTCCGCCGCCGGTCGAGGTGACGCCTCCGGCCCGGCTCGTGGCCCGCACGGTCGACGACCGCCGCGACGAGAGCCGCGTGGGCCGCGGCCTGTCCTCCGTCCCCTCCGCCCCGGGCATCGACGTCGACGAGGTGGCCGAGCGCCTCACCGACATCGAGCGGCGGCTGGCCCGCATCGAGGCCGAGCTCGGCGCGCTTCGGTAGGTCGCCGGGCCACACCGGCCCACGTCGGCGGTCGGCGTAGAAGCTGCCCGTGCGGGTGAGGACGTAGTCGTCGGCCACCCGATCGCTGCCGATGCCGCGGACGACGACCTCGAGGATCTCCTTGTCGTCGGCGCCGCACTCCTGCTCGGCGAGGGTGATCACCCCCGGCGTGCCGGCGCTGGCCGTGGCCTCGGTGATGATGCCCTCGCTGTCGCGCACCTCGAGCCGCAGGACGACGCCCGGCGGCGCCTCGAGGGTCACGGTGACCTGCCCGTCGCACAGCAGCTGGAGGTGGTCCTCGACCTCCATCGTGTAGGTGTCGATGTCGTCGGCGGGCACGATGTTGGCCTCGATCGAGTCGGCGAGCGACTGCCCGTCCACCTCGTCGGGGACCGCCTCGCAGCCGTTGACCGGATCGGCGTCGTAGTCGGCGTGGTCGTCGATGCACGCCTCGCCGTCGGTGTACGGGGCCGGGTCCTCGCCGCACGGCTGGTAGGGAAGGTCCTCGCACGGGGCCGCGCTGCCGTCCGCGTCCTCGGAGTCGGCCGCGCCCGGCCCCTCTGCGGGGTCCGCCCCTCCCGTGGCCACCGCGACGCCCGCCACGACCAGGGCGCCTGCGGCCAGTGCACCGCCGAGCAGGGCCGCCGAGCGCCGCCCGCGCCCCGGGAGCGCCCCCGCGAGCGTGCGGACCATGGTCCCGTCTTCGCCCGTGCCCGCCAGGGCGGCCGCTGTCGGCCGACGGTCCGGACGCGCCGCCAGCATGGCCAGCAGCAACCGGCGCAGGGATGCCGGGAGCGATCGCGGCACCTTGCCCACCTTGCCGCTGGCGGCCCGCACCATCAGCAGGCCGGGGTCGCCCTGCCCGTAGGGCCCCTCGCCGGTGGCCGCGTACAGCAGGGTGGCGCCGAGGGAGAACACGTCGGTGGCGGGGGAGACGGGCTCGCCGCGGGCCTGCTCGGGGGCCATGAAGCCCGGCGTGCCGACCACCATGCCCGCCACGGTGAGCCCGTGCGTCTGGTCGCGGCTGAGCGCCACCCCGAAGTCGGCCAGGCACGGCTCGCCCCGCTCGTCGAACAGGATGTTGGCGGGCTTGATGTCGCGGTGCACGATGCCCGCCCGGTGGGCCGACGACAGCGCCCCCAGCAGGCGGCGCGCCTGCCGCTCGACCTCGTCGGCAGGGGCGGGGCCGTGCTGGGTCACGCGCTCGGCCAGGCTGCCGCCCGACATGTACGGCATGACGAGCACGATCTCGTCGCCCTCGTCGACCACGTCGAGCAGGCCGACGACGTTGGGGTGGTGCAGCTTGCGCAGGACCTCGGCCTCGCGGAGCAGGCGCTGGCGGGACCGGGCGATCTCGCTCGCCGAGCCGGTCAGCGTCAGCCGCTTGAGCGCGACCTTGTTGCCGCTCTCGTCGCGCGCCAGGTCGACGACGCCCATGCCGCCTCGGCCGAGACGGGCGATCAGGTCGTAGCTGCGATCGCTCACCGGGGTGTGAGGCTACGACGACTGGACGGTGCGCCTGGACGCGGGCCCCGGTCCGGTTCGCGCGCGCCGACGCTCTCGCCCCGTGGCGACGCCCTCTCGATGCGTCACACTTGTGTCATGTCGTCGTGGGACGCCGCGACACCGGTATGGTGGGCGCCGTGACCGAGACCCGTGCGCTCGACGAGATGATCAGCGAGGCCTTGGCCGTCATCGACAAGGGCTTGGGCGATCTGGGGCACCGTGAGCTGGTGTCCTCCAACGAGGTGGCCGACCTGCTGCTCGACGTGCGCACGCTGCTGGCCACCCCGGTGCCGGCCGAGCGCGACGACGTGCCCGTTCCGGGCTGACGTCAGAGGCCGCGCCGCCAGGGCATTCGTCTCGGCGGACGCGCGCGACTCGAGCCCCGCCGGCTGACGTGAGGCGGGGGGTTCCGTCCGGGTGGGGATGAGGTGGTGGTTCCGGATGTGGAACTCGATTGCCTCGACCTCGGGTGGTCGGAACCGATTGCCTCGGGTCTCGGAGGCGGTCGGACGACGCCCGGTCGACGGGGCCGCGAGGTCCGCGACCGTCCCGCCACAGCCGGCCGATCTCGGGCGCGCCGAAGGCAGGCCCAGCGGGCCGACAACCCGCTCAGCGCTTCAGCGACGTGTGCTTGAACTCGTTGAGCTCGGGGAAGTCGCCGAGCAGGTCGACGACCCGCTCGATCGTGCGGGTGGCGACCGCCTGGTCGCCCCGCGGGCGCTCCATCAGGCGGACGAACACGGCGCGGTCGCCCTGGACGAACGTGGGGACGCCCCAGACGTCGTTGTCGTCGGCCGCAGCGGTGTGCTCGTCCCGCACGGTCGTCAGAGGACGGCCCGTGGCGATCTCGTCGAACACGGCGTCGGCGTCGACGCCCTGCTCGCTGAGCACGGCACGGAGCTCGGCCGGGTCCTCGAGGTGACGTCCGGCGTCGTGGCGCAGCGCGAACAGCGCCTCGTGGACGTCGAGGAACCTGTCGGGGTAGCGGTCGCGCACGACCACGCCCACCTGCAGGGCGAGCAGGCCCGAGTCGGATTCGGGGCGCACCCACACGTCGGGCTCGCCCTCGGCCACGTGCACCTGTCCCGAGCGAGAACGGCACGAAGCGCACGTTCCAGTCGGCCCCGCCCCGCAGGCCCTCGATCAGGTGTTCATGCGCGTTGCGGGCGAACGGGCAGCGGTAGTCCCAGGTCACGGAGAAGTCGGTCACGTCCGTTGGAACGCGTCGATCTCGCCCGGCATTCCCGGGGCGTGACGAGACGCAGCTACAGGGGGCCGTCGGCGCTCGTCGGCCCCGACGTTCCGTCCTCCTCGTGGCCGTCGTGCTGGCCGGGGGCGAACGGCCACTCCTCGAACTCGGAACACCGTCCGCCGGCGTCGAAGCGCATCACCCAGAGGTCGCGCCACCGCCCACCGTCGGGCGGGGCGTAGTCGACGGCGACCCGCACCACGGCCGTGTCGCCGTCCACGGCGACGATCTCGGAGCGCATGGCGAAGGACTCGTCGGGCCCGTCGCGACCCTCCTCCCAGAAGGCGGCGATGGCGGTGAGCCCCTCGACGGGACGAGCCCACGGCGAGGGCCGGTACGTCGCATCGGCGGCGAACAGCTCGGCCAGCTCGTCGGTTCCCGCCGTGCGCCACGCCCGTTCGTACGCCGCCACCCACCGCAGGACGTGTGCACGGTCCACGACCGCCATGATGTCAGCCCCGGCGCGGCGACCCGGGGGTGCCAGGCGGCGTGACCGCGGGGAACGGCCATGCCCTGCGGGCCGCCCGCGCCAGCACGACGCCGACGAGGGCGCCCGCCACCACGTCGGACGGGTGGTGGATCTTCACGTACACCCGGCTCGACGCCACCACCGCACCGATGGCGTAGTAGAGCGGCCACAGCGGGTCGTTCTGGGCCAGGAGGCCGGCGGCGGTCATGGCGGCGGAGGCGTGGCCCGACGGGAAGCTCGACGTCCGGGGACGCCGGAGCTTGTGCGGACGTTCCTGCTCCCACGCCGGCCGGTGGCGCCGGAACACGCTCTTGACGGGGCCGTTCACGAGGGCGGACTCGACCCCCAGCACGGCGGAGACCCGCACCGCGTGCACGAGGCGCCGGTCGGGCGCGAGCGCCCGGGTGGCCGACGTGAGGTGCCAGATCAGGCTGAAGTCGCCCAGCTCGGAGGCGGCGTACATCAACCGGTCCAGGTGGGGGTGGCCGCGCAGGCGGTCGACCCGCGTGTCGATCGCGGTGTCGAACCGCGCCACCGCCTTCGTGAGCGTGTGCAGGGGGTGGGGCGATGAAGACGAGGTCGGCCGCGGGGCGCGCTCATGAGCGGGCGAGCCTACGTGGCGACGAGGTGGCCCTCGGCCTCGCGCTCGGACTCGCGTGCGGCCTCGCGCTCGGCCGCGAGCTGCTCGGCCAGGCGGCGGGCCTCGGCCGGGTCGCCGCCGAAGGTGGGGCAGTAGGCCTGGAAGGCGCAGTACGAGCAGAGCCGCGAGGGCTGCGGGCGGAAGTCTTCGCGCTCGCAGGCGCGCTCGACCGCCTGCCACACCGCCCCGAGCGTGCGGCGGGTGCCCCGGGTCGATCGGTCGCTGGGGGTGGTCGTCAGGGCCAGCGGGTCCTTCAGGTACAGCAGCTGGACCGTGCGCGGCCGGCGCCCGAGGAGCTGCTCGCACAGCAGCGAGTAGATGTGCACGCCCGAGAGGCGCTTGCGCTCGTACTGGGTCGAGGGGGCGGCCCCGGTCTTGTAGTCGGTGACCACGAGCTCGCCGTCGGCGTCGAGCTCGAGGCGGTCGATGATGCCGCGCAGGCGGATGCCGTCGACCTCGGCCTCGACCCGCAGCTCGAGGCCGATGGCGCGGACGGTGGTGGGGTCTTCCAGCCGGAAGTAGTTGCGCACGAGGTCGGCTGCCTCGGCCCGGAACGCGGTCGCCGCCTCGTCGTCGAGGTCGAGCGCCACGTACTCGGGGTCGTCGCCCAGGGCGACCGCCGCCTCGTCGAGGCAGGCGAGGGCGGCGTCGAGCGTGCGGTCGCCGGGCTCGAGGCAGTGCAGGGACTCGAGCGCGGCGTGGACGAGGGTGCCACGGGTGGCGGCGACGGTGGGCGGCTCGGGCAGCCGGTCGATGGCCGAGAACCGGAACGCCAGCGCGCAGTCGGTGAACGACGTCACCTTGGAAGGGCTGAGCGTGCTCGGCACCGGGAAGGCCATGGGTGCGAGCGTACGCCCGGGGTACGACAGGTTCCGCGGATGCGGTCCCGTCAGCCCAGGTGGAGGGCGGTGCCGGCCGCCTCTGCCATGGCGGCCGGATCCGCCATCGGGCCGAAGTGGGTGGCGGTCGGATGGCGCTCGAGGGTGCCGTGGGGCAGCGCGGCGACGATGGCGGGAGCCATCTGGGCGGGGCCGACACCGGTGTCACCGCTGGCGGCGATCGTCACCGGGCACATCACCTCGCCGAGGTGGGCGAAGGTGTCGTGCGTCATGCCGTTGTCGAACACGCGGGCCTCGGTCTCGGGGCTGCACGCCAGCTCGACGCCGTCGCCGTCGGGCGCGTCCCGCAAGCCGTGGTCGACGTAGGCCCGCAGCGCCGTCGGGTCGATGCCGTCGAGCGGCGGCTTGGACGCGAAGTTGGCGTAGGCGGCGTCGCGGTCGGCGAACCGCGGGCGTCGTCGGCGCGCCGCCGCCGCCAGCGGGTTCTCGCGGTGGCCGCCGCCCTCGAGGGGCGGGAAGACGATCGGCTCGTACAGCCACATCCCGCGGAAGGTCCCGGGTCGGCGCTGCTCGGCCATCAGCAGCGCGGCGCCGCCCATCGAGTGGCCGACCGCCCGCACCGCGGAGAGCCCGAGGGCGTCGACGACGGCCAGCACGTCGTCGCACATGCCGCCCCAGGCGTAGTCGCCCGACTCGGGCGCGGTGCTCTGCCCGTGCCCGCGGAAGTCGAGCGCCCAGCAGCGGGCGACGTCGGCCAGCTGCTGCGCCATCGGGGTCCACGTCATCGCCAGGAAGCCGGTGGGGTGGCACATCAGCAGGGGCGGCCCGTCGCCTCCGAGGTCGTGGAGGGCGACGGTGACGCCGTCGGTGGAGCGCACCAGGCGCGCCGGCGGGGAGGGGGCCATCCGCTCATGCTGGCAGCGGATGCCGGCGGCGGCCCAACCAGCGGCCTCGAGCGGCTCGTCCCGCGCGACGGGCGCCACGACGATCGGACGTGGCCGGGCGGCCGGTAGGGTCGGCGGCCAATGCCCGACACGGTGGACATCGAGGCGGTGCGCGCCGCCAACCGGCGCTACTACGACGCGTTCGAGGCCCGCGACCTCGACGCGATGTCCGACGTGTGGCACCACGACGACGGCGTCGTGTGCACGCATCCGGGTTGGAAGACGCTGCACGGGTGGGGCGCGGTGGCCGGGTCCTGGTTCGCCCTGTTCGGTGGTCCGCAGCACCTGCAGTTCATCCTCACCGACGAGCGGATCCGGGTGTCCGGTGAGATGGCCTGGGTGACCGTCGACGAGAACCTGATCAGCGAGCAGGTCGGCGCCACGGTCGCCGCGGTGAACATCTTCCGGCGGGTCGACGGCGGTTGGCGGATGGTGCTGCACCACGGCTCGCCGGTCGCGCCCACCGCGCCCGAGTAACCTGCAGGTCCAGTGCAAGAATCCGCCGTGCCCACCGACGGCCGGGCCGCCCGGGCCGCCCGCACCCGCGACGCCATCGTGGAAGCCACGGTGGCCCTCGTCGAGGAGGGCGACGTCCGGCCCACCGCGCCGCGCATCGCGGAGCGGGCGGGGGTGTCGGTCCGCTCGGTCTTCCAGCACTTCGACGACCTGCCGGCGCTGCACACCGCCGTCGTGCAGCGCGTGGTCGAGCGACTCGCGGTGCTCGTCGTGCCCGCCGACCCGGCGCTGTCCCCTCGCCGACCGCATCGACGCGTTCGCGCACAACCGGGCCGTCCTGCTCGAGGCGGTGACCCCGTTCCGGCGGGCGGCCGCGGTCCACAGCCCGTTCGCCCCCGAGCTGCGCGACGCCGTCGCCCAGGGCAGCGCCTTCCTCCGCCAAGAGGTCGAGGTGGCGTTCGCGCCCGAGATCGAGGCGGCGGCCCCGGGCGACCGGCGCCGGCTGGTCGACACCCTGGCCGCGGCGACGTCGTGGGGCGTGTGGGACGGCCTGCGCGCCGACGCCGGCGACACGCCCGAGCAGGCCCGCGTCGTGCTCAGCCGCCTGCTCACGGCCGTTCTGGCCGGCCCGAACGCGCCGGGGTAGCTGAGGCCGGCGGGGCCCGCCGGCCGGCTCGGCAGCTAGCTTCTCGGCCCATGGCTGCGACCGAGAACCCCGCCGACCGCAGGTCCCGCCTCGGGCTGGCCACGATGATGCTCGGCATGGGGGCGCTGCACTTCGTGCGGCCCGAACCCTTCGAGAAGACCGTGCCGCCGCAGTTGGGCGATGCCCGCCGGCTCGTCTACGCCAGCGGGGTGGTGGAGGTGGCGGCGGGTGCACTGATGCTGAGCCGGCGCACCCGCCGGTACGGGGGCTGGCTGGCCGCGGCCACGTTGGTCAGCGTGTTCCCGGCGAACATCCAGATGGTCCTGGACGCCGGGACCGACCGCCAGGCGGCGCCGAACGTCCCGCCGGCGCTGTTCCGGGCCGTGGGGTTGGCGCGGCTGCCGATGCAGGTCCCGATGGTGATCCGCGCCGTGCGGGTCGCCCGCGCCGGCTGAGCGAGCACGCGGGAACGACCTGGACGTGTGGACGCCGGCGGCTGCTGGGCAGCCGCCGGCGTCCACCGAGCCCCGGGAGGGCGGACCAGGCCGCCCGAGGCACGGAGGGTCAGCTCTCCTCGGCGAGGATGGCGTAGAGCTTGCGACGGGCCTCGGCCAGGACCTCGAGGGCGCGGGCCCTCTGGTCCTCGCTGCCCTGGGTGCCGACCTCGCGCAGGGCGTTCATGAGGCCGAAGGCGGCCTCGCGGACGTCGTGGGCCTCGGCGACGGTCTCGTCGGCGATCTTGGCCCACGGCGGGTTCTCCGCCGCCTTGGCGGCCACCGTCGCGCCCTCGTCGGTGAGGGTGAACAGCTTGCGGCCCTCGGACTTGGAGCTGGCGACCAGCCCCTCGTCCTCGAGCATCTGCAGGGTGGGGTAGACCGACCCCGGGCTCGGCCGCCAGATGCCGCCGGTGCGCTCGTCGAGCTGCTGGATCATCTCGTAGCCGTGCATCGGGTCGCTCGGACAGCAGGGCGAGGAGCGCGGTGCGGACGTCGCCGCGCCGGCCCCTGCGGCCGCCCGGCCGCGGGAGCCGCGGCCTCGGCCGCCGCCCCAGGGTCCCCGGCCGAAGCCGGGCCCGAAGAAGGGCGGCCAGTCGCCGTGGGCGCGGCGGTGGCCGCGGTCGTGGTCTCGTTCGTCGTGGGTGAAGTGACGGTGCATGGGTGCCTCCTCAGGCGTTCGATCAGCGATCTCTTCGTGATGCATTGACGATATATCGGCAATGCATCGACGACAACCCCTGTGACGAACGTCGCATCGTGGGACCGGGGGCGCCGGACGCGCCGCGGCCCCCGCCGGGGCGGGGGCCGCAGTGCGAGGTCGAGGTCGGAGGACCCGGCGGGGCTGCTCAGCCGAGCGACTTGAGCGCCAGCATCAGCTCCTCGTTCAGGTTCGCGGGCACCTCGTAGCCCTCTTCGTCGCGGATCTCCTCGAAGCGGTCGCGGACGGCCTCGACGGTGAGCTCGTGGTCGACGATGCCCTTCGTGACGCCGATGAACACCCGGGCCACGCGCCCGCCGCCCACCGAGTACACCTCGCCGCTCACGGGCACGTCCTCGTGGGCCAGGAAGGCGACCAGCGGGGTGACCAGCTCGGGCAGCAGCTTGTCGGCCGCCGGGCCCAGCAGGTCCTCGGTCATGCGCGTCTTGGCCACCGGGGCGATGGCGTTGGCCTTGATGTTGTTCTTGGCGCCCTCGACGGCGAGCACCCGGGTGAGCCCGACGAGCCCCATCTTGGCCGCGCCGTAGTTGGTCTGGCCGAAGTTGCCGAACACGCCGGCGCCCGAGCTCGTGTTGACGATGCGCCCGTAGCCCTGGGTGCGCATGTGCTCCCAGGCGGGCTGCGTCACGTTGAACGCACCGCGGAGGTGGACGTCGAGCACCGCGTTCACCTTGTCGGGGTCCATGTTCTTGAACGAGGCGTCGCGCAGGATGCCGGCGTTGTTGATGATGACGTCCACCCGCCCCCAGGCGTCGAGGGCGGTCTGCACGATCGCCTTGCCCCCCTCGGGCGTGGCCACCGAGTCGTAGTTGGCGACCGCCTCGCCACCGGCGGCCGCGATCTCGTCGACCACGGCCTGGGCCGCGGTGTCGCCGCTGCCGGTGCCGTCGACCGAGCCGCCGAGGTCGTTGACCACGATCAGGGCGCCCCTTCGGGCCAGCTCGAGTGCGTGCGACCGGCCGAGCCCGCCGCCCGCGCCGGTGATGATCGCGACCTTGCCGTCGAATCCGAGATCAGCCATCGGGCCAGCGTAGAAGGCACCTCGCGGGGCCTCCGAATCGGCTCGCCGGCCTGCGCGGGCGGCGTCGTGGGTCAGACGCGTCGGTGGCCGTGAGCGTCGAGCCAGGACCCGAGGGCCAGCACGAGGTACACCACGCCGACCGTGATCGGCACCCACTCGTACCCGTCGGAGACGGGCACGAGGAGGAAGCTCACGACGGCGGCACCGAGGAAGAAGGCAGCTCGACGATCCATCTCTCACCTCACGACAGCAGGTCGATGACGAGGAAGGCGAGCCACGAGAACGCGAACGCACCGGGGATGGTCAGGATCCACGCCCAGACGACCCGGCCCGCGACGCCCCACCGCACGGCCGACAGGCGGCGAGCGGCCCCGACGCCGACGATGGCGCCCGTGATCGTGTGGGTGGTCGACACGGGGATGCCCGCGGCGGACGTGGCGAACAGCGTGATGGCGGCACCGGACTCGGCGGCGACGCCGCCCACCGGCTGCAGCCGGGTGATCTTCGACCCCATCGTCTTCACGATCCGCCAGCCGCCGGTGAGCGTGCCCAGGGCGATGGCCGTGTGGGCGGCGAGCACGACCCACAGCGGGGTCGAGGCGTCGGGGGCGGCGTGCCCGCTGGCGATGAGCAGGGCGAGGATGATGCCCATCGTCTTCTGGGCGTCGTTGGCGCCGTGACCGAGGCTGAAGGCGGCAGCCGAGGCGAGCTGGCCGTGGCGGAAGCCGCGGTGGAGGCGCTCGATGTTCCGGTTCCGGTGGAACACCCAGTAGATGCCGAGGGTCAGGACCAGGCCCATCGCCAGGCCGATCAGCGGCGACAGGATGATGAAGACGCCGATCTTGCGCAGGCCCTCGGAGATGAGCACGCCGAAGCCGGCCTTGGCCACCGCCGCGCCGGCGATGCCGCCGACCAGCGCGTGCGACGAGCTGGTCGGCAGCCCGAACCAGAACGTGATGAGGTCCCAGGCGATGGCGCCCGACGAGCCCGGCGAAGATCACCCCGATCGACAGCGCGTCCTGCATCACGACGTCGTTGGCGATGGTGGTCGCCACCTTGTCGCCGAACACGAGGAAGGCGGCGAAGTTGAAGAACGCGGCCCAGAGCAACGGCGGTGCGCGGCGACAGCACCCGGGTCGACACCACGGTGGCGATCGAGTTGGCCGCGTCGTGGAACCCGTTGACGTAGTCGAAGCCGAGCGCGACGACGATGACGATGATGACGAGGAGGTCCTGCATGGGTGCGGGGTGTCAGCGAGAGGTGGGGCCTGCCGTCACGCGTGCTTCAGCACGATCGACTCGACCACGTCGGAGATGTCCTCCAACGTGTTGAGGGCGCCCTCCATCGACTCGATCACGTCCTTCCACCGCAGGACCTCGAGGGCCTCGAACTCGCCGCCGAACAGCCGGGCGAGGATGCGCCGGTGGACGGCGTCGCCCTCGCTCTCGAGACGGTCGATGGCATCGAGGTGGGGCTGCACGTTCTTCATCGACTCGAGCTGGGCGATGAGCAGCCGCGCCTCCTCCGCGCACTGCACGACCAGGTCGGCCTGCTCCTTCAGCTCGGGCAGCGCCGTGGTGATGCCGGTGATCTGCATCCGGTGCGAGACCTCGAGCATGTCGTCGACCACGTCGTCGAGCTCTTCGGCGAGGGCGTGGATGTCCTCGCGGTCGAACGGTGTGACGAAGCGTGGTGTTGAGCCGCTGGAGGATCGTCTCGCACGATCTGGTCGCCCTGCTGCTCGCACGCCGCCACCTTCTCGTGGAGCGCGGCGTTCGTCGGATCGGCCAACAGGTCGCGCAGGCGCACGCGCACTCGGCGACGTTCGGCGGCGGAGTCGTCGAACAGACCGAAGAACGCGTCGTCGGTCGGGATGAGGCGGAACCGCATAGGCCTGACCGGTGACGGTGCGCTAGCCGCCGTCGGCGAGGTAGCGGACGCGCTCGGCGATGTGGACGGCGTGGTCTCCGAGGCGCTCGTAGAACCGCGCCACGAGCGTCGTCTGCAGCGCGTCGGCCAGCGCGATGTCGGCCTCGGCCAGCTCGGCGACCAGCAGGTCGTGGAGGTCGTCGAGCCGGTCGTCGGCCGATCTCGAGCTGGGCGGCGGCATCGCTGTCGCGCTCGGCCCAGGCGTCGGCGGCCCGGCGCCACAGGTCGACGGCGATCGACGCCCATCTGCTCGAGCCGCCCGCGCACCGTCGGCGTGAGGCGGCCGGCGAGGCCGGCCGCCGCCCGCTGGGCGATGTGCTCGGCCAGGTCGCCGCTGCGCTCGAGCTCGGGCACGACGCGCAGCACCGACACGAGGTAGCGCATGTCGCCGGCCATCGGCGTCTGCATGAGCAGCTCGCGCTCGGCCACCTGCTCGAGGTCGACCTCGAGCTGGTCGACGAGCGAGTCGCGCCGGCTCAGCTCGCGGGCCGCCTCGACGTCGCCGGCGAGCAGGGCGTCGGTCGCGGCGGCGACGCTCTCGGTGACGAGCGCGAAGAGACGGATCACCTTGGCGTCGATCTCGTCCAGCTCGCTGGTGGAAGCGACGACGCAGTTCCGAACCCGGCTCGGCCACGGGCGAACGGTACCCGGGGGTCGCCGAGCGGTCACATTGCGGACGCCGTGTCGGCCACGCGGCCGCAACGCGGTCGGGCGCCCGGCCGGCGCGGCTCAGGAGCCCTGAGCGTCGGCGGCGTAGGCCTTGAGGCGCTTGTAGTCGACCTTGCCGTTCGGGGCCCGGCCGATCGTGTCGATGACGAACACGTGCTTGGGCGCCTTGTAGGCGGCCAGCTTCGAGCGCACGTGCGCGATCAGCTCGGTGCTGTCGACCGAATCGGTCGGCGCCACCTCGACGACGGCGGCGACCACCTCGCCGAACTTCTCGTCGGGGACACCCACGGCCACCGCGTCCCGCACGCCGGGGAACGTCTTGAGCGCCTCCTCGACCTCCTCGGGGAACACCTTCTCGCCGCCGGTGTTGATGACCACCGACCCGCGTCCGAGCAGCGTGAGCGACCCGTCGGCCTCGACCATGGCGAAGTCGCCCGGGCACGAGTAGCGCCTGCCCTCGAACTCGATGAACGTGGCTGCGGTCTTCTCGGGGTCCTTGTAGTAGCCGAGCGGCTGGTGCCCGCCCACCGCCACCCGCCCGATCTCGCCCGAGCCGGGCTCGACGCGGCGGCCGTCCTCGGTGACCACGATCGTGTTCTCGCCGAGCTGGAAGGTCGCGGTCTGGCTGGCGTTGCCGCCCGACGAGACCGACTGGCCCATGCCGACCGCCTCGGACGACGAGAAGGCGTCGACCAGCATCATTCCGGGATGGTGCTTGAGCAGGCCCTGCTTGACGGGCTCGCTGAACATCACGCCCGACGACGCCACCAGGAACAGGCTGGCCAGGTCCCAGCGCCCGGGGTTCTCGTCGAGCGCCTTGAGCATGGGCTTGCCGAAGGCGTCGCCCACGATGGCGATCTGGTTCACCCGTTCGCGCTCGATCGTGTCGAACATCTCGACGACGTCGAACTTCCGGGACGTGAGCGTGACCGAGCTGCCGCCCAGCGACAGGATGATGAGCTGCGTGTACAGGCCCGTGCCGTGCATCAGCGGGCACGCCGGCATGCCGATCGGGCCGGCCACCGTGACCATCTGCCGCACGGTCTCGGCGTCGGCCTCGGCGCTGCGCACCATCGGGTTCATCTGCCCGACGAGGTTGCGGAACAGGTCGTCCTGGCGCCACATCACGCCCTTGGGCATGCCGGTCGTGCCGCCGGTGTAGGTCATGAGCAGCTGGTCGCCGTCGCGGCCCCACGGGGGCACGACCCGGTCGGCGTGGCTGTCCGCGGCCTCCTCGTAGGGCACGGCCCACTCGGGGCACAGGCCGTCGCCGTCGTCGACCCACAGCCACGTCGTCACCTTGGGGACCCGGTCCCGGATGCGCTCGATCGTGCCCGTGAACGTGCCGTGGAACACGACCGCCACGCAGTCGGCGTTGTCCCACAGGTAGACGAGCTCGTCGTCCTGGTAGCGGTAGTTGGTGTTGATCGGCACCAGGCCGGCCTTGAACGTGCCGAACATCGACTCGACGTACTCGGTGCCGTTGTAGAGGTACTGGGCCACCTTGTCCTGCTCGGACGGCGCCGCGGTCGAGCAGCGTGGCGGCGACGCCGTTGGCCCGCCGGTCGAACTCGGCCCAGGTCACGCGCCGGTCGCCGTGGACCTGGGCCTGGGCGTCGGGGATCTGCTCGGCAACGACTTCCCAGACGTCGGCGAAGTTCCAACCCGGCATCGATGGTCCCTTCGTGTCACGTGGCGGGGGTCCGCGGGAGGGTAGTCAACCCCGGAAACGCGCAGGAAACGCCCACGCGGCGCACGAACGGCGCGGCGACCCTGACCGAGAGCCGGGCCCTCGACCGCGAGGGACGTGCCCGAGAACGTACGCGGATACGTCACGCCGTCTCGGGTTGCCGCTCGCGTGCTGCCTGTCGGCCGGCTGTGGAGCTGGGGGTCGACCACCAAATCCCCCCGCGTGGGCTGTGCCGAGCGCCCAATCTGCTCGGCCTCTGAGGCCGCTCTCAGGCCGAGCCCACACCGTCCCGGTCGGTCGCCGCCTCCGCGTCGGCGGCCGGATCGGCTCGCTCGCGCCGGAAGACGACCTCGCGGTAGACGCCGAACTTGCCGAGGGCCGAGATGCACACGGACGCCCCCGTGGCGACGAGGTAGTCGACGTCGAACCCCAGGTGGAGGGCGAGGAAGATCGCGTACTCGAGGACCCGGAACGCGGCCGAGGTCACCACGGTCTCCGCGAGCTGCCGTCCCCAGTGCACGGTCTGCCCCGGGAACACCCACACCCGCAGGATCACGAAGTTGACCACGAGCGCGGCGACCATGGCGATGGCGGGCGACAGCGTCTCGGACACCCCGAGCACCTCGTGGAGGGTCGCGGTCGCGGCGATGATGAAGACGAAGCTGAACGCCGAGGCGAGCGCGTACCTCGGCATGTCCCGGAGAGCCCCCACGGCCGGTGACTCTACTGCCGCGCCAGGGAACGGACGTTCCGGCACCGGCACCGGGTCGAGTCCCGAGGCCGTCGGGCCGAACGGGTGCCGCTCGCCCCCGATCTCCTAACGTCCGCGTCCGTGGACTTCGAGCTGCCGCCCGACGACGACCCTCGCCGCATCGAGGTGCGGGCCTGGCTGACCGGGCACCCCTCCCCGTCGGGCCGCGAGCTGGCCGAGGCGGGCCTGGTGGCCCCGCACTGGCCCCGGCCGTGGGGGCTCGAGGCCGACCCGGTCCACCAGCTCGTGATCGACGCCGAGCTGCGGTCCGCCGGCGTCCGGCGTCCCGTCAACCCGATCGGCATCGGCTGGGCCGGGCCGACCTTGCTGCACGCCGGAACGCAGGAGCAGAAGGACCGCTACCTCATGCCGCTGCTCGCGGGCGAGGACATGTGGTGCCAGCTCTTCAGCGAACCGGGTGCCGGGTCCGACCTCGCCGCTCTGTCCACCCGCGCGGTGCGGGACGGCGACGAATGGGTCGTGACCGGGCAGAAGATCTGGACCTCGCTCGCCCAACACGCCCGCTACGGCATCCTCATCGCCCGTACGGGCACCGACCCGACGGCGTCGAAGCACAAGGGCATCTCGTACTTCGTGTGCCCGATGGACCTGCCCGGCATCACGATCCGGCCCATCATCGAGATGACCGGGGCGCACACGTTCAACGAGGTGTTCCTCGACGAGGTCCGGCTGCCCGCCGAGAACCTGGTGGGCGACGAGGGCGAGGGGTGGAGCCTCGCCAAGGTCACGCTGGCCAACGAGCGGGTCTCGCTGTCGTCGGGCGGGGCGCTGTGGGGCCAGGGGCCGACGGGCGGCGATCTCGTCGACCTGGTGCGGGCACGGGGCGGTGTCGACGACCCGGTGCTCCGCCAGCGGGTGGTGGACCTGCACATCGAGGACGAGATCCTGCGGCTCATCCGGCTGCGCACGGTCAGCGCCGCCATCCGCGGCGAGGCGCCGGGGCCCGAGGCGTCCATCCGCAAGGTGCTGGCCGACGAGCACGGTCAGCGGGTGTTCGGCCTGGCCAAGGACCTGACCGGTGCCGCGGGGATGCTGACCGACCAGGGCCCGCTGGGCGCGCCGGCCGACCTGTGGCACCACGGCTTCCTGTTCGCCCCGGCGCTGACCGTGGGGGGCGGCACCGGCGAGGTGCAGCGGAACATCATCGGCGAGCGGGTCCTGGGCCTCCCGCACGAGCCCGACGTCGAGCGGCCGGCGGCGGCCCGGTAGCGCGTCCTCGCATCCACCGGCGCCCCACGGGCGGGTCGACTCAGCGACCGCGGCGCAGGACCTCGAGCAGGTAGGCGCCGTAGCCGCTCTTGGCCAGGCCCTCGGCCCGCTGCTGGAGGCCGGCGTCGTCGATCCAGCCCTGGCGCCAGGCGATCTCTTCCGGGCAGCCGATCTTCAGGCCCTGCCGGGCCTCGAGCGTGTGCACGTAGTTGCCGGCGTCGAGCAACGAGTCGAACGTGCCGGTGTCGAGCCACGCCGTGCCGCGGGGCAGCACCTCGACCTGCAGCCGACCCGCCTCGAGGTAGACCCGGTTGAGATCGGTGATCTCGTACTCGCCCCGGGCCGACGGCTTCAGCTCGCGGGCGATGTCGACCACGTCGTTGTCGTAGAAGTACAGGCCGGGGACGGCGTAGTTGCTGCGCGGGTCGGCGGGCTTCTCCTCGAGCGACAGCGCCCGGAACGTCGTCGTCGAACTCGACCACGCCGTAGGCCGTCGGGTCGCTGACCCAGTAGGCGAACACGGCGCCGCCCTTGATGTCGGCGAACCGGTCGAGCTGCTGGCCGAGGCCGGGGCCGTAGAAGATGTTGTCGCCGAGGACCAGGGCCGCCGAGTCGTCACCGATGAAGTCGGCGCCGATCACGAACGCCTGGGCCAGCCCGTCGGGGCTCGGCTGGGTGGCGTAGCCGATCGAGATGCCGAACTGCGACCCGTCGCCGAGCAGGCGGGTGAACTGGTCGGCGTCGTGCGGCGTCGTGATGACGAGCACGTCGTCGATGCCCGCCAGCATCAGGGTCGACAGGGGGTAGTAGATCATCGGCTTGTCGTAGACGGGAACGAGCTGCTTGCTGATGCCCTGCGTGATTGGGTGCAGCCGCGTGCCCGACCCGCCGGCGAGGATGATGCCGCGCATGAGGGACAAGTCTTGCCCATCGGCTGCGGGTCGCGGTCAAGCTGGGCCGTTCCTGGTCCCCCGAGCGCCGGCGGGCGGCCGCAGGGCAGGGCAGGGCTCAGGCGGCCAGCGGCTGGAGCTCTGGCGCCGGGTCGATGGCCGTGACGGTGTCGGCGGGCTCGTCGGCGACCGTCGTGTCCTCGGCTCGGCGGGCGGCGTGGGCGATCCAGGCCACCACGAGAGCGGTGGCGACCGCGCCGACGGCGAGGGCGGCCCGGGGGCCGACCTCCTGGGCGATCCAGCCCACGATCGGGCTGCCGATCGGCGTCGAGCCGAGGAAGACCACGCTGAGCAGGGCCAGCACGCGACCCCGCATGGCCGCCGCCGCCCGGAGCTGCACGACGGCGTTGGCGCCGGAGATGATCTCGACGTTGGTGAAGCCCACCGCGAGGGCGGCCAGCAGCGCCAGGGGCAGCGTGGGGGCGAGCGCCAGGGCGGTCGTCGACACGGCCAGCCCTGCTCCGGCCCGCACGAGGAACCCCAGGCCGAGGTCGGTCTTGCGCGCCACGAGCAGCGCGCCGGCGACGGAGCCGAGGCTCATCGTGGCGAAGAGCAGCGTGAAGGTCGTGGCCGTGCCGCCGAAGGTGCGCTCGGCCAGCAGCGGCAGCGTCACCTGGTAGTTGAAGGCGAACATGCCGACGACCGCCAGCAGGACGAGCGGCAGCCGCAGCTCGGCGGTGCGGCGGACGTAGCGGAGCCCGTCGCGCAGCTGCCCCCGGGCCCGGGCCACCCGGGGCGAGGGCCGGAACCGCGACCGGTCCATCCGCACGAGGGCGGCGAGCACGGCCAGGTAGGTGACGGCGTTGAGGGCGAAGGCGACGCCGGCGCCGGGCCCGGCGATGAGGACGCCGGCCAACGCGGGGCCGACGACCCGGGACCCGGTCATGAGGGCGCTGTTGAGCCCGACGGCGTTGGGGACGTGGGCCTGCGGGACGAGCTCGGTGACGAGCGATCGGCGGACCGGGTTGTCGAAGGCGTTGATCGTGCCGAAGACCAGCGACAGCGCGAAGAGGCCCGGCACGGTGGCGTGGCCGGTCAGGACCAGGACCGCGAGGGTGGTCGCCAGGGCGAGGAACGCCGTCTGCGTGGCCAGCATCATGCGGTGGTGGTCGACCCGGTCGGCGACGACGCCGGCCCAGGCGCCCAGCAGCAGGATCGGCAGGAACTCCGCGGCGGTGACGAGGCCGAGGGCGAAGCCGCTGCCGGTGAGGTCGAGGACGACCCACACGATGGCGACCGACTGCATCCAGGTGCCGGCCTGGCTGACGATCTGGCCGCCGAAGAAGAGGCGGAAGTTGCGGCTGTCGAAGGAGCGGAAGGTGTCGTGCGCCGCCACGCGCATGCGGCGGGTCATCGACGGTCGGGCGGAGAGGTCATCACTTCACCGAACTATTTAGCTCGGCGAAGTATTCCTGGGGTCGTCGTTCGCCCGGTGATTCGCGCCCCCGTGGTGCGATTTGGCAGGATTCGGGCGTGGCGAAGCGTCTGGCACCCGACGAGTTCAAGCGCAACGAGACCGTGAAGACCCTCGACGCGCTGCCGGGCGTCCCGCAGGGCACCGGCGGGCGGGTGTACCTGGTCGACGGGTTCGCCTGGACCCGCTACCGGGTGCTGTTCGACAACGGGATCGACGTCGGCTCGCTCGACGGCTCGACGCTCGCCCGCCCGCGCGACTACGTGGCCGCGCTCGAACGTCGCGAGACGGCCGCGGTCCAGGCCGAGACCGCCACCACCGCCGAGGCTGCCGACGAGGGTGCGGCCGACGGAGGCGGGAGCGGCGACAAGACCGTCAACGGCGTCATGGTGCCCGCCCTGCTGCTCGACCGCTCGAAGCGGGCGCGCGAGCGGTTGTCGGCTGCCTGACGTTCCGAGAGCGCGGCCCGGGCCGCGGAGGGGAAGTCCGATGAAGGTCAGCACGCTCGCTCAGCTACGCCGGTGGTCTCAAGGAGGCGGCGTCCCAGGCCGTCGCCCTCGAGAAGCGCCGGGCTCGACACCGTGTGGGTGGCCGAGGCCTACGGCTTCGACGCGGTCAGCCTGATGGGCTACCTGGCGGCCGTCACCGAGACCGTCGAGATCGGCGCGGCGATCCTCCCGATCTACACCCGCACCCCCTCGCTCCTCGGCATGACCGCCGCCGGGGTGGACGCCCTGTCGGACGGCCGGTGCATCCTCGGCCTCGGCGCCTCGGGGCCCCAGGTGATCGAGGGCTTCCACGGCGTGCCGTACACCCAGCCGCTCACCCGCACCCGCGAGATCATCGAGATCTGCCGGAAGGTGTGGGCCCGCGAGCGGGTGACCTACGACGGCAAGGCCTACACGCTGCCCCTCCCGCCCGAGCAGGGCACCGGCCTGGGCAAGCCGCTGAAGCTCATCACCCACCCGGTGCGTGACCGGATCCCGATCTACGTCGCCGCCCTCGGCCCCAAGAACGTGCGGATGACCGCGGAGGTGGCCGACGGCTGGCTGCCGCTGTTCTACCTGCCCGAGAAGGTCGACGACGTGTGGGGCGACGACCTCGCCGCCGGGGCCGCGGCGCGGTCGGCCGACCTCGCCCCGCTCGAGATCGTGGCCGGCGGCCTGCTGGCCGTGGGCGACGACGCGGCGCAGATGCGCGACCTCGCCCGCCCGATGATCGCCCTCTACGTGGGCGGCATGGGCGCCCGTGGCCGCAACTTCTACAACGACCTGGCCCGCCGGTACGGCTTCGAGGCCGAGGCCGTGAAGATCCAGGACCTGTACCTCGACGGCAAGAAGGACGAGGCCGCCGCGGCGGTGCCCGACGGCCTGCTCGAGGCGGCGACGATCTGCGGGCCCGAGGGGTACGTGCGCGACCGCATCGCCGCCTTCAAGGCGGCCGGGCGTCACGTCGCTGAACGTCACGCCGATCGCGGCCGACGTCCCGGCGCTGATCACCCAGCTCAAGGAGTGGGCCACGCACGCCTGACGGCGGCGCCGGCCGACCTCGGGGGCTCGAGGGAGCAGATGGGCGCTCGGCACAGCCCACGGGGGGATTTGGGGTCGACCCCCAGCTCCACAGCCGGCCGACAGGCAGCACGGCGGCAACCCGAGACGGCGTGACCTGTCCGCGTTTCAGCCCTCGGGGTAGTAGACGAAGAGGTCTCCGCCGGTCTCGGTCGACGGCGAATGACTCGTGCCCCGCTCGAAGTGCAGGAACGTGCCCTGCCCGTGGGTCGATCCGTCGCCGGTGAGCCCGTGGAACGTGCCCGACGCGACGTAGACGTCCTCGGGGCCCGGTTCGTGCACGTCGTCGCCCGGCCACTGCGAGCCGGGTGGGAAGCGCACGAGCAGCGCCCGCCGGGCGGTGGGCTCGGGGCCGGAGCGGTAGAGGCGGTGGACGACGATGCCGTTGCCGACCTCGCTGCGCTCGGCGTCGACCAGGTGGGCCTCGACGTAGCTCTCGGGTGACATCCCGGGCGAGTCTACGGGCGCAGCTTCGCCAGCACGCTCTCGGCCTCGTCCACGATCCGGTGCACGAGGTCGGCCGCGGGCATCAGCTCGTCGATCGCGCCCGACGCCCTGCCCGGCGGGCATGAACTCGCGGTCGGGGTCGACCTCGGGCGTCGACTCGTCGCCCCCGAGGTGGTTGGCGCCGTCCTGCATCGACCGCAGGATCTGGGCCGGGAAGCGCTCGGCCTCGAGCTCGCCGTCCTCGTACTGCGCCGTGTAGCGGTTGGCGATCACCCGGCACGTCTTGCCGGTGTAGGCCCGGGTGACGACGGTGTCGTCCTCGTGGCTGCGCAGCAGCGCGTCCTTGTAGCCCGCCACGCTGCGGGCCTCGGGCGTGGCGATGAACCGGGTGCCGATCCACACGCCGTCGGCCCCGAGGGCGAGCGCGGCCGCCAGGCCCCGACCGTCGACGATGCCGCCGGCGGCCACCACCGGCACGCGGTCGCCGACGGCGTCCACGACCTGGGGGACCAGCGCCATGGTGGCGATGCGGCCGGTGTGCCCGCCGGCCTCGGTGCCCTGGGCGACGACGATGTCGCACCCGGCCTCGACGGCCTCGATCGGCGTGGCGGACCTTGCCGCACATGTTCACGACCAGCAGCGCCGCTCGCGTGGCACTGGTCGACCACCTCGCGGGGCACGCCGAGGCCGGCGACGAAGGCGGTGGCGCCGCCGGTGATGATGTCGCCGACCTTCTCCTCGAGGCCGCGGGGGAGCGCCGTGAGCAGGTCGACGCCGAACGGCTTGGACGTGGCGCCGGCCACGGCCGCGATCTCGGCCCGCATCTCGTCGTCGCCCATCGTCGACGCCCCGAGGCACCCGAAGCCGCCGGCCTCGCTGACGGCGGTGACGAGCCGGTGGTACGACACCCCGCCCATGCCGGCCAGCATCACGGGGTGCTCGATCTGGAGTGCGTCGGTCAGGCGGGTCGAGAGCATGGCGTGATGCTGGCCGGACTTGACCGGCGGGTCAAGCGGAACGGCCGTCGGCGGCGCGGTAGGCCCCCGGACCGGTGAACATCCCCCGGTGCCAGCGGCGGGGCGTGACCGCCATCGCCCGCGGGTAGTCCTCGAACAGCCAGCGCCCGAAGTTGCGCCGCGTCCACCCGGTGGCGCCCGCCAGGCGCAGCCCGATGCGCACGCCCTTGCGGTGACGGACGGCTCGGATCAGCAGCGTCGACATCTTGTGGTCGGCCACCAGCGCCCGGACGGCCGCCGTGCGGTAGGTGTCCACCACGGCGGCGGCGTCGGGCCCGTGGTCGAGCACCGACTCGGCCGCCAGCACCCCGGTGAGCAGGGCCTGACCGATGCCCTCGCCGGTGAGCGGATCGGTGGCGGTGGCGGCGTCGCCGACGAACATCGTGCGTCGCCCGGTGAGCACGGCGTCGTCGACGCGGGCGGGGATGGGCCAGGCCCGGTGCGGCGACTCGGGGCGGGCGGCGTCGCCGAGCACGGCGCGCACGTGCGGCCGGGCCAGGAGCTCGGGCCAGATCGCGGCCATGTCCTGCACCCGGCCGACCTTGCCCCCCCGCTGGATGCCGAAGCCGACGTTGGCCCGGTTGCCGGGCAGGGGGAACGACCAGGCGTAGCCGGGCAGCAGGTCGGGCTCGAACCACACGCATCAGCTCGGACGCGGCGCGCGGCCCGACGTCGGTGAAGTACTGCCGGAACGCGTGCCACTCGCCCCGGTATCCCGGCGTGGCCAGGCCCAGGTGCTTGCGCACCGGCGACCACATGCCGTCGGCCGCCACCAGGAACGCGCGCCGACACCTCGCCGAGGCCCTCGACGGTCGCGGTGACCTCGCCGTCGGTCTCGACGACCCCGGTGCAGGCGTGCCCGTCGAGCACCTTGGCGCCGGCGGCGCGGGCGGCCTCGACCAGGGCGGCGTCGAGGTCGGTGCGCCGGGCGACCGCCGCGTAGGTTCCCCGGTCGCGGGGCAGGGGGAACGTCGACCTCGTGGCCCGACGGCCCGCGGACCACGACGTCGTCGACCCGCTGCCAGGACGGCACCGCGGCCGGGTCGAGGCCGAGGTCCTCGAGCAGGCGCAGCGCCCCGGCGGTCAGCCCGTCGCCGCAGATCTTGTCGCGGGGGAAGCGCGCCTTGTCGACCACCACCACGTCGCGCCCGGCGCGGGCGAGCGTGACGGCGGCCGCGGCGCCGGCCGGGCCGGCGCCCACGACGACGACGTCGGCGGAGCGCATCAGGGGGCAACGCTACCGGGGGCTCACGGGGGGTTGATCGGTTGGCCGTCGCAGCCCAGGTTCGGCCCGGGGCGGTACGTCGCCCGGAAGGTGTCGTTCTCGGTCCGCCCGTCGGGCCAGGTGCGGGTGCGGGTCGTCGTGACGGTCCGGCACTGGCCGTTCCTCGACTCGCTGATCCCGGTCTGCTCGCCGGTGGCGTGGGGAGTCGAGTAGAGGGTCACCGTGAGGCTGGTGTCGGTGTACGACGTCCAGACCATGATCCCGTAGGGGGTGTCGTTCGTGAACTGCAGGTCGGGGTTCGGGTAGCCCATCGTGGCCTCGCGACCGACGGGGTAGCGCGAGAAGTACTCGCTGTGGGCCTGGTACACGGGGATGTCCAGGCCGGCGAAGTAGGCGGCGTTGAACGTCGTCGTGGCGAACTGGGACACGCCACCGCCGATCTCGTCGACGTGCTCGCCCTCGCGGATGGCGCCGGCCGCCACGAACCCGTTCGACGCCGTGCGCTGGCCGACGACGTCGTTGACCGAGAACGTCTCGCCCGGCAGGACGACGGTGCCGCGGACGATGTCGGCCATGCGGTGGATGTTGGTCACCCGCGCCGCGCAGCAGTCGTGGTAGGTCGTGAACCCGGGCCCGGCGGTCGTGGGACCGCCGTTGCGCCAGGCGTGGTTGCCGCCCACGGGCTGCGTGATGCCGAGGCCCTGGGCCTCTTCGGTGGTGAGCTCGGGCTCGGTGACCTGCACCTCGAGCGCCGCGGTGCCCGTGCCGCCGATCCAGGGCCTGCCACACGAGGTCGGGACTGGTGGGGCCGCAGCACACGACGCCCTGCTGGGACGGCACCACGACCGGCGTCCCGTTCTGGAGGTCGAACGACGCGTCCTTCGGCTCGGCCGACAGGTCGGAGAAGATCTCGGCGACCGCCGGCGTTCACCTTGTCGGGAAGGATCGCCAGGTCGAGGGCGCCCTCGGCGGTGGTGGGGCCGATCCAGTTCCGCAGCGTGGCCGCGTCGACCTGCCGGGACACGTCGCCGGCGGTCAGCGTCAGCCCGTTGGCCGTCATGCCGTTGGCCCGGTCGGCCAGCTCCTGGGCCTCGGCGTCGGTGAAGCGCGGTGCGACCTCGACCAGGGCGGCCTCGATCTCGATGGGCTCGTCGTCGCCGCCGTCGTCGCCACCGTCGCCGTCGGCCGCGGCCGGCAGCTCGGCGACGATCTCGTCGGTGTCGACGCCCTGGCCGGGGGTGCCGGGCACGGCCACCCACCCCGTCTCGTTCAGCTCGATGTTCGGGTCGTGGGGCGCCAGCAGCTCGGGGCCCTGCAGCTCGAGCATCTTCGCCACGACCTGCGATTCCTTCACCGAGTACTGGACGTCGACCTCGCGGCTGCCGAAGAACGAGCCGAGCCATGCGAACGGGCGGGTGAGCAGCGAGTCGCTGCGGCCGGCGTCGAGGGCGGCCTGGGCCGTGGCCTCGGTGTCGACGGCCAGGCCGATGTCGCCCGCGGTCGTCTCGTAGCGGCGGTCGCCGCTGGTGACGACGACCGGGTCGGGCCGCGAGGTCGGAGTTCACCTCGTCCATGACCTCGGGGAGCGACGCCTCGCCCAGCCCGCCCACGTCGCGGCCCGCGACCTGGACGTTGCGCATGACCTGCCCCGACAGCGCCGCGGTGTCGATGGCCCAGGCGCCGATGAGCAGGACGAGGGCGAGGATCGGCACCGCGGCGAGCAGGAGGGGCCACCGGTCGGTGGCCGGGCTTCCCGCCGCCAGGAAGTGCCGGCCGCGCGGCTCGTCGTCGCCCTCGTCACCGTCGCCGGCCCCGCCGGGGGCCGCGGCCGGACCGGCGATGCGGGGATGCGAACCGGACGTGCGCCCCTCGGCTGCGGCGGCGCCGCCGAGCACGAGAGGATGGTCTGCCCCGTTGCCCCGTCGGCCCGACTCGTGATCGGGCAGGTCGAAGATCCGCGGCGACTCGGGCTTGGAGGCGCCGTAGGCCGGTGGGCCGGGTGCGGGCACGGTGTCGGGACCGGGGCCCGGGCGGGCCCCGGGGGCGGCCGGCGGCCCGGTGGGCGCGGGTGGCGCCGGTGCCGCGGTCGTTGCCGATGGCGTGGAGGGCCGGGCCGCGGCCGGCGGGGTCGGACGCATCGGGGCCGCAGGCGGGTTCGGGGCCGCGGGGGCCGCCTCGCCTGCGGTGGCCGGCTGCGGACGCGGTCCCGGTCGAGCCGGCGGCGGGCTCGGACGGCGCCGGCGCGCCGCCGGGCGCGGCGGGTTCGGCGACCCCGTTGGTCTTGCCGTCCTCGCCTGTGGCTGCCTTCGTCCCAGCGTCCCCGTGCGGGCGCGCGGGGCTGCTCTCGTTCCCGTCCACGACCACCTACCCTGCCACGCGCCCGCGCGCAGGAGCTAGCCGCCCCCGGCGTCGTGGTCGCTCAGGGGTGGCCGTCGACGGTCTGCGGATGCTCACGCCTCGGGGTCGCGATCGGTCGGCAGGGTGTCGTCGTCGTCGTCCCCGTGCCGATGCTCGAGGGCCACGTGGTCCTCGACCTCGTTGCGTGACACGAAGCGCAGCTCGCAGTACGGGCACTGGTGCACGTCGATCACGGGCTCCAGTGTCGCGCTGCTACGTTCCCGACCGACGGATTCCGCCGGCGGGGGTCGGCTGAGCACACACCCGGCAGTCCCGAGGAAGGGCGGAGACCTGCCCCAGAGAGGGGAGACACCGCCCATGGGCATCTGTGACGGACGAGTGGCCATCGTGACCGGCGGGGGCCGCGGCATCGGCCGCGAGCACGCCCTGCTGCTGGCCGCGCAGGGCGCGAGCATCGTGGTCAACGACCTCGGCGGCTCGATGGACGGCACGGGCGGCGACACCGGCCCGGCCCAGCAGGTGGTCGACGAGATCACGGCCGCCGGCGGGCAGGCGGTGGCCAACACCGACGACATCAGCGACTTCGCCGGCGCCGAGAAGCTGGTCGCCACGGGGGTCGAGGCCTTCGGCAAGGTCGACGTGCTGATCAACAACGCCGGCATCCTCCGCGACCGCATGCTGGTCAACATGACCGAGGCCGAGTGGGACGCGGTCATCAAGGTGCACCTCAAGGGCACGTTCGCCCCGTCGCACTTCGTCGCCAACCACTTCCGCGAGCGCTCGAAGGCGGGCGACGAGGTCGACGGCCGCATCATCAACACGTCGTCGCCGTCGGGGATCTACGGCAACGTGGGCCAGACCAACTACGGCGCGGCCAAGGCCGGCATCGCCAGCTTCACGATCATCGCCGCCAAGGAGCTGGCCCGGTACGGGGTCACGGTCAACGCCATCGCCCCCGCCGCCCTCACCCGCATGACCGAGGACCTCGGCATGGGCCAGGCGACCGACGAGATCAAGGAGCAGCTCTCGCCGCGGCACATCGCCCCGATCGCGTGCTGGCTCGCCAGCCCGCTCTCGGCCTCGGTGACGGGTCGGGTGTTCGACGTGTCGGGGCGCATGCTGTCGGTCTCCGAGGGGTGGCACCGAGGCCCGTCGGTCGAGGACCCCGACGACGATCCCGAGGTGCTCGGCCACGCCGTGCTCGACCTCGTGGCGCAGGCCCGCCCCAACGCGGGCATGAGCGGCTACGACGAGAAGTAGGGAGCACACCATGCCCATCAACCCCGATGCCGTCGGAACCCGAGGTCGCAGCCCGAGCGACGACGGTGGAGCTCGAAGGACAGCCTGATCTACGCCCTCGGGGTCGGCGCAGGCGCCGCCGATCCGCTCGCCGGGCTCGAGTTCACGACCGAGAACAGCCAGGACGTCACCCAGCGCGCCCTGCCGACGATGCCCGTGGTGCTCGGCGCGGGCGTCGCCGGTGCCTACTCGGGCATCGGCTCGTTCAACCCGGCGATGCTCGTGCACGGCGAGCAGTCGGTCTCGCTGGCGCGCGAGCTGCCCGTCGAGGGCGAGCTCGAGGCCGTGACCGAGGTGGTCGGGGTCTACGACAAGGGCTCGGGCGCGCTCGTGGTCACCGAGACCACGGCCAACCTGGTCGACGACGGCGAGCCGCTCTTCACGACCCGCTCCGGCGCGTTCATCCGCGGGGAGGGCGGCTTCGGCGGCGACCGCGGGCCGTCGTCGTCGTTCCAGGTCCCCGACCGCGACCCCGACCACGAGGTCACCTACGTCACCCGCACCGACCAGGCGCTCCTCTACCGGCTCTCGGGCGACCGCAACCCGCTGCACTCCGACCCGAAGTTCGCGGCGATGGCCGGCTTCGACCGGCCGATCCTCCACGGGCTGTGCACCTACGGGTTCACCGGGCGGGGGTTGCTGCAGGTGCTGTGCGGCGACGACCCGTCCCTGTTCCGGTCGATGACCGGGCGGTTCTCGAGCCCGGTCCTCCCGGGCGAGTCGCTCACGATCCGCATCTGGGTCGAGGGCGACGGCGAGGCGCTGTTCCAGACGGTCGGCGGCGACGGTCGCGTCGTCCTCGACGCCGGCCGAGCCTCGTTCGGGCCCGCCTGACCCCAGACCACGATTTCCACAGCTGTTTCGGGGGTCCTGACCCCCGAAACAGCTGTGGAAAACCTGGGGCGGTGCCTCAGAACAGGCGGAGCTCGTCGCGCTCGACGCCCCGCAGGGAGTCGTAGTCGACCTCGACGCAGGCGATGTCGCGCTGGCCGGCCAGCACCTTGGCCTGGGGCTTGATCTGCTGGGCCACGAACACGCCCCGCACCGGGCGCAGCATCGGGTCGCGCTCGAGGAACTCGAGGTAGCGGCTGAGCTGCTCGACGCCGTCGATCTCGCCGCGCCGCTTGACCTCGATGGCGACGGCGTTGCCCGTCGGCGTCGCGGCACAGCAGGTCGACGGGCCCGATGTCGGTCGGGTACTCGCGCCGCACCAGGCGCAGGCCGGGGGCGATGGCGGTGCAGTCGGCGGCGAGCAGTTCCTGCAGGTGGGCCTCGACCCCGTCCTTCCAGAGGCCCGGATCGATGCCGAGCTCGTGGCTCGAGTCGCTGAGCACCTCGTGCAGCGTGATCGTCAGCGTCTCGCCCTTGGGCGAGCGCACGCTCCACACGGCGAGCCCGTCGTCGTCGACCGACTCGGTCACCGTGTTCGGCGCGTTCATCCAGTTCAGCGGCTTGTAGGCGCCGCCGTCGGCGTGGATGGCGACGCACCCGTCGGCCTTGACCATCACCAGTCGGGGCGCCAGCGGGCAGGTGCGCGGTCAGCCGCCCGGCGTAGTCGACGGTGCAGTGGGCCACGACGAGACGCATCGGCGGCGACGCTAGCCCCGGCGTCCCCACCACCCGTGGACGGGTTTCCCCCTCCAGACACGGATTTCCCCCGCGAGATCGGTCGCTCCGGCGACCGATCTCGCGGGGGAAATCGTCGTCGGGTGGTCAGGGGCGGCGAGGGCGGTCGCGGCCGGCTCAGGTTGCGGCGGATCGTCTCGCGGCGCTCCTGGAGCTGGCGGTGCGTCAGGCCCTCGGTGTCGTCGTCGAGGCCGAAGCTGGCCTTGACGCCGCTGAGGTCGAGCTCGACCCCGCGGGGGTCGATGCCGACGTCGGCGAAGATGCGATCGCCGTGACGGGTGGCGAAGTACAGCGAGAGCTGGGCGATCTCGGCGAAGAGGTCGAGGTCGGGCGCCAGCGTGGCGATCGCCCCGTCGATGAAGACCATGTTCTTCACGAAGAGCATCAGCTCCTTCGGCATGTGGGCGCCCAGGCCCAGCAGCGCCTTGATGATCTGCTGCAGCTCGCCGACCAGCTGCTCGCCGCTCAGCTCGGTGGGATCGACGGCCGGCTGGTCGAGCTTGAGCAGCCGCACCACCTCGTCGAGGTCGGCGTCGGGCGGCAGCACGCCGAGGTCGCGCATGGCGGCCAGCTGCGCCATCACGTCGTTGACCGACCCCGCCATCAGCAGGCGCAGGAACGCCACCCGCTTGACCTCGTCGAGGCGCCCGGTGATGCCGAAGTCGAGCAGCGCGGTGCGGCCGTCGGGCAGGACGAACAGGTTTCCGCCGTGCAGGTCGCCGTGGAAGATCCCGTGGAGGATGGCGCCCTCGACGAATCCGATCATCCCCGTGCGGACGACCGCCTCGGTGTCCACCCCGGCGTCGCGCATGCCGACGACGTCGTCGAAGCGGAAGCCGTCGAGGCGCTCCATCACCAGCACGCGCGGGGTCACGAGCTCGGGGTGGGGGCGGGGGATCACGTAGCCCCGCTGGCCCAGCTCGGCGAACGTGCGCGCGATGTCGAGCATGTTCTCGGCCTCGAGCCGGAAGTCGAGCTCCTCGGTGATGGTCTGGGCGAACAGCTCGACCAGCGCCGGCGGGTTGGCCAGCGCGGCGATGGGGATGCGGCCGACCAGCTTGGGGGCGAGCCACGCCATCACCCGCAGGTCGTCGCGCACGAGGGTGGCGACGGTCGGGCGCTGGACCTTGACCACCACCTGCTCGCCGGTGCGCAGCGTCGCCGCGTGGACCTGGGCGATCGACGCGGCCGCCAGCGGCGTGCGGTCGACCCAGCGGAACACCTCCTCGAGCGGGCGGCCCAGGTCGGCCTCGATCACCTCGCGCACGACGACGAAGGGCTCGGCGGGCACCTTGTCCCGCAGGAGCGAGAACTCGCCGACGAGCTCCTCGGGGAAGATGCCCTGGCCGGACGAGATGATCTGCCCGAGCTTGATGTAGGTGGGACCGAGCCGCTCGGCCGCCATCCGCAGCCGGCGCGAGATGCCGGCTCGGCTGGCGGCGCCGCCGGCGCGCTTCTCGCGCAGCGCCCAGAGCCCGACGGCCGCGCCGAGGCGACGGGAGACGGTGACGAGACGGCGGCCGGGTGGCCAGCGGTCGGGTGTGGTCAGCGCCGGCACCTCGGCCACGACCCGAGCCCGCACCTCGGCCAGGCCCTGTCGCCAGGGCAGGGCGTCGGGGTCGTCGATCGTCCAGGGCGGGGTGTCGCTGAAGCTGCCCCGTTCGAGGTCGGTGGGGTCGAGGGCGCTCGAGGCCGGAGGCATCGGTTCGAGTCTGCCGTACCGGCCGCGTGGCACCACCGCGCCGGGTCCGGTCACCCGGGGAGCACGCTCCCGGGACCCTGCTCCTCGCCCGGGCCGGCTCCCGCCGGGACGCGGCCGTCGACCACGGTGACCCCCTCGGCCCGCAGCCGCCGGGCGTGCTCCTCCTCGTGGCCGGGGACGAGGCGACCCGTGGCGGTCACCACCCGCCACCACGGCAGGTCGCCGTCGGAGCCCGCCAGGATGTTCCCGACGGCCCGGGCCCGGCCCGGGTAGCCGGCCTCGGCGGCCACCTCGCCGTAGGTGACCACCTCGCCGGGGCGAAGGGACTGGAGCACCCCCACCACGGCCTGCTCGAATCCGGTCATGGACCGCACAGTACGAGCCGCACCCGCCCTCGACGGGCGGGTGGCGGTGATCACCGGTGCCAGCCGGGGCCTGGGGGAGGGGATGGCCACGCGGTGCGCCGAGGCCGGGATGAACCTCGGCCTGTGCGCCCGCACCGAGCCCGCGCCGCCCGTGGGCGCGGACCCGAGCCGCGTCGTCACCGCGGCGGTGGACGTGACCGACGCGGCGGCGGTCGACCGCTTCACGGCGGCGGTGGTCGAGCGCTTCGGCCGGATCGACCTCTGGATCAACAACGCCGGGCTGCTCGACCCCATCGGACCCCTGCGGGACGCCGACCCCGCCGCGGTGGCGGCCAACGTGGCCGTCAACGTGACCGGGGTGCTGTTCGGCAGCGGCGCCTTCGCCCGTCACGTGCGCACCCGTCCCGGCGGCGGTGTGCTCGCCAACATCTCCAGCGGTGCCGCCACCAGGCCGTACGCGGGGTGGGCCCCGTACTGCGCCTCGAAGGCCGCGGTCGACCACGCCACGCGGGTCGTGGCCGCCGAGGAGGCCGACGCGGGGCTGCGCGCCTACGCCGTGGCGCCCGGCGTGGTCGACACCGCGATGCAGGCGGCGATCCGGGACACCCCGGCCGAGCGCTTCCCGACCGTCGAGCGCTTCCTGCAGATGAAGCGCGACGACGCCTACAACAGCCCCGCCTGGGTCGCCGACCACATCCTCGCCCTGCTGACCGACCCGCTCCCCGAGGAGACGGTCGTGGTGCGGGTGCCCGACGAGCCACGGCGCTCGTGATAGCGGCCGGCTCCGGTTCGCGGGAGGATCGGGGGCACCGGGCGAGTGGGAGGAGCGCGAGATGGCGAAGGTGGAGCGATTGGCGCCCGACCTGTCCGACTACCCGGACATGGTGGTGATCTACCTGGGCATGCAGGTCCGGGCCTGGTACGGGCTCAAGACGCTCATCGGGTTCGGGCCCAAGATCTCGGGGGCGGTGGGCGAGGAGCCCGACGGGCTCCTGCTGCACGAGACCATCGTGTGGTCGCTGTTCCCGCCCCACGTCGGCATGCGGCAGTACTGGCGCGACTTCGACGCGCTCGAGCGGTGGGCGCGGTCGGACCCGCACCGGGACTGGTGGCGCAACTTCGTGCGCGACTCGGGGGGCACCGGGTTCTGGCACGAGACCTACTGCGCCCGTGGTGGGATGGAGGCGGTGTTCGACGACGTGGCCCGGCCCCTGGGCATGGCGACGTTCGCCCCGATGCGGCCCGCCGTCGGGTCGATGTTCTCGGCCCGTCAGCGGGCCCGCCTGGCCGATGCGCCCGATGCCCCCGAACCGCCCGTCGTCGAGGAGGACGTGTCACCGTGAGGACGCTCACCGAGGCCGAGGCGGCCGAGCACCTCGGTCGCATCGCCGACCAGGGCTACACGGTCGTCGAGGACGCCATCGAGCCCGACCTCGTCGACGAGCTGGTCGAGACGCTCGACCGGCTCGAGCACGACCTCGGGATCGGGCCGGCCGACAACGCCTTCGAGGGCCGGCACACCACCCGCATCTACAACCTGCTCGTGCACGGCGACGTGTTCGCCCGGGTGCCGGTGCACGGCAACGTCCTGCCGCTCGTCGAGGGCGTGCTCGACCCCGGCTGCCTGCTGTCGTCGCTGTCGTCGATCGCCATCGGCCCCGACGAGACGCCCCAGCCCATCCACGCCGACGACCAGATCATCCCGCTGCCCAAGCCCCACCCGGCCGTCGTGTGCAACAGCATGTGGGCCCTCACCGAGTTCACCGAGGCCAACGGCGCCACCCGGCTGGTCCCGGGCTCGCACCGGGAGGACTCCCCCGATCTGATGCAGCGGTACGACTCGGTCCCGGCGGTGATGGGCCGGGGGAGCGTGCTCGTGTGGCACGGGAGCCTGTGGCACGGCGGGGGCGAGAACACGACCTCGGAGCGCCGGGTCGGCCTGGCCTGCAACTACTGCGCGGGCTACGTCCGCCAGCAGGAGAACCAACAGCTCGGCGTCCCGCGCGAGATCGCCCGCGGCTTCGACCGGCGCCTCGCCCGCCTGTGCGGCTACGGCATCTACAGCGGGCTCATCGGCCACATCGACAAGCACGACCCGATCGAGCTGCTCGGCGACGCCCCGCCGTCGGGCATGGTCTGGGACGTGCTCTAGCTGCTGGCCGGCCGGGTCAGGGCTCGGGTGGCGTGAACTGGCTGAGCGTGAACGTGGCGCCCTGGGGCTCGCGCATCGTCGCCGCCCGGGACCAGGGACTGTCGACGGGACCGCTCAGGTCGGTCGCCCCGAGCCGCAACGCCTTCGCCACCGCGTCGTCGCGGTCGGCGACGGCGAACGTCACGTGCCAGTGGGGTCGCTCGTCGCCCGTGACCGGCGCCAGCCAGCCGATGACGTCGGCGAACCCGGGCGGGGCCGACACCGCGGCCTGGCGGCGGTGGATGTCGGGGTCGATCGTCGCCGCCAGGTGGTCGCCGTACCCCGGGCGCCGCCACATCGACGGGCCGTCGCCGCTGGGACCCTGGGCGTCGGCCTCCCAGCCGAACACCGTGCCGTAGAACGTCCGCGCCGTCGCGGGGTCGGTGGTGCGCAGGTCGCTGAAGTTCCAGGTCCCCGGCACGTTCACGAGCTGCGCGCCGAGTCGGCGGCGGGCCTGCCAGACCCGGAACGGCGCGCCGGCGGGGTCGAGGAAGGCCGCGCCCCGACCGCCGGGCCCGCCGTCCTCGGGCGGGGTCGTGACCGTCCCGCCCGCGGCGGCCACCGCACGGGCGGCGTCGTCGGCGTCGTCCACCGCGACGTAGGTGTTCCAGGACGAGCTCGGCGTCGCCGCCGGCGGGCCCAGCCCGGCGACGTCCTGCCCGTCCAGCCGGGCGATCACGTAGTAGCCCGGGAGGCCCGGCGGCATGACGTCCTCGAACGTCCACCCGAACAGACCGCCGTAGAAGGCGATCGCCGCGTCACGATCGGGCGGCTCGGTGTCGATCCACGAGGGCACGCCCGGGGGATAGGTCCTGGCGTCGGTCATGTCCCCTCCCTACCCGCTCGTCCGGGGGCGGACCCAGCGCTTTCGATCGGCGCCGCCGTCGAGCCGGCCCCGCCGTCAGCCGACGCGGCCGGCGGCCGCGCCGATGGCCCGGTCGGCCAGGTCGGCCCGGCACACGAGCAGGTCGGGCAGGTACGGATCGGCCCGGTTGTAGACGAGCGGCGACCCGTCGAGGCGCGACACGTGCAGCCCGGCCGCCGCGGCCACCGCCACCGGCGCGGCCGAGTCCCACTCGTACTGGCCGCCGCTGTGGGGGTACACGTCGGCGTCGCCGAGCACGACGGCCATCGCCTTCGCGCCCGCCGAACCCAGCGTGACCAGCTCGCCGCCGAGGGCGGCCGCGATCAGCGTCGCTTGCGCCGGCGGGCGGCTGCGGCTCACCACCACCCGCGGCGGCCCCGCCCAGGCGGGAGGCGTCGGAGGCGCGCGGCTGCGTGGCGAGCGTGAGCCCACGGGCGGGCAGCGCCACCGCACCGGCGACGGGCTCGCCGTCGACGACCAGCGCGACGTGCACCGCCCAGTCCTCGCGCGGGACCTCGCCGTACTCGCGCGTGCCGTCGAGCGGGTCGACGATCCACACCCGATCGGCCGACGAGCCGGGCGGGATCGGCCACGCCCTCCTCGGACAGCACCGCGTCGCCGGGCCGGGCCGCCGCCAGCCCCGCCATCAGGAGCTCGTGGGCCTGCCGGTCGCCGGCGCCTCCCAGAGCCTTGCCGTCGACCGGGTCGCCCGTCGCCTCGGAGTCGGCAACCGCCCGGCGGCGCAGTGCGACCAGCAGGTCGCCGGCCTCGGTGGCGAGCCGGGCGGCGAGGGCGTGGTCGTCGGCGGAGGCGGCGGGGCGCCGGTCGTCGGTCATGGCCAATTGCTACCACCTCGGTCGGAATTGCTTACCAACTTGGTCGGATTTAGCCTTGGGAGTCCATGTCGACCACCGATGCGTCGGGCACGCCACCCCACGGACCCTCGACGACCTACGAGCTCACGCACCTCCAGACGCTCGAGGCCGAGGCCATCCACATCATCCGCGAGGTCGCGGCCGAGTTCGAGCGGCCCGTGCTGCTGTTCTCGGGCGGCAAGGACTCGGCGGTGATGCTGCACCTGGCGGTCAAGGCCTTCGCCCCCGCCCGGCTGCCGTTCCCGGTCATGCACATCGACACGGGGCACAACTTCTCCGAGGTCATCGACTACCGCGACCGGCGGGTGGCCGAGCTCGGCGCCCGCCTGGTCGTGGCCAGTGTGCAGGACGCCATCGACGCCGGAAAGGTCGTCGAGGAGACCGGCCCGCGGGCCAGCCGCAACCGGCTGCAGACCGTGCCCCTGCTCGAGGCCATCGAGGAGAACCGCTTCGACGCGGTGTTCGGCGGCGCTCGCCGCGACGAGGAGAAGGCGCGGGCCAAGGAGCGGGTGTTCAGCTTCCGGGACGAGTTCGGCCAGTGGGACCCGAAGAACCAGCGGCCCGAGCTGTGGAGCCTCTACAACGGGCGCCACCGGCAGGGCGAGCACATCCGCGTGTTCCCCATCTCGAACTGGACCGAGCTCGACATCTGGCAGTACGTGGCCGAAGAGGGCATCGAGCTGCCGTCGATCTACTTCGCCCACACCCGCCGGGTGTTCCAGCGCGACGGCATGTGGCTGGCCGACACGCCGTTCGTGACGCTCGGCGACGGCGAAGAGGTCGAGGAGCGCATGGTGCGGTTCCGCACGGTCGGCGACGCCAGCTGCACCGGCGCCGTCGAGTCGGCGGCGGCCGACCTGGCCACCATCATCGAGGAGATCGCGGTCACCCGCGTCACCGAGCGGGGCGCGACCCGCGCCGACGACCGCATCAGCGAGGCCGGCATGGAAGACCGCAAGCGCGAGGGTTACTTCTGATGGAGCTACTGCGTTTTGCAACCGCTGGGTCCGTCGACGACGGCAAGTCGACCCTGATCGGGCGGTTGCTGTACGACTCGAAGGCGATCTTCGAGGACCAGCTCGAATCGGTCGAGCGCACCAGCCGCGAGCGGGGCGACGTCCACACCGACCTGGCCCTGCTGACCGACGGCCTGCGGGCCGAGCGCGAGCAGGGCATCACGATCGATGTCGCCTACCGGTACTTCGCCACGCCCAGGCGGAAGTTCATCATCGCCGACACCCCGGGCCACATCCAGTACACGCGCAACATGGTCACGGGCGCCTCGACGGCCGACCTGGCGCTGGTGCTGGTCGACGCCCGCAAGGGCGTCCTCGAGCAGTCGCGGCGCCACGCCTTCCTGGCGTCGCTGCTCGGGATCCCGCACCTCGTCGTGTGCGTGAACAAGATGGACCTCGTCGACTGGTCGCAGGAGCGCTACGACGAGATCAAGGCCGAGTTCCGCAGCTTCGCCATGAAGCTCGACGTCCACGACCTCACCTTCGTGCCCGTCTCGGCGCTGCACGGCGACAACGTCGTCGAGCGGTCCGCCAACATGCCGTGGTACGAGGGCGCGTCGCTGCTGCACCAGCTCGAAGAGGTGCACATCGCCAGCGACCGCAACCTCATCGACGCCCGCTTCCCGGTGCAGTACGTCATCCGCCCGCAGGACCAGTCGAGCCCCGAGCTGCACGACTACCGCGGCTACGCCGGCACCGTCGCCGGCGGGGTGTTCAAGCCGGGCGACGAGGTCGTCGTCCTGCCCTCGGGCCTGACCTCGACCGTGGCCGCCATCGACACCGCCGACGGCCCGGTCGACGAGGCGTTCGCCCCGATGGCCGTGACGATCCGGCTCGCCGACGACGTGGACGTGTCGCGGGGCGACATGATCGCCCGGGTCCGCAACCGCCCCCACTGCGGGCAGGACATCGAGGCGATGGTGTGCTGGCTGACGGCCGAGTCGTCGCTGCGCCCCGGGTCCAAGCTGGCGCTCAAGCACACGACCCGCTGGGGCCGGGCGGTGGTCAAGGACCTGCAGTACCGGCTCGACGTGAACACGCTCCACCGCGACGAGGCGGCCACCGAGCTCACGCTGAACGAGATCGGTCGCGTCCAGCTGCGGACCACGGTGCCGCTGTTCTTCGACGAGTACCGCCGCAACCGCACGACCGGCAGCTTCCTGCTGGTCGACGAGTCGACGCAGAACACCGTCGGCGCCGGCATCATCCTCGGCCCGACCGAGGTGGCGTGACGCCTCCGGTGAACGAGCACGTCGTCTGGCACGAGGGCGCCGTCGGGCGCGGTGAGCGTCCGTTCGCGGGCGCCACCGTGTGGTTCACCGGCCTGTCGGGCTCGGGGAAGTCGACCGTGGCGGTCGAGGTCGAGCGGGCGGTCGTCGCCGCCGGCCGGGCCGCGTACCTGCTCGACGGCGACAACGTCCGCCACGGGCTCAACGCCGACCTCGGCTTCTCGCGCCGCCGACCGCACCGAGAACATCCGCCGCGTCGGCGAGGTGGCTCGCCTCTTCGCCGACGCCGGCGTCGTGGCGCTGGTCCCGGTCATCAGCCCCTACCGGGCCGACCGCGACCGGGCCCGGGCCATCCACGAGGCGGTCGGGCTGCGGTTCGTCGAGGTGTTCGTCGACACGCCCCTCGAGGTGTGCGAGGCGCGTGACCCCAAGGGCCTGTACGCCAAGGCCCGGGCGGGCGAGATCCGAGGCTTCACCGGCATCGACGACCCCTACGAGGCGCCCGAGCACCCCGACCTGCGCCTCACGCCGGCCGACGGCGACCCCGCGGCCCAGGCGGCGCGGGTGCTCGCCCTCCTCGGCTGAGGCTGCCCCCGGTTCTGTCAGACACCACCGGCAATGTGGCGGCTGAGGTCTGACAGAACGGTCGGGGAGTAGGTCAGGACTGGCCGGGTCGGAAGGTGCCGAAGCACCAGACGTTGCCCTCGGGGTCGCGGGCCGCGTAGTCACGCGATCCGTACTCCTGGTCGGTGAGCTCCATGACGATCTCGGCGCCGGCGGCGACCGCCCGCGCGTAGTGGGCGTCGGGGTCGTCGAGGGCCACGTACACCGCGGTCGGCCCGAGGTCGAAGGGGCTGTCGCCGTCGGACGTGTGGCCGAAGCCGAAGTAGCAGCCGCCGAACTCGAGCTCGACGTAGGCGATCTCGCCCTGTGGGTCCCGGTGGACGGCCTGCTCCGCGAAGCCGAAGGCCTCCGCGAGGAAGCGGAGGGCCTTCTCGGGCTCGCGGTAGTGCAGGACCGGCTGGATGATGACGTTGGTCTCGCGTGCCATGCCGCGACGGTACGCCAGCGCGCTCCCCGTGACTTGGACGAATGCGACCGCGACGTCCGCGCGCCTCGGCCGGCTGATCGCCTACGGGGTGCCGCCGACCTGACGACCCCCGGCGGCGCTCAGCGGACGAGCGGCTTGTACTTGATGCGGTGGGGCTGGTCGGCCTCGGCGCCGAGCTGCTTGTGCCGCCACGCCTCGTACTCGCTGAAGTTGCCCTCGAACCACCGGACCTGGCTGTCGCCCTCGAAGGCCAGGATGTGGGTGGCGATGCGGTCGAGGAACCAGCGGTCGTGGCTGATGACCACCGCGCAGCCCGGGATAGGCCTCGAGCGCGTCCTCGAGGGCGCGCAGCGTGTCGACGTCGAGGTCGTTGGTCGGCTCGTCGAGCAGCAGGACGTTGCCGCCGGTGCGCAGCATCTTGGCCAGGTGCACGCGGTTGCGCTCGCCGCCCGACAGCACGCCGACCTTCTTCTGCTGGTCGGAGCCGCGGAAGTTGAACGACGCCACGTAGGCCCGGCCGTTGACCTCGCGGGTGCCGACCTTGAGCAGGTCCTGGCCGTCGGTGATCTCCTCGTAGACGGTCTTGTCGGGGTCGAGGGCGTCGCGGGACTGGTCGACGTAGGCGAGGTCGACGGACGAGCCGATCGTGATGCGCGCCGCGCGTCGGGCTGCTCGCCGCCCGTGATCATGCGGAACAGCGTGGTCTTGCCGGCGCCGTTGGGGCCGATGATGCCGACGATGCCGGCCCGGGGCAGCGAGAACGACAGGTCGTCGATGAGCAGCCGGTCGCCGTAGCCCTTGGACAGGCCCTTGGCCTCGATCACCTGGTCGCCGAGGTGCGGGCCGGGCGGGATGTGGATCTGCAGCCGGTCGGGCCCGCGCTCGGCGGCCTCGGCCTCGGCCTGCAGCTTCTCGTAGGCGGCGAGGCGGGCCTTGCCCTTGGCCTGGCGGGCCTTGGGGGCCATGCGCACCCACTCGAGCTCGCGGTCGAGGGTGCGGCGCCGCGCCGAGTCGGCCTTCTCCTCGGCGTCGAGCCGGGCCCGCTTCTGCTCGAGCCAGCCCGAGTAGTTGCCCTCGAACGGGAAGCCGCGGCCCCGGTCGAGCTCGAGGATCCAGCCGGCCACGTTGTCGAGGAAGTAGCGGTCGTGGGTGATGGCGACGACCGTGCCGGCGTAGTCGCGCAGGAAGCGCTCGAGCCAGGCCACCGACTCGGCGTCGAGGTGGTTGGTGGGCTCGTCGAGCAGCAGCAGGTCGGGCCGGGACAGCAGCAGGCGGCACAGCGCCACGCGCCGGCGCTCGCCGCCCGAGAGCGTGGTGACGTCGGCGTCGCCCGGCGGCAGGCGCAGCGCGTCCATGGCGATCTCGGTGGTGCGCTGCAGGTCCCACGCGCCCGCCGCCTCGATCTTCGACTCGAGGTCGGCCTGGCGGGCGCCGAGCTTCTCGTAGTCGGCCTCGGGGTCGGCCCAGCCGGCCATGACCTCGTCGTACTCGGAGAGCAGCGCCGCCACCTGGCCGACGCCGTCCATCACGTTGCCGTGGACGTCCTTCGCCGCGTCGAGCTGGGGCTCCTGCTCGAGCATGCCGACGGTGAAGCCCGGGGTCAGGCGCGCCTCGCCGGTGAACCCGTCGTCGACGCCGGCCATGACGCGCAGCAGCGACGACTTGCCGGCGCCGTTGGCGCCGAGCACGCCGATCTTGGCCCCCGGGAAGAACGACAGGCTGACGTCCTTCAGCACCTCCTTGTCGGGCGGGTGGAACCGGCTCAGCTTGCGCATCGTGTAGATGAACTGCGCGGACATGGAGCCCGACGGTACCGGGCCGCGGCGAAGGTGCCCGCACCGGGTCCGGTCAGCCGGGCGGCGAGATGGCGGCCACGACCTCGTCGCGCACAGCCGGGAGGGCGCAGTTCAGCGCGCACACCGATTCGTCCACGAAGCGGAGGAGCAGCCGGCTGCGGCGGAGCGCACCCTTCGGTGCGGCCACGGCGCCCACGACGGACGCGCGCGGCACGTCGACGATCGGGTGCACGACGACGTCGCCGGACCCCAGCAGGCGCGCCAGCCGCCCCGTGCCGGGCCGGGGGACGGTGACCCTGTCGACGACCAGCAGCCGCTGGTCCGTCAGTGCGAGGAACGGGCTGCCGGCGGCGTCGACTGCCGCGAACACCTGGTGGGCGAGGCCCTCCTCGGGCCCGAACACGCCCCGGCCGAAGATCACGCGCTGGCCCGCGGTGCCCGGATGGGCGCCGAGGCCGATCCAGATCGTGGGGTCGGCGAGGTTCGCCAGCTCGTCGCGCACCGACACGTCCGCGGTGGTGCCCGGATCGGCTGTCAGAGGCGAGGCGGCCAGCAATCGCTCGTCGGGACGCAACGCGGCCCGCACCGACTCCCCGAACCTCTCGGCCCACGAGCGACCGTCACCAGGCACCGGGCCACGATGGCACGCCCTGCGGCCGGCGTGTGGTCAGCGCAGGGGGAACCCGCTCGTCAGGCGACGCGGACGGACACGAGGTCGTGCACGTGCACCACGACGTCGGCGTCGTCGACGACGAACCACGCGCTGTCCTTCACGCAGGACAGGAGCGTGCCCTTCCACAGGGAGGTGGTGGTGTGCACGATGACACTGGCCCCGAGCAGGGGGCGCAGCACACGAGCGGTCACGGCGGGGGACTCGACGACTGTGGGGGTCATGGCTGCCTCCCTTGGCCGAACGCTGTCACGGTCTGGTCTACATCCGAGGCGTCAGCCAGCGGTGGATGCCGAACGTGACGCATGGCACGGCGGTACATGACCAGGTGGGACCGGTGACCTGTGGGAGGTCGACGTCGGCGGCACGGGCTGGACGCCCGTCTGGCTCCCTCCCGAGTGAGCTGCGACGAGCAGTCCACCCGGCCTCGGTGGCCTGGTCCGACCCCCGTCCACGGCCGGTACGATCGGCACCGTGGGTGACGAACCGCAACCGACGACCCGAAGCACCGCTGCGCTCGGTCCGAACGCCTGGCTCGTCGACGAGATGTACGAGCAGTACCTCGCCGACCCGAGCTCGGTGAGCGAGAGCTGGCGCGACTTCTTCGCCGACTACCGCCGCGACGCCGATCACATGGCGCCCCCCACGCCGGGGACGACGTCCGCGCCGGCGCCCGCCGGCAACGGCGCGGCGGCAGCCACCAACGGCACCACCACCGCGACCGCCCGCAACCTCGCTCCCGCGCCCGCCGCGCCGACGGCACCGCCCCCCACGCAGGGTGGCAAGCCCGCCGCCCCCGCCGTTGCGGCGAAGGCGCCCGCCAACGGCCGACGACCAAGGCCGACAAGAAGGCCGACGAGGGCGAGCCGCTGCGCGGCGTCGCCGCCCGGATCGTCGAGAACATGGAGGCGAGCCTCGGCGTCCCCACCGCCACGAGCTTCCGTGACGTCCCGGCCAAGCTGCTCGAGGTCAACCGCCGCGTCATCAACGGCTACCTGGGCCGCACCCGGGGCGGCAAGGTCAGCTTCACCCACATCATCGGCTTCGCCATCGTCCGGGCCATCCACGAGACCATGCCGCGGATGAACTCGACGTTCGTCGAGGGGGCCGACGGCAAGCCCCGGGTCGTCCGCCACGAGCACGTCGGCCTCGGCCTGGCCGTCGACATGGAGAAGTCCGACGGCAGCCGCAGCCTGCTCGTCCCCGTCATCCGCGAGGCCGACACGCTCGACTTCCGGGCCTTCTGGGGCACCTACGAGGAGATCATCCGCAAGGTCCGCTCCAACAAGCTGACCGTCGACGACTTCGCCGGCGCCACCATCACCCTCACCAACCCCGGCACCATCGGCACCAAGCAGTCGGTGCCCCGCCTCATGCCGGGCCAGGGCGTGATCGTGGGCGTGGGCGCCATCGACTTCCCCGCCGAGTGGCGCGGCGCCGACCCCGCCATGCTGGCCGACCTCGGGGCGTCCAAGGTCATCACCGTCACGTCGACCTACGACCACCGCATCATCCAGGGCGCCGAGTCGGGCCTCTTCCTCAAGCGGATCGAGGAGCTGCTGCTCGGGGCCGACGGGTTCTACGACGACATCTTCTCGAGCCTCGGCGTGCCCTACGAGGCCATCAAGTGGCGGCGCGACGTCAACCCCCTCGACAGCGAGCAGACCGCCCTCGAGAAGCAGATGGCCGTCGCCACGCTGATCCGGGTGTACCGGGTCCGCGGGCACCTGATCGCCGACCTCGACCCGCTGCGGTGGAAAGAGGCGCGGATGGCGCCCGAGCTCGACCCGGCCACCTACGGGCTCACGATCTGGGACCTCGACCGCGAGTTCCTCACCGGTGGGCTCGGCGGCAGGGACAAGGCGATCCTCAGCGAGATCCTGCGGGTGCTGCGCGACGCCTACTGCCGCACCATCGGCATCGAGTACATGCACATCCAGGACCTCGACGAGCAGCACTGGATCCAGGAGCACGTCGAGAGCCAGAGCGAACAGCAGCTCGACGTCGACGACCAGCGGTACATCCTCGACCGGCTCAACGCCGCCGAGGCGTTCGAGAAGTTCCTCGGCACCAAGTGGATCGGCCAGAAGCGCTTCGGCATCGAGGGCGGCGAGAGCCTCATCCCGATCCTCGACGCCATCCTCGAGCTCGCCGCCGACGAGAAGCTCGACGGCGCCGTCATGGGCATGCCCCACCGCGGGCGGCTCAACGTGCTCGCCACGATCGTCGGCAAGAACTACGACCAGGTCTTCAAGGAGTTCGAGGGCACGCTCGACCCCGCGGCCGTCCAGGGCTCGGGCGACGTGAAGTACCACCTCGGCCAGGTCGGCAAGTTCCAGAGTCGCGCCGGCAACAGCATCAAGGTGGAGCTGGCGGCCAACCCCAGCCACCTCGAGGCCGTGGACCCGGTGGTCGAGGGCATGGTGCGGGCCCAGCAGGACCAGATCAACGTGCCCGACGCCTTCTCGGTGCTGCCCATCCTCATGCACGGCGACGCCGCCTTCGCCGGCCAGGGTGTCGTCGCCGAAACGCTCAACATGAGCGACATCAAGGGCTACCGCGTCGGCGGCACCATCCACATCGTGGTGAACAACCAGATCGGGTTCACCACCACCCCCGAGGCGGCGCGGTCGGGCTTCTACTCCACCGACGTGGCCAAGATCGTGCAGGCGCCGATCTTCCACGTGAACGGCGACGATCCCGAGGCCTGCGTGCGGGTCGCCCGGCTGGCTTACGCCTACCGGCAGCGGTTCCACAAGGACGTCGTCATCGACCTCGTCAGCTACCGGCGTTACGGCCACAACGAGGGCGACGATCCCAGCTACACGCAGCCGCTCATGTACGCCAAGATCGACGAGCGGCGGTCGGTGCGCAAGCTCTTCACCGAGTCACTGGTCAAGCGGGGTCAGCTCAGCCTCGAGGAGGCGGAGCAGTCGCTCGACGACTTCCAGAAGAAGCTGCAGCAGGCCCTCGAGGAGACCCGCCAGTCTGCGCCTCCGTCGAACCTGCGGGCCGCCGAGCCGCCGCCGCCCGTCGGCTGCCTCCCGCCCGTCGAGACCGGGGTCGAGCGCGCCACGCTCGACCGCATCTACGACACGCTGGGCGGGTGGCCCGACGGCTTCAACGTCCACCCCAAGCTGGCCAAGCAGTTCGCCACCCGCGACAAGGTGGTCCGCGAGGAGGGGCAGGTCGACTGGGCCACGGCCGAGGCGATGGCGTTCGGGTCGCTGCTGCTCGAGGGCACCGACATCCGGTTCGCCGGGCAGGACTCGCGGCGCGGCACGTTCAGCCAGCGCCACTCGGTCCTCGTCGACCACACCAACGGCCGCGAGTGGGCCCCGCTGGCCCACCTCGGGCCCGATCAGGCCAAGTTCTGGATCTACGACTCGCTGCTGTCCGAGTACGCGGCCGTGGGCTTCGAGTACGGCTACTCGGTGGCGAACAAGGACGCGCTCGTGTGCTGGGAGGCGCAGTTCGGCGACTTCGTCAACGGCGCCAGCACGATCATCGACCAGTTCCTGGTGGCGGCCGAGGACAAGTGGGACCAGTCGTCCGGCCTGGTCATGCTGCTGCCGCACGGCTACGAGGGCCAGGGCCCCGAGCACAGCTCGGGCCGCATCGAGCGCTTCCTCACCCTGTGCGCCGAGGACAACATCCAGGTCGCCAACGCCACGACCGCCGCCCAGTACTTCCACCTGCTGCGGCGGCAGATGCACCGTGACCTGCGCAAGCCGCTGATCGTGTTCACGCCCAAGTCCCTGCTGCGGGCCAAGACGGCGCGGTCGTCGATCGACGAGCTCACGACGGGGCACTTCCGCGAGGTGCTCGACGACCCCGGCGTCAGCGACGCGACCGCCGTGCGGCGCATCGTGCTGTGCTCGGGGAAGATCGGCCAGGAGGCGCTGGCCGAGCGCGACAAGCGCGAGGCGCCTGTGGCGATCATCAGGGTCGAGCAGCTCTACCCCTGGCCCCACGAGCAGCTCACGGCCATCGCGGCCCGGTACCCCGAGGCGCGCGAGATCGTGTGGCTGCAGGAGGAGCCGGCCAACATGGGCGCCTGGGCGTTCGCCCAGGATCGGCTGGCCGAGCGGTTCGCCGACACCCACACGGTGCTGCGGGTGAGCCGCTACGAGTCGGGCAGCCCCGCCACCGGGTCGCACACCATCCACGTGCAGGAGCAGGAAGCGATCATCGACGCCGCGCTGTCGGTGGGCTGACATCGTTCCGCGCGGTCGGTCTAGGCTTACCGACCGTGGGGTCAGTAAATCGCGCCAGACTGCTGGGTCGTTCGATCAGCGTGGTGTCCGTCGCCGCCCTGGTGGGGAACGGCATCCGGCTCAGGCGGCGGCTGGCGGCGCTCGGCGTGCTCGACGAGGACGCGGCGCGGCCTGGGCCCCAGGCCAGGGACGACGCGGACCACGGCGACACCCCGATCACGCCGATCACGTGGTCGTCCACGTCACGGGCCTCGAGGTCCCGCGGGCGACCGTCGCCGCCGCGGTCGCCCACCTGCGGGACACCGGGCTGCAGGCCGTCGACCTGCTGCCCGGCGACCTGCCGGTGGAGGAGCTGCTCGACCACCTGCGCATCGCCGACCCGGTCCGCCTGCGGCAGAACCCGATCTTCCTCGCCTTCGGCGTAGGTCAGGCCGTGGTCATGACCCGCGATCTCGCCGAGCGGGCCGACATCGCGGGTGGGGCGGCCGACACGGTCGACGTCCGCCGGGCCTTCACCCAGGCCAAGCGCTACGCGCCGCACGGCGTCGACCAGGTCGTCGCCCCCGGCCTGGCGGCGGTGCCGTTGCGCACCGACCAGACACTGGCGGTGTGGCGCACGCAGTACGGGCGCCCGCTGCCGCTCATCGCCAGCACGCGGGTCGCCCCGGCGGTGGGCGCCGCGGTCGGCTGCGACAGGCGGGGTCATGGCCGCGCTGGGGGTGGCCGTGGCGACCGCCCTCCAGCCGACCATCGTCGCCGCCGGCACCGCCGTCCGGCCCCGTGACCGGTGGTCGCCGTGGGCGGCTGCGGCCCGCGTGGTGGGCGTCCCCGTGCGCCTGGCCCGCTCGGCGCGTGGAGGCTGGCGTCCGGCGCACCCCGCCCACACCGATCCCCGGTTCATCGAGGACGAGCGGGCTCGCCACTACGCCGCCGACCTCGCCCGCGGGGTCGACCGGTTCCTCGGACCGCGGCGCGACGACTGCCCCGTGTGCGGCAGCGACGCCATCCGGTTCCGCCTGCGGGCTCCCGACATGATCCAGTGCAAGGCCGGCATGTTCCGCGTCGACACCTGCGACGACTGCGGCACCAACTTCCAGAACCCGCAGCTCACCCCCGAGGGGCTGGCCTTCTACTACCGGGACTTCTACGACGGGTCCGGCGAGATGGACACCGAGATGATGTTCAGCGCCGACTGGCCGCTCTACCAGCGCCGCGCCCACCTCGTCGACGGCCATGCCACCCCGCGTCGGTGGCTCGACGTGGGGGGCGGTCACGGCCACTTCTGCCTGGTGGCGTCGTCCGAGCACCCCGACACCCGCTTCGAGCTGCTCGACCAGCCGACGCCGGTCACCGAGGCGCTCCGGCGTGGGTGGGCGGCCGCGGCCCACGGCGACGACTTCCCCAAGGCCGCCGAGTGGCTGGGCGCGTCGTACGACGTCGTCAGCATGTTCCACTACCTCGAGCACACGGTCGACCCGCTCGCCGAGCTCGACGCCGCCGAGCGGGTGCTCGAGCCCGGCGGCCACCTCGTCGTCGAGGTGCCGGCGCCCGACTGCCGGCCGGCGTCGTGGTTCGGCTGGGCGTGGGGACCGTGGATGCAGCCCCAGCACCTGAACCTGCTGCCGCTCGACACCTTGGTCGACCAGCTCGAGCGGCGCGGGTTCGAGGTGGTGCACGCCGACCGCCGTGCGCCCCGCCAGCCGTGGGACGCGTCGTGGGCGTCGTTCCAGGCCATCACCCGGTTGGTGCCCGGCCCGAACGCGCCGTGGACCCCGCCCCGCACGCGGGGGCACCGCCTCGCCCGCCTCGTGGGGCTGGCGGCGGGTGCACCCCTGATGGTGGCCGCCCTGGTGGTCGACAACCTGGTCATCGCGCCGCTGGTGCGGTTCGACCCCAAGCTGAGCAACGTGTTCTGGGTCGTGGCCCGCAAGCCCGTCACGCCTCACGCGTGACCAACGTCACGTAACCCTCGCCTTCCCTCTGCGGTCCGGCTCGTCGATAATGGTCGTTATCCGACGCGGGTGGCCGGTTCGCCGCTCGCCCCGAGCCACCCGACCGAGGGGGTCCCATGGCGCTCGACGAGTACGCCGCCAACGCCGAGATCATCGGCCGAGACGAGATCAACGACCTCGAGGCGATCCTCTCCGTCAGCAACACCGACGTGAACGAGGCGATCCACACCGTCGAGGACAACGCCGACGCCATCTTCACGTGGGACTACGAGAAGGGCGAACGCCCGGCGCTCAACAAGCTCTACGAGAAGGCCAAGCACGCGCAGTGGAACGGCGAGACCGACCTGCCGTGGGAGACCGAGGTCGACCTCGAGAAGAACGCGGAGCTGCAGCGCATGCAGTTCGCCGAGCTCGAGACCGACGTGACGGGCACGCCGCTGGAGAAGTTCACCGAGAAGGACTTCATCAAGCTCTCGATCGAGTCCGACAACTGGACGCTCAGCCAGTTCATGCACGGCGAGCAGGGCGCACTCATCTGCACGGCCAAGATCGTCGAGACCGTGCCGTGGATCGACGCCAAGTACTACGCGTCGACCCAGGTCATGGACGAGGCCCGCCACGTCGAGGTGTTCGCCAAGTACCTGCAGGACAAGCAGAACGGCTTCTACCCGATCAACGCCCACCTCAAGATGCTGCTCGACGACATCATCTCGGACAGCCGGTGGGACATGACCTACCTCGGCATGCAGATCATGGTCGAGGGCCTGGCGCTGGCGGCCTTCGGCTTCATGCAGCAGATGACGCCCGACCCGCTGCTCAAGCAGCTGCTCCGGTACGTGATGAGCGACGAGGCCCGGCACGTGGCCTTCGGGGTGCTGTCGCTGAAGGAGTACTACGCCGGATTGAGCGACGCCGAGCTCAAGGAGCGGCAGGAGTTCGCCTTCGAGGCCGCGATCCGCATGCGGGACCGCTTCCTGCAGCAAGAGGTGTGGGAGCGCATGGGCATCAAGCCCAGGGAGATCCTGCCCGCCGTCATCCAGGACCCGGGCCGGCAGATGTTCCAGCAGATGCTGTTCTCGAAGATCGTGCCCAACTGCAAGAAGCTGGGGCTGCTCGACGCCGGCGACGGGTGGCTGCGCACGAAGTTCACCGAGATGGGCGTCATCCAGTTCGAGGACTGGCAGGACACCGGCGAGGAGTACGAGTCGCTGCAGGCGACCGGCTGATCCGAGCCCGACCTGCGTCTGCGACGGCCGCGCCACCCGGCGCGGGCCGTCGGCGCGTCCTGGGGTCAACGATCGGGGATCGGGCCGAGCACGGGCTTCACGTCGAGGATCGGCGTCCCGTCGAGTGCCTCGAGCCCGTCGACCCGCACCCGGGCCCCCTCGATCGCCGTGATCCGCACCGTGTGCAGGCCGACCGGGTTGGGTCGGTCGGGGCCGCGGGTGCTGAACACGCCCAGCTCGGGCGCGTTCGGGTCGTTGCGGGGCCGCGTCGTCAGCACGTCGCGCCGGGAACGGTCGAGCCAGGTCAGCACGACGACCTGATCGCCGACCGCCAGGTCGCGGATCGCGTCGGCCACCGCAGGGTCGAACACCAGCCACGCCGCGGGCGCCCCCTCGTCGGGCTGGCGGGGCGCCTCGCCCGGGTCGACGAGCGGCGACGCCACCCGTCCGACCGGGCGCAGCGTCAGCGCGTCCTCGGGTGCCGTCACGCGCCACCGACCTGCACGTCGAACTGCTCGATGCTCGCAGGATCCATGACCAGGTCGATGCCGGTGATGCGGCCGTCCACGATCGTGAAGTCGAACACGACCCGCGTGCGTCCACCCTGCGCCCACACCGCCCCGGCGGTGCCGTCGACGAGGGCCGCCTGCGCCACCTGAGCCCGGCCGGCGAACGTCTCGGCCACCGCGGCCGCCCCGACCACCTCGCCCGTGGCGCCCGCCGCCACGGCGACGGCGTCCGCCCGCAGGATCGCGTCCGGGGCGAGCAGCGACAGCAGGCCGTCGAAGTCGCCGCCGCGGGCCGCGGCGAGGAACGCCTCGACGATCCGCCGGCGGCGCACCAGGTCGCCCGCCCCGGTGGCGGGATCGGCGCCCCTGGACCCGCCGGCGGGCCCGGCTGGCGTGCTGCCGGGCGGCGGGGGTCGAGCAGCCGATGACGGCCGCGATCTCGTCGAACGGCACGCCGAACATGTCGTGGAGCACGAGGGCCAGGCGCTCGGCGGGGGAGAGGGTGTCCAGCACGACGAGCATGGCCAGGCCGACCGAATCGGTCAGCGCCGCCTCGTGCTCGGGGTCGGTGGCCCCGACCGGGCCGGGGATCTCGTCGGGTCCGGAATCGCCGATCGGGTCCTCACGGCGGGACGAGCCGCGACCGCAGCATGTCGAGGCACACGCGGGCGACGACGGTGGTCAGCCACCCGCCGATGTTCTCGACGCCGGACGTGTCGGCGCGGGCGAGCCGGAACCAGGCCTCCTGCACCGCGTCGTCGGCCTCGGCGGTCGACCCGAGCATCCGGTGGGCGACGGCGCGCAGGTGGCTGCGATGCGCCTCGAACTCCTCGGTCACGAACTGTTCTCGGTCCACTCGTCACATTCCCTCGTCGCCATCCGTCATCGCTCTGACGGGCGCCGCCCGCCGAACGTGACGCAACGACGAGAGGACACGCTATGACCACCCCCGGACTCCGGACGGTGATCTTCCCCGTCAAGGACCTCGACCGGTCCAAGGCGGTGTTCACCGCCCTGCTCGGTGCGGCCGCCCGACATGGACGAGCCGTACTACGTGAGCTTCACCGCGGCCGACGGCCAGCACGTCGGGCTGAACCCCCGCGGCCACGAGGAGGGGATGACCGGCGCCGTCGGCTACTGGCACGTCGACGACATCGACGCGGCCCTCGCCGCCCTGGTCGAGGCGGGGGCCGAGCCGGCCCAGCCCGTCAACCAGGTGGGCCCGGGGCGGCGGATCGCCACCGTGACCGACCCCGACGGCAACGTCATCGGCCTGCTCCAGGACGGGTGAACCAGGATCTGTCGTCTGTCACCGCGGGCCCGGCGGGCTCAGCCCAACGGGAAGCCGACCACCGCTTCGAGCTCGGCGATGGCCTCGTCGGGATCGACGACCTTGATCGTCGTCATGCCCATGGCCCGGGCGGGCTTGAGGTTGACGCCGAGGTCGTCGAGGAACACGGCCTCGCGCGGGCTCGACGCCCAGCTCGTCGCACACGAGGCGGTAGATCGCCGGGTCGGGCTTGCGCAGCGCCGACCCGGCTCGACTCGACGATCACGTCGAAGTGGTGGAGGACGTCGGCCATCGGCCCTGCCGTCGCCGCCGACGCCTCCGCCCGCTCCCCGGCCGGCGAGCCGTGGGGCACGAAGTTGTTGGTCAGCAGCGCGGTCTTCGAGGCGGTCGTGGCAGCGCCGCAGGGCCTCGACCATCGGGGCCCGGAGCTGACCGACGAGCAGGGCCAGCACCGCCCGGCCGTCGACCCGGTGGCCCGCGGCCGCCGCCTCGGCCTCGAACAGGTCGGCGAAGCCGGCCAGGTCGACCTCGTTGCGCTCGAGCCGCGCCCATGCGTTGGTGTCGGGGTCGGTGGCGTTGAGCCGCCGGAGCAGGCCGGCCGGCAGGCCGTTGTCGGCCTCGTAGCGGGCGAAGGCGTCGAACGGGCTGGTCAGGATGACCCCACCGAAGTCGAAGATCACGGCGCGCACGGGCATGAGGGCCGAGGCTAGGGGCAGCCCACGGTTCGGTGGCCCTCGACGCACGCCCGCCCGGCGGTCACCCGCCGAGCAGGTCGCGGGCGAGGGCGTGCCACATCTCGGTCGACAGGCGCAGCGAGTCGACGTCGACCCGCTCGTCGTCGCCGTGGAACATGCGACCGAACTCCTCGAAGCTCAGCTTCCGGCTGAACAGCCCGAAGCCGTAGGACGTCGTGCCCAGCCGGCGGAAGAAGCGGGCGTCGGTGGCGCCGACGCTGAGCATGGGCACGAGGTGGCTGCCGGCGTAGAACGCCTGTGACACCCGGCCGAGGCTGTCCCACAGCGGCGTGTCGACCGGTGAGCCCGTGGCGGGGTCGTCGAACGACGAGACCACCTCGACGCGCGTCGGCGAGATCGCCGAGCGCGTCGTCGAGCAGGGCCCGGACGTCGGTCGCGTCGGCCCGGGAGCGTCCGGATGTCGAGCTCGCAGGTCGACCCGGTCGGGGATCACGTTCGTCTTCGTGCCGCCGTGGACCACCGTGGGCGCGATCGTCGTGTGGGTGCAGGCGTGGAACTGCCGGGCCATGCCCGAGCGGCAGATCTGCCAGCGCCTGGTCGATGCGGGCGGGGTCGGCGAGGGCGGCCGCCAGCTCGTCGGGCAGCGCCAGGTCGGCGAGGAACCGGCGCCAGCTCTCGTCGATCCGGGCCTCGGGGCGGTACGCAGCCAGGCGCTCGACGACGCGTGCGGCCGTGACCAGGGCATTGTCGGTGGCGTACGGCAGCGACGCATGGCCCGGCGTCCCCGACACCCGGATGGTGCACCAGAACGAGCCCTTCTCGGCCACCATCACGGGCAGGCGCAGCCCGCCGTCGCCCCCGGTGACCGGGATCCCGCCCGACTCGGTCACCACGTAGTCGGCCCGCACCGCATCGGGCTCGTGGCGGGTCGAGGTGGTCGGCGCCCCACTCGCCGAGGGCCTCCTCGTCGGCGACGGCGAGGAACACGAGCGTGCCCGTCGGGCCGGAACCCCTCGGCGGCGAGGCGGCGGGTGGCGACCGCCATCGACGCGGTGAGGTTGAGCATGTCGATGGCGCCCCGCCCCCACACCTCGCCGTCGACGAGGTCACCGCCGAACGGATCGCGCCGCCAGCGGTCGGCCGTGACGGGCACGACGTCGGTGTGGCCCATGAGCAGGAGCGTCGGCGCGTCGGGCCGGCGCCCCTCGATGCGCGCCACCAGGCTCGCCCGGCCCGGGGCCGGTTCGAAGCGCTCGACCTCCAGCTCCGGAGCCGTCGAAGTAGCCTGCCAGGAGGTCCGCGCTGCGGACCTCGCCCCCCGACGACGGCATGCCGTCGTTCACGCAAGCGTTCCGGATGAGGTGTTGCAGCAGGTCGGTGACCTCGGCCGCGAGGTCGGTCACGGCCCGGCACCGTAGCGGGAGGCGTCCCTCGGAGCGCCCTGCCCGTTTGGTTGAATGCACTTGGACATGACCATCACCCACGTCGTCGTCGACGGATCGAACATCGCCACCGAGGGCCGCGACGCGCCCAGCCTCGCCCAGCTCGACGAGGCGGTGCAGGCGTTCATCGAGGAATACGCGCCCAGCACGTGACCGTCGTCGTCGACGCCACGTTCCCGAACCGCATCGATCGCAAGGAACGCCAGACCTACGAGGACGCCGTCAACGCCAACGAGCTGATCACCCCGCCCGCCGGGAGCGATCGGTCGCGGCGACGCCTTCATCCTGCAGATCGCTCGCCGCGCCGGCGCCGCCATCCTCTCGAACGACTCGTTCCAGGAGTTCCACGGCGAGTACCCGTGGCTCTTCGAGCGGGGCCGCCTCATCGGCGGCAAGCCCGTGCCCCACGTGGGCTGGGTGTTCATGGACCGTGCCCCCGTGCGCGGCCCCACCAGCCGCCGGGCCGTCAGCGATGCTCGCAAGGTGGCCGCCAAGGTGGCCAAGGTCGCCAAGGTGCCGAAGGCCGCCAAGGCCGCGCCAAGGTCGCGGCCGAGCCGGTCGAGACCGACCGGGCCGAGGAGAGCCAGGAGGCCCCACCGCCCCGCCGGCGCCGGACCCGGACCAAGGCGCCGGTCGCGGCCCCGCCCGTGGACGCCACCAGCGACGGCGACCGTCCCGACCCCGTGGAGGTCGCCAAGCTCGACGACGAGATCGCCGCCGAGGGCGCCGGCCGAGCGAAGGGTGGACGCTCGCCCGAGCCGTACAACGAGGCGTTGCCGTTCATCGAGTTCGTGGCCGCGCACCCGGTCGGCAGCGAGGTCGAGGCGACCATCGAGCGCTTCAGCTCCCACGGGGCCTACGTGATGGTCGATTCGGCGAGGGCGTACGTCCCGCTTGCGGAACCTGGCCGAGCCCGCCCCGCGCAGCGCCAAGGAGGTGGTCCGCCTCGGCGAGAAGCGGCGGTTCATCGTCGTCGCCGTCGACACACCGCGCCGCGGCATCGACCTCGCACTGCCGGGGGTGGTCGACGTGCCGGTGGCCGAGCCGTCCGACACCGCCGACCTGCTCGCCGAGCTGGCGGTCGACGTGACCGACGCGGCCGCCGAGGGCCACGGCACGGCAACCGAGGCCGCCGAAGCCCCGTCGAGGACCCGGTCCCGGAGGACGGCGAAGGCGCCGGCCGAGAAGGGGGCGAAGACGCCCGCCGCCACGAAGGCGGCCACCAAGAGGACTCCCGCCAAGAAGGCGGCCGCAGAGAAGTCTCCCGCCAAGAAGGCGGCCGCGAAGCGGTCCGCCGCGAAGAAGGCCCCCGCGAGGTCCGCCGCCGCGACACCGACCGACGAGCGTGCCTCCGACGAGCTGCTCACCGCCGAGGCACGGCCCGAGGCGACCGCGGCGGCGACCGCCGAGCAGCCGGCGCTCGCCGACGTGCCGGCCGGCCAGCCCGACGCCGCGGGAGAGCCCGCCGAGCAGGGGGCGGCGAGGACGACGTCCGCCAGGAGGGGGTCGGCGAAGAAGGCGCCGGCGAAGCAGACCACGCAAGAAGGCGACTGCGAAGAAGGCTGCGGCGAAGAAGGCGGCAGCCGACGAGCCGACCGCCGAGAAGCCGGCGAGGCGATCCGGCGGCAGGAAGGCGTCTGCGACCGCGACGAAGGCGCCGGCCGACAAGACCGCCGCCAAGAGGTCGCCGTCCAGGCGCACGCCGTCCAGGAAGGGCGCCGCGGCGGCCGAGGCGGTTCCCGAGGCCAGCGTCGTGCCGCTCGTGACGGGTGCCGAGGCGCCTCCCGAGGCCGCCGAAGGCTGACAGTGCGCATCGCCACCTGGAACGTCAACTCGCTCACCGGCGAGCGCATCGACCGCGTCGCCGGATGGCTCGACATCGCCGAGCCCGACGTGCTGTGCCTGCAGGAGACCAAGCTCGCCGACGCCGCGTTCCCGGCCCTCGAGTTCCACGCCCGGGGCTACGACGCGGTCCACCACGGCGAGGGGCGCTGGAACGGTGTCGCGATCCTCAGCCGTGTCGGCCTCGACGACGCGGTGGCGGGCTTCGCCGACGGCGAAGCCCGACGACCACGAGGCCCGACTCGTGACGGCGACGTGCGGGGGCGTGCGGGTGTCGTCGGTGTACGTCCCCAACGGTCGGGCGGTCGGCCACGAGCACTTCCGGTACAAGCTGCGGTGGCTGGCCCGGCTGCGCGACCACGTCGTGGCCGACGGCGGCGCCACGGTGTCTCGCGGGCGGTGTGCGGCGACGTCAACGTCGCGCCCGACGACATCGACGTGTGGAGCGTGGCGGCGTTCGAGGGCACGACCCACGTCACGCCCGAGGAGCGGGCCGCGATCGGCGAGCTCGAGGCGCTGGGCCTCCGCGATGCGTTCCGAGAGCAGTACCCGGCCACCGAGGGCCTGTTCAGCTGGTGGGACTACCGGGCCGGGAACTTCCCCAAGCACCGGGGCATGCGCATCGACCTGGTCCTGCTGTCGTCCGCCCTCGCCGACAGGGTGACCTGGGCCCTCATCGACCGCAACGCCCGCAAGGGTCCGAAGCCGAGCGACCACGCGCCCCTGTTCGTCGACGTCGCCGAGCCGCCAGGACGGCTGACCCGAGGTCGCACCGGACGACGTTGCGTCGACCAGGATCTGGCCATGCCCGATCTCCCCCCGGAGCCGACCGACGGCCCCGACCCCGCCGCCCTGACCGGCCCCACGGGGCCCGGCTCGGCCGAGTGGCCCGACCTGCTGGCACGAGTTCGCCACCGCCCCGCCGACGCCCCGGCGGGCCGAGATGCACCGCATGGGCGAGGCGCTGCGCCGCATCGTCCACCGGGTCCACGGCAGCCCGGCGCCGGACGACGAGCTGGCCGCGGCGGCCGACGAGCTGGAGCGCCTGGCCGACCGCCTCGACGCCTTCCCCGAACGCGTCGGTCTACGAGGGCTTCGGCGAGTCGCCGCTGGCCGGCCGCGACCCGCACGCGTTCTTCGACCACAGCCCGATGCTGGGCCGGGCCAACCCGCTGGCGCCGCCGCTCGACCTGTGGGTCGAGGACGACGTGCTGCGCGGGCGGGCCACGTTCGGGTCGGCCTACGAGGGCCCGCCCGGCTGCGTCCACGGCGGCTACGTGGCCGCGGCCTTCGACGAGGTGCTCGGGTCGACCCAGTCGCTGGCCGGCCGGCCCGGCATGACCGCCCGGCTCACGATCAACTACCGCAGCCCGACGCCGCTGCACACCGAGCTGACGCTTCGCCGGTCGGGTGGTCGGCGTCGAGGGCCGCAAGACGTTCACCGAAGGCACGCTGCACGCCGGCGATCGGCTGTGTGCGGAGAGCGAGGGCCTGTTCGTCGCCATCGACTTCCTCAAGCTGGCCGACCTCCGGCGGCAGCGCGACGCGGCCTTCGGCCCCGACGCCGCCACCTGAGCGACGTCCGGGTCGCGCTGCTGTGCCGCGGTCAGCCGGGGGCCGTCGTCGACGAGGGCTCTCGAAGAACGCCGATCCGCTCGGCCCTCAGCGCCCGCCCGGTAGCGCAGCTTGGTGAGCCCACCCGACAGGGCGGCGCGGGTCCCGCGCGACAGGCCGAGCTCGAGTCGCAGCTCGACCATCGACATCGGCGGGGCGCCACCCAGCCCGAACCGGGCCAGGACGGCGTGCCGCTCGTCGTCGGACAGCTCGGAGAGCGCCCCGCGGCGCAGCGCGTGCAGGGCGACCAGGTCGTCGTCGGCGTCCGATCGCAGGTCGATCGGCTCGGGTCCGACGAGGCCCGCGGTCTGGTCGGCGTAGGGCCATCCACCCTCGTCCATGAGGTCCATGAGGTCGAGGCGATCACCCATGAACCGGTTGTCGCGCCCGCCACCCTCTGCGGTCAAGGGCGGCGAACGGCGTTCACCCGACGGGCGCACCACGCCGGGTGGATGCCACCCGGGTCGTCAGTGCGCCGCCGAGGCGAACCGGTCGACGGCGCCGGCCTCGGCCAGGAGGTACTCGCGCAGCCCGGACACGATCGCCCGCTCGACGGCGCCGCCCACGACCAGTGCCCTGACCTTGAGGCGGCCACGGACGGTGCGTACGGTCCCCGCCCCGTCGGAAGCGATGGCGCAGGTTCCCGACGAGTGGAGCCGGTCGGGGTAGTGGTCGGGGACCAGGCGGTACGTCACGAGTCGCCCGCACCAGGTCGTGGGTGCTGTGCTCGACCCACGTCAGCTTGGCGGGGTCGATGACGGCCGTGACCGCGGGGGACAGGTCGCCGACGAAGCGGTACCGGATCTGCAGCCGCACGACGTCGCCGTCGACGGTCCGCTCGAGCACGTCGGGCGGGCCGAGCTTGGGCAGGCCCGCCAGCTCCCCGTACAGCTCGCTGGAGGCATAGGCGCGGGCCACGGCGTCGGCCGGGGCGGCGTAGCTCTGGGTGACGCTGAAGTCCATGTCGGTGCCTCGTCGGGGTCGGTGCGCTGTCGGGCGTTCAGGCGGGGTCGCCCTCGGGTGCGGCCGACGACAGGGCGGCCAGCAGGCCCGTCGCCCACCCGGGCGGCCAGGACCGGCGCCCATGCCGGGGACGGCGACCAGCTCGTCGTGGGTCGCCGGCCGGGCGTCGGCGATCATCTCGAGGAGACGGTCGTCGACCAGCGCCGCGGGCTCGACCCGGGCGGCCCGAGCCTGGTCGTCGCGCCAGGCCTGCAGGGCGGCGAGGCGCGGCGAGACGGGACCGAGGCGACGGCCAGCAGGGCCCGCTGGTCGGCGAGGCGCTCCCGCCAGTCCGCGGGCGGCCCGGCCGGCACGGTGTCGGGGACGCGCCGCTGGTCCTCGGCGAGCCCCCGGAGCCACGGGGTCAGCCGGCGCTCGGTCGGCTTGTCGCCGACCATGCGCTCGGCCGCCCAGGTGCAGCGCAGCTCGTCGGCGGCCCGGGTCATCGCCACGTACAGCAGCCGCGCCTCCTCCGCCCGCCGGCCCGGGGTGCGGGCGTGCGTGATGGGGACGAGGCCGTCCTCGAGCCCCGCCAGGTGGACGATCGGCCACTCGAGGCCCTTGGCGGCGTGGAACGTGGCGAGCGTGACCGCGTCGCGGGCGTCGTCACCGCCCTCGGACTGCAGCGTGGCCACCAGCCACGACGACGAAGCCCGAGGCGGTGGCCCCCGGATCGAGGCGCAGGTGGTCCTGGGCGAGGCGGACCAGGGCGCCGATGGCTGCGCCGCTCCGCGTCGCCGTTGCCGTCGCCGGCCGTCGTCCTCGCCGTCGGCGAGCGCGTCGAGGTCGGGCAGGCAGGCCGTCAGCGGCCCGGGGAGCGGCGGAGCAGGTCGAGCGCGGCCCGCGTCGCCGGTCGGTCGAGCAGCGACTCGCCGCCCCGCACCCGGTGGGGGATGCCCGCGCCGCGGAACGCCTCGGCGATGACCTCGATCTGGGCGTGGGTGCGGACCAGCACCGCCTGCGCCGACCAGGCCGCCCCCGGGGCGCCGCCGGTCCCGGACGGCCCGGGCGATGGCGACCGCCTCGGCCCGGTCGGTGGGGTGGCGCTCGAGCCGGACGCGGGGGCCGTCGTGGCGGGCCGGGCGCACCGTCCGGTCCTCGACGCCGGCACGCGCGCAGCACGTCGGCCGCGGCGCCGAGGATCTGGGGCGTCGAGCGGTAGTTGCCGTCGAGCACCACGACGTCGGCCGACGGGTAGAGGCGGCGGAAGCCCGAGAGGAACCCGGCGTCGGCGCCGTTCCAGCCGTAGATCGCCTGGTGGGGATCGCCGACGACGCACAGGTCGGTGCTGGTGCCGCGCCAGGCGTCGAGCAGGGCGAGCTGCAGGGGGTTCACGTCCTGGAACTCGTCGACGAACAGGTGCTGGAACCGCCAGCGCTGCGCGGCGGCGAAGGCGGGATCGGTCTCGAGCAGCCTGGCAGCAGGCGCGCAGCAGGTCGTCGAAGTCCACCATGCGTGCCCGCTGCTTGTCGTCCTCGTAGGCGCGGTACAGCGCGGCGATGCGGTCGGGGGCCGAGGGCGTGCGGCGCCGGGCCGCGGCGGCGGCCTCGGCGTAGCCGTCGGGGCCGACCAGGCGGGCCTTCGCCCACTCGATCTCGGCCGGCGAGCTGCGACACCGACAGCGGGGCGCCCGCCGACGATGCCGGCCAGCAGCGTGCCCCTTGCGGGCCAGCAGGCCCGGCGGGGTGCGCCCCTCGTCGGCCCAGCGAGCCCGGAGCTGCGCGAGGGCCACGCCGTGGAACGTGCCGGCCGCCACTCCGGATGCGGAAGCCGAGCCCGGCCAGGCGGTCACGCAGCTCGCCCGCCGCCCGCCGGGTGAACGTGAGCGCGAGGACGTGGCTGGCGTCGGCGTCGCCGGACGCCACCCGCCAGGCGATGCGGCGGGTCAGCACCCGGGTCTTGCCCGACCCCGCCGGGGCCACGATGGCCAGCGGGCGGGCCGGCGACGTGACGGCGCGTCGCTGGGCCTCGTCGAGGTCGTGCAGCAGGTCGTCCGGGGCCACTGCCCGAGACGTTAGAGGCCGAGCGGATCCAGCGTTCGGACCAGCCGACGCGTGGGAACTTGGAGGTCGACCACGCTCGACAGCCGGCCGCCAGACAGCACGTCGACCGCAGCACCCGACGGACCTGACCTGTCCGCGTCGTTGCCCGGTCGTGAATACGATCGTCGGCGGTGATCGACGTCGACGAGGACACGTTCGAGGACCTGGTCGGCGACGCGCTCGACGGCATCCCCGACGAGCTGGCGCGCCTCATGAGCAACGTCGCGTCATGGTCGAGGACGGATGGGCCGAGAGCGGCCTGCTCGGCCTCTACCGGGGCGTGCCGCTGACGCAGCGGGACGCCGGCTACGGCCTCGGCGTGACGATGCCCGACCGCATCACGATCTACCGCCTGCCGATCTGCGCCCGCTGCTCGACCCACGACGAGGTCGTCGAGCAGGTGCGCATCACGGTGGTGCACGAGATCGCCCACCACTTCGGCATCGACGACCACCGCCTGACCGAGCTCGGGTACGGCTGACCCGGTCGCGCGCGGCCGACGGTGGCACGCCCGTGTCGCGCAGCGGGGATACGCTGCGGCTGTGCCGTTTCCCGAGGAAGCTGCTGAACGACAACGAGGACATCGTCCTCGACCTGCACCCGCACTGGTGGTTCTTCGCGCCACCGATGTTCGCCCTCATCGGGGCGATCATGCTGGGCGGTCCTGGTCGCCGATCGGCAGCGTCGATTGGCTGCACGATCCCGATCGGCGTCGTGATCCTCGGCTGCCTCGTCTGGTTCGGCCTGCGCTACTCCCGCTGGATCACCACGAACTTCGTGGTGACGACCGACCGGCTGATCTACCGGCACGGCGTGCTGGCCAAGCACGGCATCGAGATCCCGCTCGACCGGGTCAACACGGTGTTCTTCCGCCAGTCGGTGTTCGAGCGCATGGTCGGGCTCGGGCGACCTCGTGATCGAGTCGGCGGGCGAGATGGGGCGCCAGGCGTTCTCGAACGTGCGCCACCCGTCGGCGGTGCAGAACGAGGTCTACCGGCAGATCGAGGCCAACGAGAACCGCAAGTACGACCGCGTCGGCCTGTCGGTGGCGGCGGGCAACGCCGCCGACGACGAGCAGCGACAGCTCGATCCCCGCGCAGATCCGCGAGCTCGACGAGCTGCGCCGCCAGGGCCTGCTCACCGACGCCGAGTTCGCGGCCAAGAAGCAGCAGCTCCTCGACCGCATGTGAGCGGGCGCAGCGAGCGGACGGGGGCACCCGCGGTCGCCGCGGGTCGTCAGCCTCGTCCCGTCGGTCACCGAGACGCTGCTGGCCTGGGGGGTCGACGCCGGTGGCGTGCACCCGGTTCTGCGAGCAGCCCGACCTCCCGCACGTCGGCGGCACCAAGGACCCCGACGTCGACGCCATCGTGGCCCTCGCGCCCGATCTCGTCGTGATGTGCGTCGAGGAGAACCGCCGCGAGGACGCCGACGCGCTGGCCGCGGCCGGCGTGCCACGGCGTCGCTGTCGATCGACGGCTCGCCGACGTGCCGCCGCGCTGCGGATGCTGGCGGCCCTGACGGCGCCGAGGCCGCCGCGGCCGACGACGTGACGGCGGCCGACGCCGACGGTCGGCGACCGCACGCCGAGACCCGGCACGCACTGCGGGCGTTCGTCCCGATCTGGAAGCGGCCGTGGATGACGCTGGCGGCCGGCACGTACGGGTCGTCGCTGCTCGCCTCGGTCGGCGTCGCCAACGTGTTCGCCGACGCCGCCGACCCGCTACCCGACGGTGACGCTCGACGAGGTGCGGGCCCGCCGGCCCGACGTCGTGCTGGCGCCGAGCGAGCCGTACCCGTTCGCCGAGCGGCACGTCCCGCTGTTCGACGACGTGGCCCCGGTCGTCCTCGTCGACGGCCAGGACCTGTTCTGGTGGGGCGTCCGCACCGCCGGGAGCGCGGGCCCGCCTCGCGGCCCAGGTGGGCGACGTCCTCGGACCGGGGGCTGACCGGTCAGGTCGTCGACAGCGACGCCCCGGCCGCGGGCCGGCCCCGCCACACGACCGGCATGTTCAGCCGGGTCTTCGGGCGGCACAGCACGATCACGCACCCGCCGAACCCGGCGCCGGTGACCCGGGCGCCGTAGACCCCGGGGACGCCGCGGACCGCCCCCACGATCTCGTCGAGGGCGGGCGTCGACACCTCGAAGTCGTCGCGCATGCTGGCGTGGCTGGCCACCAGCAGCTCGCCGGCGAACGCGAGCTGGCCCTCGGCGAGGGCGCTGGTGAGGGCGTCGACGCGCTCGTTCTCGGTCGTCACGTGCCGGGCGCGGCGCCGCAGGACCGGATCGTCGATGCGCTCGACGTCGACGGGCGCGGCGTCGCGCAGGCGCCCGATGATCTTCTCCGCGGCCTCGCACTCGGCACGGCGCTCGGCGTAGGCCGACGTCCGACAGCTCGCGGTGCTCGCCCGAGTGGATCACGACGATCTCGGCGTCCTCGGGGAACGGCACCGTCTCGATGTCGAGCGTGTCGCAGTCGATGCGCAGGGCCGTCCCCTCGACCGCGGCGATCGACACGAGCTGGTCCATGATCCCGCACGGCACGCCGACCGCGGCCTCCTCGGCCCGCTGGCAGGCCTGCGCGGCGGCGCACCGGGTTGAGCCGGTCGGCGCCGAGGGCGGTGGCGACCGCCACCTCGAGGGCGGCCGACGACGCCAGGCCGCTGCCGGCCGGCAGCGTCGAGTGGACCATGCCGACCAGCCCGTCGCGGGGCCGCACCTCGCGGACGACGGCGGCGACGTAGCGGGCCCACGGCGGCTCGACCGTGGCGGGGTCGGGCACGTCGTCGAGCGGGATCTCGGCGACCCCGTCGAACGCCGTCGGACCCGAGCATCACCCAGTTGCCGCCGCGGTCGCCCGTGATCTCGGTGCCGAGCCCGATCGCCATGGGCAGGGCGAGGCCGCCCATGTAGTCGGTGTGGTCGCCGATCAGGTTGACCCGACCGGGTGCCCAGGCTCGCAATCCCATTCACACTCCTCGCAGTGCGGCGGCCGCGTCCTCGGGGACGACGGGGTTGACGAGCACGCCGCTGCCCAGCTCTGCGCGCGGCGACGTAGCGCTGCACGCCGGGCGACCGCATCGGGGAGACGAGGTGCGGCGTGCACGTGGGCCTCGGGCCAGGCGCCGCCGTCGGTCGGCCGCTGGTGGATCCACAGCATGTACGGCAGCGGGGCGTCGAACAGGCGGTCGAGCCGGGCGAGGACGTCGACGAGCAGGGCGGCGAGCCCGTCGCGCTGCGGACCGTCGAGCGACGGCAGGTCGGGTCGGTGGACGTCGGGCGCGAGCAGCAGGGCGTACGGATAGGCGCTGGCCTGCGGGCACCCAGGCCCGCCACCCGCGGGCCGCGGCCACGCGTGAGCGCGTCGTCCGCCGGCGGTCGCAGACGGGCACGCCCCGCCGTCCGCTCGCCGCAGCTCGGTGAGCGGGACGGCGGGCACGTGGTCGTAGGCGTAGATCTGCCCGTGCGGGTGGGCGATGGTGGCGCCCACCTCCTCGCCGCGGTTCTCGAACACGAGCACGTAGGCGACGTCGTCGCGCGCCCCGAGGGCGGCGGTGCGGTCGGCCCACAGGTCGACGACCCGGCGGGCGCCGTCGACGCCGAGGTCGGGGAACGTCAGGTCGTGCTCGGGGGTGTAGAGGACGACCTCGCACCGGTCGGTCGGGGAACGACGGCCAGCGGTTGGGGAACGCCCGCACGTCGTAGGGCTCGGGCGCCTCGAGACCGCCGACGCAGAACGGGCAGGCGGCGGCGCCGGGACGGTTGGGGCGTTGCTGGCGGCTCCCGGCGACGACCACGTGGGCGCCGGAGAGCTCGTCGATGCGGTCGTCGGACATGGTGGTGAGGAGGTGGTGATCCGTGCGGTCGGTGGCCGGTCGCAGCAGGCGTCGCGGTCAGCGCAGGGCGGCCACGGCCGCGGCCGCCCGGGTGAGCGCGGCCGGGTCCCAGGGTGCCCGCAGGGCGACGTTGATCGTGTCGGCCCCGGCGGCAACGTAGCGGCCGAGGCCCTCGGCGAGGTGGTCGATGCTGGTGCCCGACGACGGCGCCGGGCCGCACGGCCTCGGATCGCGGCCCGAACTGGGCGCGCCAGCGAGGCCTCGTCGTCGCACACGATGACGTTGACGCCGATGCGGATCTCGCCGGGGTCGCGCCCGACGGCCTCGCAGTGGGCGGCCAGGGCGGCCTGCTTGCCGGCCAGCGCCTCGGGCGGCACGAAGGGCAGGTTCCAGCCGTCGCCGTGCTCGGCGACGATGCGGGCGGTGCGCCGCTCGCCGGCGCCGCCGATCCAGATCGGCAGGTCGGGCTGGACCGGACGGGGTTCGTTGCGGGCGTCGGTCAGCGTGACGTGCTCGCCCTTCGCGTCGTGGTCGCCTCGTCGCGGAGCAGGCCGCGGACGGCGGCCGCCGTCTCGGCCAGCAGGTCGAGCCGCTCGACCGACCGGCGGGAACGGGATGCCGAACGCGGCGTACTCGGCGGCGGCCCAGCCGGCGCCGAGGCCGATCTCGGCACGCCCGCCGGACAGGTGGTCGATCGTGGTGACCGCCTTGGCCAGCACGCCGGGGTGCCGGTAGCCGGCGCAGTACACGAGGCAGCCGCAGCGGACGCTCGTGGTCGCGCAGGCGAGGGCGGCGTGCACGGCGACGGCCTCGTGGCACGCGTAGGTCGACAGGTCGGACGAGTAGAGGTGGTCCCAGACCGACACGGCGTCGAACCCCAGCTCCTCGGCGCCGACCCACAGGTCGCGCAGCTCGTCGATCGTGGTGTTCTGCACCCCGGTGTGGACCCCGAACGTCGTCACGGACCGGCACCGTAGGGGACCGGGGTCCGAGCGAGCAGCTTGACCGGCCGGTCAAGTGCGAACACGATGACCGCCGTGCCGATCGCACGCCAGCAACGGGATCGAGATCTGCTACGACGACCGTCGGCGATCCCGGACGACCCGACGATGCTGCTGGTCATGGGGCTCGGGAGCCAGATGATCGCCTGGCCCGACGACTTCTGCGCCGCCCTCGCCGACCGCGGCTACCAGGTCGTGCGGTTCGACAACCGCGACACCGGCGAGTCCACGCGGTTCGACGGCGTGCGACCGCCCAACGTGCGCGCCGCCATCGGCGGCGGCGACGTCACCGTGCCCTACCTGCTGGCCGACATGGCCGACGACGCGCTGGGCCTGCTCGACCACCTGGGCGTCGACCGCGCCCACGTGTTCGGCGTGTCGATGGGCGGGATGATCGCCCAGACCGTCGCCATCGGCATCCCGCGCGGGTGGCGTCGCTGACGTCGGTGATGTCGACGACCGGCGATCCCGACGTGGGCGCGCCGACGGCGAGGCGATGAGCCGCGCTGATGGCGCCGCCGGCCGCCGACCGCGCCAGGGCTACCAGGACGCCGCCGTCCACCACGCGCACGTGTGGGGCAGCCCGGGCCTGTTCGACGAGGCGGTACCTGCGCGAGATCGCGGGCCGGGCCTGGGACCGCGGCTACGACCCCGCGGGCACGGCCCGGCAGCTCGTGGCCGTCATGTCCTCGGGCAGCCGATCGGCCGACCTGGCCCTCTCTCGAGGTCCCGACGCTCGTGATCCACGGCACCGCCGACACCCTCGTCCAGCCCTCGGGCGGCGAGCGCACGGCCGCCGTGATCCCCGACGCCAAGCTGCTGGTGGTCGAGGGCATGGGCCACGACCTGGCGCCGCCCGCTGTGGCCGCAGCTCATCGACGCCGTCACCGCCCACGCCGCCGATCACGCCTGACATGCCGACAGGAGCACGCATGGGACCCCTCGCCGGAATCACCGTCATCGAGATCGCGGGCATCGGCCCCGGGCCCGTTCTGCGGCATGTTGCTCGCCGACCTGGGCGCCGACGTGATCCGCATCGACCGGGCCCAGGCCGTCAGCGGCGGCGATCCCGAGCGACCGCCGCGCCGACCTGCTGGCCCGCGGCCGCCGCTCGGTGGGCGTCGACCTCAAGAACCCCGACGGCGTCGAGGTCGTGCTCGGCGCTGGTCGAGAAGGCCGACGCGCTGATCGAGGGCTTCCGGCCCGGCGTCACCGAGCGGCTCGGCATCGGCCCCGACGACTGCCTCGCCCGCAACCCGCGCCTCGTCTACGGGCGGATGACCGGCTGGGGCCAGGACGGCCCCTACGCGTCGACCGCCGGCCACGACATCAACTACATCGCCCTGGCCGGCGCGCTCGAGCCGATCGGGCGCCGGGGCGAGGCGCCCGTGCCGCCCCTGAACCTCGTCGGGCGACTTCGGCGGCGGCGGCCTGCTGCTGGCCTTCGGCCTGGTCGCCGCCCTGCTCGAGGCGCAGCGGTCGGGTCAGGGCCAGGTCATCGACGCGGCCATGGTCGACGGTGCCGCGTCGCTCATGACGATGACGCACTCGTTCCGAGCCATGGGCGATCTGGAACGACGAGCGGGGCACCAACATGCTCGACACCGGCGCCCACTTCTACGACGTCTACGAGACGGCCGACGGCAAGTACGTGTCGATCGGGTCGATCGAGCCGCAGTTCTACGCCGAGCTGCTGCGGCTGACCGGGCTCGAGGGCGAGGAGCTGCCCTGGCAGCAGGACCGGAACGCGTGGCCGGCGATGAAGGAGCGCCTCGCCGGCATCTTCCGGACGAAGACCCGCGACGAGTGGTGCGAGCTGATGGAGGGGTCCGACGTGTGCTTCGCGCCGGTGCTCGACGATCGCCGAGGCGCCCGAGCACCCGCACAACGTGCACCGGGGCACGTTCGTCGACGTGGCCGGCATCACCCAGCCGGGTCCCGCCCCGCGCTTCAGCCGGACGCCCGGCGAGATCCGCCGGCCACCCGCCGCACGCCGGCCAGCACACCGACGAGGTGCTGACCGAGGCCGGGCGTCGACGCCGACCGGCTGGCCAAGCTGCGCGAGGCCGGCGCCATCGCCTGACATCGGGCGAGGCGAGCCGCCGTCGGCGCCCTCGCGTCGCGGCGGCGATCCGCGACCGTTGCCGACCCGGATCAGCGCTGGAGCTGGTCGACCGCGCCGTCTGGGCGCCGACCCGCAGGCCGTGGCGGTCGAGCCAGGCGCCGACGGCCGCGGCGATGGCCAGGGGCTGGTCCTCCTGCACCACGTGGGCAGCCGGCCCGCAGCCGACGATCTCGAGGCCGGCGATGTGCTCGGCGCTCCAGGCGGCGATCGCGGGCGCCGATCATCAGCGTGTCCTCTGGTTCCGTCGAACGTGAGCAGCAGCTTGGGCACGTCGGGGCTCGACGCCAGCCACGCGTCGTAGGCCTCGACGCGGGCGACGACGTCGGCGGGCTCGCCGTCGATCGGCATCTCCCGGGGCCAGGCCAGCAGCGGTCGGCGGCTGGCCGGGGTCGGGTAGGGCGCGGCGTAGGCGGCGTGGTCCTCGTCGCGCAGACCCGAGCAGCACCGTGGCGAACAGGGCCTGGTCGATGAAGAAGTTCTCCTCCAGCACCTTCGGCTCGCCCGCCGGGCCGCGCAGCGCCTCGTAGCGGGGCCGCGCCCCGTTCGGGAAGTCTGCCCAGGTCAGCGGCCGGATGATCGTCTCCATCAGGGCGACTCCCCGGACACGGTCGGGGTGGCGGGCGGCGCGGTCGAGGGCGAGGGCTCCGCCCCAGTCGTGGCCGACGAGCACGACCTCACCCAGGTCGAGGGCGTCGAACCAGGCGTCGAGGTAGCGGGCGTGGTCGACGAAGCGGTAGGGGATGTCGGGCTTGCCCGAGCCGCCCATGCCGACGAGGTCGGGAGCGAGGACCCGAACGCCGTCGCCCAGGTGGGGCAGGACGTTGCGCCAGGCATGGGACGAGGTGGGGTTCCCGTGGAGGAGGACCACCGGCGCGCCGGCACCGGCCTCGATGTGGTGGATGGTCGTGTCGAGGACAGCGGTGACGGGCATCGCGCACGCCTTTCGTTGGTCGCACCAATGTTGGTGTCGCCAACGTAGCGGCGAATCGTTGGTGACGTCAACGGAACCGTCGACGCGCCCCTGCCGGTGCGGCGCGCTCGGCGCTCCGCCGCTCAGAAGGTGCGCGGATAGGTCACGCCGTCTCGGGTTGCCGCTCGCGTGCTGCGTGTCGGCCGGCTGTGGAGCTGGGGGTCGACCACCAAATCCCCCCGCGTGGGCGGTGCCGAGCGCCCTATCTGCTCGGCCGCTCAGGCGCGCCGATCGACGATGCGCGTCAGCAGGTCGACCAGCTGGGTCCGTTCGGCGGCCGACAGCGGCTCGAGCAGCGCGTCCTGGGCGGCCGTCACCGCAGCCGCCAGGTCGTCGAGCCGACGACGCCCGGCCGCGGAGATCGACACGAGGTTGCGGCGCCGGTCCGCCGGATCGGGTTGCCGCTCGACCAGCCCGTCGCCGGTGAGCCGGGCCATGAGCGCCACCATGTCGCTCGGGTCGATGCCGCAGCGCCGGCCGAGCGCCGCCTGGCTCGCCGGCCCGAACTCGTCGAGGGCCGCGAGCACCGCGTAGTGGGTGCGGTGGGCCCCGGTGGCGGCGAGGATCTCGGCGCCGATGCGGTGGCCCTGCAGCGCGGCTTGGCTGAGCAGCCACGTCGGCAGCACGCGCAGGCGGGCAGGGGCGGACTCGATCTCCATCGGCGGCGAGGGTACCGAAGACCGTTGGCCCCGCCCACGATCGGCGGCAGAACGCGCTCGGACGTGTCGGCGTGGCCGTGGTAGGACCGCGGGCGTGCCCACGCTGGTCGCCTTCCACGCCCATCCCGACGACGAGTGCATCACCACGGCCGGAACGCTGGCCAAGGCCGTCGACGACGGGCACCGGGTGGTGGTCGTGTACGCCACCCGCGGCGAGCACGGCGAGGTTCCCGAGGGGCTGCTGCGCCCGGGCGAGACCCTCGTCGAGCGGCGGATGGAGGAGGTCCGGCGGTCGACCGAGGCCATCGGCGTGCACCGCGTCGAGTTCCTGGGCTACGGCGACTCGGGGATGATGGGCACGCCCGAGAACGACGACCCGGCCGTCGTTCTGGCAGGCCGACGTCGACGAGGCGGCGAGTCGTCTCGCCGCCATCCTGCGCGACGAACGGCCCGAGGTGCTGCTGGTCTACGACGTGAACGGCAACTACGGGCACCCCGACCACATCCAGGTGCACCGCGTGGGCGTCCGGGCCGGAGAGCAGGCCGGGGTGCCGCACGTGCTCGAGGCGACGATGAACCGTGACGTCATCCGGGCGTTCGTGGCGATGCTGGTCGAGAACGGCGACGCCAGCTGGGACGACGTCCCCGACCTCGACGACCCCGACGTCCAGTTCGCCATGCCCGACGAGGTGATCACGACCCGGGTCGACGTGCGGCCGTGGGCCGAGCGCAAGCGGGCGTCGATGGAGGCGCACGAGACCCAGGTCGGCGACCTCGCCCCGTTCCTCGCCATGCCGCTCGACGTGTTCCGCGAGTCGATGGGCACCGAGTACTTCATCCGCCGCGGCGTGCCGTCCGACCACCGCGACGACGACGTGTTCGCCGGGCAGGCCGAGTCCGTCCCGCAGCCGGCACTAACGTCCGGCGCGCAGCGGGCGGAGGTTCTGGGGATCGCATGACGGTCGAGGCGGACGAGAACGAGTTCCTGGCGCGGATCGGCGGCGATGGCGCGCACGATCCACCGGTTCTCGACGTGGGTCGCGGGTGCGGCCCTGGTGGTGGGCGTCGTCGACCCTGGCCGCGCTGTGGCCGCTGGCTCGCCGGGCCGGGCGAGCCCGGGTTCGTGGTCGGCGTCGTGCTGGCGGCCGTCCTCGTGGCCGCACCGCTGAGGGTGATCTGGCACGGCCAGCGCATCTCCGCCGTCTACGGCCACCCCGGTCAGATCGAGCAGGCCGTCGAGGCGCTGCCCGTCCCTGGCGGGCCACCGCCGCCCTGCGGGCGTCGTCGACCCGCGGGTCGCGGGCTCCGCGGGTGATCGGCACGTGGCGGTCGCTGACGGCCCTGCAGGACGGTGGGAGAGCTCGCCGGCGGCGAGCGGCTGCAGGCGCTCGTCGAGCCCGTCCACCCCGACCGGCTGGGGGCACCATGGCGGCGGTGTGGGCTCGCTCGGCACGCTGGTCCTCGGCCTGCCGGTGGCGGTCGTCTCGCTGGTGGTGCTGGCCCTCACGTGAGCGGGTGCGCCGCGGCGCATTGGTCGGCGGGGCCGCGGGCCGCGCATGATGGGGTCATGCCCCAGGTAATCAAGATCAACGCCATCACCGTGCCCGAGGGTTCGGGCGACGAGCTCGGCAAGCGGTTCGCGGCGCGGGCCGGCGCCGTGGACGACCAGGAGGGCTTCGAGGGCTTCGAGCTGCTGCAGCCGACCGACGAGCGCACCACCTGGCTCGTCGTCACGCGCTGGCGCGACGAGGAGGCCTTCCAGGCGTGGGTCAACAGCCCGGCGTTCGGCCACGGCCACCAGGGCACCGACCGCCCGCATCCGCAGGGCGGCCCGGTCTCGGTGTCGAGCGAGCTCTGGTCGTACGAGGTCTCGACCTCGTCGCCCGGCAAGTCCTGAGCGCCGTCGCACCTCGTTGACCGTTCACGACGCCCACGTCGTCGTCGCGTGGATCGTCATCGTGTCGAACGCGCTGGCCGGCCTGTGGGCGCTCGGTGCCCACTGGCTGCCGGCGCTGCGCCGCCGGGAGCTCTGGTGGTTCACGATCGCGGCCGAGCTGACGATCGTCGTCGAGATCGTGCTCGGCGTGCTGCTGGTGACCCGCGAGGATCGCGAGGTCCCGCAGTTCCACATGTTCTACGGGTTCGTGGCGCTGGCGTCGGTCGGCATCATCTACAGCTACCGCCAGCAGCTGCGGCGCCAGGTGTACCTGCTCTACGGCCTGGGGGGCCTGTTCCTCATGGGCCTGGCCATCCGGGCGATGGTCATCGGCCCGTCGCGCTGAGCCGCGGCCACGTGACCGCGGCGACGGTCAGAGGTGGACGACGGGGCAGGTGAGGGTGCGCGTGATGCCCTCGATCATCTGCACCCGGCTGACGACCATCTTCCCGAGGTCGTCGACGGTCTCGGACTCGGCACGCGCCACGACGTCGTAGGGGCCGGTGACGTCCTCGGCGGACACCACGCCGTCGATGCCGCCGACCTCGCTCGCGACCTGCGCGGCCTTGCCGACCTCGGTCTGGATGAGGATGTACGCGCTCACTGCCATCGGGGCCTCCCTCGATGCCTCTGGCCTGGTCGAGCACGTTACTGCGGCCCCGTACCGGGGCTCGACCGCCGACCGCGACGAGACCCGGTGGCTGCCCTGACGCCGGGCGGATCGGGACGGTCCACTGTGCGACGATGAGGCCGTGCAGACACGCCCACCGTTCACCCGCGGGCTCCACGAGATCGGCGACGGAGTGTTCGCCTACCTGCAACCCGACGGCAGCTGGGGGTGGAGCAACGCCGGCCTGGTGGTCGACGGTGACGCCTCGCTGCTGGTCGACACCCTCTACGACCTGCGCATCACCGGCGAGATGCTCGACGCCATGCGGCGGGCGACCGCCGCGGCCGAGGCGATCGACGTCGTGGTGAACACCCACGCCAACGGCGACCACTGCTGGGGCAACCAGCTCGTGCGCGACGCCGAGATCGTGGCGTCACGGGCCTGCGCCGAGGAGATGGTCGAGCTGCCCCCGTCGCTGCTCGCCGGCGTGATGGCCGACCCGCCGCCGGGGCCCGACGGCGACCTGCTGCGGCGCATGTTCGGTCCGTTCGACTTCGGTGACATCGAGATCGTGCCGCCCACCACCACCTTCGACGGCACGCTCACCCTCACGGTCGGCGACACCGAGGCGCAGCTCACCGAGGTCGGGCCGGCCCACACCCGCGGCGACGTCCTGGTCCACCTCCCGGCGCACCGCACCGTGTTCACCGGCGACATCCTGTTCCACGGCGGACACCCGATCGTGTGGGCCGGGCCCGTCGACAACTGGATCGCCGCGTGCGACGCCATCCTCGGCATGCAGCCCGAGGTGGTCGTGCCCGGCCATGGTCCGGTCTGTGGCCCCGAGGCCGTGGCCGACGAGCGCGACTACTTCCGGTTCCTGCAGCGCGAGGTCCCGCCCCGGGCCGAGGCCGGCCTGTCGCCGCTCGACGCGGCCCGCGACATCGACCTCGGGCCCTACGCCGACCTCGGCGAGCCCGAGCGCTTCGTCGTCAACGTCGCCGCGGTCTACCGCGACCTCGGCCACGACGTCCCCGACGACGCCCTGTCGGCCCTCGGGCAGATGGCCGCCTACGGCTGGGCGTGACGTCGGCGCCGAGTCCGTGCGGCGGCAGCCCGGCCACCCGGCGGTGATCGACGTCCTGCCGCCCGCCTGAGCCCGTCGCCGCGGACGACGGCGCGCGGGGCCGTACGCGACGGTGCCGCTCCCCGACGGGGAGCGGCACCGGTCACGAACCCGGATCGCGTCCCGAGAGGCGTCAGCTGGCGGCGAGCCGCTTCTCGAGCTTCTCGAGCTGCTCGCGCAGTGCGGCGGGCACGGTGTCGCCGAGGCCCGCGTAGTGGTCCTCGAGCTGGGGCAGCTCGGCCCGCCACGACTCGGGGTCGACCTCGACCAGCTTGGCCATGGTCGCCTCGTCGACGTCGAGGCCCGCGATGTCGATGGCCCCGGCCGCGGGCACCCGGCCGATCGGCGGTGTCGACGGCCTCGCCCTCGCCGGCGACCCGCTCGATGACCCACTTGAGCACCCGGCTGTTGTCGCCGAAGCCCGGCCACAGGAACGAGCCGTCGTCGCCCTTGCGGAACCAGTTGACCCAGAAGAGCTTGGGCAGCTTGTCGGCGTCGGTGGCCCGACCGATCTCGAGCCAGTGGGCGAAGTAGTCGCCCATGTTGTACCCGCAGAACGGGAGCATGGCGAAGGGGTCGAACCGCAGCTCACCGACGGTGCCCGCCGCCGCGGCCGTCTTCTCGGAGCTCATGATCGAGCCGAGGAACACGCCGTGGTCCCAGTCGAGCGACTCGGTCACCAGCGGCACGTTCGTGGCGCGGCGGCCGCCGAAGAGGATGGCCGAGATCGGCACGCCCTTCGGGTCCTCCCACTCGGGGGCGATCGACGGGCACTGCGACGCCGGCGTGGTGAACCGGGCGTTCGGGTGCGCCGCCGGGGCGTCGCTGTCGGGCGTCCAGTCGTGGCCCTTCCAGTCGATGGCGTGGGCCGGCGGCGCCGGTCAGCCCCTCCCACCACACGTCGCCGTCGTCGGTGCTGGGCCACGTTCGTGAAGATCGAGTTGCCGTACAGCGTGGCGCATCGCGTTGGGGTTGGTGTCGTCGCCGGTGCCCGGGGCGACGCCGAAGAAGCCCGCCTCGGGGTTGATGGCGTACAGCCGCCCGTCGTCGCCGAACTTCATCCAGGCGATGTCGTCGCCGACCGTCTCGACCTTCCACCCCGGGAGGGTGGGGATCATCATCGCCATGTTCGTCTTGCCGCAGGCCGACGGGAAGGCCGCGGCCACGTACCGCTTCTCGCCGTCGGGCGGGGTGACGCCGAGGATGAGCATGTGCTCGGCCATCCAGCCGTCGTCGCGGGCCATGGTCGAGGCGATGCGCAGGGCGAAGCACTTCTTGCCCAGCAGGGCGTTGCCGCCGTAGCCCGAGCCGTACGACCAGATCTCGCGGGTCTCGGGGAAGTGGACGATGTACTTGTTGTCGGCGTCGCACGGCCAGGCGACGTCGTCGCGGCGGGTGCCGCCGGCATCGACCAGCGGGTAGCCGACCGAGTGGACGCACGGCACGAACTCGCCGTCGGCGCCCAGCACGTCGAGGGGGCCCTGGCCCATGCGGGTCATGATCTTCATGTTCACGGCCACGTAGGCGCGAGTCGGTGAGCTGCACGCCGATGTGGGCGATGGGCGACCCGAGCGGGCCCATCGAGAACGGCACCACGTAGATGGTGCGGCCCTTCATCGCCCCGGTGAACAGGCCGGTGAGCTCGGCCTTCATCTCGGCGGGGGCCCGCCAGTTGTTGGTGGGGCCGGCGTCGACCTCGCGCTCGGAGCAGATGAACGTGCGGTCCTCGACCCGGGCGACGTCGCCGGGGTCGGAGAGGGCGAGGAAGCTGTTCGGGCGCTTGTCCTCGGCGAGGCGCTCGAACGTGCCGCCGTCGATGAGGAGCTGCGAGAGCCGGTCCCACTCCTCGTCGGAGCCGTCGCACCACTCGACCGCGTCCGGCTGGAGGATCTCCACCCAGTGATCGACCCAGCCCTTCAGCTTCTGGTTGTCGGTCGTTGCAGCCATGATCCTCCGTCGACGATGTCCTGGATGTGGCGGGTCACGCGGAGGTCGTGTCGTCCCCTGGTGGGAAGCGCTCCGGGTCGAGACCCGGGGTGCCCATGTCGACCTCCGACCCCAGCCGCAGGCGCGTGGCTCGACCCTCGCCGTCCAGGTCGAAGATCACGCGCTGCCCCTGGCGGAGCAGCCGGAAGACCGAGCCGTCGAGCGCGTCGGGTGCGAGGTCGACCTCGGCGAGGTCGGTGTCACGCACCACGATCCCGTCCTTGGAACCGGGGTCGTACGCTTTGATGACGCCTTGCACCGGATCGGTCTCCCTGGTTCGCCAAGTGTGCGGGGTGGGGTTCTGTCACCGTATCGGACCGTTTCGACGGCGGCCCAAAGCGCAGACGCCGGCGTTCGCAGGTCTCTCCGGACGCGACAAGGGCGCCCCGCGGGGCGCCCCTGTCGCGTCGCGGCGGCCGAGGCCGACCGCCGGGTCACGTCGTCGTCAGTGCACGACCTTCTGGACCTTGCCCGCCTTGATGCAGCCGGTGCAGGCCTGGATCCGCTTGGGCGCGCCGTTGACCATGGCGCGCACACGCTGGATGTTGGGGTTCCACCGACGCTTCGTGCGCCGGTGCGAGTGGCTGACACTCATGCCCCACGACGGGTGCTTGCCGCACACCTCGCAAACGGCTGCCATGACGCGTCACCTCGGATTTCGGGCTGGATGGAACCGGGAAACTGTACTGGCAGGCAGGACGGGGTCACAACCTGGCAGGCGAGGCAGCCTCGCGCCTCCTCTCCACGGCGTCTCCAGGCGGCCTCCAAGCGCCGTCGAGCGACGGGCGGATGCTCGTCGGTGTCATCGATTCCCGATGACACGGACCAGAAGGACCCTGACATGACGATGACCGAGCCCACCAGCCGGAACGGCGTGGACGTCGATGCCCTGTTCGCCACCATCGGCGCGGTGAAGGCGCAGCCCGAGCTCGCCGATTTCACGTTCCGCGCCGCCAACACGTGGGTCGACGGCACCCACAGCCGCACCGCGTTCGGCACGTTCTCGGGCGCGGGCGGCGACCACGAGCACAAGGCCACCTACGTCGCCGGGGCCGACCACCCCGTCGTCCTCACCGGGACCGATCGGGCGCCGACGCCCGTGGAGCACCTGCTCCACGCGATCGCGGGCTGCCTGACCGCCGGCATCGCCAACGTGGCCGCGGCCCGCGGGGTCGAGCTGCGCTCGGTGACGTCCACCGTCGAGGGCGACATCGACCTGCGCGGCATCCTCGGCCTGTCGGACGAGGTCCGCAACGGCTACCGGGGCATCCGCGTCCACTTCGACATCGACAGCCCGGCGCCCGCGGCCGACGTCCGGGCCGTCGTCGCCCAGTCGCAGGCCCGGTCGGCCGTGTTCGACGTGCTGACCACCGGGACCGCAGTCGAGGTCACCGTCGGCTGAGAGACGCCGAGCGGATCAGGCGCCGGGGGTCACATCGCCTCCCGGCACCGGGCCGCCTCCAGCGGCAGGGCCGCCTGGTCGAACGCCCGGGCCGCCCGCTCGAGCAGGGCCACCGCCTGGTCGTCGTGGCCCTCGGCGCGGGCCAGCATCGCCTCGGCCTCGTCGACGGCCGCCGGCCACGCCGGGCCCTCCCACCGGGCGGCGGACCGGCGGGCCGCGGCGAGCTGCGTCCGGGAGTCGCCGAGGCGTCCGACGGCCGCGTAGGCGACCGCGGCGGGGGCGGCCACCATCACGTGGCAGAAGTGGCAGGCGTCCTGTCCGTCGACCGTCGCCAGGGCGTCGTCCGCGACGGCGGCGGCGCTCTCGGGGTCGGGCGCCGCCGCGATCAGCGTGCCGTAGGTGCGCTGCAGCAGGTGCTGGGAGAGCGGCGACCACCGGGCCCGCGTGAGCGCCTCGGTGGCCACCCGCTCGGCCTCGGCCCGCTCGCCGAGGTGGAGGTGGGCCTCGGCGAGGCGTTGCAGCGCGTGGGCGAGACCGGTGTCGGTGTCGAGCGCCCGGTGCAGGCGCACGGCCTCGGCGAGGCGGTCTCGGCCCTCGTCGAGGTCGCCGGAGAGCATGCGGGCCTCGCCCTCGAGGGTCGTGGCGAACGCCACCGCCGGCAGCGATCCGATCGCCTCGGCGCTGGTTCGCAGCTCGTCGGCGACACGGATGACGTCCACCGGTCCGGTCGGCCCGTACAGCAGGTACTGGGCGACGCACACGTGCGAGTCGAACACCACCTGGGCCAGGTCGACCGACGCCCCCGCCAGCCGCAGCTCCTGGCGCAGCCGGTCGGACCACTGGCCGCGCGAGTGGGCGATCATGCCCTGGAGGGTGATCACGTCGAGCATCTGGGCCGGGGCCCCCGGCGCCAGGGCCACGTCGCGCACGCTGTCGAGCAACGTCTCCGCCGTGTCGAGGTCGCCCTGGAAGTAGGCGAGCGCCGCGGCGACCAGGCGCACCCCGGGGTGCGGGTCGTCGGTCACGCCCGCCAGCGCGTCGGCCGCGGCGGCGACGTCGCCGTTGCGGAGGTGCGCCCGGGCCATGCGGGCCAGCAGCCAGGGGACCGCGTCGGGCGGCGCCTGGCGCAGTGCCCGGCGGTAGTACGGCACGGCGGCCGGGTCGCCCTGTTGGGCGAGGGCGTCGGCCCGGATCTCGAGCAGCCCGAACCGGGTGGCGTCGTCCGCGATGTCGGCGTCGGCGGTGCGCCGGAGGACCTCGCCGTGCAGCTGCGCGTCCCACGCGGCCCGGGCCGCCTGCAGTTGGTACGTGGCGGCCTCGGCCCGGGCCCCGGCGGCATCGAGCGCGTCCGCGATCGACCCGGGGTCGGCGGCGCGGGCGACGCGGGCCTGCGCCACGGCCCGCCAGATGTCGACGCGATCGCCGGGGGACACCTCGTCGGCCAGCTTGGTCGCCTCGGCCGGATCGACGAAACGGTGGCCGCGTTGCGTCCGTTCCATGTGGCCGGCCGCTTCGGCCAACGCCACCGCGCGGGCCGCGTCGGCTCGCTCGAGCCGGGTGGCCGCGCCGAGGTCGTCGAGCTCCACGATCTCGCCCAGCACGGCCCCGGTGCGCAGGATGGTGAGCACGTCCGCGGGGAGGTGCTCGGTCGCCGGCTCGGCTGCGTCGATCACGACGGTCTCGAAGGGCTCCCCGGGGCCCGCCCCGGTGCGGAGGGTCACGACGACCGCGACGGGCTGGCGGCGCGACGCCCGCGCCAGGTGGCGCAACAGGTCGACCGTGTGCGGGTCGACCAGGTGGACGTCCTCGACCACGATGACGACCCCGTCGACCGCCGCGGCACGCACCAGCGCCCGGGCGGCCACGAAGACCCGGTTGGCGGCCGTGGGCGGGCCCCCGGCGAGCAGCGCCTCCAGCTCGGCGCGGCAGCGGTCGGGGACGTCGGCCAACAGGCCCGGCCTCCGGCTCACGATCTCGTCGAGCGCCTCGGCCACGCTGGCGAACACCCGCAGCTCGCTCACGCCGCGACCCCGTCCGGACACCACCCCCGCGTCGTCCGCGGCGTGGAGGAGGTCCTCGACGAGGTGGCGGCACGCCTGGCCGGACCCGGTGATCGCCACGGCTCGCCCGGCTCCGGCCGCCAGGCCGGCCACGATCCCGGACACGAGCAGGTGCGGCGACGGCGTCGTCGCCGGGCCGGGGGCGGCCGGCGCCCCGGGGACCCCGCGCACACCGGCCTCGACCACCTCGCCCACGAAGCGGAACCCCCGCCCGTGGACCGTGCGGATCAGGCGCTGATCCCGCCCGTTGTCGCCGATCGCCCGCCGGGCGGACTTGATGCGGCTCGACAGGGCCGACTCGGAGACGAACCGGTCGCCCCAGATCTCGTCGAGCAGCTCGGTCTTCGGCACGACCCGGTCGCGGTGCCGGACGAGGTAGTCGAGCACGTCCATGACCTGCGGCTCGATCGCGACCTGCTGACCGCCACGCTCGAGCTCCATCGCGTCGGCGTCGAGCGCCACGTCTCCGAATCTCACCCGCACCGTCGCCAGCTTCGCGCAGCCCGTGGCATGGCGGCGTTCTCCACGTGCGCTCCACACCGGCTCCAAGCCTGCTCGTCGGCCGGAAGCGGATGATCGGAGGCGACCCAAGCCCGACTCAGGAGCCCTCATGGACCCGTTCCCCCCGATCACCCACGTCGCCGTCACCGTGTCCGACCTCGAGCGCTCGGTGCCCTGGTACCGCGCCGCTGTTCGCCGCGGAGCCCGTCCTCGACGAGGACACCGGCCCGTTCCGCCACGTCGTGTTCGCCGTCGGCGGCACGCTGTTCGGCCTCCACCAGTTCCCCGACCCCCGGCCCGGCACGTTCGACGAGCGCCGAGCCGGACTGGACCACGTGGCGTTCGGCGTCGGTGCCCGCGGTGAGCTCGAGAAGTGGGCGGCACGCCTCGACGAGCTCGACGTCGTCCACGGCGACATCAAGGACGCCGGCTACGGCTCGGGCCTGTCGTTCCGCGACCCGGACGGCATCGCGCTCGAGCTGTTCGCCCCGCCCGCCGCGAGCGAGGGGTGAGGTTCGTGCACCCCGACACCCTGCTCGAGCTGGCCCGCGCCACCCACCGGGAACGCCTGGAGGCGGCGCGGGCGCTCGGCGTGGGCCGGGGCCGGCGAGCAGGCCGCCGCCGCTGGCTCCGGAAGCCCGTCCCGTCTCCGGTCGGCGGGGGCCCGTCGTGACCGGACCTGGCTCGCCGTCCGGAGCCCCTGGCTGCGGCACCGTGCTCGGCGTCTGGGCCCACCCCGACGACGAGGCGTACCTGTCTGCCGGGCTGATGGCGCGGGCCCGCGAGGCGGGCGAGCGGGTCGTGGTCGTGACGGCCACCGCCGGAGAGCAGGGGGCGGCCGACGCGGCCGACCGCGGGCCGGCACTCGCCCGCCTCCGGCGCCGCGAGCTGCGGGCCGCCCTGGCCGCGGTCGGCGTCCACGAGCACGCGGTGCTCGGCCTCCCCGACGGCGGGTGCGGTGCGGTTCCCCCGGCACACGGCGCCGCCCTCGTCCGCAGCTGGATCGCCGCGGTGCGGCCCGACACGATCGTCACGTTCGGGCCGGAAGGCATGACCGGACACGACGACCACCGCGCCGTCCACCGCTGGGTGACCGACGCCTGGCACCGGTCCGGCGAGCCCGGGACGCTCCTCTACGCCACGCTGACCCCGGCCTTCCACGCCCGTTGGGGCCAGCTCAACGACCAGGTCGGGCTGTGGGAGCGGCCGCCGCCGTCCACCGAGGAGGCCGACCTGGGGCTGACCGTCGACTGTGCCACCGTCATCGACCGGAAGGTGGCCGCCCTCGACGCGCACGCATCGCAGACCGCGGCCCTCGCCGAGGCGGTCGGCCACGACACCCTGCGGGACTGGTGGGCGACCGAGTGGTTCGTCGCCGCGCCCCGTCTGCGCGCCGCGCCCACACTGGCAGCGGCGGCACCCGCCACCGCGGGGCCCTGATCCCGGGAGGAACCATGGACCACCGACCCGCAGGCTCGCCCCAGGTGGGCGACCGCGCCCGCCGGACGCGGCGGGTCCGCTCCCGGGACATCGAGCTGTTCACCGAGCTCACCGGCGATCGCAACCCGGTCCACTACGACCCCGAGATCGCGGCCGCCAGCCGGTTCGGGGCCATCATCGTGCAGGGCGGCGTCACGTCGGGGCTGCTCAACGCCGTGGTGGCCGAGGACCTCCCGGGCCCGGGCAGCGTCTTCCTCGAGACGCACTGGCGGTTCCTCGCCCCGGTGCGCCCGGGTGACGAGATCACGGCCGAGGTCGAGGTGGTGGAGACCCGGGACGACAAGCCCGTCGTGCGGCTGCGGACGACGGTGACGCTGGCCGACGGGACCCTCGTCCTCGACGGCGACGCCGTGGTGTGGCGCGACCCCACGGTGGCGGCGGCGACCTGACGCCGCCGCCGGGCCGGCGGCCGCGCCGCCGCGGCGATCAGGCCGCGAGGCGCAGCGGGGTCGGGCGAGCGGCGAGGACGGCGGATTCGGCGTCGATCAGGTCGCCGAGGCGCATCTGGAGACCGCGGAAGCCGTCGCGACCGGGGAAGCGGATCATCTGGCACGCCACGTCGAGCAACGGTGTGAGCAGGGTGAGGCGGCGCCGCTCGTAGCGGGCGAACGCCACCGCTTCGTCCTCGCCCTCCAACACGTCGTCGACTGCCTCGGCCAGCAGATCCGCGTCGCGGAAGGCATCGCTCATGCCGTGCCCCGTCACCGGATCGCGGTGGTACGCGGCGTCTCCCACCAGCGCCCAGCCCGGTCCCGCACCGGCCCGCACGACGTTGGGCAGCGCGACGGCGCCCCGCGCCCGGGTCGTGCGCCTCCGGCCGGGCAGGCGGGCGGCCAGCGTCGGCACCTCTCGCAGCAGGACGTCGAACGCCTCGTCGACGTCCGCGGCGGCGCGCCGGGCGGCGCGCGCCGCCTCGGCGGGCCCGCAGACCCACACGCACGCCTCGCCACCGTGGGTCGGGAACACCCCGCCGAACGCCCGGTCGCCGAGGTGGTACTCGAGGTGCGGCCAGTCGCCCGCCACGTAGGTGTAGTGGGTCGACCCGAGGGGCGCCTCGGCGCGCAGCGTGCGCGCGCCCACCGCCCGGGCGATCCGAGAGCGCAGCCCGTCGGCTCCGACGACCAGGCGCCCGCCGAGCTCGAGGCGGCCGGCGCCGTCGCGGGCCACCACCCCCGAGACCCGGCCCGTGCCCGTCCGCGTGACGCCCTCGACCGTGACGCCGGTCCGCACGTCGGCGCCCGCGGCGCGGGCCGCGTCGACGAGCAGCGCGTCCAGCACCGTGCGCCGGGGCGCCACCAGGGCGTCGACCCCGTGGCGCGCCGCGAGCCGGCGGGTCACGACGCCGTCGGCGTCGTGGAAGGAGATGTCGCGGAGGGCAGGGGCGCCGGATGCGAGCACCCGGTCGAGCAGGCCCCAGCGCCGGAGCTGCACGACGCCGCTCCGGGCGATCGCGTGGGTCGACAGGGTGTCCGCCGGGAAGGTGGCGCGGTCGACGAGCACGACGTCGTGGCCGGCGCGGGCGAGCAGCAGGGCGGTGGCCGCCCCGGCGCAGCGGGCGCCGACCACGACGACGTCGTGCCGCTCGGCTGGGCGGGTGGGGGAGCGCATCGCCAGGTCTCCTGTCCTGAGGGTGAGGCACCGTGGCCTCCCTGACGACGATGCGCCCGTGTCCGGTCCCGCGCTTGGAGCGCGTGTGGAGAGCACCTGGAGACACCGGTCTCGCGGCGGTCCCCACCGCCCTGACCTGACGGGCGGGCCCACCGCAGCGCGTCACCTACCATTCGCCTCCGTGACCGCGCTCGACCACCTGGGGGCCACCGAACTGCGGGCGACCGTACAGGCCTACCGCGATGCCCTGGCCGCCCACCGCGAGCCGATCAACCGCTTGAACGTCTACCCGGTGCCCGACGGCGACACGGGCACCAACATGGCGCTCACCCTCGTGTCGGTGTGCGACGACGTCGAGGCCGCCGGCGACGGCCTGGCCGAGGTGTGCTCGGCCATCTCCAAGGGGTCGCTCATGGGGGCCAGGGGCAACTCGGGCGTGATCCTGTCCCAGGTGCTGCGGGGCCTCGTGTCGGTCGTCGCCGACGAGGGCGGCGCCGGCGGCCCCACCGTGGCCCGGGCGATGCGGGCCGCCACCGACGCCGCCTACCAGGCCGTCATGCGGCCGGTCGAGGGCACCATCCTCACGGTCGTGCGCGTGGCCACCGAGGCCGCCGAAGCCCTCGTGGCCGACGACGGCGACGCCGGCCTGATCCCCGTGCTCGAGACCGCCCGCGACGCGGGGCAGGTGGCGCTCGACAAGACGCCCGACCTCCTCCCCGTCCTCGCCGAGGCGGGGGTCGTCGACGCCGGGGGCACCGGGTTCCTGCTGCTGATCGACGCCATGCTCCACGTGGCCGACGGGCGGCCGATCCCCGAGCCGAGGGTGGGGGAGGGGGCCGTGCGGCCCGATGCCCACCTGGTGCACGCGTCTCTCGACGAGGCCCACGACAGCGTGTCCGACCTGCGCTACGAGGTCATGTACTTCCTCGAGGCGAACGACGAGGCCATCCCGGCGTTCAAGGACGTGTGGGCCGGCATCGGCGACTCGATCGTGGTCGTCGGCGGCGACGGCATCTGGAACTGCCACATCCACACCGACGACATCGGCGCCGCCATCGAGGCCGCGGTCGACTGCGGCCGGCCCCGGCAGATCCGCGTGACCGACCTCATGGAGCAGGTCGAGGAGGAGCGCTGGGTCCGCGAGGCGGGCGTCGACGACATCGTCGAGGTGCCGCCCCACGCCAGCGAGCCCGTGACCACCGCGGTCGTCGCCGTGGCGGCGGGCGACGGCATCAAGCGCATCTTCTACAGCCTCGGCGTCCAGGGCATCGTGGCGGGCGGCCAGTCGATGAACCCGTCGACGGCCGATCTGCTCGCCGCGGTCGAGGCCGTGCCGGCCGAGCAGGTCGTCATCCTGCCCAACAACAAGAACATCATCCCCGTGGCCGAGCAGGTCGACGTCCACACCGACCGCACGGTCCGCGTCGTGGCGACCCGGGGCATCGCCGAGGGGTTCGCCGCCCTCATGGGCTACGACCCCGAGGCGCCGGCCGACGACAACGCCAAGGAGATGACGGCCCTGTCGGGCAACGTGCTCGCCGGCGAGGTCACGCGGGCCGTGCGCGACTCGACCAGCGACGTCGGCCCGATCAAGGAGGGCGACTACCTCGGCATCGCCCGCGACGGCATCAGGGCGGTCGAGTCGACCGTGGCCGATGCCGCCACGCGGCTGCTCGACGTGCTGGTGACCGACGACCACGAGATCGTGACGGTGATCGAGGGCGAGGGCGCCACCCCGGCCGACACCCGGGCGATCACCGAGTGGCTGGGCGAGCACCGTCCGGGTGTGTCGCCCGAGGTCCACCACGGGGGGCAGCCGCTGTACCCGTACCTGCTCGGCGTCGAGTAGCCCGGCGGGACACGCGACCCGATGACCGACGGGCCCATCACCCTCGGCGAGCTGGCCACCTGGCCGGTCACCCGCCTCAACGGGGTGGGCGACCGCAAGGCCGAGGGGCTGGCCACGCTCGGGGTCACCTCGATGTTCGACCTGCTCACCTACTACCCCCGGCGCTACGTCGACCGCACCAACGAGGCCCGCATCCGCGACCTGGTGGTCGGCGAGGAGGCGATGGTGCTGGTCACCGTCGTGCGGACGACGTCGCGCCGGACGCGGGGTCGGCCGCCCAAGGTGCTGGTCACGGCCGACGTGCGCGACGACAGCGGCACCCTGCGGGTCACGTTCTTCAACCAGGCGTGGCGGGAGCGCCAGCTGGCCGAGGGGCTGACCGTGGCCCTGTTCGGCAAGGTCGACCTGTTCAACGGGCGCAAGCAGATGACCAACCCGGTCGTCGACCTCATCGGCAACCGGACGGGGCGCATCGTGCCCATCTACCCGCAGTCCGAGAAGGCCCGCCTGTCGACCTGGGAGATCGGCGACTGGGTGGCCGAGGCCCTGCGCCGGTCGGCGCCGCGGGGGCTGGCCGATCCGGTGCCCGACTGGGTGCTCGATCGCTACGACCTCGTGACCCGGCCCGAGGCCTTCGCCGGCATCCACGCCCCCGAGTCGATGGCGCACAAGGAGGTGGCCCGCCGCCGGCTCGTGCTCGACGAGCTGCTGCGCGTCCAGATCGCCCTGGTCCAGCGCAAGCGGCACATCGAGCGCACGACCCGCGGCATCGCCCAGGTCACCGACGGTCCGCTCCTCGACGCGTTCCTCGAGCGCCTGCCGTTCGACCTCACCGCCGACCAGCGCGCGGCGATCGCGGAGATCGGCGGCGACCTGGCGGCGCCGCACCCGATGCACCGGTTGCTGCAGGGCGACGTCGGCAGCGGCAAGACGGTGGTCGCGGTGTGGACGCTGCTCGCCGCGGTGCAGGGTGGCCACCAGGGGGCGTTCATGGCGCCGACCGAGGTGCTCGCCGAGCAGCACGCCCTCGGCATCCGGGCGCTGCTGGCCGACGTCGAGGTGCCCGACTCGGGCACGTCGCTGTTCGGCGCCCGACCGGTCCGGGTCGAGCTGCTGACCAACAAGGTGGGGGCGGCCGACCGCCGGCGCATCCTCGCCGGGCTGGCCGCGGGCGAGGTCGACGTCGCCATCGGCACGCACGCCCTCATCCAGGAGGGGGTCGAGTTCGCCTCGCTCGGTGCGGTGGTCATCGACGAGCAGCACCGCTTCGGCGTCGAGCAGCGGGCGGCGCTGCGGGACAAGGCCGGGGGCGGCCCCGTGCCCGACGTCCTCGTCATGACCGCCACGCCGATCCCGCGGACCGCGGCCATGACGGTCTACGGCGACCTGGACGTCACCGTGATCCGCTCGCTTCCCGCGGGCCGACAGCCCATCGTCACGACCTGGGCCCGCACCGAGGCCGACGAGTCGGAGACGTGGGCCGCGGTGCGCGCGCGAGGTCGCCGCGGGGCGGCAGGCCTACGTCGTCACGCCGCTCATCGAGGAGTCGGACAAGCTCGAGGTGCGGTCGGCCGAGGACACGTTCGCCGAGCTCGCCGCGGACGAGCTCGAGGGGCTGCGGCTCGGCCTCCTGCACGGGCGGCTGGGCGCCGCGGACAAGGAGGCGACCATGCACCAGTTCCGCGAGGGTCGCCTCGACGTGCTCGTCGCCACCACCGTGATCGAGGTGGGCGTGGACGTCCCGAACGCCACGGTGATGGTGATCCTCGACGCCGACCGGTTCGGCATCGCCCAGCTCCACCAGCTCCGCGGCCGTGTCGGGCGGGGGAGCGAGCAGTCGTGGTGCTACCTGGTCAGCGCGTCGGACACCCCCGAGGCCGAGGCCCGGCTCGGCGCCCTGGTCGAGAGCACCGACGGGTTCGCCCTCGCCGAGGTCGACCTCGACCTGCGGGGCGAGGGCACGATCATGGGTGAACGGCAGAAGGGCCGCAGCGACCTCAAGCTCGCCTCGCTGCGCCGCGACCGCGAGTGGGTCGAGCGGGCCCGAGAGGCGGCGTTCGCCATCGTCGACGGGGAGGGCGGGGACGGCGGCGGGCTGGAACGCCACCCCGACCTGCTCGACGAGGTCGCCCTCTTCCTCGACGACGAGGACCAGGAGTTCCTGCTCAAGGGCTGAGCGCGCCTGCGTCGCCGGTCGTGCGGCATCCGTCACTGCGCATCGGCGTAGTCCAGCTCAGCCGGTCACTAGGCGATGTGATGCCGAAAGCGAGGTCCATCCGGGCCGCTGAGGGCGCAGGACGGCTTCTGGACACTGCGTATGTCGACCGGGCCGTGCTGTCGGTTCCGCCGGGTCGAGGGTGTCCGAGCGGACGAGGGCGATCGCCGACAGGGCGGAGTCGGGTGGAGACGTCGGCGTGACCGTGATCGTCGCGCGTCGCGGCCTGCTCCAGCGGCGAGCGACCCGGCGTCGCAGACCAGTACGCCGGGAGTCGCGGGATCGGCGGACCGTGCACGTCGCTCCGGTCTCGCCCGACGGCAACCAGGTCGGACTGGTCGGGCAGCAGCACCGCTGCCGTCGCGGCGTCGGACGTATCCGGACCGGCGTTTCGGACGTCGAGGGTGTAGGTGACCGTGCCGTCGGTCGTCACCTCGGTGTGGTCGCGGTCAGCCCGAGCGCGAGGTCGGCGCCGTGAAGTGTGGCGATGTAGATGTCTTCCGCCGAGCCACGCGGGCCCTCGTTGGCGTCGGTGTAGCCGAGGTCGGTGGCGAAGGTGACGAACGCGGCCGCGAGCCGTCGGGGCTGAACAACGCCTCCGGTGAGCTGCCGTTGGCGCTGTCGGTGCCCGCCGCGTTCGTGGAGACCATCGTCGTCGTGCCCGACGTGAGGTCGTGGACGTAGACGTCCTCGTTGCCGATGTCGTCGGCCGTCGCCTCGGGGAGTTCGGTGGTGTCGCTGTCGTGGGGCCCGAGGTCGGTCGCGTAGCTCGCGAAGGCCACCTTCGTGCCGTCGGGGCTGATGCTCAACGGACGCGACGGTGCGTTGCCGCTGTCCTCGCCGTCGGCCCGAGCCGACGCGAGCCTGGTGGTGCCGGTGCGCAGGTCCCGGACGTACACGTCGGATGACCGGTCGGTGTCGGTGGGCCCCAGGTCGTCGGCCGCTGGTGAACGCCAGCTCGGTTCCGTCGCGGCTGAGGAGAGGAAGGCCGAACCGCGGTTTCCGTTGGCGGTCCCCGCCGCGTTGGTGGTCACGAGCGTCGTGGTGCGTCGTCAGGTTGCGGGCGAAAAGGTCGCGCCGCCGTGGCGTCGGCGGTGGCGACAGGTCGAGTCGCCGAACTCTGGAAGCAGATCCGTCTCACGCGTCGGGGCGGAACTCGTGTATGCCGGACGACCGACCCCGAGGCCGCATCGCTGCCGCTGGCGTTGACCGACACGAGGCTGGTCGTTCCGGCGACGAGGTCGCGTACGTACACGTCTCGCCGGAGTTGGTGTCGGTCGGCCCCAGGTCGTTGGCGCGGCTGGCGAACGCGACCTCGGTCCCGTCCGGCGAGAACAGAGGTGCGTACGAACCGTCGTTGCCGGGCTGCGTGCCGCTGGCGTCGACCGACACCAGAGCGTCCCGGTCGTCAGGTCACGGACGTAGACGTTCGCCCGCGTACACCGATCTTGGTGCGACGCCGCTGAAGACTGCGTCGACCAGCACTTCCGGCTGACCGTTCTCTCAGCCGAGACGAGCACGGTCTCGACGGTACCCGAGGTCGCGTACGTAGATGTCGGGCGTCGTTCCAGTCCGCGTAGCGCATGTCGGTGGCGGTGCTGAACGCGAGCTTGGTGCCGTCGAGGCGAAGATCGCGACCAGCTCGCCTTCGTGGCGGCGGTGCCGGCCGTTGTTGAGATCAGCGTCGTGACCCCGATCGTCAGGTCGCGGACGAGATGGGCGAAGCTCGGTCGGCTCCGCACCGAGGTGCAGCAGGGGCCTGGACGCGACCGGTGCCATCGTGGCCGACACTGGGCCGGCACGAGCCCCGTACGAGGAGGCCGCGACCACGCTCGCGGTGAGCTCGAGGACTCGGGCCGCTCGATGCCATCGGCGCCGGCTCGCATCGGGTGAGGCCGACATCGGCGCCATCCTGAGCGCGGTCGACGCTGGCCCGAGCTGGTGGACGACCTATCTCGACCGTGTCGAGACGATCCTGGCCGAGGAGAGCTGAGGAACCCCGGGTCCCGGGCGAGCTTCAGCAAATCGTCAGGCCGGGAGCGGGATCGCTTCAGGTGGCGCGCCGACAGTGGGGCCATGCCAAGACGACTGATGTCCGTGTTCGCAACCTTGGCGATGGCTGCGCTCGTCCTGGTCACGGCCACGCCGAGCGCGGGGGCGACGACGGCGCCCATCGACCTTCTGGCCGGGCAGTCGACCGACGTCGGAGACGTCACCGTCCAGAGCGACGGCACCCGCGTCCGGTTGCTGATCCGCACCGACGGCGCCTGCATCGCCGGGCTGCACGCGGCCGTCACCGGCTCGCCGCAGCTCATCCCGCAGACCAAGCGGGGCAACGCCATCCCCGGCCGGTTCCCGATCGCCAGGGAGTACACCCCCTGCACGACCGAGGCCGAGGTCTTCGTGCCGCTGTCGGGCATCCCCGGCTACGTCGCGGGACAGCCCATCTACGTCGCCGTCCACGCCGACGTGGCCATGCCCACGGGAGAGACCGACTCGGCGTGGGCCGAGGGCACCGGGTTCCCGGGGGCGAACTGGTCGAGCTACACCGACGTCGCGCTGCTCCCGACGGTGCTGACCTTCGACGAGGTCACGCTGGCCGACGGCGCAGAGCAGCCCGTCGCCGGCGGCTACGGCGGACTGGCGTGGGACCAGGTCGGCGTCTACAACCCCAACGGTGTGTGGGGGTACGCGGTCAAGTCCGAGTCGAACCTCGCCTTCATCGCCGAGGCATCGACCTTCGAGGTGGCGGGCTACCCGTCACCGACCGGATCGCCCGCACTGATCGAGGGTGACATGGCCTTCGTCGGCGCCTGGTTCTCCGCGGCGCAGCGGGACGACCTGCCCGTCACGGTCAGCGCCTACGACGACGGGGTGCTCGTCGGCCGGCACGTCATCTCGGTCGACAGGAACGGACCCACCTGGTTCGGCTTCGACGACCCCAACGACGGGCAACGCTTCGAGAGCATCGACCGCCTCGAGATCAACGCCAACGACGGCGACCCCACCACCTGGGACTACTTCGGGCTCGACGACCTGACGTTCTTCCCCGGCCTGGGCTGACCGAGCGCGAGCCCACCGCACCGGCCGCGGCGTGCGTCAGCCGTCGATGCCGCACTCCTCTTCGAGGTAGTCGACGACGCGGCCGGACGCCTCGTCGGCCTCGGCGAAGTCCTCCTCGTTGAACGACTCGGGGTCGCTGAAGTCGACGTCCTGGAGGCGGTCGAAGCCGTCGACCATGGTGTCCCAGTCTTCCGCGATCTCGGCCGGCGGCTCGATGCTGCCCATGGTGTCGGCGATGTCGCCGAAGTCGGCCTCGGTCGGATCTTCGACCTCGGCGAAGCTCTCGTCGATCTCGCGGGCGCGGTCGCAGAAGTCGGCGCTGCTGGCGCTGTCGTCGTCGTCACCGCAGGCGGCGAGGCCGACGAGCAGGGCGGGCGCCGCGGCCAGGCCGACGGCGCGCCGGGCGAGGGTCGAGCGGGAGGACATGGGTACCTGTTCCTTCGTCGTGGAGGTCGTCGGCGGCGGTCGGCGGGCCACCGGCCCACCGACCGCCGGGACGATCACTCGATGCCGCACTCCTCGGCCATGTACTCGTCGACCCGGTCGGACGCTTCCTGCATCGCCTCGGTGTCGAAGCCGGCGAGGGCCTCGGGGTCGGGGTTCTCGAGGTCGATGTCCTCGAGGCCGTCGAGGGCCGACACGAGCTGATCCCAGTCGTCGGCGATCTCGGCGGGCGGATCCATCGAGCGGATGCGGTCGAGGGCCTCGCTGAACTCCTCGCTGGTGGGATCGTCGATCGAGTCGAACGTCTCGTTCAGCGAGTCGGCCTGGTCGCAGAAGTTGCCGCCGCCGCTGGCGCTGTCGTCATCGTCGTCGCCGCAGGCGGCGAGGCCGACCAGCAGCGCGGGCACGGCCACGAGGCCGAGGACACGGCGGGCGAGGGTCGGGCGGGATGTGTTCATCGGGTGTGCTCCGTTGGCTGTCGTCTTTGGGGACTCGGGTACCTGACCACGACACGTCCGCCGGGACGACGGGGAAGACCCCCGGGCCGGTGGACGAGCGTCGGGGCTCGCCGAGATCATTCGTCCTCGGGGACGAGGAGGTCCCAGCGGTCGAGGCAGTCTTCGCAGCGGTAGACGACCAGGTCACCGGGCTCCCACGAGCGTTCGGACGGTGGGTAGGAGATCAGGTGCGCCCGTCCGCCACAGTCGACGCACGTGATCACCTGATCGACCTCCACCGGCGCGCACGCTAGTGGACCTCGCGGTGGCCGGACGTACGCCCTCCTGGCCGCGGCGTTCTCAGGCGTCGCCGCGGCGATGTCGCTGGTGCTCGGAGAACCGCTCGACGCCTGCGCCGAAGTCACCGGCGAGGATCACCTCGCGGCCGAGGCGGTCCTCGTTGTCGAGCGCCTCGGCCACGCCGAGGCCCAGGCCGTCGTACACCGCCCGGCGGTCGCTGACCACGCACGCCCACGGCGCCGCGGCGATGCCCTCGGCCAGCTCGACCGCGGCCTCGAGGGCGGTGCCGTCGGGCACCAGCCGGTCGACGAAGCCCATCCGCTCGGCCTCGGCGGCACCGAGCTCGCGCCCGGTGAGGATGAGGTCGAGCGCCCGCCCCAGCCCGACGATGCGCGGCAGGCGGTACGTGCCGCCGTCGACGAGGGGCACGCCCCAGCGCCGCTCGAGGCAGCCGAAGCGGGCCCCCTCGCCGGCGACGCGCAGGTCGCACCAGGCGGCGAGCTCCATCCCGCCGGCCACGCACCAGCCCTCGACGGCGGCGATCACCGGCTTGGACAGGGCGAGGCGCGTCGGACCCGAGCGGGCCGCTGTCGCGCAGGCGGGGCAGGTCGCGCAGGTTGGCGCCGGCACAGAACGCCGCGGTGTCGCCCGTGAGCACCGCCACCTTGGCGTCCTCGTCGTAGTCGAACGCCACGAACTCGTCGTGCAACCGCTGGGCGGTGGCCGTGTTGATGGCGTTGCGCACCTTCGGCTGGTCGATCCTGATCACGCGCACCGGGCCCGTCATGCCACGAGGATGCCACCGCGCCCGACCGGCGGACAGCGGGAAGCCGGGTACCTTCCCCGCCATGCGCGTCGTGGCCGGGAGCGCCCGGGGTCGGCCCCTGGTGGCACCACCCGGCGATCGGACCCGTCCCACCACCGACCGCGTGCGCGAGGCGATCTTCAACGCGCTGTGGAGCCGCGGCGTGCTGGACGGCGCGGTGGCGGTCGACCTGTTCGCCGGCAGCGGCGCCCTCGGGGTCGAGGCGCTGTCGCGAGGTGCCTCGCACGTCACGTTCGTCGACGACGACCGGGGTGCCCTCCGGGCGGTGCGCCGCAACCTGGACGCCTGCGGCGTGGCGGACCGGGCCACGGTCGTGGCGGATCGGGCCGAGCGGTGGCTGGCGGCGCTGGCTCCGGGCCGCCGCTTCGACCTGGCCTTCTGCGACCCGCCGTACGCGTACGACGGGTGGGCGGGGCTGCTCACGGCCCTGCCCGCGGCCCTCGTCGTCGTCGAGTCGGACGGGCCGGTCGGGCTGCCCGACGGCTGGACGCTCGACCGCGAGGCCCGGTACGGAGGTACCTGGGTCGGCTTCGCCGAGCCGCCCGCCGTGTGACGTCCGTGACGTCGATGTCGGGGTGCGCGGGGTGGCGTGGATTACGTTGGACCCGACCACCCGCGGCCCGCCGCCTGCGCCGTGACCAGGAGCCGATCAGTGACGACCGTCCTCTACCCCGGGTCGTTCGACCCGATCCACAACGGGCACATCGAGATCATCGAGGTCGCCTCCCGCCTGTTCGACGAGGTCGTCGTCGCCGCGGTCCGCAACCCGCAGAAGGGCACGCCGCTGTTCACCCTCGAGGAGCGGCAGGGGCTGATCGCGGACGCCACGGCCCACCTCGACAACGTGCGCATCACGATGTTCTCGAGCCTGGTGGTCGACCTCGCCCGTGAGGTGGGTGCCGACTTCATCGTCAAGGGCCTGCGCGTCGTGTCCGACTTCGAGTCCGAGCTGATGATGGCCCAGATGAACAAGCGGGTGTCCGGGGTGGACACGCTGTTCATCCCGTCGGGCTCGTCGCACTCCTACCTGGCGTCCAAGCTCATCCGCGAGATCGCCCGCTACGGGGGTGACATCTCGTCGATGGTCCCCGCCTCGGTCGCCAAGCTGCTCACCGACAAATACCAGGCGGGAGAGGTCGGTTGACGGGCGACGACGACCACGACCACTCCTTCGAGCACAGCTTCGACGCCCGCGTGGCCGAGCGCGCCCCCGGCGGCGATGTCGAGGCGCTGTTGCACCAGCTGCACGACCTGATCGACACCGCTCGCCCCGCGCCCCTGTCGACGCAGGTCAAGGTCGACCGCGACGAGGCGCTCGACCTGCTCGACCAGGCCATCGAGCGCCTGCCCGACGAGGTGCGGGCCTCGCGGTGGCTGCTCAAGGATCGCGAGGACTTCCTCGACCGCACCCAGCGCGAGGCCGACGACATCCTGGCCGCGGCGCGGGGGCAGGCCGAGCGGATGGTGCAGCGGTCCGAGGTCATGAAGGCGGCCGAGGCCAAGGCCCGCCGCATCGTCGAGAACGCCCGGACCGAGGCCAGCCGCCAGCGCAACGAGGCCGACGACTTCTGCGACAAGCGCCTCGCCCAGCTCGAGACCGTGCTCGAGCGCACGATGACGATCATCGCCTCGGGCCGGGCCAAGCTGCGTGGCCCCGCGGGCGAGGGCCTTCCGCCCGCGGCGACGCCGGGCGAGCCGTCCCGACGCCACGCGGCCGAGCCCGATCCCGACGACGACGACCACGTCACCTCCGGCTTCTTCGACCAGGATCGCCACTAGGGCGCGTCCTGAGTCATGGTGCACGTCTCTCCGGCCAGATTCGCCGCTGGCGGCGTCCTCGTCCTCGACTTGGCTTCGGCTAGGCCTTCGTCCTGCGTCCTTGCCAGCGACGAATCTGGCTCGGAGATCCGCACACCGGACTCACAGGACACGCCCGCCTAGCTCTCCTATAGAGTCCGCGGATCCCGTCTGGCGGCGGCGGAGATGCTGGGGACAAGCGGACAGCGGGGGCTGCAGTGGTCGCAACGGACGTTTCGGTGGCAGCCGACGCATCGGACGGTTCGGGCGGTCCCGTCGCATCGGACGTTCGCGTCCATCGCTTGCGGGACCTCGATCGCAATCAGCGGCTCTTCGCCCTGGGCCTCGGCGTAGCCCTGGCGCTGGCGCCGCTGGTCGCCCTGATCCACTACGCACCCCACTGGTACCCGGCCGGCGATCCGGCGCTCATGGGCTTGCGCTCGCTCGACGTGGGGACCAGCCGCACGCCGCTGATCGGCCAGCCCTCGCTGTCGTTCACCTACGTGGACGGCCAGACGGTGAGCCACCTGGGCGGCGTGCACTTCTACCTGATGGCGCCGTTCGTGCACCTGCTGGGCGTGCGCCTGGGGATGATCGTGGTGTCGGTGCTCATCACCGGCGCCTGCCTGCTGGTGGCGGGCTGGGTGGGGTTCCGCCGGCTGGGACCGGCCGGTGGTGCCATCACGGCGGTGGTGCTCGGCGCGGTGAGCTTCACCACCGGGGCTTCGGCGCTGGTGAACCCGGTCAGCTCCAACATCGCCGGCTACCCGTTTCTGCTCTCGGCCTTCCTCATGTGGGCGCTCGTGTGCGGTGACCTGCGCCTGGTCCCCCTAGCGGTGGCCGTGGTGTCGTTCACGGCGCTGCAGCACCTGTCGGTGCTCCCGGCGCTGGTCGTGATGGTGGCCCTCGGCACGGCGCTGGCGCTGTGGCTGGTGGTCATCCCTCGTGTGCGCGCCTCGGCCGAGGAGCGGCGCCGGCTGCTGCCCTGGCTGCTCGGTGCGGTCGGGGCAGCGGTGGTCCTGTGGGGACCGGTATTGCTGCAGAACCTGGTGGGGAACGCGCCGAACCTGAACGCGCTGGTCCGTTTCGCCGGAAGCTCCGAGCGGCCCAAGCTGGGCTACGAGATGGCGGCCCGCCACGTCGCCCACGCCATCGGACTGCCGCCGTCGCTGGGACAGACCGATCTGATGGGCGACGACCTGTTCGCCCAACCCGGGCCGGGGACGTGGCTGAGCGCCCTCGCCGTGCTTGCCCTGGTCGCCTACGTGACCTGGCGGTGGCGCACCTCCCACCCGCAGCAGGCGCGCCTGGGGATGATGACCCTGGCGCTGGTGCTGGCCGGACTGGTCGGCAGCGCCGCCGTCCCCGCCGGTCACGAGGAGCGCCGGATCGTCTTCTACTGGTGGATCTTCCCGCTGGTGGCCTTCATCGCCATCCTGATCGGCCTGGTCGGACGGGACCTCCTGCGCCGGGTGCTCGACGACCGCCCGGCCTTGCTGCAGCGGGCGCGTCCGCTGGCCTTCGGCGCCGCCATCGCCGTCGTGGCCGTGCCCGCCCTGGTCAACCCCCACATCGACCGGTGGTCCAACTCGACGTACGCGGCCTACGACCCCTTCCCCGCCGAGGTTCTCGACGCCGTGGCCGACCAGGTGCTGGACAACACCCGCGAACTCGACCTCGAGGGCCAGACCGTGCTCATGTCCCGCAAGCCGGCGTTCGACATCGGCATCGACTCGGCCCTCAACCTCACCCTCCACCAGCGGGGCATGGACCTGCGCTACCCGGACTACCAGGGTCTGTTCGTCGACGACGAGTGGCTGGTGAACCCCGACGAGGTGCAGAACGGCCTGGTCCTCGTGCTCGACTCGCCTGTCTACGGCATCGAGCCCGAGCCGGCGCCGCCCGGCGAGGTGATCGCCGAGGAGGAGGTCCCCATGGGTTTCTCCTATTTCGCCCACTGGGACCACAAGCTGGACGCCCCCGAGGAGGCGACCCTGCGGGTCTACCTCCTCGACCGCGACGAGCTCCTCGACTGGACCACCTCCCGCGAGCTGGCTGGCCAGCCCGACCCGCCCGAGGAAGCTCCCCTCCCCGATGCCTCGGCCAGGTGGAGTGACGATGGACCTTGTTGATCGGGTCCGCTGAACGAGGGAGCCCTCTGGGCGAGTGTGCAGCGGCATCCATCCCGCGTTCGGCGACGGCACTAGCCTGATCACCGTGCCCGCCCCCTTCGCCGTCTCCACGGGCGAGCTGTTCCGGCATCCCGGGGCCCGCCATCCGCTGACCCTGGTCGGGCGGCTGCCCGGTCTCGCCCTGTCGACCACCCGGCTCGCCGACGACGACGTGGTCGCCGAGGTCGTGCTCGAGGCCCAGGGCGAGGCCGTGACCGCCACCGGGACCGTGTCGGCCCACTGGGTGGGGGAGTGCCGCCGGTGCCTCGAGGTGACCGAAGGCGTCGTGACCGTCGAGCTGAGCGAGGTCTTCGAGCCCGACCCGGTCGAGGGCGAGACCTACCCGATGGGTCGCGACGAGGTCGACCTCGAGCCCGCCGTCCGCGAGTCGCTCGCCCTCGCCCTCCCGCTCGCCCCGCTCTGCCGCGAGGACTGCACGGGCCCCGACCCCGAGTCCCATCCGGTCACCACGGCCCCCGACCCCTCGGGGTCCGACGACGAACAGCCCCCCGCCGACCCCCGCTGGGCCGCGCTCGACGCCCTCCACTTCGACTCCAACTGACCTCGCCTCGTTCCGGGTCACATCGTGGTCGCCGGGTGATCGCACGGTCGCCGAGAAGCGTGCGGCCCGGCCGGCCGCACGGGCCGGTGGGTCACCCACAGGTCGGTTCGACGGTTCGGGCCGGGCGCCGCTAGTCTTTCCTCTCCGTGCCCGCGAGGCGGGCGAGGCGCGCGCCCTTCGGCGCCCCCACCACGAGACGTCGCAGGAAGACTCCCATGGCCGTCCCCAAGAAGAAGACCTCCAAGGCCAAGAGCCGCAGCCGTCGGGCCAGCGCCTGGCGCCTCGACAAGCCGGCCCGCAGCGTCTGCCCGCGCTGCAACTCCACCAAGGTGCCCCACGTCGTGTGCGGCAACTGCGGTTGGTACGGCGGCCGAGTGGCCGTCGAGGTCGACTGATCTCTCCACGCCCACGGTCACTCCGCTGAGCGCGCCAGAGACCACGAGCGCGGGCACGGGCCCGCTGCCCATCGCCATCGACGCCATGGGCGGCGACAACGCGCCCGGAGCCATCGTCGAGGGCGCCATCCAGGCGGCGGCCGAGCTCGGTGTCGGCGTCGTGCTGGTCGGGCGGCCCGACGACGTCGACCCGCTCCGCGGCGACCTCGAGCTCATCGCGGCGTCGCAGGTCATCGGGATGGACGCCGACCCCGGGTCGAGCGTTCGCACGATGAAGGACTCGTCGCTGGTCCGGGCCGCCGAGGCGGTCCGCGACGGGCGGGCGTCCGCCATGATCTCGGCCGGCAACACCGGCGCCACCATGGCGTCGGCGCTGCTGCGCATGGGCCGCATCAAGGGCGTGTCACGCCCGGCGATCGCCACGCCGATCCCGGTGCCCGGCTCGACGCCCACGGTGCTGCTCGACGCCGGCGCCAACGCCGAGTGCCAGCCGGCGTGGCTGGTCCAGTTCGCCCAGATGGGCGCGGTGTTCGCCCGCGAGCGCTACGGCGTCGCCGAGCCCCGGATCGGCCTGCTGTCGATCGGCGAGGAGTCCACGAAGGGCAACCCGCTGGTCAAGGAGACCCACGCCCTGCTGGCCGAGGACGGGGCCCTCGACCGGGCCGGCGCCCGCTTCGTCGGCAACGTCGAGGGCCGCGACATCATGACCGCCGACATCGACGTGGTCGTGACCGACGGCTTCACGGGCAACGTGGCCCTGAAGACCCTCGAGGGCGGCATGAAGACCCTGGTCAAAGCGGTGCTCGACGCGCTCGGCACCACCGATGTGGCCGATCGGGCGTTCGAGTCGCTGCTGCCGCTCTACGCCACGCTCGACCCCGACAACACCGGCGGCGCCATGCTGCTGGGGGTCGACGGGGTGTGCATCATCAGCCACGGATCGTCGTCGGCGACGGCCATGGTGAACGCCACCCGGGTGGCGGCGGAGATGGTCGAGGCCGACGTGGTCGGCCACCTGCGCGCGGCCGTCGCGCCCCGCTGACCGACCAGATCCTTCACAAGCGCACAAAGTCGAGCCTCGCTACACTGCCCGCCGTTCTCGCCGACGACGAGACGTCGTCACCGATCCGAAACCTCGTTCAAGACCAGGAGTAGCCGAGTGCCCGCCGAGACCCATGTCGAACGCAGTCCGATGGATCGTCAGCAGGTCTTCGACCTGATCCGCGACCGCCTGTCCGACATCCTCGAGGTCGAGCCGGCGACCATCCACGAGGGCGACTCGTTCACCGACGACCTCGACGCCGACTCGCTGGCCCTGATCGAGCTGGCCGAGGCGCTCGAGGAGGAGCTCGGCGAGCGCAGCGTCGGCTTCCGCATCGAGGACGAAGATCTCGAGGACATCAAGACGGTGCGCGACGCCGTCGACTACGTCCTCGCCCGGCTGTGAGGACCAACACCATCCCACTCCCCGTCAACCGACTCGACGAACTGGTCGAACGTCTGGGCGTCACCCTCGACAGCCCCGACGTGCTGGCGCCGTCGCTCGTCCACCGGTCGTGGTGCGCCGAGAACCCCGGCCACGACTCGAACGAGCGCCTCGAGTTCCTCGGTGACGCGGTGTTGGGGGTGATCATCACCGACCACGCCTTCCACGCCTATCCCGACCTCAGCGAGGGCGAGCTCACCGACGTCCGCAAGGCCGTCGTGAACGCCGTGACCCTCGCCGAGGTGGCCGACGAGCTGAGCCTCGGCGACTACCTGCTGCTCGGCAAGGGGGAGGAGCAGTCGGGCGGTCGTGAGAAGCCCTCGATCCTGGCCGACGCCCTCGAGGCCGTGCTCGGCTCGGTGTACGTCTCGGCCGGCATGCAGGAGGCGCACGACCTCGTGCTGCGCCTCCTCGGGACCCGGGTGGCCGAGGCCCACGCGGGCGGGCCGGGCGGGCAGGACTACAAGAGCCGGTTGCAGGAGCTGGCGGCCCGCCGGTTCGACGAGCAGCCCAAGTACGAGACCCTGGCCGAGGGGCCCGACCACGCCCGACGGTTCCACGTCACCGTGAACGTCGGCGGCGTGCCCCGCGGCACCGGCGACGGCCGGTCGAAGAAGCAGGCCGAACAGGTCGCCGCGCGCGACGCCTACACCACGCTGGTGGCCGAGTTGGAGAACGACGATGCCTGAGCTCCCCGAGATCGAGACCCTCCGCCGAGGTCTCGAACGCGAGACGGTCGGGCGGCGCGATCAAGTCGGTCGATGTACCGGTCGCCAAGGCGGTCCACCGCAACGGCTCGCGCAAGGCGTTCCAGGCCCGGCTCGAGGGCGTGAAGATGAAGGGCGTGGACCGGCGCGGCTCGCTGCTCGTGTTCACGCTCGACAGCGGCGAGCTGCTGGCCCTCGACATCGGGACCACGGGCCGCCTCCAGCGGGCCGCGCCCAAGGACGAGGTCACCAAGGACACGCAGATCGTCGTGTCGTTCACCCAGGGCGGCCAGCTCCGCATGGCCGACTCCGAGGGCACGGCCGAGGCGTTCGTCGTGACGCCCGACCTGCTCCTCGAGGAGGCGCCGCAGCTGGCCCACCTCGGGCTCGACCCCGTGGCCTCCCCGGTGTCCTGGACGGCCTTCGCCCAGTCGTTGGTCAACCACCGCACCGAGAAGCTCAAGCCGCTGCTCATGGACCAGTCGTTCGTGGTCGGGCTCGGCGGGCTCTACGCGGACGAGATCCTCCACGACGCCGGCCTGCGGCCCGACCGCGAGGTGTCGACCGTGTCGACGATGGAGATCAGGCGGCTGTACCGGTCGCTCGTCGAGATCCTCCACGAGGCCACCAAGCACCACGGCACCTCCACCGAGCAGCACCCCTTCGCCGACCTGCTCGGCAAGGAGGGCAGCTTCCAGGACGAGCTGCAGGTGTGGGGCCGCGACGGCGAGCCGTGCCGGCGCTGCCGCCAGACGGTGACCAAGCAGCGCAGCGGCGGTCGGGTCACCTACTGGTGCCCGAGCTGCCAGGTCTGACCCTGGGTCCCCGGACCCCGGTCGCCTCACCACTCCCCGTGGCATCCCCCGGCCCGGCCCGCGCCCTCACCTAGCCTCGTCTGCGATGTTCCTCAAGGCGCTGACCCTCAAGGGGTTCAAGTCCTTCGCGGAGTCGACCGTGCTCGAGATGCAGCCGGGCGTCACCGTCGTGGTGGGCCCGAACGGCTCGGGGAAGTCGAACGTGGTGGACGCCATCGGCTGGGTGCTCGGGGCCCAGGCTCCCTCCGCTGTCCGCAGCCAGAAGATGGAGGACGTCATCTTCGCCGGCACGTCCAAGCGCCAGGCGCTCGGGCGGGCCGAGGTCAGCCTCACGATCGACAACGGCGCCGGGCTGCTGCCCGATCGAGTTCAGCGAGGTGACGGTCACCCGCACGCTGTGGCGTTCGGGCGAGAGCGAGTACGCCATCAACAACGTGCCCTGCCGCCTGCTCGACGTGCAGGAGCTGTTCAGCGACACCGGCGTGGGTCGCCAGCAGCACGTGATCGTGGGGCAGGGGCAGATCGACGCGGTGCTCAACGCCCGCCCCGAGGACCGGCGCCTCATCATCGAAGAGGCCGCGGGCGTGCTCAAGCACCGCAAGCGCAAGGAGCGGTCCGAGCGCCGCCTGGCCGCCACCGAGGGCAACCTCACCCGGCTGAACGACCTGCTCCGCGAGGTGCGGCGCCAGCTCCGCCCGCTCGAACGGCAGGCCGACGCCGCCCGCCGCCACGGCGACCTCGTGGCCGAGCTGCGGGCGTTGCAGGTGTTCGTCGCCGGCCGCGAGCTCTCGACGCTCAAGCGTCGTCTCGGCGACGCCACCGCGGCCAAGTCCGAGCTCCGCAACGAGGAGCGCCTGCTGACGACGCGGCTGTCCGAGCTGGACCTCTCGGTGATGGCGGCCGAGTCCGAGCTCGCCGCCCTCGGGGGCAGCGAGGTCGGCGACGCCCTGGCCCGGGCCCAGGCGCTGCGCGAGAAGGCCCGGGGCCAGCTGGCCCTGCTGGCCGAGCGCCGCCGCAGCGTCGACCGCGAGCGGTCCGCGTCCGTCGACCAGGGGGTCGTCGCCAGCCTCGAGGCCGACGCCGCCCGGTTGCAGTCCGACATCGAGGCGCTGGCCGGCGAGGCCGAGGCGCTCGACCCCGACGCCGCCGCGCTGGCGGGGGCCGAGGCCGAGCTCGCCGCGGCCCACGAGGCGTACGACGCCGAGTGGGGCGATGGCGTGCCCGCGCCGTCGGGCCGGGCGTCCGAGGTGCGGGGCGAGCTCGGCACGCTGCGCCGGGTGCTCGACCGCGCCGACGCCGACGCCGACACGGCGCAGCGCCGTGTGGCCAACCTCCGGGCCAAGCTCGAGCGGCTCGACGCCGAGGCGGCCGCGCGCCGCCGAGCAGATCGGCTCCCTGCCGCCCGAGGCCGACGTGGTCGGTGCCGTCGCGACGGCGGCGGCCACGCGGGAGGCCGCAGAGCACGCGGCCCGCGCCGCCGAGCAGCGGCGGGACGCGACCAGGGCCGAGCGCCACACCTGGACCGCCCGCGCCGATGCTCTCGGCCAGGCCCTGGACGCCGCCCGGTCCCGGGCCGGCGCCACCCGCCTGGCCGCGGTCGACGGCGTCGTCGGCACCCTGCTCGACCTCGTCGACATCGATCCCGGGTGGGAGGCCGCGGCCGAGGCGGCCTGCGGCGAGGCGCTCACCGCGGTGGTGGTCGACTCCGTGGCCTCCGGCCGCCGGGCCCTCGAGGTGCTGGCCGAGGGCGACGTGCCGGGCGCGGTGCTGGCCATGGGCGTGGCGCCCGCGCGTCGCACGCCACCGCCGGTGGGCGAGCCCGTGCTGGCTCACGTCCGTCCCCGTCGTCCCGAGGTCGCGCCTCTGCTCGACGGCCTGCTCGGTGCGGCGGTCGCCGTCGACGGCGGCTGGACCGCGGCCGTCGACGCCGCGCTCGCCCACCCCGAGGCGGTGGTCGTCACCCGCACGGGCGGCCGCTTCGGTCCGGGCGGCTGGCGCGTGTCGACCGACACCACCGGCGCCACGGGTGCGGCGCTCGACGAGGCCCGCGCCCGCGCCGCCGCGGCCGAGGAGGCCGCCTCGGCCGCCGACGCCGCCCATCGCGAGGCCGCGGCCGCCCTCGGCGCGGCCCGCACCGCAGAGACCGAGGCCGCGGCCGTGCGTGACCGCCGGCAACGCACCCTCGCGGCCGCCACGGCCGCCGGCGAGCGGGCCGCAGCCGACCGCGACGACACGCTCGCCGAGCTCGACCTCGTCGCCGAGCAGGGCGACGACACCGCCGAGCGCCTGGCCCGCGACCGGGAGCGGGCCGCCGAGCTGGCCGCCGAGCTGCCCCTGCTCGACGCGGAGGAGGCGGCGCGCCGTGAGCGGGCGCAGGCCATGGCCGATGCCCGCCACCGGCTCGACGAGCAGGTCCGCCAGGTGGCGCAGCGCCGCACCGAGCTCGACAAGCGCCGCACGGCCATCGCCGACCGCAACACGTTCCTGCGCCGCCGGCTCGCCGAGGTCGAGGAGCGCCTCGCCGGTTCGGTGGTGGCGCGCCGCGAGGCCGAGGAGCGCCGCGTCGAGCTCGACGCGGCGGGAACCGCGCTCGACCGGCTGACGACGTTCGTCGACCAGCGCCTGGCCGTGGTCGAGGACCGCCTGGCCGACATGCAGGCGCGGCGTGAGCGCGAGACCGCCGCGCAGCGCACCCTGTCGACCCAGCTCGACGGCCAGCGACGAGAGCGGTCGACGTCCGAGAAGTCCCTGGCGGACAAGCGCGAGCGCCTCCAGCGCCTCGAGCTCGACGAGGCCGAGATCCGCCTGCGCCTCGAGCAGGCGATCGAGCTGTGCCGCACCCAGCTCGACGTCGAGCCCGAAGCCGCGGTGTCGTCCCCGCAGCCCGAGTTGGCCGATGGCATGACGCCGACGGTGCGGGTGCGCGAGCTCGAGCGCGAGCTGCGGGTGATGGGGCCGGTCAACCCGCTGGCCCTCGAGGAGTTCGAGGCGCTGTCCGAGCGGCACACCTTCCTCACCGAGCAGCTCGACGACGTCAAGAGCAGCCGCCGCGAGCTCTCGAAGGTCATCCGGGCCATCGACGACGAGATCGTGCGGGTGTTCGCCGCGGCCTTTGCGGATGTCAGCGAGAACTTCGAGCAGCTGTTCGCCACGTTGTTCCCCGGCGGTGTGGGGCGCCTGCGCCTCACCGACCCCGACGACCTGCTGAACACCGGGATCGAGATCGAGGCCAAGCCGTCGGGCAAGAACGTGAAGAAGCTGTCGCTGCTGTCGGGCGGCGAGCGGTCGCTGACCGCGCTCGCCTACCTGTTCTCGGTGTTCCGCAGCCGGCCGTCGCCCTTCTACGTGATGGACGAGGTCGAGGCGGCGCTCGACGACATGAACCTGCACCGCTTCCTCGACCTCGTGGCCGAGTTCCGGCAGGAGGCCCAGCTCATCATCGTGAGCCACCAGAAGCGCACGATGGAGGCCGCCGACTGCCTGTACGGCGTCACGATGCAGTCGGGCGGATCGTCGAAGGTGGTCAGCGAGAAGGTGGGCGCGGGCGCCTGACCGGCGGGGTCACACGATCGCCTTGACGCGATCGATGAGGCGGTGGAGCAGCCCGATGTCGACGGACACCCTCGGGTCCGCCACCTCGTGCACGTCGATCATGCCCACCGTGTAGAGGTCGGCGACCAGCACGCGGGTCACCGTGACCGGGGCGCAGATCTCCACGGCCAGCTCGGCCACCGACCGAGCCGTGGCGCAGCACTCGACGATGCGTCGCTGCTCGGCGGGCAGGGTGGCGGACGTCCTCCGGGCCAGTGCCGTGGACGTGAGCATCGCCTCCAGCGGCAGGTCGACGGCGCGGGAGGGCTCGGTCCGGCCCTTGGTGAACAGGTACGGCCGGACGATGCCCGCCTCCAGCTCCCAGGCGTCGTCGTAGCCGGCCGTGTCAGGCATCGCCCGCGCCCGCGGTGAGCGAGTTGTAGGCGGGGGAGGGGGAGGGAGCGGGGCGGGGCGAGCCGCCGGCGTCGGGCGGGGTCGCGGCGCTCTCGGCCGTGCGGGCCCGCGCCCCGGGCGCCACCATCACCCGCGAGGGCAGCAGAACGTGGGCCGCGACCCCGCCGAAGCGCGACCCGGTGAGGCGGACCTCGGCCCCGTGGCGCCCGGCCAGGCGCCCGACCACGTAGAGGCCGAGGAACCGCGATACGGCGAAGTCGTCGACCGGCGGCGCCGCGATCCGGGCGTTGGCCTGCGCCAGGCGGTCGGGCGCCATGCCGAGGCCGGCGTCCTCGACCACCACCCCGTAGCGGCCGTCGCCGAGGTGGCGGCCGGTGACCACCACCCGTTCGGTCGGCGGCGAGAAGGCGAGCGCGTTGTCGACCAGCTCGGCCAGCAGGTGGGAGATGTCGCTCACCGCGGCGCCCATCACGGCCGCCTGCTCCAGCCGCGCGAGGTCGACCCGCGAGTAGTCGGTCGACTCGGCGAGCGCGGCCCGGACGACGTTGACGATCGACACCGGCCGGACCCACGGCCGCGGGGACTCGGCCCCGGCGAGCACGAGCATGTTCTCCGCGTTGCGGCGCAGGCGCGTTGGCGAGGTGGTCGAGCAGGAAGAGGTCCGACAGGGTGTCGGGGTCGTCGGTGCGCTCCTCGAGGTGGTCGATCTGGTCGATCTGGCGCGTGATGAGGTTCTGCGTGCGCCGCCCGAGGTTCACGAACACCTCGCTGACGTTGCGGCGCAGGGTCGCCTGCTCGGCCGCCAGCCCGACCGCGGTGCGCTGCACCACGTTGAAGGCGTCGGTGAGGTCGCCGAGCTCGTCGCGGCTGGGCGCCTCGATCGGCACGGCCACGTCGTCGGCGGCCTCGGGCCCGTTGCTGTGGGCGACGGCCACCGCTCGGGGCAGGACGTCGCGGGCGACGGTGTGGGCCGCCGCGGTCAGGTCCCGGATCGGGCGCACGACGACCCGGTGCAGCAGCGCCGCCAGGACGGCGATGAGGGCCAACGCCGCGGCCCCGAGCACGAGCAGCAGCACCCGGGTCCGCTCGGCGGACGCACCCCGGGCCTCCGCGGTGCTGCTCATGTCGGAGCCGACGTCGTCGGCCAGGGCGGCGAGCAGGTCGACCTTGCGGGTCGTGGAGCTCAACCACAGGTCCCCGTCGTCGGGCATCGGGCTGCCCGGCCCGAGCGCGAGGACCTCGCCGCGCAGGCGGTCGGCTGCCGCCACGGACGGCGACCGGCGGGCGGCCTCGTAGGCGGCCTGCGCCTCGGGCGCGGCGCCGTGCTCGAACTGGGTCCTCCACGCCTCCTCGAGCGCGGCCGCCGCGACCGTGCGGTCGCGCACGCTGCCGTCGAGGTGCCCCGCCGCATACGCCGACACCAGCAGGCTCTGCTGCTGGGCGATGGCGTCGGTGAGGTGGGTCAGCGCGGTGTACGACCACGCGGTGGCGCGCAGGTCGGCGTCGTCGATCGCGGCCACGCCGACCCCGCCGGTGGCCAGCAGGCGGTCGACGACGTTCGAGTGGTCGGTGAGGATGGTGTCGGTCGTCGCCTGGCCGCCGTCGGTGCGGGCGCGGGCCTCCACGAGCGCCGCGACCACCTCGTCGACGACGCCCTCGTCGCCGAGCCCGGCACCGGCTCCCGCGATCGAGCCTGCGAGCTGGTCGAGCACCACGTCGGTCTGCCCGCGCTGGAACCGCAGCTCCTGGGCGTACGAGCGGGTCTCGGGGTTGGCGATCACGGCGGCCGCCAGCCCCCGTTCGCGGGCCACCTCGAGCGCGGCGCGCGTCGATGCGAGCGCCACCTCGGCGCCGCGCACGGTGGCCTGGCTGCGCGCGGCCGTGTCGGATGTCCAGCGCACGCCCAGGCCGGCGAGCACGACGAGGGCGATGAGCGGGATCGCGAGAAGGAGGGCGAGCTTCGTTCTGATCGACGTGGCGCGGCGCATGGCTCCCAGCGGCGCGACCGGCGGGCGGGCGAACCGGTCGGACGCCGAGGCTGGGTCACGTGCGGCCCACGGTTCAAGCGACCGGCGGGCCTTTCATCGCCGGTGCACCTCGACGTCACCTGTGGATCGCGCAACGTTCACCGGGATCTCACCCGGCCGGTTCGGGCACGCGCCCAGCGGGTTCGGGGTGTCAGTCACCACCGTCGAGGAGGGCCGGCGTGCTCACCCCGGGAGACGGTCGTAGCGCCAGACGTCGACGGGCTGGCCGCGCAGCTGCTGGCGTTCCGCGTGCCGGACCGCCCCGAGCGCTCGCGCCACGGCCTGCGACCGGACGTTGTCGGGGTGGATCACGCTGCACACCCACGGCGGGTCGAGGTGGGCCCACGCCAGCGCCAGCGCGGCGGCGCCGGCCTCGCGGGCGTAGCCCCGGCCCCACCACGCCCGACCGACGGTCCACCCCACCTCGACCTGTGGCCAGCCCTGCGGGTACCAGAGCCCGCCGCGCCCGACGATGGTGCCGGTCGCCTTCTCGACCCAGGTCGTGATCCCGTAGCCCCGCATGTCCCAGTGGCCGATCCAGGTGGCGACGGCGCGCCACATGTCGTCGGCCTCGGGCACGCGCCCGTCGAGGTAGCGCACGACCTCGGCGTCGAACAGCGGGAGCAGCCCGTCGACGTCGGCCTCGACAGGGCGCCGCATCAGCAGGCGCTCGGTCTCGACCTCGACGGGGACGAGGGGTCGCACCCGGTCACGGTAGGCGCTGCGACCAGGCCAGGCTGAGCGCACCGGCCGCCGCCAGAAGCAGGATCCCGGTGCCGACGAACCACCCGCTGACGTCCCGGTCGACCTCGTCGTACCCGACGACACCGCCGATGTCCGCGTAGGCCGAGCCGAGCTCGTCGAGCGAGTCGGCGAGGAAGGTGGTGCCGCCGGTCGTCGCCGCGATCTCGGCGAGCGGCTCGGGGGCGACCGGCACGGGCTCGGTCCCACCGTCGCTCGGCCTCGATCGTGCCGTCGGGGGTCCCGAAGGCGATCGTGTCGACGGGGACGCCGGCGTCGGCCGCCGCGGCCGCGGCCTCGGCGTTGTCCCGCCCGACCGTGGTCTCGCCGTCGGACATGACCACGATGCGGGCGGGCGCCGGCTCGTCGTCCTCGCCTCGGGGGGCGGCGGCGACGGCGTCGAGCGCCGTGAAGATGGCGTCGCCGATCGCGGTGCCCTCGCCCAGCTCCACCGCGTCGATGGCGGCGACGAGCGCCTCGCGGTCGTGGGTGGGGGAGACCGCCACCGCGGTGGTCCCGTTGAACACGACCAACCCGACGTTGAGCTGGTCGGGCAGGTCGGACACGAAGGCCCGGGCCGCCTCCTGGGCCACCTCGAGGCGGCTCGGCTCGACGTCGTCGGCCTCCATCGACAGCGACGTGTCCAGGGCGAGGACGACCGTCGCCCGCTCGTCGCCGACCTGCATCGCCCGGACCGGGCGGGCGAACCCCACGACCAGCGCCACCAGCGCCAGGAGGAACAGCACGGCGGGGGCGTGCCGCCGCCAGCCCGGCTCGCGAGGGGCGATCACGTCGAGCAGCTCGACGTTGGTGAAGCGCACGACGTCCCGGCGGCGCTGGCGCGACACGGCGATCCAGGCGCCGGCCATGGCGCCCACGCCGACGAGGAGGAACAGCCGCCACTCGACGAGGAACCTCATGCCCGACCTCCCCGTGCGGTGCCGAGCGCGTGCTGGCGACGGAGGTGGTCGAGGCGCCGGGGGCGCCGAGCGATCCAGCCGACCAGGTCGGCGGTGGCGTCGCGGTCGGTGCGGAGCACGACGTGGTCGACGGCGAGTGATCGCAGCGTGGCCGCCGTCGCCGTCGCGGCGGGCCCTCGCCGTCTCGGCGTAGCGCCGGCGGAGCTCGGCATCACCGGTGCGGACCTCGCGCTGCTCGCCCGTCTCCGGGTCGGCGACGACCAGCAGGCCGACGGCGGGGAGGTCCAGCTCCCAGGGGTCGAGCACCTCGACGGCCAGCGTCTCGTGGCGGGTGGCGACGGCCCGCAGGGCGGGGAGCCACTCGGCGGTCCCCGGGAGGTCGGAGACCACCGCGGCCACCCCACGCCGGCGCGTGGCCCGGGCCAGCAGGTCGAGGGCGTCGCCGACATCGGGGCCGGCGGCCCTCGCGCCGGCGGCACGGTCGGGCGCTCGGGGCAGCCGCCAGCGCCTCGAGGAGCGCACGGGCGTGGGCGGACCCCGCCCGCGGCGGGAAGGTGGCGATGCCGTCGGCCGTGAGCACGTGGGCCCCGACCCGGTCACCGGCTCGCGAGGCGAGCAGGGTCAGCGCCCCGGCGGCGCCGACCACGAGGTCGCGCTTCGTGCAGCGCGCCGTACCGAAGTCGGTCGAGGGTGACAGGTCCACCACCAGCCACGACTCGACCTCCCGCTCGGCGACGGCGTCCCGGACGTGGGGCGCCTGGGCCCGGGCCGTGACGTTCCAGTCGATCCGCCGGGGGTCGTCTCCGGGGACGTAGAGGCGGCTCTCGCCGGCCTCGGTGCCGAGGCCCGGCACCCGGCCCTCGTGGTCGCCGTGCAGCAACCCGTCGACCCTCCGCCCGAGGGTGAGCTCGAGCCGGCGGACGATCTCGGCGGGCAGCGGCGGCCGCGGCGTCGTGGTCGCTCCGGTCATGCCGGGCGCACCAGGTGCAGGCCGTCGCCGGTGGGCACGGGGATGGCGGGCAGGTCACCGGCGGCAGCGGGGCCGGGGGGACCGGTCGGGCCGAGGGGTCCTGCGTCGGCGTGAGGCGCGGCGCCGGGACCGTGGCGAGCAGCGTGGCCACGATCTGGTCGGCCTCGACGCCCTGGGCCAGGGCGTCGTAGGACACGACGAGCCGGTGGGTGAGCACGTCGGGGGCGACGTCCCACACGTCCTGGGGCAGCACGTACGAGCGGCGACGCAGGAGGGCCAGGGCCCGGCCGGCGGCCACGAGGCCGAGCGTGGCCCGCGACGACACTCCCGAGGCGATGAACGGCGCCAGCTCGGCGAGGCCGTGGCGGGCCGGGTCGCGCGTGGCGCTGACCAGGTCGACGGCGTACTGCTGCGACGCCGTGGTCGACGTACACGGCGGTGCGCGCCGCGGCCTGCAGGCGGATCAGGTCGTCCAGCGACAGCCGCTCCTCGGCCCGCGGCGGCTCGGTGCCCATGCGCCGCAGGATCTCGAGCTCGTCCGCGCTCGACGGGTGATCGACCCGCACCTTCATGAGGAAGCGGTCGCGCTGGGCCTCGGGCAGCGGGTAGACGCCCTCGGACTCGGCCGGGTTCTGCGTGGCGACCACGAGGAACGGGGCGGGCACCGGGTAGGTGGTGCCTCCGATCGACACCTGGCGCTCGGCCATGACCTCGAGCAGCGCGGACTGGACCTTGGCCGGCGCCCGGTTGATCTCGTCGGCCAGCAGGAGGTTCACGAACACGGGCCCCAGCTCGACGTCGAAGCTACTCGGTCGAGGCGCGGTAGACGCGGGTGCCCGTGATGTCGGCCGGCAGCAGGTCGGGGGTGAACTGCACCCGGGCGAACGTGCCGCCCACCACGGTGGCGAGGGTCTCGGCGGCCAGGGTCTTGGCGACGCCGGGCGGTCCTTCGAGCAGCATGTGGCCACCGGCGAGCAGCGCCACCACGAGGCGCTCGACGAGGCGGTCCTGACCGACGATGACCTTGCGCACCTCGAACAGGGCGTGCTCGAGCAGCGTGGCGTCGTCGGTGCCGGGGCGGGGATCGGGCATGGCGTCGACCGTACGGACGCCCTGGCGCCGGTGGATGGGGGACGCCCCCGTGCCTGACGGGGCGATCACGGGGGAGCGGTAGGCTCGCCCGGCCATGGAGATCGTGATCCTGCTCGTCGTGCTCGCCGTCGTGGTCGTCGGCGGCCTCGCCTTCGTGGGCCTCCGGTCCCGCGGGGGCACCGCCCTCGAGCCGCCCCCCAGCGCTCCCGAGGTCCCGACCGGTGGCGGCGTGGCGGTCGAGGAGAGACCGGTCGCCGAACCCGAGGTGGCCGAGGCCGGGGCCGAGGTGGTCGACTCGGTCGAGGCGCCGGCCGCCCCGTGGTCCGGCCCACCTTCCGCGACCGTCTGACCAAGGCCCGCGGCACGCTCGGCGGCTACCTCGGCTCGATCCGGTCACGCAAGGTCGACGACGAGACCTGGGACGAGCTCGAGGAGGCCCTGATCAGGGCCGACGTGGGCGTCGCCGCCACGCAGGAGATCCTCGACGAGCTGCGCACGACCGCCAAGGCCGAGGCGATCTCCGACCCCGAGGTGCTGCTCGACCGGCTCAAGGCCCAGCTCAAGGACCTGCTGGCCACCGGGCGATCGCACCCTGCGGCACGAGCCCGGCGCGTCCCAACGTCTGGCTGTTCGTCGGCGTCAACGGCGTCGGCAAGACGACGACGATCGGCAAGATCGCCCGCCAGCAGCGAGACGAGGGGCGGTCGGTGGTCATGGCCGCCGGCGACACGTTCCGCGGCCGCGGCGGCCGAGCAGCTCGGCATGTGGGCCGAGCGCACAGGAAGCGACATGGTGCGCGGCAACGAGGGCGGCGACCCCTCGGCCGTCGTGTTCGACGCCGTCGAGCGCGCCGCCGCCCGTGGCAACGACCTGGTGCTGGCCGACACGGCCGGTCGCCTCCACACCAAGACCAACCTGATGGAGGAGCTCCGCAAGGTCCGACGTGTGGCCGACCGCGATCCGGGGAACGTGACAGAGGTGCTGCTCGTCCTCGACGCCACCACCGGCCAGAACGGGCTGTCCCAGGCGCAGCAGTTCACCGACGCCGTGGACGTGACGGGCGTGGTCCTCACCAAGCTCGACGGGTCGGCCAAGGGCGGGATCGCCCTGGCCATCCAGGCGAGCCTGGGCATACCGATCAAGCTGGTGGGGCTCGGTGAAACGGTGGATGATCTTGTGGAGTTCGATCCCGACGAGTTCGTCGACGCCTTGTTCGCGTGAGCGGCGGTCGGGCCGAGGGAGGCGAGACATGGTTGTCCGATTGGTGACGTTGCCCGTGCGGGTCACGTACGGGGTCGGCAAGGCGGGTGTGAAGACCGGCTACGCCGCCGGGAAGCTGTCCGTCGGCTCGACCTACAAGGTCGGCCGGTTCGTCGGCGTCAGCCGGCTGCTGGCGCTGGGTGCAGGCGTCGGCATCGGGCTGCTGGTGGCTCCCACCTCGGGCCGCGAGCTGCGCGAGACGCTCCAGCGCCAGCTGGCGGCCCGCAAGGCGCCGGCCAGCGACGACGCCGTCGCCGAGCGGGTGCGCTACGAGCTGTCGCACTCGCCCCGCACCTGGCACCTGCCCCAGCCGTCGGTCGAGGTCTCCGGTGGGGTGGCCATCCTCAGCGGGGGCGCCCCTCACGAGACCGGCAAGGCCGACATCGAGCGGGCGACCGCCGCGGTGCCGGGCGTGGCCGAGGTCGAGAGCCACCTCGTCGTCGGCGCCACCGGCAACGGCGACATCACGGGCTGATCCGAAGCCGAGGCGGGGGCCGCCCGGCTCACCCGTCGGCGACGGGGCCCGAGCCAGGCCCGGTCAGCTCATCCGACGACGTGGCGGTCGATCGCCACCTGGTGGCGCACGAGGAGGACGGCCAGCTTCGTGCGGTCGGCGACGCCGAGCGCTTCGAGGATCCGCGTCACGTGGTTCCTGACGGTGCGTTCGCTGAGGAACAGGTGGTCGGCGATCTCACGGTTCGTCTGCGCCCTCGGCGACGAGCGCCACGACCTCGCGCTGGCGCGGCGACAGAGAGGCCAGCGCCTGATCGACGGTGGCCTTGTCGCGCCTGGACGCGCAGCGACTCGGCCAGACGGAGCGCCATGTCCGCGCTGAGCGCGGTCTTGCCCTCGGCCGCCCGCCGGACGAGGCGGAGGACCTCGGCCGGTTCGGCGTCCTTGCGGATGTAGCCGAGCGCGCCGTCGCGCAGCGCCCGCCGGACGAGTTCGGCGTGGTCGTGCGCCGAGATCACGACCACCGCCGCCTCGTCCGCGATCTCGGCGACCGCGTCGATGGCGGGGCCGTCCGGCAGCTCGACGTCCAGGAGGACCAGGTCGGCCGCCGTGCGCCGCACGACGCTGCGCGCAGATCGCGCAGCGTGCCCGCCTCACCGACGAGCGTCGAGGTCGGGTTCGGCGGCGAGCGCGGCGACGAGCCCGGCGCGGAAGACGGGATGGTCGTCGCACACGATGATGCGGATCGCCATGGCCAGCGGTTCCCCCCGAGCCCATCGCCACTCGTGGTGACCCCATCAGCATGCCATCCCGGTGATCCCGTGGCCGGGCCGACGGGCGTCGTGGCCTCGGTCATCGTCGGATCGTGCCCACGGCCACCGGCGGGGACGCCGCCCGCACCGGCGCGTCACCGCTCCTGCGTCGCCCCGACTGCCCGCCCCGGGCACGCATGAGGGCCGCCCCCCATGGTGGGGGAGCGGCCGGGATCGCACGCTGGCCCGATGTTCGACGTGAGGCGCGCTCTCCCGGCCATCCCCCTGGCGACCTGCATCGGTCTCTACGCCGCGTCCGCCGCGGCGAGCAGGCAGGTGACGGAGGCGGCCGCGGCGCCCTTCGGCACGATCGCGTTCGGGTTCACGGTGCGTCGTCGTGTACCGGGCAGCCGCGGGCTGGACCGAGCGATCCCGACGCCAGATCGGGTACGCCACCTCGGTGCTCCTCGGCCTGCTCGCCGGCGCGGCCCTCGCCTTCGCCGCCTTCGGGACCAGCCTCTGCGGCATCTGGGGCGAGACGTGCTCGCCCGACGAGCTCGCCCTCGTCGACCGCCTGCTTGATCGGCGCCGTGGCGGCGATCGTCGGGCGTGCCGGCGGTCGTACGCGGTCGTCGACCTCGTCACGCAAGCGCCGAGCCTGAGCACACCTCCGGCCGCCCGATACGCTGTGTGACTCATGTTCGAGTCGCTTTCCGATCGCTTCGAGGGCATCTTCGCCCGGCTGCGCAGCAAGGGCACGCTGCGCGAGTCCGACGTCGACGAGGTGCTCCGCGAGATCCGCCTCGCCCTGCTCGAGGCCGACGTCAACTTCGTGGTCGTCAAGTCGATGCTGGCCCGCATCCGCGAGGCCGCGGTCGGCGCCCGCATCCACGAGGCCCTCAACCCCGCCCAGCAGGTCATCAAGCTCGTCAACGACGCGCTCGTCGAGGCGCTCGGCGGCGAGACGATCCGCATCCAGTACGCGTCCAAGCCGCCCGACGGTCGTGCTCATGGCCGGCCTCCAGGGCTCGGGCAAGACCACCAACTCGGCCAAGCTCGCCCGCTGGTTCCGCCAGCAGGGCCGCAACCCCCTGCTCGTCGGCGCCGACCTGCAGCGTCCGGCCGCCGTCGAGCAGCTCCGCACGATGGGCGAGCGCGTGGGCGTGCCGGTGTTCAGCCAGCCGGGCGACCCGGTCGAGACCGCCCGGGCCGGCGTCGCCGAGGCCCAGCGCCTCGGCCGCGACGTGTGCATCGTCGACACCGCCGGCCGCCTCGCCATCGACGTCGAGATGATGGACCAGGTCCGGCGCATCTCGCAGGCGACCGGGCCCGACTACACGTTCCTCGTCGTCGACGCCATGACCGGCCAGGACGCGGTCACCGTCGCCGAGTCGTTCGACTCGACGCTGGCCCTCGACGGCGTGATCCTCACCAAGCTCGACGGCGACGCCCGCGGCGGCGCCGCGCTGTCGGTGAAGGAGGTCGTGGGCAAGCCCATCGCCTTCGCATCCACCGGCGAGAAGGTCGAGGACTTCGACCTGTTCCACCCCGACCGCCTCGCCAGCCGCATCCTCGGCATGGGCGACGTCCTCACCCTCATCGACAAGGCCGAGCAGGTCTACGAGAAGGAAGAGGCCGAGGCCGCGGCCGCCAAGCTGCTCGAGGGCAAGTTCACCCTCGACGACTTCCTCGACCAGCTCCAGCAGGTGCGCAAGATGGGCCCCCTCCAGAACCTCATGGGGATGATGCCCGGCATGCCCAAGGAGATGCGCAACGCCGAGATCGACGAGGGCCAGGTCAACCGCGTCGAGGCCATCATCCGGTCGATGACGCCGCGCCGAGCGGGTCGACCCCACGATCATCGACGGGTCGCGGCGGCTGCGCATCGCCAACGGCAGCGGGACCCAGACGTCCGACGTCAGCCAGCTCATCAAGCAGTTCCGCGAGATGCAGAAGATGATGAAGCGCATGCCCGGCCTGTCGGGCACCAAGGCGCTCAAGGGCCGCAAGGGCAAGAAGGGCGCGGGCGCAAGGGCGGCGGAGGCGGCCGGGTCACCCCCGCCGGCACCGGGCGCACGACCCCCAAGCAGCCCTTCACCCTCCCCGGTCTCAACTAACCACCGCCGCGACAAGTACCCTGGTCGCCGGCCTGCGGTTTGCCCCGACACGCGCGCGCAGCGCATCATCGTCGGTCGCTCCGCACGAGGCTGCGCCGCTCGTCCCCGAGCGCGCGGCCGGGTGACACCCCGACACGAAAGAAGACAAGAGTGGCCGTCAAGCTCCGCCTCATGCGGATGGGCAAGAAGAAGCAGCCGACCTACCGCGTGGTCGCGGCCGACGCCCGGTCGCCGCGCAACGGTCGGTTCATCGAGATCGTGGGCATCTACGACCCCCGTCCCGACCCGTCCGCCATCCGCATCGACAACGACAAGGCCGTCGACTGGCTGCGCAAGGGCGCCCAGCCGACCGACTCGGTGCGCAAGCTGCTCGAGATCTCGGGCGCGTGGGAGACCTACAGCGGGAAGGCGTCGACCCGCCCCGCCCCCGCGCCCCAAGCCTGCGGCCAAGGCCACCGAGCCGGCGGCCGAGCCCACCGCGGCCGAGGCCGACGCCGAGGCCGACGAGACCGCGGCCGAGGTCGCGGACGCGCCGGTCGCCGACGAGACGGCGGCCGCGACCGACGAGGCAGCCGGGTGAGCGACGGCACCGCCACGATCGAGGTGCCCACCGCCCAGGCGGTGCTCGAGCACCTGGTCGGCTCGCTGGTCGAAGATCGCGACGCCGTGCGCATCGACGTGTCCGACGGTCGCTCGCTGCCTCGCCTGACCGTCCGTGTCGGCCCGTCCGACATGGGCCGCGTCATCGGCAAGCGTGGCCGGGTCGCCCAGGCGATCCGCACCGTCGTCCGCGCCGCGGCCGCCCGCGACGGCAGCGACGTCGAGGTCGAGTTCGAGGACTGAGTGCCCTGCGCCGTCCCGGCCCACCCTGCTCGAGGTCGGGCGCATCGGCCGCGCACACGGCCTGCGGGGCGACGTGGTGGTGACGCTCACGACCGACCGCCTCGAGCGCCTCGCCCCGGGCGCGGTGCTGGCGACCGACAGGGGCGACCTCGAGGTCCGGTCGGCCCGGGCGCACCAGGATCGCTGGATCGTGGCGTTCGCCGGCAGCGACAGCCGTGAGGACGCAGATCGGCTGCGGGGGCTGACCCTCCGGGCCGAGGCGGTCGAGGACCCCGACGAGATGTGGGTCCACGACCTGATCGGGGCCGAGGTGGTGACCGTCGGCGGCGAGTCGGTGGGCCGCTGTTCGGGGGTGGTGGCCAACCCGGCCGCCGACCTCCTCGAGCTCGACACGGGCGCCCTCGTTCCCGTGACCTTCGTCGTCGACCACACGCGCGACCGTGTGACGATCGACCCGCCCGAAGGGCTGTTCGACCTCTGACCGAGCCCCGGTCGACCGAGACCCGGCGGCAGGACGCCCGGTGACCGCCGCCGGCTGACGCCCCCTGTCCGCCCGTCGTCGGACGACCCGGCGGGGAGACGAGACCGCATGCGCATCGACGTCTTCACGATCTTCCCCGACATGGTGGATCACTTCGCGGCCCAGAGCCTGCTCGGGCGGGCCCGGGCGGCGGGCGCTCTCGACGTCCGGGTCCACGACCTGCGGTCGTGCGCCTCCGACCCCCACCGGTCGGTCGACGACGCCCCGTTCGGCGGCGGCGCGGGCATGGTGCTCATGCCCGAGCCGGTGTTCGCGGCGGTCGAGGCCGTCGATCCGCCCCGCCCGCTGCTCTACCTGAGCCCGGCGGGGCGCACGTTCGACCAGTCCGTCGCCCGGGAGCTGGCGGCCACCGACGGGTTCAGCCTGCTGTGCGGGCGGTACGAAGGCGTCGACGAGCGCATCCGCGAGCACCTCTGCGACGGCGAGCTGTCGATCGGCGACGTGGTGCTGTCGGGCGGCGAGGTGGCCGCCATGGTCGTCGTCGAGGCCGTCGGGCGGCTGATCCCCGGGGTGATGGGCAACGACACGTCGGCCGACGACGAGTCGTTCAGCGACGGCCTGCTCGAGTACCCGCACTACACGCGCCCGGCGGAGTTCCGAGGCTGGGCCGTGCCCGAGGTCCTGCGCAGCGGCGACCACGGCCGGGTCGCCCGCTGGCGGCGGGCCCAGGCGCTGCGGCGCACGCTCGACCGCCGTCCCGACCTGGTCGAGGCGCGTGGTGGGATCGACGAATCCGAGCGTAAGCTGTTGGCCGAGTTCGGCCTGGACGCGGAGGGTGTGCCGCCGTCGGCCGAGCCCGACTGACCTCGCTCGACATCCACCTCACCACCACGTCTCCCTGGCTGCGTGCTTTGTGCCGCTTCGCGGCCGCCGGGTAGCATCTCCTGTCCGCCTGACTACCGCCCCGCCGGAGCGAACGCGCGATGAACACCACCGACCTCGTCGACAACACCAACCTGCGCAACGACGTCCCCGACTTCTCCCCGGGCGACACCCTCAAGGTCCACGTGCGCGTGGTCGAGGGCCAGAAGGAACGCGTGCAGGTGTTCCAGGGCGTCGTCATCGGCCGCTCGGGCTCGGGCATCCGCGAGACCTTCAAGGTCCGCAAGGTCAGCTACGGGGTGGGCGTCGAGCGCACGTTCCCGCTGCACGCACCGACGATCGCCAAGATCGAGCGCGTCAGCCGGGGCGACGTGCGGCGCGCCAAGCTCTACTACCTGCGCGACCGCATCGGGAAGGCCGCCAAGGTCCGCGAGAAGCGCGAGAACTGACCTCGGTTCACACGAGGTACACCGGGTCGCCCACGGTGATCCGGCCGGGGTCCGCCACGTCGGCGTAGACACCGACGCACGGGTAGCGCGTCCCGTTCTCGAGCACGTCCACCGCGTTCTCGCGGGTGATCGTCCGCAGCACCTCGCGGTCGGCGGGCAGATCCCCCTGGGCGAGGGTCGTCATGACGCAGCGCGGGACCGTGAACGTCACCGCCAGCCGGGTCGTCGCCGATCGCCAGGGTGCGACCCTGCCACGCGGTCTCGGCGAAGCCGGTGTCGGGGGTGTCGACCACGACGTTCGGACGGAAGCGGTGCGGGTCGAACCGGCTGCCCGGTGCGGCCGCGGCCAGCGCGTCGGTCGAGCTCGTCGTGACCAGGTGCACCGTCCCGTAGTTGAACAGGTTCCCGTGGGTGCTCATCTCCGAGCCGCCGTCGACCATCTCGTCGCCCTCCTCGACCCGTGAGGCGGCGCCGAAGTACGGCTCGACGCCGTCCTTGAGGTCGCGCAGCCAGACCTCGTCGAACGTCGCCCCCTCCGGCGGCCGGTCGACGACCGACACGTCCCGAGCGAAGAACGCACCGAGCCGCCCCGTGAGCTCGGGATCGTCGATCGCCGTCGACGATCCGTCGGGGAACGTCACCGACACGGAGCCACCGGACGGCTCGCCGCCCGTCGACGCCGTCAGCTCGAACATCCGGGCCCACCGCTTGGGCCGCTTCACGCTCACGACCTTGCCCGACTCGTCGGTCGACCAGGGCGTAGGCCCGATCGCCCACCAGACCGCCGGCGTCGAACTCGCCGGCCGGCAGGTCCTCGCCGAGCATCGACTTGACCGGGTAGCGGCGCACCGCGGCGACCGCGCCCACCTGTTCCACGTCCACGATCGTGCCCTCTGGGACGGACCGGGGCAACGGGTCACGCCGGCGTGTGGCGGTCGGCGCGGCCGATAGTGTGCGCCCATGAGTGCTGAGGACCTCGAGCGGTACGAGGCCGACATCGAGCTCCAGCTCTACAAGGAGTACAAGGACGTCAGTCCGATGTTCTCCTACGTCGTCGAGACCGAGCGGCGGTTCTACCTGGCCAACGAGGTGAACCAGACGGTCCGGAGCGACGACGGGCGCACGTACGTCGAGCTGGAGCTGCGCGACGCCTGGGTGTGGGACATGTACCGCACCAGCCGCTTCGTCCAGAGCGTACGGATCGTCACGTTCAAGGACGTGAACGTCGAGGAGCTCCCCACCAAGGAGACGTAGGCGGTGGTGGTCGAGCGCGGCCGCACGCCCCGTGCCGGCGGTCGCTCGCAGGGGACCGGCTACCGGCAGCGGCTCGGCGCCCGCGGCGAGCAGGCCGTGGCCGACTGGTACGTGGCACGCGGATACCGGGTCGTCGCCCGCAACTGGCGCTGCCGCGAGGGCGAGATCGACCTGGTGGTGTGGTCGCGGCGCCGTGACCTGGTGTTCTGCGAGGTGAAGACCCGTTCGTCGGCCCGGTTCGGCGTGCCGGCCGAGGCGGTCACGCCGGCCAAGCAGCAACGGCTGCGCATCCTCGCCACACGGTTCCTCGCCGCGCACGAGGCCGAGCTCACGGGTCGGCGCGGGGTGCGCTTCGACGTGGCCTCGGTGACCGCCGGCCGGGTGGAGGTGATCGCGGCCGCCTTCTGACGGTCGCGGCGGCCGACGCGGGCGACAACCCACGGGCCGGACCGCCCGCGGTCAGGGAGGATGTGGGCCGCATGCGCGACGACTGGATCGACGGCAGCCCGCCGCCCGAGGCCTACGGCCGGGTCACGAACCCGGACCGTTTCGCCGTGCTCCACGCGGCCGCCGACGCGCTCGCCGTCGAGCTGGCGGCACGGTTCGTCCTCACCACCTCGACCGATGCCGACATCCCGGTCGACCTCGTCGACCGGTTCGCCGACGTCCTGCGCACCCTGCGGCTCGACCCGGCCGGGCACGGCGCGCCGGTGACGTTCGTCTTCACGGCGTTTCCCGGGCTCGTGGTCCGGTACGGCCGGTGGTACACGGATGTCCTCCCGGCCTGCGGCTGCGATGCCTGTGACGACGACCCGTCCGACCTCGTGGCCCAGCTCACGGCCCGGTTGTGGTCGGTGGCGCGCGAGGGGTTCCACGAGAGGCGCGACGTCCGGCGCGGCGGGATCCAGGACTCGTTCCGGTTCGCATCGGACTCGTCGTGGGGATGGGCGCCGTTCGACGACCACCAGGGACGACGGCGCGTCGAGGCGGCGGGCACCGGCACCGTCGACTGGCCGCCGTGGCCGACGCGGTCAGAAGGCTGACGGACTTCCGCCCGGTCAGGCGAAGAAGGCCCAGGCCACGAGCGCCACGCACACGACCAGGGCGCCGACCACCATGGCGATGTCGGCGGGGGAGCGGCGGTGCTGGCGGAACGGGTTGAGGCCCACGTGGTCAGTATCGTCCCCCGGCCCTGATCCGCACAGATCGGCCCTCCACCTCCGGCGGGGCGACCCGGGCGCGTCCGTCGCTGTCACACGCCGCCACTATGGTGACCGCACGCACCTGAGCCAGGGCTCGGCACCCGAGTCCGGCGGCGGTGGCGCTCGTGGTCGCCCGTCCTGCCCGGCGGTGACCGCCTCACGCATCCCACATGTGAGGAGCGGCCGCCGTGCTCGCATCCGCCCAGTCCGCCACCCTCCTCGGCGTCGAGGGGCGACCCGTCCGGGTCGAGGTCCACGTCTCCCAGGGCCTCCCGGGCTTCACCGTGGTGGGCCTGCCCGACACCACCTGCCGCGAGGCACGCGACCGGGTCCGCGCCGCGCTGCTCTCCACCGGGCTGACCTGGCCGATGTGCCGCGTGACGGTCAACCTCGCCCCGCCGGGTCTGCGCAAGGTCGGGGCGGGGCTCGACCTCGCCATCGCGGGCGCGCTGCTGGCGGCCAGCGAGCAGGTTCCCGCCGGTGCCCTCGTCGGGCGCGCCTTCGTCGGCGAGCTCGGGCTCGACGGCTCGGTGCGATCCGTGTCGGGTGCACTGCCGCTCATCGACGCTCTCGGCGCGGGCGAGGTGGTCGTGCCCGAGGGGTGCACGGTCGAGGCGCAGCTCGTCGGCCGCCACGTCGTCCGGCCCGTGGCCACCCTCGGGGCCATGGTGCGTGCCCTCCAGGGCGTCGATCCGTGGCCCGACGCCCCCGATCCCGTCCCACCGCCGCCCTCGCCGCCGGGGCCCGACCTCGCCGACGTGCGCGGCCAGCCGGTCGCGCGGCTACGCGCTCGAGGTGGCGGCGGCCGGCGGGCACCACCTGCTGCTCGTCGGCCCGCCCGGCTCCGGCAAGACGATGCTCGCCCGCCGCCTCGCCGGCCTGCTTCCCGACCTCGGCCCCGGCGACGCCCTCGACGTCACCTGCATCCACTCGGCTGCCGGCCTGCCGCTGCCGCCCGGCGGGCTCATCCGCCGTCCGCCGTTCCGGGCCCCGCACCACGGCGCGTCGGCCGTGTCGCTCGTGGGCGGCGGTTCGCACACGCTCCAGCCGGGCGAGATCAGCCTCGCCCACCGGGGCGTGCTGTTCCTCGACGAGCTGGGCGAGTTCGAGCCCAGCGTGCTCGACAACCTGCGCCAGCCGCTCGAGGAGGGGGTCATCCGGGTGGCTCGGGCGATGGCCAAGGTCGACCTTCCCGGCCCGCCTGCTGCTCGTGGGCGCCATGAACCCGTGCCCGTGTGGCGAGGGCAGCGTCCCCGGCGGGTGCCGCTGCACCCCGGCGGCGCGGGCCCGCTACGCCCGGCGCCTCTCGGGTCCGCTGGTCGACCGGTTCGACCTGCGGGTCGAGGTCGGTCGGCCCGACGTCGCCGAGCTGTTGGCGGTCGAGGGCGGCGAGCCCACCGCCGCGGTCGCCGCCCGGGTGGCGGCGGTACGGGCGCGCGCGGCCGAGCGCGGCGTCGCCGGGAACGCCCAGCTCCCCGCCTGGCGCCTCGACGACGTGGCCCCGCTCGACAAGCCCGCGACGCGGCTCGTCGAGCGCACGTTGCGCGGCGGGGCGGTTGACCGGCCGCGGGCTCGGCCGGGTACGTCGCGTCGCCCGCACGATCGCCGACCTGGCGGGGCACGACGGGGCCGCTCGCGGTCGAGCACGTCAGCGCGGCGCTCGCGCTCCGGGCCGAGCCGACCTTCCTCGACGGGCGGGCGGCGTGACCGGGCCCGCCGCCCCCGACGGCGACGGCCTGCCGCCCGCGGCGTACGCGGCTGCGATGGCGGGGCTGCGTCGCATGGGCCCGGCCCGCCTGACCGCGATGCTCGCGGCCGCACGCGCCGCCCGAGGCGTGGCGGCGGCTGTGCGCCGGCGAGCCGTGGCACGACGGCGACGTGGTCGAGCGCGCTGGGCGCCGCGGCAGCCGACCTGGTCGGTGCGTGGCGCACCGCGGCGAGCGAGGTCGACGTCGGGCAGCTGTGGCAGCGCACGGGCGAGCTCGGCGTGCAGGTCACGTGGCGCGAGTCGCCCTCGTACCCCGCGCTGCTCGCGGCCGACGTCGAGCCGCCCGCGGTGGTGTTCCACCAGGGCGACCTCGCGGTGATCGCGGGTCCGCGGGTGGCCATCGTCGGCACCCGACGCTGTTCGGCCACGGGGCGGGGGGTGGCGTTCGAGCTGGGCCGCGACCTGGCGGCGGCCGGGGTGGCGATCGTGTCGGGCCTCGCCGCCGGCATCGACGGCGCCGCGCACCGGGGCGCGCTGGCGGCCGGGGCCGCCCCGCCCATCGGTGTGGTGGCCTGCGGGCACGACGTCGTCTACCCGCCCCACCAGCACGAGCTGTGGCACGCGGTGGCGTCGGCGGGGGTGCTGCTGTCCGAGGCGCCGCCGGGCACCCGGCCCGAGCGCTGGCGCTTCCCGGCCCGCAACCGCATCATCGCCGCGCTCGCCGACGTCGTCGTCGTGGTCGAGTCGCACGTGCGGGGCGGGTCCCTCCACACGGTCGACGAGGCCGACCGGCGCGGCGCGCGACGTGTTCGCCGTGCCGGGGTCGGTCCGCAATGCCGCCGCGGCGGGCACCAACGCCCTGCTCGCGGAAGGCAGGGCGCCCGCCTGCTCGGCCGACGACGTGCTGGTGGCGCTCGACCTCGGCACGGGGCGTCGTCGTCGATCGCCCGACAGCCGGGCCGAGCCCGACGTCGCCGACCGAGAGGTGCTCGAGCACGTCGGCTGGGAGGCGGCGACGCTGGACCAGCTCGTGGTGCGCACCGGCCGCGACCTCGGTCGGCTGGCTCCGGCACTCGACAGGCTGTGCGACGCCGGGTGGGTGAGCCGAGCCGGCGGGTGGTACGAGCGGGTTGCCGAGCCGGGGGCCGTGCGATGACGGCGTGCGCGTCGCGTGGCGGTGCGGCCCATGCGCCAAGCGCGAGACCCCCGCTCGGTACGGTGATCCGCATGGGCTGGCACCTCGACGAGTTCTCGCGGTCGCTCACGGCCGTGGCGCCGTCGACCGTCGAGGCCTACGCCCGCGACCTCCGATCCTTCACCACCTGGGCCGGCCGCCTGGGCCTCGACGGCCCAGGCGGGGTCGACCGCCAGGTGTTGCGGCGCTACCTGGCCTACCTGGCCACGCGCGGCCAGGCCCGACGCACGATCGCCCGCCGGGCGTCCGCCCTGCGGCGCTACTTCGGCTGGCTGGTCCGCACCGGGCGCCTCGACCGCGACCCGACGGTCGGTCTCAGCGCCCCCAAGGGAGAGGCCCGCCTGCCCCGGGTGCTGCGCCCCGACGAGCTCCGGGCGTTGCTCGGCGAGACCGATGCCGCCCACTCCGCCGGCGGCCGAGGGCGTGGAGATGGCCGTCGACATGCGTGACACCGCGCTGCTCGAGCTGCTCTACGGAAGCGGCCTGCGCATCGCCGAGGCCACCGGCCTCGACGTCGACGAGGTCGACCTCGCCCGCGCCCGGGTCGTGGTGTGGGGCAAGGGGGCCAAGCAGCGCACCGTGCCGCTCAGCGATCCGGCCGCGGCCGCCCTCGGCCGCTGGCTCGGCGACGGCCGGCCTCACCTGGCGACCGAGGCGTCTCCCGGCGGCGCCGTCTTCCTCAACCGTCGAGGCCGCCGGCTCACCCCTCGTGATGCCCGGCGGGTGCTCGACCGGCGCGCCATCGAGCCCACCCATCCGCACGCACTGCGCCACACGTTCGCAACGCACCTGCTCGACGGGGGCGCTGACCTGCGAGTCGTCCAAGAGCTCCTCGGCCATTCAGACGTGGCGACCACCCAGCGTTACACTCACGTCTCGAAGGAACGGCTGAGGACAGTTTTCGACGCCACCCACCCGCGGGCATAGGGACGCGTACGTGACCAACGTCGAGGTCGAGATCGCCACGGTGTGGCACGCCTACAAGCGTGCTGGCCAGCGACCGGCGAGAGACGAACTGATCTTGCACTACGCACCGCTGGTCCACCTCGTGGCCGGCCGGCTCGCCGCGGGTGCCCCCAGCCACGTCGACCGTGCCGACCTGGTGAGCTACGGCGTGTTCGGGCTCATCGACGCCATCGACAAGTTCGACCTCGACCGCGGCCACCGGTTCGAGACCTACGCCATCGCTCGCATCCGGGGCCACATCGTCGACGAGCTGCGCTCGTTCGACTGGGTGCCCGCGATCGGTGCGCGCCAAGGCCCGCGCCATCGACGGCGCGATCCGGTCGCTCGAGTCCGAGCTGTGCCGGGCCCCCACCGACGACGAGCTGGCCGGGGCCCTCGGCATGACCGAGGCCGAGCTGCAACGGGCGCTGGCCCAGGTGGCGCTCGTCAACCTCGTCAACTTCGACGCCTCCCTCGGGGCGGCGGCCGACAGCGACCAACCGCTGACGATCGGCGAGGTGCTGGCTGCGCCCGACGCCGCCCCCGGCCACCAGATCGAGCTCGACGAGCTCCGGCGAGCGCTGGCCAAGGCGATCGACCAGCTCGGCGAACGAGAGCGCGACGTGGTGGCGCTCTACTACCACGACGGCCTCACCCTGGCCGAGATCGGCGAGGTCCTCGGCGTGACCGAGAGCCGCGTCTGCCAGATCCACGGCCAGGCCGTGGGGCACCTGCGCCGGTGGCTGACGGCCGCCGAGCGCGAGCCCGCCTGACGGGCCTCGACCGCGCCCGCGAGGCGCCGTCCCCGACCCGCGCGTCCCGACAGCCACACGGAGCTCGTGTGCGTTCGCGCCTGTCGGATTCGTCGCTCGCGCCCTGAGGGGCACCTCCCACCGTCGCCCTCTGCGACGCCTCGCGACCTCTGCGGTCGCCGCCCAGGCACCACAGAGGAGGCCCCGTGCTCCACGTCCACCGCACCATTCCCCGCGTGCGCCCCCGCGCTCGCGCCCGTCGCGGCCGGCGGGGTCCTGTGTGGCCCGACGTCGCGGCCGGCCGGCGGCCCCGCGCTCGGCCCCGAGCGGGGGTCGGTCCCCGAACGTCGTCGGTCCGCCGGCGCGTCCTCGGGGCGGTGCTGGCGATGACGGCCGCGGCTGTCGCGCTGGTCGCGACCCCGATCCGGGCGGCCGACGGTCGCGAGCGCGGGCCCGCGCAACCGTTCCCGGCCCCGGTCCACGTCCCGCCGGTCGACGCGCCGATCGCCGATCCGTTCCGACCTCCGGCGGGGCCCTACGGGGGAGGGAACCGAGGTCTCGACTACGACACGACCGCCGGCGACGTCGTGCGGGCCAGCGCGGCCGGGCGCGGTGGTGTTCGCCGGCCCGGTGGCGGGCTCGCTCCACGTGACGGTGCGCCACGCCGACGGGGTGCGCACGAGCTACTCGTTCCTCCAGGCGGTGAGCACGACCGTCGGCGCCTCCGTCGCGGCCGGCGATCCGGTCGGGATCGCCGGCGAGCACCTGCACTTCGGCGCACGGGTGGGCGACGCCTACTTCGACCCTGCCGCCCTCTTCGGCGGAGCGGCGACGGTCGAGCTGCTGCCGTTCGAGGTGCCTCCCGGGTCGACCCCCGACGCCGAGGCCCGTGCCCTGGTCGGGATCGCGTTCTCCGACGGCGGCGGGCTGTCCGTCGACGCGCTCGTCCCGGCGATGGGCTGGCTGCGCGACCGCGTGATCGACGGGACGGCCGTGCTGGCGGCCGGCCCGGCCTTCGCCGGCGCGGCGCCGCTCGGCCACGGCCTCTCGGTGGCCGCCGACCTCGTCGATCGGCTGGTGTTCCCGCCTCCGTGCTCGACCGGCCCACCACCGGTCCGCCCGGTGGCCCGTGACCGGCGGGTGGCGGTGACGGTGGCGGGGCTCGGCTCGACCAGCGAGTCCGCCGCCATCGACGACCTGCGCACGGCCGACCTCGGCTACGAGGCCGGGCGGGTGGTGCGCTTCAGCTACGCCGGAGGGCGCACGCCCGCGTCAGGGTCCGGCGTGGGCGCCGTCCCGACGTCCCGGTACACGTCGGCCGACACGCAGGGTGACGTGGCGGGCGCCGCCGCCCGACTGGCCGACCTGGTGGAACAGGGTGGCCGCCGCCGAGCCCGGCGCCACCGTCGACCTCTACGCCCACTCGCTCGGCGGACTCGTGACCCGGCTCGCGCTGGTCGAGCTCGAGCGGCGCGGCTTCGCCATGTCCCGAGTCGGCCTCGTGGCCACGATCGCCGCGCCGCACGGCGGGGCCGACCTGGCCACCGCGGTGGCGGCCGCGGCCGACGCCCCGTTGGCCGGTCCTGCGCTCGACGCGGCGTCCGACCTGCTCGGCCTCGGGCTCGACCCCGACGCGCCGGTCGTCGAGCAGCTGAGCGAGCGCTCCGATCTCGTCGACGGGCTGGCCGTGGTCGGCCTGCCCGCGGGCGTCAGGTTCCTGTCGATCGCCGCCCGCGGCGACCTCGTCGTCGCCTCGCCGCGCACCGGTCGACGGCGCGGTCGAGGTCACGGTCCCCGTGTCCGGTGTGTCGGCGCACGGCGCCGTCGTGGGCTCCGACGGGGCCACCGCCGAGATCGCCCGCGCCCTCGCCGGCCGCCCACCGGGCTGCGAGGGGTGGGAGGATGTCGTCGCCGACGTGGTGACCGGCCACACCATCGCCGCCGCCGAAGACCACCTCGGCCTCGTGCTCCGGGCGGCCGGGTGACCGGCCCCGACCGTCGGGCCGGGTGTGCGAGCACCGCCGGGCGCCCGATAGGCTGTCACGCCGGCCAGGAACCCCTGGTCGCGCCCTCGATCACATCACACCTCACAGCCGGCCCATCCCATGGTCGCCTCCGGGCGCCGGGCCGGCGACGTCGAACCCTGGGAAAGGACCACATCGTGGCCGTCGTCAGCATGAAGCAGCTCCTCGAGGCCGGTGTCCACTTCGGGCACCAGACCCGCCGGTGGAACCCGAAGATGAAGCGGTTCATCTTCGGTGAGCGCAACGGCATCTACATCATCGATCTCCAGCAGACGCTGACCCGGATCGAGTCCGCGTACACCTTCGTGCGCGACATCACCGCCAAGGGCGGTTCCGTGCTCTTCGTCGGCACCAAGAAGCAGGCGCAGGACCCCATCGAGCAGTACGCCGAGAAGAGCGGCATGCCGTTCGTCAACGAGCGCTGGCTCGGCGGGATGCTCACGAACTACCAGACCATGAGCAAGCGCGTCGCCAAGATGCTCGAGCTCGAGCGTCAGCGCGACTCCGGTGAGTTCGCGGCGATGCCCAAGAAGGAAGCGCTGCTCAAGACCCGCGAGCTCGACAAGCTCGCTCGCTACCTCGGCGGCATCCGCTCGATGGAGAAGCTGCCCCAGGCCGTGTTCGTGCTCGACACCAAGAAGGAGCACATCGCGGTCACCGAGGCCAACAAGCTCGGCATCCCGGTCGTGGCGGTGGTCGACACCAACTGCGACCCCGACGTCATCGACTACGTGATCCCGGGCAACGACGACGCCATCCGCTCGGGCACCCTGCTGTGCCGCGTGATCTCCGACGCCGTGATCGAGGGCAAGCACATGGCCTCGCTCGCCACCCCGGTGGCGCCCCGCTCCGACCGACGACCAGGCCCGCGTGGCCGCCGAGCAGGCCGAGGCCCGCCGCCTGGCCCTGCTCGAGGCGCAGCAGCGCGAGAGCCGCGTGGCGGCCGGTCGGCCGGCCCCCCGGCCCGCCCCCGTCACCCCGGTCGGCGAAGAGCCCCTGAGCGAGTCGATCGCCCCCGAGGTCGCCGAGGCCGAGGCAGAGGCGGGCGTGGACCTCACGCCCGAGCCCGCTGCCGCCGACGAGGCCACCCCCGCCGAGCCACCTCCGCCGACCCGACCTCCGCCGACACCGACCTCCTACCGACACCACCGCCACCGACACCCAGGAGTCCTGAGCCCCGATGGCCGACTTCACCGCCAAGGACGTCCAAGCCCTGCGCCAGGCCACCGGCGCCGGCATGATGGACGCCAAGAAGGCGCTCACCGAGACCGACGGCGACATGGACGCCGCCGCGCAAGCTGCTGCGCGAGAAGGGCCTGGCCAAGGCCGACGACCGCGCCGGCCGCGAGAACGCGCAGGGCGCCATCGCCATCGCCACCAACGTCGGCACGGTCGGCATGGTCGAGCTCAAGTGCGAGACCGACTTCGTCGCCAAGTCCGAGAACTTCATCCACCTCACCCAGGAGCTCGCCGACTCGGTGGCCGCCTCGGGCGAGTCCGGGGTGGCCGCGCACCAGCACGCCATCGACGACCTCAAGGTGACCCTCAAGGAGAACATCGAGGTCGGCGGCGTCGTGCAGCTCAAGCTGTCCGAGGGCGAGACCGTCGACACCTACCTGCACCGGCAGGACGGCCGGGGCGTCAACGGCGTCGTCGTGGTGCTCCAGGGCGGCACGCCCGAGCTGGCGCACGACATCGCGGTGCACGTCGCGTTCGCCAAGCCCCAGTACCTCACCCGCGACGAGGTGCCCGAGGAGCTGGTGGCCGAGGAGCGCGAGACGCTGCTCAACATCACGAAGGCCGAGGGCAAGCCCGAGGCGGCGTGGCCGAAGATCGTCGAGGGGCGCCTCACCGGCTGGTACAAAGAGCGTGTGCTCGTCGACCAGCCCTTCGTGCGCGACGACAAGCTGACCGTGGCCCAGCTCGCCGAAGGCGGCAAGGCCACGATCGTTCGCTTCGCCCAGCTGTTCATCGGCGGGTGAGACCAGCCCCGGCGACCGCATCCGGCGTCGCCGGGAAGGGCGGGAAGGTGTGTCGGATGACCTACCAACGCGTCCTGCTCAAGCTGTCGGGCGAGGCCTTCGCCGGCGACGTCGGCTACGGCATCGACGGCACCTTCGCCGAGTTCATCGCCAACGAGATCGTCGACGTCCGCAGAGCGGGCGTCGACATCGCGGTCGTGGTCGGTGGCGGCAACATCTGGCGGGGGATGACCGGCGCCGGCGCCGGCATGGACCGGGCCCAGGCCGACTACATGGGCATGCTGGCCACGGTCATCAACGCGCTGGCCCTGCAGGACACGCTCGAGCGGCTCAGTCAGCCGACCCGGGTGCAGACGGCCATCCACATGGCCCAGGTCGCCGAGCCCTACATCCGCCGCCGCGCCATCCGCCACCTCGAGAAGGGGCGGGTCGTGATCTTCGCCGGCGGCACCGGCAACCCGTTCTTCACCACCGACACGGCGGCCGCCCTGCGTGCCGTCGAGATCGAGGCCGACGGGATGCTGCGCGGCACGCACTCGGGGGTCGACGGTCTCTACACCGCCGATCCCCGCACGACGCCCGACGCCACCCGGATCGACGAGGTCAGCTACCTCGAGGTGCTCAACCGGGGCCTCAAGGCGATGGACTCGACCGCCATCACCCTCTGCATGGACAACAAGCTGCCGATCGTGGTGTTCGACCTGCTCGGCTCCGGGAACATCCGTCGCATCGTCGAGGGCGAGCAGATCGGTACGCTGATCCACTAGTGGTACGACGTCTGCGAGCGCACCACGAGCAATCGACGACAGCGGGCAGCAGGAGGGGCCGCCCGGGCGCATCCGGCCGGCCCGGGGCGCTGCTGGCGCGCGTCGCCGTCGCTCTCGATCCAGGAGCACCCGTGCCTGACGACGACATGATCGCGATGGTCCTCGACGAGGCCCGCGACAAGATGGCGAAGGCGGTCGACCACGCCCGGGCCGAGTTCACCGGGGTCCGCACCGGGCGGGCCGCACCGGCGCTGGTCGAGAAGCTGCCGGTCGACTACTACGGCACCGAGGTGCCGTTGCAGCAGATCGCCGGCTTCACGGTGCCCGAGGCGCGGCTGCTCGTGATCAGCCCGTACGACAAGGGGTCGATCGGCGCCATCGAGAAGGCGCTGCAGACCAGCCGCCTCGGGCTGTCGCCCAGCAACGACGGCCAGGTCATCCGCCTCAACTTCCCGCCGCTGACCGAGGAGCGCCGCAAGGAGCTCGTGCGGGTCGTGCGCGGCATGGCCGAGGAGGGGCAGGGTCAGCATCCGCCACGCCCGGCGGGGCGCGCGCCACGATCTCGAGGGGCTCGAGCACGACGGCGACATCTCGGCCGACGACCTGACCCGGGCCGAGAAGGAGCTCGACAAGCTCACGCAGAAGTACGAGGCCGACGTCGACGGGGCGCTCGAGCACAAGGAACAGGAGCTGCTCGAGGTGTGAGCCGGCGTCGCGCCCCTCCTCCGGGGGCCGCCGCAGCCCGGCGCCCGCGGAGCCTTTGCCACCACCTGGGGGGGCGATGCGGTCAGGATGGTGGAGCGACACCGCATGTCGCACCACCGATGCAGAACGACGCCAGCGAGGTGCCAGCTTCATCGAGGGCGGGTTCGACGGAAGGAAGACGACGTGACCGATCGGGATGACCGCCGCGACCAGCGCCACCGCGATCCCACCGAGGGCGTGCGCCTGCTCGGCGCCGACGAGGCGGCCGAGGCGCTCGAGCGCGACGACATCCGGCATCGCTTCGCCGAGGGTCAGCCGCGCTTCGGCGACCGACCGGCGTCCCCGCCCGCGGAGGGGCCCCGCCCGGCGCTCCGCTTCCCCCTCGGGTCCTACGACGACCCGAATTCGATCGAGCGTCCGCCCGTGGTGCCCGTCCAACGGCCGACGGACGCACCCGAGCTGTCGCACTGGGCCGGTTCGGCCGCAGAGGAGGTCCCGCACATGAGCGGACGCGACCCGCGCCAGGGTGACGACACGTGGTCGGGGTACGACCCCGACCCCCGATGGCGCGAAGAGCCGACGCGTGCGCCGGCGCCGGGCCCCTCGGGGTGGCCCGCTCCGTCGCCGTCCGAGCAGACGGGCGGCGGTCGAGGCGCGCCGCCGCCGTACGAGGCGGATGTCGATCCGTCGCCGGGCCGCTCGGTGTTCGACAGCCCGCCGCCAGGCCGCACAGCCGTCCTACGACGATCCCTACGGCGACGCCGGCTACGAGGAAGAGGGCTACGAGGCGGGCTACTCCGAGGGGTACGACGACGTCTACGACGACGAGGTCTACGACGAGCCGGCGGCGGGGTTCCCCGACGCTCGCCGCAGGGGTGGCCCGCCGGTCGGCACCGCCCCTCGCCGGGCGACCCGCAAGGCGCCCGACCGCGACCTGCGCATGGCGGTCCTCGTGGGGGTCGGCTTCCTGGCCGCAGCGCTGGCGGCCTTCGCCGTGCTCGGCCCGCTGGGCGGGATGATCGTCGCCGTCCCGATCCTGTCGTACGCGGCCTACGAGTTCTTCGTGGCCGTGAACACGGCCGGGTTCGAAGCGCCGATGCCCGTGGGGGTGGCGGCGGCGGCGGGTGCGGTCATCGCCGCGTACAACTACGGGGAGGCGGCGATCCCCCTCGTGCTCGTGCTGGCGGTGGCCGTGAGCTTCCTGTGGTACCTCGTCGGTGCCGGCGGCGACCGTCCGGTGGCCAACATCGGGGTGACCCTGCTCGGCGTGGGGTGGATCGGGTTGTTCGGCTCGTTCGCCGGGCTGCTGCTCGCCGCGCCGTTCGGGCACGGTGTCGCGTTCCTCCTGGCGGCGGTGATCCCGACGGTGGCCTACGACGTGGGCGCCCTGTTCGTGGGCCGCAGCGCCGGTTCGCGTCCGCTGTCGGCCGCCAGCCCGAACAAGACGATCGAGGGCCTCGCCGGCGGCATGCTGCTGGCGGTCGTGGCCGCGGTCGTGTTCGCGATCCTCGGGGTTTACCCCTTCGACGACTGGCAGGAGGGGCTGAAGCTCGGAATCCTCGTCGCCCTCGTCGCCCCCCTCGGCGACCTGGCCGAGTCGTTGGTCAAGCGCGACCTCGGCATCAAGGACATGGGCAGCATCCTCCCGGGTCACGGCGGTCTGCTCGATCGCTTCGACGCCCTGCTGTTCGTGCTCCCCGCGGTGTGGTACCTGTCCCGCATCAGCGACTTCTTCCTCACCTGAGAGGTCGGCGGGAGAGGTACGCCGGGGCGGCCTCGGTCGCCAGAGAGTCGACAGCTACCCTGGGCGGGTGGCCGTGACGACCGTCGCCGTCGCCGGTTCGACCGGGTCGATCGGCACTCAGACCATCGACGTGGTTCGAGCCGAGCCCGACCGCTTCGAGGTGGTCGCCCTCGGCGCGTGGTCGTCGGTGGACCAGCTGGTCGCCCAGGCCCGCGACCTGCGCCCCAAGCTGGTGGTCGTGGGCGACGAGTCCCGCGCGGCAGACGTGGCCGACGCGGTGCCGCCCGGCACCGAGGTCCGGGCGGGGGTCGAGGCCCTGGCCGAGATGGGCACGATGGCGGACGTCTGCGTCAACGGTGTGGTCGGGTTCGCCGGCCTGCGGCTGACGCTGGCCACGCTGGCGGCGGGTCGACGTCTCGCCCTGGCCAACAAGGAGTCGCTGATCGCGGGCGGTCCCGTGGTCCGTGAGGTGCTCGCCCGACCGGGCGCGGGGCAGATCGTGCCGGTCGACTCCGAGCACGGCGCGGTGCACCAGTGCCTGGCCGCCAACGCGGGCGGTGACCCCGGTCGGGTGGCCCGCGTGGTGCTCACCGCCAGCGGCGGTCCGTTCCGGGGTCGCACCCGGGCCGAGCTGGCCGACGTGACCGTCGACGACGCCCTCGCCCATCCGACGTGGTCCATGGGGCCCAAGATCACCGTCGACTCGTCGACCCTCATGAACAAGGGCCTCGAGGTCATCGAGGCACACGAGCTCTTCGGTACCGCGTTCGACCTCGACTACGACCACATCGAGGTGGTCGTGCACCCCCAGTCGATCGTCCACTCGATGGTGGAGATGAGCGACGGCTCGACCATCGCCCAGCTCAGCTACCCCGACATGCGCCTGCCGATCGGGTACGCGCTGGCGTGGCCCGACCGCATCGCCACGCCGTTCGGCCGCATCGACTGGGCCGCCTGCGGGCCGCTCGAGTTCGAGCCTCCCGACCACGACGCCTTCCCGTGCCTGGGCCTCGCCTACGCCGCGGGTCGCGCCGGAGGCCTGGCTCCGGCGGTGCTGAACGCGGCCAACGAGGAGGCGGTCGAGGCCTTCCTCGGGGGCAGGATCGCCTGGTCAGCCATCCCTGACGTCCTCAACGCGGTGCTGTCCCGGCATGATGGGGGCACGGCCGACGGGGTCGACTCCGTGATCGACGCCGACCGTCGTGGCCGCGAGGCCGCCCGTCACGAGATCGAGAGGATCGCGGCATGACCGAGCGCAGCGAGGTCGAACAGCACAGTCGGCCCTGCGCCACGAAGTGGCGATTCGGTCACCGGTGCGCCCGAGGGGTGCACCAGTGACCGACATGCGCCGACAGGACGAGGCCCCTACCGGGGCTCCGGTCGACGCGCAGGCCGCGCCCCCGGGGCCGCAGGACGCACCCCCGACGCCCTCGCCGCCGGGCCCGGCCACCGACACGCCGTCCTACGAGACCGGGGGCCTGCGCCTGGCGCTGCTGATCGCGGTGCTCGTCGCCGTCGGGCTGCGGGCGGGGTGGCCGGCGCTGGTGATGATCCTCGGGATCGTCCTCACGATCTTCCTCCACGAGCTCGGCCACTACGTGACGGCCAAGCGGGCGGGCATGAAGGTCACCGAGTTCTTCATCGGGTTCGGGCCGAAGATCTGGTCGTTCCAGCGGGGCGAGACCGAGTACGGGTTCAAGGTGATCCCGGCGGGCGCGTACGTCCGCATCATCGGGATGAACAACCTCGACGAGGCCGACCCCGCCGACGAGCCCCGCACCTACCGTCAGAAGTCGTTCCCGCAGCGGCTGCTCGTCGTGAGCGCCGGATCGCTGTCACACCTGCTGCAGGCGTTCGTGATCGGGGTCGTGCTGTTGGGCGTGGTCGGCATCCCCGGTGGCAGCATCACCGACCCCCGGCCCGAGTTCTGGACGGTCACGAGCGTCGAGCGGGACAGCGCGGCCGATGCGGCCGGGCTCGAAGACGGCGACGAGATCGTCGAGATCGACGGGCGCTCGGCGTCCGACTACGGCTCGCTGCCCGAGGCCCTGTCCGGGTTCGACGTGGGTGACGAGGTCGAGCTCACCATCGTGCGAGACGGCGACGAGCGCACGATCGACGCCACGCTCGGGCCCCGCCCGGCGGGCAAGCCCGGCGGCGAGGCCGGGACCCCGTTCCTCGGGGTGGGCACCGACGCCGAGTTCCAGGCCGAGCCGGTCGGCGTCGGCACGGCGATCTCCCAGACGCCCCGCGAGATGTGGGACGTCACGGCCGCGAGCGTCGGAGCGCTGGGCCGGTTCTTCAGCCCGTCGGGCCTGGGCAGCTTCGCCGAGGACGTGGGCAGCGCCCGCGACGACCGGACCGAGAGCTCCGGGGGCGGCGGTGGCGCCCAGGCGTCCGACAGCGGGCGCAACCCCGAGGGCCTGATCTCGATCGTGGGGCTCGTCCAGATCGGCTCGCACGACGTCGAGCACCGCGCCGCCTTCATGCTCGTGCTGTTCTTCCAGGTCAACCTGCTGCTGGGGCTGCTCAACATGCTGCCGCTGCCCCCGCTCGACGGCGGGCACGCGGCCGTGGCCATCTACGAACGTGTCCGGTCCCGCGCCGGCCGCCGGTACCACGCCGACTTCGCCAAGCTCCTGCCGCTGACCTACGCCGTGGTGCTCGTCCTCGGTCTGATCGGCATCACCACCATCTACCTCGACCTCGTCAACCCCATCGAACTCTGATGGAACTGGGCGAGTCCTCGTACCCGCGCCGCAAGACCCGCCAGATCACGGTGGGCGACGTGCCCGTCGGCGGCGACGCACCGATCACGGTGCAGTCGATGACGACCACCAAGACGGCCGACGTCGACGGCACGCTGCAGCAGATCTACGACCTGGCCATGGCCGGGTGCGACATCGTGCGGTGCACGTGCAACGAGACCGAGGCGGCCGAAGGGCTCGCCCGCATCGTCCCCCGGTCGCCGGTGCCGATCGTCGCCGACATCCACCACCAGCACCGCATGGCGCTCGCCGCGCTCGAGGCCGGGGTGCACTGCCTGCGGCTCAACCCGGGCAACATCCGGCGGCCCGAGCACATCAAGCTGGTGGCGCAGGAGGCCAAGGACCGGGGCGTTCCCATCCGCATCGGCGTGAACGGCGGGTCGCTCGCACCCCGACCTGTACAAGAAGTACGGCGGCAAGGTCACGCCCGAGGCCATGGTCGAGTCGGCCCAGATGGAGCTGGCGTACTTCGACGAGGTCGGCTTCGAGGACGTGAAGATCTCGGTGAAGGCGTCGTCGGTGCCGCTGATGATCGAGGCGTACCGGCAGCTGTCCGACGCCGTCGACCATCCGCTGCACCTCGGCGTCACCGAGGCCGGTCCGCTGCCCGGGGGCATCATCAAGGCCACGGCCGGCATCGCCACGCTGCTGGCCGAGGGCATCGGCGACACGATCCGCTACAGCCTGACCGCCGATCCGGTCGAGGAGGCGCGGGCCGGACGGGCACTGCTCGAGTCGATGGGCCTGCGCGAGCGCAAGAACGTCGACCTGATCGCCTGCCCGTCGTGCGGCCGGGCCGAGATCGACGTCATCGACGTCGCCCGCCGGGCGCAGGACGCGTTCGGCGACAAGGAGATCCCGCTGCAGGTGGCGGTCATGGGCTGCGTGGTCAACGGGCCGGGCGAGGCCCGCGACGCCGACATCGGCATCGCGGCCGGCAAGAACAAGGGCCACCTCTTCGTGCGCGGGCAGAACGTCGCCGTCGTGCCCGAGGACGAGATGGTCGACGCGCTGGTCGAGTGGGCCACGTTCATCGGCGACAACGGCATCGACGCCGCGCTCGAGCGGGCTCGCAGCACCAGCGACGCGGCGCGGCGGGCGGCCGAGCGCGACCGCGCCGAGCTGCTCGACGAGCAGGGCGCCGACGCCAACCACAGCGAGCAGCGCGTCGAGGTCATCCGCAAGCTCTGAGCCGCAGCCGGGGACGGAACGGGATCGCCTCCCGAACCCGACGGCTCACCCGGGCCCGACCGCAGTAGCCTGACGTCATGGCGCGGCAGGTGGAACCTCCGAGCGGTGGGATCGCGAGTCGCATCCTCCTCGGCATCGTGGTGCTCGCCGTCGTGTGGATCGTCCTGCAGTTCGTGCTCGGCATGGTCTTCGCCGTCGTCCGGGCCGCGCTGCTCGTGGCGCTGTTCGGGGTCGTGGCCTGGGTGGTCCTCGTCGGCCCTCCGGGCGGGCGGGACTGAGGTCTCCGGGGGGCGGGCTGTGGCGCGCGATCGGAACGCTGACGCAACGGAACCGTCACACGACGTTCGGTATCGTCCGCCGGTCGTGCGTACCCCCTCCCGCTCCCGCCGCTCCAGCGTCACCCTCCTCGCCCTCGGCGCCCTCGCCGCGGTCGTCGCCGTCGCCGGCGACGCCCAGCCGGCTCGGCCGGCAGCCGCGGCCCCCGCCGATCCGGCGCCCACCGACTCCGTCCGCACCGTCGACTTCTCGGCCCTGGCGCAACCGGGTGTCGCGTGCGCCGACGCCCTGCCCGACGCCGACGCCGCGCAGCGATCGGCGTGTCCGCCGGCGAGAGCGCGCTGCTCGACCAGGCCACGTTCGCGCAGCTCATCGTCGATCCCGTCGTCCTCTACGGCGACCTCGACGGTGACGGCGACGACGAGGCCGTCGTGCGGGCGACGTGCGCGTACGGGGCCAACGGCGCCGAGGACACGGTGCAGGTCTGGTCGGCATCCGGCGCGCCTGCCCCTGCTGATCGACACGATCACCGGCGCGCCCCGACTCGGTGGCCGACGACAGCCGCTTCCCCCCGGCGCTTCTCGACGTGGCGCGTCGACGGCGACGAGGTCCTGGTGACCTACGGGGTGTACGACGAGGATGCGCCGCACTGCTGCCCGACCGGGCAGGCCGTCGTGACCTACGAGCTCGACGGCGGTCTCTCGGTCGTCGGACGCCCGCAGGTCGATCCGATCGGCTAGCTGACCGCCTCGGGGGGTCGGCCGGTCCTGCCCCTCGATGCCCGCCCGCTGAACCGCTGCGGGCCGGGCGCGGGCCGGCCGGTACGATCCGTACCCCTATGGCGAAGGTGCTCACGCCGCAGGCCGACGACTTCCCCCGGTGGTACCAGGACGTGCTGTCCAAGGCCGAGCTGGCCGACAACGGCCCGGTGCGGGGCACCATGGTCATCCGGCCCTACGGCTACGCCATCTGGGAGCGGATGCAGGCCGAGGTCGACGACCGCATCAAGGCGGCCGGGCGCCGAGAACGCCTACTTCCCGCTGTTCATCCCCGAGAGCTACCTGCGACGCGAGGCCGAGCACGTCGAGGGCTTCAGCCCCGAGCTGGCGGTCGTCACCCACGCGGGCGGCAAGGAGCTCGACGAGCCGATCGTCGTGCGGCCCACCAGCGAGACGGTCATCGGCGAGTACATGGCGCAAGTGGGTGCAGAGCTACCGCGACCTGCCCCTGCTGCTCAACCAGTGGGCCAACGTCGTGCGGTGGGAGCTGCGCCCCCGCCTCTTCCTGCGCACCACCGAGTTCCTCTGGCAGGAGGGCCACACCGCCCACGCCAGCCGCGAGGACGCCGCCGCCTACGCCACGCGCATCCTCCACGACGTGTACCGGGACTTCATGGTCGACGTGCTCGCCATGCCGGTGCTCGTCGGGCGCAAGACGCCGAGCGAGCGGTTCGCGGGCGCCATCAACACGATGACGTGCGAGGCCATGATGGGCGACGGCAAGGCGCTGCAGATGGGCACCAGCCACGAGCTCGGCCAGAACTTCGCCAAGGCCTTCGACATCGAGCTACCTCGACGCCGACGGCGAGACCGCAGCTACGGCTGGACGACCTCGTGGGGCGTCGTCGACCCGCATGATCGGCGGGCTGATCATGGCCCACGGCGACGACGACGGCCTCGTGCGTGCCGCCCCGCGCTGGCGCCGATCCAGGCCGTGGTCCTGCTGGTCCAGGACGAGGACGGCGCGGGGGAGCGGGCCGCGGCCCTCGCCGCCGAGCTCGGCGACGCCGGCGTGCGGGTGCGGCTCGACGACCGCGGTCGCCACCAGCTTCGGCCGGCGGGCCACCGACTGGGAGCTCAAGGGCGTGCCCGTGCGGGTCGAGGTCGGCCCCCGCGACCTGGCGGAGGGCCTCGTCACCGCTCGTGCGCCGCGACACCGGCGAGAAGGAGCCAGGTGCCGCTGGCCGAGGCCGGCGCCGAGGGTGGCCGACGCTGCTCGAGCGGATCCAGGCCGACCTGCTGGCCGCGGCCACCGCCCGGCGCGACGCGGCGCACGGTCGACGTGACGACCGCTCGACGAGGCGGCCGAGGCCGCCCAGACCGGCTTCGCCCGCCTGCCGTGGGCGGCTCGTGCGGGGCGAGGGCGAGGCCGCGCTGGCCGGCCAGGGCGTCACGGTGCGCTGCCTGGTCGGCGCCCGACGGCGACCTGCCCGTCGTCCGAGGACGACGACGATCTCGTCGCCGTCGTCGCCCGCGCCTACTGACGCGCCGGTCGACTGCGGTATGCCACGGTCCGTGACGGGCCGTGCGCCGCTATACTCCAGCGTCCGTTTCGTTACGGATTCGTCACCGTTCGAGAGGTTCGAGCGAAGGCGTGGGCCCGGTGCCCACGCCTTTCGTATGAAAGGAAGGAGGCCAGCCCCGATGACCGTCGCCGACCGCGTGCGCGACATCGTGCTGCCCCTCCTGACCGAGCGCGACCTCGAGCTGTACGACATCGAGGTCGCCGGTCCGGTCGCTGAAGGTGGTCGTCGACCGCCCGGCCGGCCTCGACCTCGACGTGCTCGCCGACGCCACCCGCGCCGTGTCCCGCGCGCTCGACGAGGCCGACCCCATCGCCGGGGCCTACACCCTCGAGGTCAGCAGCCCCGGCCTCGAGCGCCGCCTGCGCACGCCCGCGCCACTTCGCCCGTGCCGTGGGCGAGTCGGTGACGGTCAAGCTCACCGCCGCCGGTGGCGCCGCCCACGGCGGTGAGCGCCGCCTCGAGGGCGAGGTCGTGGCCGCCGACGACGACGGCGTCACGGTCCGCACCGCGCGACGGCGACGAGCGGCTGGCCTACGACGACATCGACCGGGCCCGCACCGTGTTCGAGTGGGGCCCGCCCCGAAGCCCGGCAAGGGCCGGCGCCCGGCCGCGGCGAAGGCCGGCGGCGCCGCCGCCACCACCATCGACGAGCAAGAGGGACGAGAAGCCATGAGCGAGACCGAGATGATGGACGCCCTGCAGGCGCTGGCCGCCGAGAAGGGCATCTCCGTCGACACGCTCATGGCCGCGCTCGCCGACGCCCTCGAGTCGGCCTACAAGCGCATGCCCGGCGCGCACGAGTACGCCTGGGTCACGATCGACCCCGACGAACTTCGACATCCGCGTCTACGCGCAGGAGCTCGACGAGGACGGCGAGCCGTACGGCCCCGAGCTCGACGTCACGCCGAAGGACTTCGGCCGCATCGCCGCCCAGACGGCCCGCCAGGTCATGACCCAGCGCATCCGCGAGGCCGAGCGCGAGCTGAAGTACGAGGAGTACGCCGGCCGCGAGGGCGACATCGTCACCGGCATCATCCAGCAGAGCGACAGCCGCTACACGCTGCTCGACCTGGGGCCGGTCGAGGCGCTGCTGCCGCAGGCCGAGCAGGTGCCGTACGAGCGACCCGAGGCCAACACCCGCCTCAAGGCCTACATCGTCGAGGTCCGGCGCACGTCCAAGGGCCCGCAGATCGTCGTGTCGCCGCACCCACCCGGGCCTCGTCCTCGAGCTGTTCGAGCTCGAGGTCCCCGAGATCGCCGACGGCGTCGTCGAGATCAAGGCGTGCGCCCGCGAGCCCGGGCACCGCACGAAGATCGCCGTGTGGTCGAACGACAACAACGTCGACCCCGTCGGCGCCTGCGTCGGCGCCCGTGGCGCCCGCGTCCGCCTGGTCGTCAACGAGCTGCGCGGCGAGAAGATCGACATCGTGCCGTTCACCGACGACCCGTTCGAGTTCGTCGCCAAGGCGCTCTCGCCGGCCAAGGTCAAGGAGGTCCGCATCGACGAGGACACCGGCGTCGCCGAGGTCATCGTGCCCGACTACCAGCTGTCGCTGGCCATCGGGAAGGAGGGCCAGAACGCCCGCCTGTCGGCCCGCCTCACCGGGCTGGCGCGTCGACATCAAGAGCGAGACCCAGCTCGCCGAGGAGGAGACCTACGGCCAGCAGGACTGGGCCGAGGGCGAGTGGGTCGTCGACGCCGAGACCGGCGAGCAGGTGTGGCAGCCCGCCGAGGGCGGCCCGGCCCTGAAGGCCGAGGACTGGGAGGCGGCGGCGACCGAGGCTCCGGCCGAGGGCGAGGCGGCGACCGACGCTCCGGCCGCCGAGGCTCCGGCCGAGGCTCCGGCCGCCGAGGCGCGGCGACCGAGGCTCCGGCCGCCGAGGCTGCGACCGAGCCTGCGGCCGCCGAGGAGGCTGCGACCGAGGCTCCGGCCGAGGAGGCTGCGACCGCCGAGGCCGCGTCCGACGGGGCCGAGGCCGACACCGCCACCGAGGACGTGGCGGCCGAGCTCGACGCCGAGGACGAGGTGGCCGAGGACGTGGCCGAGCTGACCGAGACCGACGAAGAGGCCGAGAGCGCGGCCGAGGCGGGCGAGCCCGCCGATGACAAGCCGAGCGAGCGGGTAGCCGACCCGGGCGGGCCGAGCCGCAGCGCACCTGCATCGGGTGCCGGCGCACGGCCGGCCAGTCCGAGCTGGTCCGCTTCGTCCGGGGTCCTGATGGAACTCCGGTCGAGGGCCGTACACTTGCTGGTCGCGGCGCGTGGCTCTGCCGGGCCACGCTCGACGCCTGTCGGGCGCTCGCCGTCCGCCGCGGGGCGTTCCCACGAGCGTTCCGCGAGGGTCGCCGACCGTCCGGCTGGGCACTGAGCCGCACGTGTTTCGCAATCGATGTTCGTGCCCGGGCCGCGGGCTGCGCGAGGATGGAGGGCCGCGATCCGCACCACCACGTGCGCGCGATCGCGCCCCCGAGCAAGACGAAGGGCTGGTCAGAGACAACTTTGGCAGCGAAGATCCGGGTCCACGAGCTCGCCAAGGAGCTCGGGATGACGAACAAGGAGACCCTCGACCTGTCCCTCGACCTGGGCATCGGGGTGAAGACGCACTCCTCGGGCATCGAGGAGGCGCAGGCCGACCGCGTCCGGCGCCGGGCCGAGCGCGAGGGCCTCACCCGGGCCGAGCAGCCTGAAGAGCCCAAGCCCGCCAAGGCCACGAAGGCCACGAAGGCGGCCAAGAGCACGAAGAAGGCGGCGAAGGCGCCGGCCGAGGCGCCCGCCGCCCGCGGCCCGAGACGCCCGCCACCGGTGGTCCGGCCGAGGCTCCGGCGCCCCGCCGCCGGCCCGAGCCGGTGGCCGCCCGCGCCGAGGCCCCCGCCCCCGAGGCGCCGTCCGCGCCCGACCACACCGGCACCGTCGCGCCCCGCCGCCGGCGGGTCGTCCGACGGGTGGAACCCCCGCCCGTCGTCGCCCCCGGCCGCGCCGCCCCAGCGCACGGCCGGCCGACCGGCACCGCCGCCGCCCCCGGGCCGGCTGGTCACGTCGTCGGGCAGCGAGCGCCCGCCGCCCGCCGCGCCGCGAGGAGGTGCCGGCCGCGCCCGGCGCGTCCGCCGCCCCACCGAGGCGCCCCGCGCCCCCGAGCGCCCGGCGCCGCGTGCCCCGCGCCCGACTCCGCCGCCCACGGGTCGCCCGACGGCGCCCCCGCCCGGCGCCGCCGCGGCCCGCCGGCCGGCGGCCCGCCCCGGCCCAGCCGCGCCCGCGCCCGGCCGGCCCAGCCCGACGTCCTCGTCCGGCAAGCCGATCCCGCCGCCTCCCGGCCCGCCCGCCTCGCTGTCGGGCAAGCCCATCCCGCCCCCGCCCGGCCTCGGTGGCCGTGGCCCCGCGCCCCCGCGCGGCGGCCGTCCCGGCGGTGGCCCTCCCGGTCGCGGCGGCACTCGCCCCGGCGGCCCGCCCAGCGGCGGCGGTGGCCGCCCCGGCGGCGGCTTCGGCGGCGGCGGTGGCGGTAGGCCGCCCGGGCGGCGGCTTCGGCGGCGGCCCGGTGGTGGTCCCGGCGGCGCTCCCGGCGGCGGTGGCCGTCCCGGTGGCGGTCCCCGTGGTGGCGGCCAGCGTCCGCCGCGTCGACGCGGCCGGCGCCGTCGCAGCCGCGAGGAGCTGCAGCCGATGGAGGCGCCGAGCTACACGCCGGCGTCCGCTCCCGTCCCCGAGGGCACGATCGTCGTCGAGCGCGCCTCGACGCCGCAGGACCTCGGCCCCAAGCTGAACCGCACCGCGGCCGACGTCGTCCGCTTCCTGCTGCAGCAGGGCGAGATGGTCACGGCCACGCAGTCGCTCACCGACGACATGATCGAGCTGTTCGCGGCCGAGATCGGCGCCGAGATCCGCCTCGTCGACCCCGGCGAGGAGCAGGAGGTCGAGCTGCAGCGCCAGCTCGGGTTCGACGAGCTGTTCGACGACGGCCGCCGACGACGACGCCGAGCCCCGCCCGCCGGTCATCACCGTCATGGGCCACGTCGACCACGGCAAGACCAAGCTGCTCGACCGCATCCGCAACGCCAACGTGGTCGCGGGCGAGGCCGGCGGCATCACCCAGCACATCGGCGCCTACCAGATCGAGAAGAACGGTCGGCGCATCACCTTCATCGACACCCCGGGCCACGAGGCGTTCACCGCCATGCGTGCCCGTGGCGCCGAGGCCACCGACATCGTCGTGCTGGTCGTGGCGGCCGACGACGGCGTGATGCCGCAGACCATCGAGGCGCTCAACCACGCCAAGGCGGCCGAGGTGCCGATCGTGGTGGCCATCAACAAGATCGACCGCGAGAACGCCAACCCCGACCGGGTCAAGCAGCAGCTCTCCGAGCAGGGCCTCATCCCCAGCGACTGGGGCGGCGACGTCGAGATGGTGCCGGTCTCCGCACTGCAGGGCATCGGCATCGACGACCTGCTCGAGACCCTGCTGCTCGTGGCCGACGTCGAGGACCCGCCGCTCGAGGCCGACCCCGACGGCCGCGCCGCCGGCGTGGTGCTCGAGGCCAACCTCGACGTGGGCCGCGGCCCGGTGGCGACCGTGCTGGTCCAGCGCGGCACGCTCTCGGTCGGCGACCCGCTCGTGGCCGGCGCCGCCTGGGGCCGTGTCCGGGCGCTCATCGACGACCACGGCAACAACATCCGCGACGCCGGCCCGTCCACGCCGGTGCAGGTGCTCGGCCTCTACGAGGTCGCCGACGCCGGCGACCAGTTCGTGGTCGCCCCCGACGAGAAGCTGGCCCGCTCCGCGGCGCAGACCCGCGAGCACTGGCAGCGCGTCGCCAGCCTCGGCCGCGAGGCCGCGGTCACCAGCGGCGGCGCCAAGCTCGAGGACATCTTCGAGCAGATCCAGCAGGGCGAGGCCGCCACGCTGAACCTGGTGCTCAAGGCCGACGTGACCGGCTCGCTCGAGGCGCTCACCGAGACCCTGCGCAAGCTCGAGCGCGACGACGTCAAGCTGTCCTTCGTGCAGCGCGGCGTCGGCGGCATCACCAAGAACGACGTGCAGCTGGCGGCGGCGTCCAACGCCACGATCATCGGCTTCAACGTGCGCCCCGACCGCACCTCGCGCGAGCTGGCGCTCGCCGAGGACGTCGAGATCCGCACCTACGAGATCATCTACCAGGTCCTCGAGGACATCGAGAACGCCATGCTCGGCCTGCTCGCCCCCGAGTACGAAGAGGTGGTCACGGGCGAGGCCGAGGTGCGCGAGATCTTCTCGGTGCCCCGCGTCGGCAAGATCGCCGGCTGCTACGTCACCAACGGCGTCATCACCCGCGACTCCAAGGTGCGGTTCCTGCGCGAGGGCACCATCATCTGGAAGGGCACGATCACGTCGCTCAAGCGCTTCAAGGACGACGCCCGCGAGGTGCAGTCCGGCTTCGAGTGCGGCATCGGGCTGTCCGACTTCCAGGACCTCAAGCAGGGCGACATCATCGAGACCTTCGAGGAGCGCGAGATCCCTCGCACCTGACCGCGTGCGGTGGGCGGGCGTCGTGCCCGTCCCGCCGTACGCTGAAGGCGTGCACGCGGCGGCTCTCCGTATCGAGCTCTACCTGCGCGAGTGCCGCTCGCTGAAGGCGAAGCGGGCGCTGATCCGGCCCGTGATCGAGGGGCTGGCCCGCCGGCACCGCGTGTCGGTGTCCGAGGTCGCGCACCACGACGCCTGGCACCTGGCCACCTTGGGGGTGGCGGCGGTGGCCCCGTCGCACGCCCACCTCGGCGACCTGCTCGACGACGTCGAACGGTTCGTGTGGTCGTTCCCCGAGGTCGAGGTGCTGCGGATCGACCGGATGTGGATCGAGGAGGAGGAGACGACATGAAGCGCTCATACGGGAACCGCTCGGGACTATCCGCGCACGGCCCGGCTGAACCAGCTCCTCCAGGAGATCGTGGCCGAGGAGATCGAACGGCTCGACGACGAGCGGCTCGGCTTCTTCACGGTGGTCGGGGTCGAGGTCGATCCCGACCTCCGCCATGCGGTGGTGTGGTACACGGCGTTGGGCTCGGTCGACGACGCCGAAGGCGCGGACGACGCCGCGGCCAGCGCCGAGCTGGCCGAGGCATTGGAGCAGCACCGGGCCCGCCTCCAACGGGCGATCGGCCGCCAGACGCGGATCAAGCGCACGCCCGAGCTGTCGTTCCGTCCCGACGCGGTGATCCGCCAGGCCGAGCGGCTCGAGCAGATCCTGCGCGACATCGGCGACGAGGCCGAGCCACCGGTCGGCGAGCAGGCCCGCGAGGGCGGCACCGGCACCCCGTGACGGCCCGACGCGGCGGCGCCCACGGACCCGACGGGGTCGCCGTCGTCGACAAGCCGGCAGGCTGGACGTCGCACGACGTCGTGGCGAAGGCCCGCGGCCTGCTCGGCACGCGCAAGGTCGGGCACTCGGGCACCCTCGACCCCGACGCCACCGGCGTGTTGGTGCTGGGCGTCGGGCGGGCCACCCGGTTGCTCACGTTCCTGTCGGGGCTCGACAAGCGCTACGTCGGCGAGGTCGTGCTGGGCACGGCCACGTCGACGCTCGACGCCTCCGGCGAGGTCACCGGCACGTGGGACATGGCCGGGGTCGGCCTGGCCGACGTGCGGGCGGCCGCGGCCCGGCTGACCGGGGCGATCGAGCAGGTGCCGCCGATGGTGTCGGCCAAGAAGGTCGACGGGCGCCGGCTCCACGAGCTGGCCCGGGCAGGGGTCGAGGTCGAGCGGGCGGCGGTGCCGGTGCGGGTCGAGGTCTTCTCCGTGGGCGAGCCGGTGGCTCCCGGCGTGTACCCCATCGACGTCACCTGCTCGTCGGGCACCTACATCCGCTCGCTGGCCGCCGACGTGGGGTCAGGTCTCGGCGGCGGCGCGCACCTGCGGGCCCTGCGGCGCCTGTCGGTCGGTCCGTACGGCATCGACGAGGCGCTGGCCCTCGAGGCGCTGGCGCCCGAGCGCCTGCTCCCGCCGGCCGAGGCGCTGCGCGGTCGCCCGCAGGTGACCGTCGACGACGAGGTGGCCGCGCTGGTCCGCAACGGCCGGGTCTTCGACGACGCGGTGCTCGGCGCGGCCGGGGAGGGGCCGTGGGGGGTGCTCGGCACCGACGGCTCGCTGCTCGCCGTCTACGAGCGCCACCGTCCCGGCACGGTCAAGCCGGCGGTGGTCCTGGCCCCCTGACCGACGGTCGCCGGAACCCCGTCAGGCCGAGGCGCCCACGGCGACGGCGGGGGAGCGCGGCCCCGCGGCCAGGCCGCCGAGGAACGCCAGGGTGCGGTCGACCTGCTCGGCGTCGCCCACCGGGGCGGCGATGAACTCGGTGACCCCGGCGTCGGCGAGGCGCCGCAGCCCCCGCTCGACGGTGGCCTCGTCGCCGGCGACCGTCAGGTCGGTGGCCGAGCGGACGCCCTCGCGGTCGAGCATGGCCCGGTAGCTGGGCAGGTCGTCGGCGGCTCCGAACTTCTCGGCCACCCAGGCCCGGGCGCCGTCGACGTCGGTGGTCACCGCCAGAGGCACGCTCAGCACGACGTGCGGTGCAGGCCGCCCGGCGGCCGTCGCGGCGGCGGTGAGGCGCGGCACGACGTGGGATTCGAGCGTGCGCACGCCCGTCCACGTGACGGCCGTGCCGTCGGTCAGCTCGCCGGCGATCCGCAGCATGGCGGGACCGAGGGCGGAGAGGAGCAGGCGGGGCGGGGTGGCTCCCGGCACCACGACCTGCCCCGTGGCCCGCACGGCCTCGCCCCGGACGTCGACGGCCTCGCCCCGCAGCAACGGCGCCAGGGCCTCGAGGTACTGGCGGGTGTGGAGCCCGGGGCGGTCGAACGGGACGCCGAGCGCCCCCTCGATGATGGGGGCGTGGCTCGGTCCGACGCCGAGCGTCAGGCGATCCCCGACGACGGCCCGCGTGCTGAGGGCCTGGGAGGCGAGCGCCAGCGGGTGGCGGGGGTAGGTGGGCACGACGGCGGTGCCGAGCTCGATGCCGGGCACGGCCACCCCGACGGCGGCCACGGCGGTGAGCGCGTCCCACCCGAAGGTCTGGGACCACCAGGCGCCGGTGAGGCCGAGCTCGGCGGCTCGCCGGACCTCGCCCTCGACGTCGTCGATGGTCTGGGGGCCGTCGATCTGCAGGCCGACGCTGGTGCCGATGCGCATGGGTGCTCCTCGCTAGGATGCGGAGGGTTCCTCCGGATGCTGTCCGACTATATGGAGGCACCCTCCGCTTCGCAATGCGCTCCACCCGCTCCACCCGCTCGACCCGATGACGACCAGCCCGACCACCTCGACCACCCCGACGGCCGCCGGTGACCGTCCACGGCGGGCCGATGCCCAGCGCAACCGCGACCGCCTCCTGGAGGCGGCGGCCGAGGCGTTCGCCGAGCGCGGCACCGACGCCTCGCTGGAGGAGGTCGCCCGCCGGGCCGGGGTCGGGATCGGCACCCTGTACCGCCACTTCCCGACCCGGGACGACGTCGTGGCGGCGCTCATCGCCGGCGAGGTCGAGGGGTTGGTGGCGCTCGGAGACGAGCTGCTCGCGGCCGACGACGCCGCCACGGCCCTGCGGACGTGGCTGGCCGCCCTGATCCGCCACGTGACCCGGTACCGCGGCCTGGCGTCCTCGCTGGTCGACGCCCGATGCGGTGAGGGCCGCCTGTCCGAGTCGTGCCACCGGCAGGAAGCCGCGGCGGCCGCCCTCGTCGAACGGGCGCGGCGGGCCGGCGCGGTGCGCCCCGACGTGACGGTCGCCGACGTCCTCGACCTGGCGTCGGCGCTGGCCTGGCTGCGTGAGCGCGGTCGGCACCCCGACGACGACCGCCTCCTCGACGTGGTCCTCGACGGCCTGGCCCCCTAGGCCGCTCCGCCCCGGATGTGACGCACCGTCAGGTTTCGGTAGGGTCGCCTCGGCTCCACGGTCCGGAGCCGGAGGAGGGACGACCGTGACCGACGCCCAGGCACCCGATCCGTTCGCGCCCGCCACCCTCGGCCCCGTGCGAGCTGCGGAACCGCATCGTCAAGGCGGCCACCTTCGAGGGCCTGACCCGCGAGCACGTGGTCAACGACGAGCTGATCGCCTTCCACCGGAACGTGGCCGCCGGGGGCGTCGGCATGACGACCTTGGCCTACTGCGCGGTGGCGCCCGACGGTTGCGGCACCCCCAACGAGCTGATCCTCACCCCCGAGATCACCCCCGGCCTCGCCCGCCTGGCCGACGCGGTCCACGACGAGGGCGCCGCGGTCTCGGCCCAGATCGGGCACGCCGGCGCGGTGGCGGCCGGCACCGGGCTGCCGGGGCTGTCCCCGTCGCCCGTGTTCAGCCCGCTGGCCATGAAGCGCACCAAGGCGGTGTCGGTCGATCGGCTGCGCGGGATCGTCGACGACTTCGCCGCCGCGGCCCGGGTCGTTGCCGACGCGGGGTTCGACGCCGTCGAGGTCCACCTCGGGCACGGCTACCTGCCGAGCGAGTTCCTCAGCCCCCGCCTCAACAAGCGCACCGACGAGTGGGGCGGGTCGCTCGAGAACCGGGCCCGCTTCCCGCGGGCCATCGTCACCGCCGTGCGCGAGGCGGTGGGGGACCGCCTGGCGGTGCTGGCCAAGCTGAACATGGCCGATGGCGTCCGGGGCGGGCTGTGGCTCGACGAGAGCGTCGAGGTCGCCCGCATGCTCGAGGCCGACGGTGCGCTCGACGCCATCGAGCTGACCGCCGGCAGCTCGCTGCAGAACCCGATGTACCTGTTCCGGGGCGAGGCACCGGTGGCGGAGATGTCCCGGGCCATGCCCAAGGCCGATCCGCCCGGCGTTCCGGCTGTTCGGCAAGGCGTTCCTCCACGAGTACCCCTACGACGGAGGCGTACCTGCTGCCCTACGCCCGCCAGTTCCGGGCCGCGCTGTCGATGCCGCTCGTGCTGCTCGGCGGCGTCAACCGGATCGACACGGTGCAGGGTGCGATGGCCGAGGGCTTCGAGTTCGTGGCGATGGGCCGGGCACTGCTGCGCGAGCCCGATCTCGTGAACCGGTGGCGGGCCGGCGCCACCCACGAGTCGCTCTGCGTGCACTGCAACAAGTGCATGGCCACGATCTACCGCGGCACCCGCTGCGTGCTCGTCGACTGAGAGGCCGAGCAGATAGGGCGCTCGGCACAGCCCACGCGGGGGATTTGGTGGTCGACCCCCAGCTCCACAGCCGGCCGACAGGCAGCACGCGAGCGGCAACCCGAGACGGCGTGACCTATCCGTGTACGTTCTGAGGCCGACCCCGTCCGACCGGTCCTGACCTGGACCGACGGCCCCGCTCGCAGCGTCGCACCGCGGGGTCGGTCCCGCTGGGTAGGGTCGGTGGCGCTTCCAGCCGACCCGGGAGGCGTCATGTCCGAACCGTCTGCAACGCCGCAGATCGCCGACTCGCTCGTCGACCTCATCGGGGACACGCCGCTGTTGCGGCTGAACCGGGTGACCGACGGCCTGACGTGCACCGTGGCGGTCAAGCTCGAGATGCTCAACCCCGGCGGGAGCGTGAAGGACCGCCCGGCCCTGGCCATGATCGAACAAGCCGAGCGCGCCGGCGAGCTGAAGCCGGGCGGCACCATCGTCGAGCCGACGTCGGGCAACACCGGGGTCGGGCTCGCCATCGTGGCGGCCCAGCGCGGGTACGACTGCATCTTCGTGGTCACCGACAAGGTGGCGCCCGAGAAGATCCACCTGCTCGAGGCGTACGGGGCCCGCGGTCATCGTGTGCCCGGTGGCCGTCGCCCCCGAGGATCCGCAGTCCTACTACTCGGTGGCCGAGCGGCTGGTGGCCGAGACGCCCGGAGCCTTCCGCCCCAACCAGTACGGCAACGAGTGGAACCCCTGGGCGCACGAGCAGACGACCGGCCCCGAGATCTGGCGGCAGACCGCCGGCCGCATCACGCACTTCGTGGCCGGCGTGGGCACCGGCGGCACGATCACCGGCGTCGGCCGGTACCTCAAGGCGCAGAGCCCGGCCGTGCAGATCGTCGGCGCCGACCCGGCGGGGTCGGTGTACTCGGGCGGGTCGGGTCGCCCGTACCTGGTGGAGGGCATCGGCGAGGACTTCTGGCCCACCACCTACGACCCCTCGCTCGTCGACCGGGTGGTGCCGATCACCGACGAGGACAGCTTCCTCATGGCCCGGCGGGTGACGTGCGAGGAAGGCCTGCTCATCGGCGGCTCGGGCGGCACCGCGGTGGCCGCCGCCCTCGAGGTCGGGCGAGAGCTCGGCCCCGACGACCTGGTGGTCGTGCTCATCCCCGACTCGGGGCGCGGCTACCTGTCCCGGGTGTTCGACGAGGACTGGATGGCGGGCTACGGGTTCGTGCGGGCCGAGGGCCACACGGTCGCCGACGTCCTCGAGACGCGGGGCGGTGCCATCCCGCCGCTCGTCTACGTGTACCCCACCGACAGCGGCCAGCGGGCGGTGAACATGATGCGGGGCTACGGGCTGTCGCAGCTGCCGGTGGCCAAGGGCGAGATGCCGCTGGCCGCGGCCGAGATCGTGGGGGCGGTCGACGAGCTCGCCCTGATGGAGCTGGCGTTCCGTGACCCGCACGTGCTCGACGAGCCGGTCGAGAAGGTCATGGGGGACCGGTTGCCCACCATCGGCATCGGCCAACCGATCGCGCTGGCGGTCGAGCTGCTCGACCGGGCCCCCGCGCTGGTGGTGCTGGCCGGCGGCCGGCCGTGGGCCGTGCTGGGGCGGGCCGACGTGCTCGAGCACCTGTCGAGGGCGTCGTGAGCGAGGAGCGCGACCGGAACGTCGAGCGCTGGGGCTTCGAGACCCGCGCCATCCACGCCGGGCAGGAGCCCGACCCCGTCACGGGCGCGGTGGTGCCGCCCCTCAGCCTGTCGACGACGTTCGCCCAGCGGGGCGTCGGCCGCCACGCAGGCTACGAGTACGCCCGCAGCGCCAACCCCACCCGCGCCGCGCTCGAGGCCTGCCTCGCCTCGCTCGAGGGGGCCCGCCACGGGTTCGCGTTCGCGTCGGGGCTGGCCGCCGAGGACGCCGTGCTCCGCCAGCTGCGACCGGGCGCCGGCGTGGTGCTGGGCGGCGACGCCTACGGGGGCACGTTCCGCCTCATCGACAAGGTGTACGGGGCCGCCGGGCACCCCTGGCACGCGGTCGACCTGACCGATCCCGCCGGTCTGGCCCGGGCCTGGCCCGAGGGCACCGCGATGGTGTGGGCCGAGACCCCCACCAACCCGGCGATGGCGGTCGTCGACATCGCCGCGGTGGCCGACGTCGCCCACGACCACGGCGCGCTCCTGGTCGTCGACAACACGTTCGCCACGCCGTACCTGCAACAGCCGCTGGCCCTCGGCGCCGACGTGGTGGTCCACTCGTCCACCAAGTACCTCGGCGGGCACTCCGACGTCGTCGGGGGGTTCGCGGCGCTGAACGACGAGGACCTGGCGTTCGGGCTCGGGTTCACCCAGAACGCGGTGGGCGGCGTCCCGTCGCCCGTCGACTGCTACCTCGTGCAGCGAGGGGTCAAGACGCTGGGGGTCCGCATGGACCGCCACTGCGACAACGCCCGCGCCGTCGCCGAGGCGCTCGTCGGCCACCCTGCGGTCGAGCGGGTGCTGTGGCCCGGCCTGCCCGAGCACCCGGGGCACGACGTCGCCAAGCGGCAGATGCGCGACTTCGGCGGGATGGTCTCGTTCCTGGCGCGTGGTGGTGAGGACGCCGCGGTGGCGTTCTGCGAGCGCACCGAGGTGTTCACGCTGGCCGAGTCGTTGGGCGCGGTCGAGTCCCTGGTCGAGCACCCCGCCCGGATGACCCACGCGTCCGCCGCCGGATCGCCGCTCGAGGTCCCTCCGGGGCTGGTGCGCCTGTCGGTGGGAATCGAGTCGGTGTCCGACCTGGTCGCCGACGTTCGCCAGGCGCTCGGCCACCTCACCTGAGTCGATCGCGTGCGGGGCCGGCAGGTGGCGCCCGGTACGCTGCCGCCCCGATGGAGGTGCTGCGCGACCTGTCCGCCTGCCCGCGTCCCCCCGAGGGCACGGCGGTGACCATCGGGGCCTACGACGGCGTCCACCTCGGCCACCGGGCGGTCATCGCCGAGGTGCGTCGGCGGGCCGAGGCGCGCGGCCTCGCCACCGCGGTCGTGACCTTCGATCGCCACCCGGCGTCGGTCGTGCGGCCCGAGTCCGCGCCCCGCCTGCTCACCGACCTCGACCAGAAGCTCGAGCTGCTGGCCGAGACCGGCGTCGACTACTGCCTGGTCATCACGTTCGACGAGGTCCGCAGCCGCGAGCCGGCCGACGAGTTCGTGCGCGAGGTCCTCGCGGGGTGCCTCGGCGCCCGGATCGTCGTGGTCGGCGACGACTTCCACTTCGGGCACGGCCGGTCGGGCAACGTGGCCCTCCTGCGCGAGATGGGCGCCGAGCTCGGGTTCGAGGTCGAGGGGCTCGACCTCGTCGGCACCGACGGGCGTCCCGCCGGCGATGCCGACCGGGTGTCGTCGACCCGCATCCGCCACGCCCTCGCCGAAGGCGACCTGGCGTTGGCCAACGCCCTGCTCGGCCGGCCCTACGAGGTCCGGGGCGTCGTCGCCCGCGGCGACAAGCGGGGTCGTGAGCTGGGGTTTCCCACCGCCAACGTGTCGGTGCCCGGCGACGTGCTGCTGCCCGCCGACGGCATCTACGCCGGCTGGTACGAGCGGCCCGACGGCTCGGTCCACCCCACCGCCATCTCGTTGGGACGGCGGCCCACGTTCTACGCCGAGGCCCACGCCAGCCTGCTCGAGGCCCACCTCCTCGACTTCTCCGGAGGGCTGTACGACGAGCACGCCGAGGTGCGGTTCGTGGCCTGGCTGCGCGGCGAGGCCAAGTTCGACTCGGTCGACGAGCTGATCGCACAGATCGGCCGCGACTGCGACGAGGCCCGCCGCATCCTGGGCGTCGCCCCGCCGCCCTGACGGTCGACATCGAGTCGTCACGCTGACGGAACGCGAACACGTTCCTGTCACGGCTTATCGTGTAAGCCATCGCCGCCACGGGCGGCGCAGGCACCCGAGGGCAGATCGTGGCGCACGACGAACCCAGTGGCGACGAAGGCGAGGCGCTGGCCGACGTCATCCCGCTGGCGCACGCCCCGTCCCCGCCGCCGCTCGGATCGCCGGGAACCGACGTGCCGCGCGGGGCGCTGCTGCCGATCGAGGAGCTGCCCGGCGACCCCGGCGACCCGATCGAGGGGCCCGGCCGGGCCGCCGAGACCGACCAGCTGGTGGCCGTGCCCCGGCTCGCCCGCCACGAGATCGTGCTCGACGACGACCACAGGGTCGGGGTGGCGGTGTGCGGTCGCGGGCTGCCCGTGGTGCTGGTCCACGGCTTCACGGCCGAGGGCATCCTCTACGCCCAGACGCTGTCGCGCCTGGTCGGCATGGGCTTCAAGGTGGTGGCCGTCGACGTCGCCGGCCACGGGGCGACGCAGGGGCTGCCCACCGGCGGCGACGACCTCGAGTCGTACACGCAGCTGCTGGCCCGGGTGCTCGACGAGCTCGGCATCCGCCGGGCCGTGTTCGCCGGTCACTCGATGGGCGGGCGGCTCGTGACCCAGCTCGCCGCCCGCGACCCCGACCGGGCGATCGCGGTGGTGCTCATCGACGCGGTGGTGGGCGACTGCTGGGACCGGCTGATCAAGGTCTCGCGCTTCGCCCCGCCGGTGCTGATCGGGCTGGCGGCCCTGCTCGTGGCCGACACCCTCTCGACGCTGCCGTGGCTGCGGAACCCGGGGCAGGCCGCCAAGCTCGGGCGCCTCATCTGGCCGACGCTCCTCGGCCACGCCACCCATCCGTGGCGCATGCTCGGCCCGGCGATCTCGATGATGCGCTCCGAGCCCAGCGGCGAGATGCTCGAGGAGCTCGGAGAGGCCGGCATTCCCGTCGTCGTGATCCACGGCGACCGCGACATGCCCGTCCCGTACGCCACCGCGGTCGACGCCGCCCGCCGGTCGTCGGGCACCCTGGTCACGGTGAAGGGCGGCACCCACTCGTGGGTGCTGAAGGACCCCGAGACGCTGCCGGCCATCATCGCCCAGCTGCTCGACGGGCCGCTGGCCCGGGTCCGCGCCGCGGCGCTCGGCGCCGCGGGGCTCCGGTCCGACGCCACGCCCGAGCAGATCGAGTCGGCGTTCCTCGGGCCGCACGCCTGGGTCCGGCGCCTGACCCCGCCGCTCGAGCTGCGGACCGGCACCGAGCACCACCGGGTGGCCCGCTACGAGTGGACGGTCGAGCAACCCGCGTGACGGCGCGGCGAGCGGGAATCGCCGCTCAGCGCGCGCTGCTGGTACCCTGACTCGACGCTCTGGACCAGGCGCAGGTCGCCACAGGCGCGTTGCACGAGCAGCGCGAGCTGCGTTCGCCCTCGGCACTCCCAGCCGAGCCGGTCGCGGAGCAGGGTAAACAGTCACCCGAACGAAGGAAATCACGCGTGTCAGACCAGATCGATGCCGCCAAGGGCGGGATCATCGACGAGAACAAGCTCCACGACTCCGACACCGGGTCGCCCGAGGTGCAGATCGCGCTGCTCACCGCACGCATCAACCACCTCAACGACCACCTGTCGAAGCACAAGAAGGACCACCACAGCCGGCGCGGCCTGCTGATGCTGGTGGGCCGCCGTCGCCGACTGCTCGACTACGTGCGGTCGAACGACGTCGAGCGCTACCGGGCGATCATCGCCAAGAACGGTCTGCGCCGCTGACGCCAGAACGCTCAGGAGCGGCCCCCACGGGCCGCTCCTGCCGCATCTGGCCCCCATCCGTCCGCCGCCGGCCGATCCGGCGACGGGCCTGACAACAGAAAACAGGCAGCGAGAAGGTCAGCTGCCAGTCGCCGTCCTCCGCAGATCCGCGGTGGTTGCCGACTGGGAACTGGCCCCGCCGCCCGATCCGGCGGAGGATCCGCCGGGAAGGAGTGCAGCCACATGGCTGATCCCATCGTCGTGTCCGCATCCCTCACGGGAATGGAGGACACCCTCACCTTCGAGACCGGAAAGCTGGCCTTCCAGAGCCAGGGTTCGGTTCTCGCCCGCCTCGGCAAGACCGAGGTGCTCGTCACCGCCAACGGCGCCCGCAACATCCGCGAGGGCATCGATTTCTTCCCTCTGACGGTCGACGTCGAAGAGCGCATGTACGCCGCCGGGCGCATCCCCGGCAGCTTCTTCCGGCGTGAGGGCCGGCCCACCGACCTGGCCATCCTCACCTGCCGCCTCATCGACCGCCCGCTGCGGCCGAGCTTCGCCGACGGCTACCGCAACGAGACCCAGGTCGTCGTGACGGTCATGGGCGTCGACGGCGAGAACCCCTACGACGTCGTCGCCATCAACGGCGCCTCGGCCGCCCTGATGCTGTCGGGCCTGCCGTTCGAGGGGCCCATCGGCGCCGTGCGCATCGCCTGGTCCGCCGAGGGCAAGTGGGTCCCGCACCCCACCTACACCCAGGGCGACGACTCGACGTTCGAGCTCGTCGTCGCCGGTCGTCAGAACGACGACGGCGACATCGCCATCATGATGGTCGAGGCCGGCGGCACCGAGAAGGCGTGGGACCTCTACCAGGACGGCACGCCGTTCGTCACCGAAGACGTCATCGCCGGTGGTCTCGAGGCCGCCAAGACCTGGATCCGCGAGTCGATCGACGCGCAGCGCGAGCTGGTCGCCAAGGCCTCCCAGGCCGGGCTGATCCACGAGCTCGAGTGGGAGCCGCAGGTCGACTACACCGACGAGATCGCCGCCCGCGTCGACGCCGTCGGCACCGAGAGCCTCACGAAGGTGGCGGGCATCACCGTCAAGGCCGAGCGTGAGGCCGCCCAGGGCGAGGCCGCCAAGGCCATCATCGACACCCTGCTGCCCGAGTTCCCCGAGCAGCAGCGCGAGATCAACAACGCGGCCAAGGCGCTGCTGAAGAAGATCGTGCGCCGGCGCATCGCCACCGAGGGCGCCCGCATGGACGGGCGCACGCCCACCGACATCCGGCCGCTGTCGGCCGAGGTCGGCATCCTGCCCACCGCCCACGGCTCGGGCCTGTTCCAGCGGGGCGAGACCCAGGTGCTCAACGTCGCCACCCTGGGCATGCCGAAGACCGACCAGATCCTCGACAACCTGGGCAACCGCGATCGCAAGCGGTACATGCACCACTACAACATGCCGCCCCACGCCAACGGCGAGACCGGCCGCGTGGGCAGCCCCAAGCGCCGCGAGATCGGCCACGGCCTGCTGGCCGAGCGGGCGCTGCTGCCGGTGGTGCCCAGCCAGGACGAGTTCCCGTACGTGCTGCGCCTCGTGTCCGAGGTGCTGGCGTCGAACGGTTCGACGTCGATGGCCTCGGTCTGCTCGTCGAGCCTGTCGCTGATGGACGCCGGGGTGCCCATCAAGGCGCCCGTGGCCGGCATCGCCATGGGCCTCGTCTACGCCGAGGGCACCTACACGACGCTGACCGACATCCTCGGTGCGGAGGACGCCTTCGGTGACATGGACTTCAAGGTCGCCGGCACCTCCGACTTCGTCACCGCCCTGCAGCTCGACACCAAGATCGAGGGCCTGCCCGCCGACGTGCTGGCGAGCGCCCTGCAGCAGGCCTACGAGGCCCGCACGCAGATCCTCGAGGTCATGCACGACACCATCGCCGCACCGCGCGACGAGGTGGGCGAGACCGCCCCGAAGATCGTCAGCTTCGAGATCCCGATGGACAAGATCGGCGAGGTGATCGGGCCCAAGGGCAAGGTCATCAACGCCATCACCACCGAGACCGGCGCCGACGTCAGCGTCGACGACGACGGGATGGTCGGTCGGGTGTCGATCGGCTCGTCCGACAAGGGTGCGGTGGAAGAGGCCAAGCGCCAGATCCAGCTCATCCTCAACCCGCCCACGGCCGAGGTCGGCCAGGTGTACCCGGGCCGCGTCGTGAACATCACCAAGTTCGGTGCGTTCGTGAACATCCTCCCGGGCCGCGACGGCCTGCTGCACATCTCCAAGATCGGTGGCGGCAAGCGCATCGATCGGGTCGAGGACGTGCTCGACCTCGGTGATCAGGTCGAGGTGCGGGTCGACGACGTCGACCCCGGCGGCAAGGTGTCGCTGAGCCTGGCCTCGTCGCCCCCGCCCGCCGAGGGCGAGGGTGGCGGCCGTGGCGACCGCGGCCGCGATCGCAACGACCGCGGCGACCGTGGCGACCGGGGCGACCGGGGTGACCGGGGTGACCGCAGCGAGGCGACGTCCGGCGCCGAGTCGGTCAGCTTCGAGGACAGCTTCGACGCCGAGCTCCGCGGCGACCTCGGCGACCTCGGGCCGGCCACCGCCGCCTCGGGCGAGAGCCGCGGTGGCCGTGGCGACCGGGGCGGCGACCGCCGTCGCCGGCAGCGCCGCTGATCCGACCGCTCATGGCGCCCGCCGCACCGACCGAAGAGATCCGAGAGACACGCCTGGCCAACGGCGTGCGCATCGTCACCGAGCGCATGCCCGAGGCCCGGTCGGTGTCCCTCGGCGTCTGGGTCGGGGTCGGCGGGCGCGACGAGCCCGCCGTCCTGGCGGGAGCGTCCCACTTCCTCGAGCACCTGCTGTTCAAGGGCACGTCCACGCGCTCGGCGCGCCAGATCGCCGAGGCGATCGACGCGGTGGGCGGCGAGATGAACGCCTTCACCAACCGCGAGCACACCGCGTACTACACGCGGCTGCCGGCCGACCGGGCCGACCTCGGGGTGGACATCCTCGGCGACGTGCTCACCGACCCGGCGTTCCGGCCCCACGAGGTCGACGCCGAGCGCCAGGTGATCGTCGAGGAGATCCTCATGAACCTCGACGTGCCCGAGGACCACGTCCACACCCTCCTGGCCGAGGCCCTCTTCCCGGGCCACCCGCTCGGCCGTGAGGTGCTCGGCACCCGCGAGTCGGTCGAGGCCGCCACCCGCGACCAGATCGCCGACTTCTTCGGCCGCTGGTACCTGCCGCGGAACCTGGTCGTGGTCGCCGCCGGCGACCTCGAGCACGAGCGGCTCGTCGAGGCGTTCGCGGGCACCGTCGGTCGCCTCGAGGGCGGGGAGCGGCCCGAGCGGTCCCGCCCCGCCGCGTCGGTCGAGCCGGTGGCCGTGCTCGACGACGACACCGAGCAGGTGCACGTGGCCATGGGGTGGCGCGGCGTCGATCACTTCGACGACGACCGCTACGCCCTGTCGGTCGCCAACCAGATCCTGGGCGGCGGCATGTCGAGCCGGCTGTTCCAGCAGGTCCGCGAGGAGCGCGGGCTGTGCTACTCGGTCTACTCGTGGGCGTCGTCGTACGGCGACGCCGGCACCGCGGGCATCTACGCGGGCACCGCCCCGGCCCGCGTGCCCGAGCTCCTGCAGGTCGTCGACGACGAGGTCGCCAAGCTGGTGGCCACGGGGGTCACCGAGGCCGAGCTGGACGTGGCCAAGGGGTTCATCGAGGGCTCGATGGTGCTGGGCCTCGAGGACTCCGGCTCGCGCATGGCGCGCCTGGGCCGCAGCCTCATGGCCCGCGACGAGATCGTCGGCGTCGACGAGCAGCTGGCCCGCATCCGCGCCGTGACCACCGACGACGTGGCCGCGGTGTCGTCCCGCGTGTTCGGCAGCCCCAGGTCGCTGGCCGTGGTCGGCCACGTCGACCCGTCGCTGCTGCCCTGACGCGACCGTCAGCGGCGCTCGATCACCTGGCCGGCGGTCACCTCGACGACCCTGTCGATGCCGACGGCGTCGAGCATCGTGCGGTCGTGGGTGACGAGGACGAGCGTGCCGCCGAAGCGACTCGATGGCCTGCTCGAGCTGCTCGACCGCCTCGAGGTCGAGGTGGTTGGTGGGCTCGTCGAGCACGAGGACGTTGACGCCGCGAACCTGCAGCACCGCCAGCGTGGCGCGGGTGCGCTCGCCGGGCGACAGCGACTCGGGGGGCCGCTCGACGTGCTCGGCCGACAGCCCGAACTTGGCCAGCGCCGACCGAGCGGCGGCCCGGTCCTCGACGCCGGTGGCGGCGTGGAAGCCGGCGATGAGCGAGGGCGCACCCGCGAACAGGTCGCGCCGCTGGCTGATCTCGCCCACGACGACGCTGGGCCCCGACCACTGCGTGCCCGAGACGAGCGGCAGCCGGCCGAAGAGCGCGGCCAGCAGCGTCGACTTGCCCGAGCCGTTGCGCCCGACGACGGCCAGCCGGTCGCCCCACGCCACCTCGAGCGACACCGGACCGAGCCGGAAGCCGGCGTCGCCGTCGACCCCCGGGCGCTCGACGACCGCGTCGGCCAGCCGGGCCACGACGTCGCCGCCCCGGCCGGCGTCCGCGATCGTGAGCCGCAGGTCCCAGCCCTCCCAGGGCTTGTCGACGGTCTCGAGCCGGGCCAGCGCCTTGTCGGTGATCTTCGCCTTGGCGGCCACGTGCTCGGAGCTCTGCATGTTGCGATGGCGGATGAACTTGTCGGTCTCGCCTGACCGCTTGGCCCGGCGGACGCCCTGGTTGGCCCACTGACGCTGGGTGCGCGCCCGGTCGGTGAGGCCGGCCCGCTGGTCGGAGTAGACCCGGTACGCCTGCTCGGCGTGCTGGCGGGCGAGCGCCCGCTCGTCGAGGTACGCCAGCCAGCCACCCTCGTAGCGCGTCAGCGTGTGGTCGTGGTCGTCGATCTCGGCGACGGCGGTGACCGTCCGCTCGAGGAAGGCGCGGTCGTGCGACACCACCATCGACGGCGCGTCGAGCCCGAGGACGAACTGTTCGAGGCGGTCGAGGCCGTCGAGGTCGAGGTCGTTGGTGGGCTCGTCGAGCAGGAACACGTCGAACCGGGCGAGGAGCAGCCCGGCGAGCTGGGCGCGAGCGGCCTGGCCGCCTGACAGGTGGCGCCACCTCGCGGTCGAGCGTCGCGGACGGCAGGCCGAGGTCGGCGGCGACCGTGGCGATGCGGGCGTCGAGGTCGGCGCCGCCCAGCGCCATCCACCGGTCGAGCGCGGCGGCGTAGCGGTCGGTGGCGGCGGGGTCGTCGTCGGCGAGGCCGGCCGTGGCGTCGTCGAGCGCGGCCGAGGCGTCGGCGACGCCTGTCCGGCGCGAGAGCATGGCTCGCACGGTCTCACCCGGGCGCGGGTCGGGCTCTTGCGGGAGGTAGCCGACCGTGGCCGTTGGAGGGGCCAGCCGGACGGTTCCGCCCTCGGCGGGGCGGAGGCCGGCGAGCACGCGGAGCAGCGTCGACTTGCCGGAGCCGTTCGGGCCGACCAGCCCGACCCGCGTTCCGGGCGCGAGGACGAGATCGACGCCGGCCAGCAGCGGCCGGGGCCCGGCGGCGACGTCGAGGTCGCGCACGGTGAGGGTGGCAGGAGACGAGGACAACGGCACTCCAGTGGCACGAGAGGGGATCGGGACGCTGGTGGGGGGCCGTGTCGCTACATCGCTCGTCAGGCTACAGGTCGTCCGCCGCACCTCCGCCGTCGGTTTCCCCGTGGGCGAGGTCGGCGCCGGTACTGTTCGTGGCGATGACGGTGCGTGTTGGCGTGTTCGGCGCGGGTGGGCGCATGGGAAGCACCGTGTGCCGGGCCGTCGCCGCCGACCCCGACCTCACCTTGGTCGGCGCGATCGACCCCCACCACGCCGGGCTCGACCTGCGCCACGCCACCGGGGTCGACGTCCCCGACCTGCACATCGACCCCGACCCCGCGGCCCTGCTCGCCGCCGGCGCCGAGGTGGTCGTCGACTTCACCGTGCTCGACGCGTCCCGCCGGAACCTGACGTGGGCGGCCGAGCACGGCATCCACGCCGTCGTGGGCACCACCGGCTTCACGGCCGAGGACCACGAGCGGCTCCGGGCGCTGTTCACCCGCAGCAACTGCCTCATCGCCCCGAACTTCGCCATCGGCGCGGTGCTGATGATGCGCTTCGCCGAGCTCGCGGCACCGTGGTTCGAGACCGCCGAGGTGATCGAGCTGCACCACGACCGCAAGGTCGACGCCCCGTCCGGCACCGCCATGCTCACGGTCGACCGGATGGCGGCGGCCTCCGACCGCTGGGGCGACGACCCCACCGAGAAGGAGGTCCTGGCCGGCGCACGCGGGGCCACCGGGCCGGGCGGCATCCACGTGCACTCGGTGCGGCTGCGGGGCCTGATCGCCCACCAGGAGGTCCTGCTCGGGACGGCGGGCCAGTCCCTGTCGATCCGCCACGACAGCTTCGACCGCGAGAGCTTCATGCCCGGGGTCGTGCTGGCGGTGAAGCAGGTGGCCGACCACCCGGGCCTCACGATCGGCCTCGACGGGCTCCTCGGCCTCTGAGCGGCCCACGCCGGCGGCTAACATCTGACGGCGCGTCAGGGATCGGGGGTCGATCGCCGGCCGCGAGAGGGGAGCGAGCGCCATGCTGCAGGCCCGCAACATCTGGGACCTGATCGTCGCCAGGGCCGACGAGTCGCCCGACCGCGAGATGGCGGTCGACGAGACCGGCCGCCGCCTGACCTTCGGCGAGTACCGCGACCGCTGCGAGCGGGCCGCCGCCGGGCTCGCCGCCCTCGGGGTGGGCGACGGCACGGTCGTGTCGTGGGCAGCTGCCGACCTCGCTCGAGGCGATGGTGCTCTTCGGGGCGCTCCGCCGGCTCGGCGCCGTGCAGAACCCGATCCTGCCGATCTACCGCGAGCGAGAGGTCGGCTTCATCATCCGCCAGGCCGGCTCGGCGTTGCTGGTGGTGCCCTCGACGTGGAAGGGCTTCGACTACGAGGCGATGGCCGCCGACGTGACCGCGGGCACCGACACCCAGGTGCTGGTCAGCGACCGCTCGTTGCCCGACGGCGACCCGGCCACCCTGCCGCCGCCGCCCGACGACGACATGCACGCGCCCACCGGCCAGCCGGTGCCCGTGCGCTTCCTGTACTACACGTCGGGCACCACGGCCGACCCCAAGGGCGCCCGTCACGCCGACCGCTCCCTCATGTCCGCGTCGGTCGGCATGTCCGAACGCCTGGGCCTCGCCGACGACGACCGCTTCGCCCTCGTCTTCCCGTTCACCCACATCGCGGGCGGCGTCTACATCTACGCGGCGGTGGCCTACGGGCTGACGTTCGTCCTCGACGAGGCGTTCGACCCCGCGACGACGCTCACCCTGCTGCGGCGCGAGGACATCACCCAGGGCGGGGCCGGCACGCTTCTTCCACCAGATGTACCTCGAAGGCCCAGCAGGACCTGCCGGCGGGCGAGAAGCTGTTCCCCAGCGTCCGCACCTTCCCCGGCGGCGGCGCCCCGAAGCCGCCCAGCCTGCACCACGAGCTCAAGGCGGCGTTCGGCGTCGGCGTGGTGTCGGGCTACGGCATGACCGAGGCCCCGATCCTCACGATGAACGACCACCGGTCGTCCGACGACGTCCTGGCCAACACCGAGGGCCCGGCGGTGGCCGACACGGCCCTGCGCATCGTCACGCTCGACGGCAAGGACGCCGGCGTCGGGGGAGGAGGGGGAGATCCGGGCCAAGGGCCCGCAGGTCACGCTGGGCTATGCCGACGCCGCCCTCGACGCCGAGGCGTTCGACGACGACGGCTGGTTCCGCACCGGCGACCTGGGCACGCTCGACGCCGACGGCAACCTCACCATCACCGGCCGCCTGAAGGACATCATCATCCGCAAGGGCGAGAACATCTCGGCCAAGGAGGTCGAGGACCTGCTGTTCACCCACCCGCAGGTCGCCGACGTGGCGGTGGTCGGCCTGCCCGACCCCGACAGCGGCGAGCGCGCCTGCGCGGTCGTCGTCACCGCGGCCGAGGCCGCGCCGATCACGCTTCGACGAGATGAAGCGGCACCTGGTCGACGCAGGGCCTCATCACCCGCAAGCTGCCCGAGCAGCTCGAGATCGTCGACGTCCCTGCCCCGCAACCCGTCCGGCAAGATCGTCAAGGCGCAGCTGCAGAAGCAGCTCGGGGGCTGATCCTCAGGCCAGGCGCGTGACGGTCGACGTCCCGTAGCGCTGGTTGAGCACCCACTTCAGCCCGCGAACCCCGCTGAGGGCGCCCGAGCGGTGCCCGTTCACCAGCTCGCGCTGGCAGTTGCCGTCGCCCTCCCACGCCCGCGTGCAGCCGTCGGGGTCGACGTTGGCCAGCGCCAGGATCGCCCCCGACGCCCCCATCGCCGCGGCCTGCAGCGCCAGCGCCGCGCTGCCCGTGTAGACGCCGCTGCGGGTCTCGTCGATCTCGATGGCCAGGCGCACGGGGTCGCCGGTCGAGTCCTTGATGCCGACCACCGGCAGCTCGCACACCCGGTCGACCGGGATGCCGGGGGCCGAGCGGGCGGGGTAGTGGTAGGCGAGCAGGGGCGTGTCGACGGCGGAGGCGATGGCCTCGTAGTAGGGCCGCGGGTCGTCGGTCGCCGGCGGCGACAGTGCGAGCAGGGCGTCGGCCCCGTCGTCGGCGGCCTGCCGGGACAGCGCCACCGCCTGGCGGGCGGACGGAGCGCCCGTGCCGACGATCAGCGGCACGCGGCCGGCGACCGCCTCGCGCACCGCGACGAGGAGCCGCGAGCGCTCGTCGGCGTCGAGGGCCGAAGCCTCGCCCGTCGACCCGGCCACGAGGACGGCCCGGACGCCCCGGTCGACCAGGTGGGCGGCGTGGCGGGCGGTGGCGTCGGCGTCGAGCTCGCCTTGGCTGTCGAACAGCGTGACGAGCGCGACACCGACGCCGGTGAACGGCGGGTCGGCGGCGTCCATGCGAGGACGATACCGGTGCCCGTGTGCGTGGGCGGGCAGGCCCGCAGGGCGGACGGGGCACCGGAGATACGCTGCGGCCGTCCGTCTCCCGCCGGCCGCGAGGGGCGGCGCCGACCCGAGGGGCACCGCATCACCGACGATCTCGACTTCACCGCCGACGAGGCCGCCGCCGTCTACCGGGCGATCGCCCTGCGGCGCGACATGCGCCACTTCCGTCCTGATCCCGTGCCGCCCGAGGTCCTCCAGCGCCTGCTCGACGCCGCGCACCGGGCGCCCAGCGTGGGGTTCATGCAGCCCTGGCGCTTCGTCCGCATCACCGATCCCGAGCTGCGCGCCGCGGTGCACGGGGTCGTCGAGGCCGAGCGGCAGCGCACGGCCGAGGATCTGGGGCCGCGGCGGGCCGAGTTCCTGCGACTGAAGGTCGAGGGCATCCTCGACTGCGGCGAGGTGCTGGTGGTGGCCCTGATGGACGGCCGCGAGCGCTACGTGTTCGGCCGGCGCACGCTGCCCGAGATGGACGTCGCCTCGGCGGCCTGCGCCATCCAGAACGTGTGGCTGACCGCTCGGGTCGAGGGACTGGGGATGGGGTGGGTGTCGATCTTCGATCCCGACGAGCTCGCCCGGCTGCTGGGCATGCCCGACGGGGCGAAGCCGCTCGCGATCCTGTGCCTCGGCTACGTGGACGAGTTCTACGAGCGGCCCATGCTCGAGCAGGAGGGGTGGGACGAGCGCCGGGTGCTGGCCGAGCTCGTGGGCGAGAACCGCTGGCCCGACGCCCCGGCCGGAGCGCCCGGTGGCGCCGAGTAGCCGCTCGGCCGGCCGTCGCCGCGCCCGTCATCCTGCTGCCCCCGTCCGAGGGCAAGGCCGCGGGCGGGCGGGGGCGTCCGTGGCGGCCGGGGACGGGCGTGCTGCCCGAGCTCGACGAGGCTCGGTCCGAGGCGCTGGCGGCCCTCGGCGACGGGGTCGCGGAGGCGCCGACCATGCGGGCCATCGACCGGTACACGGGCGTGCTCTACGGGCAGCTCGACTGGGCGTCGCTCCCTGCGCCCGCCAAGCAGCTGGGCAGCCGGACCGTGCTGATCGCGTCGGGGCTGTGGGGCGTGTCCGCGCCGGGCGATCCGATCCCGCCGTACCGCCTGAAGATGTCGGCGGCGCTGCCGCCGGTCGGCCGGATGGCCGCCTGGTGGCGCCCCCGGCTGACCGCCGCGCTGGCCCCGCACCTCGCGGGCCGGCTCGTGTGGGACCTGCTGCCGGGCGAGCACGCGGCGGCGTGGCGGCCCGAGGACGTGCGCACCCGGCGGCGCGTGACGGTGCGGTTCCTCGATCGGCAGGGCCGCACGGTGAGCCACTGGAACAAGCTGCTCAAGGGGGCCCTCGTCCGTCACCTGCTGATCGAGCGCCCGGCGGGCCCCGAGGACCTGGACGGCTGGGAGCACCCGTCGGGCTACCGGGTCGACCTCGCCGCGTCCGACCTGGCGGGGGACCCCGCCGTCCTCGTCCTCCGCGAGGTGTGACGCTCAGGCGCGGATGAGCAGCAGGACGAGGGTGAAGTGGCAGCCGCTGGCCCCGACCACGAACGAGTGCCAGATCTCGTGGTACCCGAACACCAGCGGCCGCGGGTCGGGGCGATTCCGGGCCAGCACCACGGCGCCGACCGTGTAGAGCAGCCCGCCGGCGATCAGCAGCGTCATCTCGACCGGCGACAGCGAGCGCACGAGCTGCGGGAAGGCGAGCACCGCGAGCCACCCCAGCACGAGGTAGAGGACGAAGCCCACGGCGCGCCACCGCTCGAGCCGGAGCACCGTGATGACGACGCCGATGGCGGCCCCGCTCCAGGCCAGGGCCAGCAGGGTGATGCCCCACGCGGGGCGCAGCGCCAGCAGCGTGACCGGCGTGTACGACGCGGCGATGAACACGAAGATCATCGAGTGGTCGAGGTGGCGCATCACCCGGGTGGCCCGCTCGGACCAGTCGCGCCGGTGGTACAGGGCGCTGACGCCGTAGAGGCCCGACAGGCAGGCGGCGAAGATCGAGGCCGCCACCCGGGCCTCGACCCCGCTGGCCAGGGCGATCAACGCGATGCCCGCGGGGAGCGAGGCGAAGAAGGCGATCTGGTGCATGCGCCCGCGCCAGCGCGGCTTGGGGAGACCAGGCATGTGGACGGGCACGAGCGCAGACGTTACCCGGGCCGCGACGCGCTCAGACGGCGGGCGACCACAGCGGTTCCGGCACCTCGAACCCGATCGGCGTGCCCCAGCGGTTGCGGTACGAGACCTCGTGCACCGGCCGGCGGCCGGCCACGCCCCAGCGGCCCGTGGGGTACCCGAACGACACGCAGCAGGCCATGATCCAGCCCTCGCCCTCGGGCACTCCGAGGATGTCGAGGGTCTCGGTCGGGTGGAAGAAGCCGAGCACGCTGGTCAGCGAGCTGCCGACGCCGTGGGCGCGCGCCGCCAGCATGGCGCTCCACACCGCGGGGTAGATCGACCCGCCGGTGGGATCGTGCTGGACGAACCCGAACAGGAAGAGCGGCACGTCCTCGAAGTGGTCGGCGAGCCACTGGGCCGAGCGCTGCACCTTGACCATCTGGACGCTCTCGGGGTCGTCGGGGTCGGCGGCCGCGGCCGCCAGCCGGTCGGCGTACACGGTGACCCACAGCTGGGCGATGGCGTCGCGGTACAGGGGCCCGACGCCGGCCTTGACCTCGGGGTCGTCGACCAGCAGGAAGCGCCAGTTCTGCGTGTTGCCCCCGCTGGGGGCCCGGATGGCGGCGTCGAGGATGGCCGCCTGCACGTCCGCCGGGATCGGCTCGGAGGTGACGCGGCGCATGGCCCGGGTCGTGTACAGGGCTTCCAGGGTGTCCATGCCCCCCTTTGTAGCCGTAGGCTGATCTGTCCCCCGGAACGCCACCGGAACCCCCCACGACAAGAGGAAACCCCAGTGCAGACCCGCGCCGACCTGCGCAACGTGGCCATCGTGGCCCACGTCGACCACGGCAAGACCACCCTCGTCGACCAGATGCTCTGGCAGTCGGGCGCGTTCCGGGAGAACCAGGACGTCGCCGAGCGCGTGATGGACTCGATGGACCTCGAGCGCGAGAAGGGCATCACGATCCTCGCCAAGAACACGGCGGTCCAGTACGGCGACGTGAAGATCAACATCGTCGACACGCCGGGCCACGCCGACTTCGGCGGCGAGGTCGAGCGCGGGCTGTCGATGGTCGACGGGGTGCTGCTGCTCGTCGACGCCTCCGAGGGCCCGCTGCCGCAGACCCGGTTCGTGCTGCGCAAGGCGCTGGAGGGGAAGCTGCCGGTCATCCTCGTGGTCAACAAGGTCGACCGACCCGACTCGCGCGTGGCCGAGGTGGTCCACGAGGTCGAGGAGCTGTTCCTCGACCTCGACGCCGATGTCGACCAGCTCGACTTCCCGATCGTCTACTGCGTCGCCCGCGACGGGCGTGCCTCGCTCGACCGGCCCGCCGACGGCGCCGGGTTGCCCGAGGGCGCCGGCCTGAAGCCGCTGCTGGACCTCCTGGTCGAGCGCATCCCCGCCCCCACCTACGACCCCGACATGCCGCTGCAGGCGCTCGTCACCAACCTCGACGCCTCGCCGTACGTCGGTCGCCTGGCGCTGCTGCGCGTCCGCAGCGGCCGGCTGCGCAAGGGCAAGGCGGTGGCCTGGTGCCGCACCGACGGCACGATCGAGCGGGCCAAGCTGACCGAGCTCTACGTCACCGACGCCCTCGAGCGGGTGCCGGCCGACGAGGCCGGCCCCGGCGAGATCGTGGCCATCGCGGGCATCCCCGAGATCACCATCGGCGAGACGCTCGCCGACCCCGAGGACCCCCACCCCCTGCCCGTCATCACCATCGACGAGCCGAGCCTCTCGATGACGATCGGCATCAACACGGCGCCGCTGTCGGGCGCGAGGGCACCGCCCTCACCGCCCGCCTGGTCAAGAACCGCCTCGACCAGGAGCTGGTGGGCAACGTCAGCATCCGCGTCGAGCCGACCGAGCGTCCCGACACCTGGGAGGTGCAGGGCCGCGGCGAGCTGCAGCTCGCCGTGCTGGTCGAGATGATGCGCCGCGAGGGCTTCGAGCTGACGGTCGGCAAGCCCCAGGTCCTGACCCGCGAGATCGACGGGAAGGTCCACGAGCCGGTCGACCGGGTCACCGTCGACGTGCCCGAGGAGTACCTGGGCGTCGTCACCCAGCTCCTCGCCCTGCGCAAGGGCCGCATGGAGCAGATCATCAACCACGGCACCGGGTGGGTGCGCCTCGAGCACCTCGTCCCCGCCCGCGGCCTCGTCGGCTTCCGCACCGAGCTGCTGACCGAGACCCGCGGCACCGGGCTGATCCACCACGTGTTCGAGCGCATGGAGCCGTGGGCCGGCGAGATCCGCCCCCGGCGCAACGGCTCGCTCGTCGCCGACCGGACGGGCGTCACCGACCGGGTTCTCCCTGCTCAACCTGCAGGACCGCGGTCAGCTCTTCGTGGGCCCCGGCGTCGACGTCTACGAGGGCATGATCGTCGGCGAGAACGCCCGACAGGACGACATGGACATCAACCCCACCAAGGAGAAGAAGCTCAACAACATCCGGTCGTCGACGGCCGAGAGCTTCGAGAAGCTGATCCCGCCGCGCCCCTTGTCCCTCGAGCAGGCGCTGGAGCACATCGCCGAGGACGAGTGCGTCGAGGTCACCCCCAAGTCGGTCCGCCTGCGCAAGGTCACCCTCGACCAGACGCATCGAGCCCGGGCGGCCAAGCGCGCCAAGGCTTGACGTGACGCCGGGCACGTGCCTTTGCTAGCGATTACCGATCGGTAGCGCGGTCGGATCAGCGCGGCTCGTGCTGCAAATGTGGCCGCCAGCGAGTACGGTCGCGGTGAACGGTGTCACAGTGACCGTTGGGGGAACCGAGGGGGAGAGATGGCCGGTGACCGGCGACGGCTCCGTGGGGCCGAAAGACGCCTGCTCAAGGGCTACGCGCCGTTGGTCGTGCTCGTGGCCGCGCTCGTGGTCATGGTCGCGGTCGTGCCGAGCAAGGTGCCCGAGGAGCTCGCCGCCACCGGCCAGGGCGCGGCCACCGAGGTCGCCTCGGGCGAGCCTGCGAGCGGCTGGAACGACACGGTCACGGCGTGCCCCGACCGCCCCCTCCAGCTGCCCGACCTCGGCTACTCGCCCCCGTGCTTCGCGTTCTCGGGCGCCAACGGCGGCGAGACCGCCCGCGGGGTCACCGCCGACACCATCCGGGTGTCCTACCGGGTCACGTCCGACCCCAACCTGCTGCTGCTCCTCGGCCAGCTCGGCGGCGTGCCGCTCGACGAGTCGAACGAGGAGATGTACCGGACCATGGAGGCCCTGGTCGAGTGGGTCAACGCCAACTTCCAGCTCTACGGGCGGCAGATCGAGCTGGTGCGCTACGAGGGGCGGGGCCAGATCCTCCCCGAGTTCACCGGCGGCGGGCAGGACGCGGCGACCAACGACAGCATCAAGGTCGCCAACGAGATCGGGGCCTTCGCCGACATCACCGGTATCACGCAGCCGTACGCCGACGCCCTGGCCCGCAACGAGGTCGTCGCGGTGGGTGCGCCCTACATGTCCCGTGAGTGGTTCGAGGCGCGTCGGCCGTTCGCGTGGAGCATCGTGCCCGACTGCACGATCACGGCCGAGGCGTCCGCCATCTACGCCAACGGCCGGCTGTTCGGCCGCACCGCCGACTTCGCCGGTGACGACCTGTCGAGCGAGGAGCGCTCGCTGGCCGTGATCGCCCCCAACAACCTCGAGTACCAGCAGTGCGTCGACACGTTCGAGGAGCAGATCGCGACCGAGGGGAACGAGGTCGCGCTGCGGCTCGACTACACGCTCGACCCGGCCCAGCTCAAGACCCAGGCCGCCAGCCTCATGGCCAAGCTCAAGGACGAGGGCACGACGTCCGTGTCGTGCGCCTGCGACCCGGTCATGCAGATGTACCTGGGCCAGGAGGCGACAGCCATCGGCTACTACCCCGAGTGGCTGATCGCCGGCGTGGGCTTCATCGACTGGGACCTCGGCGGCCAGATCATCTCGAAGAACGCCCCCGACCAGTGGGTGCGGGCGTTCGGTGGCAGCCCCTCGGCGGCCCCGACGCCGCCCGAGCGCAGCTTCGCCCACGCCGCCTACCGCAGCGTCCGCGACGACGAGCCGTCGCTGCTGGTGGAGGAGCTGTTCCACGAGCTGCTCGTGCTGGCCCTCGGCATCCAGATGGCGGGGCCGGACCTGACCCCCGAGACGTTCGAGACCGGCCTGTTCTCGTACCCGGGCGGCACCGGGCAGGTGGGCACCTGGGACTTCGGGCCCGGTCACTACACGCCGATCACCGACATCCGCGAGATCTGGTGGGACCCCGACGCGATCTCGGCGTTCAACGGGCAGCCCGGGACGTACGTCGACAACGGCCAGCGGTACGGGCAACAGGACATTCCCGAGGGCGAGCCGGAGGTGTTCCCGTGAAGCAGCGCAGCGTCGCGATACTGGGCGGCGTGGTCGTCGCCCTCGTGCTGGCCACGATCCTGTTCCCCGACACCGTGCCCGCCGGCATCGTCCTCAAGGGCGCCCTGTTCGGCTCGGCCACCGGCCTGCTCGCGGTCGGGCTCGTGCTCACGTACCGCACGACGCGGATCATCAACTTCTCCTACGGCGCCATGGGCAGCCTCGGCGGCGGGCTCGCCGCCGCGCTGGCCGAGGGCAAGGGGTGGAACTGGGGTCAGGCCGCGGTCGTCGGCGTGGCCACCGGCGTGGCCGCCGGCGCGCTGGTCGAGCGCCTCGTCGTGCGCCGCTTCGCCACCGCCCCCCGGCTCGTGCTGACCGTGGCCACCATCGGCCTGGCGCAGCTGCTCGGCGGCCTCGCCATCTACCTGCCGACGTGGCTCGACGCGCCGGCGTTCATCCCGCGGGTCGAGACCTCGCTCACCGACTCGACGTTCAACGTCGACCCCGTGACGTTCACCGGCAACGACATGCTGCTGCTGGCGGTCGTGCCGATCGTGCTGGCCGTGCTGTCGTGGTTCCTGCTGCGCACCGAGGCCGGCATGGCCGTCCGCGGCATGGCCGAGAACATGGACCGGGCTCGGCTGCTCGGCATCCCCGTCAACCAGCTGTCGCTGCTGCTGTGGTCGGTGGCCGGTGGCCTGGCGGCGCTGACCGTCGTCCTGCGGGCGCCGACCGAGGGCGTGCCGCTCACCGCGGTGGCGGGTCCCACGGTGCTGCTACCGGCGCTGGCCGCCGCCGTCATCGTCGGAATGCGGTCGATGTCCGGGGCGTTCGTGGCCGGCGTCCTGCTCGGAGTCCTCGACCAGCTCGTCCTGTGGAACGTCGACAACGCCGCCCCGACATCGGTCGTCCTGCTCGCCGTCATCGTGGTCGCGCTGCTCGTGCAGCGGCGCTCGGGCCACCGGGCCGAGACCGGCGAGTCGTCCTGGTCGGTGGTCGGCGTCGGGCACGGGCTCTCCCGGACCTACGGGCGGCTCCGCGAGGTCCGCACGGCCAAGGCCGTGCTGGCGGGGCTCGTCGTGGTCGCGGTGCTGGCGCTGCCCGTCCTCGGGTCCGACTCGCAGGTCAACTTCGGCACGATCACCCTGGCCTACGCCCTCGTGGCCCTGTCGCTCGTGGTGCTGACCGGGTGGGGCGGCGTGGTCAGCCTCGGCCAGGTCGGCGTCATGGGCGTCGGCGCGGTGGTCACCGCCAACCTCATCGCCGACCGCAACATGGACCTGTTCCTCTGCCTGGCGCTGTCGGGCGTCGCCGGCGGCGTCATCGCGCTGCTGGTCGGGCTCCCGGCGCTGCGGGTGTCCGGCCAGTTCCTGGCCGTCACCACGCTCGCCTTCGCCGTGGCGATGGAGCTGTACTTCCTCAACCCGGCGAACTACGAGCAGTTCCTGCCGTCGGCCTACCAACGTCCCGAGCTGTGGGGCGCCCTCGACCTCTCCAACGAACGCTGGCTGTACACGCTCGCCGTCGCCCTGCTGGTGGGCGGCGTGTACATCGTGCGCAACCTCAAGGGGGCGCGTGCCGGCCGGTCGATCTCGGCCACGCGCGACAACGAGCGCGGCGCGGCCGCGGCCGGCATCAACACCACCGAGACCCGGTTGGCCGCCTTCATCTTCGCGGGCATGCTCGCCGGCGTGGCGGGCGGGCTGCACGCCGTCGCCCTGCGCGGCATCGGGCAGTCGACCTACCCGGCGTCGATGAGCCTGCTCGTGTTCTCCATGGCCGTGATCGGCGGCGTCACGTCGATCGGAGGCACCCTGGCCGGCGTCGCCGTCGTCCAGTGGGCCGGCTACATGTTCCCGAAGGCCCAGCTGCTGCTCACCGGCGTCGGCCTCCTCGCCATCCTGCTGGTCATCCCGGGCGGTCTCGCCCAGGCGTTCGAGATGTGGCGCGACCGCTACGTCCGCATCGTGGCGCGCCGCCACGGGATGGTCGAGCACGACGAGGTCGAGACCGTCGAGCAACCGGTCGACCCGGGCCACCGCGCCATCCATCGCGACGCCTCGGGCGCCGGGCTGATGGTGGGCAGCGTGCGCCGCGAGCGGCTGGGCACCAACCTGCTCGTCAGCGAGGGCATCGAGGCGTCGTACGGCTCGCTCCAGGTGCTGTTCGGCGTCGACGTCGGCGTCGAGCGCAACGAGCTGCTGGCCCTGCTGGGCACGAACGGCGCCGGGAAGTCGACCGTCCTCAAGTCGATCGCCGGCCTCCTGCCCGCCGACAAGGGCCGGATCACCTTCGACGGGCGCGACATCACGCACCTCCCGGCCGAGGAGATCGCCCGGCTGGGCCTGTCGCTGATGCCGGGCGGCAAGGGCGTGTTCCCCACGCTCACCGTCACCGAGAACCTGCGGCTCGCCTGCTGGATGCTGCGCCACGACCCCGACGCCGCCCAGCAGATGCGCAACGAGGCCATCTCGATGTTCCCGATCCTCGGGGAGCGCCACGACCAGCTCGCCGGCGACCTCTCGGGCGGCGAGCAGCAGCAGCTGTCGCTGGCGATGGCGTTCGTGACCCGGCCGAAGCTGCTCTGCATCGACGAGCTCTCGCTCGGCCTCGCCCCGACCGTCGTCGACCGCCTGGTCGACAAGGTCCGCGAGATCCACGCCCGCGGCACGACGGTCGTGGTGGTGGAGCAGTCGGTGAACGTGGCCCTGCTCCTCTGCCACCGGGCCGTCTTCCTCGAGAAGGGCCAGGTGCGGTTCCGGGGCCCGACGGCGGGGCTGCTCGACCGGCCCGACATCCTGCGCGCCGTGTTCATCGGTGCCGACAACGGCCAGCCGGGGTCGGGCCTCCCGGCCGCGCCGCACGTCGTGCCGCCGCCGTGGGAGCGCCCCACCCGCGGCGTGACGCTCGAGGCCCGCGGCCTGACCAAGCGCTTCGGGGGCATCCGGGCCCTCGACGACGTCCACCTCACCATCCACCCGGCGACCATCATCGGGCTCATCGGGCACAACGGCGCGGGCAAGACCACGCTGTTCGACGTGATGACGGGGTTCCTCCCCGCCGACGGCGGTCAGGTGCTGCTCGACGGCGTCGACATCACCAACTGGCCCCCGCACAGGCGGGCCATCGCCGACGTGGGCCGGACGTTCCAGGAGGCGTTGCTCTACCCGTCGCTGACGGTCGAGGACGCCATCGCGGTGGCGCTCGAGCAGCACCTCGCCAACCGCGACCCGCTGGCCGCGGCCCTGCGGCTGCCGGCGTCGGTCGACTCCGAGGCGTCGGCGCGCGAGCGGGTCGACCAGCTCGTCGACCTCCTCGGCCTGGCCCCGTACGCCGACCGGCCGACGGGCGAGCTGTCGACCGGCATGCGCCGCATCGTCGAGCTGGCCTGCCTGCTGGCGCAGGACCCCGCCGTCGTGCTGCTCGACGAGCCGTCGGCCGGCGTGGCCCAGCGCGAGACCGAGGCGCTCGGGCCTCTGCTGCGCCGCGTGCAGGCCGAGACCGGGTGCTCGCTGGTCATCATCGAGCACGACATGGCGCTGCTGGCGTCGCTGTGCGACGGGTTCGTGGCGCTCGAGCAGGGGGCCATCATCGCCGGCGGCACGCCGGCGCAGGTGCTGTCGAACCCCCGCGTGATCAGCTCGTACCTGGGCACCAACGAGGACGTGGTGCACCGGTCGGGCGGGCGCCGCGGCGCGTCGTCGTCCTACAGCGGGGGCCGCCCCCAGCAGTGGTGACGGGTCAACCGGGCGTGTCCGGCGGTGTCGGGCGACTCTTCGTCGTCGGGGTGCCGCCGAGCCTCGTCGGCCTCCTCGAGCTCCTCGTCGAGGCGGGCGAGCGATCCGACCTCGGTCTCGCCCGACCGGGCCTCGAGGGCGATCGAGAGCAGCACGAGCCCGATGGTGACCACGAGCAGGATCGTGCGGTTGTCGCCGATCCAGTCGACCACGGCGTCGATCGGTGCCTCGAAGGCGCGCCCGAACACCCGCACCAGCCACAGGCGGAACATCGACCCGGTGACGTTGAGGATCACGAAGGCGCGCAGCGACATGCCGGACGCCCCGGCGAAGAGGCAGATGTAGTTGTTCGGGGCGACGAAGACGATCGGGTACGCGGCCTTGCTGAACCACCGCTCGACCTGGCGCAGCATCTGGCCCCACGTGCGGGTGCGGCGCTCCATCCACTCGACCGCGGCGTCGCCGTACCAGTAGCCGAGCAGGAAGAACAGCGGGTCGCTGATGACCAGCCGCACGAACCCGATGCCGTAGTAGGTCCACGGGTCGAGCTCGTTCGTGACCAGCGCCAGGTTGCGGGTGCGGGCGTTGAGGGCGATCAGCCAGGCCGGGTGCCGGTCGACGAGCGAAGGCGCCATGGCGTCGCCGACGTAGCTGATGATGACCAGGAAGATGAGCGGGATGCTGACGAGCGTGATGGCCCGTCGCGACGGGCGGCGCCGCGTCGGTGTCGCGCTCTCGTCGTCCTCCGCCATGAGCGCGCGAGCCTACGCACCCTCAGGCGACGGTCGTCCACACGCAGGCGACGAGCGCCCCGTCGACGACCGCCTCCTCCACCGTGGGCGGGGCGAACCCCGCGGCGGGAAGCGCCCCGACCAGCCCGGCCACCGCCTCCCGCGTGCGGTCCTCGCCCGGCGAGTCGACGACGAGCGCCAGGCGGCCACCGGGGCGGAGGTGGGCGGCCGCGAACGCCAGGGCGGCGGGTCGGGCCATGGCGGCCACGCGGGCGGCGAGGACACGGTCGAAGGTGGCGCCCTCGAGGTCCACGCCGGGGACCTCACCGGTGACGAACGTCGCCCGGCCGTCGTCCACGCCCGCGGCGTTGCGCCGCGCGGCGGCCTCGACCATCGTCGGCGAACGGTCGACGCCGACGTAGCGGCCGCCGGTGAGCACCCGCAGGGCCTCGGTGGCCGCCACGCCGTGGCCGCAACCGATCTCGAGGACGTGGTGGTCGGGCGCCAGCGCGAGCCGGCCGACGGCCCAGGGCAGGCGGGCAGAGGGGGACACGTCGCCATCGTGCCCGCCCGTCCCTGACAGGTCATGTCACCGGGCACCGACCGCCGCCCGCACCAGGCCCGCGTCCGCCGGCCCGCAACTAGGCTGCCCGCGTACAGAACGAGGACAAGAGGGGACCAATGCACGGGCTCATGCAGGACTTTCCGCTGACGCTCCCGCACCTGCACACGCGGGCCGAGCGGCTCTTCGCCGACAAGCAGGTGGTGACCGTCACGGCCGCGGGCAAGCAGACGGTCACCTACGGCGAGTGGGCCGAGCGCACCCGCCGGCTGGGCGGGGTCCTCGACACGCTGGGCATCAGCGCCGACGGCCGTGTGGGCACGTTCGGGTGGAACACGGCCCGCCACCTCGAGCTCTACTTCGCCGCGCCGTGCACCAACCGCGTGCTGCACGCGCTCAACATCCGCCTGTTCCCCGAGCAGATGGTCTACGTGGCCAACCACGCGGAGGACGAGGTCGTCTTCGTCGACCGGTCGCTGGCCAAGCTCGTGTGGCCGCTGTTCGACCACTTCAAGACCGTCCGCCACATCGTGGTGATGGACGACGGCGCGGGCGACGTCCCCGACGCGCCGGCCGGCAAGGACGTGCACGACTACGAGGAGCTGCTGGCGGCGGCGTCGCCGGTCGCCTTCGACGTGCGCGACGAGAACCAGGCCGCCTCGATGTGTTACACGAGCGGCACCACGGGCAACCCCAAGGGCGTCGTCTACTCGCACCGCTCGACGTTCCTGCACACCTACGGGGTGCTGACCTCGGGCGGGCTCGGGCCCACCGAGGAGGACCGGGTCCTGCCGGTCGTGCCCATGTTCCACGCCAACGCGTGGGGCCTCGCCCACGCGGCCGTGGCCTGCGGCGCCGACCTGGTCATGCCCGGGCCCGACCTGTCGCCGAAGGGCCTGGCTGCGCTCATCGAGTCCGAGCGCGTCACCCTCGCCGCCGGCGTGCCCACCATCTGGATGGGCGTGCTCCCCGAGCTCGAGGGCCGCGACACGTCCAGCCTGCGCGCCATCCCGTGCGGGGGCTCGGCCGTGCCGCGCTCGTTGTCCGAGGCGTACCGCGAGAAGGTCGGCCTGCCCATCACCCAGGCGTGGGGCATGACCGAGACCTCGCCCGTGGCGTCGAGCGGCCACATCAAGTCCACCCTCGCCGCCGCGCTCGACGACGAGGCCAAGGCCGACCTGCGCACCACGGTGGGCCAGCCCCTGTTCGGCGTCGAGGTGCGCATCGTCCAGCCGGGCTCGACCGACGAGCAGCCGTGGGACGGCGAGTCGTCGGGCGAGCTGCAGGTGCACGGACCGTGGATCGCGTCGACCTACTACAACGACGAGCGGGCGTCCGAGTCGTTCACCGACGACGGCTGGCTCAAGACCGGCGACGTCGCCACCATCGACCCCCACGGGTACATCCAGCTGCGTGACCGCACGAAGGACGTGATCAAGTCGGGCGGCGAGTGGATCAGCTCGGTCGAGCTCGAGAACGAGATCATGGGCCACCCGGCGGTGGCCGAGGCCGCCGTCATCGGCCTGCCCCACCCCAAGTGGAGCGAGCGGCCCCTGGCCTGCGTGGTGCTGCGCGAGGGCGAGACGGCCACGAAGGAGGAGATCGTCGCCTTCCTCGACGGCCGCGTCGCCAAGTGGTGGCTGCCCGACGACGTGGTCTTCGTGGCCGAGATCCCCAAGACGAGCGTGGGCAAGTTCTCGAAGAAGGACCTGCGCACCCAGTTCTCGGACTATCGACTGCCCACCGCTGAGTAGTGAGCGAAGGGACACGGACACCGAGCGGCCTTCGCCAGTGGCTGTGGCGCCCGCCGCGCGCCCACGGCGAGACCATCACCGATCGCACGGTCAGCTTCCTCGAGCTGTTCTACGACCTCGTCTACGTGGCCGTGATCGGGCAGGCGGCCCACCACCTCGCGGAGCACGTCACGGCCCGGGGGGTCGCCGAGTTCGCGGTCATCTTCGGCATGATCTGGGCCGCGTGGATCAACGGGTCGCTCTACCTCGAGCTCCACGGCCGTGAGGACGGCCGGACGCGGATCTCCGTGTTCGTCCAGATGGGGATCCTGGTGCTGCTGGCGGTGTTCACGGGCGACGCCGCAGGCGACAGCGGCACCGGCTTCGCCATGGTCTACGCCGTGTTCCTCGCGGTGATGACCTGGCTCTGGTACAGCGTTCGACGCCAGGATCGCGAGGAGCACACCGACTTCCTGGCTCCCGCCGGCCGTTACGTGCTCGGCATGGCCGTGGCGGTGGTGGTGATCGTCGCCAGCGCCTTCCTGCCCGACGCGCCGCGGCTCGCCACCTGGACCGTCTTCTGCGTCGGGTGGCTCGTCGGCATCGCGTGGGTCGCCCGGGTGGCGGCCACCCACGGGGGCCTGCCCCCCACCGACTCGCTGGTGGAGCGGTTCGGGCTGTTCACGATCATCGTGCTCGGCGAGGTGATCTTCGGCGTCGTCGACGGCCTGTCCACGCCCGACCGCGACGCGCTCGTCATCGTGACCGGGCTGATCGCCCTCGCCATCGGCTTCGGCTTCTGGTGGATCTACTTCGACCTGGTCGGGCGGAGGCCGCCCCGCGACGGCGGCGGGCCACTCGTCACGTGGATGCTCAGCCACCTGCCGATCACGCTGTCGATCGCCGCCGCCGGCGCGGCGATGGTCAGCCTGATCGGCCACGCCGGCGACGACCGCACACCGTCCGGCACCGCCTGGCTGCTGGCGGGCGCGGTCGCGGTGGGTCTGGTCTCGCTGATCCTCACCGAGCAGGCGCTCGTCGACGCCGTGCGGCTCGACACCGTCTACCGGCCCTTCCGGATCGCGTTGGCGGTCGGTGCCGTCGCCGCGCTCGTCGCCGGCTGGGCCCACCCGGCGCCCTGGCTGTTCGGGCTGATCCTCGTGGCGATCCTGGTGGTGCTGTGGCTGTTCGCCGCCAGCCGCTTCCTGCGGGTCGACGCCTGGAACCCGTAGGGCGCGACCGCGCCTTCAGCCGCTGTTGCGCAGGGCGGTGGCCAGCCCGTTGATCGTGAGCTGGATGCCGCGCTTGGTCAGCTCGTGGTGGTCGCCCGACCGCCAGCGCCGCAACAGCTCGACCTGCAGGTGGTTGAGCGCGTCGACGTAGGGGAACCGGTGGCGCAGGCTGCGGGTCATCGCCGGGTTGTCGGCCAGCAGGGTCGGCCGCCCGGTCACGGCCAGCACCATCGCCACCGACCGCTCGTGCTCGGCCACGATCACGTCGAGCACCCGGTCGCGGAGCTCGGGGTCGGTGACGAGGCCGGCGTAGCGCCGGGCGATGCTGAGGTCGGACTTGGCCAGCACCATGTCCATGTTCGACATCACCGTGCGGAGGAACGGCCACCGGTCGTGCAGGTCGCGCAGCCGGGCCAGGCGGTCCGCGTCGTCGCCGACCCAGTCGGCCAGGGCGGTGCCGGTGCCGTACCAGCCGGGCAGCATGATGCGCGACTGCGACCACGAGAAGACCCAGGGATCGCCCGCAGGTCCTCGATGCGGCCGGACGCGGTGCGCGAGGCGGGGCGGCTGCCGAGGTTGAGCTCGGCGATCTCGGTGAGCGGCGTCGCCTCGCGGAACCACGTCGCGAACCCGGGGGTCTCGTACACGAGGGCTCGGTAGGCGCGCCGGGCGGAGTCGGCGAGCTCGTCCATCAGGGCGTACGCGGCGGGGGCGTCGTCGCCGAGGCCCTCGACGTCGAGCAGGCTCGACTCGAGCGTGGCCGCCACCAGCGACTCGAGGTTCCGCCGGGCCATCTCGGGGTCGGCGTACTTGGCCGCCCGGACCTCCCCCTGCTCGGTCAGGCGCAGCGAGCCGCGCACGCTGCCCTGGGGCTGGGCGAGGATCGCCTCGTAGCTCGGTCCGCCGCCCCGGCCCACGGTGCCGCCCCGCCCGTGGAACAGCCGCAGGCGCACGCCGGCGGCCCGGAACACCTCGACGAGGTCGACCTCGGCCCGGTAGAGCGCCCAGTTGGCCGCCAGGTACCCGCCGTCCTTGTTCGAGTCGGAGTACCCGAGCATCACCTCCTGCACGTCGCCACGCGAGCGCAGCAGGGCGCGGTAGCGGGGGAGCGCGAGGAGCTCGGCCATGGTCGCCCCGGCGCCGCGCAGGTCGTCGATGGTCTCGAACAGGGGCACGATGCCGGGCCGCAGGTCGGCCTGGTCACCGGCGTGCACGAGGCCGGCCTCCTTCAGCAGGAGCGCCACCTCGAGCACGTCGCTGACGGACTCGCACCGGGAGATCACGTAGTTGGGCACGGCTTCGGGCCCGAGGTCCGCGATGGCGCCCGCCGCCGCCCGCACGACCGCGAGCTCGTCGCCGGTGCGAGGGTCGAGGGTCGCGTCGGCGGCGACGAGGGGTCGGCGGGTGCGCAGCTCGGACGCCAGGGTCTCGACCCGCTCGGGCTCGTCGAGCGCGAGGTAGTCGGCCGTGACGCCCGCCCAGCGCAGCAGATCGGCGACGACGTGCTCGTGCACCGCCGCGTTCTGGCGGAGGTCGAGGCCCGCGAGGTGGAAGCCGAACACGTCGACCGTGCGGCGCAGCCGGGCCAGGCGATCGTCGGCCAGCGCCGCGGCGCCGTGGCCGCGCAGGGACGTGTCGACGGCGTCGAGATCGGCGCGCAGGTCGGCCGGCGAGCCGTAGGGCGGCAGGTCGGCGTGGGGTCGGTGGACGCCGGGCACGTCGCCGAGGACACGCGCCGCGGTCGCCGCCACGCGGGCGTGGATGCCCTGCAGCGCCTGCCGGTAGGGCTCGTCGGCGCTGAAGGTCGACGGTGCGGCGGCCTGGGCCAGGGCCAGCAGCGCGGGCGTCGGTCGGACGAGCCGGATCGACATCGACAGCTCGACGCCGAGGCGGTCGATCTCCTCGAGGTAGTGCCGCAGCGCGGTGGCGGCGTGGCGGTGGACGGCGAGCTCGAGCGACGCGGCGTCGACGGAGGGGTTGCCGTCGCGGTCACCGCCGATCCACGACCCGGGCCGCAGGAGCGGCCGGGGGAGCAGGTCGCAGTCGGGCCAGCGGGCCTGCAGCGCCTGTCGCACCCCGTGGTCGAGGTCGGGGACGACCTCGAACAGCGACAGGTCGTAGTACTGCAGCCCCTCGGTGATCTCGTCGGACAGGCGCAGCCGCTGCAGCCGCAGCAGCGCCGTCTGCCACAGGGTCAGCACCGTCCGCCACAGCGCACGGTCCCACTCGGCCCGCTCACTCGGGTCGAGGTCGGTGCGGTCGCGGCGGTGGACGAGCTCGAGGACCCGCCGCTGGACCTCGAACACCGTCTTCCGCCGCACCTCGGTGGGGTGGGCGGTCATCACGGGGCTCACGAGGGCGTCGCGGAGCGCCTCCTCGACCGCGCCCCCGTCCACGGGGGAGGCGTCGATCCGGGCGAGGGCGGCGGCGACGGTCCCGGGCGGCGGGGGGAGGCCGGCGAGCCGGTGGCGACGGGCGCGGCGGTCCTCGTCGAGGTCCTCGGCCAGGTTCGCGAGCAGCGAGAAGTGGCTGAAGGCCCGCACGACGTGCAGCGCATCGCGGTGGTCGAGCGCCCCGAGGTGGGCGATCAGGGCGTGGGCGTCCCCGCCCTCGCGGCGCAGGCGCAGGGCCTCGACCCGGGTCCGCTCGACGAGGCCGAAGACGGCCTCGCCCGCCTGGTCGCGGATGACGTCACCGAGCACGCGCCCGAGCAGCCGGATGTCGGAGCGGAGCTCGTCGTTCGCGTCGGTCGCCGCCGCGGCGTGCTCCGCGACGGAGGCACCCCCACGCGGGGAGACGTCGACCATGCGGGCAGTATCCCGGGTCGCGGTCGCGATCGGAACCGGGGGCGGCCGGCGTTCTCACGCGGTTCACGCTCCGGCCGGAGCGCAGCCCGGCGCGGGAATGGCCGCCCGGCGATGCGCGCTCGTAGCCTTGCCTCGTGGCCAAGGCCCGCTTCCTCCTGCGTCCCCGGTGGCTGCTGTCGCACCTGCTCGTGGTGCTGCTCGTCGTCACGATGGTGGCCTTGGGGTTCTGGCAGCTCCGCCGGCTCGACGAGAAGCGCGAGCGCAACGCGCTCATCGAGTCCCGCATGGAGCAGCCGATCGTGCCGGTCGAGGACGTCCTCGACCCGGCGGGCGACAGCGGCGTCGGCGACGCCCGGTTCCGCCAGGTCACGGCCACGGGAACCTACGACGACGACGCCACCGTGGTCGTCCGCAACCGCAGCCAGGACGGTGTGGCCGGGGCGTGGCTGGTCACGCCGCTGGCGCTGGCCGACGGCACGCAGGTGGGGGTGCTCCGGGGGTTCGTCGCCATCGGCGCCGACAACGAGGCGGACCCGGCGGCGGCGCCCGACGGCGAGGTGACGGTCGAGGGCCTGGTCGTCGACCCGGGCAGCTTCGACGGCACCGCCCCGAAGGACCTCGAGGGCCTGCTCGCCGAGGAGGACACCCTCCCGGGCCTCGTGCTGGCGGAGACGTCGACCCCGCCCGAGCCCGACGGGGCGTCGCCCGACGCCTTCGAGACCGGCTCGATCGTGGTGGTGCCCCCGCCCGAGCTGTCCGAGGGCCCGCACCTCGGGTACGCGGTGCAGTGGTTCATCTTCTCGACGATCGCGGTCGTCGGGTACCCGATCGTTCTGCGCCGGGTCGTGATCCGGCGGGGCAAGGAGGTCGACGACGACCCGGCGGACGCGACCCGCCCGGCGGCGACGCCCTCGACGCAGAGCTGGACGAGCTGTTGCGCCAGGGGGGCTGAGCCGTCGCCGCTCCCGACGAGGCCGGCGCGGCCCGGCGGCGCGTCATCGACGCGGCCTACACGTGCATCGAGCGCGCCGGGATCGGGTCGACCACGGTCGAGGACATCGCCCGCGAGGCCGGCGTCAGCCGGGCCACGGTGTACCGGTGGTTCCCCGGGGGCCGCGACGAGCTCGTGTCCGCGGCGGTGACGCGTGCCGTGGTCGACTTCTTCGCCGCGCTCGACGACGAGATCGGCGAGCCCGTCGACGTGGCCACGCTGCTGGAGCAGGGGCTCCTCGCCGGACACCGCCGGCTCGGCGACCACGCCGCCCTGCAGCGGGCGCTGCGGGACGAGGCCGATCAGATCGTGCCGCAGCTGGCCTCGGTGATGCCGATGGTGATCGAGCTGCTGCGGGCCGAGCTGGTGCGGAGGCTGCGGCGCGAGCGCCTGCGTCCGGGGGTCGAGCCGGCCGAGGCCGCCGACCTGCTGGCCCGCATGACCCTGTCGTGGATGGGCGCCCAGGGATCGTGGGACCTGGACGATCCGGCCGCCGTCCGCCGCCTGGTGCGGGATCAGCTGCTGGCGGGGGTGCTGGCGGAGGCGCCCGGCGACTGAGCAGCCGGGGCCAGGCCCGCCGACCAGGACTTCTGGACGGTGAGACGAATTCGTGCCTAGTGTCTCGGCGTGACCTCGGGCACCGCGACACCCGCCGTAGAGATCGGCGCGTGGGCCGACTGCGCCGTCGGCGACGCCGCCGACCGCCCCCTGATCCATGCCGCGGCTCGCTGCGTCGCCCGTTGGGGCATCCGCAAGACGTCGCTCGACGACATCGCCCGCGAGGCCGGCGTCAGCCGGGCCACCGTCTACCGCGTGTTCCCGGGCGGGAAGGACCGCGTCGTCGAGGTCCTGTTCCAGCATCGGGCCGGTGTGCTGTTCCACGAGTGGAGCGTCGAGCTGCAGGCGGCGGAGACGCTCGAGGACCTCCTGGTCGTGGGCGTCGGCGCGGCCCTGCCGGCTCCCGCTGGACGACGAGCTCGTCCGGTCGTCCTCGCCCACGAGCCCGAGCTCGTCGTGCCCCACTTCGCCTTCGACCGGCTCGACCGCGTGTTCGCCGTGACCGACGCCCTGTGCCGCCCGCACCTGGCCCGCTTCCTGCCCGAGGGGCAGATCCGAGGCGCGTCCGAGCTCCTGGCGCGCATCGTCGTCAGCCTCGCCTTCCGGCCCGCCCCGTGGGTCGACCCGCACGACCCCGACTCCGTCCGCCGTCTCGTCCGCACGTACCTCGTGCCGGCCCTGTCCCCCGACGCACCCTCGCCCCAGGAGAACCCATGAGCGCCACGAACGAAGAGCTGATCGGCCGCGCCGACGTCAACGACCTCGAGGCGATCCTCGCGGTCACCAACACCGACGTCGACGAGGTCATCCACACGGTGCAGGACAACGCCGACGCCATCTTCACGTGGGACTACGAGAAGGGGTCGCGCCCGGCCCTCAACCGGCTGTACGAGAAGGCGAAGACGTCGCAGTGGAACGGCGAGACCGACCTGCCCTGGGACACCGAGGTCGACCAGGAGGCCGTGGTCATGGCCAACGCCAGCGCCAACATGGGTGGCCTGGCCGGTGGGATCGACCCGTCGGTGATCGCCGACTCACCCTTCGCGACGTGGGGCGAGAAGGAGTGGCTCCAGGTCGGCGTCGAGAGCCAGAACTGGACGCTCAGCCAGTTCATGCACGGCGAGCAGGGCGCGCTCGTCTGCACGGCCAAGATCGTCGAGACGGTGCCGTGGATCGACGCCAAGTACTACGCGTCGACCCAGGTGATGGACGAGGCCCGCCACGTCGAGGTCTTCGCCAAGTACCTCGACGACAAGCTCTCGGGGCACTACCCGATCAACGCCCACCTGCGGCTGCTGCTCGACGACATCGTCACCGACAGCCGCTGGGACATGACCTACCTCGGCATGCAGATCATGGTCGAGGGCCTGGCGCTGGCCGCCTTCGGGTTCATGCACCAGCTCACGACCGAGCCGCTGCTCAAGCAGCTGCTCCGCTACGTGATGAGCGACGAGGCCCGCCACGTGGCGTTCGGCGTGCTGTCGCTGAAGGAGTACTACGCCGAGCTCAGCGACGCCGAGCTGGCGCGAGCGCCAGGAGTTCGCCTTCGAGGCCGCCGTCCGCATGCGCGACCGGTTCCTCCAGCAGGAGGTGTGGGAGCGCATGGGCCTCGACGTCGAAGGCGGTCATGCCGCTCGTGATGAACTCGCCGCAGCGGCAGCTGTTCCAGTCGATGCTGTTCAGCAAGATCGTGCCCAACTGCAAGAAGCTCGGGCTGCTCGACGCCAACGACGGCTGGCTGCGCACCAAGTTCACCGAGCTCGGCGTCATCCAGTTCGAGGACAACCCCGACACCGGCGAGGAGTACTCGATGTTCCAGCTCGCCCAGGGCGAGATCGCCGGCTGAGGGAGCGTTAGCCTCGCCGGTCGTGGACGGCATCCATGACATGGGTGGGATGCACGGGTTCGGTCCGGTCGAGCCCGAGGCCGACGAGCCCGTCTTCCACGCGCCCTGGGAGGCCCGCACCCTCGGCCTGATGATCGCCACCGGGGCCCGAGGGCTGCGCACCGGGTCGATCCGCCCCGCCATCGAGCAGATCGACCCCGCCACCTACCTGGCGTCGAGCTACTACGAGCGGTGGGCCCGCGCCGTCGAGGCCCTGGTCGTGGCCGGCGGCAGCCTCACGCACGCCGAGGTCGACGAGCGGGCCGCGTCGGGTGGCGCCGAGTCGGTGCGCTCCGAGGCGACCGACCCCGATCTCGTGGCCGCGCTGCCGGCGTTCCTCGATGCGCCGCAGGAGCGGTCGGGCGACCCCGTCCCGGCGCGATTCGCGGTCGGGGACCGCGTCACGGTCGACCGCATGGCCCCGACGGCGCACCATCGCTGCCCGCGCTACGTGCGGGGCGTCACCGGCGAGGTCGTGCGCGTCCCCGGCGGGTGGCCACCACCGGGGGAGGAGGGCGACGCCGAGGCGACCTACACGGTGCGCTTCGCCATGCGCGACCTGTGGGGCGACGACGCCGAGCCGGGCTCCCTGTTCATCGACCTGTGGGAGCGGTACCTGACGTGACCGAGGCCGGGCACCACGCGTCCGAACCGTCGCCGATCGAGCGGCGGGTGGCCGCTCTCGAATCGCTGCTCGTCGAGCGCGGGCTCATCACCTCCGACGTCGTCGACGCGGTGGTCGAGACGTACGAGCGCGACGTCGGTCCCCTCAACGGCGCCCGCGTCGTCGCCCGAGCGTGGACCGACCCGGCGTATCGAGCGAGGCTGCTCGCCGACGGCACCCGGGCGATCGGCGAGCTCGGCTTCGGGGGAGCCGAGGGTGAGCACCTCGTCGCGCTCGAGAACACGCCCACGGTGCACAACCTGGTCGTGTGCACGCTGTGCTCGTGCTACCCGTGGCCGGTGCTGGGCCTGCCGCCCGTCTGGTACAAGAGCTTCGCCTACCGGGCGCGGGCCGTGCGCGAGCCGCGGGCGGTGATGGCCGAGTTCGGGACCGTCGTGCCCGACGACGTCGAGGTGCGGGTGTGGGACTCGAGCGCCGAGGTGCGCTACATGGTGCTGCCGCTGCGCCCGCCGGGCACCGACGACCTCGGCGAAGACGCCCTCGTGCCGCTCGTGACCCGTGACCACATGATCGGGGTCGTGCGATGAGCTCCGGGCTGATCGGCAGCGGGCCCGACGGGGTGCTCGACGGCATCCCCGAGGGCGTGCCCCGCCACAACGGCGAGCTGGTCTTCGCCGAGCCGTGGGAGGGCCGGGCGTTCGGCCTGGCCGCGGCGTACGTCGACGCCACCGGCGTCGGCTGGGCTGGGTTCCGCGCCCACCTCGTGGCCGCCATCGCCGACCTCCCCGCCGGCACGCCGTACTACGAGGCGTGGGTCGAGGCGCTCGAGCGCCTGGTGGCCGCACCCGCCTGACGGCCGTGCTGCTCCGGGTCGATCATCCCGAGGAGCTGACCAAGCCGGCGCCCCGACTGTCCAGGCCCGCGCGACGGTCGGTCAGTTCCAGGTGAAGGTGTCGGCGGTGAGCCGTTCGGCGAGCGGCGGTCTGTAGGCCGACGCTGGTGGGGGTGGGCCGTCCCTCGGTGGCCGGGTACCCGGAGGTGGGAGGCCGGGCGGGGCGATGGGTCGGCCGAAGCGGTCGAGGAAGCGGAGGGTGCCGGCTTCAGGGTTGCCCTCGATGGAGAACTCGTCGTGGTGGAGCGCCCGGTGGTGGGACGGGCACAGCAACACGAGGTTGTGGGGCTCGGTCAGGCCTCCGTGTTCCCAGAAGACCAGGTGGTGGGCGTGGAGCCAGAGTCGTTGGGTGCACAGGGGATGGGTGCAGCCCTGGTCGCGGCGGGCGAGGTAGCGGCGCATCGCCCGGTTGGGGGTGCGGTGGCTGGGGTGGATGCCGATCAGCTGGCCGAGCCGGTAGGCCATGACCTGGACCTGGGCGTCGCAGCACAGGTAGCGGGCGACCGAATCGGGCACCACCGGGCCGTTCTCCAACTGGGCGGGGCCGACGCTGCCGTCGGGGTCGACATCGATGTGCACCACCACGGTGTTGCGTTCGCCGCGCTCGCCGGTGCGTCGAAAGGTGGGATCGAGGGCGTCGGCGGCTTCCGATGCCATGCGCACCAGCCCGTCGGCCCACGACACCGAGCGGGCGCCGTCGGCCGCGGCCTCGGGGCCCGCGCCGCTGATGTTGCCGTCGTCGGCGGGGTCGGGGTCGGGGAGGTCGTTGCGGTCGCGGAACTCGGCGTCGCGGGCGGTGGCGAGGCCCAGCCGCACGAGGGCGCCTTCGTCGGCCGGGAGGCAGAACCGGCCCCGCAGCCAGCCGTCGCGGCCGTCGTGCATGTGCAGCACTCGCTCGGGCCCGGGAGTCGGGGGCCCGTCGGAGCCGTCGGGTTGTTCGGGCAGCGAGCGCAGCAGGCGGTCGAGCTGGGCGATCAACAACGTCGGTGCCAGAGCGGCGACCTCGCCGTCACGCGACGGCGGCACGCGGCGGGCGATGCGGACCATGGCGTCCTCGCCCAGGCGCCCGGCCTCGAACAGCGCCCAGCAGGCCGGCAGCTCGCGGGCGCGGCGGGCGATGGTCACCAGACCTTCGGCCCGGGGCCGGGACACACCGGCCTTCCAGCACAGCCAGTGCTCGGGGGAGCGGATGCCGACGCCTTCCCACCCGCCGCTGTCCAGCAGCACCTGCACCGCCGCCACCAGCCGGGCCACCGCCACGTTGACCGTGCCCATGACGTCGACGGCCTCTGACTCCGCGAAGTGCCACGCCGCTTCCTGTGGTGACGGGCCTGCGCCGGCGGGCGGCGGGGCGGTTGGTTCGGCCAGGACGGGCATGGCTCCAACCGTACTCAGGGGGTGTGACACTTTACGGGGTGCAGTGGAAACGGCGGGAAACATTCCTGGTGCACCTCGAGGCGGGAGCGGTGCGACCGGCCCGCGCGTCGCCGTACGATCGCGCGCAGCGCGGTCGCATCGCGTCCGCCCCTCGATCGTGATCCGCCGGCTCGACTGCGCGCTCGCCGCCACTGACGACGACGACAGCATCGAGCGGTCCGAGCAGAGCGCCAACCAGGATGCCCAACGCGGGCGGTGGATGGGCCCGCAGGCCGACAGGGACGGCTCTCGGCAGGGGCGCACGACGCGACGCTCGCCAGGCGCAAGACCAGCGACAGAGCCGAGACCCGACCGCGAGTGGTCGACCCGAGGGAAACGACCTGGGCGCAGCCGGTCGCTCACCTCGCTGGCCGACGCCGCGAACGGCGGGGACCTGCGTGTTCGTGCGATGCTGTCGGACACGCGGGCGGCCACCCCCGGCTGCTCGCCACCCGTGAGGTGACGTGATCTCTCCCCGCATCGCGCTCGCGACGTCGGCCGACCACCCCGAGGGGCTCGGCGGCGAGGCCTTGCTGGTCAAGGCGTTGCTGACCCGCGACGCCCGCCCTGAATGGGTCGTGTGGAACGACCCCGCCGTCGACTGGACCGAGTATGCGCTGATCGTCCTGCGGTGCACGTGGGACTACCCCGACCACGTCGACGACTTCCGGGCGTGGGTGCAGTCGCCGGCGGTGGCGACCCGCCTGGTCAACACCCCCACGCTGGTGCTCGGCAACCTCCACAAGGGGTACCTCGCCGACCTGGGCGAGCTGGCGGTGCCGACCGTCGTGGTGCCCGCGGGCATGACGCTCGACCTCACCCGCATGCGGTGGCCGTCGTCGGTGGTCAAGCCCGCGGTCGGCGTCGGTGGCGTCGGGGCCGTGCGCGAGGCGGGACAGGCCGACCTCGACGCGCTCACGCTGGCCGCCACCGACCCCGTGGACGCCGTCGTGCAGCCCTACCTGTGGGACGTCGAGCACCGGGGGGAGATCTCGGTCATCAGCATCGGCCGGGTCATGACGCACGCGGTGCAGAAGCTGCCCGCGGCCGGCGAGTTCCGCATCCACGACCACTGGGGCGGGACGGCCGAGCTGGTCGAGCCCGAGCCGGCCGTCGTCGAGCTCGCACACAGCACGCTCGACACGCTGCGCAGCACGCCGCTCTACTCGCGCGTGGACGTGCTGTTCGACCGCGACGGGCCGCGCGTCGTGGAGCTCGAGCTCGTCGAGCCGTACCTCTACCTCGAGATGGCGCCCGAGGCGGCCGAGCGGTTGGCCGGCGAGATCGTGCACCGGGCGGGGGAGCGCAGCTGACGGGGGCACGGCCGAGCGTGGGCGGCCCGTCGTTTCGGGGCGCGGCCCGCGCCAGGTGCCGCGGTACCCTTCGCCCGATGTCCCCGCCGTCCGATCCGCGCCTGCTCGTGCTGCACGGCCTGCAGCTCAAGGGCAGCGCGTCGGCGCCCGCGCTGGCGGAGACGATCGACCTTCCCGTGGCGGACGTCGAGCGCGAGCTCCGATCGCTCGCCGACGAGGGGCTGGTGGTCGAGCGCGCCTCCCGTCCCGCGGGGTGGGGGCTCACGCCGGCGGGCCGGGATGCCGTGTCGCGCCTCGTGGCCGCCGAGGTCGACGCGACCGGGGCGCGGCCCGCGGTCGCCCACGCGTACGGCCGGTTCCGGGCCCTCAACGCCGCGGTGCTCGACGCCTGCAGCCGGTGGCAGGTGCGCGACGTCTCCGGCACGCCGATCCTCAACGACCACCGCGACGCCTCCTACGACGCCGGTGTCGTCGGCGACCTGGCCCGGCTGCAGCGGCGCGCCGATCCCGTGGTCGACGACCTCGCGGGCACCCTCGCCCGTTACGGCGCCTACGGGCCTCGCCTCCGTCGGGCCGTCGAGCGCGTCGAGGCCGGCGAGGGCGACTGGTTCACCAAGCCATCCCTCCCCAGCTACCACACCGTCTGGTTCGAGCTGCACGAAGACCTGCTGACCACGCTCGGCCTCGAGCGCAGCGACGAATCCGAGCCCGACACCGAGCCCGGGACCGAGCCCGAGCCCGCCGCCGAGCCCCGCCCCGACGCCGACGCGTCCCCCGTCGCGGCGCCCGGGCCGGCCGGTGACGCGTCACCACGCCGTGATCTCCACACCCTTCCGCCCACCCACCCCGACAGGAGCGCCGTAGACATGGGCAACGCTCGCTTCGGCAAGGTCCTGACCGCCATGGTCACCCCGTTCCACGACGACGGGAGCCTCGACCTCGAGGGCGCCGCCGCCCTCGCCCGCTGGCTGGTGGCCCAGGGCAACGACGGCCTGGTCATCGCCGGCACCACCGGCGAGGCGCCGACGCTGTCCGACGACGAGACGGTCGATCTCTGGCGGGCCGTCCGCGCCGCCGTCGACGTGCCCCTCCTGGCCGGCACCGGCAGCAACGACACCCGCCACACGATCGGGCTCTCGCAGCGGGCGGCCGAGACGGGGGTGGACGGGCTGCTCGCTCGTGTCGCCGTACTACAACCGGCCGCCGCAGGCCGGCATCGAGGCGCACTTCCGCGCCGTGGCCGAGGCGACCGACCTGCCCATCGTCATGTACGACGTCCCCATCCGCACCGGCCGGGAGATGGCGGTCGACACGATCGTGCGGCTGGCCAACGAGGTGCCGGCGATCGCCGGGCTCAAGGACGCCCGCGGCCGATCCCGGCGAGGCGGCCGCCATCGTGGACGGGGCGCCCGACGACTTCGACGTCTACTCGGGCGACGACGGTCTCACCCTGCCGCTGCTGGCCGTCGGCGCGGTCGGGGTGATCGGCGTCGCCACCCACTGGACCGCGGGGCTGCACGCGGAGATGATGGCCGCGCACGACAAGAACGACGTCGACGGGGCACGCGAGATCAACGCCCGGCTCGTGCCGTCGTTCGAGGTCGAGGTGGGCGACACCTGGGTCCAGACCAGCGCGGCCAAGGCGGCGATGGCGGCTCTCGGCCAGCCGGCGGGCCCGGTGCGCCTGCCGCTGCCCCCGCTCGACGACGCGGTCCGCGCCGCGGTCGCCCACGTGCTCGACGGTCTGGGGCTCGCCCGTGGCTGAGCCGGTCAAGGTCACGTTCCTGGGTGGGCTGGGCGAGATCGGGCGCAACTGCGCCTGCATCGAGGTCGACGGGCGCATCCTCCTGCTCGACGTCGGGCTCATGTTCCCCGACATCGACATGCTCGGCGTCGACCTGGTGCTGCCCGACTTCACCTACCTGCGGGACAACGCCGACCGGGTCGACGGGGCGATCATCACGCACGGCCACGAGGACCACATGGGGGGCCTCAGCTACCTGCTGCGCGAGCTGTCGTTCCCCATCTACGGGTCCGAGCTCACCCTCGGCCTCGCCCGCAACCGCATCGAGGAGGCGGGCCTGCTCGATCGCACCGAGCTGATCCCGGTGCGCGACGGCGAGCGCCGCCGCATCGGCCCGTGCCAGGTCGAGTTCATCCCCGTGACGCACTCGGTGCCCCAGGGGTTCGCCACCGCCTTCCACACGCCGCAGGGCACGATCCTGCACTCGGGCGACTTCAAGCTCGACCTCACGCCCGTCGACGGCCGCCTCACCGACCTGGCGCGGATCGGGGCGCTGTCGTCCGGCGACGGCATCCGCCTGCTGCTCAGCGACTCGACCAACGCGGACGAGCCCGGCCACGCCCGCAGCGAGACCTCGGTGGGCAAGGTCCTCTACAACCTCTTCCACGAGCACGAGGGCCGGCGCATCGTCATCGCCTGCTTCGCCAGCCACGTGCACCGCGTGCAGCAGATCGCCGACGCGGCGGTGGCGTTCGGGCGCAAGGTGGCCACCCTCGGGCTGTCGATGAAGAAGAACGTCCGGCTGGCGCGCGAGATGGGGCTGCTGCGCATCCCCGACCACGCCCTGGTCGACATCGACGACGTCGCGCGACCTGCCGCCGGGCCAGGTGTGCGTGATCTCCACGGGCAGCCAGGGCGAGCCGATGTCGGCGCTGTCGCTGATGGCGCAGCGCAACAACCGCTGGCTCGAGATCGACGCCGACGACACGGTGATCCTGTCGTCGCACCCGATCCCGGGCAACGAGATGAACGTGTCGAAGGTGATCGACGGCCTCGTGCGCCTCGGCGCCGAGGTCGTCCACTCGGGCATCTCCGACGTCCACGCCTCGGGGCACGCCAAGCAGGAGGAGCTGAAGACCCTGCTGTCGATCGTGCGGCCCGACCACTTCGTCCCGGTCCACGGCGAGTACCGGCACATGGTGGCCCACGCCAAGCTGGCGAGGGCCGTGGGCGCGGTGGCCGAGTCCGAGATCCACGTGTGCACCGACGGCGACCAGCTCGTGCTCGACGACGACGGGCTGCGCGTCGAGCGCCAGGCGGTGCCGTCGGGCTACCTGTTCGTCGACGGCATCATCGGCGACGTCGGCCAGGGAGTGCTGCGTGACCGGCGCGTGCTGGCCGAGGAGGGCGTCGTCGTGGTCGTGGTGACCGTCGACGTGAAGACCGGCGCCATCCTCGTCGGCCCCGAGGTCATCACGCGGGGCTGGGTCTACGCCCCCGAGGCCGAGCCCCTGCTGTCCGAGTGCGCCGACGCCGTGCGCATGGCGGTCAAGGAGTCGGTCGCCACCGGCGCCGGTGACATCGAGGCGCTCCAGAAGGTGGTCCGGCGGGCGGCCGGCAAGTTCGTCAACGAGTCGACGAAGCGACGCCCGATGATCGTGCCCGTCGTCACCGAGGCCTGAGCCGCCCCCGTCCGGCGGCGTCCCACCTGTGCCCGAGCTGCCCGAGGTCGAGACGATCCGCCGGCAGCTCGAGCCGCTGGTGGTCGGCCGCCGGCTCGGCGAGGCGTGGGCGTTCGCCCACCCCAAGTTCACGCCTGCGCTCGAGGTGCCCGGGGCGGTGGTCGAGGGCGTGGGCCGGCGCGGCAAGTACCTGCTGATCGGGCTCGACGACGACCGCGAGCTGGTCGTGCACCTCGGCATGACCGGGTCGCTGCGCGTCCGTCCCCCCGGCGATGGGGGCGACGCCTACGTGCGGGCCTGGTGGGCGCTCGACGACGGGGGAGAGGCCCTCGAGTACCGGGACGTCCGCCGGTTCGGACGCCTGGCCGTCGCCGAGGGCGGGCGCTACGCCGGGACGCTGGCGGTGCAGGGCCCCGACGCGCTCGACCGGTCGCTCACCGCCGAGGCGTTCTGGCGTTCGTTGCGGTCCAGCCGGCGGGCCGTGAAGACCCAGCTCCTCAGCCAACGGCCGATCGCCGGGGTGGGCAACATCTACGCCGACGAGGCGCTGTGGCGGGCGCGCATCAACCCCGCCCGCCGGACCGTCACGCGGGCGCAGGCGAGCGCGCTGCTCGACGCGCTGCGAGACGTCCTGGCGGGGAGCCTGCGCTATGGCGGCACGACGCTGTCCGACTACCGCACGGTCGAGGGGCGCGAGGGCCGGAACCAGCAGCGGCTCGACGTGTACGGCCAGGCCGGCCTGCCGTGCCCGCGCTGCGGCACCGAGCTGCGCTCGCGGACCCTCGACGGCCGCACCGCGACGTGGTGCCCGACCTGCCAGCCCCGCTGACCAGAGGCAACCGGGACGCGACCGCCTGACGTCAGGTCGGGCGGCGGTGGACCTGGCGGGCGCCGGCCTGGTCGCGGGCCAGCACGACCATCTGGTCGATGTTCACGTGCGGTGGACGCGCCGCGACCCAGCGAACGCACTCGGCGATGTCGTCGGCCGACAGCGGGTCGACGCCCGCGTAGACGGCGGCGGCCCGCTCGGCGTCGCCGCCGAAGCGCACGAGGCTGAACTCGGTCTCGACCAGGCCGGGGTCGATCTCGCACACCCGGACCGGCCGCCCGAGCAGCTCCTGGCGCAGCACGCCCATGAACGCCCGCACCGCGAACTTGGCCGCGTTGTAGCCGCCCCCGCCCGCGTAGGGCTCGGACCCGGCGATCGACCCGATGGTCACCACCTGGCCGTCTCCGCTGGCCTCGAGCGCGGGCAGCAGCCGCTGGGTGACCCGCAGGACGCCGAGCACGTTCGTGTCGTACATCGTGCGCCACTCGGCCTCGTCGGCCTCCGCGATCGGGCTCAGGCCGAGGGCGCCGCCTGCGCAGTTCACGAGCAGGCGACAGGCGGGCACCGAGGCGACGAAGGCATCGACCGAGGCGGGATCGGTGACGTCGAGCGCGTGAGCACGCCCGCCGATCTCGTCCGCCAGCGCGTCGAGGCGATCGACGCGCCGGGCGCCCACGACGACGTCCCACCCGTCGCCCGCCAGCGCTCGTGCCGTGGCGGCGCCGATGCCCGAGCTCGCGCCCGTGACGACGGCGGTGCCGCGCCCCGTCATTCCGCCGGCTCCGCCGGCGCCGGGCCGCCGACGCGCAACCTGTTGCCGTCGGGGTCGGTGAGCTCGACCTCGCGCCCCACGGCTGGGTGGTGACGCGCACGCCGAACTCGTCGGCCACCGCGTCGAGGTCGTCCACGGAGAGGTAGACCAACGTGCCCGGCCGGGCGTCGCCCGTGTGCTCGGACAGGTGGATGAACACGTCGTCACCACGCTGGAGGAACAGGTAGAGCGGCAGGTCCGGCGCGAACCGGTGCTCGCCGGTCACCGTGAAGCCGAGCCGGGCGTACCACTCGGCGGCCGCGTGGCCGTCCGCCACGCGGAAGATCGGGGCGATGCTCTCGGGCACGGGCCGACCGTAATGCGAGGGTCCACCGGCCGGCGCCGCTCGGACGCAAAGATCGCACCGTGCGCTCCTCGTCTCGCCGCGGTCTGCCCGGCAGGTGCCGCCGTCGAATGATGCTGATGTTGCGCATGAGGCTCCTGGTAGCTTTGTTGCCGTTGTGAGCACGCGTCAGGGCTCCCGCTCGACGTCCCGCTCCCGCTCCGGGGGGTCATCCCGCTCGAGCGGGTCGGGCCGCTCGACCCGCACCTCCTCCTCCAGCGGGCGGGGTGGCACGTCGCGGTCGGGCTCGAGCCGCAAGACGACGTCACGCCGGCAGCCGACGCCCACCCTGACGTCACGTGCGCTGCGCTCGTCGTCGCGGGTGCTCGGCGACCACGCCGACGACGTCACCGGCCTGCTGCTGCTCGCGGTCGCGGTCGTCACCGGCCTCGGCATCTACGCCGGCGGCGGCGGTCCCGTGGGTCGCGGCCTCGCCGATCTGTCCGCCAACGCCCTCGGCTGGCTGCGCTACGGCCTGCCGCTCGCCCTCGCCGCGATCGGCGTCTCGCTCATCGCCCGCCGGGCGCCGGCCGAGCCCGCCGGCGACGACGAGCGCGCCTCGGCCGGGGCCCACGTCGCCGTCGGGGCCACGCTGCTCGTGGTGACGGTGGCCGGCCTCGCCCACGTGCTCGGGGGCGCCCCGGCGTTCGACGCGCCGATCGAGGATCTGCGCGCCGCGGGCGGCTGGCTGGGCGCGGCTGTCGGCACGCCGCTCGAGGGCACGCTCGGCCACGGAGGCGCGGTCGCGGTCCTGGCGCTGCTGGCCACGGGCGGCCTCGTGGTGCTGACCCGCACGCCGCTGCGCGACGCCGCCGACCGCACCGTGGCCGGCGTGCGCCCGGTCACGTCCCGGCTCAACCAGCGTCTCGCCACCTTGTTCCGCCTGCCCTACGACACCGACGAGCAGGGCGAGGCGCCGTTCACCGACGAGATCGACCCGGCCCTCGTGCCCGACGACCCGACGCTCGTCGAGACGCCCGAGCCCGGCACCGACGCCAAGGCGGCGTCGAAGTCCAAGCGGCGCAAGGCGCCCAAGTTCGAGGCGCCGCAGCCCGACGACGTCGAGCCCGAGCAGCTCGAGATCGCCCTCGGCCCCGCGGCCAAGGGCTCGCCGTGGAAGCTGCCGCCGATCACCCTGCTCGAGCGGTCGGGGTCGCAGCAGGTCGACCGCAAGATGATCGAGGACACGGGCCGCACGCTCGAGAAGGCCCTCGCCGACCACGGCGTCGAGACCCGCCTGGTCGGCATGGTGGTCGGCCCCACGGTCACCCGCTACGAGCTCGAGCTCGGCCCCGGCGTCAAGGTCAACCGGGTCACGAGCCTCCACAAGGACATCGCCTACGCGATGGCGACGCCCGACGTCCGCATCCTGGCCCCGATCCCGGGCAAGCAGGCCATCGGCGTCGAGGTGCCGAACGCCCGGCGGCAGATCGTCGCCCTCGGCGACATCCTCATCAGCGAGGAGGCCCGCCGGGCCACCCATCCGCTCGAGGTCGCGATCGGGCGCGACATCAACGGCCGCTCGATCATGATGAACCTGGCGGCGATGCCGCACGTGCTCATCGCCGGGGCGACGGGCGCCGGCAAGTCGAGCTGCCTCAACTCGCTGCTGACATCGATCCTCATGCGGTCGACGCCCGACCAGGTGCGCATGATCCTCGTCGACCCCAAGCGGGTCGAGATGGGCCAGTACGACCGCCTGCCCCACCTGCTCACGCAGGTCGTGACCAACCCCAAGAAGGCGGCCAACGCCCTCGCCTGGGCGGTCAAGGAGATGGAGCGGCGCTACGACCTGCTGGCCGAGGTCGGCTTCCGCGACATCACCGGGTACAACGCGGCGGTCGACAAGGGCGACCTGGCCGACGAGGCGTCGCTGTTGCTGTCCGGCCACGGGGCGACGACGAGACGTCGGGCGACGGCGACCCCGACGCCCCGACGGCGGGCGGACCGGCCCCCGCGGGCACGAAGTACCCGCGCCTGCCGTTCGTCCTGGTGGTGATCGACGAGCTGGCCGACCTGATGATGGTCGCCGCCCGTGACGTGGAGGAGTCGATCGCCCGCCTCGCCCAGATGGCCCGGGCCGTCGGCATCCACCTCGTGATCGCCACGCAGCGGCCGTCGGTCAACGTGATCACCGGCCTCATCAAGGCCAACGTGCCGGCCCGCATCGCCTTCGCCGTGTCCTCGGTGACCGACAGCCGGGTGATCCTCGACCAGGGCGGCGCCGAGCGCCTCATCGGCAAGGGCGACATGCTCGTCCTCGACGGCGGCTCGTCGGTCTCCCGCCGCATCCAGGGGGCCTGGGTCACCGAGGAGGAGGTGCGCAAGGTCGCCTCGGTGTGGAAGCGCCAGGCGCCCGAGGTGCGCTTCGACGACTCGGTGCAGGGCACCGACGACGGGCCCGGCGGCTCGTCGTCGGGCGGCGGAGCGAGCGGCGGTGACGACGAGGACGACATGCTGTGGCAGGCCATGGAGCTGGTGGTCCGCAGCCAGCTCGGGTCGACGTCGATGCTGCAGCGCAAGCTCCGGGTGGGGTTCGCCCGGGCCGGTCGGCTCATGGACCTGCTCGAGCAGCGCGGTGTCGTCGGCCCCTCCGAGGGCTCGAAGGCCCGGGCCGTGCTCATGACCGTCGAAGAGCTCGAAGAGCTCCTCGAGGGCGGCGAGGGGTAGGCCCCGCCACCTCGGCGGTCATCCTCGCGGACGACCGGACGTCGTCGGCACGGACGACGACGTGGCCAGGCGTCACCGATAGCGTCCGGGTGATGCCGCGCCTGTCGACCCTCTACGCCCGGGTGCGCGACCCGCACCCCGCGGTCATCGACGTCATGGGGGTGATCTGCCTCATCGGCATCGGCGTGGCCACCGACCTCGCACCCCCGCAGGGGGTGGGCTTCGAGGCGAACGACGCGCTGAGCATGGCCCTGAGCCTGATCGCCCCGCTGCCGTTGCTCTGGCGGCGCACCCACCCGGCGGCGGTGATGGCCGCCTCGTGGGTGACGATGACCGTCTACTCCGTGCTGCTGTACCCGGGCGGCGGCCCGTTCCTGGTCCTGCTCACCGCGCTGTACTCGGTGGCGGCGTTCGGCACGCCACGCGCCGCCCGCCTGGGCCTCGTCTCCGTGCTCGTCGTCCAGCCGCTCGCAGTGCTCGACCCGCGCGACCCGGCCCACGGCTCGTGGGGAGACGCCCTCGTCGCCACGGTCGTGCTCACCGCGGTGTGGGTGTGGGGGGACAGTCGCCGGGTGCGGCGCGCCCAGGTCGAGATGATCGAGGAACGGGCCCTGCGCGCCGAGCGCGAGCGGGACGAGCAGGCCCGCCTGGCGGTGCGCGAGGAGCGGTCCCGCATCGCCCGCGAGATGCACGACATCGTGGCCCACAGCGTGAGCGTGATGGTCGTCCAGGCCGGCGCCGCCCGCCGCCTCGTCGACCGCGATCCGCAGGCCGCGGTCGAGGCGGCCGGCCTGGTCGAGGCGACCGGGCGAGACGCGTTGCGCGAGATGCGCCGAGCGGTGGGCGTGCTGCGCGCCGGGGGCGACGGCGAGGGCTCCTCCGAGACGACCGCCCCGGCGAGGCTCGAGCCGCAGCCGGCGCTGGCCGACGTGCCGGCCCTGATCGCGGGGTACCGGGACGCAGGCCTGGACGTGCGGGTGCGCACCGACGGCGAGCCGTGCCCGCTGGCCTCGGGCGTCGAGCTGGCCGCCTACCGGATCATCCAGGAGGCGCTCACCAACACGATCAAGCACGCGGGGCCGGCGCGGGCCGAGGTCCGCATCAGCTACGGGCCCGACGCGCTCACGGTCGTGGTGGCCGACGACGGACGCGGTGCGGGGTTCGAGCCGGCGCAGGGCGGCCACGGGCTGGCGGGCATGCGCGAGCGGGTCACGGTGTACGACGGCGACCTCGACGCCGGCCCGCATCCGGGCGGCGGGTTCCGCGTGCGGGCCCGACTGCCGTTCGAGGCGACGACCGGTGTCGGGGCCCGTGTCGGGGCCGGCGTCGCGGGCGGCGTGCGGCTGTGACGGGCCGTCCGATCCGCGTCCTCGTCGCCGACGACCAGGAGCTGGTCCGGACCGGGTTCCGGCTGATCCTCGAGACCGAGGACGACATCACGGTCGTGGGCCAGGCCGCCGACGGCGTCGAGGCGGTCGAGCTGGCTCGCCGGCACCGCCCCGACGTGGTGCTGATGGACGTCCGCATGCCGACCCTCGACGGCATCGAGGCCACGGCCCGGCTGGTCGGCCCCGAGGCGGTGCCTGCGGTGCCGGTGCGGGTGCTGATGCTGACCACGTTCGACATGGACGACTACGTGTACGCGGCCCTGCGGAACGGTGCGAGTGGCTTCCTGCTGAAGGACACGCCGCCCGAGGATCTGGTGCGGGCCATCCGCGTCGTCGCCGCGGGCGACGCCCTCCTGGCCCCCAGCGTCACCCGACGGCTGATCGAGGACGTCTCCCGGCTGCGCGCCGAGCCGACGCTCCCGCCCGGGCTGGCGACGCTCACGGACCGCGAGCGCGAGGTGCTGGGTCTGGTGGCACGGGGTCTGTCGAACGCGGAGATCGCCGACGCGCTCGTGCTCGGCGAGACCACGGTCAAGACGCACGTCGGTCGGGTCCTCATGAAGCTGGGCCTGCGCGACCGGGTGCAGGCCGTGGTCCTCGCCTACGAGTCGGGCCTGGTCACACCCGGTCGCTGAGCGGCCGCGCCCCGCTGCCGACGGGCTCGACGTCGTCCTTCGGGATGACGCGGATCAGCGCGAATGGTGACGACACCCCCTCCCGCGCGGCCTACCGTCGCTGGAATGGATACGACGGCGGATTCGCCCCTTCCCGACGACGGCGCCGCCCCCGGCGCCGTCGGTACCGCACCCGTCCCCGCTGCCCGCGCCTTCGGGGCCACCAAGATCTACGGCTCCGGCGACACCGCCGTGATCGCCCTCGACGACGTCACGGTCGAGATGCCGAGCGGTCGGTTCACCGCCGTCATGGGCCCGTCGGGCTCGGGCAAGTCGACCCTCATGCACTGCATGGCCGGGCTCGACGACCTCACCCGCGGCCAGGTGTTCATCGGCGATCAGGACCTCGGCCAGCTCACCGAGGACGAGCTGACCCTGCTGCGCCGCGACAGCGTCGGCTTCGTGTTCCAGGCGTACAACCTGATCCCGACCCTGACCGCCAGCGAGAACATCACGCTGCCGCTCACCCTCGCCGGCCGCTCGCCCGACGACGAGTGGCTGGCCACAGTGGTCAAGACGACCGGGCTGGGCGACCGCCTCGGGCACCGCCCGAGCGAGCTCTCCGGTGGCCAGCAGCAGCGCGTGGCGGTGGCGCGCGCCCTCGCCAGCCGGCCGCAGATCATCTTCGCCGACGAGCCCACCGGCAACCTCGACTCGCGCAGCGGCACCGAGATCCTCGACTTCATGCGCCGTGCCGTCCGCGAGATGGGCCAGACGATCGTGATGGTCACCCACGACCCGGTGGCCGCGTCGTACGCGGACTCGGCGCTGTTCCTCGCCGACGGCAAGATCGTCGACCAGATGGACGCCCCGACGGCCGAGCGGGTGCTCGACCGGCTCAAGCAGTTCGGGGAGTAGTCGTGCTCAAGGTCGCACTCCGGGGCCTGATGGCCCACAAGGGGCGCATGCTCACGACGTTCGCCGCGGTGGCGCTGGGCGTGGCGTTCATGGGCGGTGTCCTCGTGCTCACCGACACGATGAACCGGTCGTTCGACGATCTGTTCGCCGACGTGTTCCGCGACACCGACGCCGTGGTCCGGTCGAGCCAGACGTTCTCCAGCGACTTCGGCGACATCCGGGGCCTGATCGACGCCGACCTCCTCCCCGACGTCGAGTCCTCCGATGGCGTGCGCGCCGCGGCCGGCAGCAGCGACGGCTTCGCCCAGATCATCGACAAGCAGGGGGACCCCGTGGGCGACCCCACGTTCGGGGCCCCGACGTTCGGGTCCACGTGGATCGCCGACGACGAGCTCAACCCGTTCGACCTCACCGACGGACACGCTCCCGAGGCCGACGACGAGATCGTGATCGACCGCAAGTCCGCCAAGGACACCGGCTACCAGGTCGGCGACACGGTGACCGTGCAGTCGCCGGGTGGCGTCAGCGACTTCGAGCTCGTCGGCATCGCCCGCTTCGGCACCACCGACAGCCCGGGCGGCGCGTCGTACGTGATGTGGACCGAGGAGGCCGCCATGCGGTGGGTGGGCGAGCCCGGCCGCTTCTCGTCCATCTCGGTGGCAGCCGACGACGGCGTCTCCCAGCAGGAGGTGGCCGACTCGATCGACGCGACGCTCCAGGACGAGGACGTCTCGGGCGTCGAGGTCGTCACCGGCACCGAGATCACCGAGGAGACCCAGAGCGACATCAAGCAGTCGCTGTCGTTCATCACGACGTTCTTCCTCGTGTTCGCCGTGATCGCCCTGGTCGTCGGCACGTTCGTCATCTACAACTCCTTCTCGATCATCGTGGCCCAGCGCACCCGTGAGATGGCCCTGCTGCGGGCGATCGGCGCCCGCCGCCGCCAGGTGCGCCGGGCGGTGATGATCGAGGCCGTGATCGTCGGCCTCGTCGGCGCCTCCGTGGGCTTCGTGATCGGGTTGGGCGTGGCCACACTGCTCGGATCGGTGCTGGGCGTGCCCGGCGACGGGCTCGCCATCGTGCCGTCGTCGGTCGCCGTGGCGATCGTCACCGGCGTGATCGTGACGGTCGTGTCGGCTCTGCTGCCGGCGTGGCGGGCATCCCGCGTGCCACCCCTCGCCGCCATGCGCGAGGTCGCCGTCGACCGGACGGGTCGATCGCGGGCCCGGTTCGTCGTCGGGCTCGCCGTCCTGGCCGCCGGCCTCGTCGCGGTCGTCGTCGGGGCCACGGGCAGCACGATCGAGACCGTGGGGCTGGGCGTCGGGCTGGTGTTCCTCGGCCTCATCCTCGTCTGCCCCGGGCTGGCCCGGCCGGTGAGCCGAGCCATCGGGGCGCCGGTCCAGCGGTTCCGGGGTGCCTCCGGGCGCATCGCCCGCGACAACGCCAGCCGCAACCCGAGGCGCACGTCCGCCACCGCGCAGGCGTTGATGATCGGCGTGGGCCTGGTGGCCCTGCTCCTCGTGGTCAACTCGTCGATCCGGGCCTCGATCGACAAGACGCTCGACGACAGCTTCGCGGGCGACTTCGTCATCCAGTCGGGGGCGTTCGGGATGATCGGCCTGCCGCCCACCGTGGCCGCCGACATCGAGCAGATCCCCGACGTCTCGATCGTGGCGCCGGTGCGGTTCTCGCCGGCGACGGTCGACGGCGACGACGAGGGCGTGACCGGCACCAACGAGGGCGCGTTCGAGCTGCTGGACCTGACCCTGGTCGAGGGGAACGCGGACCTGGCGTCCGGCGAGATCGTGATCACGAAGGGCCGGGCCGACGACAGCGGGCTCTCCATCGGCGACGAGATCCCCGTCACCCTCGTCGACGACGACCGGCCGGCGTCGGCACAGAACGCCACGGTCGCGGGCATCTACGAGGCGCCTGAGGGGGCTCCCGACCTGGGTGCCTTCATCATCGGGCTCGACGACTTCACCGCCGCCGCCCCGAGCTCGAGCGACGCGCAGATCTTCGTGCAGATCGCCGACGGGGCGACGATCGCCGAGGTCGAGCCCGAGATCGAGCAGATCGTGGCGCCGTACGCGGCGGCCGACGTGCAGAGCGTCGACGAGTACAAGGACAGCATCAAGAGCCAGCTGAACGTCTTCCTCCTGCTGCTCATCGGGTTGCTGCTGCTCTCGGTGGTGATCGCCGTGCTCGGGATCGCCAACACGATCGCCCTGTCCGTCCTCGAGCGCACCCGCGAGATCGGCCTGCTCCGGGCCGTGGGGATGCGTCGTCGCCAGGTGCGGGCGACCGTGCGGTGGGAGGCCGTGATCATCTCGCTCTACGGGACGGTCCTCGGCCTGGCCTTCGGGCTGGTCGGCGGGTGGGGCCTGGTCCGAGCCCTGCGTGACGAGGGGTTCGGGGTGTTCGAGGTCCCCGTGGTGCCGTTCATCGCGGTCGCGTTCCTGGGTGCCGTGATCGGTGTCCTGGCCAGCGTCCTGCCCGCCTGGCGGGCCAGCAGGATGAACGTCCTCGACGCCATCTCCACCGAGTGACCTCTGCGGGGGCGGCCGTCTTCCCCTGCGGCCGCCCCCGACGAGTCCGAACCTTGCGTGCGCGGTCGGCCGCGCAGCGTAGTATCAGCCCCGTGGAGACTGTGGCGGTCGGCGACCTCGTCTCGCGGGCTCGCGAGGGCGACCAGCGGGCGTGGGACGACCTGGTCGAGCGGTACCTCGGCATGGTGCACGCCATCTGCCGTGGGCACCGTCTGGCGGGCGACGACGCCGCCGACGTCAACCAGGTGGTGTGGCTGCGCCTGGTCGAGCACCTCGACCGCATCCACACGCCCGATGCCGTCGGCGGCTGGATCGCGGCCACCACCCGCAACGAGTGCCTGCGCGTCCTCCGCACGTCGGGTCGCTGCGTGCCCACCGGCGACGAGGCCAGCCTCGACGTCGCCGACGTCCGCGACGCCGGCATCGACACCGGCCTGCTGGTGTACGAGCGCGACCGGGCGCTGATGACCGCGTTCGGACGGCTCGGCGACCGGTGCCAGCAGCTGTTGCGCCTGCTCATGGCCGATCCTGCCCCGGCCTACGACGAGATCGCGGCCGCACTCGACATGCCGGTCGGCAGCATCGGCCCGACGCGGGGGCGATGCCTCGAGCAGCTTCGCCACCTGCTCGGATGACGCGAGACATGTATCACGGGCCGCACAGCCGCCTCTTTGACCTCGGTGGGCCCGCCGCCCAGGAGCCATCCCGATGAACGACAACGCCGCCTTCGCCGACCTGCCGGCCGACGATGCCGACGACCTGCTGGTCGCCGAGCTCGGTCGCGTCGCCGGTGTCGCCGACCCGGTCCCCCCGGGCTGGGCGGGCACGGCGCACGACGCCTTCGCCTGGGCGGCCGTCCCCGGCCTGGAGGCCCGCCTCACGTACGACTCGCGGTCGGCGGCCGGACGCCGGGGCGACGTCCTCCTCGGCGGTCCCGCGCAGCGCACGGTGCGCTTCACCGCCGGTGCCGGCCCGGCCCGGGTCGAGGTGGAGCTCGAGCTCGACGTCGGCGCCGACAAGCTGCGCCTGCTCGGCCACGTCCGTCCCGCCCGCCGCGCCACGGTCGTCGTCGTGTCGACCGCAGGCCGCACGACCGTGCCGGCCGACGAATCCGGCCGGTTCCGGGTGGACGAGCTGGCCTGCCGACCGTTCTGCGTGGTGGTGGACGGCCCGCAACCCGTGAAGACGGGCTGGGTGGTCACGTGACGCAGCGACGCCGTCGCTCTGCGGATGCCCTCCCACGCACCCCCGACCAGTAGCCTGCCTCCGATGTCCCGCTCCTTCTGGATCGAGACGCTGGGCTGTCCGAAGAACCAGGTCGACTCGGACAAGCTCACGGGCACGATGCTCCGAGACGGGCTGGTCCCGGCCGGCGCGCCCGAAGATGCCGACCTGGTCGTCGTCAACACGTGTGCCTTCATCGACGAGGCGCGCCGCGAGTCGATCGACGTCATCCTCGGGCTGTCCGATCGGCGGTCCGACGGGGCCGAGCTGGTCGTCACGGGCTGCATGGCCGAGCGCTACGCCGACGAGCTGGCCGACGCCCTGCCCGAGGCCGATGCCGTCGTGGGGTTCGGGGTCCCGGTCACGCTCGGGCCGACCCGCGACCGGGTCACGGCGCCGTCGCTCGACCTGCTGAACCTGCCCCGGCCGGCCGCGGCCGGCCCGTGGGCCTACGTGAAGGTGGCCGAGGGCTGCGACCGCGCCTGCGGGTTCTGCGCCATCCCGTCCTTCCGGGGCAAGCAGCGCAGCCGGCCCGACAAGGCCGTGGTCGACGAGGTCGACGCGCTCGCGGCGTCGGGCGTGCGCGAGATCGTCCTGGTGGCCCAGGACCTGGCCGCCTACGGCCGTGACCAGGGTCAGGGTGAGCGGCGCATCGTCCCGCTGGTCCAGACGCTGGCCCGGCGGGTCGATCGGGTCCGCCTGCTGTACCTGTACCCCTCCGATCTCACGCCGGCTCTCGTCGACACGATCTGCGCCACGGGCGTGCCCTACTTCGACCTGTCGCTGCAGCACGTCGCGTCCCCGCTGCTGCGGCGCATGCGCCGCTGGGGCGACGGCGACCGCTTCCTCCGCCGCATCGAGGAGATCCGGGAACGCGAGCCCGACGCCGCCTTCCGGTCGAGCTTCATCGTCGGCTACCCGGGCGAGACCGAGGAGCACCACGACGAGCTGCTCGACTTCGTGGCCGCGGCCGACCTCGACTGGGCGGGCTTCTTCGCCTACAGCCGCGAGGACGGCACGTACGCCGCCGACCTCGACGGCCACGTCGCCCCCGACCTGATGGCCGAGCGCCTGGCCGAGCTGCGCGACCTGCAGGACGGCATCACGGCGCGCGAAGCGCGACGCGCTCATCGGCACGGTCGCCGAGGTGCTGGTGGACGCTCCTGGTGTGGCTCGAAGCCACCGTGAGGCGCCCGAGATCGACGGCATCGTCGTCGTGCCCGACACGCTGCCCGTCGGCGAGCTCGCCAAGGTGCGGATCGAGGGGGCGGCCGGCCCCGACCTCGACGCCGCACCCCTGTGAGCGGAGCCGTGGCCACCTCGTTCGGGCCGTCCGCCCTCGCCACCCCCGCCAACGCCGTCACGTTCGCCCGCCTGCTGTGCGCCCCCGCGCTGTGGCTGCTGATCCTCGCCGCGGCCCCGTCCTACGCGGTGCTCGCGGTCTGGATCGTCCTGGCCGCCACCGACGGGGTCGACGGCTACCTGGCCCGCCGCCACGGCACCACGCGCTCCGGCGCCTTCCTCGACCCCCTCGCCGACAAGGCCCTCGTGCTCGGAGCGATGTGGGCGCTCGTGGCCACCGACACCTTCTGGTGGCTGCCTGTGGCGCTCATCACGGCTCGCGAGCTCGGCATCTCCGTGTTCCGCTCGTACTGGGGTCGGCGCGGGCTCGCCGTGCCCGCGTCGTACTGGGCCAAGGTCAAGACGGTCGTCCAGGCGGTGGCGGTGGGCCTGGCGCTGCTGCCCCTCGTGGCCGAGCACCAGGCCTGGCTGGCGTCGACCGCCCTGTGGATCGCGGTGGCGCTCACGCTCGCCACCGGCTTCCAGTACCTGGCCGAGGGCAGCCGGGCCACTGCGTCCGGTGGGGTCCGGACCTGATCGGCATCCCGGCGCAGGTCGCCCGAGGAGGAGGGGCTCGTGCGGTGTGAGGTCGTGGCCGTCGGCACCGAGCTGCTGCTCGGCCAGATCGTCGACACCAACTCGGCCTGGCTGGGCGAGCACCTCGCCCTCGCCGGCATCGACCGCACGCACGGGCAGGTGGTGGGGGACAACCTCGACCGCATCGTGGCGGCGCTCGAGCTGGCGCTGAGCCGGGCCGACGCGGTGATCGTGTGCGGGGGTCTCGGGCCGACCCAGGACGACATCACCCGCGACGCCCTCGCGGCCGTCATGGGCGTCGACCTGGTCACCGACGATGCCGCCGCCGACCGCATCCTCGAGCGCTTCGCGGCGCGGGGCGGCGCATGCCCGCCAACAACCTGCGGCAGGCGCTCGTGCCCGCCGGCGCCACCGCCATCGCCGACCCGCAGCCGGGCACCGCCCCCGGGCTGATCTGCCCGGTGGGCGACAAGGTCGTCTACGCGGTGCCGGGCGTCCCCTACGAGATGCAGGAGATCGTGCGGGGCGCGATCCTGCCCGACCTGGCACGGCGAGCCGGGACGGTGGCCGTCATCCGCTCACGCACGCTGCGGACCTGGGGCGACAGCGAGTCCGGCCTCGCCGAGAAGCTGGCCGACCACATGGCCGCACTCGACGAGGGCGGGCCGACCGCCCCCACGTTGGCGTTCCTCGCCAGCGGCATCGAGGGTCTCAAGGTGCGGATCACCGTCAAGGCCGACGACGAGGCCACGGCCGCTGGCTCGTCTCGACGCCGAGGAAACGGTCGTCCGCGGCATCGTCGGCGACATCGTGTTCGGGGTCGACGGCGAGACGATGGAGCACGCCGTCGGGCAGGCGCTGCAGGCGCGGGGGCTCACGCTGGCGGTGGCCGAGTCGCTCACGGGCGGGCTCGTGGCGGCCCGGCTGGTCGACGTGCCCGGAGCCAGCGCCTGGTTCCGCGGCGGCGTCGTCTCGTACGCGTCCGACGTGAAGTTCTCCGTCCTCGGCGTGCCCGAGGGACCGGTCGTCACGCCCGAAACGGCGGTGGCGATGGCCGCGGGCGTGCGCGACCTGCTCGGCGCCGACGTCGGCCTGGGCGTCACCGGCGTGGCCGGGCCCGAGAGCGCCGAGGGTCACCCGCCCGGCACGGTCTACCTCGGCGCCGTGGTCGGCGACGCCGACCCGGTGACGGCGCAGGTCATGCTGCCCGGCGACCGCGTCCGGGTGCGGCAGTTCGCCTGCATCTCGCTGCTCGACATGCTGCGCCGCCTGCTCTGACGGGCGCCCGTCGCGGCCGCGTCAGCGGGCCGCGTTGGCGAGGTCGAGCCGGTGGTAGAAGAAGTTCCGGGTCTCGTCGAGGATCTGCGTCCGGTGCGTGTTGTAGGGCACGTGGCCGCTGCCCTCCCAGGTGCGGAGCACGACCAGCAGGCCGGCCGCCCTCGCCTGGTCGACGGTGGTCGTCGCCCACGAGTAGGAGACGAGCGGGTCGTTCGTGTTGTGGAACATCAGGGCGGGGGCGTCGCCGGCGTTGATCGGCCCGCTGGCGAGCTGGGCGCCCGAGATCGACTGGACGGCCCGCACCGCCGACGAGAACCCCTGGTGGTCACCGGGCCCCGGGTTCTCGGGGCTGTAGCCCACGTTCAGGGCCGTGATGGCGCCGGCGGACGACCCGCCGATGGCGATGCGGTCGGGGTCGATGCGGTAGGTCGACGCCTGCGAGCGGAGGAAGCGCACGGCCGTCTGGGCGTCCTCGCGGGCGTGGCCGATGGCGGTCACGCAGCGGACGATGTCGGCGGTGGTGCAGCCGCCGGACGCCAGCCGGTAGTCGATGGACACCGTCACGTAGCCCTTGCGGGCGAACACGTTGGCCTCGTCGACGATCTCGGTGGACGTCTTCGACCCGCAGCAGAAGCTGCCGCCGTGCACCCACACGATCGCCGGGCGGGCGGTGACGGTGTCGCCGGCGGGCTGGTACATGTCGAGGCGCAGCGTGACGGTCTGCCCGTCCTGGTTCACGGCGCTGCCGTACGTGATGTTCGAGGTCTTGGTGACCGAGCTGAACACGTCGTCCCGGTAGCGCAGCGGCGCTTCGCCCCCCGGCGTGGCCAGCGGGTCGCACCCGACCAGCACCAGTGCGAGCACCACGGCCGCGGCTCCCGTGAGCAGCCGGCGGCCCGGCGTGCGGTGACGACCCATCTGACCCCCTCGAGTCGGGCGGGCGCCCGACCGGGCGCCGCCTCGCCCCGCGAACCTAGTGGGAACCAGTGGGGCTCAGGGCAGGATGGTGGTGGAGCCGGGCTCGGGCAGCTCGACCCACGTGCGCCCGGGCGTGAGGGCGATCGGCGCGCCGGCCGCGTCGAGGTACCGGGTCGGTGAGTTGGCCGCGGTCTTGACCCAGCGGGCCGTGTAGGCGACGCCGCCGGTGAGCACCAGCGCCTGACCCTGGCCGACGAGCTGGGCCTCGCGGATCGGCACGCCGAACTGGTCGTTGGTGCCGCTGCTGGCGTAGGGGGTGGACTGCACGATCACGTTCTCGGGAGCGATCTGGTTGCCCTCGGAGTCGACGTGGGGAGTGCCACTCTGCGAGCGGGCCCACCCGGTGCCGTTCCACGCGAACTCGACGGGGGCCGACCCGGCCCCGACGGCGAACACGATCCGCACGCCCTTGATCGAGGTGCCGCCGGGCGCCGGGGCCGCGCCGGCGGCGCGGTAGGTGAACAGCGGGGTGGCCGGCCGCGTCGCCCGGGGATAGCTGCCGGCCCACACCTCCATCGTGCTCTCGAGCATGAGGTTGTGCGGGGCCCTGCGGTCGCCCGCCCGGGCGTAGAACTGCGGCGCGACGGGTGCGCCGACGTCGACGATCCCCGCGTCCCTGATCCGCGCCTCGAAGATGGCGTTGGCGCCCGACCAGGCGAAGAGCGGCCGGTTGAGCGGCTGGAACAGGCCGATGTCGGACGTCCGCGCCGAGCGCACGGGACCGATCGGCATGGCGTCGTGGGAGTGGTAGATGGCCATGAAGCGCGTCACGGCCCCCTCGACCCGCTCCTCGTACACGACGTCGGCGTTGTTGATGCCCGCCTGGGGGCGCGATGCCGGCTCGGCGTTGTCGATCTTCACGATCAGCGTCGGCCGGGCGAGGGCGGCGGGGTCGGTGACCCGCAGGCCCGTGAGCGGGTAGACGGGCGGCGGCGGGGGAGGGGGCGGAGCCGTGGTGGTGGTCGTGGAGGACGTGGTCGTCGTCGTCGTGGTCGGGGCACTCGCCTCGGACGACGTCAGGCTCACCGCGGTCACCGCGCACACGGCCAGGACGACGACGGCGGCGGCACCCGCGACGACCTTGCCGCGAGGCGTCGACAGGAGGGCCGTGAGGCGGGCCCGCGGCCCGGTCGGGGTCGGTTCACCGGTCACGGGCGACGAGAGTGGCGCGGGCGACGGTCATGACGCCAATCACCACCGCACGCGGGGTGCGCAGGTGCACACTGCGGGGGTGCGCCTGTTCGTCGCCGTCGTCCCGCACGAGCCGGTCCTGGCGGCGGTGGCGGCGCTCGATCGACCCGAGGCGCCGGGCGTGCGCTGGACGACCCGCGACCAGTGGCACGTCACGCTGCGGTTCCTCGGAGAGGTCGAGGACCCGGACCCCGTCGCCACCGCGCTCGACGACGCCGCCCTGGCGCCGGCCACCGCGACGCTCGGCCCCCGCGTGACCGCCCTCGGGCGAGGCGTGCTCGTGGTGCCGGTCGCGGGTCTCGACGCCCTGGCCGGGGCGGTGGTGGCCGCCACCGCGGGCATCGGGCGACCGGCGGGGGATCGGCCGTTCCGTGGGCACCTCACCCTCGCCCGGGCGCGCCGGGGGGCCTCGGTGCGGGCGCTGGCCGGGGCGGCGGTGGCGGGCACGTTCCCGGTGGACGAGGTGCGGCTGGTGCGGAGCCGCCTCGGGCCCGGCGGCTCCCGGTACGACGACGTGCACGTCCGGCGGCTCGGCGAAGGAACTCGCCCAGGTCCTTGAACGAACAGGCGTTCGAAACTACAGTCGTGTCGTTCCTCGAAAGCCGTCGGTCGGTGTTCTCGGATCCTCCGGTGTTCCCCGGTTCCGGCGGCCGCAAAGTGTCACACCCCGTCCTTAGGGTCGGCACCAGTCGGTCGGGCGTCCACCGCCCCCCGTCCTCGCAACGCCGGCCTTCGGGTCGAGCTCCGCCTCACACCTGCACCACCGCACGAAAGGACCACACCGGTGGACCGTCAGAAGAACCTCGAAATGGCCCTCGGGCAGATCGAGAAGCAGTTCGGCAAGGGCTCAGTCATGAAGATGGGCGAGAAGGGCACCATGGCCATCGAGGCCGTGCCGACCGGTGCCCTCTCCCTCGACCTCGCCCTCGGCATCGGGGGCCTGCCCCGGGGCCGTGTCACCGAGATCTACGGGCCCGAGTCCTCGGGCAAGTCCACGCTCGCCATGCACGTCGTGGCCGAGGCTCAGCGCAACGGCGGCATCTGCGCCTACGTCGACGCCGAGCACGCCATGGATCCCGTCTACGCCCGGGCCATCGGGGTCGACGTCGACGAGCTGCTCATCTCCCAGCCCGACACCGGCGAGCAGGCGCTCGAGATCACCGACATGCTCATCCGGTCGGGCGCCATCGACGTGGTGGTCATCGACTCGGTGGCCGCCCTCACGCCCCGGGCCGAGATCGAGGGCGAGATGGGCGACTCGCACGTCGGCCTCCAGGCCCGCCTCATGTCGCAGGCGCTGCGCAAGCTCACGGCCAACCTCAACAAGTCCGACACCATCGGCCTCTTCATCAACCAGCTCCGCGAGAAGATCGGCGTGATGTTCGGGTCCCCCGAGACCACGCCGGGCGGTCGGGCGCTCAAGTTCTACTCCTCGGTCCGGCTCGACATCCGGCGCATCGAGTCCATCAAGGACGGCGTCGAGGTCGTGGGCAACCGCACCCGGGTCAAGGTGGTGAAGAACAAGTGCGCCCCGCCCTTCAAGCAGGCCGAGTTCGACATCATGTACGGCAAGGGCATCAGCCGCGAGGGCTCGCTGCTCGACATCGGTGTCGACCTCGGCCTCGTGAAGAAGTCGGGCGCCTGGTACACGTACGACGGCGAGCAGCTCGGCCAGGGCCGTGAGAACGCCAAGCTCTTCCTGCTCGAGCACCCCGAGGTCATGGTCGAGATCTCCGAGCGCATCCGCTCGCAGCTCGGCATCGGGGCGTCCAGCGAGCCGGCGGCCGCCGCCGACACGATGACGCACGCCGACGACGTGCCCATCACGCTCGACGACTGATCCGCTCGCGGGTGTGGGGCGGCGCGGCGGCCGCCTTCACACCCGTGCGGTGACCCCGGGCGGGGCTCTCGGGACCACTAAGGTTCCCCGACGTACGACGAGCGTGGCTCTGGGGGACGATGACCGTCGTGAGCACTGCGACACGCGGCACCGCTGCGGCGGCCGCACTCCGGTCCTACGGGCCGGCCATCGCCATCGTGGCGGTGCAGCAGATCTTCTTCCCGGCGCCTGCGGGCATCGTCGTGCGCGGCCTCGTGGTGGGCGGGCTCACGGCACTGATCGCCCTGGGCATGGCGCTCGTCTACCGGGCCAACCACATCATCAACTTCGCCCAGGCCGACCTCGGGCTGGCGCCCGACGATCCTGGCGTTCCTGCTCATCGACCAGTCGGGCCTGCCGTACGCGGTGGCCGTGGTCATCGGCCTGGCCGCCGCGGTCCTCCTCGGGGCGACGACCGAGCGGGTCGTGATCCGGCGCTTCTCGCACTCGCCCCGCCTGCTCGTCACGGTGGCGACCATCGGCCTCAGCCAGGTGCTGGTGGCCGTCGCCATGCTGCTGCCGCGGCTCTGGGACCTCGACCTCGTGGCCGGGCGCATCGCGCCGCCGTTCGACGCCACCCGCGAGATCGGCACGATCACCTTCGACGCCAACGACCTGCTCGGGCTCGTCGTCACCCCGATCGTCCTCGTGGCCGTCACCGCCTTCCTCCGGCGCAGCGCGGCCGGCACGGCCATCCGTGCCAGCGCCGACAGCGCCGATCGGGCCGCCCTGCTCGGCGTGCCGGTGGCGCGGCTGCAGACGCTCGTGTGGTCCGTCGCCGGGGCGCTCGCCTTCACGGCCGTGTTCCTGCGCAGCGGCATCCTCGACGTGCCGACGACGACGGCGCTGGGCTTCGGCGTGCTGCTGCGGGCCCTCGTCGCCCTCGTGCTCGGGCGTCTCACCGACCTGCCCGGCGTCGCCTCGGCGGCCGTCGCCCTGGGGGTGCTCGAGCTCGGCATCGGATGGGACCACGACATCTCGCTCATCGACCCCGTGCTCGGCCTGGTCGTCATCGCCGCGCTGGTGTGGCGGCGCCGTGAGGTCGGTCGGGTCGATCTCGCCGACGCCGCGGCCTGGCGGGCGGCCGACGAGGTCCGACCGGTCCCGGCCGCGCTGGCCGCCCTGGGCGGTGCCCGCGCCGCTCGTTGGGGCCTCATCGCCATCGCCGGTGTGGTGGCCCTGGCCCTGCCCGCCGTCCTCAGCGCGGACCAAGAGTTCAAGGCCGCGGCCGTCCTCGATCTACGCCGTGCTGGGCCTGTCCCTGGTGCTGCTGGCCGGGTGGGGCGGCATCGTGTCGCTCGGGCAGGTGGCCTTCTTCGCCATCGGCGCCGCCGTGACCGGCTTCGTGGTCTCCGAGTGGGGGGCCGACCTGTTCGGCGGGCTGATCATCGCCATGGTCGTGGGGTCGGTGGTGGCCGCGCTCGTGGGGATACCGGCCCTCCGGCTCCGCGGCCTCTACCTGGCGGTGACCACGTTCGCGTTCGCGCTGGCCACCACGTCCTACCTGCTCGACGACGACCGGTTCGGCTGGGTGCCCGACGCCCGCATCGAGCGCGCCCCGTTGCTGGGCGGGTTCGAGGTCTCGTCCGAGGCCGCGACCTACTACCTCGCCCTCGGGGTGTTCGTGTTGGTCGGCCTGGGCCTGCGCGGCGTGCGGACCAGCCGCTTCGGCCGCGCCCTCGTGGCGGTGCGCGACAACGAGCCGGCCGCCGAGTCGTACGCCGTCGACCCGATCCGCCTCCGCCTGGTGGCCTTCAGCCTGTCGGGCGCGATCGCCGCCCTGGCCGGTGGGCTGTTCGTCCATCACGAGCGTGCCTTCGACCCGTCGTCGTACTCGGCCGTCGAGAACCTCGTCGTGCTCACGATGGTCGTGATCGGGGGGATGACCTCCGTCGCCGGCGCGCTGCTCGGCGCCCTGGCGCTGCTGGGCTCCCGCTGGTTCCTCGACCCCGAGTGGCAGTTCCTCGCCTCGGGGCTCGGCGTGCTTCTGATCCTGCTGCTGGCGCCCGGCGGCCTCGCCGGCCTGGCCTACCGGGCCCGTGACGCGTGGCTGCGGCTCGTCGCGGTCCGGGGTGGTCTGCGGGTCCCGGGCTTCGGCGCACCGGCTCCGGGTCCGGTGACCGAGGCGCCGGAAGACGAGGCCGACGTCGGCGCGCCCGTCGCGGTACAGGCCGGCGCCGGCGCTGGCGCCGTGCTCCTGCGGGTCCAGGGCGTCGAGGCGGGCTACGGCGGCGTGCCGGTCCTCACCGGCGTCGACCTGATCGTGCACGAGGGCGAGGCCGTGGCCCTGCTGGGCACGAACGGGGCCGGCAAGTCGACGCTGCTCCGCGCCATCTCGGGGCTGGTCCCCGTCACCGAGGGCTCGATCGCCTGCGACGGCGACGACATCACCGGGCTGGCGCCCCACCTGGTGGCGGCCCGCGGCGTCGTGCAGATGCCCGGCGGCGCGGGCGTGTTCCCGTCGCTGACGGTGGCGGAGAACCTGCGGGTGGCCGGGTGGCTCCACCGTCACGACGCCGTCGCCGACCCGCTGACCACCGACCTCGGCGAGCTGTTCCCGATCCTCGACGCCCGTGCCGACGAGCAGGCGGGCAACCTGTCGGGCGGCCAGCAGCAGATGCTGGCCCTGGCGATGGCCGTCCTCATGCGCGCCTCGACTGCTCATGATCGACGAGCTGTCGCTCGGCCTGGCCCCGGCGGTCGTGGGCGACCTGCTGCGCTTCGTCGACCGCCTGCGCGACGAGGGCACGACGCTGCTGATCGTCGAGCAGTCCGTGAACGTCGCGCTCGAGATCGCCGACCGGGCGGTGTTCCTCGAGCGGGGCCGGGTGCGCTTCTCGGGGCCTGCGTCCGACCTCCTCGGCCGCACCGACCTGCTGCGCTCGGTGTTCCTCGGCTCGGCCTCGGCGACGCCGATGGCCGCCTCCGCGCCGGCGGACGGTCCGTCCGCCCCGGCCGTCGGGACGCAGCCCGCGGCGGGCGGTGCCCTGCTGCGGGCGGTCGAGCTGAGCGCCTCGTTCGGCGGCGTCCGGGCGGTCGACGGCGTCTCGTTCGACGTGGCGCCGGGCGAGGTGGTCGGGATCATCGGGCCGAACGGCGCGGGCAAGACCACCGTGTTCAACCTGCTCGGCGGCGCGCAGCCCGTCGAGGCGGGTCGCGTCCTCCTGGCGGGTGACGACGTCACCGGGCTGCCGGCCGCGGCCCGGGCCCGTCGCGGCCTGGGCCGCTCGTTCCAGGACGCCCGCTTGTTCCCCGCCCTCACGGTCGACGAGACGATCGCACTGGCGCTCGAGCGCTGGGTCGAGGTCGGCGATCCCTTGTCGGCCGCCTTCCACCTGCCGAACGCGGTCGGCAGCGAGCTGGCCGTCGACGAGCGGGTCGACGAGCTGGTCGAGCTGCTCGGCCTGGGGGACGTCCGTTCGCTGTTCGTGCGCGAGCTGTCCACGGGCACGCGGCGGGTCGTCGACCTCGCGTGCCTGCTCGCGTTCCGCCCCCGCGTGGTCCTGCTCGACGAGCCGGCCGCGGGCATCGCCCAGCGCGAGGTCGAGCAGCTCGCGCCGCTGGTGCGCCGCATCCGCGACGAGACCGGTGCCAGCCTGGTCGTCGTCGAGCACGACCTGCCGTTCGTGCGGGCGATCGCCGATCGCGTGGTGGCGATGGACCAGGGCAAGGTGCTGGCCGACGGCGCGCCCGACTCGGTGCTGTCCGCACCCGAGGTGGTGGCCGCCTACATCGGTGACGACGAGCGCGCCGCGAGCCGGTCGGGTCCGATCGGCGCAGGGCAGGCACCGTGAGCGGGGGAGCGACCCGACGATGAGCGAGTCCGAGTCACAGCCTGAGCCCGAGACCGAGCCGAAGCCCCGGTTGCCCTCGCAGCCCGAGCCCGATCGGCACCTGCTGCGTCGCTACGGGCCGATCGGGGCGGTGATGGTGGTCGTCGCCGCGCTCGTGGGGGTGTCGTTCCTCGGCGACGACGAGCCGGCCTCGACGAGCTCCGACAGCACGGCCCCGACGGCCACGGCCGAGGGTGAGCTGCCCGAGGGCGTCACGACCTGGACCATGGCCGAGCAGCAGGGCCTCGACGTCGACTGGCCCGCGACGTGCGACACCGAGACCGGTCAGGTCGCCATCCCGTTCTTCTTCCGCCCCGAGTGCGTGGTCGGCGGCGACGAGAACGACGGCGCCACGGCGCCCGGGGTCACGGGCGACACGATCACCGTGGTCGCCTGGCTGCCCAACGACTCCGACCCGATCTACGGCATCGTCCGCCAGGCGCTCGGCATCGACGACTCGGTCGACGAGATCCGTGCCACCTACGAGGGGCTGGCCGAGGTCTTCCAGGCGTCGTACGAGACGTACGGTCGCACGGTCGAGCTCGAGTTCGTGCAGGCGTCGGGCACGATGCTCGACCCCGTGGCCGCGCGTGCCGACGCCATCCGGGCGGCCGAGTACGAGCCGTTCGCGGTGTGGGGCGGTCCCCTCCTCGCCTCGACGTGGACCGAGGAGCTGCACGCCCGCGGCATCGTGTGCATGGCGTGCCCGGGCATCGACGACTCCGCGCCCACCTCGTTCGGCATCCAGCCCAGCCAGTCGCAGATCCAGGCCCACGTCGTGTCCTACGTGACCGAGAAGCTGGCGGGGGGCACGGCCGAGTTCGCGGGGGAGGGCAGCCAGGGCGAGGAGCGCGTGTTCGGCCTGCTGTACCTCACCCAGAACGACGCCGACGAGCGACGGGTCGACCGCTACGTCGAGGCCTTCGACGACGAGGGGATCGAGATCGCCGAGACCGGCATGTTCCCGCTCGACCCTGGCCGGGCGCAGGAGCTGGCCACCGGCATCATCGCCCGCATGAAGGACGCCGGCGTGACGACCGTGATCGTCCGGGCCGACCCGATCACGCTCCCGGCGTTCACCCGCGAGGCGACGAAGCAGGGCTGGTACCCCGAGTGGGTGATCGGCGGCTTCCAGTTCACCGACACGTCCACCTTCGCCCGCAGCTTCGACCAGGAGCAGTGGGCGCACGCCTTCGGCCTCAGCTTCCTGCCGCCGGCGGCGCCCCCCGACATCACCCCCGCGTACAGCCTGTACCAGTGGTTCCACGGCGAGCCGCCGCCGGCCGATGACAGCCTCATCCTCACCTACCCGCAGGTGGCCCTGTTCTTCACGGCGCTGCACCTCGCCGGTCCCGACCTGACGGCCGAGCACTACCGCGACGCCCTGTTCGCCTTCCCGCCCACGCCCGAGGCGCGCACCCAGCCGTCGGTCGACTACGGGTTCGGCATCTGGCACGACCCCACCAAGCCCGAGGACGAGTACGAGGGTGACTACGAGGGCATCGACGACATGGTCGAGCTGTGGTGGGACGCCGAGGCCGAGGGGCCCGACGAGACCGGCGCGGAGGGCACCGGGCTGTACCGCTACGTGAACGACGGCCAGCGGTACCTGCCGAGCGACTACACCCCCGAGATCGAGGTGTTCGATCGCGAGCGCTCGGTGACGCAGATCGTCGACCCGCCGGCGGCCGAGATCCCGCCCGAGTACCCGCCGCCCGCGGGCTGAGGGCCGGCGAGGCGGGTCGCGTAGCCTGGAGCGGTCCCTGCGGCCGATCCCGGCCGCTCCGCCTGCCCGAAGCGAGCCCGATGAGCGACAAGACCTACATCGTCCGCACCTACGGGTGCCAGATGAACGAGCACGACTCAGAGCGCATCGCCGGCCTGCTCGAGGCCGACGGCCTGCGCCCGGCGGCGGGCGTCGACGATGCCGACGTCGTGGTCCTCAACACCTGCTGCATCCGCGAGAACGCCGACAACAAGCTGTACGGCCACCTCGGGCAGCTGAAGGCGATGAAGGCCGAGCGTCCCGACATGCAGATCGTCGTCGGCGGGTGCCTGGCCCAGAAGGACCGCGACCTCATCGTCGAGCGGGCGCCCCACGTCGACGTCGTGCTCGGCACCCACAACGTCGGCCGCGCGGCCGAGCTGCTGGGCGAGCAGCGGTCGGCGGGCCGGTCGATCGTCGAGATCCTCGAGGAGACGGCGGCCGACGACCACGAGTCGTTCCCGAGCGCGCTGCCGGCGCGCCGCGAGGTGCCGTACGCGGGCTGGGTGACGATCCAGATCGGCTGCGACAACTCGTGCGCGTTCTGCATCGTGCCCGCGGTCCGGGGCCGCGAGATCAGCCGCACGTTCGCCGACGTGGTGGGCGAGGTCGAGGCGTTGGCCGTCGACGGCGTGACCGAGGTGACGCTGCTCGGGCAGAACGTGAACAGCTACGGGCGCGACCTCACGCTGGCCCGACGGCAGGCCGGCGACCACGTGCGGGTGCGGCCGCTGTTCGCCGACCTGTTGCGGGCGGTCGGCGGGGTCGACGGCATCCGCCGGGTCCGGTACACGAGCCCGCACCCCAAGGACCTGCGGCCCGAGACGATCGCGGCGATGGCCGAGGTGCCCGAGGTCTGCGAGCACCTGCACCTTCCGCTGCAGGCGGGCAGCGACCGGGTGCTGGCCGCCATGCACCGGGGTTACACGGCCGAGCGCTACCTCGAGCGCCTCGCCGCGGCTCGGGCCGCCATGCCCGACCTGGCCGTCACCACCGACATCATCGTGGGCTTCCCCGGCGAGACCGACGACGACTTCGAGCGCACGCTCGAGGTCACGGCCGAGGCGGGCTACGACAGCGCCTACACGTTCATCTACAGCCCCCGGCCCGGCACCGAGGCGGCCGAGCGCGTCGACGAGTTCGTTCCGCCCGAGGTCACCCGCGAGCGCTTCGAGCGGTTGCGGGTGGTGGTCGAGCGCTCGGCGCTGGCCCGCCACCGGGCGCGGGTCGGCACGGTGGAAGAGGTCATGGTCGAGGGGCCCTCCCGCAAGGACCCCGCGATGACCACCGGGCGCACCGAGCACAACAAGCTGGTCCACTTCGCGTCGCCCGAGCCGCTGCGGGCGGGCACCTACGTGACGGTCCGCGTCACGGGCGCGGCGCCCCACCACCTCACCGGCGACCTCGCCGCGGTCACGGTGCCGGCCCGCCACCGCACGCGGATCCCGGTGGCCTCGGCGTGAGCGCGGCGGGCGGCGTCGCCGACCCGCAACCGGTGCTCGAGATCACTGCGGAGCCCTTCGACGCTCCGGTGTCGCAGGCGCTGGTCGGGGAGCTGATGGACGACCTCGACGAGCGCTACGCCGCGGACGGTGCGGGCGACGGCGACAGCCACGAGATGATGGCGCAGTTCACGGTCCGCGCCCACCAGGTCACCCCGCCGGTGGGGATCTTCCTGGTGGCGTGGCTCGACGGCGAGCCGGCGGGGTGCGGGGCGGTGCGCCAGGTGATCGGCGGTCCGGCCGAGGCCGGCGAGATCAAGCGGATGTACACCGTGCAGGCGGCCCGGCGCAGGGGGGTCAGCCGCGCCCTGCTGGCCCGCCTCGAAGCCGAGGCGGCCGCGCTGGGGTACGCCAGCCTGCAGCTCGAGACCGGGTTGCGCCAGCCCGAGGCCATCGCGCTGTACGAGGCGGCGGGCTACCACCGCATCCCGTCGTACGGCCAGTACGAGGGCGACGAGCTGTCGGTCTGCTTCGCGAAGGACCTCGCACCCTTGCCTCTCTAGAGCGTTCACTCTAGAGTGCCCGCTCTAGAGTGATCGCTCTACGTGCGGTCGCTCTACGTGTGGTCGCCGTCGAGCCGAGGAGCGCACCCATGCCCGCCATCGAGCTGTCCGCCGGCACGATCGACTACCTCGACACCGGGGGCGACGGGCCCGTCGTGGTCCCGGTGCACGGCGTGATGATGGACGCCACGGTCTGGCGGGCGGTCGTCGCAGACCTGCGCACCGACCACCGCTGCATCGTCCCGACCCTGCCGCTCGGCGCGCATCGCCGGCCGATGCGGCCCGGAGCCGACCTGTCGATGAACGGCCAGGCCGAGCTGCTCGCCGAGCTCATCGAGCGCCTCGACCTCGACGACCTGACACTGGTGGTCAACGACTGGGGCGGCCCGCTCGTCACCGCGGTGCGCCATGCCGACCTCATCGACCGCCTTGTCGTCACGCCGTGCGAGGCGTTCGACAACATGCCCCCGGGGCTTCCCGGCCGGTTCGCCGAGATCGCAGGGCGGATGCCGGGCGGCATCTTCCTCGCCGCCCAGGCGCTGCGGGTGCCGGCGCTGCGCCGCCTGCCGACGACCTTCGGGCCCATGGCCGCCTCCCCGATCCCGGGCGACCTCGCGGCCGGGTGGATCGTGGCAGCCCGCCACCAGCGGGCCGTGCGGCACGACCTCGAGACCTACATCCGCTCCACCGAGCGCGACGTGCTCGAGGCCATCGTCGACGACCTGGCCGCGCTCGACATCCCGACTCTCGTCGCCTGGACCACCGACGGGCGGGTCATGCCCGCCGAGCACGGGCCGCGCCTCGCCGAGCTGTTGCCCCACGGGCACTACGCGGAGATCCCCGGCGGTCGCGTCCTCGTCCAGCTCGACCAGCCCGGCCCCGTCGCCGGCATGATCCGCGCCTTCATCGCCGACCATCCCCTGGCGTCTCCCCCGAAGCCGTGCCCCGCCGTCGGCGCCAAGGTCGAGCACCGGCCGTGACCGAGACCCGCGATCGCATCGTCGACGCGGCCGTCGACCTGTTCCGTGTCCACGGCTACACCGGCACGGCCATGAAGCAGGTCGTCGCCGCGGCCGACGCGCCGTTCGGTTCGGTGTACCACCACTTCCGCGGCGGCAAGCAGGAGCTGGCGGCGGCGGCCATCGAGCGGGCCGGCGTCGTCTACCGCGACCTGGTGCTCGGGATACTGGACGCCGAGGACGACGTGGTGACCGGGACGCGCGCGGTCTTCGACGCGGCCGCGGCGGTCCTCGACGCCACCGACTATGCCGACGTGTGCCCTGTCGCCACGGTCGCCCTCGAGGTGGCGAGCACCAGCGAGCCGCTGCGGGCCGCCTGTGACACCGTGTTCGCCGACTGGATCGACACGCTGGCGGGGCGCCTCGAGCAGGGCGGTGCGCCGCCCGCGGCGGCACGGTCGGCCGCCATCGCCTTCATCTCGCTGCTCGAGGGTGGGTTCCTGCTGTGCCGGACGGCCCGGACCCCCGAGGCGATGCGGGCCAACGGTGACGTCGCGGTGGCGGTCGTGGCCGGGGCCGTCGACCGCTGACGGCCCCGGATCAGCCGAGCTCGTCGATCGGCCCGGGCGGCCCGGTGCGCACGTACCACTCCCACCCGTAGACCTCGGCGAAGTGGTGCGCAGGGAGCTGCAGAGCCGAGGTCGACTCGGGGATCTGGCTGGCGTGGGCACCCATGGCCGCCCGCTTGACGTCGAGCACGGCGCGCACGTCGACCGTGGCGCCGATCTCGACCGACGCCACCCCGATGTGCGACCGGACGAGGCCCAGGTCGCCGGCGAGGATGGCCTCCTCCACCAGGTGCGTCTCGACGAAGTGGAGGTACTCGCGGTCGACGGTGGCGTCGTAGACGGTGGTCACGCCGGCCGCGCTGGCGGCGCGGCGTCCGACGCGATGGACCTGCACGTGGTCGGGGTGCCCGTAGATGCCTTCGGCGTCGTAGACGACGACGGCGGCCGGTTCCTCCTCCTCGAGCACGGCCGCCAGGCGGTCCGCGGCCTCGGTCTCGTCGGCAGACCAGAACGATCCCTCGGCGTGGTTGGCGGGGTCACCCGCCATGCCCGAGTCGTGGTAGCCGAGCCAGGCCACGCGGGCGACGCCCAGCAGACGCGGCCGCGGCGTCCGTCTCCGCGTTCCGCCGCGCCGCCAGCGCGCCGACGTCGCGGCCCGCCGCCCAGGCCGACACGCCGTCAGGCAGCAGCCCGAGCTCCCCGCCGGTGGCGACGACGAGCACGACACGGTGACCGGCCGACGAGAGCCGACGCATCGTCCCGCCCGTGAAGATCGCCTCGTCGTCGGGATGGGCGTGCACGAAGACGACGGTCTGTCCCGGGCGGCTCACCGACCCCAGTGTGGTCGCGCCCCGCGGCCGTCGCGCACCGTCGAGGGGCGGTCGCCCGGCCATGCCTACCGCACCTCTGGGGTGCGGCTGCCGGTCAGGGCTTGGGGCCCGGCCGGGCGACCGCGAACCTGGGGCGGCGCTCAGACGTGAAGCGCCACCGAACGGCCGAGCGCCGATTCGAGCGAATCGGCCGCGGCCACGACGAGCTGGTGCGAGACGTCGGCCAGGGCACGGGCCACCGCGAGCTCCTCGCCCACGACCGGCATCTCGGGGTCGGCCGGGTGCCGGCGGGCGCGGCCCCAGCCGGAGAACTCGCGGCCCCGCACGTGGACGCGGGCCACGGCCTCGCAGTGGTGGGAGTCCTCGGCCACGCTGACGTCGACGTGCATGGTCGCCCTCTCGAGCACGGGGGCGTCACCCGGCTCGACGTGGGTGTCGGGCCCAGGTGCGAGCACTGTCTCGTGGGCCGTGTCGTCCCACCGCACGCGCAGGCGCGGCCCGCCGGCGCCCTGCAGGATCTCGAGCACCTCGCCGCGCCGGCGGCCCTGGCCGACCTTGGTGCCCTCGACCACGAGGTGGTCGCCGACATGCGCTTCCATGGTCACCTCCTGCGACGGATGGGAGGTCCGCGGTGCCCGTTGCCACGCGAGCGTAGGGCGCGCCCGGCGGGTTCCGAAAGGGGCAGGCCGTGGCGCGACAGGTACGGTCCGTCGGCGATGGCCTCGGCCCCCTCCGCCCCCCGGCCCGTCGCCCTCGTCGGCACGACGGCGTCGGGGAAGTCGGCGCTCGCCCTCGCCCTGGCCCGGCGCGACCCCGCGGTGGAGCTCGTGTCGGTCGACTCGATGCAGGTCTACCGGGGCATGGACATCGGCACCGCCAAGCCGACCCCCGCCGAGCAGGCCGAGGTCCGGCACCACCTGCTCGACATCGCCGACCCGTGGGACGAGTTCACGGTGGCCGCGTTCGCCGCCGAGGCCCGGCGGGCCGTCGCCGACATCGCGTCGCGGGGCCGGCGGGCGCTCCTCGTCGGCGGCACCGGGCTCTACCTGCAGGCCGTCGTCGACGACCTGCGACGTCCCGGGTCGGTTCCCCGACGTGCGCGCCGCGCTCGACGCCGAGCCCGACACCGTCGCCCTGCACCGGCGGCTCGCCGCCCTCGATCCCACCGCCGCCGGGCGCATGGAGCCGACGAACCGGCGCCGGGTCGTCCGGGCGCTGGAGGTGACGCTGGGCAGCGGTCGTCCGTTCTCCTCCTTCGGGCCCGGCCTCGGGGCGTACCCGCCGAGCCCGTTCCTCCTGGTCGGCGTGCGGCTGCCGCACGACGTCGTGGCCGACCGCATCGCCGCCCGCTACGAGCAGCAGATGGCGGCCGGCTTCCTGGACGAGGTCGAGCGGCTGCTGGCCGATCCCCGGGGCCTGTCGCGCACGGCCGGGCAGGCGCTCGGCTACCGCGAGCTGGTGGCCCACGTCACCGACGGGGTGCCCCTCGACGAGGCCCTCGACCTGGCGGTCCGGCGGACCCGGCGCTTCGCCCGGCGCCAGGCGTCGTGGTTCCGCCGCGATCCCCGGATCCGCTGGCTGGACGCGGCCGCCGACCCGTCGACGCTGCTCGGCGCCCTCGAGGGCGAGGTGGCGGGCGCGGGCGACGGAGGGGAAACGGGCACGCACGCCGCTCGCCGTCGGGCAGACTGAACCCCGACATGCGTCTCACCAAGCACCACGGCCTGGGCAACGACTTCCTCGTCCTGCTCGACCCCGACGCCTCCCACCCGCTCGATGCCGAGGTGGCGCGCGCCCTGTGCGACCGCCACACGGGCATCGGCGCCGACGGCCTCATCCGGGCCACGCCGGCCGAGCCGGGCGAGGGCGCGACGTCACCGATGGAGCTGCTCAACGCCGACGGCTCCCGGGCCGAGATGAGCGGCAACGGCATCCGGTGCCTGGCCCAGGCGCGTCCTCCTCGCCGATCCCGGGCTCGGCCCCACCGATCCCCATCGTCACCGACGCCGGGCTGCGCACGGTCACGGTCCACGACCAGGTCGACGCCGTGACCCACAGCCTGTCGCGTCGGCGATGGGCACCGGCCGAGGTCGAGGGCGAGGCGCCCGAATGGGACGGCGGCGCCGTCGGCCGCGCCGCTGCTCGTCGACATGGGCAACCCGCACCTCGTGCTCGACCTGTCGGCCGCCGGCCCGGGCGCGCTCGACGCCGTCGACCTGGTCGAGCTCGGCGAGACCGTCAACGGCAAGGTCCCGGGCGGCGCCAACGTGCGAGCTGCTCACCGCGGCCGACCAGCCCGGCGACCGTCGCCATGCCGCGCCTACGAGCGCGGGGTCGGGCCGACGCTGGCCTGCGGCACCGGGGCGTGCGCGGCCGCGGCCGCCGCCACGAGTCTGGGGCCTGGCCGGCGACCGGGTGCCGGTCGCGCAGCCGGGCGGCACCGCCGAGGTCACGCTCGGCGAGCCGGCCGCCGGCGACGAGGTCGTTCTCCGGTGGCCGGCCACCTACGTGGCCGAGATCGGCCTCGGAGCGTCGCCGTGGCGCTGATCGAACGGACCTTCCGGGAGAGGATCGTCCTGGTCGGCGTCACCATCCCGCCCGAGACGCGTCGAGGACACCGAGCAGCCGGCTCGACGAGCTGGCCCTGCTGGTCGACACCGCCGGCGCCGACGAGGTCGGCCGGGTCGTCCAGCGCCGCCAGTCGCCCGATCCGCCCACCTACGTCGGCAAGGGCAAGGCCGAGGAGCTGCGCGAGGTGGCGCTCGCCATCGACTGCGACACGGTCGTGTTCGACGACGAGCTCACGCCCGCCCAGCAGTGCAACCTCGAGAAGATGCTCGGTCGCACCGCCATCGACCGCACCGCGGTGATCCTCGACATCTTCGCCCAGAACGCCCACAGCCAGGAGGGCAAGGCCCAGGTCGAGCTGGCCCAGCTCCGCTACCGGCTGCCGCGGCTGCGGCGCCGGGCACGGCGCGCTGTCGCAGCAGGCCGGCGGCATGTCGGCCGCGGGCGGCGCCCGCATCGGCACCCGTGGCCCGGGCGAGACGCAGCTCGAGGTCGACCGCCGGCGCATCGTGCGCCGCATCCACAAGCTCGAGGCCGACCTGCGCGAGATCGACCGCCACCGCGCGACCCAGCGCAAGGCGCAGCGCCGGGGCCAGCTCGCCAACGGTCGCCATCGTCGGCTACACGAACGCCGGCAAGTCGACGCTGCTCAACCGGCTCACCGACGCCGGCGTGCTGGTCGAGGACCGCCTCTTCGCCACCCTCGACGCCACCACCCGCCGGCTCGAGCTGCCCGGCGGCGAGGCCGTGCTGCTCACCGACACCGTCGGGTTCATCCGCAAGCTGCCCCACCAGCTCGTCGAGGCGTTCCGGTCGACGCTCGACGGTCGCGGTCGACGCCGACCTCCTCGTGCACGTGGTCGACGCCGTCGGCCCCCGACCCCGAGTGGCAAGATGCGACGCCGTCCGCGACGTGCTCGCGCGAGATCGGCGCCGACGACGTGCCCGAGCTGGTGGCGTTCAACAAGGCCGACCTGGCACCCGACGAGGCCGAGCGGCTGCGCGACGACCCACGAGGGCTCGGTGGCGTTCAGCGCCGCCACGGCGAGGGCATCGACGAGCTGCTCGTGGCCACGATCGGCGACCGGCTCCGCGCGCTGACGACGGTCGTCGAGCTGGTCGATCCCCTTCGACCGCGGCGACGTGCTGGCCGCCGTCCACCGGGAGGGCGAGGTGCTCGAGCGAGGAGGCCGGCGAGGGCGGCATGCGCCTGCGCGGCCGCTTCGACGACGCCTCGGTCGGCCGCTTCCGCGAGTACGTGGTCGGCTGACGTGGGCGCTCCCCGCGGCTTCGAGCCGCCGCCGTACCCGTACGACCGGCTCGACGTGCTGCACAAGGAGGCCGAGAAGGTCCCCGGCGGGGTCGTCGACCTGTCGATCGGCACGCCCTGCGACCCGCCGCCGGCGGTCGTCGTCGAGGCGCTCGGATCGTCGGGCGCCGAGCGCGGCTACCCGCCGTCGGTCGGCACCGCCGCGTTCCGCGAGGCGGCCGCGGGCTGGCTCGACCGCCGCTTCGGCGTCGCCGTCGACCCGCAGCACCTGGCCGCCTGCATGGGCACCAAGGAGTTCGTGGCCGGGGTCCCGCACTGGCTGCGCCTCCGCTCGCCCGACCGCGACACCGTGCTGTACCCGCGATCAGCTACCCGACCTACGCCATGGGGGCGACCCTCGCCGGGTGCCGGGCGGTGCCCTACGCCGACGCTCGCCGACGTCGACCCGGCCGACGCGGCCCGTGCGCTGTGCCTGTGGGTGAACTCACCGGCCAACCCGACCGGCGAGCTCGACGACCTCGGCGCCGCCGCGGCGTGGGGTCGGGCGCACGACGTCCCGGTCCTGTCGGACGAGTGCTACATCGAGTTCACCTGGGACGGGCCCGGCGCGCACGATCCTCGGCACGAGGGCCTCGACGGCGTGCTGGCCGTCCACTCGCTGTCGAAGCGCTCGAACCTCGCCGGCGCCCGGGCCGGCTTCTACGCCGGCGACCCCGATCTCGTCCACTACCTGTCCGAGGTGCGCAAGCACGCCGGGTTCATGGTGCCCGGGCCCGTGCAGGCCGCGGCGGTGGCCGCCTTCGGCGACGACGCCCACGTCGACGAGCAGCGGGCCCGCTACCAGGGCCGCCTCGACGCTGATGGTCGACGCGCCTCGCGACCGCCGGGGTCGACTGCCCGTCGCCCGACGGGGCGTTCTACGTGTGGGCGCCGGCACCGGACGGCGACGCCTGGGCGCTGGCCCACCGGCTCGCCGCCGAGGGCGGGGCCATCGTGGCGCCCGGGCGAGCTTCTACGGCGAGGCGGGCGCCGGTCACGTGCGCATCGCCGTGGTGCAGCCCGACGAGAAGATCGCCCTCGTCGCGCGGCGACTCGCCGCGGCGCGGTGACGAGCTGACCCAGATGCATCCCTCGCCCACCGGCTCGGCCGCACCGCCGGGCTGGCCCACGTCGACCGCCGGTGTCCCGCCCGCACGCCCGTCGGCGGGGCCGTCATGGTGGTGGTTCGTCGTCGCCGGCCTCGTGGCTGTCCTCGGCGTGGCCGTGGGGGTGGCCGTGATCGTGGCCGGCGTCGTCGGCCTCGCCGACAAGGTCGAGGACTTCGATCGTGCCTTCATGCCCACGACCCTCGAGGTCGAGATCACCGATCCCGGCGGCTACTCGATCTACCACGAGTACGACGGGCTCTCGTCGGTCGAGCTCCGCGACGACCCGAACGTCGCGGTCACCGACCCGTCCGGGAGCGACGTGCCCCTCCGCCCGTACGGCTCGTCGGTGAGCTACGGCGTGAGCGGCCACGACGGGGTGGGCGTGTACACGTTCCGTGCCGACGAGCCCGGCACCTACGAGGTTCAGGCGTCGATGCCGTTCTCGGACTCGAGTCGCGACGTGATCGCCGTCGGACCCGGGCTCGGCACGGGCCTGGCGGTCGCCATCGTCGCCGGCATCGCCCTCATCGGCGTGGGAGTCGTCGGGGGCATCGTCATCGCCATCGTCGTCGGGGTGATGCGGGGTCGCCGCCGTCGCGCCGCGATGCCTCCGCCCGTCATCGGGTGGGGTCCGCCGGCCGGCCAGTGGGGTCCGCCCGCCTGGCCGGCGGGGCCCGCCGCACCCGGGTGGGGGCCGGGACCAGCCGCCCCCTCGGCCCCGGGTGCCTGGTCGAACCCGCCGCCACCGCCGCCCCCGCCGCCTCCGGCGCCGCCTCAGGACGCACCCGGGCGCGACGCCTGAAGAGGGTCAGGCGTTGCTGTGCAGATCGGCGTTGAGCTCGACCTGGCCGCCCGCACGGTTGAGGACCTCCACGGCGCCGCTCGTGCTGTTGCGCCGGAACAGCAGCCCGTCGGCGCCGCTGAGCTCGGCCGCCTTCATCACGGCGCCGTCGGGCAGGGTCACGCGGGTCCCGGCCGTGACGTAGAGGCCCGCCTCGACCACGCAGTCGTCCCCGAGCGAGATGCCGATGCCGGCGTTGGCGCCGATGAGGCACCGCTTGCCGACGTGGATCACCTCCTTGCCGCCGCCCGACAGCGTTCCCATGATCGAGGCGCCGCCCCCGACGTCCGACCCGTCGTCGACGATCACGCCCGCGCTGATGCGGCCCTCGACCATCGCCGTGCCGAGGGTGCCGGCGTTGAAGTTCACGTAGCCCTCGTGCATCACGGTCGTGCCCTCGGCCAGGTGCGCCCCCAGCCGGACGCGATCGGCGTCCGCGATGCGCACGCCGGTCGGCACGACGTAGTCGGTCATGCGGGGGAACTTGTCGATGCCGAACACCTGCACCGGGGCGCCCGCGGCCCGCAGCGCCAGCCGGGTGCGCTCGAACCCGTCGGGGGAGCACGGCCCCGCGCTGGTCCACACCACGTTGTTGAGCACGCCGAACAGGCCGTCGAGGTTGATGGCCCGCGGGCGGACGAGCCGGTGCGACAGCAGGTGGAGGCGCAGGTAGGCGTCGTGTGCGTCCACCGGCGGGTCGGCGAGCGAGGCGATGCCGGTCACCACCGCCACACGGTCGACGCCCCGCGCCGCGTCGGGACCGCAGAGGCGGTCGACGTCCACACCGAGCTGGGCCGATGCCGCCGCGGGATCGAGGCGGGCGGTGCCGGGGGCCCCGCCGTCGCCGAGTGCGGCCCCGACCGCGTCGGTGACCGCCCGGTCGACGTCGCCGGCGCCACCGCCCACGAGGGCGGGGGAGGGGTACCAGGTGTCGAGGACCTGGCCATCGCCGGTCACGGTGGCCAGGCCGACGCCCCAGGCGCCGGCGTTCGTCGAGGAGTCAGTCACGGCCGCACACGGTATTCGTGCGTCGTCCCCACCGGCGACACAGATGTCGCACCCGTCGACCCCGCATGCCCGCGCCAGGCTCGGCACTAGCCTCGACCGCCGTGACCGACCTGATCGAGGCGACCGCCGCCCTCGTCGCCGTCCCCTCCGAGAGCCACCACGAGGGTGCGCTGGCCGACCTCGTCGAGCAGCGGCTCCGAGCCGCACCCCACCTGCGCGTCGATCGGGTCGGTGACAACGTCGTGGCCCGCACCGACCTCGGGCGCGAGCAGCGACTCGTCGTCGCCGGACACCTCGACACGGTGCCCGCCGACGGCAACGGCAGCCCCCGCGTCGACGGTGACGTCCTGTGGGGCCTGGGGTCCGCCGACATGAAGGGCGGCCTCGCCGTCATGCTCGAGCTCGCCACCACGGTCGCCGAGCCCGCGGTCGACGTCACGTGGGTGTTCTACGCGGGCGAAGAGGTCGCCGCGGTGCACAACGGCCTCCGCACCCTGTTGGCCGAGCGGCCCGACCTCGTCGACGGCGACGCAGCCCTGCTGGGCGAGCCCACCGACGGCGTGCTCGAGGTCGGGTGCCAGGGCTCGATGCGCCTGGCGGTGACGCTGCGCGGGGCGCGGGCCCACACCGCCCGCCCCTGGATGGGCCGCAACGCCCTGCACCGGGCCGGCCACCTGCTGGCGGCGCTCGACGCCTACGAGGGCCGCCGTCCGGTGCTCGACGGCTGCGAGTACCGCGAGGCCCTCCAGGCGGTGTTCGTCGAGGGCGGAGTGGCGGGCAACGTCGTGCCCGATCTCGCCGTCGTGACGCTGAACCATCGGTTCGCTCCCGATCGCACGGCGGCCGAGGCCCGAGCCCACGTCGAGCAGGTGATCGCACCGCACCTCGAGCCTGGCGACGACGTCGAGGTGGTCGACGTGGCCGACGCCGCCCCGCCGGGATTGCAGCACCCCCTGCTGGCCACGCTGCGGGCGCGCAACGACCTCGATGTGCGCGCCAAGTTGGGTTGGACCGACGTCAGCCGGTTCGCCGCGGCCGGCATCCCGGCTGCGAACTTCGGCCCCGGCGACTCGGCGTTGGCGCACACACGCGACGAGCGTGTCGAGCGCTCGTCGCTCGAGGTCGTCCGCGATGCGCTGGGCGACCTACTGCGCCACGGCGCCTGACGTGCACGTGTGGGACCGACGCCGTGGACCAGCGGCGCCGGCCCCCACGAGACCTGGCCGCGCCGCTCAGAGGCGACGCATCACGGTGACCACCCGGCCGAACACCTGGACCTCGGCGGGCGAATAGACCATCGGACCGAGGCGGGGGTTCGCCGGCTGCAGGACGACCCGGTCGCCGTCGGTGGTGAAGGTCTTGACCGTGGCTTCGTCGCCCGGGATGCCTGCGACCACGATGTCGCCCTCGTCGGCCGTCGACTGCGAGCGGCAGACGACGTAGTCGCCGTCGAGGATGCCGGCCTCGATCATCGAGTCGCCGCGCACCCTGAGCATGAAGAGGTCTCCCTCGCCGGTGAAGTCGGCCGGGAGCGGCAGCACCTCTTCGACGTTCTCCTGGGCGAGGACGTCGGTGCCGGCGGCCACGTCGCCCACGAGGGGGACGTGGCGGACCGGGCGCCGGTCGATGACCGCGTCGGACGTCGGGTCCCACCGGACCTCGAGGGCGCGCGGCTTGGTGGGGTCGCGGCGGAGGTAGCCGCGCTTCTGCAGCGCGGCCAGGTGGGCGTGGACGGTGGAGGGCGAGGTGAGGCCGACGGCCTCGCCGATCTCGCGCACCGAGGGCGGGTACCCCCGCTCGCGCATGTGCTGCTCGATGATCTCGAGGACCTCACGTTGGCGGGCGGTGAGTGTCTGCTGGGCCATGGTGCGCTCCTTCACGCAGAACGGCGAACGCACGTTCTGGTGGGAACGTACCACCGGCCCCTCGCGAAGACAAACACCCGTTCGGGGGAAACGGTTGACGGCGAACGCAGGTTCGTGGTTTGGTGGCACTCGAACGGGCGTTCGTCCCGCAAAGTGTCACACCCCCTCAGGAGACTGGGCCCATGGTCGCCATCCAGATCCCCCGCCCGGCAGTCGAATGGGCTCCGGTCCCCGAGACCTCGCCCGACGTCGCACCGGGGGCGGTCCCGTCCCGCCGTCCCGCCCCCCGTCTGCCCGACCGGGCCACCCGCATCCGTCGGCGGCGGCTCGTCGCCCTCCTGGCCGTCGTGGTGCTCGCGTTCGCCCTCGTCGCCGCCGTCCGGGCGGTGTCGGGCCTGGCGGCGGTCGACAGCTCGCCCCGGCCCGAGCCGATCTCGGGCACCGAGTACGTCGTCCAGCCGGGCGACACGCTGTGGACGATCGCGGGGCGCATCGCCCCCGACGACGATCCGCGGGCGGTCGTCGATGCGCTCCGCGCCGCCAACGGTGGCCGCGCCGAGCTCGAGGTGGGCACGCGGCTCGACCTCGCGGTCGGCTGATCAGCGCTCGGGCGCCAGCTTCTCGAACTCGTACGACAGCGCCTCGCGCGCGGTGCGGAGCTGGGTCTCGACCGACTCGAGGGAGGCGAGGAACGTGCGGGACCAGGCGAGGCGACGTTCGAGGTCCTCCAGCTCGGGCGAGTGGTTCTCGCCCTCGCGGGCTCGTAGCTCGACGACCGCCTGCTCCGCCGCCGCGTCGGCCTGCGAGGTCGCATCGTCCAACACTCGCTGCGCGTGGTCGTGCGCCTCTGCCGCCAGGCGGCGGCAGTACTCCTGCGTCTGGGCGACGTAGGCGTCGGCCTCCTGTTGCGCCCGCGACAGGATGTTCACGGCGTCGACGGTGGCCGACGAGGTGTCGGGCGACCGACCGTTCACGTCCTCGGTGCGCGACTCGCTCTGCTCCCGCTGCCATTGCACCAGCGTGTTCTTGTAGTGCGTGACCTTGGCCCGCAGCGAGGTCTCGGCCGCGTCGCGGGTGGCGATCTCGTCGGCGACGCGCTGGAGGAACGACGCCACCTCGTCGTCGGCCAGGCCGCGACGCCCGATCGGCGTGCGCGAGAACTGCATGGACCGCACTCGGTCGGGGGTGAGGCGCTGGACCGTCCGCCTGGCGTACTGCTCGTCGGCGGTATCGGTCATGGCGTCGTCTCCTGGCTCCCGAACTCCTCGACATGCACGAGCGTGGCTGTGGCGCCCGCCTGCATCACCGTTGCGCGGCTGCCGCGCACCATCTCGGGTGAGCCGCAGATGTAGATCTCCTGTTCCGGCCAAGCTCCGGTGCGCAGCGCCACGTCGACCACCGTGCCCGACTCGACCGTGCCGGTGCGACTCGGCTCCTCCGACACGCACGGCACGAGGCGCAGCCAGTCGAGCCTGTCGGCCAGCGCGGCCATGGCCGGACAGGTCGTAGAGCTCGCGGTGGTAGCGGGCGCCCCAGAACAGGTGCACGCGGCGGAACCCGCCGTCGGACTCGATCTGGGCGATCAGCGCCTTCATGGGGGCCAGCCCGGTGCCGCCCGCCAGCATCACGACGTCACGCCCCGGGCCGAGCGGCATCGTGAGGCGGGTGCCGACGGCGGCGCCCCCGCGCAGGACGTCACCCGTGTGGGTGCTCTGCACGATGGCCGTGCTGACCGGACCGCCGCCCACGAGGCGCACGTGCAGCTCGAACGAGCCGTCGGGCCCCGGGAGGGATGCAGGCGTGTAGTACCGCCACAGGCGAGGGCGTTGCGGGACCTCCACGGCGATCGACTGGCCGGCGAGGTAGGGGAGCGGGGCGTGCGGCGCCACCCGCAGCACGGCGACGTCGACGCTGCGCCGCTCGATGTCCACCACCGTGAGGTCCCACCACGGGGGCTGGTCGACGACGGCGTCGGCGGCACCGATCATCACCTCGGCGACGATGCCGTAGGCGGTCGCCCAGTCCTGCGCCACGTCGGTCGTCCAATCGGAGCCGCTGAAGTGCTCGAGCGTGGCCAGCAGCGCCTGGCCGACCGCGGGGTAGTGGTCGCGGACGACGGCGAACTTCCGGTGGTCGCGCCCGAGCTGCTGCAGCACGGGCACCACCGAATCGAGGTCGTCGACGCCGCTGACCACCTGACCGAGGGCGGTCACGAGCTTGTCGCGCTGGTTCGCCATGCTGACGGGGAACATCTCGCGCGTGTGGGGGTGGTGGAGGAACAGGTACGAGTAGAAGAACAGCGGGACCTGGTCGCCGTGCGCGGCGACCAGGCCCCAGCTCTTCTTCAGGCGTATCGGGTCGACCACGCCTACGCGGTGGCGGGGATCTCGACGATGTCGGCCTTGACCCCCGCCACGACGCCCCCGGCCGCGGCCAACACCTCGTCGTCGGCCCCGAGGTCGGTGAGCACGGCGACGAGGTAGCCGACCACCTTGTCGTAGTGGTCGCTGGTGATGCCGAGGCCGCGGTGGGCCTCGCCGAGGTCGCGCCCGTCGTACTCGGCCGGGCCGCCGAGCACCTGCGACAGGAGCAGGACCTGGTGGCGCTTCACCTGGGACACGTCGGCGTCGGCGAAGTACGGCGCCAGCTCGTCGTCGTCGAGGACACGGGCGTAGAACTGCTCGACGACCTCGCGGATCGCCGGCGTCCCGCCGACCCGGTCGTAGTGGCTCTCAGGGGTCGCGGACGCGTCGGTCGTCTCGGCAGCCATGGGGTGGACCTCCCAGCACTCAGTCCGTGAGCGTCGCGGCAACGCTCGGACAGGACGCTACCGCAGTCCCCGGGGTGCCGGACCAAACGCTGTGCGTGGGTAGGAAGGTGAGGCCCTACCTGGCGTATAGCTTTCAGACGTGCGCTGCGCCGCCTGTGGGCATCTCGACTCGAAGGTGGTCGACTCGCGCCAGTCCGACGACGGCGGGGCCATCCGCCGTCGCCGCCAGTGCCTGGCGTGCGGCACCCGGTTCACGACGTTCGAGCGGCCCGAGTCCTCGGGGCTGACGGTGCTCAAGCGTTCGGGCGAACGCGAGGCGTTCGACCGCGCCAAGGTGGTCTCGGGCATCCAGGCCGCGGTGAAGTCCCGCCCCGTCGGCTCGGGCGAAGCCGAGGCCCTGGCGCTCGCGGTCGAGGACGAGATGCGGGGGCTGCCGAGCGGCGAGGTCACGAGCGAGCGCATCGGTCGGGCCGTGCTCGAGGGCCTGCGCGAGCTCGACGTCATCGCCGCAGTGCGGTTCGCGTCGGTCTACAAGGGGTTCGACGACCTGGCCGACTTCGAGCGCGAGCTGACGCTGCTGACCAAGCGCACCGCGCCCAAGCGGCACTGATCGCGCCGGTTCAGCGGGCGCGCACGTACCGCAGGAAGAGGTTGCCGTCGGCGAGGACCACGCGGGCGAGCGCGTGATGGCGGCCGACCACGGGCGCCGGGCCACGGGCGATGCGCGCTCCGGTGCCCGCCACCATGGTGGGCGAGATCGTGAGGCACAGCTCGTCGAGCAGGTCGTCGGTCACGAGCTGGCCGAGCGTGAGGGGCCCGCCCTCGCACACCACGACGTGGGCGCCCAGCTCGTCGTGGAGCAGCGCGAAGGCGCGTGCCCAGTCGACCTGCTCGTCGCCGACGACGTGGACGTCGGCCACCTCCTCGAGGGCGCGGCGCCGGGCGGGGTCGGCGGACGCCACGGTGAGGACGAGGGGGCGGGCGTCGGGTGGCGCCTCGGCGAAGAACCGGCGAGTCGGCTCGATGGCGAGCGAGGCCGAGGTCACCGCGATGCGCGGCGTCGGCGACTGACCCCGGGCGACCCGCTGCTCGCGGACGCGGGCCGCCGGGCGGCTGGGGCCGTAGTCCTCGGTGGTGACCGTGGCGGCTCCGGCCACGATGACGTCGGCCACCCCGCGGATGGCGGCGAACATGGCCTTGTCGTCGGGGCCCGCGAGGCCGCCCGAGCGGCCCTCCGTGTCGGTGGCGCTGCCGTCGATCGATCCGATCATGTTGGCGAGGACCCAGGGGCGGCCCGAGGGTGCGGGGCGATCGTCGCCGGCGACCATCGCCACCGGATCGAGGGGGTCGTCGTCTCCGCGGTCGTCCGTCGGAGGGGCCGGCCACAGGATCCGCATGCAGCGTGCACGGTAGCGAGGCCGGCCGGACCGGTGGACAAGATGGCCGGCTGGGGAAATCGCGGTGACCTTTCCACCCGCAATTCACAGGTTCATCCTCTAGTCGTCCACAGCCCATTGCCCGTAGGTTGCCCTTCGTGCAACTGTGCTCCGGCGCGGACGAGCGGAATGGCGGTTGTCGCTTCCGTGTCTGTGGTGGGCTGAGCGACTCCTGAGGGCGAGCCGTCCACCGGGTGGTGGGGGGTTGCGGTCTTCAACCTGCGAGTCCGCGCCGGGCCGGTCGCACGAGAGCTGGGTCGGGTCGACGGGGGGCATCCTCTTCGGGGGTGTCTGCGCCGTGCCCCACCGCCGCGTCTCGTGCGCTCGACGCCGTCCGCGCCGGGGACAGGGGCACAGATCCGGGAAGTTTCAGGGTCCTCGCAGCGTTGAACAAGTGCTGTCCGGAACGGGTGCGTCACGATGTCGGGAAGCCCTTGACGGTGTAGTTACACGGCTGTAGTTTCCACCCACATCTTGTGGCTCCCCGGTCAGTTACCACAAGCCCTGGTAGCTGGCTCAGGTCGCAACTCTCCCCACCGCGATCTCCGAACGACCTGGAGGAATCCCCATGGCACTCGCACCCGAGCAGGCCGGCATCGGCATCCGCCGCCACTTCACCACCGACGGCGTCCACCCCTACGACGAGGTCGACGTGGGAGCGGCGCGACGCCCGGATCACCAACTTCCGGGACGGGTCGGTCGCCTTCGAGCAGCTCGGCGTCGAGTTCCCCACCACCTGGTCGCTGAACGCCACCAACATCGTCGCCCAGAAGTACTTCCGCGGCACCCTCGGCACCCCCGAGCGCGAGTCGTCGCTGCGCCAGGTCATCGACCGGGTCGCCGACACGATCACCCAGTGGGGCGTCGAGGGCGGCTACTTCGTCGACGACGACGAGGCCGAGACCTTCAACGCCGAGCTCAAGCACCTCCTCGTCACCCAGAAGGCCGCCTTCAACTCGCCGGTGTGGTTCAACATCGGCGTCCCGGGCGTGCCCGCAGCAGGCGCTCGGCCTGCTTCATCCTGTCGCGTCGACGACAAGATGGACTCGATCCTCAACTGGTACGTCGAGGAGGGCACGATCTTCAAGGGCGGCTCCGGCTCGGGCATCAACCTGTCCCGCATCCGCTCGTCGGTCGAGCTGCTCAAGGGCGGCGGCACCGCCTCGGGCCCGGTCAGCTTCATGCGGGGCGCCGACGCGTCGGCCGGCACCATCAAGTCGGGCGGCAAGACCCGCCGCGCCGCCAAGATGGTCATCCTCAACGTCGACCACCCCGACGTCGAGGAGTTCATCTGGGTGCAAGGCCCGCGAGGAGAAGAAGATCCGCGTCCTCGAGGAGGCCGGCTTCGACATGAGCCTCGACGGCACGGACATGGCGCTCGGTCCAGTACCAGAACGCCAACAACTCGGTGCGGGTCACCGACGAGTTCATGCAGGCCGTCGTCGACGACGCCGACTGGCACCTGCGCGGCCGTCACCACCGGCGAGGTCGTGCAGACCGTGCAAGGCCCGCGACCTGATGCGCCAGATCTCGCCAGGCGGCCTGGGAGTGCGCCGACCCCGGCATGCAGTTCGACACCACGATCAACCACTGGCACACCGCCGCCAACACCGGCCGCATCAACGGCTCGAACCCGTGCAGCGAGTACATGCACCTCGACAACTCGGCGTGCAACCTGGCCAGCCTCAACCTGCTGAAGTTCCTCGACCTCCGACGACGGGCGCCGGCACCACCGACACCTTCGACGTCGAGGGCTTCAAGCACGCCGTCGAGGTCATCTTCACCGGCCAGGAGATCCTCGTCGGCCGGGCCGACTACCCGACCGAGGCGATCGGCGACACCTCCCGGCGCGTTCCGCCAGCTCGGCATCGGCTACGCCAACCTCGGCGCCCTGCTGATGGCGCTCGGCCTGCCCTACGACACCGACGAGGGCCGGGCCTACGCCGCGGCCATCACCGTCGCTGATGACCGGCCACTCCTACGCCACGCTCGGCCCGCACCGCCGCCCGCATGGGCCCCTTCGCCGGCTACGCCGAGAACCGCGAGCACATGCTCCGCGTCCTGCGCCAGCACCAGGAGGCGGCCGCCGCAGATCGACGAGGAGCTCGTGCCCGCCGAGCTGCTCGCGCGCCGCCCAGCAGTGCGTGGGACGAGGCCGTGCGAGCTCGGCGAGCCGCTACGGCGTGCGCAACTCGCAGGCGTCCGTGCTCGCCCCCACCGGCACGATCGGCCTGATGATGGACTGCGACACCACCGGCATCGAGCCCGACCTCGGCCTCGTGCAAGATGAAGAAGCTGGTCGGCGGCGGCACGATGTCGATCGTCAACCAGACGGTGCCGCGGGCGCTGCGCCGCCTCGGCTACACGCCGGAGCAGATCGACGAGATCGTCGCCTACATCGACGAGCACAAGTCGATCCTCGGCGCCCCGCACCTGGCCGCCGAGCACCTGCCCGTGTTCGCCTGCTCGATGGGCGACAACACCATCCACTACTCGGGCCACGTGCGGATGATGGCGGCGGTCCAGCCGTTCATCTCCGGCGCCATCTCCAAGACGGTGAACATGCCCGAGGAGGCCACGGTCGAGGAGGTCGAGCAGCTCCACATCGACGCCTGGAAGCTCGGCGTGAAGGCCATCGCCATCTACCGCGACAACTGCAAGGTCGCCCAGCCGCTCTCGACGGCCAAGAAGGAGGCGGTGAAGGACGAGCTCGCCGAGGGCCTGATCGCCGCCGGCGCCGAGCCGCAGGTGGTCGAGAAGATCGTCGAGCGGGTCGTCGAGAAGGTCATCAAGGTGCCGACCCGCGAGAAGCTGCCCGCGCAACCGCACCTCGCGCACCTTCGAGTTCCGGGTGGCCGACTGCAAGGGCTTCGTCACCGTCGGCGAGTACGAGGACGGCCGCCCCGGCGAGATCTTCCTGCGGATCTCGAAGCAGGGCTCGACCCTCGCCGGCATCATGGACGCCTTCGCCATCTCGGTGAGCTACGGCCTCCAGTACGGCGTGCCGCTGCGGGTCTACGTCGAGACGTTCACCAACACCCGCTTCGAGCCGGCCGGCATGACCGACGACCCCGACCTGCGGATCGCCACGCTCCCTCCTCGACTACATCTTCCGCCGCCTGGCGGTCGACTACCTGTCGCTCGAGGAGCGGCCGGAGCTCGACATCCTCACCACCGGCGAGCGCACCCAGCCGACGCTGCCCGGCGTCGAGGAGACGGTCACCGAGACCCGCCAGGGCACCGACGATGCCGGCCGACCCGCCGAGCCTCGATCGCCAGTCAGCCCACGCTGCTCGACGACCTCAGCGACGCCCCGAAGGAGCCTCAGCCTCCTCGAGCGGGCCGGCGTCACCGACGCCGGCGCCGGCCAAGCCGATCGCCGGCCATCCCGCCCGAAGGCCAGCCACAGCGACGCCCCGTACTGCATGCAGTGCGGCGTCCAGATGCAGCGCGCCGGCTCCTGCCACGCCTGCCCCAGCTGCGGCAGCACCAGCGGCTGCAGCTGATCCACCCAGTTCACGTCATCTCGCCGGGCAGCCTGCTGGCCTGCTCGATCCAGGAGACGAGTCGGTCTTCGTCGATGTCGTCGGCCTCGTGGATGTCGAAGTAGCGCACCTCGTCGTGCTTCGAGGCCTTGGGCGGGGCCGGATCGAGTGATGTCCCTCGGAAGAACGTCAGCTGGACGTACTGGGTGTAGCAGCGGAACGCGAGGAACCAGCCTTCTCCCTCGAAGCCGTAGAACGGTTGGTTCCACTTCACGGCCTTGTGCACGTGCGGGACCGTGCGAACGATGAGGTCGTCGAGCCGCTGGCCGATGCCTCGTTTCCACCCGGGCATGGCGGCGATGTAGTCCTGAACGGGGCCGTCACCTTCCCCTTTGGGGATCTGCGGGTTGCCGCCCGACAACAGCCTGGGTCCCGTGCCGGACTTCGCACGAGGGGTCCGGGACCTCTTGTTGGTCGAGTTCGTGCGGTCGCTCATCGGCACTCCATCGTCGGCTGGCACCCCGCGGTGGGGTTGTGGGACGAGGTTCTCGTCATCACGGCAGGCTGAGCTGCCAGGTCACGCCATGGCGATCACCGACCCAGCCGAAACGGGTGCTGAACCCGTAGTTGTCGAGAGGCATGAACACCTGGCCGCCATCGCTGAGTCGATCGAAGAGTCGCTGAAGTTCCTCGTTGTCGTCGCAGTCGATCCAGAGTGACACCGCAGGGGTGAAGCCCCATTGGTGACGGACGGGGCTGTCGGAACAGCTGAAGTCGCTGCCGGCGAGACGGAACATCGCGACCTTGACGGTGCCCTCGGGTCCGCCGTCCCCCGGGCCGTAGTGGTCGATCTCGACGAGTTCGAAGTCGTCGAAGACGTCGCGGTAGAGATCGAGTGCCGCAGTGGCGGCGCCATCCTGGAACGTCAGGAAGGTTCGAAGACCCTGGGTCATGGGATCGACCCTAACGACGTGTCGTCGCATCTGTCCGGCCCCCGGTGGTGGCGGTCGGACGTCAATCGGAACTCCGCCGACATGACGTCGTTCGACGTGGGTGTGCGGGGGGTTTGGTGGCGGTTCACCGGGACGTTCCGTCCTCGCAAGGCACCCTTCCTAGATTCCAGGCCATCGTCCGCCGCCCAGGGAGGCATCGTGACCGAATCCAGGACCTCGTTGAATCGCAGGTCGTTCCTGCAGACCGCGATCGGCGCCGGCGCGGGTGTCGCGCTCGCCGGCCCGTTCGGCGCCCTCGGCGCCCGTGCGGCCGGCGCCGCGCCGAGCAAGCCGTCGGGGCTCGGTTACGGGCCGCTCGCTCCCGTGCGGGACCAAACGACCGGGCTCGAGCTGCTCAACCTGCCGAGGGGCTTCGAGTACATGAGCTTCGGCTGGCGCAACGATGTCATGTCCGACGGCACGCCGACGCCCAGCGCCCACGACGGCATGGCCGCCTTCCGCGACGGCGACCTCGTCCGCGTGGTCCGTAACCACGAGCGCGGCAACGGCACGCCGTTCGCCCCGTCGTCCGCCACCTACGACCCGCTGGCCAGCGGCGGCACCACCACGCTCGTGTTCGATCCCGACGCGGGCGCGCTGGTCGAGGACTACTCCAGTCTCAGCGGCACGATCCGCAACTGCGCAGGCGGGCCCAACCCGGCGGGCTGGCTCACCTGCGAGGAGACGACCGACATCAACGGCACGACCCGCCACGGGTACGTCTTCGTCGTCCCTGCCAACGGTCTGTCCGACGCGGCGCCGATCGTCGGCATGGGGCGGTTCTCGCACGAGGCCACGGCCACCGACCCGACCACCGGGATCGTCTACGAGACCGAGGACACCGGCAGCTCGGCGCTCTACCGGTACGTGCCCACCGATCCGGCCGACCTGGCCGCCGGCGGCGTGCTCGAGGCCATGGCGCTCGAGGGCACCGTCGACACGCGGCTGTGGGGCACTGGCGACGAGCGCGGCGGCCGAGTGGGTGGTCGTCGACTCGCCCGACTGGGGACCCGGGCGAGCCGACCCCGTGGCAACAGGCCCAGGCCAAGGGCGCGGCGCGCATCGTCCGCGGCGAGGGCGCCTGGTACGGCAACGGTGTCATCTACATCATCTCCACCAGCGGCGGGGTCGGCCGGGCAGGGCCAGGTGTTCGCCTACGACCCCATCGCCGCCACGTTCACGTGCGTCTTCGCCTCACCGTCGTCGGACGTGCTCAACGCTCCCGACAACGTGTGCGTCAGCCCGCGCGGTGGCCTGGTCCTGTGCGAGGACGGCAGCGGCCGGGAGTTCATGCACGGCCTCACGCCCGATGGCGACGATCTTCCCGTTCGCCGAGAACAACGTCGTGCTGCCTCCCGAGTACCAGGACCTCAAGGGCTATGCGGGCGACTTCACCGGTTCGGAGTGGGCGGGTGCCACGTTCGAGCCGCGGAACGGCAACTGGTTGTTCGCCAACCTCCAGAGCCCGGGCATCACGTTCGCCATCACGGGTCCCTGGCGGCAAGGCGCCCTCTGAGGGGGCGAGCCCTGACGGGCGCGGCGCGGCGGCGGCCGTCCACCACTGAGGGCGAGTGTCGGGGATCAGGGCTGCACGACGACCCAGCCGCGCCGCTGCAGCTCGGCAGCCAGCAGCTCGGCCGGCATGTGGCGCAGCGCCTGCTCGGCGGCCGACTGCCGGGGGTTCGAGGGCGGGGGTGCGGCGGGCTCGCCCGACGCCTCGGCCTCCTCCAGCTGGGCGATGAACGCCGCTGCCTCGTCGCGGTGAACTTGCCCGCCGCCTGGCGCTGGGTGAACGCCATCGGCCCTCGGGCGTCGCGAAAGTCGGTGTGTCCGGCGTCCTGGAGCAACTTGAGCAACTTCTCCACCTCGCGCCGCGACGCCGGCGGCCCTGCCTGCTGTCCGAATGCCATGCCACCAGTGTCCCCGCCCGGCCACGCAGTCCCGGGGATGGGCCCGCGACATCAGGTCGCCTCGAGCGCAGCTCCACCGCACCGACCGGTCAGATCCAGCAGCCGCTCCAGCGGGCTGGCCCCGACCCCGACACGTCCGCAGGGTTCGATGCCGAAGCCCATACCGGGCGGCTCGCGTTCGATCACGTCGAGCACGTCGTCGACCAGCTCGTCGTCGAGGCCGGCGTCCCGACCGAGCGCTGCCGCGAGATCCCACGTGTGGACGGTGACGTCGAAGACGCGCATGCCGAGGAAGCGCACTCCGGGCATGTCGCCGAGGGGATGGCTGACGATCCCCCGAGTGCGCCGTCTGCACGGAACCGAGTGCGCTGGTCCTCGACGCTGTCGTCGTAGTCGCCGAGCGGGTCGGTTCCGAGCTGGGCCGAGCCCATCACGGCCTCCATCGCCTCGGCGGCCGTGTGGCCACCCAGGATCATCGAGGCGAACCGGTTGCCACCCACGACGTGAGCCACGAGGTAGCGCACGTCCCACTCCGTGCAGGGCGTCGCCCGGGCCCAGTCCCCGGCGGAGACCGCGACGAGGTGTCCCCGGAACGTCGCCGCCGTTCGGTCGAGGGCACGGAGGAGCTGGTCGCTCATCCGGCGAGTCTCGCAGTCCGGGCCGTCCAGTCCTGCGTGTCCGGCCCTGTCGTCTGGGCCACGACCACGGCCACGCCTCAGCGCGTGCTGACCACGTGGCCGCGGCCGGGTTCTCGACCGAGGCGGTTCAGGCAACCGCACGGGTGAACGTCATGTGCGTGACTCCGCTGGGCGAGGAGGTGGCCTCGACCTCGTAGTCCTTCTCGAGGCCCTCCAGCCCGTCCAAGAGGAGCACGCCTCGGCCGAGCAGGATCGGGACCACCGCGATGTGCATGTGGTCGACGAGCCCGGCCGCGAGGAAGTCCCGGATCATGGTGGGACCCCCGCCGAGGCGTACGTCCTGGCCGCCGGCAGCCTCACGGGCCGTCTCGGTCGCCTCGGCCGGCGACGCGTCGATGAAGTGGAACGTCGTGCCGCCCTCCATCTCGATCGACGGACGCGGGTGATGGGTGAGGATGAAGGTCGGTGTGTGGAACGGCGGGTTGGGACCCCACCAGCCCTTCCATTCCGGGTCGTCGTGCCATCCGGGCGGGCCGAACTTGCCGGCACCCATGATCTCGGCGCCGATGCCCGCAGCGAACAGCCGCAAGAAGGCGTCATCGACGCCGCCGCTACCGCCGGGCTGGCCGTCCCTCTCGTGCCACCAGCGGGTGGCGAACATCCACTCGTGCAGCCTTTCGCCGGCATGACCGAACGGTGCGTCGTGGCTCTGACCGTCGCCGGTGGCAAAGCCGTCGAGCGAGACGGAGATCTGTTGGACGCGGACGAGTGACATGGCTGGTGCTCCTTCGGTAGTCGGGTCATCGCCGACCCAGGATCTGCACCCCTGAGTCGAAGCCGCCAACGCGTTCTCGACACGCCAACGCCTGGTGTCACGCCGTCCCGGTGGCGAGCTCGAAGACGACCACGGGCGTTTCGGTCGACCGCCGAACCGCATACGCGTCGAGCTTCGGGTCGACCGCCACCCAGCGTTGCCACAGCCGGTCACGCTCCTCGCCGGTCGCGGCGCGGGCGTGCGCCCGGCGCGGTTGCTGGTGCGCCAATCGAACGACGGCGTCGTGGTGCGCCTCGAGGTTGAGCCACCAGGCGGGATGGCCCTCGTCCCAGCCGTTCATCGCGAGCGCGACGAGGTCAGGACCGTCTTCGATGTAGCCGACGATGACGCTGCGCTCCTGCCCGGACCTCCGCCCGGTGGTCGTGAGGAGGAGCGCACCCCAGCCGCGCTTGTTCGAGGTGGTCCACAGGAACCGGCCGCCACTGAGCCGGTACAGCGCGCGGTGAGCGCGCCAGGCCGTGTGCACGAACCACGGCGGCGGGACCCTCGGCGGTCGATCCGCCGCCTCGCTCATGGCGTGTCCGACCGGGTCGACTCTGCCTCGCGCTTCAGGTTGGCCAGCGTCTCGGGCATCCCGCTCTCCGCCATCGCCTTCATGAAGTCGAGGCGCTGCTCGAGCGTCATCCCCGGGTTCTCCTCAGCGCCGAAGCCGTCGGCATAGGCGGGAAGCACGTCCCAGCTCTGCGTGACGTCGGTGCCGCCGCCAGGCGACGGCTCCAGGACGAAGCCCCACCGCACCATCGCGAAGCGGCCGTCGCGCCCGTGGTTCACGAAGGCGAACTCCCGGGCCTGATCGGCGACGACGACTCGGCAGCGGGTCTCCCAGGCGGTGTCACCGATCGCGTTGGTGCCCGTGAACCACTCGCGGCTGTCGTCGTCGTAGCGCCCACCGGTGCACACGGGACTCCACCTCCCCATGCGCGACACGTCGGCGAGGAGGTCGTAGACGGCGCCCGGCGGCCGGTCGATGGTGGTCGACGAGCGGTGGCGATAGGCGTCGAGGTCCATGCGCTGACACTACGAGCAGTCGCGACGGGGTTCGTGGGCACGGCCCGATGGGTGTCACGTCCGGCGGGGGAGCGGTGTCTTCATGGCGAAACATCGACGCGAGGAGGACACATGTCCAGCACCCCACGGGTTCCGCAGGCCGAGATCACCGGTGTGTACGGGTGGTTGTTGAAGCGACTCAGCCGAAAGCACCTCGGCGAGGTCCCCGAGGCCGCCGGAGTGATGTGGCACAACCGTGCCGTCCTCTTCAGCTCCATGGGGTTCGGCCGCAAGGTCGAGAAGTGGGACCAGCTCGATGCCGATCTGACGACGTACGCCCACATGGCGGTTGCCTCGCTGGTCGGTTGCTCCTGGTGCCTCGACTTCAACTACTTCAAGGCCCACAACGAGGGACTCGACGAAGCGAAGGCCAGCGAGGTGCCCCGGTGGCGTGAGTCGACCGTGTTCTCGCCGCTCGAGCGTGACGTCATGGAGTACGCCGAAGCGATGAGCGAGACGCCCCCGCGGGTCACCGACGAGCTGTCCGCCCGGCTGCTGAAGAAGCTCGGCGCGCCGGCCCTGGTGGAGCTCACGGCTGTGGTCGGGTTCGCGAACTCCTCGACGAGGGGCAACACGGCCTTGGGCATCGAGTCCCAGGGGTTCTCCAAGGCGTGCACGCTCCCGCTGGCGCAACCCTCGGTCAGGTCCGCGGCGTCGGCGTGAGCGGCTGGACCAGCCGTCTGCCAGGGTGGCCGTGTGGCTGAGCAGCAGCTCGATGGCGGGATCGCGAACGCGGGCCGGGTCGTTCGCGTCGGTCCGCACGTGCTTCGTCCCTCGAGTCCACACACCGGTTCGATCCACGCCTTCCTACGGGCGGTGAGACACGCCGGGTTCGAGGGTGCGTCGTTGCCGGTCGGCATCGACGAGGACGGACGCGAGCGCCTCGTCTTCATCGACGGCGATGTCCCCGTGGCGCCCTATCCGGACTGGAGCCAGTCGGACGCCGCGCTCGCGTCCGTCGCCCGCCTGCTGCGCGGACTGCACGACGCCGCTCGCGGGTTCGACCCTCGAGGTCTCAGCTGGAGCGACGGTCTGGCCGACCCCGCGGGCGGCTCGCTCGTGTGCCACAACGACATCGAGCTCTCGAACGTCGTCTTCCGTGACGGCATCGCCGTGGCGCTGGTCGACTTCGAGTTCGCGGCCCCCGGCCGACCCGTCTACGACCTCGCCCAGCTCGCCCGCCTCTGCGTCCCGATCGACGACGAGCTCGACCAGGCCCGGCTCGGCTGGCGCCCCGCCGACCGGCCGGCACGGCTCCGACTCGTCGCCGACGCCTACGGACTGGACCGCGACGGTCGCGCCGAGCTGCTGGGCTCCGTGAACGATGCCATCGACCGCATCGAAGCGGCCGTCCGGCGCAGCGTCGACGCCGGTGACCCGAACGCCGTCGCGCTGTGGAACCGGACCGGTGGCCGCGAGCGCTACGACCGCCGGCGCCGCTGGTGGATGCACCACCACGACCGGTTCGCCGCCGCCCTCCGCTGACGCGCGGTCAGGTCGGCGCTGGAGCGGGCCCGAGGAGCTCGACGCCGTAGCGGGCGGCGATTGCCGAGAGCCTGCCCATCTCGCTTCGGGGATCGGCGTCCGGCGTCGCGATCGCCGCGACCTCCTCGAAGAACGCCTCGAAGCCTCCTGGCATGACGAGGCTCAGGTGCCGGCCGCGGTCCGAATGGACCTGGTAGCCGTGCGGCACACCTCGCGGTCCCCACACCCAGGTGCCGGGAGACGCCGCGATCACGTCGTCGCCGATGAACACGCGGTACTCACCGTCGAGGACGTAGAACGCCTCGTCCTCGCGGTGGTGCACGTGGAGAGGGGGGACGGAGTCATCAGCATTCCCGCCTGACCGCCGGTAGGTCATCCCGCAATCGAGGGGGTGGGGCATCACACGCCGTTCGCCAGCCGCCTGGGCGCGGGACATCGGTCGGACCCGCGGCGCGCCACCGTACGATTCCACGGTGCCGTCTGCGCGTCGCAACGTTCCGAGTGAGACCGGCGAGGAGCCCACGTCGTCCTCGATCCCGCCCACGGCGTCGGACCACCCGGCGAGCTGGAAGTTCGACTTCCCGATCTACCACCCGGCGGATCTGGCCGCCTGGCGGGCCTGGCTGCAGGCCAACTGCGACACGGGTCGCGGCGTGTGGGTGGCGTCGTGGAAGAAGGCGAGTGGGCGAGACCCGGTGCCCTACGCCGACCTCGTCGAGGAGGCGATCTGCTTCGGCTGGATCGACTCGACGGCGAACGTCCTCGACGACGAGCGGGGACTGCAGCTCATGACGCCTCGCAAGCCCAGGAGCGGCTGGACCCGATTGAACCGGCAGCGCGTCGCCACGCTGGAGGCGCAAGGGCGGATGGCCGACGCCGGCCGCCGGGCCGTCGAGGTCGCCCACGCGAACGGATGGTGGACGATCTACGACCCGGTCGAGGACCTGCTCGAGCCCGACGACCTGACCGAGGCCCTGGATGCCAGCCCTGCAGCCCGCACCGCGTGGGACGGGTTCCCGCCGTCGGCCCGCAAGCAGATGCTCTGGTCGGTGGTCAGTGCCCGCCGGCCCGAGACACGGGCGAGCCGCATCGCGAAGATCGTCTCCGAGGCGGCATCCGGCCGCCGCGCCGCCGGCTGAGTCACCGTCGGGCCGCCCGTCGACCCGAACCGTACGGTGGGCGGCGTGACGGCCGAGCTGCGCGTGCCCACCTACCTGCAGGCCTCGACCGACGTGGGTGGGCCGGCGCGGGTGGAGTGGCTGGCCGCGTTGCCGGCGCGGGTCGAGGAGCTCACGGCGCGTTGGGGGCTGGAGCTCGGCGAGCCGTTCGAGCCGGGCGGCAACTGCTCGTGGGTCGCCCCGGGCACCCGCCACGACGGACGCGAGGTCGTGCTGAAGGTGGCCTGGCAGCACACCGAGGCGCGGCACGAGGCGGAGGGGCTGGCCGCGCTCGGCGGCCGCGGGGCGGTCGAGGTGTACGCGTTCGAGCACCTGCCGGCCCGGCACGGAGGTGGGCCCGACGGCGACACGGACACCACGGCGATGCTGCTCGAGCGGTGCCGGCCCGGGATCGAGCTGCGAGCACGCCCCGAGGCCGAGCAGCACGTCGTCGTCACCGACCTGCTTCGTTCGGTCTGGGGCGTCGACCTGCCGTCCGACCACCCGTTCCGCCCGCTGTCGGTCATGGCCGACGACTGGGTCGTTCGCGCCGAGGCGCGGCTGGCCGCCGATCCGGAGACGGCTCGACCGCGGGCTGGCCCGCGAGGGGCTCGCGCTGTTCCGCGAGCTGTCGCGCACCGGCGCGACCGAGGTGCTGCTGTTCACCGACCTGCACGCGGGCAACGTGTTGTCCGGCGAGCGTCGCCCGTGGCTGCTCATCGATCCCAAGCCGTATGTCGGCGACCCGCACTACGACGTGGTGCAGCACCTGCTGAACTGCAACGGGTCGCTGCAGGCCGACCCGATCGGGCTGTCGACCGAGGTCGCCGATCTGGCCGGTCTGGACGCCGGGCGGGTGCGGCAGTGGCTGTTCGCGCGGTGCGTCCAGGAGAGCCTGGGCGACGGTCCGCCATGGCCGGGGCTCGACGTCGTGCTGCACCGGCTGGGCGGCCCGTAGTCGACCGCCTCGGCGGCCCGGCTGGCTCGGGACGGAGACCGTGCGACGTCAGACGCTCCACCACCAGCGGTTCCAGCGCCGCCTTGCCTCCCGCCACCCTCAACGTACGACGGGGCGGGGGGATTGCTGCAAGTCGGGTTTGCCGCTTCACTCGACGGGTCGTGCTCGTGATCGGTCGGAGAGCACGGGACACATCCACCGCGCGCCGAGCGGTCGCGCGTCCGAGAGTCCGGGGGAGAACGTCATGGACATGACCAACGCTTCGGACGACCTGGACGCCGACGTGATCATCGTGGGCGCCGGCCCGACGGGCCTGATGCTCGCCGTCGAGCTGGGCCTGGCCGGAGTGCGGCCGCTGGTGCTCGAGCGGCGCCCGCAGCCCAGCGAGATCCCGAAGGCCGGCGGCCTCAGCGGTCAGATCCTGGAGCTGCTGCGCTACCGAGGGCTGCTGGAACGATTCGAAGCCGTCAGCACCCGCCCCCTCCCGGCTCCCCGACTCCCGTTCGGCGGCATGCACGTGGACTTCACCCACCTGGCCGATTCTCCGATGCAGGTGATGCCGCTCCCACAGCCGCTGCTCGAGCGCGTGCTCGCGGAGCTCGCCGGGGAGCTCGGCGCCGAGATCCGCCGCGGACAGCCGGTGGTCGGGCTGAGCCAGGACGAGGCCACGGTGACCGCGGACGTGCGCGGGTCGGACGGGCCGCATCGGGTGACCGCGCGCTACCTCGTGGGTTGCGACGGGGCGAGCAGCCGGGTGCGCGACCTGGCCGGCATCCCGTTCCCCGGCACCACGTACCCAGAGGTCCAGCGTCTCGCCCAGGTCACCGTGCCCGAGTCGGTGACCGTGCTCGACAACGGCGACATCGACGTCGCCGGGGTGGGCAGGATCCCCTTCGGCTTCACACGAACCGAGCGCGGTGAGTTCGCCCTCGGGTCGACCGACCCTGCGCTCATGGGCCTCTTCACCAGCGAGGACGAGGCCGCCGACTACGACGACGACGAGCCGATGACCGTGACCGAGCTCCGGGACAGCATCCGCCGCGTGCTCGGCGTGGACCTGCCGCTGGGGGAACCGGTCCGGCTGACGCGCTTCACGTTCCACGCTCGACAGGTCGAGCGCTACCGCGACGGGCGGATCCTGCTGGCGGGCGATGCCGCCCACCTGTTCCCGGCCCCCGGCGTGGCCCTCAACGCCGGCCTGGTCGACAGCGTCAACCTCGCCTGGAAGCTGGCCGCCGCCATCGACGGCTGGGCCCCGGCCGGGCTGCTGGACACGTACCACGACGAACGCCACCTCGCCGGCGAACGCACGCTGCTCAACGCCCGAGCCCAGGTGGCACTGCGGCGCGGACACGACCCGGCCGCCGACGCACTCCGCGAGCTCTTCCAGGAGCTGCTCGTCGACGAGCAGCCGGCGCGCCGGCTCGCCGCCCTCATGGCCGGCACCGACATCCGCTACCCGTCACGCGCCGCCGAGCCCCACCCCCTGACCGGCACCTTCGCTCCCGACCTCACGCTGCACACCGACCAGGGCACGACCAGCGTCGCGGCGCTCATGCACACCGCGCGGCCCGTCCTCCTCGACCTCGCCGACCGCGCCGACCTCCGCGAGACCGCCCGGGACTGGCAGGATCGCGTCGACATCCACACCGCCGAGACCGATCACCGACCAGCCGACGCCCTGCTGATCCGCCCGGACGCCCACATCGCCTGGGCCGCAGCCATCGACGAACCCGGCGACACCGCCGCGGCCACGTTGCGCGAGGCGCTCTCCGGCTGGTTCGGCACACCGGCGAGAGCGACAGCGCCCGTCACCGATCGGCCCTCCTGATCGGAACCGAACCCCCTGGAGCGTCAGATGGCCGTCTCGTACCAGTTGGTGATCGACTGCACGTCACCCGACCTGCTCGCGCGCTTCTGGGCTGAGGCGCTGCACTACGTCATCGCACCCCCGCCGCCGGGCTTCGACTCGTGGGACGACTACTACAGGTCGATCGGTGTGCCCGAGGAGGAGCTCGGGGGCGGCATCGATCGGATCGACGATCCGAACGGTGAGGGTCCGAGCATCTGGTTCCAGGTCGTTCCCGAGAAGAAGTCGATCAAGAACCGCATCCACATCGACGTGCACGCGAGCGGTGATCGTGGCTCGTCGCCCGAGGCTCGGCGCGAGCGGGTCGAGGCCGAGGCGGCGCGTCTGGTGTCCCTGGGTGCGACGCGGGTGCACACGATCGTCGAGGAGGGTCTGGACCACTACGCCGTCGCGCTGACAGACCCCGAGGGCAACGAGTTCGACATCAACTAGTGCCGTGTCAGGGGATCGATGACCGACGGTGGCCACCCGGCGAACGAGGGTGCCGGCATCCGGGAGACGCTGCGCCGACATCTGCCCCTTCACCGCCGCTCGATCGGCGAGACCGAATCGGCCGCCACCCTCGAACGGCAGGCCGATCTCCTGCGCCGGATCCTGACGTCTGCGCCCTGAGCGCGGACGATCGAGGGGACCGCGGCGAAAGGCGCTCCTCGGATTTCAGCGGGGTTTGACCGTGGCGAGTAGTTCCCAGTTGGGGCGGCCGGCGTAGCGCAGGGCGCGGATGCGGTAGTGGGCGAAGCGCCGGACCCCGAACGCCACCCGCTTGACCCGCTTGATCAGGTTGTTGAGCGCCTCGGTCGGCCCGTTGGACACGTGCGCCGCGTGCCAGGCGGCGATCTGGTGCCGCCAGTGGACGAGGGTCCGGCCGAGCAACCGCCACGGGCCGGACAGGTCGAGCACCGTCCAGTCGATCTGCTCGCACCACCCAGACGGGCGGGTGGTGAACCACCGGCACGCCCCGATGCCCGCTCAGCTCGCGCGATGGGCGACGACCTCGAGGTACTCGGACGGCACTGCGAGCGCTCCTGAGGTGTCACGGTTGCACTCGTTGGCCAGCGCGACGAGTTGGTCCCGGAACGACGTGCGGCCCTCCTCGTCGAGAGCACCCCAGGCCTTGAGGGTCGGCCCGTAGTACGTCTTGAACGTCTCGAAGAAGTGGTCGGCCGACTGGTAGCGGAACACGAAGTGACGCCGAACCATGTCGACCTTGGTGTCAGCGCCGAAGAGGTCAGCGAGTCGGTGTTCGGTGCCCCAGGCCAACGGGGACGGGACGCCGGCGGGGGGCGGCACGTGCGCGCCGACGATCTTGAACATTCGTCCGATGAAGCCGGTCGGCGTCCAGTTGGCAAGGCCGATCCGCCCACCAGACCGGGTGACCCGGAGCATCTCCTCGGCGGCGCGGTCGGGGTTGGGGACGAACATCACACCGAACGTCGACAGGACCGTGTCGAAGGCGCCGTTGTCGAAGGGCAGGTTCTCGGCGTCGGCGACGCGAGTCGTGAGGGGCAGCCCCTCGGCCTCGGCCCGGCGCTGTGCGCCCTCGAGGAGCGCCTCGACGTAGTCGGTGGCCGTGACGGTGCAACCGCGGCGGGCGGCGGCGAGCGAGGCGTTGCCGTTGCCGGCGGCTACGTCGAGCACCCGCGAACCCGCGGTCACGTCGACCGCCTCGCACAGTGACTCGCCGACGATCTGCAGCGTCGTGCCGATGACCGCGTAGTCGCCGCTCGACCACGTCGCTTGCTGGCGACCTTTGATCGTCTCGATGTCTTCGTGGGTGAGCGTCGTGCTCATTGCACTGTCTCCTTGTTCTCGTTGGCGGTGAGGATCTGCCGGCCGCTGAAGGCCACGAGCCGGTCGAGACGGCTGGCGTCCGGCGGGGCCTCGGTCTCGGCCGCGAATGTGTCGCCGTCGCGCATCGCCGGCTGCACGAAATCGCGAGCGAACGCCTCGACCTCGGCGACGAGGTCGTCGGGCGGGTCGTAGGGAAGACCGGTGGCCCGGGACAGATCCCAGCCGTGGACGAGACCGTCGAACGCGGTGTAGCGGGCGAACGCTGCGACCGGCACCTCGCCGAAGGGGGCGGTGACCGTCCGCTCCTGAGCGCCCGGCGAGTGCAGCGAGCTCAATAGCTCGGCCATGGCTCGGCTCCACCGATCGATGAGCTCCCCGTCAAGGGGCGCAGCGGACCCCGCTGCCTCGCCACGGAAGGCAGGCGAGAAGTGGGTGGCGCCACCGATCATGTGCTCCAGGACGCCCGTCACCGTGAACTTGGCGCACGCCGTCGGGTTGTCGAGCTGGTCGGGCCTGATCTGCTCGACCACCGCCTCGATCAGGGGGATGATCTCGTCGAGCTGTTGGACACCGTCCACAGGTCCTCCTTGGTTGCTGGTTCGCGTCGCCGCGGCGACCGCCTCGCGGTCTCGGCCGAGGACGATCAGGTCGGTGATCGACTCCGTGCGGGCGTGGTGCTGGTCGCCATCGGTCATGAGGGCATCCTGCGCTGCGTCACGGGACAAAGCATCGGTCAGATCGGCCATCATTCCGGTGAGGAGTGGCGTGATCTACCCACGCGTCGGGCGGTGCGCAGCACCAGCTCTGGGCGGTCTGGCCGATGCGTCACTGCTCGCCCCGATCGCACGATGGGTGGTAGGGGCTCGACACCAGTCGGGGCCACGAACGAGGAGCAACTCCTGTGCGCTATGGCTTCAAGGAGATCCCGTTGGAGATGGAACGACACGGGATCGAGACCCGCGGGGTCGAGTGCGGCGATGTGTACAGCCGCTATATCGACCTGCCCGCCGGCGTCGATTTCACGCCACTGCTCGTGGGGCTGCCGCATGATCACTGCCAGTCCCCGCACTGGGGGTACGTGCTGGACGGCTCGATCACCCTGCGCTTCACCGACGGCCGTGAGGAGACGAACCGGGCCGGCGACGTCTACTACTGGCCGGCCGGGCACACCGCCTGGACCGACGAGGGCGTGACGTTCCTCGAGTTCAGCCCGACCGCGGAGATCCTTCCGGTGTTGGATCACCTCTCCAAGCAACTCACCGGCTGACCCCGACGCTCCGCACGGTGGTCGACCAGACTGACGAGGTGACCGCGACCCCGACCGATGCACTGGAGGCGGCCCGCAAACCGCGGCCTCGTGGGCTTGGACCGAGGCGCTCGACGCGGCCCGGTCGGCGGTCGTCCCATCCGGCCGAGCCGAGGCTGATCGTCTCGACATCGTCGCGGAGACGTCGTGGTGGCTCGGCCAGATGGACGAGTGCATCGACGCTCGCGAGCAGGCCTACGCCCTGTACGAGGCGCAGGGCGACGGCCTGTGCGCGGGCCGGTGCGCGGTGTGGCTCTGGGAGCACCACAAGCTCAAGGGCCGTCCGTCGATCGCCGGTGGTTGGTTGCGGAGGGCCCGCCGTGCTCTGGAGGCCGACACGGAGTGCGGTCGCGTTCGGCGACCTCATGCTCCGAGAAGCCGAGGTCGCGCACGGATCCGGCGAGCTCGACCGGGCGACCGCGCTGGCCCGCGACGCCCTGGCGCTGGGACGACGGCTGTCGTCGATCGATCTCGAGGCGGCGGCGCTCCAGACCATCGGCCGGCTCCTCATCGACGCGGGCAACCTGACCGACGGGCTCGGCCACCTCGACGAGGCGATGCTGTCCGCCGTCGAGGGCAAGCTCAATCCGTACACGACCGGCAAGGTGTACTGCAGCCTGATCAGCGCCTGCGAGCAGCTCGGCGACCACAGCCGCGCCGCAGAGTGGACCGATGCCACGCTCCGCTGGTCGGAGGACCACCCGATGGCCATGTGGCCCGGCATCTGCCGGGTCCACCACGCCGCCCTTCTCCAGCTCCGTGGCGACTGGGGCGCGGCCGAGCGCGAGGCGCGACAGGCGTGCACCGAGCTCGACGGGTTCCACGTGCCCAACGTCGCGGCCGGCTACATCGAGATCGGCGAGATCCGTCGCCGGCTGGGCGACCTGGATGGAGCCGAGGCGGCCTTCGCCACCGCCCAAGAGCTCTGCGGCCAGCAGAGCGCGGGACTGGCCCTCGTCCGTCTCGCCCAGCGTCGAGTCGATGCGGCTACCGCCATCATCACGCAGATGCTCGACGACCACACCTGGAACCAGCTGGCCCGGGCCAAGCTCCTGCCAGCGCGTGTGCAGATCGCGGTGGCCGCGGAGGACCTCGACGCCGCGATTGCGGCCGCCGACGAGCTCGAAAGCATCGCCACCGAGTACGACAGCCCAGCACTGTTGGCCGCGGCGCTGTCCTCCCGCGGCAGGCTCCAGCTGGCCCAGGGCGACGACGGCACCGCGTCCGCGACGCTGCGGGAGGCCCTCCGGCACTGGCAACAGCTCGAGGTCCCCTACGAGGTCGCCACCGCCCGCCTCCTACTCGGCCAGGCATGCCGAAGCTGTGGTGACGAAGACGCAGCCTCGAGCTCGTTCTCCAGCGCGGCCGCCATCTTCGATCGGCTCGGGGCCGCCCTCGATTCCCGTCACATCCGGGATCTCACGTCGTCCTCGTCGCTACCGGCGGACCTCACGGCACGAGAGGCGGAGGTCCTCGGCCTCGTCGCCTCGGGAGTGACCAACAAGGACATCGCCGCCGCCCTCGACGTCAGCGAGCGGACGGTCGCTCGCCATCTCTCCAACATCTTCACCAAGATCGGCGTCGCGTCGCGCACCGCTGCCGCCGCCTTCGCCTACGAGCACGACCTCGCCCAGCCCGCCCCCAGCAAGGGATGACCCGATGGCCCTTGGCGATCGTCGGCTCAACGCCGGCGTTGGCACCACGTGGCGACCCTGGTCGACCTCGACGACCAGCCGACGCCCAGCACGTTCACGTCGGGCAAGTCGACGAGCAGCTCGCAGGCACGCGTAGGGTTGGTCTCCACAGGGGCTCTCCAGGCTCGAATGGCGTAGGAACCACCGATTCTGTTGAGCCCCTGTGACGCGCCCGCGGACCCTCAGCCTCCTACCTCATCCCGCTCAGATCCGAAGAGCCGCGAACGGCGTTCCCGTGCGCTTCCCGCGGTTCGGCGCTTCTCGATTCGTGCCCCGCCTCGCGGCCCTTATCGTTCACGCCGTGGTGCGACTCGGCTCGGCAGAGCGGGCGAGGCTCCCGGATCGTGCGTTCGCGTACGTCGATCGCCATGGCCGCCGGCTGCTGCCGATCCACGACGCCAGCCACGTCCGCAACGCCCTCTCCCGGTTCAACCAGGTCAGGTTCGACGACGACGCCGCCCGGGACCGCGCCCGCAAGCGGCTGCTCAACGCGGCCAAGAGGTTCAGGATCGTGCCGGTCGGGTTCATCTCCAACGAGCTGCGCTCCGAGCGCGAGCTCGGGCGCCGGGACGACGAGCCGGTTCGGCTGCCTTCGGGATTCGTGACGATGCTGCTCACCGACATCGAGGGGTCGACGGCGCTGGTCCACCGCCTGGGCGACAGCTACGGCGACCTGCTCGAGCGGGTCAGGGCACTGCTCCGCGACTCCGCGCTCGGGACAGGCGGCCACGTGGTGGAGACCCGCGCCGACGAGTTCTTCGCCGTGTTCGAACGCCCGGCGGCCGCCCTCGCCACCGCTTTGGCCGTCCAGCAGGAGCTGCGTGCGAGGGCGCTGGCCGGCGACGAGGACGTGCGCGTCCGGGTCGGGATCCACAGTGGCTACCCGACGCTGGCCAAGTCGAACTACCTCGGCCTGGCCGTGCACGTGGCGGCACGGATCTGCGATGCGTCGCACGGAGGGCAGATCGTCGTGTCCGGCGACTTCGGCACCGCGATCCGGGGCCACCTGCCGGACGGTGTGCGCCTGCGGAAGCTCGGCGTGTATGCGCTCCGGGGCCTGCCCGAGGACGTCGAGCTCCACCAGGTCGTGGCCGCGGGGCTCGTGAGCCGCTTCCCTCCGTTGAGGGTCTCCCGCTAGTCCGGGTGGTGCCGGAGTCCGGGCGACGGGGCGGGCGTCACGGCTGGAGGACGTACCGTCCGCGCACGCCGCCCTTCCCGACCGCGCGGTGGGCGGCGGCGACCTCGTCGAGCGGAACGACGGCGTGCACCCGCGCCGGCAGGCGGCCGCTCGCGGTGGCGTCGAGGAGCTGGGCGAGCCGGTCACCGTCGGGCTCGGTCACCACCACCCGGACGGTGACGCCGCGTTCGGATGCGGGTGCCGCACCAGGCTGCACGCCGACGAAGGTCCCGCCGTCGCGGACCAGCGCGAGGCCCTGCTCCTGGAGCACGGCGCCATCGGCGACGGCGTCCCAGCCGGGCGTGGCCTGGGCGGTGAAGTCGGCGCCGAGGCGGCGTACGAACTCCTCGTCCTCGGCCCGGGCCAGTCCGGTGACCCGCCAGCCGCGGTCCTGGGCCAGCGGGATGACGTTGCCCCCGACGGCACCCGCGGCGCCGGTGACCAGCAGGCTCCGGCCGTCACCGTCCCCGAGCAGGTCGACCATCTGCGCGGCGGCCAGGCTGTTGAGCGGGACCGTCGCTGCGGTGGTCAGGTCGAGACCGTCGGGCACGACGGCGACGTCGCTCGCCGCGACGACCAGCTGCTCGGCGTAGGTGCCGAAGTCGCGGTCGAACCCGTCGATCAGCCCGGCGACCCGGCTCCCGATCGGGAGGTCGACGTCGGGGCCGATGGCGGCGACGGTGCCGGCGAAGTCCCAACCCAGCCCGGTGTGATCGGGCTGGTCGACCAGCCCGCGCCGGTGGAACAGGCCGTCGGCGACGGCCAGGTCGACGGGGTTCACCGCGGCCGCGGCGATCTCGACTCGGACCTGGCCCGGCCCGGGTTCGACGACGGGGACGTCGATGATCTCGATCGAGTCGGGACCGCCGGGAGTGCGGACGACCGCGGTGCGGAAGGTGGTTCCCATGTTCGCTCCTGTGGATGTGTCGGTTCTGGTCCACCACGATGGACCTGTTACTCTCTCTTGGGAAGTAGGCACCTAGAGGTGCGTTGCTCACCGAGCTGTAGCAAGGAGCGGTCGATGGCGTCGACGACGGCAGCCCAGAAGCGGGCGCAGGCGAAGGTGGACTACGACGCCTTCCTGGCGGGCTGTCCCAGCCGCCAGCTCCTCGACCGGATCTCCGACAAGTGGGTGGCGTTGGTCCTGGCCGCGCTGGGCGGCGGCGGTCCGCACCCCGGGGAAGACTGCGAGGACGAGCCGCGGGCGATGCGCTACTCCGAGATCTCCCGCCGCCTGGCCGGGGTCAGCCAGAAGATGCTCACCCAGACGCTGCGTGCCCTCGAGCGCGACGGCCTGCTCACCCGCACGGTGACGCCGACGGTGCCGGTCACGGTCACCTACGAGCTGACCGACCTCGGGTCCTCGCTCCACGACGTCGTGCGCGGCATCAAGGTCTGGGCGGAGGCGCACATGGACGAGGTGCGCAGCAACCGTGAGAAGTACGACGTGGCTAGCCTTCGGTCGGAGGGATCATGACGGCGAAACGCGACACCGACAGCGCGGCGGCATCGAAGATCACGGCGAGGATCCAGGAGCTCGGCGACTGGCGGGGCGACACGCTCGCCCGGGTGCGCCAGCTCATCCACGACGCGGACCCCGAGGTCCAAGAGGACTGGAAGTGGGAGAAGGCCACGTCACCCGGCACCCCGGTCTGGTCCCACGACGGCGACATCTGCACGGGCGAGTCGTACAAGCAGGTCGTCAAGCTGACGTTCTTCCGAGGCGCCTCCCTCGACGACCCCGACACGCTGTTCAACTCCAGCCTCGAAGGGAAGACGCGCCGGGCCATCGACATCCGGGAAGGCGAGGAGCTCGACGAGGTCGCCTTCAAGGATCTGATCCGGTCGGCGGTGGCGGCCAACGCCGCGGCTCGGGCCGGGGGCACCTCCCCGAAGGCGTAGCCCGCCTCCGTGGTCGGGGGCGTGGACGACCGCCGGTGCCGGCTCAGCCGTCCAGAGCGTTGAGCATCCGCTTCAGCGCGACCTGGCGGTACGAGGCATCTGCGAGCTCGCGCACCTCGTCCCAGTCGACGGGAGCGGCCTCGAGATCGAGGGCGAGCCAGCCGCTGGGACCGAAGTACGGCGGGGAGTAGAAGCGCTCGTCCTCCAGCAGCGGCGCCCGCTCGTCGCTGTCCGGCTTGAAGATCAGACCCCACGGGCGCTCTTCGGTCCCGGAGAACACGCCGAAGATCTTCTTGCCGGCACGGAAGGTCGGCCGGCCCCACGCCTCGACCTCGACCGACTCGGGGAAGGCCAGGAACACGTCTCGGAGCCCGGCCAGATACGGGTCGTCGTCCTGGTACATCCGGGGATGAGCCATGCCCGCAGGCTACGGGTCGGCGGGGCGATCGGTCTTGGACGAAACGGACCGTGGCTCCCACGCTCGCACCCACCTTCACGAAGTTTCTCCCGTGACCTGTCGATCTCGGCGGGAGCCGTCGGTCGTCATCACAGGAACGAAGGGAGACCACCATGCGCACGGTCGTGCTGTACGAACTGCTCTCGCTCGACGGGGTGGCCGAGGAGCCCGGGGACTGGTTCACCGACGACGGTCCCGAGGTGTTCGAGAACCTCCGCACCGTGATCGAGAGGCAGGAGACGGTCCTGCTCGGCCGCGGGACCTACGACTACTGGGTGGACTACTGGCCGGGGTCGGATCTCGAGCCGTTCGCCGGCTTCATCAACGGCACCGACAAGCACGTGTTCACCGCGCATCCACCGGCCGAGGCATGGCCGAACACGACGTTCGTCACGACCTCGGCGGTCGATCACGTCGCCGAGATGAAGCAGGGAGCCGGCCGTGACATCGGCATCCACGGGAGCATCTCGCTCGCCGGCTCGCTGCTGAGGGCGGGTCTCGTCGACGAGCTGCGGCTCGTCGTGGCCCCGACGCTCGCCGGCCGCGGTCGGCGCCTGTTCGACGACGACGCGCCGATGCACCGGCTCGTTCTGGACGAGGTCGAACGCACGCCTGCGGGCTCGCTGTTCCTCACCTACCGCCGCCGCGGGTGAGCGCGCACGCCGCCGATCGCCTCTCGATCACCCCGACCCGGGCGTGCGTCGCATCGCGTCGAGCCGGCCGCGCAGGTGGGTCCGTTCGACCTCGTTGGCGCACAGGTCGATCGCCGTGCGGTACGAGGCCCGGGCGAGCTCGGTGTCGCCGGCGCGCCGTGCGAGCTCGGCGCGGACGGCGGCGACCCGGTGGTTGTCGCGCAAGACCTCGTCGAGGCCGGCGAGGAGGGCGAGGCCGGCCCGGGGACCCTCGACCTCGGCGACCGCGACCGCGCGGTTGAGTCGCACGATCGCCGAACCGGTCCGTGCTTCGAGGGCGGCGTAGTGCCCGGCGATCGCGGCCCAGTCCGTCGCGGCGGCGGTGGGTGCCCGGGCGTGCTCGGCCGCGATGAGGGCCTGGAGCCGGAGCTCCTCGGCGTAGCCCTCGTCGGGCTGGAGCCCGGCGACGAGCGCCGAGCCCGGCCCGCATCTCGTCGTGGTGCCACATCGAGCGGTCCTGGTCGGCGAGGGTCACCAGGCGGCCGTGCCCTCTGGCGGGCGTCGCGGCGCGAGTGCTGGAGCAGCAGGAGCGCGAGCATCGCTCGGACCTGCGGGGCGTCGGGCACGAGGTCGTGCAGCACGGCGGCGAGGCGCACGGCCTCGCCCGCCAGGTCGGCCCGCAGCAGGTCGGGCCCGGCGCTCGGGGTGTACCCGGCGGTGAAGGCCAGGTAGATCGTGCGACACACCTCGTCGAGACGTGATCTGAGCTCGTCGTCGAGCGGGGCGCCGAGCGGGATGCCGGCGAGCACGATCTTCTTCTTCGCTCGGGTCAGGCGCGCCGCCATCGTCGCGGGCGAGACGAGGAACAGGCGGGCGATCTGCTCGGTCGGTGTCCCGATGACGAGGCGGAGCGCCAGCGCCGACCGCGACTCGCGCGGCAGTGCCGGGTGACAGCACAACAGGATGAGCTGCAGACGGTCGTCGGCCAGCTCCTCGGGCGAATCGCCGGGCGGCACCCATCCGGGTCGGACCGCGAGCAGCGGCGCCTTGCGCCCGGCGATGGCCTCGGCCCGGAGCCGCCCGACGACGTGCCGGTAGGCGGTGGTGTACAGCCAGCCGGCGGGGTTGGCCGGCACCCCGTCGCCCGGCCAGCGGTCCGACGCCCGGGCGAAGGCCTCGCCCAGGGCGTCCTCGGCCAGATCGAGGCGACGGGTCCGCGACACCAGGAGCGACAGCAGCCGGCCCCACTCGGCCCGGAAGACCTGCTCGATGACTCGGTCAGGACATGTCGAGGACCGGTCGGATGTCGATGTCATAGGCGGGCAGGATCCTGCACAGCTCGATCACGGTGTCGAGGTCGGGCGCATCGAGCAGGTAGTAGCCACCGATCTGCTCGGCCGCCTCGGCGAACGGGCCGTCGGTGATGGTCATCTCGCCGCCCCGGGTGCGCAACGTCGTGGCCGTCGAGCCGTCCGCCAACGCCTCCGCCCTCAGGATCTCCACGCCCGGCCGGGCCGCGCACGCCTCGTCGAAGGCGACGTGCTTGGCCATCAGGGCCTCCTGCTCCTCGGCGGTCAGCTCATCCCACGCCGGCAGCTCGCCGTAGCCGGCGAGCAGAACGAAGTACTTCATGGCAACTCCTCCACGTCCAGCCGGCGACGACCGCCGGCACCACCATGACGCGCCGCACCACCCCGAATCGACAACGCCGAGGAGAAATCCGGCCGGGTGAACGGCCAGCGGGGCGACGGGTGTGGTGAACGGCTCGGTCAACCGGCCCCACCCGGGGCTCGGGGATGGTCGTCGAGGACCCGCTCGTAGCCCCGCGGCGGGGCCACCGCGGATGGGTCGTAGTCGGGCTGGTACACCCACTCGCGCGCCTCGGCCGACAGAGCTGCCACCGCGGCGGCCGCCTCCAGCGCACGCCGGTCGGATGCCTCCCGCTCGTCGTCGGCCATCCCCGCCTGGTCGATCTCGGTGATGTGGACGGCCGCGGCGAGGACGTGCTCGGCGTTGTGCCGCCGATTGAAGGTGGCCCCCTCGGTCCGGAGCCGGAACGCCTCCTCGGGTCCGTAGAGCCGGCGCAGCACGTCGTGCACCACCGCCCGGTGCTCGAACTCCTCGGCCATGTGCCACGTCCAGAGGCGCATCGGCGTGGACCCGTGGTCGCCGCAGATGGCGGCGATGCCGCCGTCGACGAAGGCCTCGGCGAGGGCGCAGCCGGTGGACTCGAAGCCCTCGCAGTACGCCAGGTTCCAGGCCAGCGAGCGGTTGGCCATGAAGTCCTCGAGGTCGGCGGCGAACGCGGACTCGAAGTCGCGCAGGCGTGGGTAGCGGGTGGTCAACATCTCCATCAGGCCGTTGTGCAGCTTGTGGTGCTGGCCCTCCTGCTTGTTGAAGAGGTCGATCTCCACGATGAGGTCGGCGTCGGCCACCGGGTCGAGCTCCTGCTTGGCCAGGCGCATCACCCGGATGAGGTACCGCTCGATCGGCGACGGGATGATGGCCCCGGCGTTGAAGATGGTGACGGCCTCGACGTTGTCGCCCCAGTGCGGGACGCTGTCGGAGAAGTCGAAGTCGGGGGCGGCGGACGGTGAGCATCGGGTGCCTCCTCAGGCCCTCGAGCGGGCGCCCCGGACGAGCCGGCCGGGCAACGCGTCGGTGCGGTCGTCGTGGTCGATCGTCTGCACGCCGTCGACGAACGTCGCCACGTAGCCGACCGCCCGCTGGACGAGGCGGCCGGCGCCCCCGGGCAGGTCGTGGAGCTGCTCGGGCCGGACGAGGCGGAGACCGTCGAGGTCGATCACGTTGCAGTCGGCCTTCGCCCCGGGTGCGAGCACGCCCCGGTCGCCGAGGCCGTAGAGGCGGGCCGGCTCGCTGGTCAGGCGCTGCACCGCCCGCTCGAGGGGGAGTCTGCGGCCACGGGTGCGGTCGCGCACCCAGTGGGTGAGCATGTAGGTGTTCGTGCTGGCGTCGCAGACGAGGCCGACGTGGGCGCCGCTGTCGCCGAGGCCGTGCACCGTGTTGGGGTCCTCCATCATCGCGAGGAGGCCGTCGTAGGAGTGGCTGCCGTAGTTGAGCAGCGGCCACAGCAGGAACTCGTGGCCGTCCGCCTCCAGCAACACGTCGTAGGCGACCTCCCACGGGTCGACGCCCCTGCGCGCCGCGATCGCCCGGATGCTCGTGTCCGCCGTCGGCTCGTAGTCGAGCGCGTCGCCCAGGGCGAAGACGTGGTCGAGGGCGCGGCGCCCGACCTGGTCCATCAGGAACGGCCCGCTGAAGTCGGGCTCCTCGGCCAGGATGCGGGCGCGGATCTCGGGGTCGCGCAGCCGGTGCACCCGCTCGGGAAGGGGCAGGTGGGCGAGCTCGTCGCGGTAGGTGGGCCGGTACTGGAACGGGTTGAGCTTCGACTGGTGCCCCATCAGCACGCCGAAGCAGCGGTTGCCGACCTGTGGCCGGAGCTGGGCGCCACGGGCGTTCGCCTGGCGCGACGGCGTCGAACCACGGCCGCCAGTGGTCGACCTCGGGCCGTTCCATGACGAGGAAGGTGATCGGGCGCGGTCGTGCGCTCGCCCTGGCGGACGAGCCACGCCAGCTCGTGCTCCATGGCGTCGGCGGCGTCGCCGGTGATCTCGCCGCCGACGCCGGCGGGCACCACCTCGAAGACGCCCGCTCCGACCTCGTCGAGCGTCGCCGAGGATGGCGGCCAGCTCGGCCTCGGGTGCGAAGGTGCCGGGGACGGGGTTGCCCCGGATGTCGCGGTGCCCGGCGGTGCGGCCGGTCGAGAAGCCGAGGGCGCCCGCCTCCATGCCGGCGCGCACGATGGCGCAGATCGCGTCGAGGTCGGCGTCGGTGGCGTCCTCGAGGGCGCGCTCACCCATGACGTAGGCCCGGACGGCGGCGTGGGGGACGTGGGTCCCGACGTCGAGGGCCGAGCTGCCGGCCGGCGAGCGCGTCGAGGTACTCCGGGAAGCTCTCCCACGCCCACCGGATGCCCTCGGACAGGGCGCTGCCGGGGATGTCCTCGACGCCCTCCATCAGCTCGATCAGCTCGGTGTGCCCGTCGGGCCGCACCGGGGCGAAGCCGACGCCGCAGTTGCCCAGGATGGCGGTCGTGACGCCGTGCCAGCACGACGGGCGTGAGGTCGTCGTCCCAGGTCGACCTGGCCGTCGAAGTGGGTGTGGATGTCGACGAAGCCGGGTGTCACCAGCAGGCCGTCGGCGTCGACCACCCGGCGGGCGCGGCCGTCGACGCGCGCCGACCTCGGTGACGAGGCCGGCTGTGACGGCCACGTCGGCGGTGCGGGCGGGCGCACCGGTGCCGTCGACGACCGTGCCCCCCGGATCACGAGGTCGTGCATGGCGCACCTCCGAAGGCGACGTCGTCGCGGTCGACCACCTCGGTCGCCTCCCGGTACCACCCCGCCGGGTGCGGGAGCTGGGTGACGACGTCGCCGGCCGCGTTGCTGGAAGTAGCTGGTGCAGCGGGGGTCGGTCCAGATCGTGCCGTCCAGGTCGCGCCGGAGGTCGCCGGCGTACCGGGCCATCGCCTCGGCCGTCACCTCGACCGACCGTGCGCCCCGCCTCCCGCATGGCGGCGAGGGCGCTGGCCACGAACTGCGCCTGCGCCTCCAGGATGAGGAGGATCGAGTTGCCCCCCTGGTTGGTGTTGGGCCCGTAGAGCATGAAGAGGTTCGGGAAGCCGGGGACGGCCATCCCGTGGTACGCGCGGGGCACGCCCGCCCACACGTCGTGGATGGACCTGCCGCCCCGGCCGACCACGTCGATGCCGCACAGGTAGTCGCTGGCGCGGAAGCCGGTGCACAGGACGATGGTGTCGGCCGGTCGCTCGACGCCGTCGACGGTGCGGATGCCGCTCGCCGTGATGCGCTCGATGGCGTCGGTGACGAGCTCGACGTCGTCGCGCTGGACCGCCGGGTAGTAGTCGCTGGAGATCAGGGTGCGCTTGCAGCCGAACGGCTGGTCGGGGGTCAGCTTCGCCCGCAGCTCGGGGTCGGGGACCTTGTGCTCGAGGTAGCCCCGGGCGACGTCCGCGATCGTGTCCATCGACGGATCGCCGACCACGAACGCGGTGATGCCCTCGAACAGGTCGTGCAGCTCCTGGCGGTGCCGGCAGGCGTCGTCGGGGTGGGCGGCGAAGTGGCGCTGCTGCTCCACGGTGTACGGCGGGTCCTTGCGCGGCAGGATCCACGGGGCGCTGCGCTGGTAGACGGCCGACGTGGGCGGCGCGCGTCGGCGATCGCCGGCACGATCTGGATGGCGCTGGCACCGGTGCCGACGACGGCGACCTCGCGGCCGGTGAGGTCGTGGTCGTGGTCCCAGCGGGCCGAGTGGAACATCGTCCCCTCGAAGTCGTCGAGCCCCGGGATCGCCGGGACCGACGGGGTGTGGAACGTGCCGATGGCCGAGACGACGACGGGGGCCTCGTGCACCTCGCCGTGCTCGGTCCCGCAGGCGCCAGCGCCCGTCCGCCTCCGACCAGGTGGCGGCCACGACCTCGGTGCCGGTCCGCACCTTGCGGCGGACGTCGAAGCGGTCGTAGCAGTCCTCGACGTAGCGGAGGATCTCGGGCTGGGCGGCGTAGGCCCGCGACCAGTTGGGGTTGGGGGCGAACGAGAGGCTGTACAGGTGCGACGGCACGTCGCACGCCGCGCCCGGGTACGTGTTGGCCCGCCACGTGCCGCCCACGCCGTCGCCCCGCTCGAGGATCACGACGTCGTCGATGCCGTCCTGGGCGAGGCGGTGGGCGACGGCCAGGCCGCCGAACCCGGCGCCGATCACGGCGACCTCGCTCTGCGTGCTCACGGCTCGTCGCCACCGGTGACGTGGTCGAGGTCGCCGGCCGCCGCGGTGTCGACCCGCTCGACGATGTCGCGCACGCAGATGGCGGAGTGGTGGATGGCGGGCATTGGACTCGGAATTTAGACTCTGAGTACAACCCTGTCACGGGCCTCGTCACAGGCCTCGTCACGGGGCGGGCCCTCAGGAGGAGGACGATCCGGTGCGACCGATGCCTGCCGGCATGCGCGAGAAGGTCCTGGCCGCGGCCGAGCTGATCGCCGACCACGGCCTCGACGCCACGAAGATGGAGGACATCGCCGTCGCCACCGGCGTCCCGAAGGCGACGCTCTACTACTACTTCGACGGCAAGGAGGCGATCCTCGCCTTCCTGTTCAACGAGATCCTCGAGGAGGTCGCCCGGGCCGTCGACGCCGCCCTCCGGACCGAGGGCACCGCGGCCGATCGGCTCCGTGTCGCGATCGTCGCCCACCTCCGGATCTTCGAGACCTTCCCGGCTGCCAGCCGGGCTCTCCAGTTCGACCTCGGCCGAGCGGCCAGGACCCCCCACATCGACGAGCGGATCGAGGCCGCCTACCGCAGGCCCATCCGCCGGCTGCTCGACGAGGGCGCCGCCGACGGAAGCCTCCGCGCCGTCGCGCACCCTCGTCTGGTCGCCGTCGCCATCCTCGGCGCGGTGACGACGGTGGGCATCAACGCCCTCACGCTCGGGCCGAGCCGCTCGGTCGACGACGTCGCCGACGAGGTCGTCGGCTTCGTCCTGGGCGGGGTGTCGTCGTGACCGCGGTCGTCGTCGGTGGCGGGTCGGGCATCGGCGCAGCCGTCGTCGCCGCGCAGCAGGCGCGGGGCCTCGACGTCGTCGTGTGGGACATCGGAGACGGCGCCGACATCGCCTGCGACATCACCTCGCCGGACCAGGTCGACGCGGCGGCGGCCGCCACGCTCGAGCGCTTCGGGTGCCCCGACGTCGTGACCGTCACCGCCGGGATCGGGCACGGCGGGATGCTGCTCGACGTGCCGGCCGACGCCTGGGACCACGTCGTGGGCACGAACGCCAAGGGTGCGTGGCTGGCGATGCGGGCGCTCGCTCGGCCGATGCTCGGGCAGGGTGGCGGGTCGATCGTGATGACGAGCAGCGTCAGCGCCCAGCTGGCAGACAGGTCGATGGGGCTCTACTGCGCCTCGAAGGCGGCGCTGGACATGGTCGTCAAGGTCGCGGCGCTCGAGTGGGCGCCGACGGTGCGGGTCAACGCGGTCGCGCCCGGGGTCACCGACACCCCGATGCTCGGACCGGTGCCCCGCGACCGCGGCTGGCTCCACGGCGTCGCCGACCGCACCGCCCTCGGCCGGCTCGGCACGCCCGACGACATCGCCGAGGCCATCCTCGCGGTCCACGACATGCGCTGGGCGACCGGGCAGATCGTCGTCTGCGACGGCGGTCTCTCCCGCCGCAGCCCGATCGACCCCGTCGGGGGGCCTCGACGGGGACAGGTCGACTGACACACAGGTCGGTCAGCCAGGACCGTCGGCCCATTCGCTGCTGAGCTCGGGCCAGCGCAGGCGGGTGGCCTCGTCGGCGGGGAAGAAGGCTTCGACCCGGAGCTCCTGAGCGGTGACGTCGATGGGCGTGCCGACGGTCGAGATCACCGAGAAGAACGCCAGCTCGACATCGCCGATGGCGAAGCGCAGATCGATCACCGGGCCGTCCGAGACGGATGTGTCGGGTGTGGCGAGCAGCTCGGCGACATCGGACCGGTCGCGCAGGGCGGCGACGAGCTCGGCCGTGTCGGGGTCGAGCACACCGCTGATCGCCTCCCGCCGCGCCCGCTCGAGGAGCGCCGGCACCACCGCGGCCCAGTTGCGGACGCGGTCACGGACGGGGCCCGGCTCGACGATCAGCCGCAGGACGTTGGCCTCGGCCGGCACGGGCTCCGGGGCGAACAGACGGCCGAAGAGCCGCGCCGCGCCGTCGTTGGCCCGCTGGAGGTTCCACCCCCGGTCCATCACGACGGCGGGGAAGGGCTCGTGGCCGACGAGCAGGCTCGTGAGCGCCTCGTCGACCCGGGCCATCAGGGGACTGGTCAGTGGCTCGAGCGAGTACAGGGGCGCGAAGCCGGCCGCGAGGAGCAGGTCGTTGCGTTCCCGCAGCGGCACGTCCAACGCCCGAGCGAGGCGGACCACCATCTGCCGGCTCGGCTGGGCCCGGCCGGTCTCCACGAAGCTGACGTAGCGCGGCGTGGTGTCCGCATCGCAGGCCAGGTCGAGCTGGCTCTTGGCCCGTACGGAGCGCCAGTGGCGCAGGAGATCGCCGAGCCCGCCGCGAGCGGCAGCAGGTGAGGTCGACGCCATCGGCACCGAACGCTACGGCGGCGATCGGCGTCTGTCCCTTCCCTGCGGGGGAATCGCCGGGACACCTCGTCGGGGAGAGGCTGCGACCAGCCGGCACGTGCCGGGAACTCCGATCACACCGAGGACACGACCATGCAGCTGACCATCCAGACCCTCGACAGCGCACCCGCCGACTCCCGCCCGGTGATGCAGGCCATCGCCGCGGACCTCGGGCTGGTGCCGAACCTGGCGGCCACCGCGGCGATCTCGCCCGCCCTGCTCGCCGGATTCGACGGGCTCCGACGGGCGGTGGGCGCCACGAAGCTCGACCCCGTGCTCCGCGAGGTGGCGGGCCTGGCGGTCGGGGTCGCCGTCGACAACCGCTACGGGGTGGCGTTCCACTCGACGATGCTCGCCGGCCTCGGCCTCGACGACGGCGACATCGATGCCATGCGCCGAGGGCGCGCCCCGTCGGGCGACGCCGCGGCCGCCACGCACGAGCTCGCCACGGAGGTCGCGCTCGGACGAGGCAGCGTCTCCGACGCCACCATCACGCAGGCGACCGAGGCGGGTCTCGACACCGAAGCCATCCTCGAGATCGTCCTCGAGGTCTCCTTCGCCGGTCTCGTCGGCCTGATCGACAACCTCGCCGACCACGTCGACCTCGACGACTTCCTCGCTCCCCGGGCCTGGACCCCGTGACGACCGTGTGCGTCTCCGCTAGGAAGGAGGTGGATGGACGACGAGCACCGGAAGCGGTCCCTCGAGGCGCTGGTCGAGCGCCGCGGACAGGCTCGAGGCGCTGGCCGACACGGCCGAGCTCATGGGCGACGACGACAACGCCGCCCGGTTCCGGGCCGAGGCGTCGCGACAGCGGCTCCGGGCCATGGCGTTGCTCGACCACTGACCGAGCCGGCGTCGGCGGACGAGAGAGCGGTCAGAGCTCGTCGAGGATCTGTTCGGTGGCGTGCCGCACATCGTCGGGCGCGGCCGACGGCGCCGCCACGTAGAGCACGGCCGACGCCGCGCCGTCGACGTCGAGGCGGGCGATGGCCACCGGGCCCTCGGCGCCGAGGTCGACCAGCTCGCGCGCGTCGGCGTCGTCGAAATCGGCGAGCACGCGGTCCAGGTCGTCGGCCGCCAGTCGCAGGAGGCGGTGCGCGTGGGGAAGGACCAGCGTGATGGCTCCGGGCCGTTCCGACGCGAACACGACGGCCGTCACGTTGCCGCCGTCGTCCACCGGCACCGTGCACTCGACCCAGACCCCCACCTGCTGGGAGATGATGGACGAGTCTTCAGGGCCTGGTGGCGACCCCTCGACGACGTCGACCTCCACATCGTCGGCACCGTCGGGTGCAAGGCCCGAGCTCGCCAGGTCGACCGGGCAGGTGTCGCCGGCCGTCCTCAGCTCGTCGAGCGTCATGGCCGGGCGGGCGTCGCCGGACGAGCAGGCGCAGGCCAGCCCCGCCGCGGTGACCGCGAGCAGCCACCGCCCGATGCACCGAGCCCCCACCCGGCGCACACTACGTCGTGTCCGGGCTCGTCGGGCGATGCCTGTCTCACGGCTGGACCCCGTCGGGGATGTCGCCCGGCGGGCGGCGCCGCCTACCGCTCGATCTCGCAGTTCACGACCGTGTTCGCGCCCGGTCCTCCACGGCAGTCGTCGACGTTCGTCCCCGGCGGGAAGGGCACGTCCGGCGGCGCGGGGAACGGATTGTCCCCGTCGATGGCGTCGTCACCGGGACCACCCGTGATCGTGTCGCTGCCGAAGTTGCCCCACAGCGTGTCGTTGCCCGGGCCACCGTCGATGGGGTCGTCGAGAGGACCACCGAAGGCGGTGTCGTCACCGGGGCCACCGCCGATCCGGTCGACCCCGCCGAACCCGATGATCTCGTCGTCGCCCGGCCCTCCCTGCAGGTCGTCGTCTCCGCCGAGCCCGCCCAGCACATCGTCGCCGGGACCCCCCACCAACGTGTCGTCGTTCGCTCCGTTGGACGGAGCGAAGGGCGGGAGATCAGCGCCGTCCCCGATGAGCACGTCGTTGCCCGACCCGCCCACGAGGCGATCGTTGCCGGACTCCCCGCAGATGACGTCGTCGCCGCCGAGGCCGTGGATCGTGTCGTTCTCGCCGCTGCCGAGGATGACGTCGTCGCCCTGGGTGCCCACGATGTTTCCCGACCCCACGATCGTCACCGGGACCTCTTCCCCGGGTGGCCCGCACACCGCTGTCTGCGCGCCTGCGGGTCCCGCCAACGACCCCACCAGTCCGACGAACAACACCGCGACAAAGGCAATGCCGAGTCTCTTCACCGCCGTCCCTCCCTGTCCACGAGGCCCGAGCCTCGTTCCGAGTACTCCCGCAGAGTCTCGCGCAGACAGTGACATCGTGCTGCCGTAGGTCACTGTCCGCGGTTGCAGGTGGTGTGGTGCGGCGTTCCGCGGACGTCCCTAGATGGCGTGCGCGAGCACCGAGACCACGCGTCGCCGGCCCAATCGGTGGTGGTCGATCGACGTGTCGGTGAAGCCGACCGTGCGGCACCGCCGGGCGAAGAGGTGGGCCTGTTCTTCGGTCCAGCCGTGGCTGGCGAGGCCGGTCGCTCCCGGTTCGGCCCGACGCTCGACCGCGAGGAACCGGCCCCCGGGACGGAGCACACGGCGGACCTCCTCGAGGCCGGCGTCGAGGTCGTGCCAGTGGTGCACGGTGGCGAGCGACCACGCCACGGTGGCGGAATCGTCGGGCAGCGGCAGCGCCTCGGCGGTGCCCTCGCGGTAGCCGATCCCGGCTGTGGCGCGCCGGCTCGCCCGGGTCGCGGCGCGGGCGACGCGGAGCATCACCGCCGCCGGGTCGACGCCGACCACCGAGGCCGCGCCGCAGGCGGCGGCGCGACGGACCGCGACACCGGGGCCGCACCCGATGTCGACGACGTCGTCGTCCGGGCCGGTGCCCGTCAGCCCGACGGCGAGCTCGGCGTCGGCGGTCCGCCCGACCGTGAAGCCGATCGCGGCGACGAGGCCGCCGATGCCGGCGAAGCCCGGGTGGTGGGCGTGATGGTTCGGGGGCAGGGTCGCAGTGTCAGTCGGCTCGTCGCTCATGGATCGACCTTGACAGTTGAACCCGAGTTCAAGTCAAGGTGGTCGTGTGGACGACGCTCTTCTGACCATCGGGGAGGTCACGCGACGCGCCGGCGTGGCGACCTCGACTGTGCGCTACTACGAACGGCGAGGCCTGCTGGTCGCGGACGCCCGGCGTTCCGGACAACGCCGCTATCAGGCCGAGACGCTGCGCCGGCTCGTGTTCATCGGCATGCTCCAGGACGCCGGGTTGTCGCTCGACGACATCGCCGGGGTGCTCGACGCCGAGCACGTCGCCGACTGGAAGGCGATCGCCGATCGACGCCTCGCCGTCCTCGACGCGGAGATCGCCCGCCTCCGGCGAGCACGGGGCTACCTCGAGGGCGCCCTGCTCTGCCGCTTCGACCACCCCGCGACCGAGTGTCGGATCATGGGCATGGAGATCGATCGACGGCTCGCGGCGTCGACGACCCCTCCCGGCTGATCCGGTGGAGGCGATCACGACCCGGCTTCCCGGACGCTGACCCGAGCCGAGCAGCACACGAGGAGGATCCCCGATGGACATCGCGACCTTGACAGAGCTCCTGCGCGACGCCGAGGAGCATCACGGCGCCTACGAGGCGACCGCGCCGCCGCACCACTGGTCGGGGTGGTACGCCGCCTACATGATCGCCCGGCAGCAGGGGCGCACCCCTGAGGAGGCGTCTGAGGACGCGGCGCGCTACATGGACGACCAGCGGGCCGAGGCGGGAGGCGCCGGCGAGTAGCGCCAGCCGGTCGGGGCGGGATCGCCCTGAGCGAGCCCACGAGGGGCGGTACCGCGTGCGCAGGGCCGTGCACGCCGGACATCCGCCTGCGTTCGCGGTTCCGAACGATGGTGGGGAACGGTCCCGACTCCGGAGGAGATCCGATGCGCCACGCCACCCGACTCGCCGTCACGTTCACCGCGGCCATCGCCACGATGGCGGCCATGCAGGCGAGCGCCTCGGCCGCCACCGCGATCGAGTACGGGCTGATCGCCGCGATGATCTCGCCCTGACGCCTCGGGGTGCCGCGTCCACGCGACGGCGAAGCCCCCGCTGCCGTGGCCGGGGCCCGGGGGTCCCGGCCACGATGCAGGGCCGCGGCGTGCCGACGGCTGACCGGCGGATGTCAGCCGTCGGGCGACAGCCGCGGGGCGGGGAGAACGTGGTGGCTCGAGAGATGAGCGGAGGCGTGGCCGACCAGGGGGGAGGCGAGGTCGGCCACGCCCTCGCTCGCTCGCGGCTGGGGACCGGGAGCGGGTTCGTGACGACGAGGGCGGCTGGGGACGCCCTGGACCTGCATCTGGCCCGCGACCGGTGGGGTCGGTCGGGTCGCCTGGACGGGTCCACTCGTCGTCACGATCTAGGACGCTATGCGTTCGCCGGGTGACGTAGCGTCATTCCATCCGGGTGATTACCTGCTCACCCGCGTGCCGTGAGCTATCGCTCAGGCAGGGAACACCCGAGGTCGGCCATCGCCTGCACAGATCGAGACAGCATGGCGCGGGGCAGCGCGGCGCTGCGGTCGTCGTCCTGGTCGAGGCCGCCGAGGGCGACGATGGCGTACGCGAACCCCAACAGCGTGGCGGTGCGGTAGTCCTCCCACGCCGTGTCCTCGTCGTAGCCCCGCACGCCCTGGCTCGCCAGGCGTCCGACGTAGCGCGCGACGAGGTCGTGCTCGGCTGCGCTGCGGTCGCCGGGCGTCAGGCTCTGGGTCAGGAAGTACGCCACGTCGCGCATGCCCCGGGACCGCCCGGTCAGCTGCCAGTCGCACAGCCGCACGCCGTCGCTGCCGTCGGCGAAGAACACGTTGTCGAGGCGCAGGTCGCCGTGGCTGAGGGTGACGGGTCGGCGGGAGAGCCTGTCGGCGATGCGGGGGAGCGCGTCGGCCAGCCCGTCGCCCAGCGCCAGCGTCCCCGGCGCCAGCTCGTCGGCGAACCGGGCGCGGATCCCGGGCCAGCACACACGGACGGCGGCCGCGATCTGGCCGGGCAGGCCCTGCTCGACGAAGCGCTCGAGCCAGGGGGCGCGGTCGAGCCCCGCCTCGTCCCAGTGGCGGGCGTGGTGGTCGGCCAGCGCGGTCACCACCTGCTCCGCCCGCTCGACGGGACAACCGGCCAGCTGGTCGACCGTGGTCGCGCCGGCCATGTCCTCGAGCACGAGGACGAAGTCGTGGGTGCTCTCGTCGACCGCGGCGTGGTAGCAGTCGACCGACAGCGGGGTGGCGGCGCCGAGGTCCCGGTAGAAGGCCACCTCGCGGGGGTACATCGCCAGCGCCTCGGCCAGCGCCCGGCTCTTGTCGCCGGCCGCGGGGAACTTGGCCACCACGCTGGCGGGCCCGTCACCGCCCTCCCACCTCAGCGTGTAGCGGCGGAGCTGCCCGAGCAGTCCGATGCCGATGCCGACCGGACCGACCCGCACGTCGGCGACGCGGGCGGACGGGCCGACCGCAGGGCCGAGGACGTCGGTGAGCCACACGCGGTCGACGTCGTCGGGGGAGCGGGGGACGCCCGCGTCTGGTCCCGTTCGCGCCGCCGTCTGATCCACCACCAGGCACGATCAGATCACGACCACGCTGGGTCGTCAAAGGCGGACGGACGGGGTGCGGCAGCCGCGGGCGGTCCGGCGGTCGAGCCGTCACGCAGTGTGACGACGCCGTAAGGTAGGCCACACCTCACCCGTGGGGGGTGGGGCAGGGAGCACGAATGCCTCGACACGGCGGTTGCCATCGATGATCTCGGCGCGCTCGTCGGCTCACCTGCCGGCCCACGCGGTGTGCCGTGACCGCCTCGTCGACGCGCTCGGGCGCCCGGGCGCCCGCCTCGTCGTCGTCACCGGTCCCGCGGGATCGGGCAAGACGGTCGCCGTGCGGCAGTGGGCCGCCGCCACGTCCGACCCGGTGGCGTGGCTGTCCCTCGATTCCCGCCACACCGATCCCGAGCACTTCCTCGACGCGGTCCTCATCGCGCTCGAGGAGCTCGTGCCCGGCGTCCTCGAGGCGACGTTCGACGACGACCCCAGCGACCGGGCCGCCGATCGGGCCGTGGTCCGGGCGGTGCGGCACCTGTCCGAGGGCCCGCCCGCCACCGTGGTGCTCGACGACCTGCACGTGATCGACCGGAGCCGCACCACCGACCTGCTGATCCGGCTCGTCGAGGCGATGGCCGCCACGAACCTGCGCCTCGTGATCTGCAGCCGGTCCGACCCGCCGCTCCAGCTCCACCGGTTCCGGCTGGCCGGTGAGCTCGTCGAGCTGCGGGAGAGCGACCTGCGGTTCCGCCGGGCCGAGGCCGAGGAGTTCTTCGAGCGGTTCCCCGAAGTCGATCTGGCGGTCGATCAGGTCGACCGGCTGGCCGAGCGCACCGAGGGTTGGGCGGCGGGCCTGCAGTTCGCCGCCCTGTCGCTGCGGGGGCGCGACGATCCCGAAGGGTTCGTGGAGCGCTTCACCGGGCAGCGACCGGCACGTCGCCGACTTCCTGCTCGACGAGGTGCTCACGCGCCAGCCGGCCGACGTGCGGGACTTCCTGCTCGCCACGTCGGTGCTCGAGCGCCTGCGGTCCGACCTGTGCGCCCACGTCACCGGGCGCGAGGACGCCGATGCGCTGCTCCGCCGGGTCGAGTCGGAGAACCTGTTCGTCGTCCCGCTGGACAACGAGCGTGAGTGGTTCCGGTACCACCACCTGTTCGGGCAGCTGCTCCGGCGCGAGCTGCGACTGACCCGTCCCGACCTCGAGCGGCGGGGCCACCAGCGGGCGGCCGAGTGGTTCGTCGCCCACGGCCAGCCCACGCGGGCCATCGATCACCACCTCGACGCCGGCGAGCTCGACGCGGCGTTCGACCTCATCACGACCCAGCTCGGCGAGCAGCTCGGCTCGGGGCGCCACGAGACCGTGCGCTCGTGGCTGGCCCGGTTCCCCGACTCGTTCGTCGACGCCACGCCCGAGCACCAGCTCCTGCTGACGCTCGCCTACGCCCGGTCGGGCGAGATCGAGGTCGGGCGGCGGGTGATCGAACGGGCGCGCACGACCGCCACCCCCGAGCTGCTCGACGAGGTCGCCCTTCACTACGACGTGACGGACGCGGCGATGACGGCCATCCTCGGCGACCCCGAGTCGTCCGTGGCCCTGGGGCTCGCCGCCTGGGCCCGGCGCGACGAGGTCGACCTGGCCGCCATGACCCCCGGGATGGCGACGGCGGTGCGCGAGCTGTGGGGCTACCTGCCCGCGGCGCTGGCCCGCGCCTACGCCCTGCTCGACGACCGCACCGGCGTCCGCCGCTGGGCGTCCGTCATGCGCCGCCAGGGGCCCCGGCTCCCCGGCGACCTCGTGGGCGCCCTCGGCGCCGAGGCGTGGGCCGAGGTGCGGAACGGGCGGCTGCGCGCCGCCACCGAGCTGGCCCAGCAGGCGCTCGCGCTGGGTGCGGCGCACGGACGGGGCGCGCGCCGGGCGATGATCGGTGCCCGCGTCGCCCTCGCCCACGTCCACCGCGAGCGCGACGAGCTCGGCCGCGCCGCCGAGGTGCTCGAACCCCACATCGGCGCGGCGCTGCGCGAAGGGCACGTCGCCATCTGCACCCTCGGCGAGGTCGAGCTGGCTCGGGTCGAGTACGCGCTGGGCGACAGCGAGGACGCCATCGCCCGCCTGTTGCGGGTGCGAGGCGACCGCGCGGGCCGGGGGATGCCCCGCTTCGTCTCGTCGCTGCTCGACGTGGCCGAGTGCCGGTTGCGGTTGCAGACGGGAGACCTCGAGCGGGCCGCGGTCCTGCTCGTGGACATCGCCGACGGGCCCGAGCGCACGCTCCTCTCGGCCCGGGCCGACCTCGCGGCCGGCCGGCCCGAACAGGCGTGGGACGCCCTGGCCGACCTGCGCGCCGCGCCCGACGACCGCCGGCGCTGGTTCGAGGCGGCCGCGCTGTCCGCCCGTGCCGCCGCCGAGGCGGGCGACCAGGCGAGGGCGCGGCGGGTGCTCGGCGACGTCGCCGAGACCGCCCGCCGCGAGGGGGCGCGCCGGACCTTCCTCGAGGAGGGTTTCGACGTGCTCGATCTCGGTGCCGCCCCGGCGGTCGGGCCTGCACGTCCGAACGGGCACGTCGGCGTGATCGAGCCGCTGAGCGAGCGCGAGCTGTCGGTGCTCCGCTACCTGCCGAGCCGCCTGTCGAACCGCGAGATCGGCGACGAGCTGTACGTCTCACTGAACACTGTGAAGTCCCACCTCAAGACGATCTACCGCAAGCTCGACGTCGAGCGCCGCGACGACGCGGTGCGCCGCGCCCGCCAGATGGGCCTCATCTGATCGCCTCGTCGCCGCCTCGGGGGACACCCCGGACATCACCCCCGCAGGGTGGACTGGCGTCACCCGGCCTCCCGTCATGATGCCCACGTGCCAGACATGGCCGAGATCACGCTGCGGTGCCGGGCGGCGCCCCGACTGACGGTCGGGTTCACGGGCTGGCAGGTCGAGCACCGCGGCCCGATGACCGTTCTGCGACGGGCGGGGGCCACGTCCTCCGACGTCCACGCGGCGCTGGAGGAGGTCGGCGAGCTGGGCCTCGAGCTCGAGTCGTTCCGGCGCCTCGCCCGGTCCTGAGCCCACCCGCGACCTCCTACGAGTGCCCTGTCCACAAACGTTTGCGCCCCGCTAGCGAAGGTTCATGGACAGGGCACTAGCGCCCCTTGCGGCGCTGCGCGTCCTTCACGATCCGCCCGAAGCGCCGGTTGCGCGCCCGCAGCAGGTGTGGCGCCGCCCGCAGCTCGGCGGCGGCGGCCTCACGCTCGAGCGCCCGCCACCCCTCGAGGCGCTCGGGGGCCAGCTCCCCGGCGGCGACGGCGTCGGCCACCGCGCATCCCGGCTCGCCGGCGTGGCCGCAGTCGGAGAACCGGCAGCCCGCCGCCAGGTCGTCGATGTCGGCGTAGGTGGCGGCGACCGCGTCGGGGTCGGCGGTCAGCCCGACGGCGCGGATGCCCGGCGTGTCGATCAGCACGCCGCCCCCCGGGAGGGGGTGCGCCTCGCGGGTCGTGGTCGTGTGGCGGCCCTTGGCGTCGCGGGCCCGGACCTCGCCCGTCGCCATGACCTCGTCGCCCAGCAGGGCGTTGGCGAGCGACGACTTCCCGGCTCCCGACTCGCCGACCAGCACGACGGTCCGGTCGGCGGCGAGGGCGCGCACGGCGTCGATGCCGTGGTCGTCGACGACCGACGCGGTCACGATGTCGACGCCCGGGTGGGCCGCGGCGATCTCCTCGGCGATCGCGGCGGCGTCCTCTGCGAGGTCGGCCTTGGCGAGGATCACCGTCGGGACGGCGCCGGCGTCCCACGCCAGCGTGACGAACCGGTCGATGCGCCCCGCCCGCACCGGCCGGTCCAGCCCGCAGACGACGAGCACGCCGTCGACGTTGGCCGCCAGCTGCTGGGTGGCGTCACCGATGGCGGCGCGCCGGGTGAGCAACGACGTCCGGGGCAGGACCGCGACCGGGGCGCCTTCGACCACCACCACCCAGTCGCCGACGGTGGGGGCCGGACGGAGGGTGCGGGCGAGGTGGACCTGGCGCACGCCGTCGGGCAGGGCCGAGCGCGAGGGCGACGCCGTCGTGGCGCACGACCCGGCCGGGCACGGCCCCCGGGGTGTCGATCTCGGCGAGGAGGGCCTCCCAGCGGTCGCCCCAGCCGTAGGTCTCGAGGGCCGCGTCGGTCACGCGGACCCCCACGCACCGCGCGTCTCAGGCACGCGGATTCACCCTGGGTGGGCGCATCTCGATGACGATCGCGCTCGTTTCGCCTGACCCCTGCCTGATGCGGTACTCGTAGGGGGTACCCCGTGCCCCGTCCGCCCTAGGAGCGTGTCCGTGCCGTTGCTCGAAGTCCATGGTCAGGCTGTCAACGTCATCGATCGGGGTGAGGGCGAGGCCGTCGTCTTCCTTCATGCTTTCCCGCTCCAAGCCGCCATGTGGGACTACCAGTTCGACGCACTCGACGGTAGCCACCGATGCATCGCCATCGACATGCCGGGGTTCGGCGAGTCGGACCCGCCGGCGTCGCCGGGCGACGCCTCCATGCAGAGCTGGGCCGGCCTGGTCGTCGGTGTGCTCGACCAGCTGGGCGTCGACGAGGCGACGTTCGTCGGCGCCTCGATGGGCGGGTACCTCGCCATGGCGCTGCTGCGCCACCACCCCGAGCGGGTCCGCCAGCTGGTCCTCGCCGACTCGCGGGCGCGGTCCGACGACCCCGGCGTGGCGCAGCGCCGCAGTGCCCAGCAGGCGCAGCTGCGCGAGGGCACCGAGCCCGAGGTCCTGGCCAAGGAGACCGTCGAGGGGTTGCTGTCGTCGGGATCGATGTCCCGGACCGACCTCGTCGAATACGTCCACGCACTGGCGGCGGGCGCGGACGCCGGCGGGTGGATCGCAGCGCTCGAGGCCATGAAGGACCGGCCCGACTCGATGCTGCTGCTGCGCCAGGCCGACGTGCGGGCGCTCGTGATCGTCGGTGAGCTCGACCGGGTGACCCCCATCGCCGAGGCGATGAGCCTGCGGTCGCTGCTCAAGGGCGAGCTGGTGGTGGTCCCCAACGTCGGCCACCTGCCGAACGTCGAGGACCCCCTCGCCTTCAACGCGGCGCTGGCGGCGTTCCTCGGCGTCGAGGCCGCGACCGACGCCCCGGACGAGGTCCTGCCCGAGGCCGAACCAGAGGCCGTGCCCGAGGCGCAGCCCGAGGCCTGACCGGGTCGCACGCGCCGGGGCAGCGCCCCGAGCGCGTGCTGCATGTCACGTGCGGCCCGCGCCCCGGGGTGTCTCCGGGTCCCCCGCGGTGGGTACCGTCGGTGGCGCGTGTGTGGATTCAGCGGTGAGCTCGATCTCGCGCGGGTGGCGGCGGATGCCGTCGCTGTCGCGCACATGACCGACACGATGGCCGACCGCGGCCCCGACGGCGCCGGACTGTGGGCGCAGGGGCCGGTGGCGCTGGGGCACCGTCGGCTCAAGATCATCGACCTGTCCGAGCGGGCGGCCCAGCCGATGGTCGACGCCGACCTCGGCGTGACGATCGTGTTCAACGGCTGCATCTACAACCACCACGAGCTGCGCCGCGAGCTCGAGGCCGCGGGACATCGCTTCTTCTCCACCGGCGACACCGAGGTCATCGTCAAGGCCTACCGGCAGTGGGGCGACAGCTTCGTCGAGCACCTGACGGGCATGTTCGCCTTCTGCCTCGTCGAGCGCGACTCGGGCCGGGTGGTGCTCGGACGCGACCGGCTCGGCATCAAGCCGCTGTACCTGGCCGAGGTGGGCGGCAAGCTGCGGTTCGCGTCCACCCTGCCCGCACTGCTCGCGGGCGGGGGCGTCGACACCTCGATCGACCCCGTGGCGCTGCACCAGTACCTGACGTTCCACTCGGTCGTGCCCGCGCCGCGCACGATCCTGCGAGGGGTGCGCAAGCTGCCGCCGGCGACCCTGCTGGTCATCGAGCCCGACGGCCGCCGCCACGAGACCACCTACTGGCGCACCGACTTCGGCCGCCGCCCCGAGCACGAGGGCTGGTCGGCCCGCGACTGGGAGGACGCGATCCTCTCGTCGCTGCGCACGGCCGTCGACCGGCGCATGGTGGCCGACGTGCCCGTCGGCTGCCTCCTGTCGGGCGGGCTCGACTCGAGCCTGGTCGTCGGCCTGCTGGCCGAGGCGGGGGTCCGCGACCTGCTCACCTTCAGCATCGGCTTCGAGTCGCACGGCGGCATCGAGGGCGACGAGTTCCGCTGGTCCGACGTCGTCGCCGAGCGGTTCGCCACCGACCACCACCGCATCCGCATCCCCAGCGACCGCCTGCTCCCGGCGCTGGGCGGCGCCATCGCGGCCATGAGCGAGCCCATGGTCAGCCACGACGTCGTCGCCTTCTACCTGCTGTCGCAGGAGGTGGCGAAGCACGTGAAGGTCGTGCAGTCGGGCCAGGGCGCCGACGAGGTGTTCGCCGGGTACCACTGGTACCCGCCCATGCTCGAGCCCGGCGCGGCGGCCGACGGGGGAGTGCTCGCCTACTCCCGGGCGTTCTTCGACCGGCCCGACGAGGCCATGGACGAGGTCGTCGCCGCGGCCCACCGCTGTCCCGACGACGCGGCGGGTACGTTCGTCAGCGGGCACTTCGCCCGCCCCGGCGCCTCGACGCCGATCGACCGGGCGCTGCGCATCGACTCCGAGGTCATGCTCGTCGACGACCCGGTCAAGCGGGTCGACAACATGACGATGGCGTGGGGGCTCGAGGCGCGCGTGCCGTTCCTCGACCACGACCTCGTCGAGCTGGCGGCGGCCTGCCCGCCCGAGCTCAAGGTGGCCCAGGGCGGCAAGGGCGTGCTGAAGGAGGCCGCCCGGCGCGTCATCCCCGCCGAGGTCATCGACCGGCCCAAGGGCTACTTCCCGGTGCCCGCGCTCACCCACCTCGAGGGCCCGCTGTTCGACATGGTGCGCGACGCCCTCACCGACCCGGCGGCCAAGCAGCGCGGCCTGTACGAGCCGAGCTACGTCGACCGCCTGCTCGCCGACCCGAACGGCGAGCTCACCCCGCTGCGCGGCAACAAGCTGTGGCAGCTCGGGCTGCTCGAGCTGTGGCTGCAGAGCCACGGGATCGCTCCGTGATCGCGGAGGGCGAACGTCCCGACCGCCGCCCCGGCGACGACGCACCCGCCACCTACGAGCGGGGCCGCCGCGAGGACGCCGAGGGCAGCGCCATGCCGCACCGGCTGGTCGGCGGGTGGGACCGGCACGACGCCATCTCCACGACCAGCTGGCAGGAGCCCCCCGAGCACCTCGTGGCCTCGATGGCCCGCGACGTCGTGGTCGACATGGGCTGGGGACGGGTCCTGTTCGGCCAGACGTTCCGCTCGGCCGCGGCCATCGTCGCCCACCTGCGCGACGAGGCCGAGGGCCGGCGCGACATCTGCCTGTACGCCCGCGATCCCCACGTGCTGGTGGCCAAGGCGCCGCAGGAGCTCTTCGTCGACCCGTCGTACACGTACCGCTTCTGGCTGCACCGGGCGATGCCCCGGCGCGATCCGCTGCGCGGCGTCGTCGTGCGGGCGCTCGCCACCCGCGAGGACGCCGACGCGGTCAACCGCATCTACGTGCGGTGCGGCATGGTCCCGGCGCCGGCCGAGGTGCTGTGGGAGAACCAGCAGGCCCGGCACATCACGTACCTCGTGGCCGAGGACGTCCGCACGGGCGCGCCGATCGGCACGGTGGCGGGCATCGACCACGCCCTCGCCTTCGACGACCCCGAGGGCGGGACGTCGCTGTGGACGCTGGCCGTCGACCCGGCGTCACAGGTCCCGGGCGTGGGCGAGGCGCTGGTGCGGGCGCTCGTCGAGCGCTTCCACACCCGCGGCCGCGCCTACCTCGACCTGTCGGTCATGCACGACAACACGCCCGCCATCGCCCTGTACGACAAGCTCGGCTTCGAGCGGGTGCCGGTGTTCGCGGTGAAGCGCAAGAACGCCATCAACGAGCGGCTCTTCGTCGGCGAGCACGAGGGCCTCGACGACCTCAACCCCTACGCCCGCATCATCGCCGACGAGGCGCTGCGCCGGGGCGTGACGGTCGACGTGGTCGACGCCCGGGCGGGCGAGCTGCGCCTGTCGCACGGCGGGCGGAGCATCGTGACCCGCGAGTCGCTGTCCGAGCTGACCACCGCGGTGGCGATGAGCCGCTGCGACGACAAGCGCCACACCCGGCGCATCCTCGCCCGGGCGGGCCTCCCGGTGGCGGCCGGCCGCGACGCCTCCTTCGACGACGCCGACCACGCCTTCCTGCACGAGGTGGGCGACGTGGTCGTCAAGCCGGCCCGCGGCGAACAGGGGGCGGGGATCACGGTCGGTGTCACCACCGACGACGAGCTCGACGCCGCCCTCGCCAGCGCCCGCGCCCACTGCCCCGACGTGCTGGTCGAGCAGCGGGTGGTCGGGGAGGACCTGCGCATCGTCGTGATCGACCACGAGGTGGTGGCCGCGGCGGTGCGCCGGCCGGCCACGGTCGTGGGCACCGGCCGGCACACCGTGCGCGACCTCGTCGAGGCGCAGAGCCGCCGCCGGGCCGCGGCCACGGGCGGCGAGTCGACGATCCCCCTCGACGACGAGACCGCCCGCACGGTCGAGACCGCCGGGCGGACGCTCGACGACGTGCTGCCCGAGGGCGAGCGCCTCGCGGTGCGGCGCACGGCCAACCTGCACACCGGGGGCACCATCCACGACGTCACGGCCGAGCTGCACCCCGATCTGGCCGGCGTGGCCGTGGCCGCGTCGCATGCCATCGGCATCCCGGTCACCGGGCTCGACATGATCGTGCCCACTCCCGAGGGGCCCGACGGCGTGTTCATCGAGGCCAACGAGCGTCCCGGGCTCGCCAACCACGAGCCGCAGCCCACCGCCGAGCGGTTCGTCGACCTGCTGTTCCCGACCACCCGGGCGCTGCCCTGGGGCTGGCGACCCGACCCACCGTCCGACGTCGCCCACCGGGTGTGACCGTCCCCGGTCCGGGGGAGATACTTGCGGCCATGGTGCCCCTCCCCAAGATCGACGTGGCGTGGATGCTCGACCTGCTCCTGCGGCTGCTGCGCACGCCCAGCCCGGCGGGGCGGACCGACGCGGTCATGCAGCTGCTCGGCGACGAGCTGGCCGACCTGCCGGTCGAGCTGGCGGTCACCCGGCGGGGGTCCCTGTTGGCCCGCCTGCCGGGGGAGAACGAGGGCGCCCGTGCCGTCGTGGCGCACGCCGACACGATCGGCTGCATGGTCCGCGACCTCAAGCCCAACGGGCGCCTGGCCGTGGTGCCGGTCGGCACGCACAGCTCGCGCTTCGCCGAGGGCTGCCGGGTCACGATCCTGACCGACGACTCCGCCCGCACCTACACCGGCACCGTCCTGCCGCTGCTGGCCAGCGGCCACGCCTTCGGCGACGGCATCGACAGCCAGCCCACGGGTTGGGACCACGTCGAGGTGCGCGTCGACGAGCCGTGCGAGGACGCCGCCGACCTCGCCGCCCTCGGCATCGCGGTCGGCGACTTCGTCGCCCTCGACTCGCTGCCGATCGTGACCGAGAGCGGGTACATCAACGCCCGGCACCTCGACGGCAAGGCCGGCGTCGCCGCCGCGCTCGGGGCGCTGCACGCCCTGTGCCGCGACGGCCTGCGCGTGCCGCACGAGGTGCACCTGCTCATCACCATCGCCGAGGAGGTCGGGCAGGGGGCCAGCCACGGGCTGCAGGAGGACGTGGCCGAGATGGTGTCGCTCGACAACGCGGTGTGCGCGCCGGGCAACCACTCGATCGAGAACGGGGTGACGATCCCGATGCTCGACCAGACCGGGCCGTTCGACTACCACTTCACCCGCTACCTGTGCCGGCTGTGCGAGCAGCACGACATCCGCTTCGCCCGCGACGTGTTCCGCTACTACCGCTCCGACGTGGCCGCGGCGCTCGAGGCCGGGGCCGAGACCCGCGCCGCACTGGTCGCCTTCGGCGTGGACGCCAGCCACGGCGCCGAGCGCACGCACATCGACTCGCTCGAGGCCGTCGCCCGGCTGCTCTGCGCCTACCTGCTGGCGCCGCTGACGTTCGCCCGCTGGGACCTCGAGCCCCAGGGCGACCTGCGCGACTTCCCGAGCAACCGCCAGCCCGCGCCGACCGAGCGCTTCGGCGAGCTGCCGGACGAACCGCCGGGCGAGTAGGGCCGGGTCGCCCCGCGCCGGGCGCGGGCGATGTCACGGCCGCGCCGTAGGTCCGGACGTGGAGATGGTGCGCCGCACCGGCCTGCGGAGCAGGGAACCGGCACGGAAACCAAATCACACCGATGTTGTTTGTCAGACCCCCTCGGGATGATCCCAGACGTGGATCGGGGCCGCAGTGGCCCCCCGAGCGAGGAGGCGGCAGACAGTGGGGTCGAACGATGACGATCAGGGCGACGGTGGCGACCGGCCCGACGAGCTCGCCCGCATCATGCGGCGCATGGCCGACGGCGACGAGGCCGCCGTGGTGACGATGATCGAGCGCTACCAGGCGCCGCTGGCGGCGGCGGTGCACCGGGCGGCGCGGCAGCGCCGGGCGCGCATCGATCGCGACGACGTCGACAGCCTGGTGATCGACGTGTGCTTCGAGCTGAAGAAGGTGGCCGGCCACTGGTCTCCGGCAGGCGGGGCCCTTCCCTGGGTCTGGGCCCGGCACCGCGTCGCCAACGTCGTCGACCGGTTCATCGGTCCCTGGGCCGAGCCGCTCGACGACGCTCGGCTGGCGCGCCTCGAGGATCGCCCGGTCGAGGGGGCCGAGCCGGTCGCCGACGGCACGATGCTCGACGCCCTCGACCGGGTGGTCCCCGACCTCGCCAGCGCGCGCCTGCTGGCCGAGGGGCTCGACCGTGCCGCCATCAGCATGCGCGACCGCGAGCTGATGCTCGAGTACCAGTACGAGAAGCACTCGGGGAACCGGGCGCCCGCGGCCACGGTGGGGTCGGTGTTCGGCATCCGCGAGGTCACGGTCCGCCAGGCGGCCGGGCGGGCCCGCCGCAAGCTGCTGTCGCTGGCCGCCTCCGACGAGTACTTCGCCCCGCTGGCCGACCTCCCGTTGTTGGCATGAGCGGCCATGTCGTACCGCTGATCGGGCGCGGGCGGCCGCCCGTGCCGCGGCGCGCAGCCGGCACCCCGCGGCGCGGACCTGGGTTCCCGACCGGGCCCGGCTGCTCGAGCGACTGGCCGAGCGTGCGGGCCGGCGCGGGGCCGCACTGGCCGCGGGTGGCGGCGGCCGTGCTGCTGCTCCGCGGGGTGGCGGGCGACGACCGGGTCGACTTCGCCCGGCGCGTCGGGGTGTCCGTCGGCGATCTCGAGGCCCTCGAGCTGGGGTCGACGCCGCCGTCGGGCGTGCCCGCGTTGCTCCGGCAGGTCCCCGACCTGGTCGACTGGGGGTGGGTCGACGCCGGTTAGAGGGTGCGCCGACAGGCGCAGGCGTGGCCCAGCGGACCGCCTCAGGGGTTCTGGTAGACCCGCACGGGTGTGACCAGGACGGCCGTGCGCCCCTCGGCCACCATCACCCGGTCGTACTCGGCCCAGTCCTCGTGGGCGCCACCGGCCGCGGCGTAGATCTCGCGCAGCAGCAGACGCAGGCCCTCGGCGTCGATGCCGGGCACCGGGTCGTCGGGCCCGCACAGCTGGATCGACCCCTCGACCGTGACCCACGCCCAGCCCGCCCGCCACGTCAGCGTGGCGCGCGGGTCGGCCCGCAGCAGGTCGAGCTTGTGGGTGCCACGGCGGGCCACGAACGCGGCGATCGGCTGGCTGCTGACGGGGTGGGGCACCACGCCCGCGTTCACCACCGTGGCCTGCGGCGCCCCGTCACGCCGGGGGATCGCCACTGACGCCAACCCGTTGTCGAGTGGGATCAACGTCCGCACATCGTCGAGCGACGCCACGTCCACGCAGCGTAGGCGCGCCCACCCGGGCGCGCCGCCGGCCGTGGTTCAGGCCCCCGTCCAGAGCTCGTGCGGGGTGCGATCGCGCGGCCCGGTGAACGGCACCGCCTCGGGCTCGCCCGTGCGCGCCGACGTGTAGGCGGCGCACACGATCTCGAGCAGCAGCCGGCCGAGCAGCGGCCCGACCCGGGGTGTCCGCCGTGCAGCCGCATCGGCGGCCAGCGCACCCATCTGGTCGAGGTAGCCGAGGTGGTGGAGCTGGTCGGTGGGCAGCCCGCTCGGTGGGCGGGCGACCCGCAGCGGCGAGCCGTTCAGCTCGACCGTGGGGTCGGGCACGAGCTCGACCCGCACGGCGCTGGTGGCGCTGGCCGCCTGGGCGTCCCAGACGGGCGCGGCCGCCCGCCATGTGGCTCGCACCTGGGCGGTGAGGCCGGTGTCGAAGGCGAGCGTCAGCGTGGCGTCGTCGTCGACCTCGATGTCACCGCCTTCGAGCAGCATGGCCGTCACGCTGGTGACGCGGGCCGGTGCGGCCATGAGCAGGGCCAGGGCCACTGCGTGGACGCCCAGGTCGAACCCGGCGCCGCCGCCCCACGCGGCGCTCGTGCGCTCGGGGCCGCCCTCGGGTCGGCCCTGGGAGAACCGAACCTCGAGGTGGGTCAGCTCGCCCATGCGGCGGCACGCGGCGACGGCCTCGGCGACGACGGGGGAGTGGACCAGGTTCTCGCCGTACGCCAACCGGCCCGTCTCCGACTCGGCCACCAGCGCGTCGGCGTCGGCCAGCGTGGCCGCCAACGGGGTCTCGACGAGCACGGTGGCGCCGCCGTCGACCGCCCGCTCGGCCTCGCGCCGGTGCAGGGGCGGCGGCGTGGCGACGATCACCGCATCGGCGTCCCCCGGCAGGTCCTCGTAGCCGACGGGCTCGCCGCCGGCCTGGGCGACCCGCCGGGCCGCGTGCGGCGCCTGGCGCGACGCCACCGGCCCGACCCGGACGTCGTCGAAGACGCCCGCGGCCATGCCGTGGATCACCGTCACCCAGCCGGCGCCGGCGAACCCCACCGTGGTCGGTGTGTCGGCCACGCCGGGGTCAGGAGCCGGTGAGCCGGGCGACGACGGGCGCCGCGGCGCGCATGGCGTCGGCGCCCTGGACGACCAGGTAGGACGTGTCCCACCGCTCGCGCCGGGCCACGAGGTCGTCGGCGATGTGGTCGATCGAGCCCACCCAGGCGTACGGGTAGGCGGCCAGCTCGTCGGGGGTCAGCCCGAACAGCGGCGCCATCATGTCGAGGGTCCCGGCCCGGTCGTCGGTCACGACGCACCCGTACATGAGCATCTGCATCTCGATGTCGTCGTAGCGGTCGCCCGCCGCCGCCTTCACCCAACCCACCTTCCGGTCGGTGAGCTCGGCGACGCCGTCCTTGGCCGCGGCGGCGTCGACCCGCCCGGAGCGGATGGCGGGGTTGACGCCCACGATGTCGGCCTCGCGACCGGCCACGGCCAGCACCCGCGGGCCGCCGCCCCCGATGATGAACGGCGGGTGGGGCTCTTGCGCCGGCTTCGGCAGGCCGTCGAGGTCGGTGACCTGGTAGTGCTTGCCCGCGAAGGAGAACGGGCCGGGGGCGAACAGGCCCTTGAGCACCGCGAGGCCCTCCTCGAGGCGGTCGACGCGGGTGGCCGCGTCGTCCATCGGGATGCCCGACTGCTCGTAGTCGCTCGCCATCCAGCCGGCGCCGATGCCGAGCTCGAGGCGGCCGGACGACAGCAGGTCGAGCGACGCCATCTCCTTGGCGGTGACGACCGGGTGCTTGTAGTCGTTGTCGAGGACGAGGGTGCCGACGCGCAGGGTCGTCGTGGCGTCGGCCGCCGCCGTGAGGGCGGGGCCGGGGGCGAGCTGCTCGCCGAAGTGGTCGGGGACGAACAGGGTCGAATAGCCCAGGTCCTCGGCCTCGCGGGCGAGGTCGGCCCACTCGCCTGCGGAACCGGCCGTGCTCAGCTGGATGCCGAAGCGGAACCGTCGTGTGTGCGGCATGGCCTCACCCTACGGTGACGGCGGCGGCCGGTGCCCCGGGCGGGCGTGACGAGTGGAGCGGTGGGCGGGTTGGGTAGTCTTTGGCGCCTCCCGCACCCTGGACGTAATGCGCCGCCTCCTCCCCCGCTTCGTAGCAGTCATCCTCGCCGCCGGCGTCGTCATGGCGCTGTCCGTCGCGGCGATGGCGGTGCCCGCGACGATGATCGATCACGTCGGCTCGGGCGAGCCCGAGCCCATCGAGCTCGGCCCGCTCGCCCAGCGCTCGTACGTGTACGCCGCCGACGGCCAGCTCATGGCGGCGCTGAAGGACGAGGAGAACCGCCAGCCGGTCCCGCTGGCCGAGGTGCCGCCGCACGTCGTCAACGCCATCCTGGCGGTCGAGGACGCCGGGTTCTGGATCCACGACGGCTACGACGTGCGGGGCATGCTGCGCGCCTTCCGGGCCAACGTCGACTCGGGCGGCATCAGCCAGGGCGGTTCGACGATCACCCAGCAGCTGGTGAAGCTGAACCTGCTCGACGACGACCAGACGCTCGACCGCAAGGTGCAGGAGGTCATCCTCGCCCAGCGGCTCGAGCAGCAGATGACGAAGGAAGAGATCCTCGACCGCTACCTGAACACGGTCTACTTCGGGAACCACGCCTACGGCGTCCAGGCCGCGGCCGAGACCTACTTCGGCGTGGGGGTCCAGCAGCTCGACGTGGGCCAGGCGGCGATGCTCGCCGGCATCATCCGCAACCCGATCCAGTACAACCCCGTGCGCTATCCCGAGCGGGCCGCCGAGCGCCGCATCGTGGCCCTGAACCGCATGGTCGACGCGGGCTGGCTCACCGAGGACGAGGGCATCTTCTGGGAGGCGGCGCCCACCGCGCCCAGCTTCCACCAGGTGCTGCCCAAGCCCAACGACTACTTCCCGTCCGAGGTCGAGCAGCAGCTCCTGACCCACCCGCAGTTCGCGGTTCTCGGCGAGACCGAAGCCGAGCGACGCACCGCCGTCTACCAGGGTGGGCTGCGGGTGTACACGACCCTCGACCCGGCGGCGCAGCAGCAGGCGCTGGCGGCACGCGACTCCGAGCTCCCGCTCGAGAACGGCGTCGTCCCGCAGCCGGGGGTCAACCCCGAGACCGGCGAGCCCAACCGGGCCACGGCCGCGTTGGTCTCCGTCGAGCCGGCCACCGGGGCGGTGCGCACGATGGTGGGCGGGCCGGGCTTCGACAGCTACAAGTACAACCTCGCCACGCAGAACCCGCGGGGCGTCGGGTCGTCCATGAAGACGTACGTGCTGGCCACGATCATGGAGCAGGGCTACTCGCCCAACGACATCATCAACGGCATCGCCCCCTGCAACTTCGCCGACGAGAGCGAAGAGGGCGGGATCTACGACGTCAGCAACTTCGCCGACGGCGGCGGGTCGCTGGGCACGATCACCGCCGCCACGCTCGCCTCGTCGAACTGCGCCTTCGTGCGGTTGGGGCTGATCGCCGGCAGCGAGAACGTGGCCGAGATGGCCTACCGCCTCGGCATCCCGCGCACCCGCCCCGCGGCCGAAGGCGAGGAGCCCACGCCGGTCGTGCTGCCGGTGAAGTCCCTGCCTCTCGGCGTGGCGCGGATCACCCCGCTCGAGATGGCCTCGGCCTACGCCACCATCGCCAACGACGGCGTGTACAACCCGCCGTACCTCGTCGACCGCATCGAGGATCGCAACGGCCACGTGATCTTCCAGCACCAGGCGACACCCGAGCAGCGCATCGCCCCCGAGACGGCCCGCCTGGTGACGAGCATCCTCGAGCAGAACGTGCAGAGCGGAACCGGCACCCGGGCGCGGATCTCGGGGCAGCCGGCGGCGGGGAAGACGGGCACGAACCAGAACTCCACCGACGCGTGGTTCGTCGGCTACACGCCGGCCCTGTCGACCGCGGTGTGGCTGGGCGGCCTCGGGCACGAGTACCAGATCAGGATCTCGGGTGGGGCGCCGATCACCGGCGGCCAGTACCCGGCGCGGATCTGGGGCGCGTTCATGAACGCCTGGCAGCAGGGCAGGCCCACGGCCGCCTTCCCCGGCCCGCCGGGCCGCCCGGGCGGCCAGACCCTGACCGTTCCCGGCGGCGTCGACCTGTCGCCGCCGCCTGCGCCTCCCGCGCCCACCCCGCCGCCCCCCGGTCCGCCGCCGCGTCCCGGAACACCGCCGCCCCCCGCGCCGCCTGCGGCGCAGCCGACCCAGAACGTCCAGGCGCCGCAGGGCGGGGGCGGACAGGGCGACGGCGACGGTGACGGTGACGGCGGGGGCGGTGGCGGCGGCGGTGGTCCGGGCTGATGACGGCGTTGCCGCACATCGCGGGTAGGGTCGCCGCCTGATGAGTCGCTGGGAGTCGCTCCTCGTCGTCCAAGGGCACGACACCCGTGTCGACCAACTCACCCACCGTCTCGAGACGCTGCCCGAGCGGGCCCGTCTGGTCGAGGTGGGCGACCAGGTCGCGGCACTCGACGCCAAGGCCGCCGGTGTCGAGGCGCGGCGTGGCGAGCTGTCGCGCAGCCAGCAGCGCCTGGAAGACGAGGTGGCGTCGCTCACCGAGCGGGCCAACCAAGCCGAGAAGCAGCTCTACTCGGGCGCGGTCAGCAACCCACCGCGAGCTCCAGGCCCTGCAGGACGACATCGCCTCGATCCGGCGGCGCATCGGCCAGATCGAGGACCAGGAGCTCGAGATCATGGAGCTGTCCGAGCCGGTCGACGCCGAGCTCGCCAGTCTCGGGGCCGAGCGCGAGCGACTCGACGCGCGAGGGGCAGCAGGTGACGGCCGCCCTGGCCGAGTCCGAGGCGGCGATCAGCGGTGACCTCGACGCGGTCCGCCGAGAGCGGGCCACCGCGGCCGAGGCGGTCCCCGACGACCTGTGGTCCGAGTACGACACGCTCCGGTCGCAGCTCGGCGGCGTGGCGATCGCCCGTCTCGTGGGCTCGACCTGCCAGGGGTGCCACCTGGGGCTGTCCGCCGTCGAGGTCGACCGCATCCGCAAGCTCAGCCCCGAAGAGAAGGTGCACTGCGAGGAGTGCGGTCGCCTGCTCGTGCGCGACTGAGGCGCGGCCGCTCCGGTGTTCCTCTGGTTCGCGGGCGGCGCGTTCGTGCTGGTCTGGCTGGTGTTCCGCAGCCCGGCCGTCGATTACCGGCTGGTGATCGTGGGTGCGCTGCTGCCGCTGGGCGAGCTGCCGTTCGGGTCGCCCCGGGTCCTGCACAGCATCACGGGCGCGGTGGCGCTCCTCGCGCTGGCCATGGTGCTGACGCCCCGACGGCGCCTGGTGCAGCGCCGGTTGGTGGCCGTGCCGATCGGGGTGTTCGTGCACCTGCTGCTCGACGGGATCTGGACCGACACGCAGGCGTTCTGGTGGCCGTTCGCCGGCCTGGCCTGGAGCGACGCCCCCTTGCCCGAGCTGGCCCGGGGCGGCTTCGACATCGTGCTCGAGGTGATCGGAGCGGCCGCGCTGTGGTGGTGCTGGCGACGGTTCCGCCTCGACGAGCCGGCCCGCCGGCGCCGGTTCCTGCACACCGGGCAGCTCGACCGGGACGTGGTCGGGCCGTGACGGGCGCCGTCCGGTGATCGTCGTCGTCCGCCACGGGCGCACGGCGGCCAACGCGGGTGGGCTCCTGCTCGGTCACGCCGACCCGCCGCTCGACGACACGGGCGTCCGGCAGGCGCGGCGCGCTGGCCGCGGCGTGCGCCGCGCTCGACGTCGCCCGCGTGGTCACGAGCCCGCTGACCCGGTGCCGGGCGACCGCCGAGGCGGTGGCCGCGGGCCTCGGACACGCCGCGCCGGTCGAGGTCGACGATCGATGGGTCGAGCTCGACTACGGCGAGCTCGACGGGCGCCCACTGCGCGACGTGCCGGCCACGACGTGGGCGGCCTGGCGGGCCGACGTGACGTGGGCCCCGCCCGGCGGCGAGTCGTTGGCCGCCCTCGGGTCGCGCGTCCGGGCCGCGTGCGCCGACCTGGCGGATCAGGCCGCGCACCGCGACGTCGTGGTCGTCAGCCACGTGTCGCCGATCAAGGCCGCCGTCGCCTGGGCCCTGGGCGTGGGCGACGAGGTCGCCTGGCGCATGTGGGTGGCGCCGGCCTCGATCACCCGCATCGGTGTCGGGCCCGACGGATCGCCGTCGCTGCGCGGCTTCAACGACCTCGCGCACCTCGCCGGGCCGGACTGAGGACTCGCTAACGCCAGCTCATGCGCGGGATCGTCTCGATCGGGAGGTCGAGGCCCAGGGCATCGCTGCCGAAGGTGATCTGACCGCTGGCGGCGCCGCCGGTGTTGGAGTTGCGGAACAGCCACACCTCGTACCCGCCGAACTCGTCGGTCGGCGGGTTGTTGCGCAGGACGGCGGGGGTGTCGGTGCCGTTGCCGTCCCAGTCGCCGACGACGGGGAGCTGCCCGCCCGGCGCCGCATCCAGGCGCCGCGCCCCTCATCGTGCGCCCTTCGACGCCTCCCGGGAAGTGCGAAGGCATGTCGTTTCCGTGACGGCCCCGCCGCCCGTCGTCGATGTCCGACCCGAGGTCATGCGGATCCGTGGATGGACACCCGCAGGATCTCGCCGGAGGCGAGGTCCATCGTGGCGTCCCAGAAGCAGGCGCCGCCGTCGGACACCTCGATCCAGCGTGTCTCCCAGTCGGGGAAGTCGGCGGGGCGACAGAGCGCGGCCACGACGAGGTGGCGGGCGCCACCGCCCTCGACCCCCGTGTACTGGCGCACGTAGTCGCCGAGGTCGTCGACCGTGACGGTCTCGCCCGACGGGTTGGTGGCCGACGCCAGCGGCGGCGGGGAGCCCGTCCTCGAACCGGCGGGCGTCGGCCTCGGTGGGACGGAACGCCTCCACGTCGTCGATCCAGGTGCCGTCGGGCAGCTCGAGGCCGCCGACGTCGGCGGCGAGCAGCACGCCCCGCCAGCCGTCACCGCTGACCAGGTGGTCCCCGGCGTCGGGAGGCGAGGTCGTGGGGGAGGGGTCGCCGTCGACGACGGGGCCGGCCTCGTCGGCGCAGGCGGCCGGCACGAGCGCGAGGACGGCCACAGTCAGCGCGGCGATGCGCCGGGGCAGGTGAGGGGTCATGGGTGTTCGACTCCTGGAGCGCGGGGCAGGTTCCCCGCGGTTGACAGACGGTGGACGCGGACGGTCCGCTGGACGGCGTGGCGAAGACGTTCGCGACCATCGACGAGTACATCGGCTCGTTCCCGCCCGAGGTCCAGCCGATCCTCGAGGAGGTGCGCGAGACGATCCGCGGTGCCGCGCCGGGGGCCGATGAGACGATCGGCTACGGCATGCCCGCGTTCCGGGTCGACGGCCGGAACCTCGTGTACTTCGGGGGGTGGAGGCACCACGTGGGCCTCTACCCGCTTCCCGAGGTGGACGGCGCCGACGCCGAGCGGCTCGCTCCCTACCTGGGTGGCAAGGGCACGGCGCGGTTCCCCCTCGCCGAACCGATCCCGCACGACCTGATCGCGCACCTCGTGACCCGCCTGCTGGCGCAGAGCGAGGGCGGCGTGCGGTAGACGGGTCAGGGCCGGCGGCCGTCGAGGCGGATCGTCCACCGATCGACGCTGTCGACGACCAGGTGGGATCCGCTCCAGGGATCGCGTGCCAGGGCGGCCCGCACGTCGTCCTCGGACGCGGCCTCCATCGCCAGCACCACGCGGTGCTCGTCGGCCAGCGGGCCCCCGAGCACCACGAGGCCCGACTCGACGAGGCCGTCCATGAAGTCGGCGTGGTCGTCCCAGCCCGACTGCTGCTCGAGGGGCGACGACGGATCCCACTGCGGTCCGCGGCGGCGCAGCACGACGAAGAAGGTCACCCCGCATCCCTACCCGATCGCCGCCACGGTCACCGGTACGCTCGGCCGCGCCGAGACAGTCGGCCACGCCGAGACAGGAGGAGGTCCCGTGCCCGACCGCCCCGAGGTCGCGCCCGCCGTCGTGGCCAGACTGCGAGCGATCTGCCTGGCCCTGCCCGAGGCGCGGCAGGAGGACGCGTGGGTGGGCACCCGCTGGCGCGTGCGCACGAAGACCTTCGCCCACGTGCTCGTCGTCGCCGACGGATGGCCGCCGGCCTATGCCCGCGCCGCCGGGATCGACGGCCCGGCGACGGTGCTGACGTTCCGGGCCCGCGGTCCCGAGCTCGAGGCGCTGGGGGCCGTCGGCCCGCCGTTCTTCCGCCCGCCCTGGCACCCCGAGGCCGTCGGGATGGTGCTGCACGACGACCCGGACTGGGACGAGGTCACCGAGCTGCTGACCGAGAGCTACTGCACGCTCGCCCCGACCGCCCTGGTGGCGCAGGTCGACCGTCCGGCGGGGTGAAGGAACGAGCTGAGCGGCCACTGAGCGCCGGGGAACCGTGGTTCGTCGCCGCTGTAGTCTCGGTCCCGGTCGGACCCGCAGAGGAGGACACCGTTGCCCGGCGCCGCCGTCCCCCGCTTCGACACCGTGACGATCGACTGCCCCGATCCGGCCGCGCTGGCCCGGTTCTACGGCGACCTGCTCGAGTGGCCGGTGCCCGACGGCGACGGTGACTACGTGGCGCTCGACCCGCCGGGCGGCGGCACGGCCATCACGTTCCAGCGGGCGCCCGGCTTCGTTGCTCCGACGTGGCCCGATCCCACCGTGCAGCAGCAACTGCACCTCGACCTCGCGGTCGACGACCTCGACGCTGCGCACGAGCGGGCCGTCGCCCTGGGCGCCCGCCACCTCGACAGCCAGGAGAAGTTCCGGGTCTACGCCGACCCGGTCGGGCATCCCTTCTGCCTCTGCCGCTGGTGACGCGCTGCAACCCTCGGCGTCATCGATGGTTTCGGACCCCGAGCGCGATGATTTCCGCAGCCGCGTCTGGTCATCACCTCAGAGCAGATCCATCCGAGCCCGGGAGGAACGCGTGACCGAGCAGACCGCCAGCGCCCTACCCCCAGTCGTCGACCGGCAGACCTGGCAGGCCGCACTCGACGACCTGCGTGTGCGGGAGAAGGCCGCCACTCGTGAGCTCGACGCCATCGCCGCGCAACGCCGCAGACTGCCGATGGTCGAGCTCCCGGACTACACGCTGATCGGTCCGGACGGCCCGATCCGACTGGTCGACGTGTTCGACGAGCGCTCCCAACTCATCGTCTACAACCACATGTGGTCCGATGGCGCGGAGTGGCAGTGCGGCGGCTGTACAGGGCTGACGTCGCAGTACGTCCGGCTGGGCGTCCTCGACAACTACGACGCGCGCTTCGTCGTCGTGACCAACGGGCCGATCGAAGAAGCGCTGGCCTACAAGGCCAAGGTCGGCAACAAGATGGACTGGTACTCGTCGTCGGAAAGCTCGTTCGGCGCCGACGTCGGCGCGCCGCCGGGCGCGGGCTTCGCGGTCAACGTGTTCCTTCGCGACGGCGACAAGGTCTACCGCACCTGGCACACCGACGGCCGCGGGACCGAACAGCTCAGCTACACCTTCGCGTTGATCGACATCCTGCCGTGGGGCCGCCAGGAGGAGTGGCAGGATTCCCCCGACGGTTGGCCGAAGTCGCCCACGTACTCCAAGTGGCTCGACTCTCCCGATGTCGCCCGGCTCTACGGCCCGAACGCTGAGGCCGAGGCGCGGTCCGAGAGTTCCGCTGGTCTCTAGCGATGTGAGTCGTGGAGTTGAATGATGGCAACGGAGCCTTCGCGCAATGGTCACCTACCGATCAACGGTCTGAGCCTCTATCACGAAGTGCACGGCGAGCTCGGTGGGTCGAAATCGTGTCCGTTGCTGCTCATCCCTGGCGCGTTCATGGCCACCGACTCGATGCGATCGTGGGTGTCCGCCTTCGCGGGCGAGCGCACCGTGATCGTCTTCGATCAGCAAGGGCACGGCCGCACCCCGGACACGTCGCGCACGATGTCTTACGAGCAGTTCGCCGACGATGCCGCGGCGTTGCTGGGCGCGTTGAACGTCGAGCGCGCGGATGTGATGGGCTACTCACAGGGCGGCGGGGTCGCGCTGCAGCTCGCGCTCCGTCACCCGACGCTGGTCGACAAGCTGGTCTCGCTGTCCGCCACCTACCGCAAGGACGGCTGGTACCCGTCGGTGTTGGACGGCATCGAGGGTCTCAGCGCCAAAGCGTTTGCCGGCACGCCCGTCGAGACGGCGTTCAAGGAGCACACGCCGGACGCCACGGCGTTCGACGCCTACCTCGAGAAGATGAAGGTCTTGAACATCGATGACCAGAACATCAGCGACGAGCAGATGCGTTCGATCTCTGCGAAGACGATGGTCATCGTCGGTGATGCGGATGGCGTGAAGCCGGAGCATGCGCTGGCGATGTTCAAGCTGCGCGGTGGCGGCGATGAGGAAGCGGCAGCGTCGGGGATGCTGCAGAAGGTTCCGGCCGCGCGCTTGGTGGTTCTGCCGGCGACGTCGCACATTTCCATCTCGGGCGAGTCAGCCGTACTGGTGCCGATGGTGAGCGCGTTTCTCGATGATGTGATGCCGGCGACGCCGGATCTCTTCTAGGCCTCGCCCGCACAGCGGGAGCGGGATCGTCCACCTCTGGTGGACCAAACCCGTCGACGATCGGCCCGGCCAACCGTTCCGAGTCCATGTCGAACGACGCGTGGCACGAGCATCGCTGGTTCTGCGGTCGGTGACGGTGAGCCGGCCGATAAGCCGGATTCTGTAGGCGGGTCCCTTGCGGTCACCGCCCGGTGGCCATCCATCTTTGCGGCCTACCTGGGGACATCGGCCGGGCCGGCCGTCCCACGCTTGGCCTTGCTCCGGGTGGGGGTTGCCAGCCGCCGGGGTCGCCCCCGACGCTGGTGCGCTCTTACCGCACCGTTTCACCCTTGCCTGTGCGGGCCACCGGTCTCCCGGCGCCCCGCCATCGGCGGTCTGCTCTCTGTTGCCCTGAACCGGCAGGTCGCCCCGTCCTGGCTCTCGCCAGCACCCGTGCCCTGTGGAGTCCGGACTTTCCTCGACCCGGCCGCCGGAGCGACCGGACCGCGGCCACCTGGCCGGCTCACCGTCACCACCAGTGTACGGCCACCGGGCCGGCGAGTTCCCGAGGCTCCCGAGTCCCGAGGCAATGGGTTCCGTTCGGGCGAGGTCGAGGCAATCGGTTCCACATGCGGAACTCCTGCCTCATCCTCCGTCGGATGGAACCGATTGCCTCGCCGAGGCCGGGCCCCGGGGGTCCGCGGGGGTGCCGGGAGTCCCGAGGCAATGGGTTCCGTTCGGGCGAGGTCGAGGCGATGGGTTCCGTATGCGCGACCTATTGCCTCGTCCTCCGCCGGATGGAACCTATTGCCTCGCCAACCAGGAGCGGCCGAGCGACCCTACGAGCGGAGCCAGCGGAGGACGGCGAGGACGCGGCGGTGGTCGGTGTCGGACTCGGGCAGGTCGAGCTTCATGAAGATGTTGCCCACGTGCTTCTCGACCGCCCGGGGCGTGACGACGAGCGCCGACGCGATGGCGGCGTTGGTGCGGCCCTCGGCCATGAGGGCCAGGACCTCGCGCTCGCGGGGCGTGAGCGCGGCGAGCCCGTCGGTGCGCCGCGACGCGGCCAGCAGCTGGCTCACCACCTCGGGATCGAGGGCCGTGCCGCCGCCGACGACCCGGCGGAGCGCGTCGACGAACTCGCCGACGTGCGCGACGCGGTCCTTCAGCAGGTAGCCGACGCCGTCCGACCGGTCGGCCAGCAGGTCGGCCGCGTACCGGGTCTCGACGTACTGCGAGAACACGAGCACGGCCACGGACGGATGCCGCCGGCGCAGCTCGATGGCGGCCCGCAGCCCCTCGTCGGTGTGGGTGGGCGGCATGCGGATGTCGACGACCGTGGCGTCGGGAGGGTCGGCGTCGACGGCCGCCAGCAGGGCCTGGGCGTCGCCGACGGCCGCCACGACGTCGAACCCCCGCTCGGCGAGCAGCCCGGCGAGGCCCTCGCGCAGCACCACCGAGTCCTCGGCGATCGTCACGCGGGGCCGGGGTCCGTCGGGCCGGTCGGTCATCCCGCCATCCTGCGTCATCCGGCCGCCAGGGGCAGCTCGACGACGGCGACGGTCGGGCCGCCGCGGGGGCTCGACAGGCTCAGGTGGCCGTCGACGGTCCCGACGCGCTCGGCCAGCCCGGCGAGCCCTCCGTCGTCGGCGACGTGCGCCCCGCCGCGGCCGTCGTCGGAGACCTGCACCCGCAGGATGCCGGCCTCGGCGGTCACCGCGATGGCGGCCCGGCTCGCCCCGGCGTGCTTGGCCACGTTCGTGAGCAGCTCGGCGGCGCAGTAGTAGGCGATCGTCTCGATGGCCGGCGACGGGCGGCTGGCGATCCGGACCTCGAGGTCGGTCGGGACGCCGCTGCGGGCGGCCAGCGTGGCGAGCGCGTCGCCGAGGCCGCGGTCGAGCGCCGGCGGGTGGATCGACCGCGTCACCTCGCGCAGCTCGGCGATGGCGTCGATGGCGTCGCGATGGGCCCGTTCGAGCAGCTCCCGGGCCCTGGCCAGCTCCGTCGGGTCGGGCCCCGCGGGAACGGCGGGAGCGACGGCGGGCCGGTGGGCGAGCGCGGCGGGACGGTGGCCGGCCCGGCGACCAGGGTGGGGTCGACGACCTCGGTGGCGTCGTCGGCGGGGTCGCCGGCCCCGGAACCGGCCCCGGCCGCCTCGGCGCGCGCCGGCCGCGTCGGGCGCGGACGGGAGGTTGGCGAGCCGGTCGCGGGCCATGTCCAGGTGCATGGCGAGGGCGACCAGCCGGGCCTGCGTGCCGTCGTGGAGGTCGCGCTCGATGCGGCGCAGCGTGGCTGCGGACTGGTCGACGGCCTGCGCCCGCGTGACCTGGAGGTCGTCGACGCGGTCGGACGTGCGGGTGGGACCGAGCAGGCCCCGGACGAGCAGGCGGTCGGCGGTGGCGAACACCCGGGCGACCCACGGGATGACGAACAGCGCGGCGATGCCGGCCGCCGACAGCGCCAGCGCCCGGGGCCACGTGTCGAAGTAGAGCTCGCCGATCTGCAGCCCGGAGTGGCGGACGACCCCGTTCCGGTCGGTGTTCTCGGGGTCGAACAGGCTCCACCAGATCGGGTACGTGACCCACGTCGCCGAGATGCCCCACACGAGCACGAGCGCGTAGGCACCCGCGATCGTCACGGGGGTGGACAGGAGGATGTACGCGATCGCCCGCCACCCGTCGACGTCGCCGTAGCTGGCGCCGAGCCAGCCGAGGAGGCCCCGCCGGCGGGGGCGCCGGCGCGGCGTCGCCACCGGTTCGTCGAGCAGCGCCCTCGCCATGTGCCGGGGCACGGCGGCGTAGGCGCGGGCGGCGCGCACGGTCAGCCCGAACAGCAGGATGCCGACCAGCACCGGGATGAGCACGATCGACAGCCAGACCAGCGTGGCCAGGGTCCCGAAGGCGAAGGCCGCCACGATCGACCCGACCACCAGGTAGGCGTAGTCGCGCCAGGCACGGGCGCTGACCGGCGCGTGGAGGAGGGTGCGCCAGAGCGGTGGCCGAGGCGGGGACGGCGGCGGGGCGGCGGGGTCGGCACCGGCGCCCGGACGGGGCGCCGGCGCCGGGGCGAGGGGAGTCACCATGGACCCATCGTCCGCCGGATCGGCGCCGCGGCCAATGGGGCGGCCCACCGGCCGACCCGTTCGGTTCACACCACCCCGGTCGCCCTCCGCGGTCACCCCTTGGCGAAGAAGATCTGGAACTCGAAGGTGCCCTCGTCCTTGATCGACAGCACCGAGAACCCGGTCGGCGGGTCGATGCCGAAGTCCGCCAGCGTCACCGGTGCCTGGCCGACCACCGCGGCGGTGCCGCCCGACAGCTCGGCGTCGACCGTCAGCGTCACGGGCTGGGTGACCCCGTGGATCGTGAGGTCGCCCGTCGCCTCGGCCGACACGCGCTCGCCGTCGGCGGCCCCCGCCGGCAGCGCCAGCGGCTCGGTCAGCGAGAACGTCGCCGTCGGGAACTCGTCGGACTCGAGGCCACGCGATCCCGAGGGCGCCGTCGCGGGTGCCGCTGTCGCTCTGGAGCGTGGTCAGGTCGACCTCGATGTCGACCGCGGTCACCTCGTCGCTGGTCACGGTCATGGTGCCGGTCACGTCGGGGGTGCGGCCGACGGCGGTGTTGCTGCCGATGCTGGCCAGCTCCTCCTCGAAGCGGTAGCCGGCCCAGGTCCCCGAGAAGTCGTCGAAGGAACCGACCGACGTGTCGACCGTCCAGTCGCCCTCGATCGCCCCGTCCCCGGCCGCGGCGCCTCCGGACGCCTCGTCGAGGGTCTCGCCCGCGGTCCCGATGTCGGCCTCGGGCGGGGCGTCGTCGCGGATCAGGAACCACCATCCTGCGAACCCCGCCACCGCCACCACGAGGACGGCGACGCCCGCGATGATGCCGAGCGTCCGTCGTCGTGAACCTGCCATGTGTCCTCCTGGGCTGTCCGAATCGCCGGTCCGTGTGGCAATACGTCGCGGCGTCAGAATCGGATCGCGCTGAGATCGGGCTCCCACCGTGCGGCGCGGTCGACAGCCTCGCGCCACCGGTCGCGGTCGAGAGCGCGGGCGGGCTCGACGACGCTCGACGGGCGCCACGTGGCCGCGATCTCGTCCCAGTCCGACCACGTCCCGATGGCCAGCCCGGCGAGGAAGCCCGCGCCGAGGGTCGTCGCCTCCCGCTCGGGCGACACCTCGACCGGGCGTCCGGTGGCGTTCGCCACGGCCTGCACGAACGTCGGGTTGCCGCTCATCCCGCCGTCGATGCGGAGCCGGTCGAGCGCCAGGCCGGTGTCGGCCTCGGCGGCCTCGACCAGGTCGGCGCCGCGTTGGGCGACGCCCTCGAGGACGGCGCGCACGACCTGGGGGCGCCCGGTCCCGCGGGTGATGCCGAACAGGGCTGCCGCGAGCGCCGTAGTCCCACCGCGGGGTGCCGAGGCCGAGCAGGGCGGGCACGTAGACGACGCCGTCGGACGTCTCGCAGGCGGCGGCGACGTCGTGGGACTGCTCGGCCGTGTCGATGACGCCGAGGTCGTCGCGCAGCCACTCGACGTTGGTCCCGGCCGCCAGCATGATCGCCTCGATGCCCCACATCGTCTCGCCGGCCCGGCGCCAGGCGATGATCGGGAACGTGCCCTCGGGTCCCTGACGGTCGGCGACCGGCGGCTCGGGCCCGACGCACAGGTCGAGCATCCCGCCGGTGCCGAACGTGATCTTGCCCATGCCGGGCAGGACGCACCCCTGCCCGACGAGCGACGCCTGCTGGTCGCCCACGAGGGCGGCGATGGGGGGCGACCCGTCGAGAGCGGTGGCGACGCCGACGATGCCGCTCGAGTCCACGATCGCCGGCAGCGCCCGGACGGGGATGCGCAGGGCGTCGAGCACCTTGGCGTCCCAGCCCGTGTGATCGGCGTCCAGCAGCCCGGTGACCCCGGCGTTGGATGCGTCGGTGACGAACACCTCGCCGCCCGACAGGTGCCACGCCACCCAGGCGTCCACGGTCCCGACGCAGAGGTCGCGGGTGCGATCGGGGTCGGCCGCCTCGAGGAGGTGCGCGGCCTTGGTCGCCGTCTCGTTCGGCGCGAACCGCAGCCCCTCGCCCTGCCAGACGAGGCAGTCGCCCACCGTGCGCAGGTCCTGCCAGCCGAGACCCGGGCCGACCGGTTCGCCGGTGGCGCGGTCCCAGGCGATCGTCGACGCCCGCTGGTTGGTGACCCCCACCGCGGCCACCGGCCCCCCGGCCGCCAGCGCGGCGCGGGCCACGTCGAGGGCCGCGTGGGCGAGGGTGGCCGGGTCGAACTCGACCAGCCCCGGAGCGGGGGAGGAGGGCAGGACCGGGCGGTGCTCGACCGCGGTGACCGTGGCGTCGGGGCGCACGACCGCGGCCCGCACGCCGGACGTCCCCACGTCCACGACCAGGATGGGGCCTGCCTCTGCGCTCACGGCTGGTGACACGGCACGACAGTCTGCCCGAGGCTCGCGTCGGGCGCGCGTCACCATCCTGCGGGAGCGGCCCACGGCGACGGCAGCCCGAGCTTGCCCGGGTTGAGGATCCCGTGGGGGTCGAGGGCCGCCTTCATGGCCACGAGCACGTGGTGGGCCGGACCGAGCGCCTCGGCCATGAAGCGGCCCCGGTTGAGCCCGACGCCGTGGTGGTGGCTCAGCGCCCCGCCGTGGGCGAGCACCGTCCGCTGCCCGGCGTCCCACAGCTCCCGGTAGTACGCATCCCGCCGCTCGGCGTCGACCTGGCCGGCGAACGTGAAGTACAGGCACCCACCCGACGGGTAGCTGTGCGACTGGTGCGCCGAGGCGGCGAGCGTCCCCTCGACGCCCTGCAGCGCCTCGAGCGTCGCCCGGTAGATGGTGGGCAGGTCGGCCCACGATCCGGCCACCTCCATCGTGTCCACCGTGTAGCCCTTCGACGTCAGCGCCTCGAGGGCCGTCACGTCGTTGCGGTGGGCCAGCCAGTGCTCGACGTGGGCCTCGTCGCCACGGTGGCCTCCGGCCCGCAGGCACTCCTCGGCCAGCAGCTCGAACGTGGCGTCGACCAGCGTGCCGTCGCCCTCGTCGAGCGCCAGCAGCAGCGCCCTGTCGCCCGTGTGGTACGTGCGGTCGGCCTCGGCGGCGTCGTAGAGCCGCAGGACCGCCGGGTGCGCGCCGCGCTGCACGACCCGGCGCATCACGTCCAGGCCGACGTCGAACGAGCCGAGCAGCCAGGCCCCGCGTCGCTCGCGGGCGGCGCGCGGTGCAGGCGCAGGCGGGCGCCGGTGATGACGCCGAGGGTGCCCTCGCTGCCGACGAAGACCTGCGTCAGGTCGGGCCCGACCGCGGCCCGCGGCCAGCCGCCGGTCGTGATGCGGGTGCCGTCCGCGAGGGCGACGTCGAGGCCGAGGACGATGTCCTCGATCTTCCCGTAGCGCCCCGAGAGCTGCCCCGCTCCCCGGCAGGCGAGCCAGCCGCCGACCGTCGACAGCGCCACCGACTGCGGCCAGTGGCCGACGGTGACGTCGTGGTCGGTGCGCAGGTCCCGTTCGAGGACGTCGCCGAACGTGCCGGGGAGGACGTCGAGCACGAGCGACGTCGGGTCGACGTCCACGATCCCGGCCATCCCGGTGAGGTCGAGGACCACGCCTCCGTGCAGCGGCACCGAGGCCCCGCACACCCCGCTGCGGCCGCCGGCGGCGGTGACCGGGACGCGGGCCTCGTGGCACAGCGCCAGCACCGCGGCCACCTGGGCCGCGTCGGTGGGCCGGGCGACCGCGGCCGCCAACCCGGCGACCTGCCCCGTCGTCGCCCAGGACATGGCGAGCGGCCACCAGTCCCGGCTGGCCTCGGCCACCGCCCCCGCCTCGACGGTGACGTCGGCGCAGGCGGTGCGGAGGCGGGCCAGGAGGTCGTCGCCGACCGCCACCCGCTCGGCGTCGAGCCGGGGCGTGGCCGCGGCGGCGCCGCCCGCGATGGCGATCGGCGGTGTGGGGGCGCCGGGACCGGCAGCGGGGAGGTCGTGGGGCGCGGTCATCGGCCCGATCCTGGCACGCGTGCTGCCTGTGGGCCGCCTGGGGCGCTGGTGCTCCGGGACGGTTCGCGGCGCGTGGGCTGGGACGAGGCGGGCCGGCCTGGCGCTGATCAGCCGCCGGCGGCGAAGGCGGCGACGTCGGGCAGGCCCGGGACCTCGCGCTCGTGGGCGGCCGCGGCGACGTAGCGGGCCACCTGCTCGGCCTGCTCGGCCGGCGTCCACCCGAGCTCGGGGCCGACGAGCGCGGCGACGTCGGCGGCCGCCGCTGCGGTGGCGGCCGCGTCACGCAGCCGGGCCCGGGTCCGGCGGGCGAGCACGTCGTCGAGCGTCGTCGCCATCTCGTAGCGCGCCGCGTAGACGGCCTCGGCCCGGAGGTACGGGAGGCCGGGGACCAACGGCTCGCCGAGGGCCGGATCGGCCGCCACCATGGCGGTGAGCACGCCGGTCTCGCCGCCGTAGCGCTCGGCCAGGTGGCGGTGGGTGGCGCTCGCCTCGGCCCAGCCCTCGGCCCCACGGAGGCGCAGCTTCCGGGTGCGGCTGCGGCCGGCGAGGCGGGGGAGCGGGTCGCCGGCGACCGCGGCGGCGGCCAGTGCGGCGTCGACCGCGTCCTCGGCCATCTCGCGGTAGGTCGTGAGCTTCCCGCCGATGACCGTCACCAGTCCCGACGGCGACGTCGACACCCGGTGGCGACGCGACATGTCCGCGGTCCGGGTGCTGGCGGCGTCGCTCACCAGGGGACGGAGCCCCGCCCACGTGCCGAGCACGTCGCTCTCGTCGAGCGGTTCCGTGACCGAGTGGTTGATGGCGGACAGCAGGTAGGCGATGTCGTCGGCCGTGCACTGCGGATCGTCGACGTCGCCGTCGTAGTCGGTGTCGGTGGTGCCGATGTAGGTGACCGAGCCCGGCCCGCCCACGGTGCCGTCGGCGCCCGGCCACGGGACGACGAACACCGACCGCCTGTCCTTCGGCACGGGGACGACGGCGGCGATGTCGTTGCGCACCTTGTCCCACGGCACCGTGATGTGGATGCCCTTGGCCGGCCGGATGCTGTCGGGGTGGGCGCCCTCGTCGAGCGCCCGGACGTCGTCGGCCCACACGCCGGTGGCGTTGACCACGACCCGGGCCCGCACCTCGATCTCGCCTCTGTCGGGCCCGGCGTCGACCACCGCGCCGGTCACCCGGTCGTCGGTCTTGACGCAGGCGCGTCACCCCGGCGTGGTTGACGACGGTGGCGCCGAAGTCGAGCGCCGCGGTCCGTGCCAGCGTCAGGGTCAGCCGGGCGTCGTCGGTCTGGGCGTCGTAGTACAGGTAGGCCCAGGCCAGGCGGTCGCCGAGGGTCGGCATGTGCGCCACGGGCCGCGTCGGCCTTGCAGCCGGCGGTGGACCTTGCCGATGCGCAGGCCGCCGGTCAGGTCGTACATCCACATGGCCGAGCCGAGCGCCCGCGCGACCTGCTTGGGGATGATGCCGCCCTTGCCGGTGAACACCGGGATGAGGAACGGCAGCACCTTCACCAGGTGGGGGGCGTTGCGCAGCAGGCGCTGGCGCTCGTGGAGGGCCTCGTACACGAGGCGGACGTCGCCGTTCTGGAGGTAGCGCAGCCCGCCGTGGACGAGCTTGGACGACTTCGACGACGTGCCCGAGGCGAAGTCGTCGCGCTCGACGAGGGCGGTGCGCAGGCCGCGTGCCGCGGCGTCGAGGGCGACGCCGGCGCCGGTGATGCCGCCGCCGACCACGAGCACGTCGAACGTGCCGACGCCGAGGCGGGTGAGGTTGTCGGTGCGGTCGAACGAGCCGAGGGGCATGGGGAGGGTCTCCTGGGTCCGGCGTCCGAGACTAACGGCGGGTGCGGTGGGTGCTGCCTGCGGTTCCGCCTGGTCCTCCCGGGTGAGGCATGTGTCACCTCGCCCACGAATCGTCGCGGAGGAGCGCCCTGCCGGCGGCGTCCGCCGTCGTGCGCCGCACAGGAGCAGGCCGTGCCTGGTGGCGCCGGGCGCGGTGGGCTCCGGACCTGCGCCAATAGGGCCTTGCGACCGCCCGGATCGGGTGCCAAGATCGGCCGTCCTCCGGCTTCGGAGCCTGCGGGTCACTCCGTTGCGTGTGGGTTTGCGCGCGGCCATCTGGGGAACAGAGACTCCGATCTCGGGGCACGCCGTTGCGGCGCTGCCCCGTCGATCGCGTACGACACGAATCAGTCACAGGGAGACATTCCCGCCATCATGAAGCTGACATGGCGACAGCACGCTGCCTGCCGCGGACTCGACCCGCTGATCTTCTACCCCGTCACCGACGACGAGGCCGACGATGCCAAGGCGGTGTGCGGAGGGTGTCCCGTCCGTGAGACCTGCCTCGAGCACGCCCTCGCCGTTCGCGAGAAGGAAGGCGTCTGGGGCGGCGCCACCGAGCGGGAGCGCCGGCGCATCATCCGCCAGCGCCGCCGGGCCTCGTAGCCCCGGATGACGTTCGCCGCCGAGCCTCGAGCCGGATGACGTTCGCCGCCGAGCCTCGTAGCCCGGATGACGTTCGGGGGTGGGCGCCCGTCCTCGGCACGCTGTCGTCGGGTGCCGACCTGACGGCCGAGCGGGCCCGCGCCGCGATGGCCGAGATCCTCGACGGCGCGGCCACGCCCGCCCAGATCGCCGGCGTTCATCGTCGCCCTGCGCATGAAGGGCGAGACCGTCGACGAGCTCGCCGGCATGGTCGACGCCATGCTCGACGCCGCCGACCGGGTCGAGCTCGCCGCCGACGGGCCGGTGGTCGACATCGTCGGCACCGGCGGCGACCGCGCCCACACGATCAACGTCTCGCACGCTGGCGGCGCTCGTCGTCGCCGGCGCCGGCGGGCGGGTGTGCAAGCACGGCAACCGGGCGGCGTCGTCGGCCTGCCGGCGCCGCCGACCTGCTCGAGGCGCTCGGCGTCGCGCATCGAGCTCGGGCCCGACGGCGTGGCCCGGTGCGTCGCGCGAGGCCGGCATCGGCTTCTGCTTCGCGCCCGCGGTACCACCCGGCCATGCGCCACGCCGGGCCCGTCCCGGCGCGAGCTCGGCGTCCCCACCGCCTTCAACATCCTCGGGCCGCTGTCCAACCCGGCCGGGTCGCGGCGGCTACATGATCGGCGTGGCCGACCTCCGCATGGCCGAGCGCATGGCGGGCGTGCTCGCCCGCCAGGGGCGCCGAGCGGGCGCTCATCGTCCACGGCGACGACGGCCTCGACGAGCTGACGATCACGACGACCGTCCACGCGTGGTCGAGCTGCGTGACGGCGACGGTCACGACCTGCGACGGTCGATCCCGCAGGCCCTGGGCCTCGCGCCGCGTCGACCGCGAGGACCTGGTCGGGCGGCGACGCCGCCACCAACGCCGACGCTCGCCCGGCGGGTGCTGGCGGGCGAGCACGGGCCCGCACCGCGACATCGTGAGCGCTCAACGCCGGCGCCGGCCTGGTCGCGGCCGGCCTCGCCGACGACCTCGCCGGCGGGCATCGACGGCCGCCCGGGCCGCGATCGACGACGGGCGCGGCCGCCGGCGCCCTCGACGCGCTCGATCGCGGTGTCGAACGCGGAGCCGCCTCGTCCGAGCCCCGGCGCTTGACGCTCGATCACGATCGACCTGCCCGTTGACTGACCGACGTGCGGACACCGATCCAGCCGCCGTGCGCGGCGACCCCGATCCGCGACCGGCTGGTCGCCGCCGCCGCCGAGGTGTTCGCCGAGAAGGGCTACGACGGCGCCGGCGTCGCAGGAGATCGCCCGGCGCGCCGGGTTCACCACCGGCGCCATCTACGGCCGCTTCCGCGGCAAGGCCGAGCTGCTGCTCGCGGCCATCGAGGCCCAGTCCGACGACGAGTTCGAGCAGCTCTTCGCCGAGCACCAGTTCGAGGGCAAGGTCACCGACATCCTCACCACCGTCGGCTCGCACCTCGTCACCGAGGAGTTCGACAACGGGCAGGCGCTGCTGCTCGAGGCGTTCGTCGCCGCCCGGCGCGACCCCGAGGTGGCGACGCTGCTGCGCGACGCCGCTCGAGCACCGCCGGCGACCAGCTCGACCGACCTCGTCGACCGAGGCCAAGGCCACCGGCGCCATCGACCCCGACGCTCGACACGCTGTCGATCGTGCGGTTCTGCCACGCCGTCGGGTTCGGGTTCCTGCTGTTCGGGGCCGTCGACCTCGACCTGCCCGGGCGCCGGAGCCGTGGGAGGAGCTGATCACCCGCCTCGTGCGGGCGGTCGGCCGCACCGACGAGCCCTGAGACGGGACGCCCCGCTCACTCGATGCCGAGGTCCCACATCGAGTCGAGGTCGTGCCGCGAGTAGGCCTGGAAGGCGATCATCGTCGTGGTGTGGACGACGCCGTCGAGCGAGGAGATGTGGCGGGTCACGACCTCGGCGAGCCGCTCGTGCTCGCGGACCCGCACGATCGCCACGAGGTCGAGGTCGCCGGTGACCGAGTAGACCTCGGCGACGCCGTCGACATCGGCGATCTCGGGCCCGAGGTCCGCGATGCGGTCGGGGGCGGCGTGGATGAGCACGAACGCGGTCAGCACGACGCGCAGCGTAGACCCGCGCCCGCCGCCGGTCGGCGCCGCCGCCGGCGCGGCGGGAGCAGCTCTGCGGCCAGCTGGGCGGCACGCTGCGCGGCCTCGGCCGCCGAGCCGCACCGGACGTGATCGACCGAGTGGACGGTGCGCAGCAGGTGGCGGACGCCCGGCCCTGCGTCGGTGGCGAACAGCGACCGGACGGACCGTCGCACGTCGGGGGCGGCCTCGACCCGCAGCGCCGCCCCCTGCGCGTCGCGCAGCACGTAGACGCCGGGGCCACGCGGCAGGCCGGTGGTGAGGCGCAGCTTGGCCGCCGGCGCGTGGCGGGCCAGCGCGGGGAGCTCGATCAGGTCGTCGAGCACGGTCACGCCCAGGCCCGCGGCCCGTTCGAGCAGCGCGTGCAGCAGGTCGGCCGTGGCCAGGACGTCGTCGAGGGCGCGATGGCACGGGCGGTGGGCGAGCGCCAGGGCCTCGGCGAGCGTGGCGAGCCGGAGGTCCACGGCGTCGTCGCCGACCAGGCGTCGAGCCAGGGCGAGCGTGTCGACCGTGCGGGCGCCGACCGTGGCGCGGTCGGTGGCGGCGAGGGCGGCGTCGAGGAACGACACGTCGAAGCGCAGGTTGTGCCCGACCAGGACGGCCCCGGCCGCGAACTCGGCCAGCGCGGGCAGCACGGCCTCGACGGGCGGCGCGCCGCGCAGCATCGCGTCGGTGATGCCGGTGAGCGCCGTGACGGCCGGCTCGAGGGGCGCGGTGGCGTCGACGAAGGTCTGGAACGTTCCCAGGCACTCGCCGCCCCGGAACCGGGCGGCGCCGACCTCGGTGATCTCGCAGGTCGCCGCGGACGCGCCGGTGGTCTCGAGGTCGACGACGCAGAAGGTGACCTCGTGCAGCGGCGTGGCGAGGTCGTCGGCGCTGCCCTCCATCGGGCCGCAATTCTAGCGAACGTGCGTTCCGGCGGACAAGCGTTCGCTTCGACGCGTGAGCGGCAACGTCGTCCCGGGTCTCCCGGCGAGCTCGTGGGCGCTCGGTAGGCTGCGCCCGTGGCCAACCGATACCGCTGCACCGCCTGCGGGAACCTCACCCGGTTCGACGTGGTGACGTCCCGACGCACCCGGGCCTACCACCACTTCACGGTGGGTGGCGAGCTGCGCATCGAGGACGAGGTCGTGCTCGACGAGCACGTCGAGCAGGTCACCTGCCGCTGGTGCGGCACGGGGACCGCGGTCGAACGCCTCGACCCCGGCGCGGCCGAGTCGACGGCAGGCTCGGCCACGGGCGCGTCCGACCCGGGGGCGAGCTGAGCGACGCGGCCGGCGTCATCCGCCGCGCGGTGGAAGCGGCGTTCGCCGTCGCCCGCGCCGGCCTGACCGCCGACCCCGTCGTGCCGCCGCCACACGCGCTGCGGCCGTACCTCGCTTTCGCCAAGCTGAACCCGCGGTCGCTCGACGCCATCGCCCGGGTCGTCGAGGGTGACGACGCGTTCCGGGCGCGGGTGGCGGCGGTCGTGGACGAGGACGACGTGGGCCGGGCCGGCTGGCTGTGGCTCGCCCGTCCCGACGGCTGGGGCGACGAGCTGGCCGCGCTCGAGGCCGATTCGTCGGCCCGTGCCGCCGACGCGGCCGAGCAGCGTGAGGAGCGGGCCGCGACCCGCCGGCTCGCGGCCGCCCAGGCGGCCCTGGCCCGCGCCGAGGAGTCGGCCGCCGATCTCGCCGCCGAGGTCGATGCCCTCCGAAACGGGCTCGCGGTCGAGCAGGCCGCCCGGCACGGCGCCGAGGCCCGGCTCGCCGAGCTCGAGGCGCACGTGGACCAGCTCGCGGTCGAGCGCCGCGACGCGGTCCGCAGCCTGAAGGACACCGACTCGCGCCTCGTCGAGCGCGGCACCCAGCTCAACGCGGCCCGGGCCCGCATCCGCGCCCTCGAGGCCGAGCTGCGCGCCGCGTCGCCGCCCGTGGAGCAGGCGGACGCGCCCGAGCCGGCTGCCGACCCGACGCCCGCCCCGGGCCCACCGGCACCATCCGCCCCCATGGCACCGGCCCCGGTGGCCGTGCCCGCGGTCGTGGTCACCGGGGTGGCCCACGCCGCCGCGGCCGCGGCGTCGCTGGCCGATGCGCTGGCCGCGGTGGCCGAAGCGCTGGAACAGGCTCGCGAGGACGCCCGGGCGTCCGCACCGGGGTCGTCCGCCGCGACGGCTGAGGGCATGATCCCGCCGTCCCCGCCCGGCCCCGCCGGGGCCGCCGCGACGCCGCAACGGGTGCCCCTGACCCTGCCGGGCGGGGTGTTCGACGACTCGGTCGAGGCGGCCGAGCACCTGCTGCGGGCCCCCGGTGCCGTGCTGCTGGTGGACGGCTACAACGTGACGATGACCGGTTGGCCCGAGCTGCCGGCCGCGGAGCAGCGCAGGAGGTTGGTCGCCGCGGTGTCCGACCTGGCCCATCGCACCGCGACCGCCGTCGAGGTCGTGTTCGACGGCGCCGAGGTCGAGCCGCTGTCGGTCCCGGCACCGATGCGCTCGCTGGTGCGGGTGCGGTTCTCGGATCCCGGGGTCGAGGCCGACGACGTGATCATCGACATGGTCGGCCGCATCCCCGCGGCGACGCCCGTCATCGTGGCGTCGAGCGACAACCGGGTGCGGACGGGCGTGCGCCGCCGCGGCGCCAACGTGCTCCACGCCCGCCAGCTCGTCGCCGTCCTCCGCCGCTGACCCACCGACCTCCCTCGCTGTCACACCCCCTGCGTAGGGTCGCTCGTGGGACGGCCACGGGTCGCTGGTCCGGTGCCCGATCGCCACGAGGAGACCGCACGTGTCACACCCCCACTTCCCCCGAGACGAGGGCGAGCCCCTCACCATCGACTGCGACGAGTGCGCCATGCAGGGCACGAGCGCCTGCACCGACTGCGTGGTCACGTTCATCTGCTCGCGCGAGCCGGGCGAGGCCGTCGTGGTCGACGTCGCCGAGGAGCGGGCGCTGCGGCTCCTGTCCGGGGCCGGCCTGCTGCCCGAGCTGCGCCACGTCCGCCGCACCGGCTGAGCCTGCTCGCGCCGCGGGGCCGGCCGAGTTGCCGCCGGGGCCGGGTGTCGGCACGATGGCCCGGTGCCCACGGCCGTCCTGCCGCCCCGACGCGTCCCCGCGCTCGACGACCTCGTCGCCACGGGGCGGGCCGCAGGCCTCGATGCCGTCGGCGTGACGGCGGCCGTCCCGTTCGCCACCACCCACCGCCACCTGACCGACCGGAAGGCGGCCGGGCTCCACGGCGGGATGCGGTTCACCTACCTGCACCCCGACCGCTCCACCGATCCCACGGCCGCACTGCCCGACGCCCGGGCCCTCGTGGTCGGCGCCCGCAGCTACCGCCGGGCCCTCGGATCGCCGGTCGACGTCGGCGCCCGGCGCGACGGCCCCGCTTCCGGCCGGCCCGCGGCTCGCGTGGCCCGGTACGCCTGGGAGGACCACTACGGCCCGCTGAAGGCCGCCCTCACCGCCGTGGCCCGGCGAGCTCAAGGCCGCCGGGTGGCGCGCCCGGGTCGTGGCCGACGACAACGCCCTGGTCGACCGCGAGGCGGCCTACCGCGCCGGGCTCGGCTGGTACGGCAAGAACGCCAACCTGCTGCTGCCGGGCGAGGGCAGCTGGTTCGTGCTCGGCTCGGTCGTCACCGACGCGCCCCTCGTCGCCGGCGGGCCCCCGACCGCACCGGTGCCCGACGGGTGCGGCACGTGCTCCCGCTGCCTCGACGGGTGCCCGACCGGCGCCATCGTCGCCCCGGGCGTGGTCGACGCCCGCCGCTGCCTCGCCTGGCTGCTGCAGGTGCGAGGGCCCGTTCCCCCGCGAGCACCGGGTGGCCCTGGGCGACCGCATCTACGGCTGCGACGACTGCCAGGAGGTGTGCCCGCCCAACCGGCGCCTCGATCGGGGCGGGGCGGCGCCGCCCGCCAGCGCCGCCCCGGCGGGGGAGGGGGCGCAGGCGTCGGTCGACGTGCTCGACCTGCTGGCGGCCACCGACGACGAGCTGCTGGCCCGCCACGGCCGCTGGTACATCCCCGCCCGCGAGCCCCGCTACCTGCGCCGCAACGCCCTCGTCGTGCTCGGCAACGTCGGCGATCCGACCGACCCCGCGGGTCGCAGCCGCCCTGGTCGACAGCCCTGGCCGCCGCCGACCCCCTGCTCCGGGCCCACGCCGTGTGGGCGGCCCGCCGCCTCGGCCGCGACGACCTCGTCGGCGGCGTCGGGGGCGATCACGGACGCCGATCCGCTGGTGCGCGCCGAGCTCGACGCGCCGCTCGACCCCCGCTGAGCGAGGACCCGCCCGCCGTGCCCCACCTGCTCGTCACCAACGACTTCCCGCCGAAGGTCGGCGGCATCCAGTCCTACCTGTGGGAGCTGTGGCGCCGGCTCGCCCGGCGACGTTCACGGTCCTGACCACGCCCTACGAGGGCGCCGACGCCTGGGACGCCGAGCAGCCGTTCCGGGTCGTGCGCACGCCCGAGCGGGTGCTGCTGCCCACGCCGTCGCTGGCGCGCCGCATCGACGCCCTGGCCGCCGAGGTCGGCGCCGACGCTCGTCGTGCTCGACCCGGCGCTGCCCGTCGGGCTGCTCGGGCCCCGCCTGTCCAGCCCGTACGGCCTCGTGCTGCACGGCGCCGAGGTCACGGTCCCCGGCCGGCTCCCGGGCGCCCGGTCCCTGCTGGGCCGGGTCCTGCGGGGTGCGTCCGAGGTCATCGCGGCCGGCGGCTACCCGGCGGCCGAGGGCGAGCGGGCCGCCGGGCCGGTCCCTGCCCGGTCACGGTCGTGCCGCCCGGGGTCGACGTCGAGCGCTTCGTGCCGCTCGACGCCGAGGCGCGGGCCAAGGCCCGGGCCCTGTTCGACCTGCCCGGCGACGCCCGCGTCGTGGTCAGCGTCAGCCGCCTCGTGCCCCGCAAGGGCATGGACGTGCTGATCGAGGCGGCCGCCCGCCTGGCGCCCGACCACCCCGACCTGGTCGTCGCCATCGGCGGGCTCGGGCCGCGACCGGGACCGGCTCGACCGGCTGGTCGCTCGCCGCGGCGCCCCGGTGCGGCTCCTCGGGCCGGGTCCCCGAGCCCGACCTGCCCGCCCTCTACGGCGTGCGCCGACGTGTTCGCCATGCTGTGCCGCAACCGGTGGGGCGGCCTCGAGCAGGAGGGCTTCGGCATCGTGTTCCTCGAGGCGGCCGCGTGCGGCGTGCCGCAGGTGGCGGGGGAGAGCGGCGGCGCCGCCGAGGCCGTCGCCGACGGCGAGACCGGGCTCGTGGTCGACCCGCCCGACGATCCGGCCGCCGTCGCCCGGGCGCTGGCCGCGCTGCTCGACGACGAGGGTCGACGCCAGCGAGATGGGCGCGGCCGGACGCGAGCGGGCCGTGCGCGAGTTCGGCTACGACGTGCTGGCGGCCCGGCTCGCCGGGGTGTTGGACCGGTGGTGAGCCGCGGGGCCGGCCGGCCCGACGACGAGGCGGTCGGCGCCACGGACGCCACGGACGACTCGGACGATGCCGACGACGACGTGGTCGGTGCCGTCCGTCGCCCACGCACGTCCGTGGCCCCCCGACGAGGGCGCGGGCGAGGCGATCGTGCGGGCGAACGGGTGGGCGACGCTGGTGTTCGCGGTGGCCTCGATCGCGGCCGCCGTGGCGCCCGACCCCCTCGAGTACGTGGCGGTGCCGGTCGACCTGGTGCTGTTCGTCGCCGGGTGCTCGGCGTTCCTGTGGGCCTACGCGGTGGCCATCGGCCGCAGCCGGTACGACGACCTGACGATGGCCGGGGTGTTCTTCCTCAGCGACCGGGTCGCCCCGGCACGGGTCACCCGGACGTTCCGGGTGCTGCTGGCGGTCCAGGTGGTCGTGGCGGTGGCGACCGCGGCCGCCCGCCCGTTCACGGCCCTCGCCTTCGGCGTGCTCGTCCCCGTGCTCGGCCTCGGGCTGATGGCGCTGTGGGGCGCCCGCCACGGCGCGTTCCCCGCCAAGGAGCGCACGCCCCGACGGGCCGCGTGACCGGATCGTGACCGGGGCGGCCCCGGCCGGCGGCGCACTAACGTTCCTGCGTCCGTTCGACACAGGTCAGGGGGCCCGACGCGATGGCTGACGAGGCGACGCAGCAGATGGTGGTCGGCGCGTCGCCCGAGCAGACCTGGCAGGTGCTCGTCGACTTCGACGAGTACCCGACCTGGGCGACCGACCTGAAGTCGGCCGAGGTCGTGGCCCGCGACGACGAGGGTCGTGCCGCTCGAGGTGGCCTTCCGGGCGGCCGCCATGGGCCGCAGCACCAGCTACCGCCTGCGCTACGACTACGCCGAGGCGCCCGAGGTGCTGGCGTGGAAGCTGGTCGAGGGCGACATCACCCGCAAGCTCGACGGCTCCTACGTGCTGGCCGCGGTCGACGGCGACGCCGACAGCACGCTGCGTGACCTACCACCTCGAGGTCGACCTGCTGCGTGCCGCTGCCGGGCTTCGTCAAGCGACGGGCCGAGAGCCGCATCGTCTGCACCGCGCTCCGCTCGCTCCGCACGCACCTCGAGGGCTAGCCGACCGATGACGACGGCTGGGGCGACGGGCAGGTGGGCACCCGCGGATCCTGCTGTTCACGGGCAAGGGCGGGGTCGGCAAGACCACCGCGGCGGCCGCCACCGCGCTGCGCTGCGCCGATGCCGGCCTGCGCACGCTCGCCCTGTCCACCGACCCGGCGCACTCGCTCGGCGACGCCTTCGACGTCCCGCTCGGGCCCGCTCGTCGGCACCCGTGGCCGACAACCTGTGGGCCCAGCAGCTCGACGCGCAGGACCGCATGGAGGAGGCCTGGTCCGAGATCCAGCGCTACCTCGTCGAGGTCTTCCGCTGGGCCGGGGTCGAGGGCCTCGAGGCCGAGGAGCTGTCGGTCGTCCCCGGCCTCGACGAGGTCTTCGCCCTCAGCGACATCAAGCAGCACGCCACCACCGGCGACTGGGACGTGCTCGTCGTCGACTGCGCGCCGACGGCCGAGACCATCCGGCTGCTGTCGCTGCCCGACGTGCTCGGCCGGTACATGGAGCGCGTGTTCCCCATGGGCCGCCGGCTCAACAAGGTGGTGTCGCCGCTCGTGTCCCGGGTGACCAGCCTGCCCGTGGCCGGAGACGACGTGTGGGCGGCCACCGAGCGCTTCCACCAGCGGCTCGCCGGCGTGCGGGAGCTGCTGACCGACGGGCGCCGCACCAGCGTGCGGCTGGTGGTGAACCCCGAGCGGATGGTGATCGCCGAGGCGCGCCGCACCCACACCTACCTGTCGCTGTTCGGCTACCACGTCGACGCCGTGATCGCGAACCGCCTGCTGCCCGACGAGGTCAGCGACCCGTGGTTCGCCCGCTGGAAGGCGGCCCACGCCGAGCACCTGGCGGCGATCGACGACGGCTTCGCCCCCGTTCCCGTCCTCCGGGTGCCGCTGCAGCCCGCCGAGCAGGTCGGGCACGAGGCGCTGCGCGGGTTCGCGGACGCCCTCTACGGCGACGAGGACCCCACGGCCCGGTTCGGGCGCCGCGAGCCCCTGCGGGTGCGTCAGCGCGGGGGCGACATGGTCCTCGAGATCGACCTGCCGTTCTCCGACCGCGACGAGCTCGAGCTCGGCCGGGTGGGCGACGAGCTGCTCGTGCGCGTGGGCCCGTACCGCCGGGCGGTCGTGCTGCCCGACAGCCTGCGGCGCCGGCAGGTGGGTGCGGCCCGCCTGCGCAGCGGTCGGCTGACGGTGACGTTCGGCGCGGCCGGGCCCGCGGGCGACGAGCCTGCGGTGGTCGCCACCGCCGCGGCGGTCCCGGGCGTGGCCCCGGCGGCCGAGCCGGTCCGGTAGGCCGCACCGCACACGAGCGAGGAGCGCACGATGAGCCCCAGCAACCTCGACGGCGACATGGCGGCCGGCACGCAGGCGCGGGCCCGCGAGGGTGTCGAGCACCTGCAGACCGCCGCCCGCGAGCTCATCGAGGCCGCCCGTGCCGCGCTGGACGTCGCCGAGGAGGTCGTCAACGACCCCGAGACGCTCGCCACGTTGGCCGGCACCCTGGCCACGGTGGGAGACGTGGCGAAACGGGTCACGGGCGCCGGTGGCTGGCCGGCACCGGGGGCTGGCCGGGCGCGTCACGGCGCTGACGGCGCGACCGCGGCCGACGACGACGCCCCTCGGGTTCAGCGGATCACCGTCACCTGACCCGCTGCGAGCCGGCCCGCGGTCGCCTACCATCGCCGTCGTCCGCACCCCTCCGGTCGGGGCCCCACCCGGCTGGACCGACCCCGATCGGGTGATCGCAGAGGAGGCGCCGTGGCGGCAATCACCGAGGCCGCGATCCGGGAGCTCGCATCGATCAAGGGCGTGAACGCGCCGATCACGTCGTGCTACCTCGACGTCGACGGCCGCCGGGTGGCCCGCCACCGCGACCTGACCCACGAGGTCGACGTCCTGCTGAAGTCGGCCAGGTCCCGCGCCGACGGTGAGGCCTCGGTGACCGCCGACCTGCGGCGCATCGAGGCCTACGTCCGCGACGACCTCAACCGGTCGCGGGTGCGTGGTGTCGCCATCTTCGCCTGCGCCGCCGACGACATGTGGCGGGTCATCGAGCTGCCGGTGCCGGTGCGCACCCGCGTGGTCGTCAACCACACGCCGGCGGTGGGCCAGCTCGAGTCGGTGCTGCGCGAGCACGAGTCGATCGGGGTCCTGCTGGCCGACCGCCAGCGGGCCCGCATGTTCGTCTTCGAGGTCGGTGAGCTCGTCGAGCGGTCCGAGCTGTTCGAGGAGGCGCTCCGCGACATCGACGGCCGGGGCGACCGTGACCGGGGCGACCACGCCCAGGCGCTCGAGGCCCGCAACCACCAGCACGTCCGCACCGCCGCACACGTGGCCTTCACGGCGTGGGGGCAGCACCCGTTCGCCCACCTGGTCATCGCCGCGCCCGACGACCTCGCCGGTCAGCTCGAGGCCGCGCTGCACCCGTACCTGCGCGAGCGGCTCGCCGGGCGGCTGTCCGTGCCGGTGACCGCCAGCCACGAGCAGGTCATGGCGGCCGCCCAGCAGATCGAGGCCGAGGTCGAGCGGGCGCGCCAGGCCGGCATCGTCGACCGGCTGCGGGCGGCGGTGTCCGCCGGTCGCCGGGGCGTCGGCGGCCTCGGCGACGTGGTCGAGGCCCTCGGTGAGCACCGGGTCGACACGCTGCTGGTGTCGTCGGGGTACTCGGCGCCCGGATGGCGGTGCGAGGGCTGCGACCGGCTGGCGGCCATGGGCCGGCGCTGCCCCAGCTGCGCGAGGGGACATGGTCGAGGTCGACGACCTCGTCGAGGACGCTGTCGAGGAGGCCCTGGCGCAGCAGTGCCAGGTCGAGATCTGCATCGGCAACGCCGACCTCGACGTGATGGGGCGTGCGGGCGCCTTGCTGCGGTATTGAGCGGGTCGCTCGTCGCCGGCATCGACGTCGGCGGCACGAAGGTGCTGGGGGTCGCGCTCGACCCCGACGACCCCACGACGGTGGTCGACGAGGCGCGGGTTCCGACGCCCGACGGCACGGCCCCGCTGCTCGACGCCATGGCCGACGTGGTGCGCACGCTGGGCAAGGACCGCGAGATCGGCGCCCTCGGCATCGGGATCGCCGGCCTGGTCGACCGCGGGGGCGTCCTGCGGGTCGGTCCCAACCTGCCCGGGTTGTACGGCGTCCGGGTCGGCGAGGAGCTCGACGCCCGGTTGGGGCTGCCCGTCCGGGTCGACAACGACGCCACCTGTGCCACGTGGGGTGAGCACGTGGCCGGCGCGGCCCGCGGGGTCACGCGACGCGCTGATGGTCACGCTCGGCACCGGGATCGGCGCCGGGGTGATCGCCGACGGCGAGCTCGTCCGGGGTGCGCACGGGTTCGGAGGCGAGGCCGGGCACATGGTGGTCGACCCGAACGGACCGCCGTGCCCGTGCGGGCGCGAGGGCTGCTGGGAGCGGTTCGCGTCGGGCAGCGGGCTCGGCATGCTGGGCCGCGAGGCGGCCGATCGCCGTACCGGTTCTCCCGGGGTGTGGCGCTGGCCGGCGAAGCCGACGAGCGTGCGGGGCGAGCACGTCACCCAGGCCGCGGCCGAGGGCGACCCCGACGCGCTGGCCATCTGCGAGCGCTTCGGCGAGTGGGTGGCGCTCGGCATCGGCAACCTGCTGGCCATCCTCGACAGCTCGCTCGTGGTCATCGGCGGCGGCCTGGTCGAGGCCGGTGACCTGCTGCTCGACCCGGTGCGGACCGCACTGCCCGACGCAGGTGATGGCGCCCGAGGAGCGCACCGACGTGCGCATCGTGGCCGCCGAGCTGGGCGAGCAGGCCGGGCGCCATCGGCGCCGCCCTGCTGGGCGACCGCGAGGCCTCCGAGCGGTCGGGCTGACGCGTGGCTGCGCCCTCGCGGTCGCCGTCAGTGCGGCGTGTCGGCGTAGCGCTTGCGGCAGGCGGCGATCTCGTCGACTGCGGCGGAGGCGCCCTCCCAGCCCCGCACGTTCGAGTGCTTCTCGGGCTCGAGCACCTTGTAGACCTCGAAGAAGTGCTCGATCTCGTCCACGAGGTGGGCGGGCAGGTCGGACATGTCGGTCACCTGCTCCCACCGGGTGTCGCCCGCGGGGACGCAGAGGATCTTGGCGTCGGGTCCGGCGTCGTCCTCCATCCAGAACACGCCGACCGGCCGGGCGGTGACCCAGCAGCCGGGGAACGTGGGCTCCTCGAGGAGGACGAGGGCGTCCAGCGGGTCGCTGTCCTCGGACAGCGTGTCGGGGATGAAGCCGTAGTCGGCGGGATAGGTGGTCGCGGTGAAGAGGCGGCGATCGAGGCGGAAGACGTGGGCCTCGTGGTCGAACTCGTACTTGTTGCGGCTGCCGCGGGGGATCTCGATGACGACGTCGATCTCGATGGTCACGTGCAGATGATCCTCGACCGCGACCCTGCCGGCCAACCGCGGACCGGTCGCATCGGTCACAACCCGGTCAGGCGGTCGCGACCACACGGGTACCGTGGGACGCCATGGAGTTCCGGCGGATCACCGGCCTGCCCCCGTACGTCTTCACGATCATCGACGGTCTGAAGGTCGAGGCCCGTCGCGCCGGGCTCGACGTCATCGACCTCGGGTTCGGCAACCCCGACATCCCGTCGCCCGAGCTGGCGGTCGAGAAGCTGGCCGAGGCGGCCCACAACACCCGCAACCACCGCTACTCGGCGAGCCGCGGCATCCCCAAGCTGCGCCAGGCTCTCGCCGACCTGTACCAGCGGCGTTTCGGCGTCGACCTCGACCCCGACCGCGAGGTCATCACCACCATCGGCGCCAAGGAGGGGTTCTCGCACCTCATGTGGGTGCTGCTGGGCCCGGGCGACGCCGCGCTGGTGCCGTCGCCGTCGTACCCGATCCACATCTTCGCCCCGCTGTTCGCCGGCGCGTCGGCCCGCGAGATCCCGATGTCGACCGACGGCAACTTCATCGAGCGGGTGCGCGAGGCCTACGAGTACTCGTGGCCCAAGCCGCGGGTCATCGTGCTCAGCTTCCCGCACAACCCCACGACGGCCACGCGTCGACCTCGAGTTCTTCCAGCAGGTGGTCGACTTCGCCCGCGAGCACGAGGTGGTCGTCGTCCACGACAACGCCTACGCCGAGCTGGGCTACGACGGCTTCCAGCCGCCGTCGATCCTGCAGGCCGAGGGGGCCAAGGAGTGCGCGGTCGAGCTGTACTCGCTGACCAAGTCGTTCTCGATGGCCGGGTGGCGGGTGGCGTTCCTGGCCGGCAACGCCGAGGTGGTGCAGGCGCTGGCCAAGCTGAAGTCGTACCTCGACTACGGCACGTTCCAGCCGATCCAGATCGCGGCCACCGTCACGCATGAACGAGGCGACCGACGTGCCGCGCGAGGTGCAGGCGGTCTACCAGGGCCGGCGTGACGTGCTCATCGACGGGCTGCACCGCATGGGGTGGGACGTGCCGCGGCCCGCGGGGCACGATGTTCGCCTGGGCGCCCATCCCCGAGGCCTACGCCGAGATGGGCTCGGTCGAGTTCGCCTCGATGCTGGTGCGCGAGGCGCAGGTGGCGCTGTCGCCCGGCGTCGGCTTCGGCCCCGGCGGCGAGGGCTACGTGCGCTTCGCCCTCATCGAGAACGAGCAGCGCACGCAGCAGGCGCTGCGCAACCTGCGGCGCACGCTCACGAAGCTGGGCTGACGATCAGAGCAGGCCGGGGGTGGCGTCGAGTTCAGGCCCGGGGTCGGGCTGGGGTCTGGCGGGGCCGAGTTGGCCTCGAGGCCGCGGCGCACGCCGGCGGTGAAGCTGCTGAGGAAGCTGTAGACGTCGTCGGCGCGCTGCTGGGACTCGGGTGTGCCGGCGATCCCCGGTTCGGGCGCGCGCCCGTGGGCGGCGTCGGCTGTGCGCCGAGGCCGCGGCGCAACCCGCGCCCCGGGACCGGTGCCACGGGCGGTGGACCGGCAGGTGGCGGCCCGGCAGGCGGCGGCGCGGCGGGCGGTGGCCCGGCCGGCCGTCCGCCGGGGGGCGGCCCTGCGGCGGCCGGCGACGGCGCGGCCCCGCCGGAGCGGCGCAGCGTCAGCGGCTGCGTGGCCGGCATCTGGGCGCCCGCGGACTCGGCGGGCCAGGCCCCCGCTCGTCTGTCCACCACCGTCGGGCGGGGGAGCGGATCCCGGCGCCGGCGCCGCGGGCGGCATGCCGCGCGGCGGAAGGGAGACGGGAGGAGGGGACACGGGAGGAAGGGCGGTCGGCGGGGGTGGGACGGGCCCGTCGGGCGTCGGTCGGCGCCGCGCCAGCGGCGCCCCGGCCGGCGCCTGTCGGCCCCCGTTGCCCGGGGGACCCGGCGGCGGGCCCCAGGGAGCGCTCGGGGCGGGTGCCCCTGGCCGCGCCGGCGGCGCGGACGGGAACGGGGCGTCCCGCCCCTGCAGGTTCGTCGTGTGCCGGCTCAGGCTGTCGAGCAGGTCACCGGTCGGCCGGTCGGCGCCGATGGTCGTCCCCGCGCCGTCACGGGCGTTGCGCTTGACGAGCCCGCTCTGCGTGCGGGCGGGCGGTGCGCCGCTGCCGAGGCCGGCGAACGTCGGGACCCTGACCGGCGAGCGGCCCGGGAGAGCGGACACGGCGGCCGCGGCGGGCGGCGCCAGCGCCCCCGGCGTGCCCGGCAGCACGGGACGGTGACCGTGCGGCGGCGTGACCTCGGGGGCGAGGTCCTGCGTCGCTGGTGAGGAGGGTGGGGGGGAGGTCGATGGTGGCGGTGATGCCGTTGCCGGGGGAGTTGTCGAGGGTGACGTGGATGTTGTGGCGGGCGGCGAGGTTTCCGGCGACGTAGTGGCCGAGGTATTTGGAGGGGGCGATGGTGAAGGATTCGGCGCCGGCGAGGCGGCGGTTGGCGGCGGTGACGTCGGTTTGGGGCATGCCGAGGCCGCGAGTCGATGACGGCGAGGGTGTAGCCGTCGGGTCGTTGGCGGCCGCGGATGTCGACGGTTTGGTCGGGGGGTGAGAAGACGAGGGCGTTTTCGATGAGTTCGGCGAGGAGGTGGGCGAGGTCGGCGGCGGCGTTGCCGATGATGGTGGCGGGTTCGACGCCGCGGACGGTGACGCGTTGGTAGTCCTCGACTTCGCCGAGGGCGGCGCGGATGACGTCGGTGAGGCGGACGGGGGCGGCCCATTTGCGGGGTGGTTCGATGCCGGCGAGCACGAGGAGGGACTCGGCGTTGCGGCGCATGCGGGTGGCGAGGTGGTCGAGGCGGAAGAGGTTGGAGAGGGTGTCGGGGTCGGTTTCGTTGGTTTCGAGTTCGGTGATGAAGTCGAGTTGGCGGCCGAGGAGGTTCTGGTTGCGGCGGCCGAGGTTGACGAAGCTGTCGGCGATGTTGCGGCGGAGGACGGCTTGTTCGACGGCGAGGTCGAGGGCGGTGTCCTGGACGGTGTTGAGGGCGGTGGAGACGTCGGCGACTTCGTCGCGGGTGTGGACGACGACGGGGTCGACGGTGGGGACCTGGACGTCGTCGCCGAGGGGTGTTTCGAGGATGTCGATGACGGCGTCGGGGAGGCGGCGCTCGGCCATCTCCTTGGCCTGACGGGTCAGGGACCGCAACGGCTTGGTGATCGACCGCGACACCAACCACGTGACGGCGCCGGCGACGACGAGGGCGGTGACGAGCGAGCACGACGAACCACCGTCTGGCGGGCCTCGGCCGCGGCCTGGAGCTCGTTCGGCCCGGTCGGTCAGGGCGTCGTGACCGACTCGCGGAACACCGTGTAGCCGTAGGTCTCGGGGTCCTCGCCCGCCGAGTTGGTCACCACGGCGTCGAGGTCGGCGTGGCCCGAGACGCCAGCGCGTCGTCGACCACCTGCGGGAAGGCGACGATCTCGGGGGCGGCGAACAGGTCGGCGGCCATCTGGCGGTATTCGCCGGTCGCCTTGGTGTCGATGAGCTCCTCGTTGGCGCGCAGCTCGCTGAGCGGACGCGGCGATCGCGGAGATCTCCTGCGGCGGTGTCGAGCCCGTCGGGGCCGTCGCCGCCGACCTCGGCGAGCAGCATATCGCGCACGAGGATGGCGATGAGGTTCGTCTGGCGGCCGCTGAGGTCGATGAGCTCGGCGCCGCGCCGGAGCTCGGGGTCGTCGACGGCCAGCGCGACGCGCTTGTTGGCCGCGAAGAGGTCGTCCATGACCGCGGTGTAGCGGTTGAAGTACTCGGCGACCGCGATCGATGTTGGACGAGGCCCCGCTCGCCGGTGAAGGCGTCGATGTCGGTCCGCACGTCGTCGAGCTCGCCCAACCGGTCGAGCGACGGCTGGTAGGCGGTCCGGACGGCACCTCCGAGGTCCTGCCACCTGGGTCCGCAGGTCCGCGACCGAGTCGTCGGTGTCCGCCCGCGCCTCGGCGTTGTCCTCGACCGGGAGGGCGAACGCCTCGACGGCGTCGAGCAGGTAGACGGCGGCCGCGTTGCGCTCGTTCTCGAGGGTGCTGAGCAGGCTGACGGGCCGATCGTGGCCTCGGCCAGTGCACGCTGCTCGCGGGCCTCGTCCGCATCGCGCGCCGATTGGACCACCTCGAGCACCGTCACGACGACGAGGGCCAGCAGCGGCACGGCGAGCGCGCCGGCGAGCTTCATGCGGATCGGGATCCGGCGCACAGCGGCTCCGTGGGACGAGGGACAGGTGCAGGTGCCGGGCATGACGAGCCCTCACCGGCGGCGCCCCGGGGCGACACCTGCGGGGCGAGCGGATCCCAGCGGCCGTGGTTGGCAGCCCCATCATCGCGGACTCTGGCGCCCCACGTCACGCTCAGCGCGTGGTCGACAGACGTCCCACACGCTGGGTAGCGGTGCCGACGCGGAATGCGACCGTCGACGTCCGACGGCCGACGCGGTCAGTTGCCGCTGCGACTCGTCCAGACCGCGCTGCACGCCGGCCGTGAAGTTGGTGAGGAAGCTGTAGACGGCGTCGGCCGACTGCTTCTGCTGCGGGGTGCGGGCGGGAGGGGCGGCAGGGCCAGGCCCCGCCGGTCCGCCGGCCGCGGGCGCGCCGGACGGCGGCCCGTCGGTGCGCCGCAGCGACAGCGGGTTGGTGCTCGGCATCTGGGCACCCCGCACCCGGCGAGCGAGCCCGCCGGACGTGGTGCTGCCACCGGAATCGCCGTCACCTGCACGGGGATCGTGGTCGCCGGTGGTGCCACGGGGGTCGAACGGCGACAGCCCGCTCAGGCCCGCGGCCAGGCCCCCGAGAGGCGCTCCGGTCGGCCGGCGGGGCGCAGGCGCCGGAGCCGGGGCGGAGGGCATGGCGAAGGGGCCGGACGGCGCCGCGGTGGCAGGCGCGGGCGGGGGGCCGGCCGAGGCCACGGCGGTGCGAACGAGCCGGGCGGCTGGCGGGCGGTTGCCGGGCGGGTGGCGGTTGGGTGGGTGGCGCCTGGTGGCCGGTCGGTCGCTCGGGCGGGCGACCGCCGCGGGTGACCCGACTGAGCGAGGCCAGCAGGTCGTCGTCGGGGTGCGGCCGATCGCCTGCATCTCGCCGGTGTCCACGACCCGCGGCGTGCGCTTGACCAGCCCGCTCGGCGTCCTCCGGGCGACCTCGTCGTCGGCCCCCATGGCGGGCTGGCGGTGGGGCAGACCCCGCCGGCCGGCGGCGCGGCGCCGGCCGGGGAGGGGGTGGCGGGCCAGGTCGGGCCCGGCACGTACGGTGGCGCCGCGGCGGGGCCGGGGCGGGCGGCGGCGGGCCGCCCGTTGTCGGGCACCGGCCCCGGCGTCCAGCCGCCCGGGTTCCGGGCCGACGGACCGGCGCGACCGGGCCGGCGGCGCTGCGGGCGCGGGTGCGGGACCGCCGGCTCCGGGGGAGGCCCGGGGGCGGGCCACCGAGGGCCGGGGCCGGCGGCCACACGTCGCGGGCGGCGTGGGGCTCGTCGGGCGACGGCAGGGCGCTGTCGGTGGTGAGGAGGGTGGGGGGGAGGTCGATGGTGGCGGTGATGCCGTTGCCGGGGGAGTTGTCGAGGGTGACGTGGATGTTGTGGCGGGCGGCGAGGTTTCCGGCGACGTAGTGGCCGAGGTATTTGGAGGGGGCGATGGTGAAGGATTCGGCGCCGGCGAGGCGGCGGTTGGCGGAGGTGATGTCGGTTTGGGGCATGCCGAGGCCGCGAGTCGATGACGGCGAGGGTGTAGCCGTTGGGGTTGTTGGCGGCCGCGGATGTCGACGGTTTGGTCGGGGGGTGAGAAGACGAGGGCGTTTTCGATGAGTTCGGCGAGGAGGTGGGCGAGGTCGGCGGCGGCGTTGCCGATGATGGTGGCGGGTTCGACGCCGCGGACGGTGACGCGTTGGTAGTCCTCGACTTCGCCGAGGGCGGCGCGGATGACGTCGGTGAGGCGGACGGGGGCGGCCCATTTGCGGGGTGGTTCGATGCCGGCGAGCACGAGGAGGGACTCGGCGTTGCGGCGCATGCGGGTGGCGAGGTGGTCGAGGCGGAAGAGGTTGGAGAGGGTGTCGGGGTCGGTTTCGTTGGTTTCGAGTTCGGTGATGAAGTCGAGTTGGCGGCCGAGGAGGTTCTGGTTGCGGCGGCCGAGGTTGACGAAGCTGTCGGCGATGTTGCGGCGGAGGACGGCTTGTTCGACGGCGAGGTCGAGGGCGGTGTCCTGGACGGTGTTGAGGGCGGTGGAGACGTCGGCGACTTCGTCGCGGGTGTGTACGACGACGGGGTCGACGGTGGGGACCTGGACGTCGTCGCCGAGGGGTGTTTCGAGGATGTCGATGACGGCGTCGGGGAGGCGGCGCTCGGCCATCTCCTTGGCCTGACGGGTCAGCGACCGCAACGGCTTGGTGATCGACCGCGACACCAACCACGTCAGCACGATGGCCGTGCCGAGGACGACGACCGCCAGCACGATGAACCACATCTGCCGGTTCCAGGCCGCGTCGCGCAGCGAGTCGCTGCGCGCGTCGATCTGGTCGGCCACCGCCTCCTGGTAGGCCCCGTAGCTGTCCTCCTGCGGGATGTTGAGCGCGCCGAGGAGGGTGTTGATGTCGACCGTGCCCTCGTTGATGGCGGTGTCGACCGCGGCGACGATGTCGTCGGTCAGCTCGTTGGGGAAGGTCGTGGCCGCGATGTCGGCGTAGACGCCGGTGGCGTTGCGCATGGTGTCGGCGTAGCGGATGAACGCCGACTCGTACGTCGCGGCCCGGGTGACCTCGGCCGCGGTGTCGAGCCCCGAGCCGTCGGGCGCCGTGACGTCGCGGATCACGGCGCTGGCGAGCTGGGACAGCACCTCGATCTGGCGGGCGGCGGCGTCGGCCAGCTCGGTGCCCTGGCGCAGCTCGGGGTCGTTGATGGCGAGCGAGATGCGGGTGGTGGCGTCGAAGATCGGCTCGATCAGGGCCGTGTAGCGGTCGAACGCCTGCTCGCTGAACTCACCGTTGTTGGTGATGTTCCGATCGGGGTTGGCCGCCACGTTGGCGTCGATGTCGGCCCGGAGCTGGCTCGAGCTGGTCGAGCTCGTCGAGGACCGGGCCGTAGGCGGCGGCGATCTCGCCGCCCTTGGACGTCGATCAGCTCGCGGAACTGGATGATCGCCTCGTCGGTGTCGGCCCGCGTCTGCTCGTAGCCCTCGACCGATCACGGTCACCGCGCCCGAGTACCCGACCAGGTCGACGCCCGGCCAGGTGCGCTCGTTCTGGAGCGCGGTGATGAGGCCGGACGGCCCGGTGGCCGAGATCGCCAGGTCGGTCTGCTCGCGCACCTCGCTCACGTCGTCGATCGACTTGACCACCTCGAGCACCGTGACCACGCCGAGGGCGAACAGCGGGATGGACAGGGCGGCAGCGAGCTTCAGGCGGATGGGTACACGGCGCAAGGACGATCCCCCGGGTCGAGCCGAAGCCCCAGCAGCTTCGTTCCGACATCATCGCACGCTCACGAGGGGTCTCGCGCAGCCTCGCGCCGTATTTCCGCCGTGTCCCGGAGGGACGCCGCCGGTCAGCGCATGTGTGCCCGAGCCTGGGCCTTGGCGACCAGGCTCTCGAGCAGCGTGAGCAGCACCATCTTCACCGAGTCCTTGTTGCGGGCGTCGCAGTCGACGATCGGCGTGTCGCCGGCGACGCCGAGCGCCTCGCGGATCTCGTTGGTGGGGTAGCGCGGGGCGCCGTCGAACACGTTGACGCCGATGACGAACGGGATGGCGTTGGCCTCGAAGTAGTCGATGCCCGGGAAGCTGTCGGTGATGCGGCGCGGGTCGACGAGCACCACGGCGCCGAGGGCGCCGAGGCAGATGTCGTCCCACATGAAGCCGAAGCGGTCCTGGCCGGGGGTGCCGAACAGGTACATGACCAGCGTGTCGTCGACGGTGATGCGCCCGAAGTCCATGGCCACGGTCGTGGTGGTCTTCGCCCCGATGTGGCGCGTGTCGTCGATGCCGGTCGAGGCGCTCGTCATGGCGGCCTCGGTGCGGAGCGGTTCGATCTCGGAGATCGCCCCGACGAAGGTGGTCTTGCCGACGCCGAACCCGCCGGCGATGACGAACTTGACCGATGTGATGCGCGTGGCGGCGCTCTCGGCGGTGGATTGCACGGCGCGGAACCTCGTGTGGGTCGTGGTGCGGTCCGGGCGGCTCAGATGGCCCGGACGCGTTCGATCATCTTGGTGAGCATCGACAGCTCGATCTCGACCGGGTCGGTGTGGTGCACGTCGAGCAGCCCGGCGGAGATGAGGTCGTCGGCGAGGATCATGACCACGCCGACCACCAGGTTCAGGTGGGCGGCGACCTCGGCGACCGACAAGGCGCGTACGCACCGGTCGAGGACGAGCTGCTGCTCGTCGGGCAGGTAGGGCGGGATGTGCTCGCTCTTGGTCTGGAGCAGCGTCTCCACACGCAGGTCACGCCTCTGGGCGCGTGTACGACCCCCCGTCATGATGTACGGGCGGACCAGATCGTGACCTTCGTTCATGCGACGACCCCTGCCTTCAGCTCGGCGACCAGGGCAGGAGACAGGACCTGCCCGGCGCGCTCGACAAGGAGCGTCGTCTGGTAGCCCACCAGCCCGATGTCGCAGTTGCGGGTGGCGACCACGCCGAGGCAGCTGCCGTCGGAGATCGACGACACGAACAGGAACCCCTGGCGCATCGCCACGATGATCTGTTCGAGCCCGGCGAAGTCGAAGCACCTCGATGCACCGTGCCCCAGGCTGACGAAGCCCGAGATGATGGCGGCGAGCTGCTCGGCCGAGGCTCGGTCGAGCGAGCTCGACGCCGCCATGAGCAGGCCGTCGGAGGACACGGCGACGGCGTCGGTCACGCCCGCGGTCTGGTCGACGAAGCTGTTGAGCAGCCAGTTGAAATTGCGTGCCTCGTCGCTCAGGGTCATGGATTCTCCTTGGGGCCGTTCGGGTCGCGCCGGGCCTCTTCGAGCCCGCGTTGGACGCCCTGGGTGAAGCTGGTCAGGAAGCCGTAGACGCTGGTGGCCGCACTGTTGTCGTGGTCACCGTTGCCCGCGGCGCCGGCCGGGGCGCGACCGCGGTCGTGCCCGTTCGCCAGCCCGTTCGTGTGGCCATTGGTGTTCCCGTTCCCCAGGGTGTGACCGATCGCGTCGTCGTGATCGTCGAGACGATAACCGGCGGGCGGGTCCGATGGGTGGTCTTGCCGGCGGCGGAGGTTCAGCGGCTGGGTCGCGGGCAGCTGCGCGCCCCGCACGCGGCGGGCCAGGCCGCTCGCCGTCGCCCCGCCCGCGGCGTCGGCCGGCGCCGGGCCGGCCGGGCCCGGCGACGCCCGGACGAGGCCGTTGCCGCCGCGGCTCGGCAGCGGCGGGCGGCCGGCGTCGCCGGGAGCCGCGGCAGGCCGCCCGAGGTCGGGCGGAGCCGGCCACGAGCGGTTCGTGACGTGGCGCTCGTGCGGGGCCGGCGGCGTCCACGGGTTGGTGGCCCGGGCGGCCTGCGCGGGCGGCCGGGGCCGGCGGGCATCTCGGGTGCCGGCGGGACCTGTGGCGCCGTCCTCGGCAGGTTGCTGGTGATGCTCGACATGCTGGCCAGCAGCTCGCCGTCGGGCAGCGGCGGCCGGAGCCGGTCGTCGGGCTCGCGACGCGACCGCTTGACCAGGCCGCTGGCGGTGCGGGTCGGCGGCGCCGCGTCGGCGGCCGGCGGCGGCCCGGTGCGCCGCGGGCGGGGCACCGTACGGGGCCAGCGCGTCGAGGTTGGAGGCGTCGAACGCGGGCGCGGGCGGCACGTCGGCAGGCGCCGCCTCGGCCGACGCGGCGCACCGACCGGCAGCGCGGGCATCGCGCGAACGACGGCGTGCTCGCCGACCGCCTCGCGCCCCGGCGGGGCCGGGACGGCGGCCAGCTCGCTGTCGCTCGTGAGCAGGGCCGGCGGCAGGTCGACGGTGGCCGTGACGCCGTTGCCCGGGCGAGTTGTCGAGCGTGACCCGGATGTCGTGGCGGGCGGCGAGGTTGCCGGCCACGTAGTGGCCCGAGGTACTTCGACGGCGCCACGGTGAAGCTCTCGGCGCCCGCGAGGCGGCGGTTGGCGGCCACGATGTCGCCGGCCGGCATGCCGAGGCCCGAGTCGATGATGGCGAGCGTGTAGCCGGGCGCGATGCGCGTCGTCACCGTGCCGCCCGGCCGGTTGCGGCCCCGGATGTCGACCGTCTGGTCGGGCGGCGAGAACACGAGGGCGTTCTCGATCAGCTCGGCGAGGAGGTGGGCGAGGTCGGCGGCGGCCGAGCCGATGATGGTGGCCGGTTCCACGCCGCGGACGGTGACGCGCTGGTAGTCCTCGACCTCGCCGAGGGCGGCGCGGATGACGTCGGTGAGGCGCACGGGGGCGGCCCACTGGCGGGGTGGCTCGATGCCGGCCAGCACGAGCAGCGACTCGGCGTTGCGGCGCATGCGGGTGGCGAGGTGGTCGAGCCGGAACAGGTTCGCCAGGGTGTCGGGGTTGGTCTCGTTGGACTCGAGCTCGGTGATGAAGTCGAGCTGGCGGCCGAGGAGGTTCTGGTTGCGGCGGCCGAGGTTGACGAAGCTGTCGGCGATGTTGCGGCGCAGCACGGCCTGCTCGACGGCGAGGTCGAGCGCCGAGTCCTGCACGGTGTTGAGGGCGTCGGCGACGTCGGACACCTCGTCGCGGGTGTTGACGCGCACCGGTTCGACCGTGGGCACCGTGACGTCGTCGCCGAGGGGCGTCTCGAGGATGTCGGTGACCGCGGCGGGGAGGCGGTCCTCGGCCATCGACTTGGCCTGCTGGGTCAGCGACCGCAGGGGCTTGGTGATCGACCGCGACACCAGCCAGGTGACGATGCCGGCCACCACGAGGGCGAGGACGCCGAGCGCCAGGTACCGGCGCTGGGTGGCGGCGGACTCGTCGAGCAGCTCGTCGGCGCGGTCCTCGATCTCGCCGTTCACGGTGTTGCGGAAGCCGTTGTAGCCCTCGTCGTCCTCGCGGGACAGCGACGCCATCGTGTCGGCGACCTGCACGGTGCCGGTCTCGATGGCCGAGCCGGCCAGCTCGGTGTACCCCGAGCCGCTGAACTCCTCGTCGACCTTGGCCGCCGCGGGCTGGTAGCGCCCGGTGCCGAGCTGGCGCACCTGGTCGACGCCGGTCTCGACCTGGCCGAGCAGCCCGGCCGCCTCGGCCACGTCGGGGGGCTCGGTGAGGCCGCCGGCGACGCCGGCCAGCAGCAGGACGCGGGTGAGGCGGGCGACGTTCTCGATCTGGTGCGACGCCAGGTCGGTCAGCTCGACGCCGCGGCGCAGGGTGGGGTCGTCGATGGCGAGCGCGGCCTGGCCGTTGGCCCGGAACAGCTCGTCGATCAGCTCGGTGTAGGCGCCGAAGAACGGATCGGACACGGGCTGCGCGTCGGTCAGGTTGCGCGGCCCGGTGTAGGTCTCGACCACCGGGCGCTGCTCCTGCAGCTGCGTCTCGATGTGGTCGAGCGCCGGCGCGTACGTGTCCTCGACGGACTGCGGCTTGTCGGCGAGGTCTTCGCGGAACGACGCGATCGCCTCGTCGGTGGCGGCGGCCGCCTCCTCGAACGACGTCACCGGCAGCTGCAGGGTCGCCTCGAACCCGAGCAGCCACACGCTGCCGTAGTTGCGCTCGTTCTGCAGCGTCGTGATGATGCCGCCCGGACCGATCGACGCGGTGGCCAGCTCGGTCTGCGACTTCGTCTCTCGGGCGGAGGCCGCGCTCTGGCGGACCTCCAGCACGGAGACGAGAAGGAGGGCACAGATCGGCACCGCGAGAGCGGCGGCCAACTTGGTGCGGATGGGGATGCGTCTGGGCACGGTGCGGTTCCTCGGGGAGATCAGGTGACCGGATCTGGCCTGCGGTGGGCGCCGCCGTTGGGCGACGGTCGGGAGAGCGCCCGTGTCCGCCGCCAAGCGGGTCACGGCGCCGATGTCGTCGGGGAGGCTGATGGCCCACCCCAAGATGTCGGGATCGTCGGTCAGCAGCACGATCGGCCTCTTCTCGGAGGCCAGCGTGAGCTGATCGAGGAGGGCGTCGCGCTCGTCGGGGTGACCCGAGATCGGGTCGTCGAGCACGGCGGGGACGTCGCCCGCGCCCACGAGCTCGAGCAGGGCGCGGCGACGGTCGTCGTCGCCGATGTCGTCGGTGGGCACGACGGTCAGGTGGTCGTCGAGCTGCTCCTGGGTGTCGTCGATGTCGCGGCGCGCCCGCTCGAGGTCCTCGGTGGCACCCGCCAGGGCGACCTCGGCGCGCTCCACCTCGGCGGCGAGCGTCTCGCGCAGCCGCGGCAGCTCGCCGAGCGGGTCGTCGCCGGCGCGGGGCGCAGCGCCGGGGGCAGCGCCTCGGAGATGCGGCGCAGGCGGCGCACGGCGTCGGACAGCGCGGCTGTCGCCCGCTCGACGCTGGCCTCGGCGCCGACCACCCCGGCCTCGGCGGCGCCGAGCGACGAGCTGTACTCGTCCTCGGAGCGCTGCGAGCGCCTCGCTGACGGCCGCGATCTGGGAGCGCAGCTGCTCGGCGGCGGCGATGCGCTGGAGGCGGCGCTCGTCCTGGCTGGCACGGTCGGACAGCTCGTCCTCGAGCATGCGGACGCGGTGCAGCGTGGCGCCGACGTCGGCATGGGTGCTGCTGACCAGCTCGAGCGAGCGGCGGGACTCGTCGCCCGCCCGCACGTGCTCGTCGTCGAGGCTGGCGAGGTCGCGGTCGAGCCGCTCGACGTCGCGGCGGCACTCGTCGCGGAGCGCCATCTCCTGGTCCTGTCCGACGAGCCACGAGACCGCGGCCTCGCGGACGGCCACGCCGGCCGGCAGGATGTCGAGGCCGGCGAGCACGGACCGCGAGGTTCCGGGTGCGGCTGGGCGGGACCACGGGGTGGGCGTAGAGCAGCTCGGCCACGTTCTCGCCCGGGTCGCACCCGAGCAGGTCGGCGGCCTCGCGGTAGATGCGGTCGCGGCGCGATCCGCAGCGTCGTGACGATGGCCGGCGGCTCGGTGGCCGCCCGCAGCGACGGCGAGCGTGTCCTCGGCGACGCGCCGGGCCCGCAGGGCGTCGAGCAGGTCGGCCTGGGCGTCGCCGTCGGGGCGGGGCGCGGCGAGGATCACGTCGAGGTAGGTGTCGTAGCCGTGGTGCCGCAGCACCGAGTGCTCGATCTCGCGGGCCTCGTGCAGCCGGGCCAGGTCGTCCTCGTGGCCGCCGGACTGGTCGACGTCCTCTTCGGCGGCGAGCACCGCCTCGTGCGCGGCCTCGATCTCGTGCCGGGCGTCGGGCATCAGCGCGTCGCGGCGGTCGGCCGACTCGAGGTCGGCGATCGTCTGCTCGATCTGGTCGAGCCGGCGCTCGGCGGCGGCCATCTCGTCGGCCGAGGGCGCCTCGGGCAGGGCGGACTCGATGCGCTCGATCTCGCCGTCGACCTCGATCCACTCGCGGGCGAGGTCGCGGGCGACGAGGTCGGGCTCGCCGACACGCGTCTCGTTGTCGAACGCGGACAGCGCCTCGCGGACCGCCCAGCTGTCGGGCATCGGCGCCTCGATGCGCGCCACCAGCTCGGCGCGCTCGTGGAGGATGTGGTCGCGGATGCCGGCCCGGGCCGCGGCGGACTGCTCGATGGCGCGGACCGCGTCGTTGGCCTGGGCGTGCTCGTCCTCGGCGTCGCGCAGGGCGTGGCGGGCGTTCTCGAGCTCGCGGCGCAGGGTGGTCTCGTCGAGCTCGGACGTCTCGAGGTCGCGGAGCTGGCGCGCCGCGTCGTCGATCATCTGACCGGCAGCGTCGCGCTGCTCCTCGACGAGCACGAGCTTGCCGTGCGCCGCCTCGACCTCGGCGCGGCGGGCGTCGAGGGTGCGCCGAGCCTCCTCGGCGGCGTTGGTGAGCTCGCCGGCGCGCTCGAGCAGGCCGTCGCAGTCCTCGAGGTGGGCGTTCATGCGGCGGGCGCGGGCGGCGGCCTCGTCGCGGCGGTTGGCGGTGACCGCCTGCAGCTCGCGGGCCCGCCGCAGGCGGGCGGCGAGCTCGCTGCGCACGCGCTCGTGGTCCTCGACCCGCCGGACCGCGGCCTCGCGGCTGGCGGCGGCGAAGTCGTCGGGCCCGACGGCGATGCTCGGCGACGGTGGGGGCGTCGCCCTGGGCGCGGGCCATGAGGCGCGCCAGCCGCTCGGTCAGCTCGGCGCGGTCGTCGGGGCCTGCGGGCAGGACGGTCAGACGCCCGTGCAGGCCAGGAAGCTCGCCCGTAGTGGTCATGTACGTTGACGTGGTATCGGTGGTGCTGGATGCGCTCACCGGCGGGGTCCTCCCCAGTCAGCTGACCGCATCGTCGTCCGATCCCCCAGGATCGGTCTGTCACGACAGTTGCGTTACAAGGAGTCTCGCGCGTTCGTCCACCACGCGCGCATCGAACGCGCACCGTGGGCGTCGCGCCGCCACGCTCAGCAGGCTCGGAGAACGCGGACGGACCCTCCCGACGCATCACCGGGTGGGTCGGTCCACGCCTCGACGTGTGGCCGGCTGCTCACGCGTTCGTCTCGCATCCGAAACAATCGGTTCACACGTCACCCTTACGGTGCGCTGCGTGGAAACGTTCGTGATCCGGATGTGGCTGCCCGATCGGCCCGGTGCGCTCGGCCAGGTGGCCTCCCGCATCGGCGCCGTCCGCGGCGACGTCGTGGGCATCGACATCCTCGAGCGTGATGGTGGCCAGGCCGTCGACGAGCTCGTGGTCGAGCTTCCCGACGACACGCTCGTCGACCTGCTCGTCGCCGAGGTGCGCCAGGTCGACGGCGTGGCCGTGGAAGAGGTGCGGCCCGTCGCCGACGCCCTCCACGATCCCCGCCTCGACGCGCTCGAGGCCGCCGCCCAGCTCGTCGGCGCCAACGACGTCGACTCGCTGCTCTCCTCGGTCGTCGTGCACGCCCGCCGGGTCGTCGGCGCCTCCTGGGTCGCGGTCGTCGACATCGACGGCCGGGGCGACGGGGTGCTGGCCGCCGACGAGGCCGCACCCAGCCCGGCCTGGCTCGAGGCCTACCTCGCCGGCAGCCGGGCGGCGGAGAGCGCGCACCGCTCGCCCGGGAGCACGGGGTCCGACGTCGTGTGGGCGCCGCTGCCCGGATCGGGCCTGGCGCTCGTGCTCGGGCGCGACGACATGCCGTACCGGGCCCGGGAGCGCCGCCAGGTCGCGGCGCTCGCCCGGGTCGTCGACACCCGCCTCCGCGAGCTCCACCGGGCTCGCAGCCGAGCTCGCCACCCGAGCCGCTGATCGAGGCGACAGATCGTCGGGCGAAGAGCAGCGTGTCCCCTCCATGCTCCTCCTCGTCCGATGCACGGGGACTCGAGGGGGGAGGGAAACCTCTCCCCTCGAGCTCCCCCCATCGCTCCGTCAGCCGGGGCGGTCCCAGTTCCGGGAGCGGGTGACGGCCTCTCGCCAGCGGAGGTGCCGCCGATCGGCGTCGTCGCGGTCGCCCGCGGGCTCGCAGCGGAGGTCGAGCTGCCAGAGGCTCGCCAGCTCGTCGGTCGACGACCACACGCCTTCCGCCAGGCCCGCGACGTAGGCGGCGCCGAGTGCGGTGGTCTCGTGGACGACGGGCCGGGCCACCGGGACGCCGAGCTGGTCGGCCTGCATCTGCACGAGCAGGTCCATGGCCGACGCCCCGCCGTCCACCCGCAGCTCGCCGATGGTCTGGCCCGCGGCCGCGGTCATGGCCTCGACCACGTCGCGGGTCTGGTAGGCCATCGCCTCGACCCCGGCCCGGGCGAGGTGGGCGGCGGTGGTGCCCCGCGTGATGCCCGACGATGGTGCCTCGGGCGTACGGATCCCACCACGGGCTGCCGAGCCCCGTGAACGCCGGCACCAGGTAGACGCCCTCGGTGTCGGGGCACGAGGCGGCCAGCGGGCCCATGGCCGCGCTGTCGTCGATCACGCCCAGGCCGTCGCGCAGCCACTGGACGGTCGCGCCCGTGACGAAGATGGCGCCCTCGAGCGCGTAGGTGGGCCCGTCGTCGACGCCCGTCCACGCCACGGTCGTGAGCAGGCCCTCGACCGGCTCCGGGCACTCGGGCCCCACGTTCATCAGCACGAAGCTGCCGGTGCCGTAGGTGTTCTTGGTCATCCCGGGCGTGAAGCAGGCCTGCCCGAACAGCGCGGCCTGCTGGTCGCCGAGGATGCCCGCCGACCGGGATGCCGGGCAGCGGGGTGCCCGGTGCGGTGACGCCGAAGCGCCCGGCCGACGGCCGGACCTCGGGGAGGCACGAGGCCGGCACCCCGAAGAGCTCGGTCAGCTCGTCCGACCAGTCGAGGGACCTGATGTCGAACAGCATCGTGCGGCTGGCGTTCGAGGGCTCGGTGGCGTGCACCCCGCCCTCGGGCCCGCCGGTGAGCTTCCACAGCAGCCACGAGTCGACCGTGCCGAAGGCCAGGTCGGGCCCGGCCTCGACGCCGCCCTCGGTGAGCAGCCACTCGAGCTTGGTGGCCGAGAAGTAGGGGTCGAGCACCAGCCCGGTCGTGCGGCGGACGAGGGGGAGGTGCCCCGCCGCGGCGAGCTCGTCGCAGCGCGCCGCCGTGCGCCGGTCCTGCCAGACGAGGGCGCGGTGGCGGGGCCGTCCGGTCCGGCGGTCCCACACGACGGTGGTCTCGCGCTGGTTGGTGATGCCGATGGCCGCCACGGTCTCGCCGTCGAGCCGGGCGACGAGCTCGGCCAGCGTCTGCTCGGTCGCGGCCCAGATGTCGTCGGCGTCGTGCTCGACCGAGCCCGGGGGCCGGGAAGTGCTGGGGGAACTCGCGGTAGGCGTAGCCGGCGGGTGTCCCGTCGGCCCGGACGGCGAAGCTGCGGACGCCGGTCGTCCCCGCGTCGATGGCGATCACGACGGACATCCGCCGGACCCTAACCCGCGACACCGCGCCGTCGGCCGCCGGGGACCGGCGGAGAGGCGCCCGATACCGCGCGAGATCCGCGGGCGTGGTCGGTAACGTCGCGCCCATGAAGGTGGCGATGCTCACGGGCGGCGGCGACTGCCCCGGACTGAACGCGGTCATGCGCGCCGTCGTGCGCAAGGGCGAGCGGGTGCACGGCGACGAGATGGTCGGCCTGCGCGACGGATGGCGTGGCGCCGTCGACAACGACGTGGTGCCGCTCGACGGTCGAGTCGTTCCGGGGCACGCTGCCGCGGGGCGGCACCATCCTCGGCTCGTCACGCACCAACCCGTACAAGGTCGACGGCGGCGCCGACGCGGTGCGGGCCACCCTGGCGGACCACGGCATCGACGCGCTCGTCGCCATCGGCGGCGAGGACACGCTCGGTGTCGCAGCCCGCCTGGCCGGCGAGGGGGTGGCCGTCGTCGGCGTGCCGAAGACCATCGACAACGACCTGTCGGCCACCGAGCTGACCTTCGGGTTCGACACCGCCGTGCAGGTGTGCGTCGACGCCATCGACCGGCTCCACACCACCGCCGAGTCGCACGACCGGGTCATGGTCGTCGAGGTGATGGGCCGCCACGCCGGGCACATCGCCACCTGGGCGGGCATCGCCGGCGGGGCGACGATGGTGCTGGTCCCCGAGCACCCCTTCGACATCGACGAGGTGTGCCGGGTGCTCCAGCACCGTCACGAGTCGCGGAAGCGCTTCGCCTCGATCGTGGTCGTGGCCGAGGGCGCCACCCCGGTGGAGGGGAGCTTCTCGGTGGCATCGGGCGAGATCGACGCCTTCGGGCACGCGCGGCTCGGCGGCATCGGCGACGCGCTGGCCCGGGCGATCGAGGACCGCACGGGCTACGAGACCCGGGCCATCGTGCTCGGGCACGTCCAGCGGGGCGGCACGCCCACGGCGTTCGACCGGGTGCTGGCGACGCGGTTCGGCATCGCCGCCATCGACGCCGTGCACGACGGGGCGTTCGGGTCGATGGTCGCGCTGCGGGCAGGCGAGATCGTCCGGGTCCCGCTGGCCGACGCCACCGCCGAGCTCAAGCTGGTCGACCCGGCGATCTACGAGGTGGCCGAGGTCTTCTTCGGCTGATACCTCGGCGTTCCGCAGGGGCTCCCGCGGTCAGGCGGCGCCCTTGCCCTCCATCGAGCCCTGCAGAGCGTTGCCGTTGATGTCCTGCACCAGGCAGAAGGTGTCGGTCACCCCGTCGTTCCACTGCTCCTCGGTGGGGGCGATCGCCTTGATGCCCAGGCCGTTCTGGGCCGCGACGTCGTTCGTCGCGCCGTAGAACGCCTCGAACGCGGTGCTGCACGCCGCGTCGCCGTCGGGTTGCACCGTGTCGGCCGGGAACGCGGTCGCGGATCGGGCGCCGCGACGACCTCGTACACCTGCGTCTGGTGCTGCTCGTCGCAGTCGACCGGGCTGATGTCGTTGAAGTCGTCACCGTTGAAGCACTCGCCCGACCCGATGTCGGCGAGGGTGGTCTCGTCCTCGCCCTTGGCCGTCGAGCGCGAACGTGGCCAGGAGCGCCACGATCAGGACGACGAGGCCGAGCACGATCGACAGCCGCCGGCGCCGGCGGTCGGACCGCTGCCGCCGCACCTTGGCGTCGCCGGTCAGGTAGCCCGGCGGCAGCTCGGCCGACTGCCCCGGCGGGGGCGGCATGGCGCTGCGCCGCGGTAGCCGCCCGGCGGGCGGGGCCGGCGACGAGGCCTCGGCGAAGCTGGGATCGGACGACCCCGGCCCGGGTGGGGGCGCCGCGCACCCGGACGGGGGCGGCGCGGACGGGCCGCCGGGCGACGGGGCCCCCGGCGGGGGCGCGGCGTAGCCCGCCGGCGGCGGAGGGGTCGCGGACGGCGGCGGCCGGCCCGGCGCGAGGCGGGGGCGGCGGGGCCGGCCGGGGGGCGCCGCGGCGGCGGCCGGGAGCGGCCCCGACGCGGCGGCGGGCGGGGGAGCGGCCGGTGACGCGGGCGGGCCCGCCGGCGGCGGTGGCGGGTTCGTCGGGCCGGGCGCGGCCGACGGGGGAGCGGGGGCCCCGACAGGGGCGGCGGCCGCGGCCCCTGGAGGCGGCGGGAGCGTCCGCTCGGGACGCAGCGCGCCACCCGCACGGGCGGCGACGATGGCGGCGCCCGAGCGCGATGGCGTGCTTCGGGTGGGCGTCGACCGCCACCGGACGACCCAGGCCCGACGACACGAGCTGGGACACGAGCGGGATGCGCGACGACCCGCCGACCAACAGCACGTGGTCGACGTCGGCGCCCGACAGGCCTGCCGACCGCAGCGCCCGCTCGAGCGCGGTGACGGTCTCGGCCAGGGTGGGCCGGATGAGCGCCTCGAGCTCGCCGCGGGTCACGCGGACCTCGGTCTGCACCGACGGCAGCAGCACCGGAACCCGCGCCTCGCTGTCGAGCGACAGGCCCTCCTTGGCGATCGTGCACTCCTCGCGGAGGCGGGCGACGGCCGCGATGGCCTGGGGATCGTCGGGGTCGAGCTCTTCCTGCGCGTCGTCGATGGCCGAGCACACGTGGGCGAAGACCGCGGCGTCGACGTCGATGCCGCCCAGGCGCTCGATGCCCTCGGGCGATCCCAGCACCGTGAAGCCGCCGTCGGCCTCCTTGCGGAGGACCGCGGCGTCGAAGGTGCCACCGCCGAGGTCGTACACGGCCACGACCGCACCCCTCGTCGACCCGCTCCTGACCGGCGTACGCGATCGCCGCGGCCTGGGGCTCGGTGACGAGCAGGACGGCGGGGACGCCGGCGATCTCGGCCGCCTTCTCGAGCAGGTCCCGCTTGTAGGGCCCCCAGTTGGCGGGGTGCGTGAGCACGATGGTGCCCGGCCTCTCGCCGCCCCGGGCGTGGATCGTCGTCTCGACGACCCAGCGCAGCAGCTGGCCGGTGAGCACCTCGGCCGGGATGCTGCTGTCGCCGACGAGCAGGGGGGTGGGGTCGCCGAGGCGGCGCTTGAACTGGCGGGCGACGCGCCGCGGGTCGGTCACGGCGTGGCGCTCGGCCGCGTCACCGGCCACGAAGCGACCGTCGGGCTGCAGCCACAGGACCGAGGGGGCGGTCGGGCCCCGCTCGCCGAGGGTGATCATCTCGGGCCCGCGGCCGGGCGTGCCGTCGTGCACCGCCGCCGCGGTGTACGTCGTCCCGAGGTCGATGCCGAGGTAGTAGCTCATCTCATGGGTTTCCCGTCATCCCCCAACCGGGTGCCTCCCGGCGCGACCGGTCAGGCTACCCCGCCGGTTCGAGTCGATTTTCCGTGTGCAGACGCCCGGATCGGCGTCGTCAGCCGAGGAGGTTGTCGTACTCGTCGCACGTCAGCGGGGCGCTGCTCGTCTCGCCGTCGCCGACGAGCGGGTTCACGGGGTCGCCCTCGATCTCGAACACCACGCCCTCGACGCCGTCGAGGGCGTCGACCGTGCAGACCATCTGCCCGAAGGCGAGCCGAGCCCCGTCGCCCTGCACGCCGCTGATGCCGCTGTCCAGGTCGACGGTCAGGATGCCGTTGAGGAGGTCGGGCTGGCTGGCCAGGGCCGTGTCGGGTGGGATCTTGGTCACCACCCCCGGATCGATCGCCTCGTCGGTGGGCACGCCGCTCAGCAGGGCGTCGAGGACGGTCGCCGGCGTGGGGAGCCCGGACTCGCCGCCGGTCGGCACCTCGAGCTCGACGGTCGTGAGCACGTCGCGCGAGCCGTCGAAGCGGGTGAAGTACAGCTCGACCGACGCGCGTCTGGCCGTCCTCGCCCACCTCCAGCGTGGTGGTGGACGACCCGGGCAGCTGTTCCTGCGTGATGTCACGCGGCTCGTCGTCGGCGGGGATGCCGCAGCCGCCGACGACAGCCCCCACCGCGAGGACGGCGGCGAGCGCCAGCGCGCGCGGGTGCACCGGCGACGGCTGGGGGATCCGCTCACGACGCCTCCGCGGGCAGCTCGATGACGAAGCGGGCGCCGTCCTGCCCGTCGGCCCGGTCCTCGACCCACACCTCGCCGCCGTGCAGCCGGATGTGCTCGGCGACGAGCGACAGGCCGAGCCCGACACCGTCGATGCCGCGCCGGTGCCCCGCCGAGCTGCCGCGGTTGAAGCGGTGGAAGATGGCCTCACGGTCGTCGACGGGGACGCCGGGGCCGTCGTCCTCGACGGCGATCAGCACGGCGTCGCCCCGCTTGCGCAGCTCGACGCGGGTGGCGCCGTCCCCGTACTTCGCCGCGTTGTCGAGCAGGTTGGCGATGACCCGGGACAGGCGGCGCTTGTCGGCCTTGACCACGACGCCGGCCAGGTCGGAGTCGATGTCGACGGGCACGTCGACGTCGGTCGACATCTGCACCGCCTGCAGCACCAGCTCGTCGACGCGGACCTCCTCGAGGTCGAGGTACATCACGCCGGCGTCGAACCGCGAGATCTCGAGCAGGTCCTCGACGAGCTGCTGGAAGCGCTCGATGTCGGCGACCATCAGGTCGAGCGCGGCCCGGGCGCGGATCGGCATGTCCTCGCGCTGGTTCTCCAGCACCTCGATCGACGCGGCCAGGGTCATGAGGGGCGACCGCAGCTCGTGGCTGACGTTGGACGCGAAGCGGGCGTCACGCTGGATGCGCTCCTCGAGCGCGATCGCCATCTCGTTGAAGGAGTCGGCGAGCGGCGCGAGGTCGGCGTCGGTGCTGGCCTCGACGCGGGTCTCGAGGTGCCCCGTGGCGATGGCGTGGGCCGCGTCACCGATGCCGCGCAGCGGGCGCAGCACCCGGCGCGACGCCCACCACCCGATCCCGGCGCCGGCGAGCGTGGACAGGAGCGCGGCGGCGAGGAGCGAGATGCTGATCGACTCGAGCGTCTGCTCCAGCTCGCCGAGCGACACGATCTCGAAGTAGGCGCCGTCGATCGACGGCAGGGGGACGCCGACCGCCAGCTGCGTCTCGCCCTCGTGGTCGAAGCGCATCAGCGCCGGCTGGCCCGATCGCACCGTGGTGCGCAGCGAGGCGGGCAGCACCTCCTCGCCGAACTCGGGGGAGCGGGCGTACCACCGGTCGCCGACGACGAGCACCGGGTTCGAGCCGGTCGGGGTCTGGATCGACTCGAGCAGCTCGGTGGGGTCGGCGGCCGGCGTGTCGTCGCCGGCGCTGCTGTCCGGGAGCTGCAGGGCGGCGCTCGCCGCGTTCTGGTAGGTGCGGGCCCTGGCCGACGACTCGCGCTGGTCGAGCAGGTTCTGCCGGGTCAGGCCGAGGGTGGCCACGGCGAGGACGATGGCCATGAACAGGGCGCCGACCGCGAAGGCGATCGTGATCCGGGCCCGGAGGCCCAGACGGGGGAACAGGCGGGACACGAGACGTGGCCAGCGCATCAGGGCGCGCGCACGACGACTAGGCCTGGAGCTTGTAGCCGAGGCCTCGCACGGTGACGACGTGGCGCGGGTTGGCGGCGTCGGCCTCGACCTTGGTGCGCAGGCGGCGAACGTGGACGTCGACCAGGCGCCCGTCGCCGAAGTAGCCGTAGCCCCAGACGCGCTCGAGCAGCGTCTCGCGGCTGAACACCCGCCCGGGGGTCGACGCCAGCTCGACCAGCAGGCGGAACTCGGTCTTCGTGAGGTGGATCTCCTCGCCGCCGCGGCGGACCACACCCTCGTCGGGGATGATCTCGAGGTCGCCGAAGCGCAGGTGGGCGCTGACCGCGTCGCTGGTGCGGGCCCGGCGCAGCAGCGCCCGGATGCGAGCCGAGAGCTCCTTGGGGGCGAACGGCTTGGTGAGGTAGTCGTCGGCGCCGGCCTCGAGCCCGGCGACGACGTCGTGCGTGTCGGCCCGCGCCGTCACCATGACGATGGGCACGTCGGACACACGGCGGATGGCGCGACACACGTCGAAGCCGTCGATTCCGGGGAGCATGATGTCGATCAGCACCACGTCGGACGGCTGGCGCTGAAAGGCGTTGAGCGCCTCTTCGCCGGTGTCGGCCTCTTCGACCGACCACCCCTCGTCCTCGAGCGCCAGCTTCACCGCGGTGCGGATGCGCTCATCGTCTTCGACCGACAGGATGCGGGTACCCACGGTCAAGATCGTGCCTCATCCGGACGGCGCGCGCGCAGACGGTCACGCGCACGGAGGCAGGTCGCCCTCGGGTGGAGGAGCGCTCACCTGCCGTTGTCGGGGGCCGGGACCTCGGTGTACGCGGCCATCAGGGCGTCGCGGCCGGGCCCCCGGCCGGTGCGGTAGTGCAGGCCCTCGGGCAGGTGCGAGCACAGGTCGCGGCAGCTCACCAGGGCCCGGGCCCCGGCGTCGGTGAACGACTCGAGGGACCGGAGGTCGACGTCGATGCGCTCGGTCTGGGCGTGGACGGCGGCCGAGGCGGCGTCGATCAGGGCGCCACCGGTGGTCTCGTCGAGGCACTGGACGACGGCCAGCACGACGGTACGGCCGTCGGACGAGACCGCGATCGGGGAGGGCCCGGGGTCGAGGGTCGGAGCGTCGACGGGGGCAGCGCTACCGGCGGCGGTGGGGCGGAAGGGGGCCCCTGCGGTTGCGGCGGACATCGGTCCTAGTCTGCCGACTGTTCGTGTCAGCGCGCGGTTCAACCACGTTGCGATCCGGTGTCGACTGTGATTCTCGGTGACTCACGACACATTCTGTGCGCTCAGAGAGCGCAGAAGCTCACGTAGCGAAGCGGCGAGCGCGGGTGGGCCCGCGATCACCGACCCCGCCTCGACGGGACCCCCGTCGAGTGAGGACAGCTCGGCACCCGCCTCCGTGGCAATGAGGCCACCCGCAGCGAGATCCCACCACTGGAGACCACGCTCGAAGTAGGCGTCGAGGCGACCGCAGGCCACGAGGCACAGGTCGACCGCCGCCGCGCCCAGGCGGCGGATGTCGCGCACCTCGGGCAACAGACCCGCCACGACGCGGCCCTGGGCGCGCCGCCGGTCGGCGTCATAGGCGAACCCGGTGCCGACCAGCGCGGTGGCGAGGTCGGTGGCCTCGGCGCACGCGATCGGCGCACCGTCCCGGAAGGCCCCGCCGCCCCGCGTCGCGGTGTACACCTCGGCGCGCACGGCGTCGACCACCACGCCCGCCACCACGCCGGCCGCGTCCTCGGCCGCGATCGACACCCCCCACCCGGGCAGGCCGTACAGGTAGTTCGTGGTGCCGTCGAGCGGGTCGATCACCCAGCGCAGGCCGCTGGTGCCGTCGCGGGCCGCCCCCTCCTCGCCGACCAGGCCGTCGTCGGGTCGGGCGGCCAGCAGGCCGTCGACGATCAGCCGCTCGGCGGCGTGGTCCATCTCGCTGACCATGTCGGTGGCCGTCGACTTCGACCGGACCGTGGCGCGGCCGTGCGCCACGCCGTCGAGCAGCAGGTCGACGGCCTGCCCGGCCACGACGGAGGCCAAGGCGACGAGGTCGGCGGGATCGGGCGGCGCGGGGTGCGGCACGGCGGGGGAGGGGCCGCCGTCGGGAGCGTCGGGCACCGTGCCGACGGTACCTCGCGCCGGCTACCCCCTCGGGGTGGGGCGGCGACGAACGCCCCACCCCTTCGGCGTATGTCGGTCGGCCGGGTGAGTTGCTGTGTGTTGCACGCCAAATGCCCACGCGTGGGCTGCGACGAACGCCCCACCCCTCCGGCGTGATGTCGGTCGGCCGGGTGACTGGCTGTGTGTTGCGCGCCAAATGCCCACGCGTGGGCTGCGACGAACGCCCCACCCCTCCGGCGTGATGTTGGTCGGCCGGGTATCCAGGCGCGTTGGCGCGCCAAATGCCCACGCGTGGGCTGCGACGAACGCCCCACCCCTCCGGCCTCGGTACGGTGCGTCTGATGCCGGCCGCCACGCCTCCTCCCGCCGGGCCGCCCCGTCCGCCGGCGGTCGACCTGCGCAGTGACACCGTCACCCGACCGACCGCGCCCATGCGTCGCGCCATGGCCGAGGCCGAGGTCGGCGACGACGGGTTCGGCGACGACCCCACCGTGTGGGCGCTCGAGCGCCGCTACGCCGAGGCGACCGGCAAGGAGGCCGCGGTGTTCGTCCCCTCGGGCACGATGGCCAACCAGATCGCCCTGCGGGCGCTGGCCGGGCCGGGCACGTCGGTCGTGGCGGGGCGGCGCCAGCACGTCGTGACGCACGAGGGCGGGGCCTTCGGCGTGAACCAGGTGGCCCAGCTCCACCTGCTGGACGACGACGACGGCACGATCGACCCGGCAGAGGTGGCGCACCTGGTCGAGGCCGCGGCCCACCGGTGGCCGGCGCCGTCGGTCGTGTGCGTCGAGGACACCCACCTCGCCTCGGGTGGCCGCCCGTGGCCGCTCGAGCGGCTGGCCGCGGTGGCCGCGGCCGGCGTTCCCGTCCACCTCGACGGCGCCCGGCTGTTCAACGCCACCGTGGCCACGGGCACGACGCCGGCCGAGCGGGCCGCCGTCGCCACGACCGTGACGAGCTGCCTGTCGAAGGGGCTCGCCGCTCCGGTCGGCTCGGTGCTCGCCGGTCCCGCCGACGTCATCGCCCGGGCGCGGATCGAGCGCAAGCGGTTGGGAGGGGGCATGCGCCAGGCCGGGATCCTCGCCGCCGCGGGGCTGCTGGCGCTCGACACCATGGTCGACCGCCTCGTCCGACGACCACCGGCGGGCCCGCGTCCTCGCCGAGGCCGTGTCCGCCCGCTGGCCCGAGGCGGGGTGTGACCCCGCCGACGTCCACACCAACGTCGTGCTGTTCCGCCACGACGACCCCGTCGCCCTGCTCGCCGCCCTCGCCGACCGGGGCGTCGGTGCGGTGACGCTCGGCCCCCGCACGTGCGGTTCGTCACCCACCTCGACATCGACGACGACGCCCTGGCCCGGGCCGTGGCGGCCATCGAGGCGGCGCCGTGATCCTGCTCGACGAGATCCCCGACCGCGTCCTGGCGGTCTACGCGCACCCCGACGATCCCGAGGTCTCGTGCGGCGGGACGCTCGCCCACTGGGCGGCGCACGGCGCCGAGGTGCGCCTCGTGGTCGTGAACGCGGGGGACAAGGGTGCGTCCGACCGCGACATCGACCCGGCCGAGCTCACGCGGCGGCGGGCGGCCGAGGTCCACGCGGCGGCCGAGGTCCTCGGCCTCGCCGGCGTCGACCTGCTCGGCGTGCCCGACGGCGAGGTCACCAACGACCTCGAGCTCCGCGGCCGGCTCGTCGCCCTCGTCCGCCGGCACCGGCCCGACGTGGTGGTGTGCCCCGACCCCACCGCCATCTTCTTCGGCGACAGCTACGTCAACCACCGCGACCACCGCGAGGTGGGCTGGGCCACCGTCGACGCCGTCGCCCCGGCGGCGGGCAGCCCCGCTCTACTTCCCCGAGGCCGGCGAGGCGCACCAGGTCGCCGCCCTGCTGCTGTCGGGAACGTTCCAGGCCGACGCCTGGGTCGACGTCGGCGACGCGGTCGACGCCAAGATCAGAGCGGTCGCCTGCCACGAGAGCCGCATGGCCGGCGATCCCGACCTGGTGGCCGAGCTGCTCCGCGCCCGCACCGCGGAGACCGGCGCCGAGGCGGGCGTGGCCCACGCCGAGAGCTTCCGCCGCCTGCGCTTCGGCTAGTTCGACGCCGCGTCTCCGCGTGGCGTGGCGACCTCGGTGACATCGCGGTGGGCGTGCACCCGCCACGTCACGGACGTCGAGGCGACCAGGCGCGTCACGGCCCGACTGGCCCGCGGCGGCGGCGCGCTACTCGGGCTTGCCGGGTTGGCGGTGCTGGATCGTGCGCCACTCGCCCATGGCCCGCAGGGCCAGCACGGCCACGACCGCCACGCCCGCGGCGCCCATCACCGCGCCGAACAGCCCGGCGGCGCCGGCCTGCGTGCCGCAGTCGCCGGTGCACTGCAGGTCGACGAACGCCCACCCGATCAGTCCGCCACAGAGGCCGCCGACCAGGATCGCCACGAAGGCCAGCACCCGCGCCCCGGTCGACGGCAGCGCGCTCGGGGCGTAGGCGTCCGCCGCGTCGGGGGACTGATCGACGGGTCTGATCGGGGGCGGACGGGCGGGCGGTCGGGTCTTCGGCCATGCGGTCCGCCATCGTAGGGTCACCCCTCGCGCAGCTCCGACACGACGCCGCCGGTCACCCGCACGAGGTCGTCGGGGCGGAGGGCGAAGACGTGGCGCGGCGTGCCCGCCGCGGCCCACACCTCGTCGAAGGCGAGCAGGTCCTCGTCGACGTAGGTCGGGATGGGTCGCGGGTGACCGAACGGGGGCACGCCACCGATGGGGAAGCCGGTCGCGGCGCGGACCGCGTCGGCGTCGACCCGGTCGACGGCGGCGCCGGGCGCACCGGACGCGGCGGCCAACCGGCCGGCGTCGAGGCGGTTCGGGCCGCTGACCAGCGCCACCACGACGTCGCCGTCGAGGCGGAAGATCAGGCTCTTCACGATCTGCCCGACCGTGACGCCGATCGCGTTGGCGGCGTCCTCGGCCGTGCGGGTGCCCTCGGGGAACTCGCGGACCTCGACGTCGAGCCCGAGGTCGCGGGCGGCGTCGGCGACGGCGCGGGCGTTGCGGTGCAGGTCGGTCGGGCGGGGGCGGCAGGAGACGGTTCGTCCACCGGCCACGGTGCCACACTGGACGCGTGAAGCAGTGGTTGGTGGCCGGCGGACTCATCCTGGGCGACGACGGGCTGCTGCTCGTCCGCAACCGGCGCCGCAACGGCGCCCTCGACTGGAGCCCGCCCGGCGGCGTCATCGACGAGGGCGAGACGGTGCTCGCCGGGCTCACCCGCGAGGTCGAGGAGGAGACCGGCCTCGTCGTGTCCCGCTGGGACGGGCCCGGCGTACGAGGTCGAGGTCGAGCGCGCCCGGCCTCGGCTGGCACCTGCGGGTCGAGGCCCACGTGGCCGTCGACTTCGCGGGCGCGGTGCGCGTCGACGACCCCGACGGCATCGTCGTCGATGCCGCCTTCGTCGACCCCGACGCGTGCGGCGAGCACCTCGCGGGGTGCCACCCGTGGGTGGGCGAGCCGCTGTCCGCCTGGCTCGGCCGAGCGGTGGGCGACGGCCCCGACGTTCCGCTACGTGCTCGACGGCGACGACCCGGCCCGGGCGGTCGTCACGCGGCGGTGATCGCACCGTGACCCGCCGCGTGCCCGCGGGCGGACGCCGGCCGACCGGTCGAGGGCGCCGACGGACCGGCCCGCACGATCCTGCACGTCGACATGGACGCGTTCTTCGTGTCCGTCGAGCTGCTGCGGCGCCCCGAGCTGCGCGGGCAGCCGGTCGTCGTCGGCGGGACCGGCGACCGGGGCGTCGTCGCCGCGCGCCAGCTACGAGGCCCGCGCCTACGGCGTCTTCTCGGCCATGCCGACCGTCCGGGCCCGCCGGCTGTGCCCGCACGCGGTGTTCCTGCCCGGCGACCACGCCCACTACGGCGAGGTCAGCGGGCGCGTGATGGCGATCTTCCGGTCGTACACGCCGCTCGTCGAGCCGCTCAGCCTCGACGAGGCGTTCCTCGACGTCACCGGCGCGTTGCGGGCCCTGCGGGGACGGGCCGCGCATCGGGCGGGCCATCCGCGAGGAGGTGCTGGCCGAGGAGGGCCTCACCTGCTCGGTCGGCGTGGCCGCCACCAAGATGGTGGCCAAGCTGGCGTCCGAGGCGGCCAAGCCCCGGGCCGCCACCACCGGGCCCGAGCCGGGCACGGGCGTGCACGTCGTGGCTCCGGGGGCCGAGTCCACCTTCCTGCGCCCCCTGCCCGGCCCGGGCGCTGTGGGGCGTCGGCCCCGCCACCCTCGCCCGGCTCGAGCGGCTCGGGGTCCGCACCGTCGGCGACATCGCCGACCTGCCCGAGCCCGCCCTCGTCGGCGCGGTCGGCCAGGCCAACGGGCCGCCACCTCGGCCAGCTCGCACGCGGCATCGACCCCCGGCCGGTCGTCCCCGACCTGCGGGCCAAGTCGATCGGCCACGAGGAGACGTTCCCCGCCGACCTCCACGATCGCGGCCGACCTCGAGCGCGAGGTCGTCCGCATGGCCGACGCCGTGGCCTGGCGGCTGCGGCGCGACCGGCGCGCCGGCCCGCACGGTCACCCTCAAGGTGCGCTTCGGGGACTTCCGCACGATCACCCGCTCGGTCACCGTCCCGGTGCCCGTCGACGACGGGCCCGGCGCTGGCCGCCGCCGCCCGCGGACTGCTCGACGAGGTGGACCCCGGCCCGGGCGTCCGACTGCTCGGGCGTGACCGGCAACGGGCTCGTCGAGGCCGGGGCCGCGGCAGCTCAGCTTCGACGACGTCGAGGGTCCCGACTGGCACGACGCCAGCGGTGCGGTGGACGCCATCCGCGAGCGGTTCGGCGACGCCGCCATCGGCCCCGCATCGTCCGTCGGCCGCCGTGGGCTGCGGGTCAAGCGCCGCGGGGAGGCGCAGTGGGGCCCCGACCGGCCGATTGGTGGGCCGGACGGCGAGAAATCGGGCGAAATGCCCGGAAATTGACTGTTTCCCCTGCTGTCACGCGTTGTCGTTCGTCGAACCCTGTGGAACACTTGTGCGTGCCGGTTCGGTCGACCGGGGCGACAAGGGGTTCACGTGCCGCTTTCCGAGGACGAGGAACGCATCCTCCAGGAGATCGCACAGCGCTTCTACGAGGACGATCCGACCTTCGCACGCGAGGTCAGCGAGACCACGCTGTACCGGCACACGGTCCGTCGCATGAAGTGGGCGGTGGTGGGGCTCGTCGCCGGGGCCGCGTTCCTGGTGTTCACCCTGTCGACATCCTTCTGGCTGTCGTTCGCCGGCTTCCTGCTGATGCTCGTGTCGGCGCTCGTGTTCGAGCGGAACCTGCGCAAGCTCGGCCGCGCTGGTCTCGAGCAGCTGAGCCGCACCGTCCGCGCCAACGGGATGCGTGACGCGTTGGGCGGCGCCGGGCGCCGGATGCGAGAGCGCTTCCGGCGCGACGAAGACGCCGGGCCCGAGGACCAGTAGTCGGCGCCGGCCGAGCCCGCGCGTTCCCGGCGGGTCCCGCGCTCAGAACGTACGCGGATAGGTCACACCGTCTCGGGTTGCCGCTCGCGTGCTGCCTGTCGGCCGGCTGTGGAGCTGGGGGTCGACCACCAAATCCCCCCGCGTGGGCTGTGCCGAGCGCCCGATCTGCTCGGCCTCTCAGGCCGGGTTCGGTGCCGCGGTGCGGGCCCCGGTGACGATCCGCGTCCGGCTCGTCGGCCCGAGCAGCCGGCGGACGTCGAACCAGCGGGCGACCCGGCGCGGCCAACCCTGTCGCCGGTTGATGTCGGCCCGGATGGCGGCCCAGTCGCGCTCTGCCTCGGCCAACTGCTCGGCCTCGGGGGTGGCCTCGGCGTAGGCCACCTCTTCCATCCGCCGGGCCAGATCGGCGATCGCGGCCGCGCTCCCGGGGAACGCCGCCGCCATCGTGTCGGCCTTCTCGGCGATCGTCATCCACGGCGGCAGGCGCAGCCCCGCGTCCACCGCCCCGTCGACCGTGCGGCGCCAGTCGAGCCGCACACGGTCGGCCGGCGCCCGGGCCCGCCGGCGGCGCACCACCTCTTGCGCGGCGAGCGCCAGCGGAACGAGCAGGAGGTAGGCGGCGATCGCGATGCCGGCGGCAGGGGCGGTGTCGTCGAGGACGCGCGCCAGGAACGGATCGCCGTCCTCGGCGGCGGGTGAGCCGCTGGCCACCGAACCCTCGCCCAACCCACCACCGGGATCGCGCTGGTCGTCGCCGGCCGCCGAGGTGGTCCCGGTGTCCCCGTCGCCGTTGCCTCCGAGGTCGGGATCGGTGACGGCCGCGCCCCCGGTGCTCGTGTCCTGCTGCTCGGAGATGCCCAGCCACTCCTGCGCCCGGGGCGGGCCACGGTCGATCGTCGGCTCGAACGGCACCCACCCGAACTCGCCCAGGTACACCTCGGGCCAGGCGTGGGCGTGGACCCCCCGCACGCGGAACAGCGTGGGGTCGTTCCTGTCCTGCACGCCGGGGGTGAAGCCCACGGCCACCCGCGAGGGCAGCCCGACGGACCGGGCGAGGGCGGCGAAGGCCGCCGAGAACTGCTCGCAGTAGCCGCGCCGCGTCTCGAACAGGAACGTCAGCAGCGCCTGGTTGCTGTGCCCCGGCCCGACGAGCTTGTCGTAGGTGAAGCGATCGCTGCGGAAGTAGTTCTGCAGGGCGAGCGCCTTGTCGTACGGGGTGGCGGCGTCTCGGGTGATCTCGGCCGCCTCGGCTACCGCCTGCTGCGGGAAGTCGCCGGGGAGCTGCGTGTAGCGGCCCGCGATCTCCCGGGGCACCTCGTCGGACGCGGTGCGCAGCTCGTCGTCCGTCCAGTCGGGGATCTCGGAGGTGACCGTGTACGAGTAGCCGTCGGAGGTGGTGACGTCGCGGTCGACCATGAGGGTGCTCGAACGCTCGTCGTACACGACCTCCTCGTCGGGCCCGGGCTCGAGGGCGACGGCCTCGAGGGCGGCGGGCAGCCACACCGACGCCAGCGCGTCGATCGTGACCTCTTGCGTCACCGTCTCGCTCTCGGTGGCGGGGTCGATGGCCTGGGGCAGCTCGCCGTCGGCGTCGTCGGTGCTGTACGACGAGCGCCAGATCTCGCCGTCGAACTCGTCGAGGGCGGTGAGCCGCCAGTACGAGCTGCGCTCGCTGCGCACGGTGAACACCTGCAACTGGGGCTGGTCGAGGAGCTTGGTCTGCAGCGACACCATGGGGCTGACCACGACGCGGGTGGGATCGTTCTCGTTGAGGTCGCGCCAGGCCACCATGGCGTCGGCATCGGCCCCCGGGCAGGCGCGGTCCGGCGATCGAGCCGGCGAGCACGGCGCCGAGGCTGATCGCCACGCCCGTGCCGACGAGCGACCAGCGACCCTGGCGACGGTGACCGCCCGCCCAGCGTGACGTCCGCTCCTGGGCCGCGGTGCGGTGGAGCAGCACGTACACGAGGGCGGCGACCGAGAACAGCGCGGCGCTGGCGACCGGGCTGCCGTCGCCGCCCGAGCGCGGCCGAGAAGATGAAGAGCGTCGTCGCGGGCAGCACGGCCTCGAACGTCGCCGACAGGCGGAAGGCGGCCCAGTCGGCGAGGAAGGCGATGGCCCAGATCACGACGGCCGTGGTCACCACGAAGCCGTTCTCGACGGGGGCGGGGGCCCGGACGTCGCCGAACAGGGACCACGCCGAGCTGACGTCGTCGCCGACGGACCGTGAACGTGTCGGCCGTCGGGAGCCCCCACATCGTGGTCTCGGGGAAGCGAGCCCACGTGATGACGAGAACTCCGGCGACGGCGGTGATGGCGGCGGCCGGCAGCAGGCGGACCCCGGCCCGGCGCAGCACCGTCACGACGAGGTGGGCCATGATCGCCTGCAGCATCAGGGCGCCGCGGTACGACCCGTCGACGAAGAGCCGGTGCATGCCCACGATGGCCGCCAGGGTGACCCCGCACAGGGCCACCTCGGTGGCGACCCGCAGCCGGTCGACGGGCCGCCGCGTCGTGTCGGTGGCGCTCACCGCGGCGCTCCGGGCCACGCCCGGCCTCGAACGGGAGGCGGCCATGGCCTGGTTCCACGCGGGGGCGAACGGGACGTCGTCGGTCACGCGGATCACCGGACGCCGACGCCGACGCCGTGACCGGCGTCGCGCTCGGGCCGGCGCCCGGGCTGCCCACGCGGACGACGCTGACGATCCCGAACCGCTGCCGCAGCCGGGCGGTGGACGTCAGCTCGTCGTCGGCCGTCTGGCCGACGACCAGCACGAGGGCGCCCTGGCCGTCACGCTGGACCAGGTCGATCATCGTCCGCAGGCTGGCGCTGCCCGTGGCCTCGACCACCGCCAGGTGCTCGAGCAGGGCGTGCAGGTGCGGGGTGCCCGACCCGAAGCCCGAGTCGGCGCCGTCGGTGGTGGCCAGGCGCACCAGGTCGCGGCGAGCGCTGTTGGCCGACACGATGCTGGCCGCGGCCGACACCGCCGCCTCGAGCGAGCGGCTGTCGTGCGCGGCCCGGCGCACGTCGAGCACCACGGTCGTGCGGCCCTGCCACGGCTGCTCCTGCTGGCGGACGAGCAGCTCGTCGTGCCGGGCGGTCGACGGCCAGTGGATGCGGCGCAGGTCGTCGCCCACCACGTAGGCGCGCAGGGCGTAGAAGTCGTCGCCGACCCGGCCGAGGGCGTGGGGGTGCTGCACGCCCGGCCAGTGGGTCGTGGCCGGTGGTGAACGGCACGGGCCGCACCTCGTCGACCTTGGGCAGCACGGTCACGTCCACCTGGGGTGCCGCCTCGACGCTCGCCTGCACGAGGCCGAAGGGATCGCCGACGACGACCTGCAGGGGTCCGACGTGCACGATGCCGCGGCGTTCGGTCGGGAGCCGGTAGCGACGCAACCGAGGCGGCTCCGTGGTCGAGCGGCGGGATCAGCAGCTCGGCGCCCGCGGTGCCGGTGACGGCGTCGCGCAGGCGGAGCACCGGCGTGTCCTTCGGCCGCAGGTTGCGGACCCTGACCTCGACCCGGCTGAGCTGACCGGCGTGGACGCGGGCCGGGTGCACGACGCGGTCCACGTGGATGTCGAGGCGGGTTCACGCGCACGTAGGCGGTGGCGACGCCGAGCAGCCCGAGCATCACCGCGCCGAGCACGTAGAGCTCGCCGATGCCGAGCAGGCGCGCCGCGGCGAGGAGGCCGAGGCCACCCCAGAGGCAGAGCCACCCCTGGCGGGTCAGCATGGCGCGAGGTGCCGGCGCCGCTGCACTAGTGACCGCCGGGGACGGGCACCGCTCGCAGGACCTCGCCGAGCGCGTCGGCGGGCGTGATGCCCTGGAGCTGGGCCTCGGGCGTGACCAGCAGGCGGTGGGCGAGGACGGGCACGGCCAGCGCCTTGACGTCGTCGGGGATGACGTAGCCGCGGCCGCGCCGCCGCGGCCCGGGCCTTGGCCACCCGCTGCAGGGCGAGGGTGGCGCGGGGCGACACGCCGAGCGACAGGTGGGTGCTGTGGCGCGTGGCGTTGGCCAGGTCGACCAGGTACGCCTTGAGGCTGGGCGCCACGTGGACCTGGCGGGTGGCGGCCGCCAGCATCTCGACGTCGGACGTCGTGACGCCACGGCGGTGATGTCGCGGAACGGGTCGTGGTCGCCGTGGCGGTCGAGGATCTCGAGCTCGGCCTGCGGCGCCGGGTAGCCGACCGACACCCGCATGAGGAAGCGGTCGAGCTGCGACTCGGGCAGGGGATAGGTGCCCTCGTGCTCGATCGGGTTCTGCGTGGCGATGACCATGAACGGCGGCGTCAGCGGGTAGGTGACGCCGTCGACGGTCACCTGGACCTCGGCCATCGCCTCGAGCAGCGCGGACTGCGTCTTGGGGGAGGCCCGGTTGATCTCGTCGGCCAGCACGATGTTGTTGAACACCGGGCCGGGCCGGAAGTCGAACGTGTTGTCGCCCCGGTTCCACACGGTGAGGCCGACGACGTCGGAGGGCAGCAGGTCGGGGGTGAACTGGACCCGGCCGAAGCTGCAGTCGATCGACGTGGCCAGCGACTTGGCCAGGTTCGTCTTGCCGACGCCCGGGGACGTCCTCGAGCAGCAGGTGGCCCTCGGAGACGAGGCACAGCAGCACCAGCTCCACGACCTCGCGCTTGCCCTGGATCACGCGCTCGACGTTGGTGACCACGCTCTCGTAAAGATCGGTGAACGTCGCCGCTCCCCGGGGTGCCACAGTCTCGATGCTGGCCACAGCCCGGATCTCCCTCCGTCGCCTCTGTGAGCGAGGCCAGGTTACACGCTCGTGGACCCGACCTGACTTCGGTCCGCCTGTCGAGGGTCCGCGGAGCGGCGGGCGCCCGCTACGGTCCGCACCGCCATGGCCAGCACAACCGACACGGCGCTGGCGGTCGACATCGGCGGGACCAAGCTCGCCGTCGGCCGCGTCGACGGCACCGGGCGCCTGTCCGATCGGCGCACGGCGCCCACACCAGCGCGTGGCGACGCCGAGCACGATGTGGGTGCGGCTGGCCGCGCTCGTCGACGAGGTGCGCCGGGGGGACGAGGTCGTCGTCGGGGTCGGGTGCGGCGGGCCGATGACCCGCGACGGCAGCCGCGTGTCGCCCCTGAACATCCCGGCGTGGGTCGACTTCCCGCTCCGCGACCGCCTGGCCGAGCTCACGGGGCTGCCGGTGCACGTCGACGGCGACGCGAAGGCGCTCGCGCTGGGCGAGGGATGGGTCGGCGCGGCTCGCGGCGAGAGCGACTTCATCGCCATGGTGGTGTCGACCGGGGTCGGCGGCGGCATCGTGCTCGACGGCCGGCTGCTCGACGGGGCGGCCGGCAACGCCGGGCACGTCGGCCACGTGATCGTCGAGCCCGATGGCCGCACGTGCGGGTGCGGCGGCCGCGGCTGCCTCGAGGCCGAGGCGTCCGGCACCGGCATCCGGGCCGCCACCGGCCGTGACCCCGCCGAGGCCGACGATGCCCTCCGGCGGCGCACCGGCACGCTCGTCGGCCGGGCCGTGGCGTCGGTGGCCAACCTGCTCGACCTGCGGCTGGCCGTCGTCGCCGGCTCGGTGGCGCTGGGGTACGGCGAGGTGTTCTTCGCCGCCGCCCAGGCCGAGATCGACCTCCGGTGCCGGATCGAGTTCGCCCGCGGCACCCGCATCGTGCCGGCCGGGCCTGGGCGACGGCGGTCCGCTGGTCGGGGCCGCCGCCGTGGGCTGGCGGCGGGAGGGCGTCGACATCGGCGTCCGCTGAGGGCGCGGGCGCGACGCCGCCGTCGATAGATTCCGGCCGTGGCCGAGACGGGGACCTCCGATGCGGGGTGGGTGCGCGCCGCGGTGCTGGCGGTCGCCCGCCACCCGTCGCTGTGGGTCACGGGGGTGCGTCAGGCCCGCGTCCTCGCCGCCCCGGGGTGGTGGCGGCGCCGGCCGTTCCTGCCGCTGCCGGCGCCCGACTACCTGCGGTTCCGCCTGCAGACGGCCTACGGCGGGACGGGCGAGGGCGCGCCGGATCCCGACGACCTCGTCACCTACCTGCGCTGGATCCGCGACCTTCGCTGACGCGTGGTGCCGGCCGACCACAGCCGGGCGGTGGGGGTTCGTCTGGCACACGTGGGGTCGCTGCGACCGCGGCGCACCGGTCGCCCAATGTCCCGACGACTCACGTCGGCGCTTGTAGCGTTGCGGCGATGAGCCGGGCGCTCGTGCTCAACGCCACGTTCGAGCCCCTCTGCGTCGTGAGCGACCGCAGGGCGGTCGTCCTCGTGCTGGGCGAGACCGCCGAGATGCTGCACGCCAGCGACTCGCTCATGCACTCCGCCCACCTGGTGATGGCGGTGCCGTCGGTGGTGCGCCTCCGGCGCTACGTCCGCGTGCCGTACCGGTGGACGACGCCGCTCAACCGCCGGTCGGTGTTCGCCCGTGACGACCACCGGTGCCAGTACTGCGACGGCCCGGCCGAGAGCATCGACCACGTGGTCCCGCGCAGCCGGGGTGGCCTCCACTCGTGGGACAACGTCGTCGCCGCCTGCCGGACGTGCAACGTGCGCAAGCGCGATCGCATGCTGTCCGAGACGTCGATGTCGCTGCGCCACCCGCCGGCCGAGCCGCGGGGCACGAGCTGGCTCACGTTCGCGCTCGGGCGTCGTGCCCGACACGTGGACGCCGTACCTGCAGATCGCGGCGTGACCCCGCGGCCCGGCCCGGCCGGGTGGCGCGTCGAGCGCCGGCGCGGCTCGGCCGCCGACCTCCACGCCCGGCCCCGGTTCCCGATGGCCCCGGCGCGGGCGGCGTGGGTGCTCGAGGCCGAGGCACCGGCGCTGGTGCTGGGGTCGACCCAGGGGCCCGACCTGGTGGATCGGCCCTCGGGCGGACGCCGGCGGCGTGGCGGTGGTGCGCCGGCGTTCGGGTGGGGGAGCGGTCTACGTCGACCCGGCGACGACGGCCTGGGTCGACGTGATCGTGCCGGCCGGCGACCCGCTGTGGGACGACGACGTCGGCCGGGCCGCGCTGTGGGTGGGCGAGGCGTGGCGGGCGGCGCTGGCCGACCTGGGGGTCGGCCCCCTGGTCGTGCACGACGGGGCGCTGGCCTGTGGGCCGCTGGGCCGGCTGGTGTGCTTCGGCACGGTCGGAGCGGGGGAGGTGACCACCCCCGACGGTCGCAAGGTGGTCGGGGTGAGCCAGCGGCGCACCCGGGCGGCCGCCCGCTTCCAGTGCGCGGCGTACTCGGCAGTGGGACCCGGCCCCCCTCGTCGACCTCCTGCGCCTCGACGACGACGGCGCCCGCTCGCTGGTCGGCGCGGCGGTCGGCACCGGCCTCCCGCCGGGTGCGCGTGGTCGACGCCTTCCTGGCGCACCTCCCCGCCTGACCGGCGTCCCTCCGCGTTCCGGCGTCGACCCGGGCCGGTCTCCGGCGCCGATCGACGCTCGAGCGCCGCCCACGGAGGGGTGCGACCTGGGGAAACGGGGAGGGGTGCCTTGTCGGGGGGAGGGAAGTGGGGTACTTTCCCACGAAGTGGAGGACTCCCCCTTCCCCCGAGGCGCCGAAGCGGGCGCCGATCAGGCGGCCGGTGGCGCCGTCGTCGCAGCCGCGCGCCCGGCCGGCCCGCGGTTCTTCACGGGGTCCTTCGAGCACTCGGTCGACGACAAGAGCCGGCTCGTCCTGCCGGCCCCGTACCGGGCGCGGCTGATCGGCGGCGCCTACCTCGGACCGCTCGACGGCTACCTCGGCCTGTGGCCCGACGACGAGATCGAGGCCGTGTTCGCCAAGTGGGACGACGGCGTCGGCCTCGGGATCGTCTCCGAGGAGGCGGCCGAGGCGTTCGTCGCCTCCACCTTCCCCGTCCAGCCCGACGGGCAGGGCCGCATCGTGGTGCACAAGTCGCTGCGGACCTTCGGCGACCTCGCCGGCCCGGTCATGGTCGTCGGCGCCCGCCGCCGGGTGGCCGTGTGGTCCCGCGACCGCTGGACCCGCCGCATGGACGCCATCCCCGAGGGGCCCGACGCGGCCCTCCGGCAGGGCGCGAGGGACCTGAAGCTGTGAGCCCCGCCTCGCCCCGTCCCCATCCCAGGATTTCCACAGCAGTTTCGGGGGTCGGAACCCCCGAAACTGCTGTGGAAATCTCTCCAACCCGGGTGCGGGCCCGTTCGCCGCACGGCCTCCGGCCGACGCGGTGGAAGGCGCTCCGACTCCGCTTGCTTGCCATCGAGCCCGTTCCGGGGAGACATCCCGGCGGGCGCCGTCGCGCCCGAGGTCGCACGGTGAGCGGGCCCGCACCCGACTTCTCGCACCGCCCGGTGCTGGTCGACCTCGTGGTCGAGCTGTTCGCGCCCGTGCCCGAGGGCGTCGTCGTCGACGCCACGCTCGGGGGCGGCGGCCACGCCGAGGCCCTGCTCGAGGCCCATCCCCACCTGTCGGTCCTCGGCCTCGACCAGGACCCCGACGCCATCGCCGCCGCCACGGCCCGCCTGGCCCGCTTCGGCGACCGGGTCACCGTGCGCCGGACCCGCTTCGACGAGATCGCCCGTGTCGTGGCCGAGGTGCTTCCCGGCCTCGGCCACGCCGGCGCCAGCGGCGCCCTGTTCGACCTCGGCGTCAGCTCACCGCAGCTCGACCGGCCCGAGCGCGGCTTCAGCTACCGCGGCGCCGGCCCGCTCGACATGCGCATGGACCCGTCCCGCCCGGTCAGCGCGGCGGACCTGGTCAACGGGGCGGCCGAGACCGAGCTCGTGCGGCTGCTGCGGGCGTACGGCGACGAGCGGCACGCGGGGCGCATCGCCCGGGCCATCGTCGCCCACCGCCCGATCACCACCACCGACGAGCTGGCCGACATCGTGCGCGACGCGGTGCCGGCCCCGGCCCGGCGGCGCGGCGGCCACCCGGCGCGGCGCACCTTCCAGGCGATCCGCATCGCCGTCAACGACGAGCTGGGCATCCTGCCGGCCACCCTCGACGACGCCATCGACGTGCTGGTCCCGGGCGGCCGCTGCGTCGCCATCGCCTACCACTCGGGCGAGGACCGGATCGTCAAGGACCGCTTCCGCCATGCCGCCACCGGCGGGTGGACCGGCCCGTCGCACCTGCCGACCCCACCCGACGTGCGTCCGGTGGTGCAGCTGCTGCGCCGCGGGGCGTGGCGGCCCACCGACGCCGAGATCGCCGACAACCCGCGCTCCGAGGCGGCCCGCCTCCGCGCGGTCGTGAAGCTCGACCTGCAGGAGGTCGCCTGATGGCCACAGCCCGTGTCGTTCGCCTGCCCCTCGTCCACCCGCGGCGCGACGGCGCCGACCGGTCGCGCCACCTGCGCGTCGTGCGCCCCGCCCGGCCGGCGGTGGGGCCTGCGCCTCAGCCCGCGCGCCGGCGTCGTGCTGACCGTGATGGCCTTCGTCGCCCTGTTCGCGGTGGCGGCCAGCCACGCCCTGCTGATCGAGCGCCAGGCGCGCGTCGACGACCTCGACGCGTCCGTGGCCGAGCAGCAGGCCCGCTACGAGGAGCTGAGCCTCGAGGTCGCGCGAGCTCAAGTCGCCCGACCGCATCCGCAGCGAGGCGACCGAGCGCCTGGGCATGGTGCCCTCGGGTGAGGTCGTCTGGCTCACGCCCGACGAGCCGGCGCCCGCGGCGGACGACCCGCCGGCCGAGGACGACGAGTCGCCCGACACCAGTGCGGCGCGGGTCAAGCCCTACCTCGAGGCCACGCCATGACCCCGCGGGCGGGGTCCGGGCGCACCGCTGGCGGGCGCAGCGACCGGACCGGGCGATCGGGGCGCACCAGCACCCGATCGGCCACACGCTCCGCCCGCACCCATCCTCCGGACGCTCGGCCTCCGGACGCTCGGACCGCTCCGCTTCGGGTCGCTCGGGCCGCTCCGGTTCGGGCCGTTCCGGTTCGGGTCGCTCGACTCAGCCACCTCCGTCTCGGGTCGCTCCGGCTCCGGCGCCTCCGGCCGCTCGGGCACGGCGGGTCCGCACGCAGCGCGGCCACCCGCACGCGCACGTCGGGCTCGCGCCCGGCGTCCGCCGCGACGGGCGGCGTCCGCCGTCCGCGCCGGCGACCGCCGACCGCGGCGGACGATCGTCGGGACCGCGCGACCGCGGGCCGAGCGGCTCGCGCCCGCGGGCTCCGTCGCCGACGGGGCGACTGCGGGGCAACACCCCGCGCACCCGCTCGTTCGCCCTGCTGACCTTTCTCGTCGTGCTGTTCCTCGTCGTGGTCGTCCGGCTGGTCTACGTGCAGACGATCGGGGCGTCGCAGTACGTCGCCTACGGCGTCGACGCAGCGCATCGAGCCGATCGAGCTCGCCGGCGGGCGCGGGCGCGATCTACGACCGCAACGGCGACCGAGCTCGCCATCTCGATCCCGCAGACGACGATCGCCGCGGACCCCAGCATCGTGGACGACCCGCAGGACGCCGCCCGCCGTCTGGCGCCCGTGCTCGGCCTCGACGAGATCGACGCTGCTCCGCCAGCTCACCGAGGACGTGCGCTTCGTCTACCTGAAGCGCCAGGTCCCCGACGAGGTGGCCGACGCCGTGCGAGGCGCTCGACATCCCCGGGCGTGCTGCTCTTCGGCGAGCAGGCCCGGTTCAACCCGTCGGGCGACCTGGCCCGGGCGCTGCTGGGTCGGGTCGGCCTCGACAACGACGGCCTGTCGGGCGTCGAGCAGGCGTACGAGGACCAGCTGTCGGGCGAGCCCGGCCACCTGGTCGTCGAGCGCGACCCCGAGGGTCGCACGATCCCGGCCGGCCGCGCACCAGATCGACCCGGCCCGCCCCGGCGACGACCTGCTCCTCACGCTCGACCGCTCGGCTGCAGGGCGAGGTCGAGCGCATCCTGTCGCAGCAGATCAGTGCGGTCGGCGCCAAGGGCGGCATCGTCATCGTGTCGAACCCCGAGACCGGCGAGATCCTGGCGATGGCCAACCAGGAGACCGACCCGACCACCGGCGCTCGTCCACAACAGCACCAACGACCTCGCGGTGACCGCCAACTACGAGCCCGGCTCGGTCAACAAGGTGATCACGCTGGCGGCGGCGCTCGAGGAGGGCCTGGTCAGCCCCGACCAGGTCATCCACGTCCCGCCGTCGCTGCAGGTGGCCGACCACACCTACAACGACTCGCACCCGGGGAACCTGACGGTCACCGACATCCTGGCCAAGTCGTCCAACGTCGGCACGATCAAGATCGCCCAGATGCTGGGCGAGGAGCGGCTCGACGAGTACCTGCGCCGCTTCGGCTTCGGACGGGACACCGGCCTCGGGCTGCCGCACGAGGAGAACGGGCAGGTGCCGTCGCGTCGACGACTGGTCGGGCACGTCGATCGGATCGATCCCGCTCGGCCAGGGCATCTCGGTCACGGCCATGCAGATGCTGTTCGCCTACAACGTGATCGCCAACGACGGGGTCTACATGCCTCCGACCCTGGTGGCGGCCACGCGCGACAGCGAGGGCGAGCGCCACGACGCCCTGCCCGGGCGAGTCGCACCGGGTCGTGTCCGCCGACGACCGCCGCGCAGTTGCGTGCCATGCTGGCCGAAGTGATCGACCACGGCACCGGCACCGCCGCCGCCATCGACGGCTACGAGGCCGCCGGCAAGACCGGCACCGCGCGCAAGCCCCAGGACGGCGGCGGCTACCGCGACGCCGCCGGCAACTACCACTACATCTCGACGTTCGCCGGGCTTCCTGCCCGCCGACGACCCCAAGCTGTCGGTGATCGTCGTGATCGACGAGCCCACGACGTCGCCGTACGCGGCCACGGTGGCGGCGCCGGCGTTCGCCGAGATCGGCCGGTACGCAGCCCGCACGATGGGCGTCGCCCCCAGCCTGGCGCCGCCGCCGCCGCCGCTGGCCATCGAGACGGACGACGGCCGGGTGCGGGCCGCACCGGCGGCCGCTCCGACCACGGTGCCCGCCGACCACGGTCGCCGCCGACCACGACGTCCCTCCCGCCGGCGCCGCAGCCCGGCGGCCGGCACGCCGCTGCGCGCCGCCACGACGAGACCCGGGTCGCCCGGGGGATAGGGCGTGCGCCTCGCCGACCTCGTGGCCGCCGCCGAGGGAGTGCGCATCCGGGTCGCCGGGCCCGATCGTGATCCCGACGTCGAACGCGGTCGTGCACGACACGCGCGCCGTCGCCGACGGCGCGCTGTTCTGCTGTGTCCGGGGCTCGCACGCCGACGGTCACGACCTCGCGCCCGCCGCGGTGGCGGCCGGTGCCGACGGCCCTGCTCGTCGACCACGAGCTGCCGCTCGACGTGCCCCAGCTCGTCGTCGACGACGTGCGGGCGGCGCTGGGGCCCGTCGCCGACGCCTTCTGGGACCATCCGTCGCGCCACCTCGACGTCCTCGGCGTGACCGGCACGTCGGGCAAGACCACCGTCACCCACCTGCTCGCCGCGGTGTTCACCGCCGCGGGCCGGCCGTGCGGCGTCATCGGCACGCTGTCCGGGGCCCGCACCACCCCCGAGGCGCCCGAGCTCCAGGCCCTGCTGGCCGAGCACCGTCCGGCGCGGCGACGCCGCCGTCGCCATGGAGGTGTCGTCGCACGGCCTCGACCAGGGCCGGGTGGCGGCGACGCGCTTCGCGGCGGCGCTGTTCACCAACCTCTCGCAGGACCACCTCGACTACCACGGCACGATGGAGGCGTACTTCCGGGCCAAGGCCCGCCTGTTCACGCCCCGAGCACACGACCGACGCCGTGGTGTGCGTCGACGAGCCCTGGGGCCGCCGCCTGGCCGACGAGGTCGCGGCCGCCGGCGAGGTGCGTCTCCACCGCTACTCGCTCGCCGACGCCACCGGCGTGCGGCTGACCCCGGCCGGGGCGACGTTCCGCTGGCGGGACCAGGACGTGACGCTGCCGCTGGCCGGGCGGTTCAACGTCCGCAACGCCGTCGGGGCCGCCACGCTGGCGGCGGTCGTCGGGCTGGCGCCGGCCGACATCGCCCGAGGCCTGTCGCAGGCCGACCCGGTCCCGGGGCGCTTCGAGGCGGTCGACGCCGGCCAGCCGTTCACGGTGCTGGTCGACTACGCCCACAAGCCCGACGCCCTCGACCAGGCGCTGCGCGCCGCCCGCGAGCTGGTGACCGGGTCGGGCCGGCTGACCGTGGTGTTCGGGTGCGGCGGCGACCGCGACCGCGCCAAGCGCCCGGTCATGGGCGAGGTGGCGGCCCGGCTCGCCGACCACACGATCGTCACCTCCGACAACCCCCGCTCCGAGGATCCGGCCGCGATCATCGGCGAGATCGTGGCGGGCGTGCCCGCCGGCGCCGCCGTCGATCGGTCGACGTCCTCCGACCGGCGCGCCGCCATCGAGCGGGCGGTGGCCGCGGCGCGCCCCGGCGACGTCGTCGTCGTCGCCGGCAAGGGCCACGAGACCACCCAGGTGGTCGCCGGCCAGAGCCTCCCCTTCGACGACCGCGTGGTGGCGAGAGAGGCGCTCGCCCGCACCGCCGTCTCGACGCCGTCCCGGGGGCCCGCCGCCCGCGAAAGGTTCGTGACACCCGTGGTTCCCCTGCTCATCGCCGGCGGCCTCAGCCTCGTGGCCTCGCTGGTCGGCACCCGCTACCTCATCGACTGGCTCAAGGCCCACCGCGTCGGCCAGCCGATCCACGAGGACGTGCCCGACGGGCACATCACCAAGGCGGGCACGCCGACGATGGGAGGCGTCGCCATCGTCGTGTCGGCGCGTGATCGGCTACGCCGCCGCCCACGTCCACGCGGGCGCGGTCTTCACCCGCTCGGGAGTGCTGGTCATGCTCGCCATCGCGGGCGCGGCGCGTGGTCGGCGCCTTCGACGACTGGATCAAGGTCAGCCACGAGCGCAACCTCGGGCTGTCGAAGCGGGCCAAGATGAGCGGGCTGATCGTGGTGGCGGTCGGCTTCGCCGTGGCCTGCGTGGCGTGGACCGACGTCGAGACGACCGTCAGCTTCACCCGCTGGGACGAGCCCGGCTGGCAGCTGACCGAGTCCGGCTGGGTGGTGTTCGCCGTCCTGCTCATCGCGGCGACCACCAACGCGGTCAACCTCACCGACGGCCTCGACGGCCTGGCCGCCGGGTCGTCGATCTACGCGTTCATCTTCATGACGGTGGTGGCGTTCTGGGCGTTCCGCCACGAGAGCGTGTACGAGATCAACCACGCCCTCGACCTGGCGGTCATCGCCGCCGCCATGGTGGGCGGCATCACCGGGTTCCTGTGGTGGAACGCGCCGCCGGCGCAGATCTTCATGGGCGACACCGGCTCGCTGGCCATCGGCGCCGGCCTCGCCACGCTGGCGCTCACCCTCAACGTGCAGCTGCTCCTGCCCATCGTGGGGGCGCTGTTCGTGTTCGAGGCGCTGTCGGTGATCGTGCAGGTCGGCAGCTTCCGGCTGACCGGCCGCCGGGTGTTCCGCATGGCACCGGTGCACCACCACTTCGAGCTGGGCGGATGGCCCGAGACCACGGTCATCATCCGGTTCTGGATCCTGGCCATCATGTCGATGGCGGTCGGCCTCGGCCTGTTCTACGCCGACTCGATCTCCGCCGGCATCCTGGACTGACGTGCGGCCCGTCACCGTCCCCCACCGGCCGGCGGTGGTGGGCGAGTCTGGTGAGATGCACGGGCGCCAGGAGGAGGCATGACCGCGGCCGACGCCCGCGGGCGGCACCCGACGGCGCGGGCGGCGCGGGCCGCCACCGGGCGACCGGGCCTCTTCCTCGGGCTGGCGTTCCTGGTCGCGGTGTTCAACCTGCTCGGGCTGGTCATGGTGATGTCGGCGTCGTCGGTGGTCGCCCGCGACGACTACGGCTCGGCCTGGTACTACGTCGTGCGCCAGGCGGCCTGGGCCGCCGCGGGGGCCGTGGCGCTGCTGGTCATCGCCCGCACCGACTACCACCGGTGGCGCCGTCCGGCCGGGCCGCTCCTCGGTGTGGCGTTGCTGCTGCTCGGCCTGTGCCTGGTGCCCGGCGTGGGCGTCAGCGTGAACGGCGCCTCCCGCTGGATCGGCACCGGCTCGTTCACCTTCCAGCCGTCGGAGCTGGCGAAGCTGGCCGTGCTCGTGTGGGTGGCCGACCTGCTGGCCCGCCGGGCCGCGTACATGCACAACACCCGGGCCACGCTGCGCCCGGTGATCGTGGTGCTGGCCGCGGTGGCCACGCTCGTGATGCTGCAGCCCAACCTGGGCACGACGATGGTCATCGCCGCCATCGCCCTCTCGCTGTGCTTCGTGGCCGGCACCCCGATCGGCGCGCTGACCGGTTGGGCGACGTGCAGCCTGGCCGCGGCCATCGCGCTCGCCCTCGCCGAGCCCTACCGGCGGGTCCGGGTGCTCACGTTCCTCGACCCCTGGGCCGACCCGATGGACAAGGGGTACCAGAACATCCAGTCGCTGGTGGGCCTCGGGTCGGGCGGCGTGTTCGGCGAAGGCCTGGGCGCCAGCCGGGCCAAGTGGGGCTACCTGCCGTACGCCCACTCCGACTTCATCTTCGCCATCATCGGCGAGGAGCTGGGCCTCGTCGGCTCGATCGTCGTCGTCGGCCTGTTCGTGCTGCTCGGCATCATCGGCGTGCGCATCGCACTGCACGCCCCCGACCGGTTCGGCCTGTTGCTGTCCGTCGGCGTCACGGCTTGGTTCTGCATGCAGGCGTTCGTCAACATCGGAGCCGTGATCGGCATCCTCCCCATCACCGGTGTGCCCCTCCCGTTCGTCAGCGCCGGAGGGTCGTCGCTCGTCTTCGGCATGGCCGGGGCCGGGCTGTTGCTGTCGGTGGCCCGCCAGGCCACCGTTCGCCCCCTCTCGCCCCGGCCGCCGGCCCGCTCGTCCACCCGTGCTGCGGGGCGCCGGGCGCCGGCGCGGGCCCGATGAGCCCCCGCCAGGCCGATGCGCAGCACGCCCGCCGGTGCTTCGCCCTCGTCGCCGGAGGCGGCACCGCCGGGCACGTGCAGCCGGCGATCGCCATCGCCCGCGCCCTCGTGGCCCGCGGGCACCGGCAGAGCGCGGTCGAGCTGGTGGGCAGCGAGCGGGGCATCGAGGCGCGCCTCGTGCCCGAGGCCGGCTTCGAGCTGACGCTGCTGCCGGGCCGGGGCATCCAGCGCAAGCTGAGCTGGCAGAACGTGAAGTCGGTGGCGTCGCTGCTTCGTGGCGTTCCGGCGGGCGTGGCGCCTCGTGGGCCACCGCCGGCCCCGCGTCGTGGTCTCGGTCGGCGGCTACGCCAGCGTGCCGTGCGCCCTGGCCGCGGTGGTCCGGCGCGTGCCGATCGTGGTGGCCGAGCAGAACGCCGCGCCCGGGGCCGCCAACCGCCTCGTGAGCCGCTGGGCCAAGGCGTGCGCGGTCTCGTTCCCCGACACGCCGTTGCCCCGATCCGTCGTGACCGGGAACCCGGTGCGGCCCGAGGTCCTGGCCATCGACCGGGCCCGTGACGCCCAACCGGCGCGCCACAAGCTCGGCGTCGAGCCCGGCCGCAAGGTCGTGCTGATCTTCGGCGGGTCGCTGGGGGCGCTCCGCATCAACCGGGCGGCGATCGACGCCGCCCGGCGGTGGGCGGGCCGGGGCGACCTCCACGTCCGCCACGTGGTGGGCTCTCGCGACTGGGCCGAGCTCACCGCCGGTGGACCGCCGGTCCCGCCGGGGGCGCCGCTGCGCTACGAGGCCATCGAGTACGACGACGACATGCCCACGTCCCTGGCGGCCGCGGACGTCGTCGTCTGCCGCTCGGGCGCCAGCACGAGCTTCGAGCTGCTGGCCGCAGGGCTGCCGTCGATCCTCGTGCCGTCGCCCTTCGTGACGGCCGACCACCAGACCGCCAACGCCCGCTACCTCGAGCGGGCCGGGGCGGCGGTGGTCGTGCCCGACGCCGAGCTCGACGGAGCCCGCCTCACGGCCGAGGTCGACGCCCTGCTCGGCGACCGGCGCCGCCTGGCCGCCATGTCCGACGCCGCGGTGGCGGCGTCCGCTCCCCGCGCCGCGGACGAGATCGCCGCCCTCGTCGAGAGGTACGCCCGTGACTGACCTGCCCGCCACCGAGCGGCCCCCTGCCCTGCGCCTGGGAGGCACGCTCGACCTGGCGCAGCCCTCGTCGCGTGCACGTGGCCAACGTGGGCGGCGCGGGCATGAGCGCGGTGGCCACGCTGCTGGCCGAGAGCGGCCACCGGGTGAGCGGCCACGACCGGGCCGCCGACACCCCGTTCCTGCCGATGCTGCGGGCCCTCGGCGTCGAGCTGGCGACCGGAGAGGCGGCGCTCGCCGACCTGGCGCTGAGCGCGGAGGTCGAGGCGGTGGTGGTGTCGACGGCCACGCCCGACGACGATCCCGCCGTGGTGGCCGCGCGCGCACCGCGGCGTCCCGGTGCTGCACCGCGCCGGGGCCCTGGCGGCCCTCTGCGCCCGCCGCACCACGGTGGCGGTGGCCGGCACCCACGGCAAGACCACGACGTCGGCGCTGCTCACCACGATCCTCGCCGCCACCGGCCGCGCCCCGGGGTGGGTGGTCGGCTCGCCGATCCCGCAGCTGGGACGCAGCGCGGCGTGGGGCGGCGACGGCCCGCTGGTGGTCGAGGCGGACGAGAGCGACGGCACGTTCCTGGCCCTCGGGGCCGACCTGGGCGTCGTCACCAACGTCGAGCCCGACCACCTCGAGAACTGGGGTGGTGAGGCCCCGCTGCGGGCCGCGTTCCGCGACTTCGTCCGGGCTCTCCCCGGCTCCGCCGTGCTGTGCGTCGACGACCCCGGCGCCCGGGCGCTGGCGGTCGACGCCGGCGACCACGTCACCTACGGGCTCGATCCCGCGGCCGACTACCAGGCCGTGGCGCCGGGCTCGTGGAGCACCGGGGTGGCGTTCGACCTGCGCCACGGCGACGAGCGGGTGCGGGTCGAGCTGCCGTCCGCACCCGGGGTCCACAACGCCACGAACGCCACGGGGGCGCTGGCCGTCGCCCACCGCCTCGGCGTGCCCCTCGCCGAGGGGGCCGCGGCGCTGGCGGGGTTCCAGGGCGTCGCCCGCCGGTTCGAGCGGCGCGGCGAGGCCGGCGGCGTGACCGTGGTCGACGACTACGCCCACCTCCCGACCGAGGTGGCGGCCGCTCTCGAGGCGGGCGCGTCGGGCCCGTGGCGGCGGGTGGTGGCGGTCTTCCAGCCCCACCGGTACAGCCGCACCGAGTCGCTGTGGCGCGACTTCGCGGACGCCTTCGGCGCGGCCGACGTGTTGGCCGTGACCGACGTGTACGCAGCCGGGGAGGCGCCGCGGCCGGGCGTGTCCGGCAAGCTCGTGGTCGACGCGGTGCTCGACGCCCATCCCTGGGCCGGCGTGGCGTGGCTGCCGACCCTCGACGACGTGCTGTCGTGGCTGTCGGCGACCCTGCGCCCGGGCGACCTGTGCCTGACCCTGGGGGCGGGTGATCTGACGTCCCTCGCGCCCCGCATCGTCGCCATGCTCGAGGCCAGGTCGTGAGCGCGCCGCGGGGCGAGCTCGACCGGGCGCGGCGATCTGCTGGGCGACCGGGCGCAGCGCGACGTCCCCCTGGGCCCGCTGACGACCTATCGGGTCGGGGGAGCCGCCGCTCTGTTCGTCGAGGCCCGGTCGATCGAGGACCTGACCGCCGCGGCCGCGGCGGTGGCGGCGACCGGGGTGCCGACCCTCGTCGTGGGGAAGGGCTCGAACCTGCTCGTGGCCGACGCGGGCTTCCCGGGGCTGGCGCTCGTGCTCGGGGAGGAGCTCGCGGCGATCGACGTCGCCGGCACCGTGGTGCGGGCCGGGGGGCGCGGCCGCGCTGCCGGTCGTCGCCCGGCGCACGGTGCGGGCCGGCCTGACCGGCTTCGAGTGGGCGGTGGGCGTGCCGGGCTCGATCGGCGGCGCGGTCCGGATGAACGCCGGGGGCCACGGTTCCGACATGGCGGCGTCGCTCGTCGACGCCCGCATCGTGGACCTGCGGACCGGAGCCGACGAGCGGGTGGCGGCCGCCGACCTCGACCTCGGCTACCGGCGGTCGAACGTGACCGCCTCGCGGGTGGTGGTCGACGCGACGCTCGGCCTCGCCGCCGGCGACCGCTCGGCGGGGGAGCGGACCCTGTCCGAGATCGTGACGTGGCGGCGGGACGAACCAGCCCGGGGGACAGAACGCGGGGTCGGTGTTCACCAACCCGCCGGGCGACTCGGCCGGACGGCTCATCGACGCGGCCGGCTGCAAGGGCCTGCGCGTCGGCACGGCCGCGGTCTCGACCAAGCACGCCAACTTCTTCCAGGCCGACGCGGGCGGCTCGGCCGACGACGTCGTGGCCCTCATGGCCGAGGTGCGGCGGCGGGTCCGCGACCACGCCGGAGTCGATCTCCACCCCGAGACGCGCCTCGTCGGATTCCCCGACCCTGTACCTCTACCTCAGGTCGAGACTTGAGGGTTCAGGACCGTGGCTGACGGCGACGACGAGTCGGCTCCCGGGGACGCGGTCATCCGCATCATCCCAGGTCAGACCGCCGAGGCGGGCGCCGCGTCGGGTCCGGGCCGGGATCTGGTGGCGGCGGCGCAGGTGGGGACGGGGGTGGCGACGACGGCGGCTCGGCCGACGATCCCGCCGGCCCGGGCGTGGTCATCGACCCTCGCATCCGCTCGCGGCGCATCCACGTTCGGCGCTCCGCCGGGCGCCGCCGCCTCAAGCGCCTGACGCTGGCGCTCGCCGTGGTGGCGGCGGTGGTGCTGGCGATCGCCGCCACCCGGACGCCCCTCCTCGACGTCGACCACGTGCGGGTGAGCGGGGCCGGCGGCGCCCGGGACGAGGAGGTGCGCGAGGCCGCGGCCGTGGCGCCCGACCAGCCGCTCGCCAGCCTCGACGGCGGGGCGGTCGCCGCCCGGGTCGAGGAGCTGCCGTGGGTGGAATCGGCCCAGGTCAGCCGGTCCTGGCCGGCGACGGTCGAGGTGCGGGTCACCGCGCGCGTGGTCGTGGCGGCCGTGCAGGTGACCGAAGATCACGTGGCCCTGATCGACGCCGACGGGTACGTCGTCGCCATCGAGCAGGGCGCGGTCGACCCGCCGGACGCCTCCGGCGAGGGCGACGACGGGGAGGGCGGAGGTGAGGGCGGTAACGAACCCGCCGGTCCGACGCACGGCGCCCTGGTCCTCACCGGCATCGAGGGCTCGATCTCGGAAGGCGGACGCCTCGACGGCGAGGCCCGCGACGCGCTCGACCGTCGCCGTGGCCGTCGCCGAGCGCATGCCCGACGCGGTGGTGGCGGTGTCCACGGACCTCGACGCCGAGCTGGCCACCGGGGGCGTCGTGCGGTTCGGTTCGACCGAAGATCTCGTCGAGAAGATCACCGCGGTGAAGACCGTGCTCAGCGATGTCGACACCGCCTGCATGGCCCTCCTCGACGTCCGCGTTCCGGGCAGTCCGGCCTTGACCAGGAACCAGGGGTGTCCGTAGGCTGCGAGAACTACCAGAGGTTGAGGAAAAGTATCGACCTTAACTTGAGATAGAGCTGCTGTCGAGGGGGCCTTCAGCCTTGGTAGCTTCTGGCGATTCGTACGGGTCTGGCGGTCCGGCGAGCGTCCTTTCTCCCCGGAATCCCCGAAAACGTGAGGTGGCACGACCCATGGCCGGCAATCCGCAGAACTACTTGGCCGTGATCAAAGTGGTCGGCATCGGGGGCGGTGGCGTGCAACGCGGTCAACCGCATGATCGACGCCGGCCTCAAGGGCGTCGAGTTCATCGCCGTCAACACCGACGCGCAGGCGCTGCTGATGAGCGACGCCGACGCCAAGCTCGACATCGGTCGCGAGCTGACGCGGGGGCTCGGCGCGGGCAGCGACCCCGAGGTCGGCCGGCAGGCCGCCGAGGAGCACCGCGACGAGATCGAGGAGATCCTCAAGGGCGCCGACATGGTGTTCATCACGGCCGGCAAGGGCGGCGGCACCGGCACGGGCGGGGCGCCCGTGGTCGCCGAGATCGCCAAGAGCATCGGCGCGCTCACCATCGGCGTCGTCACCCGTCCGTTCAGCTTCGAGGGCCGCCGGCGCGCGGTGCAGGCCGAGCAGGGCATCCAGCGGCTGAAGGAGAAGGTCGACACCCTCATCGTCATCCCGAACGACCGCCTGCTCAGCGTGTCCAACGAGAAGACGTCGATGCTCAACGCGTTCAAGATGGCCGACGAGGTCCTGCTGCAGGGCGTGCAGGGCATCACCGACCTCATCACCACGCCGGGCCTCATCAACACCGACTTCGCCGACGTGAAGATGATCATGAGCAACGCCGGCTCGGCGCTCATGGGCATCGGCTACGGCTCCGGCGAGGGCCGGGCGCTGTCGGCGGCCCGCAACGCCATCTCGAGCCCGCTGCTCGAGGCGTCGATCGAAGGCGCCCGCGGCATCCTGCTCACCATCGCCGGCGGCAGCGACCTCGGTCTGTTCGAGGTGAACGAGGCGGCCGAGGTCATCCACGGCGTCGCCCACCCCGACGCCAACATCATCTTCGGCTCGGTCATCGACGACGAGATGGGCGACGAGGTGCGGGTCACCGTCATCGCCGCCGGCTTCGACCGGTGGGACGACCGCGACACGACCTCCGGGCACTCGCTGTCACGCTCGGGCACGAACGGCGGCCGCACGGTCGACGACGAGCTCGAGGCCCTGACGCGCGGCCCGTCGGTCGACGACCTCGACCTCGACGGCGACGACGAGTTCGACGTCCCGTCGTTCCTCAAGTAGGGGCCGCATGACCCCGACGGCTCGGCGTGATCCGGTGCTCGTGCCGGTCGCCTCGAGCGCGGTGAGGGAGCGCATCGCGGCGGCGGCGCCCGACCCGGCGGCCGTCCGCCTCGTGGCGGTGACCAAGGGGTTCGGTGTCGACACGGTGCGCGCCGCGCTCGACGCGGGCCTGGCCGACATCGGCGAGAGCTACGTGCAGGAGCTGGTGGCCAAGGCGGTCGAGCTCGACGCGGAGATCGACGACGGCGCCGCGCCCGCTCGATCGGCCGCACCCCCGGTGGCACGCCATCGGGCGGCTCCAGCGCAACAAGGTGCGCAAGGCGGCGCCCTTCGTGACGCTGTGGCACAGCGTCGACCGCCTGTCGCTCGGCGCCGAGATCGCCCGCCGCGCGCCCGGCGCCGCGGTGCTCGCGCAGGTGAACGCGTCGGGTGAGGAACAGAAGGGCGGGTGCCCGCCGGCGATGACGGCCGGGCCTCGTCGACGGGCTGCGCGACCTCGGGCTCGACGTCCGGGGCATCATGACGATCGCGCCGTACGGCCCGCCCGAGGCGGCCCGGCCGGCGTTCCGCACCGGCGCGCACGCTGCGCGACCGGCTGGGGTTGACCGAGCTCTCGATGGGCATGACCGGCGATCTCGAGGTCGCCCTCCAGGAGGGGGCGACGCTCGTGCGCGTCGGCAGCGGGCTGTTCGGTCCGCGCCCGTCGCAGGGCAGAGTGCGAGACTGAGCTCAGCTACCAGCCGGTGGAGGACACATGGCATCGATGTGGCGCAAGGCGATGCTCTACCTGGGGCTCGGCCCCGACGACGAGTACGACGACTTCGACGTGACCGGCGAGCACCAGCGCGCCGTGCCAGCCGCGCCCCGTCGTCCGTCGCACCACCGGCGACGTCCAGCACGACCCCGAGCCGTCGGGCTCGGTGCGCACCCTGTCGCCGTCCGACGACCACGACGCCCACGAGAGCGGGCGCAACGGCCACGATCACAGCAGCGACCACCGCCACGAGAACGGGCGCAGCGCCGCCGCCCGCACGAGCCGCAGCGCCGACCGTGGCGTCGACCCGGCCCGCGGTCCCGCCCGGCGCGCCACCGCCACGGCCGGTGACCGACCGGGGCGTGAGCGCAGCGCCGTCGTGCGCCCCCTGCCGTCGGCGGCCGGGTCCAAGCCGTTCGTGGTCGGTCCCGTCCTCGTTCAACGACGCGCAAGAGGTGGCCGACAAGTTCAAGATCAACGTGCCGGTGATCCTGAACCTGCAGGGCGTCGAGCGCGATCTCGCCCGGCGCATCATCGATTTCGCCAGCGGCCTCTGCTATGGCCTCGGGGGCCAGATGGAGCGAGTGGCGAACCAGGTCTATCTTCTGACTCCCAGCGACGTCGAGGTCTCGCCCGAGGAGCGCCGCCGGCTCCGCGAGCGAGGCTACGAAGCCTGACCACCCCCTCCACCGCCGGGAGTCCACCCATCGATGGCCGAGATCGTCTGCCTGATCATCCAGCTCTACCTGCTGGTGATCTTCGCCCGCCTCATCATGAGCTGGTTCCCGCCCACCCCCGGCACCACCTACGCGCAGATCTTCGAGGGCTTCGTCCGCGTGACCGAGCCCGTCCTGGCGCCGGTCCGTGCCGTCATCCCGCCGGTCCGCACCGGTGCGATGAGCCTCGACCTGTCGCCGATCGTCGTGTTCCTCCTCGGCCATCGTGCTCCAGCGAGTGATCTGCGGTGACGGCACGGTGGTCGGCGACTGCTGACCGCGGCAGAAGTGCGCGCACTGCGTGGCGGTCCCCCGGGCAGTGCTGCGGATTCGTTACTCTCTCCGGCATGGATCTGACTCCGCAGTCGCTCCACTCCGTCGAGTTCCGCGAGGCACGTCGCGGCGGGTACAACACGCGCGACGTCGACGATTTCATCGAGCGCGTCGCCGCGGGCGTCGGTCACCTCAACGAGAGGGTGCGCGACGCCCAGGCGCGCGCCGAGGCCGCCGAGGCGCGGATCGCCGACCTGCAGCACGAGGTCGACGAGATCCGGCGTCGCCCGGCGGCGCCCGAGGCCTCCGAGACCGACGAGACGCTGCGACGCACGCTCGTGCTGGCGCAGCGCACCGCCGACGCCACCATCAAGGAGGCGAAGGAAGAGGCCAACCGCGTGCTCAGCGAGGCGCGGCGAGAGGCGGCCCGCACCCGGGCCGAGGCCGAGGCCGAGGCCCGCCGGGGCGCCGACAGCGCACGGGTCAACGCTCAGGCCGAGGTCGAGACCCTGCTGGCGAACCGCGACAAGCTCAAGTCCGACCTCGACGCCCTCACCCGCCGCATCGACGACCAGCGCAACCAGCTGCGCTCGGGCATCAACGAGATGCAGCGGCTGCTCGACGACCCCTCGGCCCTCAAGCCGCTGCCTCCGCTCTCGCTGGCCGAGGTCGACGTGCCCGACCCCGCTGCCCCCGGTGCCCGAGCCGGCCGACGAGCGCAACGGCAACGGCAACGGGCAGCACGACGACGACGCCCAGGCCGACGTGACCGCGCTGCAAGAGGCGCCGGCGCCGCCCCGGTCGACCTCGGCCCCCCGACCCAGCCGGTGCCGTTCGCCCTCGTCGGGCGACACGCGCGGCGGATGGCTGCCGTCCGAGCTGCGCTCGCCGGCCGACGAGCCCCTCGGCCCACCGCCCGCACCGCCGGCGCCCGATGGTGGTGCGGCGCCGCGTCGCGCCCGACCCCGACAGCCGGCCCAGCGAGTGGGGCCGGGCCGTGTTCGAGCCCGAGCCCACCGACGAGCACTCGCGCTTCGGCCGCCGCCGCTGACACCCGCGGCTCGGCTGCGGTCGCCCCGTCTCGGTCGGCGAGGCAATGGGTTCCGTCCGCCGGAGGGCGAGGCAATGGGTTCCGCATGCGGATCCCACGCCTCATCCGTCCGTGGTCGGAACCGAGTGCCTCGGGTTCCGGGTGGGTCGATGCGACGACGTGGAGGCCGAGGCGGTCGATTCGGGCCGCGCCGTCCGGTCGCGTGGGCGAGGCAATCGGTTCCGTCCGCCGGAGGATGAGGCGACAGTTCCGGCATGCGGAACCCATGACCTCATCCTCTGCCAGCGGAGCTCATCGCCTCGACGGCGCAGGCTCTGCACCGGCTGCGGCTGCGCCGTCCGAGGCGGCCTCAGCGGGGGGCGATGGTGACGCGCACCGGGTGCCCGTCGACGGTCGAGGTCGTGGCCGCCGTCGACCGCCGCGCCGGTCGGGGTCCACGACCGTCAGCTCGACCGCCAGGACCTCGGCCGCCACGTAGTCGCGGTGGCGCGCGACGGCGTCGGCCGACGGGCCCGTCGGCGGCCACCGGCGACCGCCACCCGGTCGGACACCGCCAGCCCGATCTCCTTGCGGAGGTCGTTGAGGCTGCGCACGAGCTCGCGGGCCAGGCCCTCGCGCCGCAGGTCGTCGTCGAGCTCGAGGTCGAGGGCCACCGCCCACCCGCCGTCCTCGGCGAGGGCGAACGCCTCGTGGCGCGTCGGCCCGCACCTCGACCTCGTCGGCCGTGAGGCGCTCGCCGGCGACCTCGACGAACCCGTCGCGCCTCGAGCTGCGGCCTGCAGCTCGGAGCCGTCGGCCGCGGCCAGCGCCGCCTTCACCTCGTTGACCCTCGGGCCGAGGCGGGGGCCGAGCGCCCGGAAGTTGGGCACGACCGTCCACGACATCAGGCCCGACAGCGTGTCGACGTCCTCGAGCACCTTCACGTTCAGCTCGGTCGGCGATCTCGGCCACCACGCTCGTCGTCGAGCGTCGACGCCGGGGTGCAGCAGCAGGGCGCGGCGCAGCGGCTGGCGCACCTTCACCTTGGCGTCGGTGCGGGCCGCCCGGCCGAGGGCCACCAGCCGCCGCGCGCGCGGCCATCTGCGTCGCCAGGTCGGCGTCGGCGCGCCCGTCGGCCGCCGGCCAGTCGGCCAGGTGGACCGACGCCTCGCCGGTGAGGGCGGTGTAGAGCTCGTCGGCCAGGAACGGGCAGAACGGCGCCAGCAGCTGGGCGGTCACGACGAGGCACGCGGTGCAGCGTGGCGTGGGCCGCGGGGTCGCTGGCCTTCCAGAAGCGGGGCCGGCTGCGGCGCACGTACCAGTTGGACAGGTCGTCGACGAACCGGGCCAGCCGGGTGGCGCCGCCGCAGGGCGTCGAAGCCCTCGAGCGCGTCGGTGACCTCGGCGACGGTGTCGTCGAGCTCGCCGAGCACCCAGCGGTCGAGCACGTGGTCGGGGCGTGGGCGGCGGGCCGTCGTCGCCGTCGGCGGCTGCCAGCCGTCGAGGTCGGCGTAGGTGACGAAGAAGCGAGAAGACGTTCCAGAGCGTGAGCAGCGTCTGGCGGGTCGACTCGCGGATGCCGTCCTCGGACACCCGGCGCGGCGTCCACGGCTGGCCGGCCGAGAAGAAGTACCAGCGCAGCGCGTCGGCGCCGAAGGTCGCGAAGATCTGCCACGGGTCGATGACGTTGCCCTTGGACTTCGACATCTTCTGGCCGTCCTCGTCGACGATGTGCCCGAGGCACACGACGTTGCGGTACGGCGTCGCGTCGAACACGAGCGTGTTGACCGCGAGCAGCGAGTAGAACCAGCCGCGGGTCTGGTCGATCGCCTCGCAGATGAAGTCGGCGGGGAAGCGAGCCGTCGTCGAACGCGTCGGCGTCGTCGAACGGGTAGTGGTGCTGCGCCGACGGCATCGACCCCGAGTCGAACCAGGCGTCGAGCACCGGCGGCAGCCGGCGGACGGTGCCCGCGCAGCCGTCGCGGGCACGGGAAGGTCACGTCGTCGACGTAGGGCCGGTGCAGGTCGAGGTCGGCCAGGTCGCGCCCGGCCAGCTCGGCCAGCTCGGCCACCGAGCCGACGCACGTGTCGTGGCCGCGTCGCCGCAGCGCCAGATCGGCAGCGGCGTGCCCCAGTAGCGGTCGCGCGACAGCGCCCAGTCGACGTTGCCCTCGAGCCACTTGCCGAAGCGGCCGTGCTTGATGTGCTCGGGGTGCCAGCCGATCGCCTCGTTCTCGCGCGAGCAGGTCGGCCCGCCGCTCGGAGGTGCGGACGAACCACGACGTCTTGGCCCAGTAGATGAGCGGCGTGCCGCAGCGCCAGCAGTGGGGGTAGCTGTGCTCGTAGGGCTCCTCGGCCACGAGCAGGCCCCGGGCGCGCGAGGTCGTCGATGATCTCGGCGGTCGGCGTCCTTCACGAAGCGGCCGGTCCACGGCGGCACCCGGTGGTCGAACGCGCCGTCGGCGTCGACCGGGTTGAGCACGGGCAGGTCCTCGGCGCGGCCGACCTGCGGCGTCGTCCTCGCCGAAGGCGGGGGCGAGGTGGACGATGCCCGAGCCGTCGTCGGTGGTGACGAAGTCGGCGGCCACCACCCGCCAGGCGTCCTTGCCGTCGACGGGCTCGAGGAGGTCGAACGGGCGCTGGTAGCGCCAGCCCGCGGCGGCCAGGTCGGCGCCGGTCCAGCGCTCGAGCGACCGGCGCCTCGGGGTACAGGCGGCTCGCGCGCCGCGCTCGGCCAGGACCAGGTCGCGGCCGCCGTCGGGGCCGGCGACCCGCACGTAGGCGATGTCGGGGCCGACGGCGGCGGCCGACGTTGGAGATCAGCGTCCACGGCGTCGTCGTCCACACGAGCAGGTCGGCGTCGGGCACGTCGTCGCCCACGAGCGGGAAGCGCACGTAGACCGACGGGTCGACGACGTCCCGGTAGCCCTGGCGCCACCTCGTGCGAGCGACAGGGCGGTGCCGCAGCGGGCGCAGTAGGGCGTGACCCGGTGGCCCTCGTAGAGCAGGCCCTCGTCCCACAGCTGGCGCACCAGCCACCAGACCGACTCGATGTAGTCGTTGTCCAGCGTCCAGTAGGCGTCCGCGGTGTCGATCCACACGCCGCAGCGGCTCGGTCAGCGACGACCAGTCCTCGACGTAGCGCTGCACCGACGTCGCGGCAGCGCGGGTTGAACTCCGCGATGCCGTAGGCCTCGATCTCGTGCTTGGTGGGGAGGCCGAGCTCCTTCTCGACCTCGAGCTCGACCGGCAGGCCGTGGCAGTCCCAGCCGCCCTTGCGGGGCACGTCGCGGCCCCGCATCGTCTGGAACCGGGGGTAGAGGTCCTTGAACACCCGGGCCCAGACGTGGTGCAGGCCGGGCCGGCCGTTGGCCGTGGGCGGGCCCTCGTAGAAGATCCAGGGCTCGCCGCCCTTGCGGAGCCGGGCGGCCTCGGCGATGACCTCGCGCTCGCGCCAGCGCGCCAGCACGCGCTCTTCGAGGGCGAGGAGGTCGAGATCGGGATCGACGGGGCCGAACGGCATGGCGTCAAGGCTACGGCATGCCGCCTGCGCCGCTCGAAGCAGAAAACGACCAGGTCAGAGGCGCCGAACCACAGCGATGCAACTTCCGCGGTGGAATCCGGCTCGAGTGGCTCTAGCCTGCACGAACTCCTTGACCGGCCGTACTGGTCGGCGTACCATCCGGCACCCTTTTCCCCGAGGACGGCGAGATCTCATGCCCAGAGCCACCAAGGACGCTCCCGTGAAGTCCGCCGCCAAGAAGGCGGCGCCGGCCAAGAAGGCCACCGGCGCCAAGAAGAAGGTGACCCTCGACAAGTTCCTCGAGGGCCAGCTCGCCGTGCTCGAGACCGAGCGCGCCAACTACCTGCGCCAGGCCGAGTCCCTCCAGGCCGAGGCCGACTCGCTCACCGAGGACCGCGAGCCCGGCGACGTCCAGTTCGACGAGGAGTCGGGCGAGGGCGACACGCTGGCCGTCGAGCGCGAGCGCGACCTCGCCCTGTCGGCGCAGGCCCGCGCCGCCATCGAGCAGATCGACCTCGCCCTCGAGAAGATCGACGCCGGCACCTACGGCCTGTGCGAGAACTGCGGCACCAGCATCCCCAAGGAACGCCTCAAGGCGCTGCCGTACGCTGCGCTCTGCGTGAAGTGCAAGAGCGGGGGCCTGGGCCTCCGCTGACCGAGAGGGCCGCGCCGGTGCGCGAGGACCGCGAGGACGACGCTCCTGCGGCCGGCGACGACGCGGTCGACGGCCACCGACCCGCCAGCTGACGCGCCCGGCCAGGCGCGGTGGGCGACTGCTGCTCGGCGTGGCGGCGGCCGTGCTCGCGCTCGACCAGCTCACCAAGGCCTGGGTCGTGCTCCGAGCTCGCCGACGGGCGGATCATCGACCTGGTCGGCTCGCTGCGCCTGCACCTGACCATGAACTACGGCTCGGCGTTCAGCCTCGGCCAACGGCCGCGGCGCGCTCATCTCGCTGCTGGCGCTCGCCGTCGTGGCGGTGCTGCTGGCGCACGGGCCGCCGAGCCCGCAGCCCGCTGATGGCCGTGGCGCTCGGCCTCGTGGTCGGCGGCGCCTTCGGCAACCTGGTCGACCGGGCGTTCCGGGCCGGCGACGGCGTTCCTCGGCGGCGGGGTCGTCGACTTCGTCGACCTCCAGTGGTGGCCGGTGTTCAACCTCGCCGACTCGGCGATCGTCCTCGGGGCGATCGCCCTGTTCGCCGTGCAGTGGCGCGAGGCCGAGCCCGACGCCGAGCCGCCGCAACCCGCCGAGCCGGCTGATGCGCGAGGTCGTGCCGCGGGCGCTCGACGGCGAGCGGCTCGACCGGGTGGTCGCCCTCGTCACCGGCGGCAGCCGGTCCGAGGCGGCCGCGCTGGTCGACGACGGTGCGGTGACGGTCGGCGGCAGTCGCCGTCACGGCGCGGTCGCACCGGGTCGCCGAGGGCGACGACGTCGAGATCGACGTCCCCGACCGCCCGCGCCGACGCCGTCCTGGCGGCCGACCCCGCCGTCGCCGTTCCGGTCGTGTACGAGGACGCCGACCTGCGTCGTCGTCGACAAGCCCGCCGGCCTCGTCGTCCACCCCGGCGCCGGCCAGACGTCCGGCACCCTCGTGAACGGGCTGCTGGCCCGCTACCCCGAGATCCGCGCCGTCGGGCAGCCCGACCGACCCGGCATCGTCCACCGCCTCGACAAGGGCACCTCGGGCTGCTGGTGGTCGCCCGTCGCCCCGCGGCCTACGACCGCCTGGTGGCGATGCTCGCCGCCCGCGACGGTCGACCGGCGCTACCGCGCCCTCGTGTGGGGCACCGTGGCGTCGCCCACGGGGCTGGTCGACGCCCCCATCGGCCGCTCGGGCCGCGACCCCACCCGCATGGCGGTGACCGTGCGGGGCAAGCCGGCCCGCACCCGCTACGACGTCGTGCGCACGTTCCACCAGCCGGTCGCGGTCACCGAGCTGCGCTGCCGGCTCGAGACCGGGCGCACCCACCAGATCCGGGTGCACCTGGCGTCCATCGGCCACCCGGTCGTCGGCGACGCCCGCTACGGCGGCGACCGCCAGTCGCTGCCGCTGCCGCGCCCGTTCCTGCACGCCGAGCGAGCTGGGCTTCGACCACCCGATCACGCGGCGAGGCGCTGCCGTTCACCTCACCGCTGCCCGCCGACCTGCGCGAGGTCCTCGCCGGCCTGAGCTGAGGGGTTCTAGGGGCGTCAGTCGAGGCTGTCGGCGGTCTCGACGAGGGGCCACTCGCGCTCGCCCTGCGCCATCGGCGCGATGTCGGCCAGCGTCAGCTCGTCGAGGTGGCGGCGCATGTGGTCGCCGACCATCGCCCAGATCGCCAGCAGCACGCACTGGCCCTCGTGGTCGCAGGCGCCGTTCTGGTGCGGCTCGCCGAAGTCGCCGACCGCGATCGGGCCGTCGACGGCGCGACACGATGTCGCCGAGGGTGATCGTCGGCGGGCTCGCGGGCGAGGACGTAGCCGCCGCCGACGCCCCGCTTGGAGCGGACGAGGCCGGCGCCCTTGAGCGCCAGGAGGATCTGCTCGAGGTAGGGCTGCGGGAGGCCGGTGCGCTCGGCGATGTCGCGCACCGAGGTCGGGCCCGACTCGTCGGCGTGCAGGGCCAGCGAGAGCAGGGCCCGGCTGGCGTAGTCACCTCGGGTCGACACCTTCACGGGGCACAACTGTACGGGTTGCGGCGCAGGTGAACCTCGGAGGCCGGCGCCGGCCGCTGGTCACTTCGAGGGATCCGCCGGTTACGGTGGCCCGCAGGAGAACCGAACCTGCGTGGACGACCTCGTACTGCCCGACTACGGCGGGCCCTGCATCACCAACGTCGTGCCGGCGCTGCTCGGGCCGCCCGACGAGCTCGCCGCCGTGGTTCCCGCCGTTGCTTGCCGACGCCGACCAGGTCGTGCTGCTCGTGGTCGACGGCCTGGGCTGGGAGCAGCTGCAGGCCCGGCCGGCACCTCGCCCCCACCATGGCCACGATGGAGGGCCGGTCCGATCACCACGGTGGCGCCGTCGACCACGGCCACCGCGCTCACCTCGCTCACGACCGGCCTGCCCCCGGGCGAGCACGGCGTCGTCGGCTACCGCATCGCCGTCCACGGCGAGGTGCTCAACGTCCTGCGCTGGACGACGCGCGGCGGGCGACGCCCGCCAGAGCATCCCGCCCGGCAAGTTCCAGCCGACCGCGCCGTTCCTCGGCGCAGCGGCCGCCGGTCGTGACCCGGGCCGAGTACCGCACGTCCGGGTTCACCGGCGCCCACCTCGACCCGGCCCGCTTCTGGGGCTACCGCACGCTCGTCGACGCATGGTGACCGAGGTCGACCGCCGGCTGCGGGCGGCCGAGCCGTTCGTGTACGCCTACTACGACGGGCTCGACAAGGTCGCCCACGAGTACGGCCTGGGCGAGCACTACGACGCCGAGCTCGAGCTGGATCGACCACACGGTCGACCGCGCTGCTCGCCGTGCTGCCCCGCCGGGCGGCGCTGGTCGTCACCGCCGACCACGGCCAGGTCGACGTCGGCGACAACGTGGTCGAGCTGCGCTCCGACGTCCTGACCCTGTGCTCGATGCAGTCGGGCGAGGGGCGCTTCCGCTGGCTGCACGCCCGCGCCGGGGCGGGCCGCGGCGCTGTGCGACGCGGCCCAGGCCGCGCACGACGGCGACGCCTGGGTGCGTCACCCGCGAGCAGACGGTCGCCGAGGGCTGGTTCGGGCCCGAGGTGACCGACGTGGCGCTCGCCCGGCTGGGCGACGTCGCCCTGGTCGCCCGGCGGGACGTGGCCTTCCACGACCCGCAGGACACCGGGCCGTATCACCTGGTCGGACGCCACGGGTCGCTGACCTCGGCCGAGATGCTGGTGCCGCTGCTCGCTGCCGCCCGCTGAGCGGCGACGGGGCCCAGGGGTCCGCATCCGTCTCCGGGCGTGGCAGGATGGCTCCCTATGTCGCAACCCGAGCAGTCCCCGTCGGCGAACGGCGCCGCCCCCGACTCGGGGGAAGGCACGGTCGTCCCACAGGTCGAGCACGCGGAGGTCGTCACGGCGGGCCAGCAGCCCGACGCCGGCGACTCGCAGACCGAGGCGGTCGAGCAGCCGGCCAAGGTCATGCGCATCGGCTCGATGATCAAGCACCTCCTCGAGGAGGTGCGCCAGACCGACACCGAGCTCGACGAGGCCAGCCGCGACCGCCTCCGCGAGATCTACGAGACGTCGGTCGCGCGAGCTGTCGTCGGCCCTGTCGCCCGACCTCCGCGAGGAGCTGGGCCGGCTCGCCCACCCGTTCGCCGGCACGGCGGCGCCCAGCGGGGCCGAGCTGCGCATCGCCAAGGCCCAGCTCGTCGGCTGGCTCGAGGGCCTGTTCCACGGCATCCAGGCCACGCTGTTCGCCCAGCAGATGGCGGCCCGCCAGCAGCTCGACGACATGCGTCGCCGCCTGCCCCCCGGCTCGCCCGGACCCGGCGGCGACTCCGAGACCCGCCCGGCACGTACCTCTGATATCGCGCCGCTGGGTGGCGACCGCGCACGCCCAGCGTGAGCAGGGGCGACAGCGTAGCGGGGTCGCCCCCTAGGCTTGCCCCCGATGGGGCAGGCGATGACCGACAGGCTTCGGGCCTGAGCACGGGGACGCACGCGGCGCGCTGCTGGGCGCGGCCGCCGTCGCGGTCGTCGCCGTCGCGCTCGTGCTGACCGCCACCGGCGTGGCCAGCGGCGAGGTGGTCGCCACCCTCCTGTTCCTCCCGGTGTTCGCGGCGGGCCTGATCGCTCGGGCGCACGGCCGGCTACGGCGCCGCCGCCGTCGGCGACCGCTCGTGTACGTGCTCCTGCGGCGCAGCGACCTGTCCGGTGCCGGTCTGGCCAGCGCCGGCGTCCTGACGCTGGCCCGCGGCGGCGCGTACGCCGTCGCCGGCCACGTCGGCTGCGCTGGCCCAGACCCTGGTCGGCAGCGGCGCCGGCGCGCCCCGCGGCCGGCGCCGCGGTCGACCCGGTGCGGCCGGACGGTGCATCCCGGCCGCGGGCGGTGGCGTGGGACGAGCCCGGGGCGACCGGCCGGTCGCAGGCGCCGGCGCGCGACGACCGCACCCGGCCGGTGCTGGTCGGGGTCGGGCTCGTCGCGCGTCGGGACGCGGCGGCTGGCGACGGGGAGGACGGGTACGGTGACGCTGCGATGACGACGTCGGGGGGATGGCCACCGGAGCCGCCGCACGAGCGGGCGCCCGACGAGCAGGTCGGCGCGCACTCGGCCGGATGGAACGATGTGGGCGCCCCGGCGTGGCCCGACGGCCCCAACGGCTCCGGCGGGCACGACGGCGGCTGGCCGCCCGACACCCGCCCGGCGTCCGACGACGACTGGGAGGCCGTGCAGGCCTCGTGGCGGCGACAGAACGGCCTGCCCGACCGAGGACGATCCGGCGAGCCGGCGCGTTGCCACGCCGGCACGGTGGGCCGCGACGACGTCCACTGCCGAGCTCCGACGGCGTCGGCGGCGGCCGATCCGTGGGGCACGCCTGCGGGTCCTGGGCCGGCCGGGCCGCCCTCCGATCCGTGGGGCACGCCCGCGGGGAACGGTGCGGGGCGTCATTCCGATCCGTGGGGCACGCCGCCGGCGCACAGCGCCGGTCCGGCGTCCGATCCGTGGGGCACGCCTGCGGGCAACGGTGCGGGGCGCCACTCCGATCCGTGGGGCACGCCGCCGGCGCACAGCGCCGGTCCGGCGTCCGATCCGTGGGGCACGCCGGCGGGAACGGTGCGGGGCGTCATTCCGATCCGTGGGGCACGCCGCCGGCGCACAGCGCCGGTCCCGAGACCGACCCGTGGGGCACGCCCATCGGGCCGTCGGCGCCGGCTCGCTGCCGATCCGTGGGGCGACCGCCGGCGAGGCGACGCAGGCCTGGGACGCGCCGCCCGCCGCGCCCGCACACGGCGGCGCGACAGGGCCGTGGAGCGGCCTGAGCGGCCGACGCCTGGGGCGCACCCGCCGCCGGCCAGACGGGCCGGGTGTGGGACGACCCGGCGGCGGCGCCCGTCGACCGACGATCCCTGGGGCCCGCCCGTCGGGGCCGCCGAGCGGGTCGGTCCCCGCGGCTCACCGGGTGGCAGGGTCCGGGCGCCGGGGTGCCCGGAGGCGGCCACGCCGATGCCTTCGCGGCGGCGCCCGCGCCTCGACCCGCCCCGGTCACGCTGCCGGCGGTCGACCCCGAGACGGGGCTGTGGACGGCCAAGTTCCTCCGCGACCGGCTGTCGTCCGAGCGCGCCCGCAGCCGCCGGTCGGGTCGCCCGTTCTCGCTGGTGCTGGTGCAGGTGCCCGACGGCCCGCTGGCCCAGCTGCCGTACCGCCGTCAGGTCACGCTGCTGCGCGAGCTGGGCTACCAGTTCGTGGCCGGCGGGGTCGTCGACCACCTCGTGCACGTGCCCGACCAGGCGCAGCACTGGTTCGCCGTGATCCTGCCCGACACCGACCGGTCGGGGGCCCAGGTGCTCGAGCGGCGCCTGCGCCTGGGCATCGGCGGCTACCTGTCGAGCCGCGGGCTGCGGCTGCGCGACCTCGAGAGCGCGTCGCTCACCGCCCCCGACGACGACCCCGCCATGGGGCAGATCTGGGAGGCCCTGATCGGGCCCGAGCGACGGCGGCGCCGAGCTCGGTCGCGCCTCGGCTACTGAACGCTCGCCCCACCGGCGTCCGTCGGCTACGGTCGAGGAAATCACATCGGTGTCATTTGTCCACAGGCTCCCCACAGCCTCCTGTGGACAGTGTCGCCGTCGTGACGACCGCGTCTGCCGCGACACGAGGGAGTCGACCGGGTGACGGGTCGAGGAAGCTTCACCCACCTCCACGTCCACACCGAGTACTCGATGCTCGACGGCGCGGCCCGCATCGGCGAGGTGGTCGGCGGCCGCGGTGGCCGACGGCCAGCCCGCGATCGGCATCACCGATCACGGCAACATGTACGGCATCCTCGACTTCTACAAGGAGTGCCGGAAGCAGGGCGATCAAGCCCATCCTCGGCACCGAGGCGTACATGGCGCACGACTCGCCGCCACGAGCGGCCCGCCCGGCGGGGCCGGATCGACGACTCGGGCGGCGACGCCGACGGCGGCAAGAAGCTCTACTACCACCTGACCCTGCTGGCCGAGAACAACGCCGGCTACAAGAACCTCATCCAGCTCGCCAGCCGGGCGTTCATGGAGGGCTACTACTACAAGCCCCGGGTCGACTGGGAGACTGCTCGCCGACCACGCCGACGGGCTCATCGCCACGACCGGCTGCCTCGGCGGCCACGTGCTCCAGTCGCTGATGCAGGGCGACGTCGAGGGCGCCACGGCCAAGGCCGCGCCGGCTGCAGGACATCTTCGGCACGCGACAACCTGTTCGTCGAGCTGCAGGACCACGGCATCCCCGAGCAGCACAAGCACCAACCCCCAGCTGCTCGAGATCGCCAAGCGCATCGGCGCGCCGCTGCTCGCCACCAACGACAGCCACTACGTCCACCGCGACGACGCCGTCGCCCACGACGCCCTGCTGTGCGTGCAGACCGGGTCGCTGATGAGCGACCCCAACCGCTTCAAGTTCCACGGCGACGAGCACTACCTGAAGACCGCGGCCGAGATGCGCTCGCTGTTCGGCGAGGTGCCCGAGGCGTGCGACAACACGCTGTGGATCGCCGAGCGGTGCAACGTCGAGATCGAGTTCGGCAAGCCGCAGCTGCCCGAACTTCCCGCTGCCCGAGGGCTTCGCCGACCGACGGCGCCTACCTGCGCGCACCTCACGTTCGAGGGCGCCCGCGAGCGCTGGGGCGACCAGCTGCCCGACGCGGTCGTCGAGCGCCTCGCCTACGAGCTCAAGGTCATCGAGCGACATGGGCTTCTCTCGTACTTCCTCATCGTGTGGGACCTCATCGCGCACGCCCGCGACAGCGGCATCCGCGTCGGCCCGGGCCGGGGCAGCGCGGCCGGCTGCGCGGTGGCCTACTGCCTGCGCATCACCGACCTCGACCCGATCAAGTACGACCTGCTGTTCGAGCGGTTCCTCAACCCGCGCGCATCTCGATGCCCGACATCGACATGGACTTCGACTCCCGCTACCGGGACGAGATGATCCGCTACGCGGCCGAGCGCTACGGCCGCGACCACGTCGCCCAGATCGTCACGTTCTCCACCATCAAGGCCCGGGCCGCGGTGCGCGACGCCGCCCGGGTGCTCGGCTACCCCTACATCGTCGGCGACAAGGTGGCCAAGGCCATGCCGCCGCTGATCATGGGCCGCGACACGCCCGCTGTACGCCTGCCTCGAGCCGCACCCGAAGTACGAGGACGGCTACAAGATGGCCGGCGAGCTGCGCGAGATGTACGCGACCGATCCCGACGCCAAGCCAGGTCATCGACGTGGCCAAGGGCCTCGAGGGCCTGCGCCGCCAGGACGGCATCCACGCCGCCGCGGTGGTGATCACCAAGGAGCCGCTCACCGAGTACCTGCCCGATCCAGCGCAAGCCCGAGACCGGCAGGCCCCGTCGAGGACGCGCCCGTCGTCACCCAGTACGAGATGCACGGCGTCGAGGAGCTCGGCCTGCTCAAGATGGACTTCCTCGGCCTGCGCAACCTCGACGTCATCACCGACACGGTCGAGCGTCATCCGCGAGCCGCGGGGCATCGACGCTCGACATCGACAACGTCGGCGCTCGACGACCCCAAGACCTACGAGCTGCTGCAGCGGGGCGACACCATCGGCGTGTTCCAGCTCGAGGGCGGCGCCGATGCGGGCGCTCATCCGCTCGCTGGCGCCCGACCTCGTTCGAGGACGTCGCCGCCCTCGTCGCCCTGTACCGCCCGGGCCCGATGGCGGCCAACATGCACAACGACTACGCCGACCGCAAGAACGGCCGCAAGCCGGTCGAGTACCTGCACCCCGACGCCGAGGAGATCCTCGGCGACACCTACGGGCTGATGATCTACCAGGAGGGCGTGATGCGGATCGCGCAGAAGTTCGCCGGCTACTCGCTGGCCGAGGCCGACAACCTCCGGAAGGCCTGCCTGCCCGCGGGCACGCGGATGCTCACCAAGTCGCGCGGCTACGTGCCGATCGAGCAGGTCATGGCGCTGCGCCGACCGCGGGTCCACACGATCGACACGACATCGTGCACGAGCCGCTTCGAGCCCGTCGACGACGTGTGGTCCGTCGGGCGTCAAGCCGGTGTACCGGCTCACCACGTCGACCGGCTACACGATCGAGGCGACCGACAACCACCCGTTCCTCGTCGAGGACGAGTGGCGCCGAGCTGCGGCGACGATCCGGCCCGGCGACCTCGTCGGCGTGGCGCGGCCGCACGACGACCGACGGTGGCAGCAAGGTCTCCGACGCCGAGGTCGACCTGGCCGCGCTGCTGATCTCCGAGGGCTACACGCCCGACCTGCGCACGGGCATCGCAGCGCAACGCGCACTTCTGCAACACCGATCCCGAGCTGCTCGACACGTTCCGCGGCGGCCTTCGAGCGCGCACTTCGGCTACCCGCATCGCCGGCGTCACGAACGTCGACCGGTGTCACGCAGCTGCGTCTGACCGAGGCCGAGCTGCTCGCGCTCGAGCCGGTGCTCGGGCACGCTCGGTCTGTCGGCCGACAAGGACGATCCCGGACCGCATCGTCAACGCTCCGCTCGCACAAGGTGCGCACGGTTCCTCGGCCTGTACTTCTGCGCCGACGGCTGGGCCGACCGCTCGGGCGTCCACTTCGGCGTCGAAGAGCCGGGCGGTGTGCCGGGCGCTCAAGCGGATGCTGCTGCGCTTCGGCATCGTGTCGAACCTCCACCGCCGCGAGATCGACGGGCCACGGCACCCACTGGACGCTCTCGGTCGCCGACAAGGGCCAGGCGAAGGCGTTCGCGCCGCCTCGTCGAGCCGCACCTCACGACGATCAAGGCCGCCAAGGTCGACCGCTGGCTGCGGCGAGTGGGGCGACGGCGCCAGCGCCACGAACATCGGCATCCCGAGCGTCGTTCCTCGAGCCCGAGCTGGCGCGACGGCAGCCGCGTCACCGGCCGCATCGACGCGTCAGCTCGGCGTCGACACCGGCCGGCTACACCTCGATCGCAAGGTGCTGCACCGCGACACGCTCGACGGGCTGCTCTACTCCGAGCGCCTCGAGGATCTGCGCACCGGCGACCTGGTGTGGGACACGGTGCGTGTCCGTCGAGTACGTCGGCGAGAACGAGTGCTTCGACTTCCAGATGGCCGAACCGCGACCGTCCGTATGCGGTGGTCGAGGACTTCCTCGTCCACAACTGCGGGAAGAAGAACCGGGCGCTCATCGCCAAGGAGCGGGAGAAGTTCATCGACGGGTGCGAGGCGACCGGCTACGGCGCTGAGCTGGGCACGACAGTGGTTCGACATCATCGAGCCGTTCGCCGACTACGCCTTCAACAAGAGCCACAGCTACGGCTACGGATTCGTCGCCTACCAGACCGCCTACCTCAAGGCGAACTACCCGGTCGAGTACCTCGCCGCGCTGCTGACGATCGTCAAGACCAACCTCGAGAAGGCGGCGGTCTACCTCGCCGAGTGCCGCACGATGGGCATCTCGGTCGACGGTGCCCGACATCAACCGGTCCGAGAGCGACTTCACGCCCGGTGGTCGAGACCGACGACGGCGGCCGACGAGCCGTCGCTCAGCATCATCTTCGGGCTGTCGGCGGTGCGCAACGTCGGCGAGGGCCTCGTCGCGCCTCATCGTGGCCGAGCGCGAGGCCAACGGGCCGTTCGCCGACTTCTACGACTTCTGCCAGCGGGTCGACACCCAGGTGCTCAACAAGCGCACGATCGAGTCGCTGATCAAGGCCGGCGCCTTCGACTCGCTCGGCCACCCCCGCAAGGGCCTGCTCACCGTGTTCGAGCAGATCGTCGACCACACGGTCGCCCGCCGGCGCGAGCGCGACATGGGCGATCATGACCCTGTTCGGCGACGGCGACGACGGCGGCGCCCGGCGACGACTTCGAGCGCACCGCCATCCCCGACCTCGAGTTCGACAAGACGCGACCGGCTGGCGTTCGAGAAGGAGATGCTCGGCCTCTACGTCAGCGACCACCCGCTGCTCGGGCGCCGAGGCGGCGCTGCGCGCGGAGGGCCGACTGCACCATCGACGAGCTCGACTCGTGTCGAGGACGGGGCCATGAAGTCGATCGGCGGCGTCATCACCGGCCTGCAGCGCAAGTGGACCCGCAAGGGCGACCTGATGGCCGTGTTCGTCCTCGAGGACCTGCGGTCGTCGGTCGAGGTCATGGTCTTCCCCAAGACCATGCAGGAGCACGGCCACAAGCTGGCCGACGACGCCGTGGTCATCGTGAAGGGCCGGGTCGACAGGCGCGACGACGCCCCCAAGCTCATCGCGCAGAGCATCGACGTGCTCGAGCGTCGGCGACAGCGACGCCGAGCCGCTGCGCGTCCGCGTGCCCGCCGCAGCTGCTGTCGCAGGCGACCGTCGCCCACCTCAAGCAGATCCTCGCCGACCATCCCGGGGGCGCTCCCGGTGTTCCTCCACCTCGGCGAGCGGCAGGTCGTTCGCCTGCCCGAACGAGTGGAACGTCGACACGTCCAACGGCCTGCTCGGGCCAGCTCAAGGTGGTGCTGGGAGCCGGCGCGATCGTGGCGTGACGTGAACGCGGCGCGCGCGTGTTCGGCTACCGGAGTTGCACGCGCCGTGTCATTTGACTGGACTAGTGGCTCGTTGTCCGTCGCAGAACGGGGGCTTTGCAGGAGATGTCGATCGCTGTAGACACCAAGGACTGCACGGCGCTGAGCGACGCAGAGCTGGTCGAGATGGCCGATCTGTGCGCCGAGGGCCCGCATCCGCACGAGGTCGGCACCCTGTCCAAGCAGGCCGAGGCGTGGGTGCTCATCACGCAGGTCCGCGACGAGGGCCGGCTCAAGGGCTTCGCCTTCTCGACCCTCGAGCGCATCGGCGGCACGCCGTGCGTGCTCGTCGGGCTCGCCTCCGTGCGGCGCACGTCCAAGCGCGACACCGTGCTGCGGGCGCTGGTGCAGGACCTCCTGCGACGCGCCGTGCTGGCCTTCCCCGACGAGGACGTCCTCGTCTCGGCCCGCTTCGGCCAGCCCGGCGGGTTCGAGGCCTTCAAGTCGCTCAACGACATCGTGCCCGCGGGCCGATCACCGGGCCTCCGGCGAGGAGCGGGCCTGGGGCGGCCGCCTGGCCAAGCGCTACGGCATCGAGACGCCGCGCCTACGACCAGCGGGGCTTCGTCGCCAAGGGCGACGGCGGCGGCCACGCCGCCGTGTTCGACCACGAGAGCCTGCGGCCCGAGCAGATCGACGCCGAGGTCGTCGAGCGCTTCGACGGGCTCCACCCCCACAAGGGCGACAGCCTCGATGGCGTTCGGCTGGGCCATGGAAGAGGACCTGCGCAAGCTCGCCTGAGAGGCCGAGCGGATGGCGCGTTCGTCGCTGCCTACGCGTGGGGATCTGGCGGTCGACCACAAGCTCGACAGCCGGCCGACCGGCAGCACGCCGGCGGCCTCGCCTCCGGTCCGCGGAGCTGACGTGGAGCTGCGCGCCGCCATCCGCGCCCGCCACATGGTGCGGGCCTTCACCGATCGGCCGGTCGCGCCGGCCCTCGTCGACGAGCTGATCGATCTCGCCCGCCGGGCGCCGTCGGCGGGCAACACGCAGCCGTGGCACTTCGTGGTCCTCGAGGGGGCCGACACGGCTCGGCTCTGGGACGTCACGCTGCCCTGCCCGAACGCCGGTCGGGCTTCCGCTGGCAGGCGCTGCTCGAGCGCACCCGCTCGTCGTCGTGCCGGTGATCGACCCCGACGCCTACGTGCAGCGCTACGCCGAGGACGACAAGGCGGCCACGGGCCTCGGCGAGGGCGTCGCTGCCTGGTCCGTGCCCTACTGGTGGGTCGACGGGGGCATGGCGGTGCACGGCCTGTTGCTGGCCGCGGTGGATGCCGGCCTCGGGGCCCTCTTCTTCGGGCTGTTCGACCACGAGGCGCGCGGTGCTCGCGGCGCTCGGCGTTCCGGCCGGGCACCGGGCCCTGGGCGCGGTGGCGCTGGGGTGGCCGGCCGACGACGACGAACCCGGGCGGTCGGCGGGGCGCCGGCGTCCGCCTCTGGACGCGGTGGTCCACCGGGGCGCGTGGTGACCGCCGCCCGACCGTTCTGTCAGACCTGAGCCGTCGCATTGCCGGTGAGGTCTGACAGAACGGGGAGAACCGGAGAACGGGCTGGTGACACCCGGCACACCTGACGCGTCGTCAGTTAGCGTGCCGGCGTGGACCTGCAGACCGCCATCGATCTCGACGCCACCACCAACGAGCGCGTCGTCCTCCGCCGCCGTCCCGAGGGCCTGCTGAGCAAGGACGACGTCGAGCTCGAGGACGGGGTGGCCCTGCCCGAGCTCGCCGACGGCGAGGCGCTGATCGAGGTCGGCTGGCTGGGGGTCGACGCCACGGTCCGCACGTGGCTGTCGAAGGCCGAGGGCTACCTGCCGGCCGTCGAGATCGGCGAGACCGTGCGGGCCAGCGGCATCGGCCGCGTGGTCGCCACCCGGTGCGAGACCTTTCCGCTGGGCGACTTCGTGTACGGACTGCCCGGGTGGCAGCGCTACGGCGTCGTCCGGGACGACCCGCTCGCCACGCACCTGGGCGGCGAGGTGGACGCCCCCGCCATGTTGTCGGTGTACGGAGCCACCGGGCTGACCGCCTACGTCGGGGTGGTCGACATCGGCAAGGCCGACGCCGGGCAGACGGTGGTCGTGTCCGCCGCCGCGGGGGCGACGGGCTCCCTCGCCGCACAGATCGCCAAGATCAGGGGCTGCCGGGTCATCGGCATCTGCGGCAGCGCCGAGAAGGCCCGTTGGCTGGTCGACGACCTGGGTCTCGACGGGGCCATCAACCACCGGGTCGACGACGTCCGGGCCCGGCTCAAGGAGCTCTGCCCCGACCGCGTCGACGTCTACTTCGACAACGTCGGCGGCCCGATCCTCGACGCCGTCCTCGACCGCCTGGCCATGCACGCCCGGGTCGTGCTGTGCGGAGCGATCGCCATCTACAACGAGCACGGCCGCCCCCCGGGCCCGTCCAACTACTTCCAGCTCATCAACCGCCGGGCCCGGATGGAGGGCTTCCTGTCGCTCGATCACTGGGACCGCTTCGGTGAGGTGGCGGGCACGCTCGGCGCCTGGATGGCCGAGGGGAAGCTGCAGTACCGGACCGAGGAGTACGACGGCCTCGGCTCGGCCGTGGACGCCCTCAACGCCCTGTTCACGGGGGCCAACACCGGCAAGACGGTCATCCGCCTGTGACGACGGGCTCCACCGGGCACCGCCACCGGGTGCTCGCCACGGTCCTCGTGCTCGCCGCGCTCGCCGGCGCCTGTTCGGGCGCCGACGGGGACGAGGCGAGCGGTGCGGTCGCCGACGACACCACCACGACCTCGCTCACCACCGAGGAGGCGGCCGTCGCCTACACCGAGGCGGGGCCCCACCCCGTCGGCGTCACCACCCTCGAGCTCGAGGGCGGGGTGCCGGTCGAGGTGTGGTACCCGGCCGTCGAGGGCACGTCGGGCCAGGACACCTACGACGTGCGGGACCTCGTCCCGCCGTCGGTCGAGGCGCTGCTCACCGCCGACGTGCCGGCCGAGTACACCATCGACGCGGGCCGCGACGCCGAGGTCGCCGACGGCGAGTTCCCCCTGGTGCTGTTCAGCCACGGCTTCACCGGGATCCGGCAGCAGTCGTCGTTCCTCACCGCGCACCTCGCGAGCTGGGGGATGGTCGTCGCCGCCCCCGACCACTGGAGCCGGGACCTGGCCCACGTGCTGGGCCAGTTCCTCGGCGAGCCTCCGGCGCCCGAGCGCGACGACGTCGAGGACCTGCGCCTGACGCGGGACCTGCTCGCCGCCGAGGACGCGTCCGACGACTCGCTGTTCGCCGGCCACGTCGGCACGGACGAGGTGGCCGCGGTCGGGCACTCGGCCGGCGGGGGCACGGTCGTCCGCTTCGCGGGCGACGACGGCGTGGTCGGCTACGTGTCGCTCGCGTCGGGTGCGGGCGTCGGCGGCGCCGACGACGAGGCCGACACCGAGGTCCCCTCTCTCCCCGACACCGCCAGCCTGTTCGTGGCGGGCCGCCTCGACGGGGTCGTCCCGTGGGATGCGGTGACCCGGGCCGCCTACGAGGCGGCACCCCCGCCCAGCGAGCTGTGGGTGCTCGACGGCGTCGGCCACAACGGCTTCGACGACTTCTGCACCTTCGGCGGCGGCACCGGGATCATCGGCGTGGCCGAGGCGTCGGGACTCGGCTCGTTCCTGGACGCCCAGCCGCAGTTCCGGGCCCTGGGCGAGGACGGGTGCATCCCACCGGCGGTCCCGGTGGTCGAGACGTTCCCCGTCGTCCGCCACGTCGTGACCGCGTGGCTGCGCCAGGCCCTCGGCCTCGACGCCGATCCGGTGGGCCTCGGCCCCGACGTGGCGGACGCCTACCCCGTGGCGGTCGAGATCGAGTCCACGTCGTGACATCCGGCTCGACCGACTTGATCTCAAGTTGACTTGAGGGCTTACCGTCCCTCCCGTGCGCCGTACGACCTCCACCCTCGCCCCCGCCGCCGGCCACCCGGTGCCGCCGTCGACGCCGCCTGACGGCGTCGATCTCGGCGGCATCGACCCCGACGTGTACGCCCGCCGGTGGCGGACGCTCGGCGTCCTCTGCCTCAGCCTCACGATCGTCATGGTGGCGAACATGAGCCTGAACCTGGCGCTGCCGAGCATCGCTCGCGACCTCGACGCCTCGACCGACCGCGCTGCAGTGGATGGTCGACGCCTACGCCCTCGTGTTCGCCGGCCTCCTGTTCACCGCGGGAACCCTGGGCGACCGGTTCGGGCGCAAGGGCGCGCTCCAGGCGGGGCTGGTGGTGTTCCTCGTCGGCGCCGCGATCGCGGCCACGGCGGAGACGTCGGGCATGGTGATCGCGGGCCGCGGGGTGATGGGGGTGGCGGCCGCGTTCGTCATGCCCTCGACGCTGTCGATCATCACGAGCGTGTTCCCGCCCGCGGAGCGGGGCAAGGCCATCGCCACGTGGGCCGGCGTCGCCGCCGGCACGGCCGCCCTCGGGCCCACCGGGTCGGGCCTCCTGCTCGAGCACTTCTGGTGGGGCTCGGTCTTCCTCGTCAACGTGCCGCTGGTGGTGGCGGCGCTCATCGCCGGAGTCCGCTGGGTCCCGACCTCGCGTGACCCCGACGGTCATCCCCTCGACGTGCCCGGCGCTGTGCTGTCGATCGTCGGCGTGGGCGCGCTCGTCTACGCCATCATCGAGGCGCCGGCCCACGGCTGGGCCGACCCGGTCACGCTGGCGGCGTTCGGCGGCGCCGCCCTCGTCCTCGGCCTGTTCGCCTGGCGCGAGACCACCGCCCGCCACCCGATGCTCGACCTGCGCCTGTTCCGCGACCGGCGGTTCAGCGTCGCCTCGGGCGGCATCTCCCTCACGTTCTTCGCCATGTTCGGCACGTTCTTCCTGTCGGCGCAGTTCCTCCAGCTCGTGCTGGGCCTCTCGGCGCTGCAGGCGGGGTTGCTGCAGCTCCCCATGTCCGCCGTCATGCTGCTCGTGGCCCCGCGTGTCCCGCGCGTCAGCGCCCGCTACGGGGTGGCACGCGTCGTGCCGGTCGGCCTCGGCTTCGTCGCGGCCGGGCTGATCGTGCTCTCGCAGCTCGGCGCCTCCAGCCACCCGCTGACCGTGTGGCTGGCCATCATCCCGATGGCGTTCGGGGTGGCGGCGACCAGCGCGCCGCTGACCACCGTGCTGATGTCCGCCGTACCGGCGGGACGGGCCGGGGTGGGCTCCGCGATGAACGACACCAGCCGGGAGCTGGGCGGGGCCCTCGGCGTGGCCGTGCTCGGGTCGGTGCTGACGACCCGCTACGGCTCCGCCCTGGCCCCGCCGGTGGCCGACCTTCCCGAGCAGGCCCGGAACGCGGCCACGTCGGGCCTGGCCGGCGCCCTGCGGGTGGCGGAGGGCATGGGTCCGGCGGGGGAGGGGTTGGCCGGCGCCGCCCGACAGGCGTTCCTCGACGGGTTCGGCCTGGCCGCGCTCGTGGCCGCCGGGCTGGCGCTGCTCACCGCCGTGGCGGCGGCGAAGCTGCTGCCCCGGTCCGAGCGAGCGGACGACGCCCTGGTCGCATCCGAGGCCGTGCCCGTGTCGCCGGCCGACGCGCCGGTCGCGTCGAGCCCCGTCGACGCACCGGAGCAGCTCCCCGCCTGACGGCGGCGCGAGCGGCTCAGCCGACGCCGGCGAGCTGGGCGGCCAGCGCGCCGGGATCCGCGGCGGGCAGGCCGCAGGCGTAGTCACGGCAGACGTAGGCGGCCCCGTCGGGCCGGCCCTCCCACAGCGGCGAGTCGTACCGCTCGCCCCACGCCAGCACCGCCCGCGGGAGGAACGTGCGCGTGCACCGCGTCCACCAGGTCGGGCCGGTCGCCGGCCACGACCACCTCGTCGACGCCGTGGGCGGCGAGGTCGACGGCCACCAGCATGTGGCCGAAGGCCGTCGGGTGCCGCGCCGCCACGGGGCCGGCGAGCCGGAGGATCTGGTCGGCGTGGTTGCGGTAGCGGGCCTCGCCGGTGAGCGCGCCCAGCCGGTAGCAGGCCCACGGCCGCCAGGCTGTTGGCTCCCGGCGTGGCGTTGTCCATCAGGTCCTTGTTGCGGGTGATGAGCTGCTCGGCGTCGCTGCCGGTGGTGAACACGCCGCCCCGCTCGGCGTCCCAGAACAGGTCGAGGAGCGCGTCGGCCGTCGTGCGGGCCGCGTCGATCCAGCGGGCCTCGCCGGTCGCCTCGGCCAGCCGGACGAACGCGTCGACCAGCGCGCCGTGGTCGGCCGCGTAGGCCAGGTGGCGGGCCCGGCCCGAGCGGCCGTGGGAGCGGGTGGCGCCGCCGTCGGCCTGCCACGACCGCAGCCAGCGGCCGTCGTCGCCGCCGCAGCTCCCGCAGCAGGAACTCGCCGTTGGCGACGGCCGCGGCCCGCCAGTCGTCCCGCCCGGTGGCCGCGGCCGCCTCGGCCAGCGCGGCCGAGCATGAGCGCGTTCCACTCGGTGAGCACCTTGTCGTCGAGCCCGGGGCGGACCCGCCGCTCGCGCGCGGTGAACAGTCCGCCGGGCCGCGTCCTCGACGCGCGGCGGGCGCTCGAGGTCGCCGCGGTGGGCGAGGCGGTTGAGGATCGTGCGGCCCTCGAAGTTGCCGCCCGGGGACACGCCGTAGAAGGCCATGACCTCGTCGGCCAGGTCGGAATCACCGTCGAGCGCGGCCACCACCTGCGTCGGGCGTCCACACGTAGAACAGCCCCTCCTCGCCCTCGCTGTCGGCGTCCTCGGCCGAGAAGAAGCCGCCGTCGGGCGTGGCGCAGGTCGCGCAGCACGTACCCGACCGTCTCGTCGAGCACCTGCCGGTAGCGGTCGAGTCCGGTGACCTGCCAGGCGTGCAGGTAGACGCGGACGAGCAGCGCCTGGTCGTAGAGCATCTTCTCGAAGTGGGGGACGAGCCACGCCTGGTCGACCGAGTAGCGGGCGAACCCGCCGCCCAGGTGGTCGTAGATGCCGCCCGGACGCCATGGCGTCGAGGGAGGTCTCGACCACCTGCCGGACGGCGCCGCGGTCGACGTCGGCGGCGAGCCGCTCGTCGCCGGGCGGCGCCGCGAGGGCCCGGACGAGCACGTCCAGGCTCATGGCCTGCGGGAACTTCGGGGCGCCGCCGAAGCCGCCGTACGTGGCGTCGTGCAGCCGTCCGAGGTCGCTGGAGCGCGCCCGTCGAGCGCCTCGACCCCCGGCACCTGCTCGCCGGGCTCGAGCAGCGCGGTGCGGCCGAGCGCGCCGGTGAGCTGGCCGGCCTGCGCCTCGACGTCGTCGCGCCGCGTGCGCCACAGCGTGTCGATGCGGCGGCACAGGTCGGGGAACGACGATCATCCCGCCGCGCGGCGTCCTGCGGGAAGTACGTGCCGCCGAAGAACGGGCGCCCGTCGGGGGTGAGGAACACGGTCATCGGCCAGCCGCCGTGGCCGCTCATGGCCTGGACGGCCTCCATGTAGATCTCGTCGACGTCGGGCCGCTCCTCGCGGTCGACCTTGATGTTGACGAACAGCTCGTTCATCAACGCCGCGGTGTCGTCGTCCTCGAACGACTCGTGCGCCATGACGTGGCACCAGTGGCAGGCCGAGTAGCCGACCGACAGCAGGATCGGCCGGTCGCCGTCCCGCGCCGCGGCGAACGCCTCGTCGCCCCAGGGGTACCAGTCGACCGGGTTGTCCGCGTGCTGGCGCAGGTACGGGCTGGTCTCGTCGGCCAGGCGGTTCGTGCCGCGGTTCATGCCGCCCAACCTACGGGCTGGCGGCCCGTCCGCCCCTGGGCGGCGTGGTGCGCCGCCATGACCTGCGAGGTCGTTGTCTCGCGTCGGTCAGGCCGACGACCATCGTGGCCATGACGCCCGAGCAGGCCACCGACCTCGTCCGCTCGTCCATGCCGCTGTGCGACACGCTCGACGTGCGGGCCGTCGCCGCGGCCCCCGACGAGGTCCGTCTCGAGGTGGACCACGCCCCCGGGCTGTGCACGGCCGGCGGGGTCCTGCACGGCGGGGTGGTGATGGCGCTCGCCGACTCGGCGGGCGCGACCTGCGCCTACCTCAACCTGCCCGAGGGCGCCTCGGGCACGACCACGCTGGAGTCGAAGACCAACTTCCTCGGTGCCGTGCGCGACGGCACCGCCACGGCGGTCGCCACACCCCTCCACGTGGGCGGCTTCGACGATCGTCGTCGAGACGGTCGTGTCCGACGACGCCGGCCGCCCGGTCGCCAAGACGACGCAGACCCAGATGGTCCTCCGCCCTCGTTGAGCCGCAGTCGGCGCGCCGTCTCGCCGCTTGCGGCGGCCGACCGTTAGGTTCCTGCGGATGCAGATCAGCCTGGAGGGGAAGGTCGCCCTGGTCACCGGCGCCAGCCGCGGGATCGGCAAGGCGATCGCCACCGCCTTCGCCGGGGCGGGCGCCGACGTGATGCTCTCGTCGCGCAAGCAGGACGCGCTCGAGGCGGCGGCCGACGAGATCGGCACCGCCGGCGGGCAGACCGCGGTGTTCGCCGCCAATGCCGGCGAGCCCGACCAGATCGCCGCCTGCGTCGCGGCCACGGTCGAGCGGTTCGGTCGCATCGACATCCTCGTCAACAACGCCGCCACCAACCCGTACATGGGGCGGGCCATCGACATCGACCTGCCCCGCTTCGACAAGACCTGGCAGGTCAACTACCGCGGCCCGGTCGTGTGGATCCAGGAGGCGTGGCGGGCCTCGATGGCCGACCCACGGCGGGTCGGTCATCAACATCTCCTCGATCGGCGGCCTGTCGGTCGAGGCCTCGATCGGCCACTACAACGTGACCAAGGCGGCGCTGCTGCACCTCACCCGCACGTTCGCGGCCGACCTCGCCCCCGGCGTGCGCGTCAACGCCATCTGTCCCGGCCTGGTGAAGACCGACATGGCCCGCGCCTTGTGGGAGCCGGCCGAGGCGCAGATCGCCAAGCGGATGCCGCTGCGCCGCCTCGGCGAGCCCACCGACATCGCCAACGCCGCCCTGTTCCTGTCGAGCGACCTGGCGTCGTGGATCACCGGCCAGACGATCGTCGTCGACGGCGGCGCGCTGCTGGGGGCGTCGCTGGGCTGAGCCGGGTGCCTGCGCCGCTCGGCGCCGCTCGGATTCTCGGCGGGCCCGCGGTTCTGGCGACGGAACGTGCGACAGGTGCGCGTCTCCAGCCCGCAGATCGGTCGCAGGAACGGTCGGTGGTCGTGGGGGCTAGCCGGACGGTGCGGCGTCGCCGCCGCCGGCGGCGAGCGAGGCCGCGAGCTCGGCTCGGGCGACCTTGCCCGATCCGGTCCGGGGGAGAGCGGCGACGATCATGAGCTCACGGGGCGCGGCGTAGGCCGGCAGCTCGGCCTTGACCGCGTCCCGCACGGCGGCGAGGGCGGGCGGCCGGGCCGGATCCCGGGGGACGACGACCGCCACGACCCGGGCTCCCCACTCGGGGTCGGGGACGCCGACGACCGCCACCTCGGCCACGTCGGGCCGGGCGCCGAGGGCCCGCTCGACCGCCGCCGGCCACACCTTCTCGCCTCCGGTGACGATCACGTCGCCGACGCGTCCGTGCACCCGCAGCCGGCCGGTGGCCGTCGTCCCACGCACCGGCATCGCCGGTGGCGAACCACCCGTCGGCGTCTCGCGGGTCGGTGCCGTCGCGATACGCCCGGAGCAGCATCGGGCACCGCAGCCGGACCTCGCCGTCGCCGACGGCGACCTCGACCCCGTCGAGCGGCACGCCGTCGTACACGACGCCGCTGCCGGTCTCGGTCATGCCGTACGTCGTGACGGCGTTGGGCGGCAGGTCGGCCGGCATGGCCGAGCCACCCAGCACCACCGTGCGGAACAGGGCGGGGTCGACGCGGCGGAGGGCCGTGGGCACCAACGACACGAGGGTGACGCCGTCCCGGGCCGCCGCGGCCACGGCGGCGGCGTCGAAGCCGTCGTGGACCATGAGCGGGGTGCCGGTGACGAGCGCCCGGGTCACGACCGACAGCCCGCCGACGTGGGCGAGCGGCAGGCAGGCCAGCCACCGGTCCGCGGCGGGGTCCACGGCCAGCCGGTCGCTGGTGGCGACGGCCGAGGCGGCGACGGCGTCGTGGGTGAGCACGGCGGCCTTGGGCTCGCCGCTCGTGCCGCTGGTCGCCACGACGAGGGCGTCGCCGTCCTGCACGGGCTCGTCGGGCCGGGCCGCGGCCAGCACCCGGGCGCGCGCCGGTGCGGGCAGGCGCGGATCGAGCGGGAAGACGGCGTCGCCGTCGTCCCAGGCCCGGCGCAGCCGGTCGACGAACCCGGCGCCACCCCGGGCCTCGACCACGATCAGCCGTCGCACGGGCTCACGCTAACGCCGGCGGTTTCCGGCGACGGAACGTGCGACAGGCGGGTGGCTCCAGCGAGCCTCGAGAACGGTGGCAGGAACCGTGGCGAGAGAACGGTTGCGGCTCAGTCGAGCAGCGTGACCGGGTCGCCCGGGCGGACCGTGGCGGGCGCGGCGACGGTGGCGTACACCCCGACGTTCTGGCCGAGCTCCTTGACGACGTGGCGCAGGATCGTGCGGTCCTGCGGCGTGTCGTCGTCGACCTCGCGCGTCACCATCACGCACCGCGGGCAGGCCGCGGGGATGTCCAGCAGGGCGTCGCCGATCCGCAGCCGGCGTCCCACCCAGTCGAACTCGGGGTGGCCCTCGGCGTCGCCCGTGTCGACGACGACGCTCGGCCGGAACCGGCGCACGTCGATCGAGCTGTCGGGCAGCGCCTGCCGCAGCGACCGCAGCGCCGACGTGGACACGAGCAGCAGCGGGAAGGCGTCGTGGTACGTCCCTGGCGGCGACTCGTGCTCGAAGATCACGGGAGGGAACACCGACAGGTCGGGCAGCGGCTCGTCCTCGGTGCGGCCGAAGATCGAGCGCAGCTCCTCCATGGGGTCGTCGTGGTACGCGGCACCGCGGCGGAAGTGCTCGAGGTCGTCGGCCGGGCGGAGGGCCTCGAGCGTGACCTCGTGGTCGATGGCCTCCGACACCGCGGCGGCCGCCCCGGGGTCGTCGGTCGACACGGTTGCCCCGCCGGGCAGGGTGATGACGACCGGACCGTCCGGCGCCGTCGGCGTAGCGGGCCGACAGCCGCATCAGGCCGCCCAGCACCTTGGCGCCGCGGATGCCGCCCCGCACCTGGTCGCGCACCGCCCACGTGCGATCGCCGACGATGCCCTGCTCGTCGAGGTCCGCGGCGTCGACGGGCGCACCGATCATGGACTTCACCGGGTAGCGCCAGATCTGGTCGACGTGCACCGCGCCTGCCTATCAGAACCGGCCGCCGCGGTCCGGGTCAGATCGGGCGCGTAGGTCACCGTCGCCTGCGCCACCGGGTCCTCGGTGCCGTCGCTGAACAGCAGGACGTCGGAGATCGACAAGCGTCGTCCCATCCGCAGCAGGCGGCCCTCGCCCACGAGGTCGACCGGCTGGGGCCGGCGCAGGAACTGCATGGTGACGCTGGACGTCACCGCGTCGCGTCCGGGCTCGAGGTGGGCGAGCGTGAGCATCCAGGCCACGGCGTCCGCGAACGAGAACAGCGCGGGGCCCGACACCGTGTTGCCGGGGCGCAGCGACGGCCGGTCCCCGATCGGGGCCCGCATGCGGATCGTCGTGTCGTCGAGGTCCTCGATGCGGATCGCCATGTCGGGGTCGGGGGGCGGGAAGGCGGCGTGGAGGACCGCGATCAGCTCGTCGGAGGTGCGCAGCGGGGCCGGCATGCGGGGAGATGATGGTCGTGCGGCCGCACCGCCGCCAGAGCGTGGCCGCCTGGCGTGCGCCCCGGGGTGGCGCCGTGCCAACCTGCGGCCCGTGGACGACCCGCACCGGACACCGCTCGACGCCCCGGCTCCGACCGGGTGGCGGGTGTGGCTGGCGGGCGCCCGCCCGAGGACGCTGCCGGCCGCTGTCGTCCCCGTGCTGGTGGGCACGGCGTGCGCCGTCGGGCGGACCGAGATCGTGGCCTGGCGCGCGGTGGCCGCCGGCGTGGTCGCCCTCGCCCTGCAGATCGGCACCAACTACGCCAACGACTACAGCGACGGGGTGCGCGGCACGGACAGCGACGAACGCCGGGTCGGACCGGTCCGCCTGGTCGGCTCGGGCCTGCGGTCGCCAGGTGCCGTCAAGCGCGCCGCGCTGGCGTCGTTCCTCGTCGCCGGGGTGGCCGGGTTGGCCCTGGCGGTGGCGGTGGGCCTCGAGCTGGTGGTCGTCGGCGCCGCGGCCATCGCCGCCGGCTGGTTCTACACGGGCGGGCCCGAAGCCCTACGGCTACCTGGGGCTGGGCGAGGCGTTCGTGTTCGTGTTCTTCGGCGTCGTGGCCACGGCGGGGTCGGCCTACGTGCAGGAGGACGCGCTGTCGTGGCTGGCGCTCGGCGCCAGCGTGCCCGTCGGCCTGCTCGCCACCGCGCTGCTCGTGGTCAACAACCTGCGGGACATCCCCGGCGACACGCAGTCGGGCAAGCGCACGCTCGCGGTGCGGCTGGGTGACGCCCGCACCCGGTGGCTGTACCTGGCGCTGCTGGTGGGCGCGGTGGTGATGGTGCCGCTCGTGGCGGGGCTGGGGGAGCGGCCTGCCGCCGCGCTGGCGCTGGCCGCCATCCCGCTGGCCCGCCGTCCGGTGATCGCGGTGCTGAGCGGGGCCCGCGGGCCGGCGCTCATCCCCGTGTTGGGGGCGACGGGCCAGCTCCAGCTCGTGTTCGGGGCCCTCCTGGCCGCCGGCCTCTGGATCTCGGGCTGACGCTCAGCCCCGCAGCGCCTCGAGGAGGCCGTCGACCTCCTCGGGGGTGGTGACGATGCTCGGGCCCACCCGCACGTGCTCGTCGGCGTAGGGGGTGACCGAGGTGTCGAACCCGGCCCCCGCCAGCCGACCGACCACCTCGACGGGCTCGGTCCCCTCGATGTCGAAGCAGACGATCCCGGCCGAGAGGTCCTCGGCGGTCGGCGTCACCAGGCGCGCACGCCGGGGATCTCGGCCAGGCCCGCCTTGATCGCGGTCGCCTGCTCGGTGGTGCGGGCGGCCACGCGGTCGCGGCCGATGTCGAGGTGGAAGCGGAACGCCTCGGCCAGTGCCCACCGGTGCTCGAAGGTGTGATAGCCGCCCGGCGTGAACCGCAGGCCGTCGGTGGGCGCGGGCGGCAGGCCGTTGCGCCACTCGCCGAAGCTGTTCGGCTCGAACGCCGGGATCGCCGGGTCGACCTGCCCCCACGCATCGGCTCGTCCCCACACGATGCCGGTGCCACGCGGCCCGAACAGCCACTTGTGCGTGCCCGCCACGAGGAAGTCGCAGCCGAGGTCGCGCACGCCCGCGTCGACCGCCCCCAGGCCGTGGACGCCGTCGACGCACAGCAGGGCGCGCTCGTCGGGCCCGCGGCCCGCGTTGGCCGCGGCGAGGGCGTCGGCGATCGCCCGCACCGGCAGGCGGACACCGGTGCCCGAGTGCACCCACGTCACGGCCACGACCCGGGTGGCGGGGGTGACCTGGGCCATCAACCGGCCGACCATGTCGTCGGCCGTGGCGGCCGCCGGATCGTCGTACAGCCGGGCCCGGCGGACCACGACGCCGTCGCGTGCCGCCCGCAGCGCCCACGCCTGGTGGGTCGAGTAGAAGTCGTGCTCGGTGGTGAGGACCTCGCGCCCGGCCGGGACGCGCAGGCCGGCGTACAGGAGGCCGAGGCCCATGGTGGTGCTGTCGGTCAGCGCCGACCTCTGCGGGCGCGGCGCCGAGGTACTCGGCCGCGGTGTCACGGACCGCCGTCTCGGCGTCGGTCTCGGTCTCGCCGAGGTAGCGCGTGGGTGTCCTCGTCGAGGCCGGCGCGGTGCCGGGCGATCGCCTCGGCCACCGGCGCGGGGTGCGAGGCCAGCACGTAGGCGGAGAACGCGGCGCTGTCCGACCGGAGCGGGAACTGGGCCCGCACCGACGCCCAGTCGGCCGGGTCGAACGGCTCGCCGGCTCGCGCCTCGGCCGTGGTGCCGGAGCCGCTGCCGCCCGCCGAGCCCGCGTCGCCGTCGTCGTCGGACCCCGAGCAGGCGGCGGCGACGCCGAGCGCCAGCCCGCCCGCGGCTGCGGACGACCGTGTGATGAACGCGCGTCGGGACAGTTCTGCCATGGATACCCCCTGTGTCACCCGCCGCCATTCCAGCACGGGCGTCAGGCGCAGCGGCGTCGGAGCCACGGCCGGACGATGTCGACGAACCGCGCCGGCTGCTCGAGGTGGGCGCTGTGGCCTGCGCCTGGCACCAGCTCGACGGTGGCGTTGGGCCCGATGGCCGCAGCCGTGCGCTCGGCGATCGCTGCGTAGCGGTGGTCGTCCGCGCCGGCCAGCACCAGCACGGGGACGTCGATGGCCGGGAGCGCCGACCACAGCGGGGCCTGGGCGCCGGTCCCCGCGAGCTCGAGGCTGGTGGCCAGGCCCTCGGCGGTGTTGCGGCGCCGTTCGTCGACGAAGCGGCCCTCGGGCGGCAGCCCCGCGAACATCGGCAGCGCCAACCAGTGGTCGACGAACGCCGGCACTCCGTCGCGTCCGGATCCGCGCCGCGAGCGCCAGGTCGGCCGTGTGGCGCTCGGCCCGCTCGCCGTCGTCCTCGATGCCCGGGGTCCCGCCCGAGCAGCACCAGGCCCCGCACCGACTCGGGAGCCTCGCTGGCCACGTGCAGGGCCATCCGAGCCCCCATCGAGTAGCCGAGGTACACGGCGGCGCCGCCGGCGGCGGCCACCAGCCGTCCCGTCGTCGGCAGGTCGGCGGCCACGGCGCTCGACCCGCCGTGGCCGGGCGCGTCGAGGCGCAGGACGTCGTGGTCGCGTGCGAGCGCGGCGGCGAGCGGGCCCCAGCAGCGGCCCGTCTGGCCGAAGCCGTGGAGCAGGACCACCGGGGGCCCGGAGCCATCGCGTTCGCCGTGCAGCACCACGGCGGGGAATTCTTGTCGCTGCGATGACCACCCCGCGCCCCGCCCCACCCGCCCCCGGGCCAACGTCCGGACCCGCCGCCGTGCAGGCCACGTTCGCGGCCACGCTCGTGGACGAGTGGGTCCGCGCCGGGACGACCGACGCGGTCGTCTGTCCCGGCTCCCGCTCGACCCCGCTGGCCCTGGCGCTGGCCGACGCGGCCGACGCCGGGCGGCTGCGCCTGCACATCCACCACGACGAGCGGTCGGGCGGCGTTCCTGGCTCTCGGCCTCGGGCTCGCCACCGGCCGGCCGGCGCTGGTGCTGGTCACCAGCGGGACCGCCGCCGCCGAGCTCCACCCCGCCGTGGTGGAGGCCGACCTGGCCGCGGTGCCGCTGCTGGTCTGCACGGCCGACCGCCCGCCCGAGCTGCGTGACGTGGGTGCACCGCAGGCCATCGACCAGGTCCACCTGTTCGGCCGCTCGGTGCGCTGGTACGGCGACCCGGGAGTGCCCGACGGCGGCGGACGTGACCGGTGGCGGGCGTTCGCGGCGCGGGCCCACGCCGCGGCGACGGGCCGCGACCTCCGGGGCCGGTCCACCTGAACCTGCCGTTCCGTGAACCGCTGGTGGGTGTCGCCGACGCCCTGCCGCAGGGCCGGCCCGACGGCGCCCCGTGGACCCGCACCGTGGCCGTGCCGGGCGAGAAGGCGCCGGCGCTCGCAGACCTGGCCGCGGACCTGGCGGGGCGGCGGGGGATCATCGTCGCGGGCCACGTGCCGGCCGCCGATGGTGCGCGCGGCGCGGCGGCTCGGCGGCACGGGCCCGTCCGGGGCCCTCGACGGCGACGCGGTGCACGCCGCCGGCGGCCGCGCTCGGGTGGCCGGTCGTCGCCGAGCCCCGGTCGCCCGCCTGGTGCCCGGCCGACACGCTGGTCCCGCACCTCGACGCGGTGCTGCGCTCGCCGCGAGCGGTCGACCTGCTCCGCCCCGAGGTGATCGTGCGCCTCGGCCCACCGGGGGCGTCCCGGGTCGTCAACGAGTGGCTGGCGGCGGCGGGCGCGGTCGAGGTCGTGGCGGGCGCACCCGGGTGGTCCGATCCGTCCGCCACCGCCGCCATCGTGGTCGACCAGGCCGGGCCGCTCGTCGCCGCCCTCGACGCCGCCGCCGCTGAGGCGACGCCGCCCTCGGGCTGGCTCGACTGCTGGCTCGCGGTCGCCGGCGCCGGCGCGAGCCGCCGCCGACGGCGAGCTCGGCGCCGTGGCCAGCGCGGCGGACGGCCAGACCGAGCCCGCTATCGCCCGCGCCGTCGTCCGGGGTGTCGGCGCCGGGACGACGCTGGTCGTCTCGTCGTCGATGCCGATCCGCGACGTCGAGCGCTACGCCGTCCCCCGCCGCGAGGTGCGCGTCGTCGCCAACCGCGGGGCCAACGGCATCGACGGCGTCGTCTCGACCGCCGTCGGCGTGGCGGCGGGGAGCGGATCGCCCGACCGCGCTGCTGATCGGCGACGTGGCCTTCCTCCACGACAGCAACGGCCTGCTGGGGGCGGCCGGCCGGGGCATCGACCTGGTGTGCGTGGTGGTCGACAACGACGGCGGCGGCATCTTCTCGTTCCTGCCGCAGGCCCGTGCCCTCGCCGCCGACCGGTTCGAGGCGCTGTTCGGGACGCCCCACGGCCTCGACCTCGTGGGACTCGCCGCGGCCTACGGCGTCCGGGCCCGCCGCCTGGACCCCCGCGAGGACGTGACGGGGGCCGTGGCCGAGGCGGCGGCCGAAGGTGGGGTCCAGGTGCTGGTCGTGCGCACCGACCGGACCGCCAACGTCGAGGCGCACCGACGCGTCGACGACGCCGTGGCGGCCGCCGTCGAGGCGGCCCTGGCGGGCTGACGGCGAGGAGGAGCCGGACGGCCCGGGCGGCGTCGCCTACGCCGCGCTGGCCAGGCCCGTCGGGATCTCGCGCAGCACCGCCGCCACCCGGGGCAGGAGGTCGCGGTAGACGCTCGTCGGCCGCCAGAACATGGCGATCTCGCGGCGGGGCACCGGGTCGGCGAAGCGCAGCAGCCGCGATGTCGTCGCGACGGCGGCACCGGCGGCTGCACCGCGAGCTCGGGCAGCAGCGTGACGCCGACGCCGGCCGCCACCATCTGGCGCAGCGTCTCGAGGCTCGTGGCCCGGAACCCGCTGCGCTCGGTCGCGCCGGCGAGCCGGCACACGTCGAGCGCCTGGTCGCGGAGGCAGTGGCCCTCCTCGAGCAGGAGCACGTGCTCGGTCGGCGAGCACCGACGGGTCGACCGGCTCGTCGGCGTCGGCGAGCGGGTGGTCGGCCGGCACGGCGAGCACGAAGTCCTCGGCGAAGAGGAGCTCCTGCGTGCAGCTGGTCGTCGTGCGACCGGGCAGCGCGAGGACGCCGACGTCGAGCTGGCCGTCGCGCAGCCGCTGGAGGACGACCTCGGTCTTCTCCTCGACGAGCAGCAGCTCGAGGTGCGGGAAGCGGTCGTGCAGCTGCGGGCACGACGTGGGGCAGGAGGTACGGCGCGAGCGTCGGGAACAGGCCCATGCGGACGCGTGCCCGACTCGGGGTCCTGGGCCTGGCGGGCGATGCCCCGGATGTTGTCGGCCTCGGCGAGGATGACCCGGGCCCGCTCGACGACCCGCTCGCCGGCGTCGGTCAGCAGGACGTTGCCGCGGGTTGCGCTCGATCGAGCTCGACGCCGAGCTCCTGTCTCGAGCTTCTTGATCTGGGTCGACAGCGTCGGCTGGCTGACGAAGCACGCCTCGGCGGCCCGGCCGAAGTGGCGGTGCTCGGCCACCGCCACGAGGTACTCGAGGTCACGCAGGTTCATGGGTCGGTGCCTCCGGACGCCGCCCCGCGCCGCGAGGTTCGGCGCGGACGCGTCGTGGCCGCTAGGCGACGGCCGACGGCGGCGGCGGCCTCGGCGGGCGCCGAGGTGCGGATCAGGTGGTCGAAGGCGCTCAGCGCCGCCGTCGAGCCGGCGCCCATGGCGATGACGATCTGCTTGTACGGCACCGTCGTGCAGTCGCCGGCGGCGAACACGCCCGGGCACCGACGTGCGGCCCCGGTCGTCGATCACGATCTCGCCGCGCGGCGACAGCTCGACGGCGCCGTCGAGCCACTCGGTGTTCGGCAGCAGCCCGATCTGCACGAAGACGCCGTCGAGGTCGACGCGTGTGCGTGTCGCCCGTCGCTGCGGTCCTCGTAGGCGAGGCCGGTGACCTTCTCGCCGTCGCCGAGCACCTCGGTGGTGCGGCGCGCTGACGACGACGTCGACGTTGGCGAGGCTGCGCAGCTTGCGCTGCAGCACCTCGTCGGCGCGCAGCGCGTCGTCGAACTCGATCAGGGTGACGTGGGCGACGATGCCGGCGAGGTCGATGGCGGCCTCGACGCCGGAGTTGCCGCCGCCGATGACGGCGACGCGCTTGCCCTTGAACAGCGGGCCGTCGCAGTGCGGGCAGTAGGTCACGCCCTTGTTGCGGTACTCGTCCTCGCCGGGCACGCCCATCTGGCGCCAGCGGGCGCCGGTCGAGAGGACGACCGAGCGGGCCGCAGCGCCGCGCCGCTCTCGAGCTCGACGGTGACGAGGCCACCCGGCTCGTCGGCCGGCACCAGCTGCGCTGGCCCGCTGGAGGTTCATGACGTCGACGTCGTACTCCTGCGACGTGCTGCTCGAGCGCGGCGGCGAGCTTCGGGCCCTCGGTGTAGGGCACGGAGATGAAGTTCTCGATGCGCCATCGTGTCGAGCACCTGGCCGCCGAAGCGCTCGGCGACGACGCCGGTGCGGATGCCCTTGCGGGCCGCGTAGACGGCCGCCGCCGCGCCGGCGGGTCCGCCGCCGACGACGAGCACGTCGAACGGGTCCTTGGCGTCGATCGCCTCGGCCGTCGCGCTCGGCGCGCGCCGGTGTCGAGCTTGGCGACGATCTGCTCGAGGCGTCATGCGGCCCTGGTCGAACAGCTCGCCGTTCGAGGAACACGGACGGCACGGCCATCACCTGGCGGGCGTCGACCTCGTCCTGGAACAGGGCGCCGTCGATGGCGACGTGGCGTGATGCTCGGGTTGAGCACGCTCATGAGGTTGAGCGCCTGCACCACGTCGGGGCAGTTCTGGCAGGACAGCGAGAAGTAGGTCTCGAAGCGCGAAGTCGCCCTCGAGGTCCTGCGATCTGCTCGATCAGCCTCGGCGACGCGGTCGACGGGTGGCCGCCGACCTGCAGCAGGGCGAGGACGAGCGAGGTGAACTCGTGGCCGAGCGGGATGCCGGCGAAGCGGACCGCGACGTCGGTGCCGACGCGGCCGATGGCGAACGAGGGGCGGCGCGCGTCGTCGTCGTCGCGGCGCGACGGTGATGCTGGTCGGACAGCGCGGCGATCTCGTCGAGCAGCTCGCGCGAGCTCGGCCGACTTGGCGCCGTCGTCGAGCGAGGCGACGAGCTCGATCGGGTCGGGTGATCTTCTCGAGGTGGGTCTTCAGCTGCGCGGTGAGGGCGGCGTCGAGCATGGCGGCGCTCCGAGGCGGTCGAGGTGGACGGGCGAGGGCGCGGGCCGGCGGCGGTGCCGGGCCGCGGCGGCCGGCACGGCCGCGACCGTCGCGGGCGTCGGGTCAGATCTTGCCGACGAGGTCGAGCGACGGGGCGAGGGTGTCGTCGCCCTCTTCCCACTTGGCCGGGCAGACCTCGCCCGGGTGCGCCCGCGACGTACTGCGCGGCCTTGACCTTGCGCAGCAGCTCGACGGCGTTGCGGCCGATGCCCTCGGCGGTGATCTCGACGAGCTGGATGACGCCGTCGGGGTCGATCGACGAACGTGCCGCGGTCGGCCAGGCCCTGGCCCTCGACGCAGCACGTCGAAGTTGCGGCTGATCGTCGCCGGTCGGGTCGCCGACCATCGGGTACTGGATCTTGCCGATCGTGTCGGACGTGTCGTGCCACGCCTTGTGGGTGAAGTGCGTGTCGGTCGAGACCGAGTAGATCTCGACGCCGAGGCGCCTGGAACTCGGCGTAGTTGTCGGCGAGGTCGCCGAGCTCGGTCGGGCAGACGAACGTGAAGTCGGCCGGGTAGAAGAAGACGACCGACCACTTGCCCTTGAGGTCGGCGTCGCTGACGTCGACGAACTCGCCGTTGTGGAAGGCGGTGGCCGTGAAGGGCTTGATCTCGGTGTTGATCAGCGACATTGCGGGTGGAACCTCCAGCAGGGGGTGGTCGTCTGGACATCGACACCCTAGATGCCATCCCCCACAATCAATAGTTCACATCGATCGAGACTGCCGCGTCCCGCCATCGACAACACTGATGGCTCACGTGGTTTCGATCTGTTTGCGTGACATCGGTCACGCGGTACGGCCAGCCTGCAGAGGCGGTCAGGGCCGCACGAGCGCCGAGAGCATGGCCTGGAACTTGATGCGGGTCTCCGAGCAGCTCGGTGACCGGGTCGCTGTCGGCCACGATGCCGTTCCCGGCCCAGACCCGGGCGGTGGCGCCGTCGATCTCGGCGCAGCGCACCGACACGGCCCAGGCGCCGTTGCCCGCGGCGTCGACCCACCCGGCGGCGCCGGCGTAGCGCCCGCGGTCGATGCCCTCGTGCCGGGAGATCCAGTCGACCGCCACGTCGCGCGGGCGCCCGGCCACGGCCGGGGTCGGGTGCAGCGCGGCCACGAGGTCGAGCACCGACGGCGTCGGCTGCGACAGGCGGCCCTCGACCAGCGTCGCCAGGTGCTGCAGGTTGGCCACCGCCACGACCGACGGCTCGGCCTCGTAGTCCACGTACGAGCACCAGTTGAGCAACGTGTCGTGGACGACGTCGATGGTGACCTGGTGCTCGTGGCGGTAGGTGGGCGATGCCAGCAACGAGGCGGCGAGCCGCTGGTCCGCCGCAGGGTCGCCGCCGCGGGGGGCGGTGCCGGCCATGGGGTGGGCGCGCACGATGTCGCCGGCCACCGACACGAGGAGCTCGGGGCTGGCGGCCACGAACTGCCCGATGCCCACGATGTGGCAACCCGGGTAGGACGCCCGCAGCCGTGCGAGAACCGCGAAGCGGTCGATCGGCTGGTCGGTGGTCACGTCGACCTGGCGGGCCAGCACCACCTTCTCGAAGGCGCCGTCGGCCATCGTCTTGGTCGCCCGCTGCACCAGGTCGCACCACCACTCGGGGCTGTGGGCACCGGTGAGCGTGTAGGTCTGCGGCTGGCGCCGGTCGGTGCGGGGCCCTGCGAGGTCGGGGGTCGGAGGCTCGGGCCCGTCGCTGGCGGACACGGTGGTGATCCAGCGTGTCCCGTCCTCGGCGCGGCCGACGATGACCTCGGGCACCACCAGGCTCGCCGCCCCACCGGGCAGGAACGGCAGGGCCCCGAAGCCCACCGCGCCGGTACCGGGCGCGGCGACGGCGTCGTCGACGTCGATCGTGGCCAGGGCCCGTGTCACCGCGGCCGCGGCGGTGGCCGGGTCGCCCGGCGGCCAGTCGACCACCAGCGCCACGCCCCGGCCGGCGACACCGGCGCGGCCCTTCTCGAACACGAAGCCGTCGTCGCCCGCGAACGCCAGCAGGTCGACGTCGGCGTCGAGCCTCCGCGTCCGGGCGACCAGCGGCGTGCTCGCCGGGGCGGTCACGACCGCCTCGTGGCCGTCAGGAGCTGAGAGATGCCGCCCGACAGGAGCCGTCGCTCGACGGCGGTGAACCCGGCGGCCGCGATCATCCCACGCAGGTCCTCGGGGTCGGGGAGGTACGCGACCGACCGGGGCAGGTAGCGGTAGGCCGAGGCGTCGGACAGCAACCCGCCGATCGACGGGCACGACCTTGCCGAAGTAGATGCCGTGCCCCCAGCGGAGCACCGGGTTGTCGGGCTCGGCCACCTCGAGCAGCGCGATGCGCCCGCCAGGGCGCAGGACGCGGCGCAGCTCCGCGAAGAACGGCGCCAGGTCGACGAGGTTGCGCAGGGCGAAGCCGCAGGTCACACCGTCGACAGCGCCGTCGCGGACGGGCAGGCGCAACGCGTCGCCCTGCAGCAGGGGCGCATCGGTGCGGGCGGCCGCCAACATGCCGAACGACAGGTCGACGCCGACGGCCCGCAGCCCGGCGGCGTCGAGCTCGCGGCACAGGTCGCCGGTGCCGCAGGCCAGGTCGACGACGAGCGAGTCGCGCCGCAACGCCAGCGATCCGACGGCGAGGCGCCGCCAGCGCACGTCGAGCCGGAACGTCATGATGCGGTTCACGAGGTCGTAGCGGGGGGCGATGGCGTCGAACATGCCCCGGACCGCGGCGGCCTTCTCCTCGCCCTGCGGGAGCGCGTCCGGCATCGAATCGGTGCCGCGAGGCGCTTCGTGCGCCGTCGCGGACGGCTTGCGCGTGCCTTTCCCTGTCGAGAACTCGGGCATCGGTCGCATGGTACGGGCGACGTGCCGGGACCCCGAAACGCTGGCGCGGCAGGGACGCGCCTACGCTGCCGGTGCGTGAAGCCGCACTTCCGCCTGTTCGGCATCCCCATCCGCGTCGAGCCGTTCTTCGTGATCGTCATCGCGCTGTTCGGCATCCGGCTCGAGCCGCTGTGGATGGTGTTCGCCTGGGTGGTGATCGTCTTCGTCTCCGTGCTGGTGCACGAGCTGGGGCATGCGCTCACCTATCGGGTGCTGGGTCAGCGCTCGGCGATCGTGCTGCACGGCTTCGGCGGGTTCACCGTGCCGACCGGCGGCGGGCGGCGGGTGCTGTCCAAGTCCAAGTCGATCATCGTCAGCATCTCGGGCGCGCTCGCCCAGCTGCTGCTCCTCGGGTTGCCGGCCTGGCTGCTGTGGAAGAGCGACTGGTGGTTCGACCAGCTCATCCAATGGGACGGCCAGGGCTTCAGCTGGGCGCCGATCATCTACTACACGCAGTTCGTCAGCATCTGGTGGGCCGTGTTCAACCTGCTGCCCATCCGACCCCTCGACGGCGGGCACGTCGCCGAGACGCTGTTCGGCTTCGAGACGGCGTGCAAGCTGTCGATCGGCGCGGCGATCATCGCCGGGTTCCTGGCCTTCCGTGTCGGGTTCATCGGCTTCATCGGCCTGCTGTTCTTCGGCCTGTTCGCCTACATGAACTGGCAGGACCTGCGGAACGGCATGAGCACGGGCGCCTTCGACGTCGACGCGCCCGACGGCGGGGGCGGCGGGCGCCGCACGCGGACGCGGCGCGGACGTCGCCGGGGGTCACCCGACCTGCAGGTGGTGCGCCCCACCGACGCGGTCCCCGACCTGAGCCCCCGCCTGTCGACGCCCGAGGCCGAGACGAGGGCGTGGAACGCCCTGCGATCGGGCGAGGGTGGGCGGGCCGCGTCGATCATGCGGCAGGCCGGAGGCGGCGGGAACGCCTTCCTGCGGGCGAGCATCGCCCTGCTCACCGGGCCGGTCGAGATGGCCGACGACCTGTTCGAGGCGGCCTACCGGGCCGAGCCGGGTGGCCCGCCCAACCTCGTGCCCGCGACGCTGCTGGCCGACCGGGGCCGGGCGGTCCCGGTGGTCGCCGGTCTGGTGGCGTCCGGTGCGACCGGCATCGAGGCCGCGAGCGGCCTGCAGACCCACCTGCACTACGCCGAGCGCTTCCAGGCCGCGGCCGAGGTGGGCGAGCAGGTGTTCGCGGCCGGGCCGCGCAGCCCGGCCCAGACGGCGTTCGAGGTGGCCTGCTCATGGGCCCGAGCGGGGTCGGCCGACGAGGCGCTCCGGTGGGTCGAGGCCGCGGTCGACGCCGGGTTCCGGGCCCCCGGGGTGCTCGACGGTGAGCCCGACCTCGCCTCGGTGCGGGCGCTGCCCGGGCTGGCCCGCCGTGCGGGCCCGCCTGTCGGCCTAGCCCGAGGCCGGGCTGGCTCGAGGCCGGTCCCGAGCCGCCGGCGATCCCGGCGGCTCAGCTCACTCGTAGTAGCGGAACAGGTTGTCGGCCACGCAGGACGGCTTGGGTGCACCCTCGCACTCGAACGTGAACCGCATCGTGACCTGCACGCCGCCGCTCACGTCGCCGACGTCCGACCAGCTCGACGCCGACCCGCAGCTTCGAGCCGACCGGCACCGGCGAGGGGAAGCGCACCTTGTCGCAGCCGTAGTTGACCGCCATCTTGATGCCCTCGACCCGCACGACCTGCGGGACCAGGCGCGGCCCCATCGACAGGGTGAGGTAGCCGTGGGCGATGGGCCCGCCGAACGGGCTCTCCTTCTTGGCCCGCTCGACGTCGACGTGGATCCACTGGTGGTCGCCCGTGGCCTCCGCGAACAGGTTGACCTGCTCCTGCGTGACCTCGATGTAGTCGCTGTAGCCGAGGTGCTGACCGACGAGGTCGCGGAGGCCCTGGATTCCCTGCACGATGGTGGTCATGCCGGCGATCATGCCCCAGGTCCCCGACGCCCACCCAACCGACGTGTGTGCGCTGGTCCTGGCGGCGGGGGAGGGGCGCCGCCTGCAGCCGCTCACCCGCCTGCGCCCGAAGCCGCTGTGCCCGGTCGGCGGGCGGCCGCTCGTCGACCTCGCCATCGATCGCGCCCGCACCGCCACCGCGTCCGTGGCGGTCAACGTGCACCACGGCCGGGCCGCCATCGAGGACCACCTGGCGACCGCGCCCGGCGGCGCGGGGGTGCACGTCTCCGTCGAGGAGGCCGAGGCGCTCGGCACCGCAGGGGCGGTGGCCCACCTGCGCGACTGGATCGACGGGCGCGGGGTCCTCGTCCTCAACGGCGACACGTGGGCGCCCGGCGACCTGGCGGCGGCGACGGCCGGGTGGGACCGCCTGCGGGTCCGGCTGCTGGTCGCCGGCGAGGACCGGCTCCGACCGACCAGCCGCATCGCCGCCGCCTTCCTGCCCTGGACCGAGGTGGTCGGTCTCGATCCGGTCCCGTCGGGCCTGTGGGAGGCGTCGTGGCGGGCGCTGCACGCCGCCGGCCGCCTGGACGTGGTCCGGTGGGACGGGCCGTGCCTCGACTGCGGCACCCCCGCCCGCTACCTGGCGGCCAACCTGGCCAGCAGCGAGGGGGCGTCGGTGATCGGCGAGGGCTGCACGGTCGACGGCTCGGTCGAGCGGTCGGTCCTCTGGCCAGGGGCGCTGGTGCGCCGGGCCGAGGCGCTGGTCGACGCCGTGCGGACCGCCGACGGCGTCACCGTGCTGGTGCGCTGACCCCGGTCGCCTCGCGGGCCCGCAGCTCGACGCGGGCCGCCAGCTGGCCGCAGGCGGCGTCGATGTCGGTGCCGCGGTTGCGGCGCACGGTGGCGTTGACGCCGAGGTCGTCGAGCTGGTCGCGGAACCGGCGGACGCCCTCGCGGGGTGTGCCCTGGGTCGGGTAGCCGGGGGTGGGGTTCAGGGGGATCAGGTTCACGTGTGCGGGCAGCGGCAGGCTGCGGCACAGCTCGGCCAGCTCGCGGGCGTCCTGCTCCCGGTCGTTCGTGCCGTCGATCAGCGCCCACTCGAACGACAGGCGCCGGCCCTTGGCCCGCAGGTGGTCGGCGCACGCGCTCGATCAGCACCGACAGCGGATAGCGCTTGTTGATCGGGACGAGCTCGTCGCGGAGGTCGTCGTTGGCGGCGTGGAGCGACACGGCCAGGTTCACCGGCAGGTCGCTCTCGGCCAGGCGCCGGATGCCGGGGACCATGCCGACCGTCGAGATCGTGAGGTGACGCGCCGACAGCCCCACGTCGGCGTGCAGCCGCTCGACCGCGGGCCACACGTTGTCGAGGTTGGCGAGCGGCTCGCCCATGCCCATGAACACGACGTTGCCGAGGCGGCGACCGCCGTCGCGGGAACGGCGGGCCGCCCGCACGACCTGCTCGACGATCTCGCCGGTGGTGAGCTGGCGCTGGAACCCGGCCTGGCCGGTGGCGCAGAACCCGCAGCCCATGGCGCACCCGGCCTGGCTCGACACGCAGGCGGTGGTGCGGTCGGGGTAGTGCATCAGGACGGTCTCGACCCGGGCGCCGCCGTCCAGGCCGAACAGCCACTTCACCGTGTCGCCGGCGGCGTCGGTGGACTCGGCGACCGGGGTGAGCGCCGGTGGGGCCTCGTCGTCGAGCCGGGCCCGCAGCGCCTTGGGCAGCGCCGTGAGCTCGCCCGGTTCGGCGAGCTGGCGGTACAGCCCGTCCCACACCTGGTCGACGCGGTAGGCGCGGTTCGCCGGCCAGCAGCTCGGCGAGCGCGCCGCGGTCGAGGTCGTAGCGGGAGGGCACGGCCGACAAGGGTACGGCCGCGGCGGGTCGATGGATACCGTTCCCCCTGTGATCCCTCACGTGCCCTCGGTCCACCCCGAGCACCACCACCGGGACATCCAGGGTGGGTCGGCTCGGGCCGCCGTGTTCGGGGTGAGCGACGGGCTCGTGTCGAACATGGGGCTGATCCTCGGCGTGGCGGGCGCCGATCCCGCTCCGGCGGTCGTGCGTCTCGCCGGGCTGGCCGGCCTGGTGTCGGGGGCGATCTCGATGGCGGCCGGCGAGTACAACTCGATGAGGGTCCAGGCCGAGCTGCTGCGAGCGCGAGCTGGCGATCGAGGAGCGCGAGCTGCGGCGGCGGCCCGAGCACGAGACCGCCGAGCTGGCCGGCATCTACGAGGACCGTGGGGTGCCGGCTCCTGAGGCGCGGCAGCATCGCCGAGGCGATGATGCGCGACCCCGAGATCGCGCTCGAGACCCACGCCCGCGAGGAGCTCGGCATCGATCCCGCCCAGCTGGGCTCGCCCACGGCGGCGGCGGCGTCGTCGTTCGTGGCCTTCTCGATCGGCGCGATCGTGCCGCTGGCCCCGTGGTTCTTCGGGTCGGGGGTGGCGGCCATCGTGACGTCGGTGCTCCTCGGCGTGGTGGCCGCCGTCGTCGTCGGGGTGCTCGTCGCCCGCTCGACCGGGCGGCCCCCGGTGCGGGCGGTGGCCCGGCAGGTGGCGTTCACGGTGATCCCGGCCGCCATCACGTTCGCCATCGGCTCGGCCCTGGGCGTCGGCACCGCGTAGACCGCCCGTTCCTGCGACAGCGTCAGCTCGCGGGAGCGACCCTCGTGTCGCACGTTCGGTCGCCGGAACGGAACGGGGCGCCCGGGGGCGGGGCGCCCGGGGCGCACGTCAGGTCGTCGGGATGTCGGCTGTGTAGGCCCGGTCGACGTGGTGGAGGCGGAAGCCGAGGCTGTCGTAGAGGCGGGTGGCGGGCGTGTTGTCGGCGTCGACGTACAACATCCCGATCGTGAGGCCGGCCCGGGCCAGGTGGTCGAGCCCGGCCAGCACCAGCGCCCGGCCCAGGCCGCGCTTGTGCCGGGCGGGGTCGACGGCGATGACGTAGATCTCGCCGAGCGGCGGGTCGTGATCGGCGTGCACCTTGGTCCAGCAGAAGCCGGTCATCTCGTCGTCGTCGGTGTGCACGAGGAAGCCGTCGGGGTCGAACCACGGTTCGGCCTCTCGGGCGCGCAGGTCGGCGAGGGTCCACCCGCCCTGCTCGGGGTGCCAGTCGAACGCCCGGTTGTTGACGGCCAGCCACGCCTCCTCGTCCTGGCCCACGACGAAGGGGCGGGTGGTCAGCGACCACGGCTCGTCGACCGGGAGGGGACGCCGGACCTGCCAGAGGTCGCGCGCCGGGGCGAGCCCGGCCGCCTCGGCGAGGCGGTCGTGGGCCGGCTCGGCCTGCGTGATCCAGAGGTTGACCGGACCGCCACCGACCCTCGCCACCTCGTCCAGCGCGGCGCCGAGGGCGGCGGACGCGGCCTCGAGGCCCTCGCCGGTCGTCGCCGGGTCGTGGTCGTAGGCGAGCTCCAGCTCCCACCGCCGCGCACCGCGGACGGCCTGGGCGTAGGCGAGGGGGCGGGTGTGGTCGCGGTCCCAGGCCGCGAGCCCGACCACGTCCTGCCGGCCGCGCGGCGTCGTCGTGGGCGTGGTGGTCGGAGACGAGCGCCTGCCCGACCGCCTCCTCGGCCGACCGGACGAGGGCGGTGACCGCGGCCACGTCGTCGGCGGACCGGGGCACGGAGGTGGGGTACCGCGTCACGGCGGGCACCCTACGCCGGGGTCGCGCCGCAGCGGTCACGGTCGGCGCCCGATCGGGCGGAGGCCGTCGCCGGTGGCGCCCAGCGACCCGACGACCGTGGTGGTGCGATCCCACGCCTCCTGGAGTCGTGCCCGTGGAGGCGCGCCGGCGCCGGGGCCGGGGCCGGCGGTCGCGCCCACGTCGACGAGGCGGACCGGGTCGCCCCGGGTGACGAGCAGCGGGGCGTACTCGGCGTCCGTGACCCGCCATCCGTCGGGGCCCTCGGTGAACGTGAAGCGCACCAGCACGCCCTCCTCGTTGGGCGGTCCGGGAGTGGCGTGGTGGGCGACGAAGTTGCCCATGCCGTACACGACCCACTCGCCGTCGACGCGCTCGACGGGCTGCACCACGTGGGTGTGGTGGCCGAGCACGAGGTCGACGTCGGGCGACCGCACCAGCGCGGGCCCGAGGGTCCGTTGCCCGGCGGTCGGCGCCGGGTCGTACTCGTCGCCCCAGTGCAGGGCGACGACGACCACCTCCGCCCCGCCGGCCCGGGCCGCGGCGGCGTCGGCACGGATGCGAGCCTCGTCGATGGTGTCGGCCCGCCACGACTCGCCGGCGGGCGCCGGGACCCCGTTGAACCCGAACGTGTACGACAGCAGGGCCACGTCCGCGCCCTCGACCGGCAGCAGCGTGGTCGTCGCCGCCTCTTCGGGCGTGCGGGCCGACCCGGCGTGGGCGATGCCGGCGGCGTCGAGGGCGGCGAGCGTGCGGTCGACGCCCGCCGCGCCGCGGTCGTAGGTGTGGTTCGACGCCGTGGTGCAGGCGTCGAACCCGGTGTCCGCGAGGGCGGGCACGATCTCGGGCGGCACCGAGAACGAGGGGTAGCCCGCGCGGGGCCTCACCGGCGCCGGCCACCGGGGTCTCGAGGTGGCAGACCGCGAGGTCGGCCCCGCGCACGAGCGGTTCCACCCCGGCCAGCAGCGGCCGGAAGTCGCGGCCCGGGGCTCCGGCCGCGGCCGCGTCGGCCTCGGCCTGCTCCCACAAGCGCGGGTGCAGGAGCACGTCGCCCCCGGCCACGAGCGTGAACGAGCGCGGGGTCGGCGCCGTCGTGCCGGGCGGACCCGGCGTGCCCGGACCGATCGAGGTGCTGGTCAGGCCCGTCGTGGACGCCGCCGACGGCCCGTCGCCGTCGGGCCGGGCCGCGCCCGCCAGCGCCGAGCAGCACGGCCGCCGCGGTCAGCGCCAGGGCGGCCGCTGATCGCCGGCGAACCGGGGGCGCCATGGGCGACGGTGTACCACCAGGGCGGTCGTCCTCGCACCGGTCCGGGGGGCCGGTAGTGTCCGGGCCCGATGGCCACCGGTCGCCCCCGTAGCCCCAAGGGCCGTGCCCGCGTCGTCGCCGACCGGCTCGCGCTCGAGTACCCCGGCTCGGCCACCGAGCTGTGCGCGCTGCACCACCGCAACCCCTACGAGCTGCTCGCCGCCACGATCCTGTCGGCGCAGACCACCGACGAGCGGGTGAACATGGTGACCCCGCAGCTCTTCGCGCGGTACCCCACGCCGGCCGACCTGGCGGCCGCGGATCCGGCCGAGGTCGAGGAGCTGGTCCGCACCACCGGGTTCTTCCGCAACAAGACCAAGAGCATCATGGGCATGGCGTCCGCCCTGGTCGAGCGCTTCGGCGGCGAGGTGCCGCACCGCATGGCCGACCTCGTCACCATCCCCGGCGTCGGGCGGAAGACGGCGAACGTGGTGCGCAGCGTGGCCCTGGGCGAGCCCGGCCTGCCCGTCGACACCCACGTGCAGCGGCTGTCCGCCCGCCTCGGGCTCACGAAGCAGACCGATCCGGTGAAGATCGAGCTCGAGCTCAACCCGATGGTGCGGGCCGACGAGCGCGGGGCGCTGAGCCTGCGCCTCATCCTCCACGGGCGGGCGGTGTGCAAGGCCCGCAAGCCGCTGTGCGACGCCTGCGTCCTGGCCGACATCTGCCCGTCGGCGTTCAAGGTCTGACCCCGACCGCCCGAGCGGGCTCACGGGTCGGGGGCGGCGACCGCGGCGAAGACCTCGTCGAGGGCCGCGACCGAGTGGCCGCTGACCAGGGTGTCGATGTGGGGGAGGGCGGCGGCCATCCCCGCCACGAGGGGTGCGTAGCCCGGCGCCGCGCTGCGGGGGTTGACCCACACGACCCGGTGGGCCAGGCGCGCCAGCCGGGCCATCTGCTCGCCGACGGCGGCCGGGTCGCCCGTGTCCCAGCCGTCCGACACGATCACGACCACCGCCCCGCGGGCCATCCCCCGGCGGCCGAAGTCGTCGAGGAACGTCGCCAGCGCGGCCCCGATGCGCGTGCCGCCCGACCAGTCGGGCGCCGCCTCGGTCGCCCGCGCCAGGGCGACCTCGGGGGTGGCCGCAGCCAGCGCCCGGGTCAGCCGGGTCAGGCGGGTGGCGAACACGAAGGCCTCGGCCCGAGAGGCGCGCACCGCACCGTGCAGCAGGTGCAGGTAGGCACGGGCGTAGGGCGCCATCGACCCCGAGACGTCGGCCAGCAGGACCAGGCGCCGCGGCCGTCGCCGCCGGTGGCGGTAGGCCCGGCGCACGGGGTCGCCGCCCGTGGCCCGCGCCCGGCGGAGCGACGCCCGCAGGTCGAGCTCGCGGCCGCGCGGGTGCCGGACGGTGCGGCGAGACGCCCGGGGCGGGGTCGTCCACGGTCGGGCCGCCAGGAGGCGCCGGAGGTCGGCCAGCTCGTCGGCCGTGAGGTCGGCGAGGTCCGTGTGGCCCAGCCGTTCGTCCGGCGCTGGCCGCGGCGAGCAGGTCCGCGCCCCGGCGGGCGGCCCGCGTCGTCGTCGCCGGGCGTGGCCGGCGGGAGCGGCGGCGCGGCCGCGTCGCCGTCGCCCTCCGCGGGCCGGGCGCGGCGGTCGCGCCCGCGCCCGCCGGAGGCGGCCGGTCGTGCGGGTGCGCGAGCGCCGACGGGGCCTGGCCCGCGCCAGTCGGCGGCGTCGACGATGCCCGCGGAACACCTCGGCGAACACGGCGTCGTACGTCGCGATCTGCTCGGGCCCGCTCAGCAGCGTGACCCGCCCGGCCCAGTAGGCCTCGTCGACGGTCGCCGACCGCCCCAGGGCCAGCGCGGTGGCGAACCGGCCGCTCCGCTCGGGCGTGACGGGCACGCCGGCCGCGTGCAGCCGGTGGCCGACGGCCGCCACCACGTCGGCGAGGTCCACCTCGTCGCGTCGACCCGGACGCGTCACGTCCGTGCCCCGGTGCGGTGGGGCGAGGCAATGGGTTCCGATCGAGCGAGGTCGAGGTGATGGGTCGCGCAGGTGGAACTCATGGCCTCGACCTCGCCGAGACGGAACTCATTGCCTCGGGTCGACCGGGACGTGTCACGGCCGTGCCCCGGTGCGGTGGGCGAGGCAATGGGTTCCGATCGAGCTCGAGGGTCGAGGCTGCATGGGGTGTCGCGGCATGCCGGTGGAACTCATGTGCCTCGTCCTCGCCGAGACGGAACTCATTGCCTCGGGTCGACCGGGACGTGTCACGGCCGTGCTCCGGTGCGGTGGGGCGAGGCAATGGGTTCCGATCGAGCGAGGTCGAGGTAATGGGTCGCGCAGGTGGAACTCATGGCCTCGCCCTCGCCGAGACGGAACTCATTGCCTCGGGGTCGAACCCGCACCCGTCGAACCCGCACCCGTCGAACCCGCACCCCCGGGCGCTCACCCGCCGCTCGCCACCCAGCCCGTCCCCCGCTGGCGGGCGACGTCGAGGTCCTCGCGGTACTTCAGCACCGACCCGAGCGTGGCGTCGACGGCCGGGGCGTCGAGGCGAGTCGAGGCCCAGCAGGTCGAGCGTCGCCACCCAGTTGATCGCCTCGGCCAGGCCCGGCGGCTTCTGCACGTCGAGCGACCGCAGCCGCTGCACGGCACGCCGCCACCTGCTCGGCCACGGTCGTCGAGGCCGCCGGCACCCGCCGCCGGATGACCGCCACCGCCCGGGCGAGGTCGGGGTAGTCGATCCAGTGGTACAGGCAGCGCCGCTTGAGGGCGTCGTGCAGGTCGCGCGTCCGGTTCGACGTGAGGACGACGACCGGCGGGTGGGAAGCCCGCACCGTGCCCAGCTCGGGGATGGTGACCGACGCCTCGGCCAGCATCTCGAGCAGGAACGCCTCGAACTCGTCGTCGGCCCGGTCGACCTCGTCGACGAGCAGCACGACCGGCCGGGGCCCGGGGTGGCGGATCGCCCGCAGCAGCGGCCGCTCGACCAGGTAGTCGGGGCCGAACAGGTCGTGCTCGGTGACCTCGCGCCCGGTGGACTCGGCCAGGCGGATGCCGAGGAGCTGCCGCGGGTAGTTCCACTCGTAGAGGGCCTCGGCCGCGTCGATGCCCTCGTAGCACTGGAGGCGGACGAGCGGGGTGTCGAGCACGCGGGCCAGCGCCTTGGCCGCCTCGGTCTTGCCCACGCCGGCCTCGCCCTCCAGCAGGACGGGCTGCGGCATGCGCACGGCGCAGAACAGGGCGGTGGCGAGCCCGAGGTCGGCCAGGTAGTCGGCGCCGTCGAGCCGTCGCCGCATGGCGTCGACGTCGGGGATCGGCTGGTCGGGGCCGCCGTCGGGCACCGTCGCCCGCGGGGTCGGGCAGGTAGGCGCTGGGATCGGCGGCGAACGCCCGGAGGCAGCCGGTGCCGCAGAACCAGTGCCGCGTGCCGTCGTGGTCGAGGTGGAGGGCGGCGTCGTCGGCGACGACCGCCATGCCGCACACCGGATCGGTGGCCACGACCGCCGGGGCCCGGTCACCGGCCTCGTCGTCGCCGTACACGACCGTGGGAGCGACGCCTGCCCCGCCCGCAGGACGGGGTCGCAGCGCCACGATCTCGGCGAGGATCGACAGCGCCACTTCGCGGGGGGTGCGGGCCCCGATGTCGAGGCCGGCCGGCGTGTGCACCGACGTGCGCTGGGCCGGGTCGAGGTCGAGGGCGGCCACCACCGCCTCGCCCCGCTTCCGGCTGGCCACGAGCCCCACGTACGGCACGCCGGCCCGCACCGCGGTCGTCGAGCGCCGCCTCCTCGTCGCGTCCGTGCGAGGCGACGACCACCGCGGTCAGTCCGGGGTGATCTCGAGCGCCGCGGTCGTCGAGGCCATCATCCGGAAGCCCGATGCCGTCGCCCAGCGCCACCAGCGCGGCGGCGATCGGCGACTCGCCCACCACGGCGACGAGGGGATCGGGGACCACCGGCTCGAGGAAGATCTCGAGCGAACCTCCCGACAGGCAGGGGTTCACCACCGTCAGGGTCCCGTCGGCGTCGGCCTCGACCGCTCGCCCCTTCGGGCAGGATCCGCAGCAGCAGCGACTGGCCCGAGTCGAGCAGCGACAGGCTCTGGGCGCGCACGGTGGACTCGGCGCAGGCGCCGCCGACGAACCCGTCGATCGAGCCGTCGGGCAGCACCACCGCCTCGTCGCCGGGCTTGGCGGACGTGGGCCGCTCGGCGCGGACCACCCGGGCGTGCACGAACGGCAGGCGCTGGTGCCGCAGGTCGGCGGCACGCTCCTCGACCGCGGGGTTCACGACGGGTCGTCCGTCCTTCTGGCGGCGCTCACTGCCACCAGGGTGCCGGAGAGACGCCAGAACCGTCGGACGACCGCGCCGCGCTCACGAGATCGCCATGTCGGTGCGGGCCGGGCGGCCCTGCATGGCCAGCCACACCTGGGCCGGGGTCAGCGGCATGTCGGCGTGACGGACGCCGAACGGCTCGAGCGCGTCGACCACGGCGTTGACGACCGCGGCCGGCGAGCCCACCGTGGCCGACTCGCCCACTCCCTTGCACCCGAGCGGGTGGTGGGGCGACGGGGTCACGGTCTCGCCCAGCTCCCAGGTCGGGCACTCGAGCGCGGTGGGCAGCAGGTAGTCCATGAACGAGCCGCCGAGGCAGTTGCCGTCCTCGTCGAAGGCGATGGCCTCCATCAGGGCCATGCCGACGCCGTCGGCCAGGCCGCCGTGGATCTGGCCCTCGACGATCATCGGGTTGATGCGCGGGCCGCAGTCGTCGACGGCCACGAACCGCCGCACGGCGACCTGCCCCGTGCCCGGGTCGACGTCGACCACGCAGAGGTAGGCCCCGAACGGGTAGGTGAGGTTGGGCGGGTTGTAGACGGCGCTGGCGTCGAGGTGTCCCTCGACCCCCTCGGGCAGCTCGAGGCTGCTGTGGGCGAGCAGCGCGATCTCCTGGATCGTCTTGCCCTGGCTGGGGTCGCCCTTCACGAACCAGCGGCCCTGCTCCCACTCGAGGTCGTCGGGTGAGCACTCGAGCGCGGCGGCCGCCACGATCCGGGCCTTGTCCCGCACCCGTTGGGCCACCACGGCGGCGGCCGCGCCCGACACCGGCGTCGACCGCGAGCCGTAGGTGCCCAGCCCGAACGGGGTCTGGTCGGTGTCGCCGTGCACCACCTCGATGTCCTCGGGCGGGATGCCGAGCTGGCTGGCCACGATCTGGGCGAAGGTCGTCTCGTGGCCCTGGCCCTGCGTCTGCACGCTGAGGCGCACCACGGCCTTGCCCGGTCGGGTGGACCCGCAGCTCGCAGCCGTCGGCCATGCCGAGGCCGAGGATGTCCATGTGCTTGCGGGGCCCGGCACCGACGCCCTCGGTGAAGAAGCTGAGCCCGATGCCCATGAGCTCGCCCCGCTCGCGCTTGGCCGCCTGCTCGCGGCGCAGCTCGTCGTAGCCCGCCATCTCGAGGGCCAGCTCCAGCGCCCGCGGGTAGTCGCCCGAGTCGTACTCCCACCCCGTCTTCGTCATGTAGGGGAACTGCTCGGGCCGCAGCAGGTTGCGCATCCGCAGCTCGGCCGGGTCCATGCCCAGCTCGTCGGCCAGCACGTCGACGATCCGCTCGACGAGGTACACGGCCTCGGTGATGCGGAACGAGCAGGCGTACGCCACCCCGCCGGGCGCCTTGTTGGAGTAGACGCCGGTGACCTTGCAGTAGGCGGCCTCGAGCGGCGTAGCTGCCGGTGAAGATGTTGAAGAACCCGGCCGGGAACTTGGTCGGGTTGGCGCTGGCGTTGAAGGCACCGTGGTCGGCGATGACGTCGACCCGCAGCCCCAGGATCGTGCCGTCGCGGGTGGCGGCGATCTCGCCGTGCATGTGGTAGTCGCGGGCGAACCCCGTCGACATCAGGTTCTCGGAGCGGTCCTCGACCCACTTGACCGGCTTGCCCGTGACGATCGAGCCGACCACGACCAGCACGTAGCCCGGGTAGATCGGCACCTTGTTGCCGAACCCGCCGCCGATGTCGGGCGAGATCACCTGGATCTTGTGCTCGGGCAGGCCCGCCACCATGGCGTACACCGTGCGGTGGGCGTGCGGGGCCTGGCTCGTGATCCAGGCCGTGAGCTTGCCGGTCACCTTGTCCATGTGGGCGACCGAGCCGCACGTCTCCAACGGCGCCGGGTGCGAGCGGGGATAGAGGATGTCCTGGGTGACGACGACGTCGGCCCGGCCGAACACCTCGTCGCACTCGGCGGCGTCGCCCGAGGTCCAGTCGAAGATGTGGTTGTCGGCCTTGCCGTCGATGTCGTCGCGGATGACGGGCGCGTCGTCGTCGAGCGCCCGGCGGCCGTCGACCACGGGCTCGAGCGGCTCGTAGTCGACGTCGATGAGCTCGAGGGCGTCGCGGGCCGCGTAGCGGTCGTCGGCGACGACGAACGCCACCTCCTGGCCCTGGAAGCGCACCTTGTCGGTGGCGAGCACGGCCTGGACGTCGTTCGACAGCGTGGGCATCCACGCCAGGCCGAGGCCCTCGAGGGTGGCGCCGGTGATCACCGCCTTGACCTTGGGGTGCGCCTCGGCCGCCGACGTGTCGATCGACACGATGCGGGCGTGCGCGAACGGGCTGCGCAGGATGGCGCCGTGGAGCATGCCCGGCAGCTGGATGTCGTCGATGTAGTTGCCCTGGCCCCGCAGGAAGCGGGCGTCCTCCTTGCGGAGCATGCGGCCGAAGCCGATGGGGTTGCCGGCCTCGCTGAGGGGAGTGGCCACCTGGTCGGTGGGATCGGTGGCCGCGCCCGGCGCGGCATCGGTGGTGGCGTCGGTCGTCGTCACGCGGGCACCTCCTCGTCGGCCCCGGCGGCGTCGGCGGCCGCGCCCGCGGGGTGCTCGGCTGCCCAGCGGATGGAGCGCACGATGTTCTCGTAGCCGGTGCAGCGGCAGAACTGGCCCGAGATCGCCTCGCGGATCGTGTCCTCGCCAGGGTCGGGATCGTGGTCGAGCAACCAGCGTCCCATCATGAGCATCCCGGGGGTGCAGAACCCGCACTGCAGGCCGTGGCACTGCATGAACCCCTGCTGGATGGGGTCGAGCTCGCCGTCGCGGTCGAGGTCCTCGACCGTGCGCACCTCGCGGCCGTCGGCCATGGCGGCCAGCACCGTGCAGCTCTTGACGGGCTCGCCGTCCATCCACAGGACGCAGGTGCCGCAGTTGGACGTGTCACATCCCCAGTGCGTGCCGGTCAGGCCGAGGTGGTCGCGGACGAAGTGCACCAGCAGCAGCCGGGGCTCGATGTCGCGGGTCACCTCGGTGCCGTTGACGGTCATGGTCACCTGCATGGTGGTCACCCTTCTCCCCGTGCCCGCGCCACCGAACGGCGCAGCGCCCGCAGTGTCAGCTCCTGCGCCAGGTGGCGCTTGTAGTCCACCGGTCCGCGCTGGTCGGCCGACGGGTTGCAGCCCTCGCCCGCCGCCTGGGCGGCTGCGGCCAGGCTCTCCTCGGTCGCCGGCCGGCCCCGCAGCACGTCCTCGGCGCCGGGGGCGCAGAAGTGCGGGGCGCCCGACCGCGGTCAGGCCGATGCCGACGTCGCTGACCACGTCGCCGTCGAGCGTGACGAAGGCGCCCGCGGCGGCGACCGCCCAGTCGCCGACCCGGCGCTCGACCTTCTCGTAGGCGCTGCCCGCCCCCGGTCGGACGGGGACACGCACCTCGGTCACGATCTCGGCCGGCCCGACCACGGTCTCGTAGGGGCCGTCGTGCAGCTCGCGGGCCGGCACCGTGCGGGTGCCTTCCGACGACCGCACGACGATGTCGGCGCGCAGCGCCGAGGCCACCGCGGCCAGGTCCTCGGACGGATCGGCCTGGCAGAGCGACCCGCCGATGGAGCCCCGGTTGCGGACCACCGGGTCGGCGATGACCCGCTCGGCGTCGGCGAACACGGCGTAGTGCTCGCCGAGCAGGGGCGAGTCGAGCAGCTCGGCGTGGCGGGTCATGGCCCCGATGGCGATCGCGTCGCCGTCGAGGCGGATGTACGACAGGTCCGTGAGGTCGTTGATGTCGACCAGCACCTCGGGCCGGGCGAGGCGCAGCTTCATCATCGGGAGGAGGCTGTGGCCCCCCGCGACGAGCCGGGCCTCGGGACCGTGGCGCACGAGCAGGGCCAGCGCGTCGTCGACGCTGGTGGCCCGCTCGTATTCGAACGGTGCGGGTGTCTGCACGTTCAACCCCCCTCGAGTCGCACGTGGCACGGGCGCGGTGGCCCCACCGGGGTCGAGTGTGCGCTCGCCGGGCAGGGTTGTCCACGCGCACCTAAGCGAACGCTTATCGCCGTGGCTACCGTGCCGGCGTGCCCCGCGGCCGAGGAGCCCGAGCGTGACCCTGACCCAGCTCGAGGCGTTCGTGCTGGTGGCGCGCCTCGGGTCGGTCAAGGCGGCCGCCCAGGTCCTGGGGGTCAGCGAGCCGGCGGTCTCGGGCGCGCTGGCGGCCCTGCGCCAGCACCTCGGGGACCCGCTCGTCGTGCGGGCCAACGGTGGGATGGACCTGACGGCGGGGGGTCAACGGCTCGTGCCGATCGCGTCGCAGATGGTGAACCTGGCTGCCGAGGCCGACGGGGCGATCCGACGGGCCCAGGGCGCACCCGAGGTCCTCCGGGTGATCGCCACCAGCACCGTGGCCGAGTACGTGGCCCGGCCACTGCTCACCGCCTTCACCTCGCGCGTCGGTCCGGTCGAGGCGACCCTCGCGCGTCACGACCGCGGCCGAGATGCCGGCGCTGCTGATGGAGCGTCTGGCCGACCTGGCGCTCGGCCCACGACTCGGCGGCTTCGACACGGCCCCGGTGCTCCGCCACCGGTTGGTGGTGGTCTCGGGCCCGCGGCACCCGTTGACCCGGCTGCCGCACGTTCCGCTCGGCGCCCTGGCCGCCGTCGACTGGCTGGTCGACGGCAGCGGTGCCGACCCCGCCACCGAGGTCGGCGTGCTCCTGGATCGGCTGGCGGTGCCCGAAGACCGCGTCCGGGTGTTCCCGAGCCTGGGGGCAGCGTGGCGCGCCGCGGCCCAGGGGGAGGGCGTGGCGCCCGGCGTCGCCCACCTCGTCGCCGGGGACGTGGAGCGCGGGCGGTTGGCCGTGCTGCCGGTCGACGGCACCCCCGTCGACCTGATGTGGCACGTCAACACGGTCGGGGCGCAGCGGCGTGCGCCGATCGCGGCCAAGCTCTGCCGCTTCCTCGACACGCCCGACGCCCTGCAGGCCATGCACCGGGCCGACGGCAGCGTGCCCGTGTCCCGCTTCCGGCCGCCGGTCCACGTGACCCTGTGGAGCTGACCCGTTCCGGGGAGGTGGACCTGACCCGTCCGGGGGCGAACGCGTCACGCCTCTGTCACCGTGCGGTGAACGAAAGGTGACATCAGTTCTTTCGGGCGTACCCCTCGACGGGTGCTGAGGCGATAACGTGTGTAACGCAACCAGGTTCCCGCCACCTGGTTCCATGCGACGTCGGGATCCGCCGCCTGACGTCGCCGCGACGGCGCCCCATCGGGGCGCCGTCGTCGATTTTCCCCGAGATCGCCCGGGCACGGTCACCGCATCGTGCGCACCACCTGGTCGAGCTTTCGAGACGCGCTGAGCAGCGACCGCTCCACTTCGTACAGGCCGTCGGCCACGTCGGCGCGTGGCGTCCCCCGGAGGCGGTCGGCGGCCGCGGTGACCCGCGCCGTCAGGTCGTCGAGGCTGGTCGCCAGCGCGGACAGCTCGGCCCTGTCGTTCTCCATGGCAGCGTTCTACCCGCGTGGAGGGACGGCCCGGCACGGGAACCGGCTGCCGGAGCCCTCCGGGTCACCACTAGCGTTGTCGGTCGTGCTCCGCCGACTCGACCTGCGTGGAACCGGTGCCGACGACCTGCGCCGTCGCCTGCCGCGTCCCGCCGCCCAGACCGAGCCGCCCATCGACGAGGTGCGGTCGGTCCTGGCCGAGGTGCGGGCCGACGGGGACGCCGCGCTCCGCCGGTTCGCCGAGCGGTTCGACGGGGTCGTGCTGGACGACCTGCGGGTGCCCGACGCCGAGGTACGGGCCGCGCTCGACGCCATCCCCGCCGAGCTGCGCGACGCCCTCGAGGCGGCGCACGACAACATCGCCGCCTACCACGCCGCCCAGCGGGGCGACGAGGTCGTCCACCACAACGGGGCGATCGAGATCCGCGAGCTCGTCCGTCCGGTCGACCGGGCCGGCTGCTACGTCCCCAACGCCCTGGCCCCGCTCGTGTCGACGGCGCTGATGACGCTCGTGCCGGCCAAGGTGGCCGGGGTGCCCGAGGTCGTGCTGGTCAGCCCGGCGCGACCCGATGGCCGGGTTCCCGAGGGCATCCTCGCGGCTGCGGCCCTGGCAGGGGCCGACGAGGTGTACCGCATCGGCGGTCCGGCCGCGATCGGGGCCCTGGCCTACGGCACCGAGTCGATCCGGCCCGTGGACGTGATCGTCGGACCGGGCTCGGCCCGCGTGGCGCAGGCCAAGCGCGAGGTCGCCGGCCAGGGCCTGGTCGGCGTCCCGTCCTCGTTCGCGGGGCCCTCCGAGGTCGTCGTCGTCGCCGACGCCTCCACCCCCGCCGAGTGGGCGGCGATCGACGTCATCCTCCAGGCCGAGCACGGCCCCGACGGCCTGGCCTGGCTCCTCACGTGGGACGAGGCGGTCGCCGACGCCGTCACCGAGGCGGTGGCCCGGCTCGTGCCCGCGTCGCCCCGCCGCCAGCACCTCGAGGCGACCCTGGCCGAAGGGGGCTACGCGGTGGTGTGCGACGACGCCCACCAGGCCATGGCGGTGGCCAACGCCATCGCCCCCGAGCACCTCGAGCTGCTGGTCGACGATCCCGAGGCCCTGCTCCCGCTCGTCCGCCACGCGGGCGCGGTGTTCTGCGGCCCGCTCGCGCCCGCGTCGATCGGCGACTACCTGGCCGGCCCCAACCACGTGCTCCCCACCTACGGGTCAGCCCGGTTCTCCGGGGCGCTCCGGGTCGACGACTTCCGCAAGCACGTCCACGTGGTGACCGTCGACGACAAGGGCCTGGCCCAGGTGGGGCCGCACGTGGTGGCGCTCGCCGCCTACGAGGGCCTGCCCGCGCACGCCGATTCGATCCGGCTCCGTGCCCCGACGCCCCCGAGGCGGCACCGTGACCATCGAGCCGCGCGCCGACGTGGCGCTCATGGAGGGCTACCACTCGCCCCAGCTCGACGTCACCGTGCGGCTGAACACCAACGAGGCGCCGGGCCCGCCCCCGGCGGCGTTCGGCGAGCGGCTCGCCGAGGCGCTGACCCGCGTCGACTGGCACCGCTATCCCGACCGGTCGTACCGCGCGCTGCGCACCGCCATCGCCGACCTGCACGGAGTCGGGCCCGACCAGGTGTTCGCGGCCAACGGCTCCAACGAGGTGCTGCAGACGCTGCTGCTCACCTACGGCGGCCCGGGGCGCACGGCGGCGGTGTTCGAGCCCACCTATGCCCTGCACAGCCACATCGCCCGCATCACGGGCACGGGCGTGGCGGTGGGCGAGCGGGGCGCCGACTTCGCCCTCGACCTCGACGAGGTGCGCAGCGTGCTCGCCGAGGTGGCGCCGGCGGTCACGTTCCTGTGCTCGCCCAACAACCCCACCGGCATGGTCGAGCCCGAGGAGCTGGTCCGCACCGTGGCCGACGAGGCCCCGGGCCTGGTGGTGGTCGACGAGGCGTACGGCCAGTTCGCCCCGTGGTCGGCGCTCGAGCTGGTCGACGGGGAGCGGCCGCTCGTGGTCACCCGCACCTTCTCGAAGACGTGGTCGATGGCCGCCGCCCGGCTCGGCTACCTCGTCGGGCCGGCCTGGCTGGTCGAGCAGCTCGACAAGGTCGTGCTGCCCTACCACCTCGACGCGTTCAAGCAGGCCGCCGGCGTGGCCGCCCTGGGGTTCGTCGACGAGATGCAGGCGCGGGTGGCGCACATCGTCGAGGAACGGGGCCGTGTCGCCGGCGCGCTCGCCGACCTGCCGGTCGACGTCTGGCCGTCCGGGGCCAACTTCGTGCTGTTCCGGCCGCAGGCGGTGGCCGGTGACGAGGTGTGGAAGCGCCTCGTCGAGCGTGGGGTGCTCGTGCGGAACTGCGCCTCGTGGCCTCGCCTCGAGGGCTGCCTGCGTGTCACGATCGGCACGCCCGACGAGGACGACGCCTTCCTCGGCGCCCTCCGCGAGGTGCTCGCATGACCGAACCGTCCCGCGCCCCCCGATCCGCCGACCGCCGGCGCACCACCAAGGAGACCTCGGTCTCGGTCGCCATCGACCTCGACGGTCCCGAGGGCAAGGTCCACGCGGCCACCGGCCTGCCGTTCTTCGATCACATGCTCGACCAGATCGGGCGCCACGGCGGGTTCGACCTCACCGTCGAGGCCCAGGGCGACCTGCACGTCGACGGCCACCACACCGTCGAGGACGTCGCCATCGTGCTGGGCGAGTGCTTCCGCGACGCGTTGGGCGACAAGGCCGGCATCCGGCGCTTCGCCAGCGGGGCGTTCCCCCTCGACGAGGCGCTGGTCGAGGTGGCGCTCGACCTGTCCGGACGGCCGTTCGTGGCCTACGACGTGCCGTTCGGCGACGTGCTGCCGCTGGGCGACCCCCCGTTCAACCCCGAGATGGCCGAGCACTTCTGGCAGTCGTTCGCCACCCAGGCGGGCATCACGCTGCACGTGACGCTGCGGGCCGGCCGCAACACCCACCACATCGTCGAGGCCACGTTCAAGGGCGTGTCCCGGTGCCTGCGCGACGCGGTGCGCGTCGAGGGGGCGGCCGTGCCCTCCACCAAGGGAACGCTCTAGCGCGCCGGGGGCGGACCGGCGTGACCCCGGACGGTCAGCCGGCGAACGTCACGCAGTGGACGCCTGGCAGGGCGGAGGCGAGGCGCCGCCACGAGCTACCGCTGTCCTCGGACAGGAACAGGTCCCCCGTCGGCGTGCCCACGGCCACCAGCGGCCCGGCCGCCATCAGCTCGCCGGTGTCGATGTTGTGCGGGAAGGCGTGGGGGAGGGCGTCGTCGCCACAGCGCGCGAACGGTGCCTCGGGGTCGGCGAGCGGGCGGCGGTAGACCGCGGCCTCGCTCGTCGCCGGGCCGGTGGACGCGCCCGCCAGCAGCCAGTCGTCGGCCATGGCGACCGAGCGGCAGTAGCGCCCGTGCAGGCCGTCGTCGCTCCACTGCCAGGATTCGCCCCGGTCGTGGCTCTGTCCGATCCCGATCCCGGCCGCCACCGCGATCACGTCGGCGCCGCAGGCGACCTGGTGGTCGTCCGCCTCGGCGGGCACCACCTCGATCCAGCCGGCGCCGTCGCGTCGCCACACGCCCCCGACGTGGACGCCGACGAACGGGGTCTCGCCGGCGAGGGAGATCGACCGGGTGTCGGCCGGACCGCCCCACGGGGTCGACCAGCTGTCGCGGGTGGGGATGTCGTCGAAGGCGACGTCGCGCGCCGTTCCCTCGGGGCCGCCGACGACGAGCAGGCGCGCGTCGCTGGTGCCCACCAGCGCCCGCCCGCCGTCGAGCGCGAGCAGGCAGCGGGGGACCAGGCCGTCGGGCAGCTCGACCGGGGTGCCCGTGTCGAGCGCGATCACCCAGCCGTCCGCGATCGCCCAGTCGCCCGAGACGGCGCTGACGTTCGCCCCTTCGAGGGTGCGCCGTTCCTCGGTGCCGTCGAGGGTGAGATCGAGCAGTCCGTCCGCGGTTCCGACCAGGAGCATCGGGACATGATGCCCGGAGAGTGATCACCGGGTCACTCCAGGCGCTCGGCGGCGCGATGCGGCACGCTGTATCCATGCCCCGACCCGACGTGTGGCTCTGCCGCCACGGCGAGACCGAGTGGAGCCGCGACGGCCGCCACACGAGCCACACCGACCTCCCGCTGACGTCCGAGGGCGAGGCCGAGGCCCTCCGGATGGCGGATGCTCTCGCCGGCGTCCCGTTCGACGTCGTGATCACCAGCCCGATGCGCCGGGCCGTGGACACGGCCACGCTCGTGGGGTTTCCCGAGGCCAAGCGCGACCCCGCGCTCGCCGAGTGGGACTACGGCGACTACGAGGGCCAGACCACCTCCGAGATCCGCGAGCACGTGCCGGGCTGGAGCGTGTTCACGCACCCCACCCCCGGGGGCGAGCCGGCCGACCGCGTCGCCGCCCGGGCCGACAGGGTGATCCAGCGCCTGATCGCGGAGGCGACCACCCGGGCGCTCGTGTTCTCCCACGCCCACTTCCTCCGCGTGCTGGCGGCGCGGTGGATCGAGGAGGAGCCGGCGTTCGGGCGGCGCCTGCTCCTCGACACCGCCACCATCTCGGTCCTCGGCTGGCAGCGCGAGGAAAGGGCCATCGGCCGCTGGAACGTCACCCCCTAGGATCGAACGTCTCATGACGGTCATCGCGGTCCTCGACTACGGCATCGGCAACCTGCACTCCGCCCAGAAGGCCCTGCAGCACGTCGGGGCCGACGCCCGGCTGACCGCCGATCCCGGGGTGATCCGCGACGCCGCCGGGGTCGTGCTGCCGGGCGTCGGCAACTTCGGCCGGTGCATGCAGGCGCTCGAGGACAGCGGGCTCGACGAGCTGGCCATCGAGTGCGCCGCATCGGGCCGCCCGTTCCTCGGGGTGTGCGTCGGCATGCAGATGCTGTACGAGGGCTCCGAGGAGAGCCCCGACGTGCCCGGCCTCGGGGTCCTGCCCGGCATCGTCCGGCGGCTGCCCGACGGGGTGAAGAGGCCGCAGATGCAGTGGAACCTGCTCGTCCGGTGCGCCGAGAGCGGCCTGCTCGCCGACCTGCCCGAACCCGTCTGGGCCTACTTCGTGCACTCCTTCTCGGCCGAGCGCACCGACCACGCGGTGGCCACGTGCGACTACGGCGGGCCGGTGGTCGCCGCGGTCGAGCGCGACGCCCTGTGGGCCACGCAGTTCCACCCCGAGAAGTCGGCGCGCTACGGGCTCGGCATCCTGCGCAACTTCGTCGGCCGCGCCACCGCCGCCGCCGAGGCCGCGTGATGACCGGGTTCGACCTCTACCCGGCGATCGACCTCCGCGACGGGCGCTGCGTGCGCCTCTACCAGGGTGACTACGGGCAGGAGACGGTGTACGGCGACGACCCCGTCGCCCAGGCCCGGGCGTTCGCCGCGGCCGGTGCGCCGTGGATCCACGTGGTGGACCTCGACGCCGCCCGCACCGGCGATCCGCGCAACCGCGGCGTCGTGGCCGCCATCGCCGCCCAGGTCGACGTGCCGGTCCAGACCGGGGGTGGGGTGCGCGACGACGCCGCCGCCGACGCACTGCTCGACGCCGGCGTGCGGCGGGTGGTGGTCGGGACCGCGGCGCTCGCCGACCCCGACTGGGTCCGCCGCCTCGCCGCCCGCCACCCGGGCCGGGTGGCGGTCGGGCTCGACGCCCGCGGGCGCGACGTGGCGGTCCACGGGTGGACCGAGGGATCCGGGCGCGACCTCGTCGACGTCGCCCGCAGCTTCGACGACGCCGGCGTCGCCGCCCTCGTGGTCACCGAGATCGGGCGGGACGGCACGCTCGCAGGGCCCGACGTCGACCAGCTCTCGGCGGTGCTGGCGGCCACGCACCTCGACGTCGTCGCGTCGGGGGGTGTCGGGACGCTCGACGACGTGCGGGCTCTCGCCGCCCTCGACGTCGACGGCCGCCGCCTCGCCGGGGTGATCGTCGGCAAGGCGCTCTACGAGGGCGCCTTCGCCGTGACCGAGGCCGTCGCGGTGACCGCCGGTGCGTAGCGTCCGGGTCATCCCCTGCCTCGACGTCGACGCCGGCCGGGTGGTCAAGGGCGTGAACTTCGTCGGGCTCCGCGACGCCGGCGATCCCGTCGAGCTGGCCGCCCGCTACGACGCGGAGGGCGCCGACGAGCTGGTCTTCCTCGACATCACGGCCTCGTCCGACGCCCGCGACACGATGGTCGACGTCGCCCGGCGCACGGCCGAGAACGTCTTCATCCCCTTCACCGTGGGCGGCGGCGTGCGGTCGGTGGAGGACGCCCGCAAGCTGCTGCGGGCCGGTGCCGAGAAGGTGTCGGTCAACACGGCCGCCATCGACCGCCCCGACCTCGTGGCCGAGATGGCCGCCGAGTTCGGAGCCCAGTGCGTGGTCGTCGCCATCGACGCCCGCCGGCGGGCGGCCGGCGGCTTCGGCGTGTACACCCACGGCGGACGCACGCCGACCGACCTCGACGCCGTCGAGTGGGCCCGGCGGGCCGCCGACCTCGGGGCCGGCGAGATCCTGCTCACGTCGATGGACCGTGACGGCACCAAGGAGGGCTTCGACCTCGAGCTCACGCGGGCGGTGGCCGACGCCGTGCACGTGCCCGTCATCGCCAGCGGCGGCGTCGGCACGCTCGACCACCTCGTCGACGGCGTGATCGAGGGTGGCGCCGACGCCGTGCTCGCCGCCTCGATCTTCCACTTCGGCGAGCACACGGTGGCCGAGGCCAAGAACGAGCTCGAGCGGGCCGGCGTCATCGTCCGCCCCGTGTGAGCCGCCGCATCAGTGGTTCAGCGGATACGCACGTCATCCGAGGAGCCGTCGCGTGTTGCCAGCAGGCCTCGCTGGTCAGCAGATGGTCACCCGCCAAATCGCGGACTCGTGGGTGTGGCGAACGCCCTGTCCGCTCGGCCTCTCAGGCCCGTCGGCGCGTCGCCTGGTCGACCACCCAGTCTGCGACCGTGCGGCCGACACCCGCGGTGGCTCCCGCCAGGAAGTGGTCGGCCATCGCGGCCACCTCGACGGTGACGTCGGGCCACCCCGACGTGGCGCGAGCGACCCATGCCGGCGGCGCGAACTGGTCGTGCTCGGCCACGACGACCAGGGCCGGCCGCTCGTCACCTTCGCCCGGGCAGGCCGGTCCCGAGAACCGGAAGGGCGGGGCCACCAGCGCCCAGCCGGCATGGCGGTCGTCGCCCACCGCGACCGCCACGTCCGCCCCGAACGAGTACCCCACGAGGTACAGCGGGACGTCGAGGTCGACCTCGGTCGCCAGCCGGTGGACGGCCGCCACGACGTCGGCTCGCTCGTCCACCCCCTCGCGGGCCGCGGTCCGCTCGGTGCGACGGAAGTCGAAGCGCAGCGACGCCACCCCCGCGCCGGTCAGGCTGCGGAACAGGGCGTCGACCACGACGTTCCGCCGGTCCCCGCCGTAGGCCGGATGCGGGTGGCACACCACCGCGGCGGCCCGAGCGCCGGCGGGGACCCACAGATCGCCGGCCAGCGTGTGGCCGTCGGCCGTCAGCAGCGAGATGTGCTCGGCGGAGTCGTGGGTCACGGAGGGGGGACGGTAGCGTCGAGTGGGTGCCAGAGCCCGCCACGGCGAACGTCCCCGACGACACGAGCGCCGCACCTTCGCCCGGCAACGGCCGCGATCGCGGCGACAAGCTCGCCATCAAGATGCTCAACGACCGGGTGCTGGTGCGGATCGACCAGGGCGAGGGCGAGCGCACCTCGTCGGGCGGCATCCTGATCCCCGCCACGGCCCAGATCTCGAAGCGCCTCGCCTGGGCCGAGGTCGTCGCCGTCGGTCCCAACGTGCGGGCGATGCAGGCGGGCGACCACGTGCTGTTCAACCCCGAGGACCGCTACGAGGTCGAGGTCCGGGGCGACGACTACATCATCCTGCGCGAGCGCGACGTCCACGCCGTGGCCGCCAGCCGCCTGGGCGAGGCGTCGACGGGCCTGTACCTGTAGCGGGCCGGGGCCGGGGTCGTGCCCCGCCGCCCCGGGTCAGCTCGGCCGGACCGCGGTCGCGTCGACCTCGAAGAGCATGTCGGGCAGCGCCAGCGTGGCCACCCCGACCAGGGTCTGCGCGGGTGGCCGGCGGCTCGCAGGGCGGTCCTGAGGTTGGCGAAGGCCTGCTGGGCCTGCTCGGCGAAGTCCCCAGAGATCGTGTGGCCGTCGGGACCCGAGCCGTACTGCCCGCCGATGACGACCACGCGGCCGGGCGGGCCGACGGCCACGTGGCTGTAGCCGAAGGCGGTGGGGTCGTGGAGGTCGGGTGGGTTGACGAGATCGGGGGGCATCAGCGGGCAGCCGCCCGGTGCGACCCGGCGATCTGCCGGGTGGAGATGGCGATGCGGTTCCACGAGTTGATGGCCGCGATCGCCATCACCAGCGTGGCGAGCGTCTCGTCGTCGAAGTGGCGGGCGGCCTCGTCCCACACCTCGTCGGGGACGGGGTCGACACGGTCGGCGAGGCGCGTGACGGCCTCGGTCAGCGCCAGCGCGGCCCGTTCGGCCTCGGTGTAGTAGGGCGCCTCCCGCCACGCGGCGAGGGCGAACAGGCGCTCGTCGGTCTCGCCCGCGGCCTTGGCGTCGTGGGCGTGCATGTCGACGCAGTAGGCGCAGCCGTTGATCTGGCTGGCCCGCAGCTTGACCAGCTCGTGCAGCGAGTGGGGCAGCCGCTGTCGCACGGACCCCTCGAATTCGAGCATGGCTCGGTAGCTCTCGGCCGCGGCCTCCGCCGGATTGATGCGTGGTTGCATGTTCTCTCCTTTGTTCGTACGTCGAATGTCCGATTATGAGGGCGTGATGTGGCCGTCCTCGGGTGCGTCGTGCGCTCAGGTGTCGGTCGACTCGTACCAGCGTCGGGCGGCGTCGACGAGGGCCGGCTGCTGGCGCTCTGCGTCGTCTCGCACCGAGGCCAGGGTCCGGGCGCGCAGGGCCTGGCGCCAGGACTCCTCGGCTTCGTGCATCGCCGCGGCGATGGCGCAGGGGGAGCGGAAGCCCGACGGCGGCGAACCGGCGCCCATGCCGCACCGGCGGATCTCGCGGCACCTGAAGGCGGGGTCGGGGCCCTCGATCGCCTGCACCACGTCGAACAGGGTGATGTCGTGCAGCGAGCGGGCGAGCCGGAAGCCTCCGCCCTTGCCACGGGCGGAGGTGAGGATGCCGGCCCGCACCAGCGCCTGGAGCTGCTTGTTGAGGTAGGGCGGCGGCAGGTCGTAGGCGGCGGCGAGCCGGGCCGTGGGCACCGGCTCGCTCCGGCCCAGCCAGTCGAGCAGCACGCACGTGTGTGTCGCCCACTCGACGCCTTCGCTCATCCGCATAACCGGATATTTAACCTCTGATTATGACTCCGGCAACCCCGCGGGACGAAGGTCACCGGCCAGCTCGACCGCAGCGCGGGTGGGGTCGCCGTCCCAGCGGCTCGGGTAGCCGTCGACGATCCGCCAGCCCGCGGCCGCCAGCATCCGGTGCCGGGCGACGTGCGCCTGTGGCCCGTCGGGGTGCACGCCTGCCTCGACGGCCGCCGCGTCGTCGTCGCCGACGCACAGGTCGACGGTCCAGTGCCCCACGGGGTAGCCGGGCCGGACGACGAGCCCGGCGGCGCTGAGCTCGCGCTCGAGCGCCGAGGCCCAGGGCGACGGGGCCGGCCCGCCACGCGGTGGCCTCGGCGGGCGATCGGCATGGACGAGGTACTGCTCGATCAGGGCGTCGGCCGGTGAGGCGTCCCGCGGCGGCAGGCCGGTGACCACCGTGATCGAGAGGCGGGCCCGTGTGACCAGCACGTTGAACAGGTGGGGATCCTCGACGAAGCGACGGCGCCCCGGCGGGTCGTCGGGCTCGACGCCGAGCACCAGCACCGCGTGATCGGCTTCCGCACCCTGGAACGCATGCACCGTGCCGACGCGGAGGCGCAGCCGCTCGACCTCCTCGACGGGGTACGCGGCCAGGATCTCGGACTGCGCCTTGTCGGCCAGATCGTGGAACGGGGTGATCAGCGCGATGTCGGTGCGACCGTCGGCGCACAGGCGGCGGACGACCTCGAGCGCCGCGGCCAGCTCGGCGTCGGGGCCGGAACCGGTCCGCACGACGTCGATCACGTCGGTCACCTCGTTGCGGGGATGGCGGGTGGCGATCGTCAGCCGGCCGTCGTAGAAGCGGCGGGCCGAGAACTCGATCAGGTGGGGGACCGAGCGGTAGTGCTCGTCGAGCCAGGTGACCGCCGTGGCGCCCGAGGCGACGTCGAGGATGCTGGCCCGCCGGACGTCGAGCGTGCCGGCGATCCCGGTGAGGTCGTGCGCGGCCAACGCGGCGCGGCTCTGGTCGTCGCCCACGAACGAGCACGTGCCGGAGCTGGCGCGGGTCGCCGACGACGACAGCCCGCCGACCGCGCAGGAGGGCGCTCGCCGCCGACGCCTGGTCGATCTGGCTGGCCTCGTCGAGGATCACGAGGTCGAACAGCCCGGGTGTGTCGGGGAGCAGGTCCTCGATGTCGCGGAGCGTGCCGACCCACAGCGGGAGGGCACCCACGACGGCCGGACCGTCGATCTGGCGGAGCAGGGCCCGGCGCTGGCGCCGTCCGGCCCGCAGCGTGATGGCCAGCGCGCCGGCTGCCGCGCGGGCCCCGCCGGCGCCGGTCGTCGCGTGCGGCCTCGACCTCGGCGACCCGTCCGGCCGCGGCGTGGACCGTGGCGTCCGCCCGCAGCAGGTGGTCCCACAGCGGCGCCAGCGCCGTGCCGTCGCCTGCGGCCAGTTCGGCGGCGTCGCGACGGTCGGCGGCGCAGCGGAGCGCGGTCCGCAGGTCGGCGATCGGCGTCGCCGTGCCGGCCCCGAGCGAGGTGCGGAGCCGGCGTTCCGCTCGGCGGGCTCGCCAACGCCCCCACCACGACGAGGCCCCGGCCGCCGCCCGGTCGGCGAGGGCCGTCAGGGAGGCCAGGTCGCGTTCGGGAGCGAAGGCGCCGGGCGCCAGCGCCGCCAGCTCAGGTGACCAGCCCGTCCCAGGCCGCGGCCCGGTCGACGCTGGTCTCGAGGTGCAGGGCCCGGGTCACCGCCCGCTCGGCCAGATCCTGGGCGGCCGCGCGCCTCGTCGAGCGTGGCGTGGGCGCTGGCGCACGTCGAGGTCGCCGGGCCCACGTTGGGTCACCTGGCGGACGAGGTCGTCGCGGTTCGTCGTGGCGAACAGCACCGGGTCGGGGCCGGCCTGCCGGTCGAGCATCCCGGCCACGACCGTGGCGGCGTGCTCGGAGCGGGTGGCGATGAGCACCGAGCCACCCCGCGTCACCGCATCGCTGGCGATGGCGGCGACCGTGTGGGACTTGCCGCTGCCGGGCGGCCCGGAGATGGCGAGGATCGGCTCGTGGCGGGCGCTGCCGCACCGCCTCGACCTGGCTCTCGTTGAGCGGGAGCGGGGTGCACACCGGCTCGGCATCAGCCACGGGGTCGGGGTCGTTCACCGTCGGCGGAGTGGCCGTCGGTCCGGTAGAGCCGCGGAACGCGGTCTCGTCCAGCGCCACGCCTGCCTTCGGACCAGTGCCGCAGCGACGCCTCGACGTTGGGGCGGAACTGGTCGCGGCTCACGTAGAGGATGGCGCCGACGACGGCCACCAGACCCTCGCCGCTGCGGTGGTCGAGCGGGTTCTCGTGGGTGGGAGCACCGTCCGCACCCGGGGCAGGCCCGCCGCGGCGACGACCTCGCGGATCCAGCTCTGGAGCCGCGGCAGGCCGGGCGATCAGCTCGGCCGTCGGTTCCCCGCCGAACTCCTCGACGAGCGCCCCGCCGCCGTACTGGGCGTTCTCCTCCAACCGGGCGGCAGTGTCCGGGTCGCGGACCAGAGGGTCAGCTCGGCCGGGCCGTGGAGCACCACGAGACCCTGCTGGAAGCCCTCGCCGACGATGCGGGTCGGCTGGCTCACCAGCGGGAAGCAGACGGTGCGGTCCTTCCCGCCGAAGGCGACCGTGCCGGCGACGGTCACCCACCCCAGGCGCAACAGCTGCGCGGTGGGCTGCAGGGCGTCGAGGGCCGCCAGGTGGCGCACCACGCTCGTCCGCCGGACGGTCGGCATCCGGCGCTGGTCGTCGGCGGACCACGACGGGAGCGACCCCGGGGCCGAGGCGAGCACGGGCGCCTCCACCCTGGTGCCCAGCCACTCCGCCGGCTCGCCCGTGCGGGTGAGGTCGAGCACTCTCGGGCGTGATGCCTTCGGGCAGCCCGTTGCCGTTGCCGCTCGACGTGGCGGTCGCCGCCAGGTCGGCCAGGTAGCGGAGGACGGCGGACGGTTGCACGAGGGCGCGAAGCTACCCGGCGCAGGAGGGGTGAAGGCGCGGAACCGATGCCTGGCCTGGGGCGGAGCCACCGTACGATGGCCGCGTGCCGTCCCCCACCCCGACGACCGACACGACCGACACGTCCGAGACGACCGACACCGCGGGTCCCGCCACCGGGCCCATCGTCGCCACCGACGACGAGCTGGCCCGCGTCGCCTACGACGCGGACGGCCTGGTCCCTGCCGATCGTGCAGGACGCCACCACCCGCGAGGTGCTGATGATGGCGTGGATGAACGCCGAGACGCTGGCCCTGACGCTGGCCGAGGGGCGCACGGTCTTCTGGAGCCGCAGCCGGCAGGAGGTGTGGCGCAAGGGCGACACGTCGGGCGAGGTGCAACACGTCCGCGCAGGCCGCCTACGACTGCGACGGCGACACGCTGCTGTTCCTGGTCGACCAGCAGGGCGGCGGCGCCTGCCACACCGGCAACCGGTCGTGCTTCTTCCGGTCCTTCGGCGCGGGCGACACGCCTGCGGCCGGCGCGACCTCGGCCTGAGCGGGCGACGCCGATGATCCGGCCCGGTCTCGACGAGTTCCGCACGCTGGCCCGCACCCACACGGTCATCCCCGTGTGGCGCGAGCTGCTCGCCGACCTCACCACCCCCGTCGCCGCCTACAACCGGCTGGTGGGCGACGGCACCGGCTTCCTGCTCGAGTCGGTCGAGCACGGCGAGGCCCGGTGGAGCCGGTGGTCGTTCGTGGGCCGCAACCCCCTCGCCACGCTCACCGCCCGGGGCCTCGACGTGCAGGTCACGGGCACGGTCCCCGACACGGTGCCCGCGCGACCGGGGCATCCTCGCCGCCCTCGAGGCGCTGCTCACCGCCTGGCATGCACCGGCCCTTCCCGACCTCCCGCCGCTCCACGGCGGCGTCCTCGGCTACCTGGGCTACGACGTGGTCCGCGAGGTCGAGCACCTGCCCGACGTCCCGAAGGACGACCAGGGCCACGCCGACGCGGTGGTGTCGGTCATCGGGCAGCTCGCCGCCTACGACCACTGGCGGCAACGGGTGGTGTTGATCGAGAACGTCGTCGCGCCCGAGGCGGCGACCGACGACGAGCTGGACGCGCTGTACGCGGCCGCCGTCGCCCGGCTCGACGAGCTCGCCGCCGACGGCGCCCGGCCGCTCGACGAGCTGCTGGTCGAGCCGCCCCCCGGCGACGACGAGCTGCCCGCCGTCCACTCGACGATGGGCAGCGACCTGTACGCCCGCGCCGTCGAGGTCGCCCGCGAGCACATCCTGGCCGGCGACATCTTCCAGGTGGTGCTGGCCCAGCGGTTCGACTTCGACCTCGACGCCGAGCCGTTCGACCTCTACCGCGTGCTCCGCCAGGTCAACCCGAGCCCGTACATGTACTACGTGCGCCAGCCGGGCCTGACGCTGGTGGGGGCGTCGCCCGAGCCGATGGTGCGGGTGACCGACGGTCGGGTCGTGTCCCGTCCCATCGCCGGCACGCGCCGCCGGGGCGCCACCGACGAGGAGGACGCCCGCCTGGCCGGCGAGCTGCGCGAGCACCCGAAGGAGATCGCCGAGCACGTGATGCTCGTCGACCTCGCCCGCAACGACGTGGGACGGGTGGTGCGCTTCGGCACCGAGCAGGTCGAGGAGTACCTCACGCTCGAGCGCTACAGCCACGTGATGCACCTGACGTCGCAGGTGGCCGGCGACCTGGCCGAGGGCCGCACCGCCATCGACGTGCTGCGGGCCACGCTGCCCGCGGGCACGGTGTCGGGGGCGCCCAAGGTGCGGGCGATGGAGATCATCGACGACCTCGAGCCGACCAAGCGCGGCCCCTACGCCGGGGTCGTCGGCTACCTCGACTTCTCGGGCAACGTCGACACCGCCATCGCCATCCGCACGATGGTCGTCGACGACGAGGGCCGGGCCTCGGTGCAGGCCGGCGCGGGCATCGTGGCCGACTCGGTCCCCGAGCACGAGGACCTCGAGTGCCGCAACAAGGCCCGGGCCCTGCTCGCCGCGGTCCCGGCCGCCCGGCGCATGACCGCGGCGCGCCAGCGCGGGCCGGCGGCTGAGTCGGCCTCACCCCTCGGCGTAGGTCCAGTCGGGCTGCTTGAGGGACTGGCGGTCGTCGGAGGTGGCGACCCCGTCGGCGAGGTCGACCAGCTTGGGGACGACGAGGCCGCGCCGGGGGAGCGGCGCGCCGTCGAGGGCCGCGTTCACCTCGTCGGCGAAGGCGGTGACGATGCTGCCGACGACCCGCTGCTCCTGCACCGGCAGGTAGCAGCGGTTGCCGTCGGTGACGGTGCGCAGCCGGTAGGCCAGGGTCTCGACCTCCTCGGGCACGGCGTCGCCGGTGACGAGCCGGTCGAGGCCGTCGGTCACCGCCAGGCAGCCCAGCTTGCAGGCGGGGCACTGCCCGCACGACTCGACGGCGAGGAACCGCGACACCACCTGCGCCACCTCGAGCATCGACGTGGTGTCGTCGAGGACCCAGAACCCGGCGGCGCCCATGCCCGACCCGATCGCCTCGAACCCCTCGTAGCTGAGCCGGCACGTCGAGCTGGTCGGCGGTGACGACCGGGTTGGCGGTGCCCGAGAGGACCGCCTTGATCGAGCGGCCGGGCGCCATCCCGCCGCCCACCTCCTCGATGACCTGGCGCAGCGGCGTGCCCAGCTCGATCTCCGCCACGCCGGGCCGGACGACGTCGCCCACCACGGTGGCGACGACGGTGCCGGGAGACCGCTCGGTGCCGAGCGACCGGTACCACTCGGGTCCCCGGGCCAGCACCAGGGGCACCGTCGCCAGGGTCTCGACGTTGTTGACCACCGTCGGGTTGGACGCCGCGAACTCGGTGGCCACCCCGCCGGGCGACGAGGTCCACCCGGCGGCGGGCACGGTGGCGAACAGCCCGTGGATGTACGGCGGGATGTTGCGCGGCAGGGGCGCCTCGCCCTCGATCACCTGCAGCAGGCCGGTCTCCTCGCCGTAGAGGTAGTGGTCGGGCCCGAGGACCACCTGCACGAGCGTGTGGTCGAGGAGGCCGGCCGCCGTGAACTCGTCGACGGCCGCGGCGAGGCGTTCGGCCTCGACGGCGAACCGCTCCTTGATGCCGATGAACGCCCGCTCGGCACCGACCGCCAGCGCCGCGATCGCCACCCCCTCGACCACCGCGTACGGGTTGGCGCGGATGATGGCGCGGTCCTTGAACGTCGCCGGTTCGCCCTCGGCGCCGTTGCACACGACGAAGGCCCGGTCGGCCCCGAGGTCCTCGTCGTCGAGGTCGACCGCGTCGCGCACCGACTGCCACTTCCGGCCGGTCGGGAAGCCACCGCCGCCCCGGCCGCGCAGCCCCGACAGGATCACCTCCTGGATCGTGGCCCCCGGCCCGAGCTCGTAGGCCCGGCGGAGGCCGGCGAGCCCGCCACGGGCCTCGTGGTCGGCCAGGTCGGCGACGGGCGGTTCGGCGAGCAGCAGCGGCGCGGGCACCACCCCATCCTTCCCGACGGCTGCGGGCTCCGGGTGCGAGCGGGCCGCAGGGATTCGCCGGCCGGGCTGCCAGACTGAGCCCATGACCGCCGACCTGCGCACGACGCTGCACGCCGTCGAGGTCGCCCGCGACGTCGTGCGGGTGTCCGGGCCCGACGCCATCACGTACCTGCAGGGCCAGCTCAGCCACGACGTCGCCGACCTCGCCCCCGGCGAGGTCGGGTGGACGTTCGTGCTGCAGCCGACGGGAAAGGTCGACGCCTGGGCCCGCCTCGTCCGCACGGCCGACGACGAGGTGGTCCTCGACGTCGACGGCGGCTTCGGCGAGGCGCTCATCGCCCGCCTGCGGCGGTTCCTGCTCCGGACCAAGGCCGACGTCGATCCCGTCGACTGGCGGGTCGTGGCGCTCCGGGGCCCGGGGGCCGAGGCCGCGGCGAGGAGCTCCGAGACGGCCGACCTGCGCGTGCCGGCCGAGTGGCCGGGCGTCGAGGGCTTCGACCTGGTCGGGCCGGCCGTCGAGCCTCCCGCCGGGGTGCCGGTGGCGAGCCTCGAGGCCTACGAGTCCCTGCGCATCCGCAGCGGCATCCCCGCCATGGGGGCCGAGCTGACCGGTGGGACGATCCCGGCCGAGGTGGGGCAGCGGATCATCGATGCGTCCGTCAACTTCACGAAGGGCTGCTTCACCGGCCAGGAGCTGGTCGCCCGCATCGACAGCCGCGGTGGCAACGTGCCCCGTCACCTGCGCGGCCTCGTCCTGCCCGGGGCGCCGCCTCCCGTCGGGGCCCCGGTGGTGGTCGACGGGGCCGAGGTCGGCGCGGTCACCTCGGCAGCCCCCGCTCCCGGTGGCGGTTCGGTGGCGCTGGCGTTCGTCAAGCGGGCGGTCGAGCCCCCGACCGAGGCGACGGTGGCCGGGTCGGCCGGCACCGTCCTCGCCCTGCCGCTCACGGACTGATCGGCCGTGGGGGTGGGGGAGCGGTCGCACTACGAGGTCCTGGGCGTCTCGATGACCGCGACCGCCGAGGAGGTGCGTGTCGCCTACCGGCGCGCCGCCCGGGACCACCACCCCGACGCGGGCGGCGACGCGGCCCGCATGACCGACCTCAACGCGGCCTGGCAGGTGCTGGGTGACCCGGGGCGCCGCGCCGCCTACGACCACGAGCTGGCCAGGCGCCCCGCCCATCCCGGGGTGGTCGGGCCGCGCCCGACCGAGGGCACCGGTGTCGGCGGGGCCTGGGACTCGACGTCGGGCGTGTTCCGCACGGCCGAGGAGTGGGCCGAGCTGGTCGACGACGAGCCCCTGCGCCCGGCCCGCTCGATCGAGGGGTGGTGGGCCCTCCTGCCGCCCGCCACGCTGCTGGCCGCGGTCGCGTGCATCTTCGGGGCCTTCATCTTCGCCGCCCCCAGCCTGCTCGCCCTGGCCGGCGGCCTGCTCCTGCTGTCGCTCGGCCTGTTCGTCCTGGCCCCGCTGCGAGCCATGAGCCGCAAGGACTGACCGACCTGGACGTGCTCGTCGAGGATCAGGTCTGACCAGGGTCGGAGCGGCCGCCTCGGACAACGACCCACGCGGTCCGGCGACGAAACCACGGAGGAGCGTTTCACGTTCGGACGACCGGCTCGGAGGAGGCCCCGGTGGAGTTGGTCGGAGTCATCGGGTCAGGAGGATCGTGAGCACGCCGGCCAGGGCGACGGCTTGAAGCAGGGCGCGGGTCCAGATGACGCCGTCCCAGCGTTGCTGCAGTGCTCGGGTGTCCGGTGGGGTTGTGTGGTCGGCCGCAGCGGCGCGGAGCCGCTTGTTGATCGGTGCGCTGATGCGGGCATAGATGGCCAGCCAAGCCAGCAGCGCGGCCAACGCGATCGTGCCACCGACGCGCGCCGACGAGGTGTCGCTGGTCACGGTGGCGAGTGCCGTGGCGATCAATGAGATCACCCCGGGTGCGGGCAGGCGTCGGTCGCCGTACTCGTGTACCCGGCCGAGCAGGTCGGCCACGGAGCTGTCGGCGGCGCCGGCAGCAGCCGGGCGCAGGACCAGCGCACAGAACACGTCGGTGCCGTAGATGATGGCCGTGGTGGCGACCGCGACGAGCGCCGCAACAGTTGTGAAGGTGGTCATCGTCGACTTCGTTCGCGGGTTGCGGCGTTCCGCGCTGTCGAGCGAGCCGGCGTGAGAGCGCGGACGAGGCAGTCGGTGAGCGTGTTGTCGAGGAGTGCGTGGAGCGCGGCCGCGTCGACATCGACACGACCGACGACCTGCAAGGCGATCAGCCCGTGCGCGGTGGCCCACAGCTGAAGGACGTGTTCCTCGGGACGGGCGTCGCCGGCAGCTGCCAGCAGCCCGATGAAGATGTCGCCGATGGCCTGCCCTTCGGTCCAGGTGTCGGTGACCGGAACACGCACACCGCCCAGGCTGTACATGAGTTGGTACAGATCTGGGTCGGCGAGAGCGAAGTCCAGGTAGGCGTGCCCGGCGCGCCGCACAGCGGCCCCCTCGTCGCCAGGTGCCTCTCGGCCGGCTGCCCGCCCGGTCGACGGCTTCGGTTGTGCTGCAGCGGCGACCTCGTCGCGCAGCTGGGTGAACCCGTCGCGAACCAGGGCGAGGAGGATGTCGTCGCGACCCGCGAAGTAGCGGTACGCGAAGTTCGCGGAGTACTCGATCTCGTCGGCGAGCCGACGCATGGTCACCGCGTCCCACCCCTCCCTGCGAGCGATCTCGCGCGCCGCGTCGAGAATCGCCCTGCGGGCTTCGGCGCGCTCTCGGTCGCGACGCCGCTGCGCCGCAGTCCGCGGGGTGTCGGACGGGGCGGCGGGAGCGGGCTCCGTCACTGGCCGTCGGTCCTGCCGGTGAGCTGGGCGAAGAACGCCTGCCCGTCGAGCTGGTCCCAGTGCTCCACGGCCATGCCATCGGCGACGCGCCAGATGTCGATCGAGTGCATCACGACTGGCTGACCGGTCGGCGGCAGTCCCATGAACTCGCCCTGGAACGTGGCCGTGTAGGTGAACCGGCCGGCAACGCGGTCCCCGTCGACGAGCACGTCGTCCAAACTCACCTCGGTGTCCGGGAAGGCGGTGAACCACTGCCGCCAGAAGGACCTGTTCGCTTCGCGCCCGTCCTCCACGTGGGCGTTGTGGTTGACGTAGTCCTCAGCGACGAAGCCATCGACGGCGTCGGGGTCGTGGCCGTTCATCAGGTCGGCGAACGCGTGCGCAATCGTGCGCTGCTCGAGCGGATGCGTCCTCGTGTCCATGATCTCTTCTCCCTGATTGGTGACAATGTAACCAACGTATACACTGTAACCGTTCTCGTCAACCGTTCTCGTCAACCGGTCCGTCCCGCTGGGGGAAGCTCGTCCCGGACCCGCATCTCGCACGCGGTGCCGACGTCCGACGAGCACGAAGGCGAAGCCACCGGACCGATGCGATGTGTCGACCTCCCGTAACGTGTCGCCATGAGCGACACGGCGGGGAACGGCATCACGATCGTTCCCGCCAACGAGGCGAGCTGGGACGACATCCGGGCCGTGTTCGGCACCCGGGGCACGCCGGCCAGGTGCCAGTGCCAGTCGTTCAAGGTCCGTGACAAGGACTGGCGCTCGGTGTCGGTCGAGGACCGGGCCGACCGCCTCCGGGAGCAGACGCACTGCGGTGACCCGGGCGCGGACACGACGAGCGGGCTCGTGGCCTACCTCGACGGCGAGCCCGCTGGCTGGTGCGCGGTCGAGCCGCGCACCGCCTACGTCCGCCTTGTCAAGATGCGAGTGCCGTGGGCGGGGCGGGACGAGGACCGCACCGACGATGGTGTCTGGGCGGTCACCTGCTTCGTGACCCGCACAGGCTTCCGACGGCGCGGCGTGAGCCGGGCGCTGGCCCGGGCGGCGGCCGAGCACGCCCGCGGCCGGGGCGCCCGGGCCGTCGAGGGCTACGCCATGATCACCGAGCCGGGCCAGGTGGTGCAGTGGGGCGAGCTGTACGTCGGCAGCCGCAGCGTGTACGAGGCAGCGGGCTTTGCCGAGGTCAGCCACCCGACGCCCCGCCGGGTGGTCATGCGGATCGACTTCTGACGCCGCGGGACCCTGCAGTCGTGAATCGCTGGGCCGGTACGTCGCAAACCAGCATGGATGGGGCCCTGGCAGGGGTCCCGAGTAGGGTCCGGCGCATGGCAGAGATCGCGATGATCGTGAAGCTCCCGGCGGCCGAGGGGAAGACCGACGAGCTGCTGGAGGCGGTGGCCAAGCTGGTGGCGGCCACCGAGGACGAGCCCGGCACCCTGCAGTACACCGTCCACCGCGACGCCGCCGATCCGCACGCGGTGTGGTTCTACGAGCTCTACGCCGACCAGGCCGCGCTCGACGCCCATGCCGGCAGCACGGCCATGGCCGAGGCGATGGGTGCCTTCGGCGGGCTGCTCGGTGGCGCCCCCGAGATGCACGTCCTGTCGATCGCCGACCGCAAGGGCGGCTGAGGCCGGGCTCGTCGGCGAGCCGCCCGTGTCCGCCACGTACCTCGACCGCATCCTCGCCGCCCACCGGGCGGCGGCGCGGGCCGACCACCGGGCCCTCGCCCCGCTCGTCGCCGAGGCGCGCGCCCAGTCCGCGGCCCGCGGGTTCGCGGCCGCGCTCCGGGCGGTCGACGGGCTCGGGGTGATCGCGGAGGTCAAGCGCCGCTCGCCCTCGAAGGGCGACCTGGCGGCCGACCTCGACCCCGCCGAGCTGGCCCTGGCCTACGAGCGGGGCGGCGCCACCTGCCTGTCCGTGCTCACCGACCGCGAGTTCTTCGGGGGTTCCCCCGACGACCTGCGTGCGGCGCGGGCGGCCACCAGCCTCCCGGTGCTGCGCAAGGACTTCACGGTGGCGCCGACCGACGTGTGCGACGCCCGCATCATGGGGGCCGACGCCGTGCTGCTCATCGCCGCCGCGCTCGACGACGACGAGCTGGTCGAGCTGCACACGCTGGCCGTCGACGTGGGGCTCGACGTGCTGGTCGAGGTCCACGACGAGGCCGAGCTCGAGCGGGCGGTGGCGATCGAGGCGTCGCTGATCGGGGTGAACCAGCGCGACCTCGTCACGTTCGAGGTCGACGACGCCCGTGCCGCCCGGGTGGGCGCCGCCATCCCCGCGTCCGCGGTGCGGGTCGCCGAGTCGGGGATCCGCGGCCCCGAGGACGCCGCGGCCCTGGCCGCGGCGGGGTTCGACGCCGTGCTCGTGGGCGAGCTGCTGGTCACCTCGGGCGACCCCGAGGCGGCCTGTGCGGCCCTGCGCCGGGCCGGGCCGGGCAGCTGACCTCGGTATCGGGTTCAGCGGCGCGGAACCGGCTCGGTAGCCTCGCCACGGTGTTCGTCAAGATCTGCGGGATCACGAGCGAGGAGGACGCCCTCCTCGCCGTGGCGATGGGCGCCGACGCGGTCGGCTTCGTGTTCGCGCCCGTCGTCCCGGCAGATCGCCCCGCAGAAGGCCGCCGACATCGTGAAGCGCCTGCCCGCGGAGATCGTGACCGTCGGCGTGTTCCGCGACGAGACGCGCCAGCGGGTCGTCGACATCGCGCACAGGGCGCGGCTGCGGGCCGTGCAGCTGCACGGCCGCGAGACGTCGGCCGACAGCCACTGGATCCGGCAGCGGGTCCCGCTGCTGATCAAGGCGTTCGCCGCCGGCGATCCGCACCTCGACGACGCCGACGACTACGCGGCCGACGCCTTCCTGGTCGACTCGGCGACGCCGGGCTCGGGCGAGGTGTTCGACTGGTCGCTGGCCGAGGGCGCCCCCTCCAACCGGCGCATCATCCTCGCCGGCGGCCTCACCCCCGAGAACGTGGCCGATGCCGTGCGGGTCGTGCGACCGTGGGGTGTCGACGTGTCGACGGGGGTCGAGGCGGCCCCGGGCCGCAAGGACGCCCGCAAGATGCGTGCCTTCGTCGAGGCCGCCAAGGCGGCCGAGCCCTCCTCGCCGCCCGAGCAGGGCGACCGCGAGGTCCGCCCGTTCGACTGGATGCTCGACGAGCGCCCGTGACCGCCCCCCGCCTCCCATCCTGGACCACCACATGACCCACCCCGCCGTGCCCGTGATGGGCGACCCCGGCGCCACCGGTCGCTTCGGCGACTTCGGCGGCCAGTTCGTCCCCGAGACCCTCGTGCCCGCGTGCCAGGAGCTCGAGGTCGCCTTCCGCGAGGCGTGGGCCGACCCCGCGTTCCGCGCCGAGCTCGACCGCCTGCTGCGCGACTACGCCGGCCGGCCGTCGCTGCTCACCGAGTGCGCCAACCTGTCCGACGAGCTGGGCTGCCGGTTGCTGCTCAAGCGCGAGGACCTGAACCACACGGGCTCCCACAAGATCAACAACGTGCTCGGTCAGACGCTGCTGGCCCGCCGCATGGGCAAGAAGCGCATCGTCGCCGAGACCGGCGCCGGACAGCACGGCGTGGCCGCCGCCACCGCGGCGGCGCTGCTCGGGCTCGACTGCATCGTGTTCATGGGCGAGGTCGACATGGCCCGCCAGGCGCTCAACGTGTTCCGCATGCGCCTCCTGGGTGCCGAGGTGCGCGCGGCGACGTCGGGCAGCCGGACGCTGAAGGACGCCACCAACGAGGCCCTGCGCCACTGGGTGGCGACCGTCGAGGACACGGCGTACTGCCTGGGGTCGGCGATGGGGCCGCACCCGTACCCGTTCATGGTGCGCGAGCTGCACCGGGTCATCGGTGACGAGGCCCGCGAGCAGTGCCGGGCGCTCACCGGCGGCGACCCCGACGTCGTCGTGGCGTGCGTCGGGGGTGGGTCGAACGCCATCGGCATCTTCTCGGGCTTCGCCGACCTGCCCGGCGTCGAGCTGGTCGGGGCCGAGCCCGCCGGTGGGGCGGCCATCGGGCACGGCATCCCGGGCGTCGTCCACGGATCGAAGTCGTTCCTGCTGCAGGACGAGGAGGGTCAGGTGCTCGAGGCCGAATCGGTGTCGGCCGGTCTCGACTACCCCGGCGTCGGACCCGAGCACGCCCACCTGGCCACGCTGGGCCGCGCCCGCTACGAGGCGGTGGCCGACCCCGAGGTGCTGGCCGCCTTCGAGCTGCTGGCCCGCACCGAGGGCATCATCCCGGCCCTCGAGTCGGCGCACGCGCTGGCCTGGGTCAGCCGCGAGCGCGAGCGGCTGCGCGACAAGGTCGTGCTCGTGAACCTGTCGGGCCGCGGCGACAAGGACGTGGCGCAGGTGGCCCGGCTGCTGGGCGCCGACCTGACGGGGACGGAGGCAGGATGACGTCTCCCGCGCCCTCCGCCGCCGCCACCGTCGGCCCGCTCGAGGCGGGGCTGCGGGCCGCCCGCGACGGCGGCCGCAAGCTGCTCGTCCCCTACGTGACCGGCGGGTACCCGGGCTGGGAGCGGGCGGTCGAGGCCTGCGCCGCCTCCGGCGCCGACGCCATCGAGCTCGGCATCCCGTTCTCCGACCCGGTGATCGACGGCCCCACGATCCAGGAGGCCTCCGAGCGAGCCCTGGCCGACGGGGCCACCCCGCAGGGGATCATCGGGTCGCTGCGCGACCTCGACACCGGCGGCGTCCCGCTGGTCGTGATGACCTACTACAACACGGTCCACCGCTACGGCCACGAGCGCTTCGCCCGTTCGCTGGCCGACGCGGGCGTGGCCGGCGCGATCGTCCCCGACCTGCCCCTCGAGGAGATCGGCCCGTGGGCCGACGCCGCCGACGCCGCCGGCGTCGCGACGATCCTGCTGGCGGCCCCCACCGGGTCGGACGAGCGGCTCGCCCGCATCTGCGCCCGCTCGCGGGGTTGGGTCTACGGCGTCGGGCTGCTCGGCGTCACGGGCGAGCGGGCCTCGCTGGCCCGCAGCGCCCTCGACATCGCCCGCCGGCTCAAGGCCCTGACCGACATGCCGGTGCTCATCGGCATCGGGGTGTCGAACGCCGCCCAGGCCGCCGAGGTGGCCGAGGTGGCCGACGGTGTGATCGTGGGTTCGGCGCTGGTCCGCCGCCTCCTCGACGGCGGCGGCGCCGAGGCGGCGGGCGCGTTCGTCACCGAGCTGCGGGCCGGCCTCGACGCACGGTGAGGGTGCCGCGGCCGCGGGTGAGCACACGGCTACGCTACGGAGTCATCTGACCTGATCGGGCGGGATCGCCTGGGGAGATGATGGCGGATGGCGACGGCGACTCGTCCCGACGACCGCACCACCGGACGGCCGGCAGCCGGCCGGCTCCGCCTCCCGCTCGCCGCGTTGCTCACCCTCGGCCTGCTCGGCCTGGTGGGGTGCAACCTCCCGTCCGGGTTCAACGACTACGTCGTGTTCGACGGCCTCACCCGCCCGACGTCGGTCGAGTTCTCGAGCGACGGGCGCGTGTTCGTGACCGAGAAGAGCGGCGTCCTGAAGGTGTTCGACGGGGTCGACGACACGACCGCCACGGTCGTCGCCGACCTGCGCACGAACACCTACAACAGCTGGGACCGGGGGATGCTCGGCCTCGCCCTCCACCCCGACGTTCCCGTCGGTTCCCGACGTCTTCGTGGCCTACACCCTCGACGCCGCTGCCCGGCGGCACGCCGCCGCGCTGGGGGCAGACCCGACGTCGACAACGACGTCGTGCCCGACCCCGCCGGGCGAGACGGCCGACGGCTGCGTGGTCGGCGCGCGCATCTCGCGCCTGCGGCTCACCGGCTCGTCGTGGGACGGCGTCGAGCACGTCCTCGTCGAGGACTGGTGCCAGCAGTTCCCCAGCCACTCCATCGGCACCGTGGCCTTCGGCGCCGACGGCGCCCTCTACGCCGGCGGCGGGCGACGGCGCCAGCTACACCTTCGTCGACCACGGCCAGCGCGGGAACCCGTGCGGCGACCCGTCGGGGGAGGGCGGCGCGCTGCGCTCGCTGGACCTGCGCACCGACGGGCGATCCCCTCGGCCTGAGCGGCACCGATCATCCGCATCGACCCCCTCACCGGCGCGGGGCTCGCCACCAACCCGCTCGGCGGCGTCGCCCGACCCGAACGCCCGCCGCGATCGTGGCCATCGGGCTGCGCAACCCGTTCCGGTTCACCGTTCAAGCCGGGCACGAACGACCTGTGGATCGGCGACGTCGGCTCGAACACGTGGGAGGAGATCAACCGCACCCGTGGGCACCGACGGCACGCTCGACGACTTCGGGTGGCCGTGCATGGACGGGCGCGGCCGCAACCCGACCTTCGACATCCTCGACCTTCCCCTGTGCGAGGCACCTGTACCAGGCGGGCGACACCGTGGCGCCCGATGTACACCTATCGGCATGGCCAGGCGCTCGACGGCGAGAGGTGCACGATTCGACGACGGGTCGTCGATCTCGGGCATCGACTTCGCGCCCGCGGACTCGCCGTATCCCGAGCAGTACCGCGAGGCCCTGTTCTTCGCCGACGCCGCCCGGGGCTGCATCTGGGTCGATGCGCGCCGACGCCGACGGGCGTCCCCGACCCAGCGCCAGGTCACGTGGTTCCACCAGAGCGCAGGTACGCCGGTCGAGCTCGAGTTCGGCCCGGGTGGCGAGCTCTGGTACGTCGACCTGTTCGGCGGCAAGATCCACCGGCTCGGGTACTCGGCCACCAACCAGGCGCCGCAGGCCGCGGTCGTCGCGACCCCCTCGTCCGGTGACGCGCCCCTGACGGTCACCCTGGACGGCGCGCGGGTCGACCGACGCCGGACCCCGGTGACGTGCTCACCTACGCCTGGGACACCGACGGAGACGGCGAGCTCGACGACGGGACGCGAGCGCACGGTCACCGTCACGTACGACTCGCCCGGCACGCGCACTGTGCGAGTCCGCGTCACGGACGCCGCCGGCGCGACCGACACGGCGACCGCGACCGGTGCGGGTGGGCACCGCGCCGCCGCAGCCGGCTCATCGCGGCGCCCGGCGCCCGGGCGCCACCGTCCCGGTGGGTGCCACCGTCGAGTTCTCGGGCGGCGCCACCGTCCCCGGCGTGGGCACCCTGCCCGACATCCGCCCTGACCTGGGGCGTCGACCTCTTGCACTGCGAGACCACCCTCGACCAATGCCACCGTCACCCCGACGTGTTCACCGCGGCGGGCGTGGCCGGCGGCGGGTTCACGATGCCCGACCACGAGTACCCGGCCGCGGTCGAGCTGCGCCTGTCGGCGACCTGGGCCGGGGAGACCGTCGACGGCCGTGCGGCGCATCGACTACACGACGGCCGCGGTCACGCTGGTCGCCGACGGCGCCGCGGGCGCCCAGCTGACGCTGGCGGGGACGTCCGGCCCCTCGCCGCTCACCCGGACGCTGCCCGAGGGCGCCACCGTCACGGTGTCGGCCCCGAGCTCGGTGACGTCCGGGTCGGGCACCGTCGTGTTCCAGTCGTGGTCGGACGGTGGGGCGCGCACCCACGAGATCGTGGTGCCCCCGGGCTGGACCGGCGTGACCGCCCGCTACGTGCCGGCGCCCTGACCTCCGAGGCGGTCGCGCAGGAACGCGATCGTGCGGTCCCAGGCCAGGGTGGCTGCGGGCTCGTCGTACGCGTCGCGGTCGGCCTCGAAGAACCAGTGCCCGGTGCCGGGGTAGTGGTGGAACTCGACGTCCTTGTCGAGCACGTGCAGATCCGCCTCCAGCAGGGTGCGCTCGTCGTCGTCGACGTACGGGTCGGTCTCGGCGAAGTGGCCGAGGAACGCGGCCGTGGCCGGCGTCATGTCGATGCTCTGGGTCCCGTAGAACACCACGGTCGCCGCCACCAGGTCGGGGACGCGACCTGCGAGCCACAGCGCCCACGACGCTCCCATCGAGAACCCGAGCGTGCCGACGGGGGCGTCGGGGGTCGCGGGCAGGCCGCGCAGCGTGAACAGGCTGGAGCGGACCAGGTGGGCCATGGCGTCCATGTCGCTGTCGCCCAGCAGCGCCTCGGCGTCCTCGGGCGTGTCGGCGGTGCGCCCCTCGAACAGGTCGGGGGCCAGCGCCACGAAGCCGGCCTCGGCCAGCCGGTCGCACACGCCCCGGAAGAACGGCGTGAGCCCCCACCAGGCGTGGAGCACGAGCACCCCTGGGCCCTCCCCCGAGTCGGGCACGGTGACGTAGCCGGATCCGGCGGAGCGGGAGGCCATGACGGGCGACCGTACCCGGTGCCCCGGACGCCGGTGGTCGGCCCCCGGCCGGCGCCCCGGTACGCTCGCACGTCGTGGCCACCGGAGACCGAGACGACGCCTGCCTGCTCTGTGCGGCCGACAAGATCACCCCCTGGTACCACGAGGACGACGTGTGCTGGGTGGCCGACTGCGAGATCTGTGCCACCCCCATGGTCGTGTGGCGCTGGCACGGCACCGAGCCGTCCCAGGACGACCTCGACCACATGCTGGGCCGCCTCGCCGTGGCCGCCGACCAGGTGTTCGACGGCCACTACCTCGACGGCAACATGCGGAACATCCCCGACCACTTCCACATGCACGCCCGCCCCGAAGGGGGCTTCTTCGGGCACGGCTTCCGGCGCGACCCCCGGCCCGAGGCCCACATGACCGACCCCGGCGGTCGTCCCGTCGATCCCGCCCCGGGCGCCGGTGCCGGCCCGGCCGGCCGCTCATCCCGGTGGGTGCGCAACCCTCCCGGTCGGGCGGCCCCGCCCAACCCGCGGTGAACCTCTTCGACGCCGTCGGGGGCCAGCCGTTCTTCGACGAGCTCGTCGAGCGGTTCTACCGGGGTGTCGAGGCCGACCCGGTCCTCCGGCCGCTGTACCCCGACGACCTGACCGGGCCGAAGCGCCACCTCGCCCTGTTCCTCGGCCAGTACTGGGGTGGGCCGACCACCTACTCCGACGAGCGGGGGCATCCGCGCCTGCGCATGCGCCACGTGCCCGTTCGTGATCGGCGAGACCGAGCGTGACGCGTGGCTGCGGCACATGTGCGCGGCCCTCGACAGCCTGGTCGACGAGCGCGACATCCACCCCGCCATCGAGGCCCGCATGCTCGACTACTTCGGCATGGCCGCCGACGGCATGATCAACGCCCGCTGAGAGCCCGCTCGACCGGCGGCCGGCTCGCGCGGCTCCTCGGTCTCCTTCGTCGACTGACGCGGTGACACACCGGCGGCGGGTCGCGCCGCCACGCCGGTAGGGTCGGCGGCATGGTCTCCGCAGGCGAACCGGCACCCACCTTCGAGCTCTCCGACCAGGACGAGAACACCGTCTCGCTGGCCGACTTCAAGGGCCGCAAGGTGCTCGTGTACTTCTATCCCGAAGGCCGACACGCCCGGCTGCACGACCCAGGCGTGTGGCCTGCGCGACGTGCTGGGCGACATCGGCGACACCGCGGTGCTCGGCATCAGCCCCGACAAGCCGGGCAAGCAGAAGCGCTTCGACGAGAAGTACGGGCTCGGCTTCCCGCTGCTGGCCGACGAGGACCACTCGGTGGCCGAGGCCTACGGGTCCTGGGGCGAGAAGTCGATGTACGGCCGCAAGTACATGGGCATCATCCGCTCGGCGTTCCTCGTCGACGAGGACGGCAACCTGGCCGAGGTGTGGCCGAAGATCAGCCCGAAGGACACGCCGACCAAGCTCCTCAAGGCGCTCGGCGCCTGACGGGGCGGGCGATCTCACGGCGCCGCGCTCCCGGCGTTGACTCCACGGTGACGCTGCCACCCTTCCAGACGCTGCTCGACGAGCACGCCGCCGACGTCCACCGGTTCCTGGTGGCGTCGGTCGGCCCGCACGACGGGGCCGACTGCTTCCAGGAGACGGTGATCTCGGCGCTGCGGGCCTATCCCGACCTCCGCCACGCCGACAACCTGCGCGGCTGGCTGTTCACGATCGCCCACCGCAAGGTCGTCGACCACGCCCGCCGCGTCGGGCGCCACGCGGTGCCCGTCGCCGAGCCGCCCGAGGTCGTCGTCGGTGACGCCGAGGTGTCGCTCGACGGGGACGCGACGCTGCTGGCCGCGGTGCGTGAGCTGCCCCCGAAGCAGCGCACGGCCGTCGTCCAGCGCTATCTGCTCGACCGGCCGTACGCCGAGGTGGCCGCGGTCGTCGGGTGCAGCGAGGACGCGGCCCGTCAGAACGTGCGGGCGGGCTTGCAGCGTCTCCGCCAGGACCTGACCACGGAGGTGACGGCATGATCACGACCGACGACATCGGCGCCCGGCTGGGTGCGCTGGCGACCGGCAGGCTGCCGACGAGGTCGGCCCGCGGTGGCCGACCTGGTGGCCGCGGCGCTCGCCCGCGCCGACGCCGACGGCCTCGTCGACGTGGCGTGGGCGGTCGAGGACACGCCGATCGGGCCGCTCACCGTGGCGGCGACCGAGGCGGGCGTGGTGAAGATCGCCTTCGGCGACGACGCCGTCAGCCGCTCGACGAGATCGCCGCCACGGTGTCGCCCCGCGTCGTCCGCCTGCCGCGCCGGCTGGACGCGCGTGCGCCGCGAGCTCGACGAGTACTTCGCCGGTCGCCGGCACGACTTCGACGTCGCCCTCGACCGGCGCCTGTCCCGCGGCTACCGCCTGGCCGTGCTCGAGGAGCTGAGCCGCGTTCCCTTCGGCGAGACGGTCACCTACAGGGACCTGGCCGAGCGCACCGGCCACCCCAAGGCCAGCCGGGCGGTGGGCACGGCCATGGCGACGAACCCGATCCCGATCGTGGTCCCCTGCCACCGCGTGCTGCGCACCGGCGGCGCACTCGGGGGCTACGGCGGCGGGCCTCGACACCAAGGCCTGGTTGCTGCGCCACGAGGGCGCTCTGCTGGGCTGAGCGTCCTCAGGCGGCCGGCGTCGTCGGCGTAGCGCCCGATGGCCAGCTCCTGTTCGTGCCGGTCGATCATCCGGTTGCGGTACACCGCGAGGCCGATGGCCACGAGGGCGAGGAGCACGACGAGTCGTCTCATGCGAGCAGGGTAGGCTGACCCGCCTGCCCGGATGATGGAACTGGCAGACATGGACGCCTCAAACGCGTCTGCTCGAAAGGGCGTGCGGGTTCGAATCCCGCTCCGGGCACTCGATCCCCACGTCACCTCTCGTTCTGTCGTCTCTGACCGTCGGCATACCGCGGTGAGAGACGACAGAAGTGGGGTCACCGGTGCGGGACGGTCCAGTCAGGCCGCAGCCGTCGGGCAAGGCGTCGGTCGCGATCGGGCGTCCACTCGGCCCAGGCGGTGTCCCACCACCAGCGTCCCGCGTCGAGCTCGCCGCTCAGTCGGTCGCCGAGCCGCGAGGACGTGGTCGACGACGGTCTGGGTGAGGCGTCCCTCGGCCACCCGCTCGGGCAGCACGTCGAGGTCCTTCACCACGTAGTCCCCGGTCGGGAGGACGACGAGGTCGAGCTCGAGGTCCATCGTGTCGATCCCGATCGTGGTGCGGACGAACGCCGTCTGGAGGTTGATGTACCAGCACGAGAACGTGCGGTCCTCGCCGGTCCAGAAGTGCCAGACGGCGTGGTCGTCGCCCGGACGCTGGATCATGAGGCACTCGTGCCCCTGCCCACCTCGTGCGCTCGTGCCACGGGTGGCGGCCGTCGGGGGTCGGCCACGGCCCGTCGCGGAAGCCGAACGGCGCCCCCGATCGCGACGTAGGTGACGAGGCGGTCGGCCGAGTCCTCGACGACCCGCACCGGGACACCCATCCACGGGCGGCCCCACCACTCGGCCGGCTCGTCGGGCGTGGCGACGGGCCACAGCCCGAGCACCTCCCGCCGCACCAGCACGTCACCCGGCCGCCACCCCGTGCCGCCACGGGCCGAGGCGTAGGCGGCGCCGGCGTCCGCCGGCGATCGGTCAAGATCGGGGCGTGGGGGAGCGACCGACGTTGCTGCTGGTCACCGGGCCGCCGGGGACCGGGAAGTCGACCCTGGCCGAGGCGGCGGCTCGCACGCTGGGGCACCGGTGCTGGCGTGGGACTGGGTGATGGCCGGGATGACGCGGTTCGACGGGGTCCAGGCGGCCCTCCGGGACGATGGACCGTCCCGCCCATCGGTCGGTCGGGTGGTCGATCCTGTGGAACCTGGCGGTGGCCCAGCTGCGCCAGGGGCGGTCGGTCGTCCTCGACGGCTCGCCCGCGAGCCCGAGGTCGACGGCACGCGCCGCACGGCCGCCGACAGCGGAGCGCGATGCGTCGTCGCCGTCACCAGCTGCCGCGCACGTCGCCGTCCACCGGGCGCGGATCGAGGGGCGGGTCCGCGGCATCCCCGGGTGGCACGAGCTCGACTGGGACCACGTGTCGGGTTTCGTCGCCCGGTGGGAGCCGCCGCCGGGCGACCTGTGCCTCGACGCCGTCGATCCCCTGGCCGACAACGTCGGAGCCCTCGACGTCGTGCTGCGAGCCGGATGACCGTGCTCGGGGGCCGTGGCAACCGGTGCCGGGACGGGGGACACTGGGAGCTCATGGCCCGGGTGTTCGCCGACCGACGCGACGCCGGTCGGCGGCTCGCCCACCGGCTCGGCGACCTCGGCGACCCGGGCGACGAACGTCGTGACCGGGCCGGGGCCGGGACCCGGCGCCGGTGCCGCCGCGCCCGACGACCTCGTCGTCCTCGGGCTGCCGCGGGGCGGCGTGCCGGTGGCAGCCGAGGTGGCGTCGGCCCTCGGGCGCCCCGCTCGACATCCTGGTCGTCGGCAAGGTCGGGGTGCCCGGTCACGAGGAGCTCGCGCTGGCCGCGGTGGCCGACGACGGGACCGTGGTGGTCAACGCCCAGGTCCAGGCGGCGACCGGTCTGTAGGCCCGCGACGTCGACGCCCTGGCCCGGCAGCACGTCGCCGCCCTGGCTCGCCGGGGCGCCGAGCTGCGACCGGGTGGCGCCCCCGTCGACCTGGCCGGCCGGACCGTGGTCGTGGTCGACGACGGCATGGCGACCGGCGCCACCATGCGCGTCGCCGTCGAGGTCGTCCGCCACCAGCGTCCGCGCCGGGTCGTCGTGGCCGTGCCCGTGCCGCCCTCGACGCCGCCGGCGTCGTGGCCCCGCGGCCGACCGCGTCGTCTGCGTGCTGACGCCCGCGTGACTTCCACGCCGTGGGCCAGTGGTACGCCGACTTCACCCAGGTCACCGACGGCGAGGTGCGGGCCCTGCTGGCCGCGCCCCGGTCAGGGGCGGTGGAGGGCGTCGACGACGCGTGAGACCAGCGGGTCGCTGAACACCTCGCCGAGGGGCACCGGGCAGCGTCGTCGACCAGTTCGGGCGCTCGTCGGTGGTGCCCGGCAGGTTGGGGCGGCGCCGCAGCGCGAGGGCGTCCTCGAGGGTGGCGCCGACCAGGGCGCTGGGCGCGGCCGCGAGCCGGCGGTGGGCCGCCACGACGACCTCGTCGATCGGGGCGTCGGGCCCGAGGCCGGTCAGGCCCATGAGCCGGCCCCGGAGACGCTCGAGGGCGGGCTCGTCGGGCTCGATGCCGGCGGCGCGCTGGTCGGCCGCATCGTCGCCCGACCACACGCCGGCCACCGTGGGCAGGTCGTGGGTGGTGACGGTGGCGAGGGCCTGCCGCGGGTACTCCTCGGGCGGGACGTCCTCGAACCACACGAGCCGGTACGACAGCAGACCGGCGTCGGCCAGCGCCGTGCGCACCTCGGGCTCGACGGTGCCGAGGTCCTCTCCGACCACGACGGCGCCGGCCCGCACGCTCTCGACGGCCAGGGTGGCCAGCAGCTCGTCGCCCCGGTAGCGCACGTAGGCGCCGTCGGCGGGCCCGCCCCCCGGCGGGATCCAGTACAGGCGGAACAGCCCCATGACGTGGTCGATGCGCAGCCCGCCACCGCCGCCCCCCATGGCCGCGCCCCAGAGGCGGGCGAGCGGGGCGTAGCCGGCGTCGCGCAGGGCGTGCGGCACGAACGGCGGCAGGCCCCAGTCCTGCCCGGCGCGGTTGAACTCGTCGGGCGGAGCGCCGACCCGCACGCCGTGGGCCAGCAGGTCCTGCATCACCCAGGCGTCGGCGCCGTCGGGATCGACGCCGATGGCGAGGTCGGTGAGCAGGGGCAACGGCTCCTCGGCCCGCCGGAGCTGCTCGTCGAGCAGGAACTGCAGCCACCCCCAGAAGCCGACCCGCTCCGCGTGGGCCGCGGCGAACGTCGGCCACCGCCCGGCTGTCGGGGTGGCGGTGCTCCTCGGGCCAGTCGTGCCAGCCGGTGGCGTGGTGCTCGGCGAGGGCGCAGAAGCGGGCGTACGTCTCGAGGTCGGCACCCATCTGCGTTCGCCAGCGGTCGAACCGCAGGTCGGCGCGTCGGTCGGCCCACAGCGCCTCGAGCGCCCGCCGCTTGAGGGCCCAGACCGCGTCGCGATCGACGAGCGGGCCCTCGTTGAGTCGGCGGCCCCGGTCACCGAGGGCGGCGACGGCCGGGGTGCCGGCCGCACCGGGCACGTCCTCGATCCGCAGCGCCAGCGGGTTGCCCCACCGGCGGCTCGACGGGAAGTACGGGCTGGGCTCCACCCGGTCGAGCGGCAGGGGAGCGTGGAGCGGGCTGACCGCCACCATGCCGGCGCCGCGCCCGCGGCCCAGGTGCCGACCGAGCGCAGGTCGGCGAGGTCGCCGATGCCCCAGCTCGCGGTCGAGCGGCAGGCGGGCAGCTGGACGGCCAGGATCCACGCCCGGAGGTCGTCCGGGAGGTGACAGCGCCCGGGCGTGACGATCAGGCGCGTGGTCGGGCCGCCGTCCAGCGGGTGCAGGTCGTGGTAGCCGATGGGCAGATCGGGCGGGCAGGGCACCCTCGGCGCGGACGGCGCTCCCGTCCTCGAGGCGCAGCTCGCACGGCGCTGAGCAGGGGTTCCGCCGCGCCGGTGCGGACGACCCACAGCGGACGGGACGACTCGGGGGGCCGTTCGGGATCGCCGGTCATGGCCAGCCGCAGGGCGGTGCGCGTCTCGGGTGACGTGGCGTGCCAGGAGCCGCGCACGTCGAAGTACCCGTCGTCGATGCCCCAGGGGTCGGTGGCCATCGGCGCGCACGGTACCGGGTCGCCGTCCGACCCAGCGCGGGGGCGGCGCCACCGCGGGGCGTGCCGATCACGCGTCGTGCGGGTCGCAGGCGATGCGTGCGCAGGCATGGCTCCGCAGGCTCCTAGACTCACGTGCATGTCCCGGTCGTCCGTGGAGCGGCGGCTCAGTCAGGTCTCCCTGCGGCTCCGGCAGCTGCGCGACGAGCTGGCGGTGAGCGCCGAGCAGCTCGATCACCTCGCCGACGCCGCCGACGACGCGCGCCTGCGCTCGCTCGTGTCCGAGACCCCCGTCGCCGACCACGACCACCGCGAGGCCGAACGTCACGCCGACGCCATGCGCCGCCACCGCGCCAAGGTCGAGGCCGAGATCGCGCGGCTGGAGCGCGATCAGGACGCGCTGCTCGACCGGTTCGTGGCCGAGTCCAAGTCGCGCTAGAACGCATCACGGAGATCGAAAGGAACGCCCTTGGCAACACGCGTCGTCATCGCCGAGGACGAGGCCATCATCCGCCTCGACCTGAAGGAGACCCTCGAGGAGGAGGGCTACGAGGTCGTCGGCGAGACGGGTCGTGGCGACGAGGCGGTGAAGCTCGTGCGCGAGCTCGAGCCCGACCTCGCCATCCTCGACATCAAGATGCCGGGTCTCGACGGGCTCGCCGCGGCCCGCGAGATCGCAGGCGAGCGCCGCGCCGCGGTCCTGATCCTCACCGCCTTCAGCCAGCGCGACCTCATCGAGCAGGCCCGCGACGCCGGGGCGCTCGCCTACCTGGTCAAGCCGTTCGAGCGCAGCGAGCTGGTCCCCGCGGTCGAGGTGGCGCTGGGCCGGTTCAAGGAGATCCGGGCGCTGCACGACCAGACCGCGAGCCTCGAGGAGCAGCTCGAGACCCGCAAGGTCGTCGACCGGGCCAAGGGCAAGCTGATGGACGAGTTCGCGCTGAACGAGAGCGCCGCGTTCGCGTTCATCCAGAAGCGGGCGATGTCCGAGCGGGTGACCATGCGGGCGATCAGCCAGCGGGTGATCGACGGCGACATCAAGCCCGACGCGTAGGGTCGGACCGAGCACGTGGCCGGCGATCCGCTCCTCCTGATCGACGGGAACTCGCTCACCTACCGCGCCTTCTTCGCCCTGCCGACCGACCTGGCCACCGCGTCGGGGCAGGTCACGAACGCGGTGTTCGGGTTCACGTCGATGCTCATCAACCTGATGCGCGACCACGGGCACCGGCGCATGGCGGTGGCGTTCGACCGGCCCGAGCCGACGTTCCGCCACGAGCGGTTCGACGAGTACAAGGCCAACCGCTCCGCGGCGCCCGACATCCTGCGCCAGCAGATGGGTCTCGTCCGCGAGGTCGTCGAGACGCTCGGCATCACCGTGCTCGACCTGGCCGGCTTCGAGGCCGACGACATCATCGCCACGCTGGCGACCCAGGGCCGCGACGCGGGGCTCGACGTCATCGTGGTCACCGGCGACCGCGACGTGTACCAGCTCGTCGAGGACCCGCACGTCAAGGTGCTCTACAACCGCCGCGGCGTGTCCGACTACGTGCTGTACGACGAGGCGGGCATCGAGGGCCGCACGGGCGTGCACCCTCGCCTGTACCTCCAGTACGCGGCGCTGCGGGGCGACCCGTCCGACAACCTGCCCGGCGTGCCCGGCGTCGGCGAGAAGACGGCGGCCAAGCTCATCAACACCTACGGCGGCATCGACGGCATCTTCGAGCACCTCGACGAGCAGACGCCCAAGCTGCGCACGAACCTCGCCGAGCACGAGGCGCAGCATCCGCCAGAACGCCGAGCTCATGCAGCTGCATCTGCGACGTCCCGATCGGCGTCGACCGTCGACGAGCTCGACCGCAAGGACCCCGACGTCGACGAGGTCCGCCGGCTGTTCGACTTCCTCGAGTTCCACAGCCTGGCCGAGCGGCTGACCGAGGCCCTCGGCGAGGACCTCGGGCGTGGGCGGGCCCCCGGCCGAGGTGCTCGAGGCCGAGGTCACCGACCGTCGAGACGCCCGCCGACGCGGTGCGCATCCTCGGCGAGGTGCGAGCCGGCGGCGCCGGGCGAGCCGCTGGCGGTCGCCGCCGCGTGGGAGGGCAGCGAGGGCCGCACGCCGCTCGAGGGCCTCGCGGTCGTCACCGACCCCGGCACCGGCGACGTGGCCTGGCTCTCGGCCGAGATGCTGGCCGACGAGGCCGTGAAGGCCGCCCTGCGCGAGCTGGTGGCGGCGCCCGGCGCCGGCGGCCGGCCCCTCGCCGCCCACCAGGCCAAGGCGGTCATGCGGTCGCTGCTCGACACCGGCGTCGACGTCCGGGCGCTGGCCCTCGACACCGCCATCGCCGCCTACCTGCTCGACCCGGCCGAGTCGCGCTACCTGCTCGACGAGGTGCTGCGCCGCTACGCCAAGGTCGAGCTGCCCACCGACGGCGCCGCCGCCGAGGGCCAGCTCGACCTCGACGGCTCGGGCGTCAGCGTCGGCGCTGCGCACGGCCCGCCACGCCCTGGCGGTCGAGCGCCTGATCGAGCCGCTCGACCCGTGCGCTCGACGACCAGTCGCTGCGCCAGCTCTACGACGACATCGAGGTGCCGCTCGTCCGGGTGCTGGCCCGCATGGAGCACGCCGGCGTCGGGCGTCGACGCCGCCGAGCTGCGGCGCGCTGCGCGACCGGCTCACCGCCGAGGTCGAGCGGCTGCGCCAGGCCATCTGGGACGACGCCGGCATCGGCGAGTTCAACGTGAACTCGACGCCGCAGCTCCGCGAGATCCTCTTCGACAAGCTGGGGCTCACACCGCAGAAGAAGACGAAGACCGGCTACTCCACCGACGCCGTCGTCGCTCGAGAAGCTCGCCGGCCAGCACCCGATCATCGACCACCTGCTCGCCTACCGCGAGGTCGAGAAGCTGCGGTCGACCTACGGCGACGGCCTGCTGGCCGAGGTGGCGCCCGACGGCCGCATCCACGCCACGTTCAACCAGACCGTGGCCCGCACCGGCCGGCTGTCGTCCGATCAGCCCAACCTGCACAACATCCCGGTGCGCAGCGACGTGGGCCGCGAGTTCCGCCGGGCGTTCGTGCCCGCCCCGGGCTGCGAGCTGCTGGTGGCCGACTACAACCAGATCGAGCTGCGCTGCATCGCCCACCTGGCCGCAGGATCCCGGGCCTCATCGAGAGCTTCACCGCCGGGCGAGGACATCCACACCGAGACGGCGTCGCGGGTCTTCGGCGTCGAGCCGGGCGACGTCACGATCGAGCAGCGGTCGAAGGCCAAGATGGTCAGCTACGGGCTGGCCTACGGCATGGAGGCCTACGGGCTCGGCCAGCGGCTGAACATCCCGACCGAGGACGCCGCCGTCATCCTCGACGCCTACTTCGAGGCGTTCCCGTCGGTGCGGGAGTACATGGACCGCACGGTGGCCGAGGCCCGCGAGCGGGGCTACACCGAGACGCTCTTCGGCCGCCGCCGGCAGATCCCCGAGCTGTCGTCGCCCAACTTCCGCATCCGCCAGGCCGGCGAGCGCCAGGCGATGAACGCCGGCATCCAGGGCCTGGCCGCCGACATCTTCAAGGTGGCGCTCGTCCGCATCGAGACGGCGCTCGAGGACACGGGCATGGACAGCCCGCTCATCCTCCAGGTCCACGACGAGGTGCTGCTCGACGTGCCCCCGGCCGAGCACGACGCGGCCGCCAAGCTCGTCGTCGAGGCGATGTCGGGCGCGGTCGAGCTCAGCGTGCCCGCTCGAGGTCAACCTGTCCTTCGGCAAGACCTGGGCCGACGCCAAGGGCTGACCGACCCGCTCGGCGGGCATCCCGCTGTCTGGCGGCGCTCACCGCCGTCGCGGCAACCGACGGACGCCAGGTCGGTGGTGCGGCGCGGCCGGTGGGCCGGGGTCGTCCGTGCCCGAGGCCGCGGTCACGCGAGCGTGGACAGCGCGTCGGCGATCGGCGTGTCGCCCGAGCTCACCTCGAACGTGCGGCGGACAGCGAGACCCTCGGTGAGCAGCGACGCCAGCACGGCGGCGACGTCGTCGCGGGGCACCGAGCCCCGGTGGTCGAGGTGCTCGGCCACCGTGACCCGGCCGGTGCCGGGGTCGTCGGTCAGCGACACGGGCCGCACGATCGTCCACGCCAGCTCGCTCGCCCGGAGCGCCTCGTCGGCGTCGGCCTTGGCCTGCAGGTACTGCGCGCATCGGTCCCTGGCCCTCCGTCGGGCCGGTCCGCCCCGATCGACGACACGATCACGTAGCGGTCGACGCCGGCGGCCTGGGCGGCCGCGATGAGCTTCACCGCCGACCCGAAGTCGACCGTGCGCTTGCGCTCGGGCCCGCTGCCCGGGCCGGCGCCCGCCGCGAACACGACCGCGTCGGCGCCGCGCACCGCGTCGGCCAGCTCGGTCACGCCGGCCAGCGCCTCCAGGTCGAGCACGACGGGCTCGGCGCCCGCCGCCCCGACGTCGGCGGCGTGGTCGGGGTTGCGGATGATCGCCCGCACCCGGTGCCCGGCGCCCGACAGCAGGCGCTCGAGGCGCAGGGCGATCTTCCCGTGGCCTCCGGCGATGGCGACGTCCATGCCCGCCAGCCTGCCAGGCGCGAGGGTCGGCTCCGTCAGGCCTGGTCGGCGGGTGCCAGGATCGAGGCGTGCCCGACGCCCACGATCACTGGTTCGAGCCCGTCGCCGACCACCTGGGCGGCGCCTACCTGCGCTACTCGTTCACGAAGGGCACCGAGCAGGAGGTCGGGTTCCTCGTCGACGCGCTCGGCGCTGGCGCCCGGGGATGCGGGTGCTCGACGTCGGGTGCGGACCCGGTCGGCACGCGCGCGCGCTGGCCGACCGGGGGATCGAGGTCGTCGGCGTCGACATCAGCCAGCGCTTCGTCGACCTGGCGGCCGCAGGACGCGCCGCCCGGCGCCACGTTCTGCGGGCCGACGCCCGGACGCTGCCGTTCGACGCCGAGTTCGACGCCGCCATCTCGCTGTGCCAGGGCGCCTTCGGCCTGACCGGTGGCCCCGGCGCCCCGCTCGACGACGACGGCGCCGTGCTGGACGGCATCGCCCGGTCGCTGCGGCCGGGCGGCGTCGCCGCGGTGTCGGCGTTCTCGGCCTACTTCCAGGTGCGGTACCTCGAGGACGCCGACAGCTTCGACGCCGGCGCGGGCGTGAACCACGAGCGCACCGAGGTGCGGGACGAGCAGGGGAGCCCGACCGAGGTCGACCTGTGGACCACCTGCTTCACCCCGCGGGAGCTCCGCCTGCTGGCCGACCGGGCCGGGCTGCGGGTGCGGGACCTGTGGTCGGTGACGCCCGGGGAGTACGCGGCCGCGCCCACCGTCGATCGAGACGCCCGAGTTCCTCCTGGTGGCCGAACGCCCCGGCGCTTGACGGTCGGCCCGGGCGGTGGACCGCAGGTCGCTCCGAACGAGAGGCGTCGAAAGTCCGCCACGGGCCGTAGCGGCCGATGGGAAGTGCCTGCTAGCCTTGCCGTCCGCGCTCCACGAGCGCGCCCCTGCGCATCCGCCGCGCCAGGCGAGGCGGTGTCGCAACGTATCCCCTGTTCCCAACGAAAGCCTGTTTGTTCGTGTCCGACGTCCAGCCCACCGACCCCACCGCTCCCGAGCCCGGCACCACGCCGGCCGCGCCCGCCGACGAGGTGCAGGCGCCCGAGAACGGCTACACCCCCCGCCAGATCGTCGACGACGATCTGGGCGTCAGCTTCGCCGACGCCATCGACGCCACCCTCGTCTCCGTCGAGGACGGCGCGATCGTGACCGGCACGGTGGTGCGGGTCGACCGTGACGAGGTCCTCCTCGACATCGGGTACAAGTCCGAGGGCGTGATCCCCAGCCGCGAGCTGTCGATCCGCAACGACGTCGACCCCAACGAGGTCGTGTCGCTGGGCGACGAGATCGAGGCGCTGGTCCTCACCAAGGAGGACAAGGACGGCCGCCTCGTCCTGTCCAAGAAGCGGGCGCAGTACGAGCGGGCCTGGGGCGACATCGAGCGCATCAAGGAAGAGGACGGCGTCGTCTCGGGTCCGGTCATCGAGGTCGTCAAGGGCGGCCTCATCCTCGACATCGGCCTGCGCGGCTTCCTGCCCGCGTCGCTCGTCGAGCTGCGCCGGGTCCGCGACCTGCAGCCGTACGTCGGGCAAGTCGCTCGAGGCCAAGATCATCGAGCTCGACAAGAACCGCAACAACGTCGTGCTCTCGCGCCGGGCATGGCTCGAGGAGACCCAGCGCGAGCAGCGCGAGGACTTCCTCGCCAACCTCAAGCCCGGCGAGGTCCGCAAGGGCGTCGTGTCGAGCGTCGTGAACTTCGGCGCCTTCGTCGACCTGGGCGGCATGGACGGCCTGATCCACGTGTCCGAGCTGTCGTGGAAGCACGTCGACCACCCCGGCTCGGTCGTGGCGGTGGGCGACGAGGTCGAGGTGCAGGTGCTCGACGTCGACCTGTCCCGCGAGCGCATCAGCCTGTCGCTCAAGGCCACCCAGCAGGATCCGTGGCAGGAGTTCGCCACCAGCCACCGCGTCGGCGAGCTGGTCTACGGCCGGGTCACCAAGCTCGTGCCGTTCGGTGCGTTCGTCCAGGTGGGCGACGGCATCGAGGGCCTGGTCCACATCTCCGAGATGTCGGCCCACCACGTCGACCTGCCCGAGCAGGTGGTCACCCCCGGCGAGGAGCTGTGGGTCAAGATCATCGACCTCGACCTGCAGCGCCGCCGCATCAGCCTGTCGATCAAGCAGGCGGCCGAGGGCGGCATCGTGGCGGCCGAGTACCAGGAGCACTTCGGCGAGCACGCCTACGACGACCAGGGCAACTACATCGGCGTCCCCGCCGAGCACTCGCCCGAGGCCGACGAGGCCTGGGCCGAGTACTACGCCGAGTCGGGCGAGGCGCCGCCGTCCGCCGACGCCGGCGAGGCCCCGCCCGCGCCCGGCGAGGCCGCCGCCCGCGCCTGCGCCCGACGCGGCCGCCGCCGAGCCCGCGCCCGACGCGGCACCCGACGAGCCGCCGCCGAGCGGCCGACGAGGAGTAGGCGGTCCACACGTCTCGTTCGAAGCGGGGGCCTCGGCCCCCGCTTCGTCGCGTCACCGGGAGACCGCTAGCGCCCTGGCCACAAACGTTTGCGCCCTTCAGGCCGGCCACAATCGCCGCTGGCTGCGTCCTCGTCCTCGACGTAGCTACGGCTATGCCTTCGTCCTGCGTCCTTGCCAGCGCGATTCTGACTCGCCCTGAAGGGCGAACGTTCATGGCCAGGGCACTAGCGTCCGCTGCCGTGCTGGTCATCGGTCTCACCGGGGGAATCGGGTCGGGCAAGTCGACCGTGTCGGCCCTGCTGGCCGAACGGGGCGCGGTGGTGGTCGACGCCGACGCCATCGTGCGCGAGGTCCAGGAGCCCGGCACGCCCGTCTTCGCGGCCATGGTCGAGCGGTTCGGCCCGGGCATCGTCGACGCCGACGGCGCGCTCGACCGCGCCGGCGGTGGCCGACGTGGTGTTCAACGACGGCCAGGCGCTGGCCGACCTCAACGCCATCGTGCACCCCGCCGTCGGCAAGGAGATCGCCGAACGCATGGCCGCGCTGGCCGAGACCGACGAGATCGTGATCCTCGACGTGCCGCTGCTCGTCGAGTCGAAGAACGCCTACCCCGTCGCCGGCCTGCTGGTGGTCGACGTCGATCCCGAGGTGGCGGTGCGGCGCCTCGTCGAGCACCGGGGCATGCGCGAGGACGACGTCCGGGCCCGCATGGCCCGCCAGGCCACCCGCGCCGAGCGCCTGGCCCGGGCCGACCACGTCGTGGACAACAGCGGCACCCCCGCCGACCTGCGAAAGCGGGTCGACGAGGTGTGGCGCTGGATCGAGGCCCTGCAGGCGGGGTGAGACCCGTCCGTCCCCGTCAGGGGTCGACGGGGACGGTGGTCATGTCCGTGCCGTCGGCGTCGACGAACGTGACGGCGCTGGGCAGTTCCCCGCCGGCGATCACCATGATGTAGTACGCGGGGGCGTCCTCAGGGCCCGTGCAGGTCTGGATCTCCACGATCTCGCCGCCGACCGGGACCCGGCCGATCGCGCCGTCAGGCATGACGCCGATCAGCAGGACGGGCTCGCCGGTGCTGTCACGCACGACGGTCGCCGGCCCGCCCTCCGGGTCGCATGTCTCCGCCGGGTCGGCGAGGTAGCCGTCGACCACGGCGCCGTCGATCTCGGCGACGGCGCCGCAGAGGGTGCCGTCGGGCAGCAGCCAGGTGGACCACACCCCAGCTGTGCCGTACAGGCCCTCCGACCCGTTGACCGCGTTCCTCGGCATCTCGATGTCGGCGGAGTCGAGGTCCTCCAGCAGCGGTTGCTGGCCGGCGGCGACCATCTCCTCGACGGACCTGAACCGGTCACCGCTCTCTCCGAGGCGGAGCATCCGGGCCCACTCGTCCTCGGTCGCGGGACGGAGGCTCTCGGCCATCGCCCAGGCCTCGTCCTCGCTCGGCCCGAAGGTCTGCACGAGGATCAACATGCCGGGGGCCTCCTCCCAGACGAGCGCGGAGAGCGGGCCCTGGGACCCCGGAACGATGCCCTCACCATCGTCGAACCCCGGCAGCTCGTGCGAGCCGGACCATCCCGGGCGGCCGCGCACCTCCGTCGCGGTGGTGGCACCGCTGGCCCAGCGGAGGACGGCGAGATCCGCCGCATCTCCGCTGATCTCCGCCACGAACGCGTGCCCGAAGAGCTGATACTCGTCGGGCACGTAGGCCGCCACGTGTCCGGTGGTCGTTTCCCTCACCGGCAGTCCGATCCCTGGGATCCCGAAAGACACGTCGTCGACCCTGGCGGCGGCGACCCGCTCCAGCGGCCCGGGAAGGCCGTCGGGCAGTGAGCCGACGTCGACCGTGCCGGCGTCGGCATCGACGGCCAGGCCCTCGGCGATCGACACGAGCTGGTCCACATCGAGGGTCCTCGACGCGACGCTGACCGTGAGGCCCTCGGCCTCCTCCCAGAGCACGGTCGTCGCCACGGGCAGCGCGTCCGTGACGAGCCCGTCGTGGCCCCGGACGTCGACCGTCTCGCCGCCTTCCTCGTACAGGAGCGGGGCGGGGGTCGTCAGGATGGCCAGGTCGCTCTCGGCGAAGGGGTCGTCCGCCGAGGGATCGCCGTACACGCTGATGGACTGCCCGCTGCCCGCGGCGTCGTCGGTCGGCAGCTCGACGACGCCGGCCGGCCGGACGCCCTCGGGCACGACGTCGGGGACCAGCCGGGCCACCGCCGATCCGCTGGCCACCGTGCTCTCGCCGTCACCGTCGCTCACGGCCAGGACCGTGACCGTGCCCGCCGCCAGCGCCACCACGGCCACCACCCCGGCGACCACGCCGGCGAGGGGGCGGAGGCTGCGGGGCGGAGCGGCGGGGGAGAGCCGCTCCGACGCCCGGGCGAGGGAGTCGCCGGCAGCACGCATGCGGGTGTCGAGGTCCACGGTCATCGATCCAGCTCCTCTACGGTCCGGTCGCCGAGCGACGGCGGGTCGGTGGGGCGGGCGCGAGCAGCCGGTTCGGCCGGTCGGTCGGGGCGGGCCGGCTCGCCGGGATCGCCGACCTCGTGGCCGAGCGTGCGGGCCAGCGACCGCCTGGCCTGGTGGAGGTGGGCCTTCACCGTTCCCTCGGCGCACCCGAGGATGGCGGCGATCTCGACCACCGCCCGGTCGTCGACGTAGTGGAGGGCCACCACCTGTGCCTGGCGCCGGGGCAGGGCGCGGACCGCCCGCCACACCGCCTCGTCGTGCTCGGGCAGCGCGTCGGGAAGCTCCCGCCGGGCGCCGAGCCTGGCCAGCGCGAGCCCCTCGGCGACCCGCCGGCGCACCACGCTCACCGCGCGGTTGACGACGACGCGGCGCAGCCATGCCGCAGGGTCGGCGTACACGCCGATCTCGTCCCAGCGGCGGTGCGCGGCCAGGAACGCCTCCTGCGCCAGCTCCTCGGCGGCGGAGCGGCTGCCGGAGAGCCCGTGCGCCAGGGCGACGAGCCGGCGGTAGTCGCTCCGGTAGAGCTCCTCGAACGCCTGCTCGCTCGCCGGTTCCGCGCCGCCGGCCTGCCGGGTCGCCCCGGGCCCTCGTCCCGCGTCGGTCACCGCCCTGTCTCCCTCCCGGTCAGTGCCCACACTGCTCACTCGCAGCACGGGCGCCCCGGGTTTAGTCCGAGCGGGCTGTGGCGAACGCCCTGTCCGCTCGGCCTCTGAGCGTCAGAACGTACGCGGATGGGTCACGCCGTCTCGGGTTGCCGCTCGCGTGCTGCCTGTCGGCCGGCTGTGGAGCTGGGGGTCGACCACCAAATCCCCCCGCGTGGGCTGTGCCGAGCGCCCTATCTGCTCGGCCTCTCAGGCCGGGGCGACGTCGACCGACACGGTGAGGTGCTGCTCGGCGGGCGGGCCGAACACCACCCCGCGGACGGGCACGACGTCGGTGTAGTCGCGACCCCAGCCGACCGTGACGTGGCGGTCGGGCTGCACCAGGCCGTTGGTGGGGTCCAGGTCGACCCATCCGAAGCCCGGGACGAACACGCCCACCCAGGCGTGCGAGGCGTCGGCGCCGACGAGGCGGGGCTGACCGGCCGGGGGCACCGTCTCGAGGTATCCGCTGACGTAGCGGGCGCCCAGGCCCACCGCCCGCAGCGCGCCCAGCAGCAGGTGGGCGAAGTCCTGGCAGACGCCGCGGCGCTCGGCCACGACCTCGGTCACGGGGGTGCTGACGTCGGTGGCGCCGGGCACGAACTCGAACGTCGAGAAGATCTGGTGGGACAGGGCGGTGACCGCCTCGCCGAGCGGGCGTCCGGGCGTGAGCTCGGCCGCCCCGAAGGCGACGAGCTCGGGCCCCCGCACGACGAGCGGGGAGTCGAGGCGGCACAGCCGCGCCAGCAACCCGTCGGGGCCGTCGCTCTCGGCGGTGGCGGGGACGGCCTCCTCCCAGGGCCGGTCCCACAGGCCCCTGGGGAGGGGGCGCGACCGCACGGAGACCTCGCTCCGCGCGGTGACCTCGAGGTGGTCGTGCGGGACGTCCAGCGCCAGGTAGGTGACGGTGTTCCCGAAGCCGTCGACGTGGCTGCGGCCGAGGGTGGGCGCGGGCACCGCCGTCACGTCGGACGCATGGACGTCCTGGTGGGGGAGCGACCGCGGCGTCAGCCGGGCGATCGTGTGGCCCGAGGCGACCGCGGCGTCGTACGAGTACGTCGTGCGGTGCGTCACCCGGTAGCGGCGGGTGGTGCGGGCGGCGGGAGGTCGGGTGTCGGTGTCCATGGCGCGAAGCGGTGGGATGGTCGCCTGCTCGGGGGCGGTCACCGTACCCGCCGCAACCGCTCGGTGAACCATCCCCGCGGCACCAGGTCGCCCACCTCGAGGACGGGTTGGCGCACGGCGACCACCAGCGCGCCGACCGAGCCGAGCCCGTCGTGGCCGCCCCCCGACCCCAGCGGGAGACGGGCCTCGAGGCGGTGCTGCGCCGAGCGCACCGCGGCGAGCTGCGCCCGCCGGGCGGAGCGGTCGGGCAGGTCGTGCAGGTCGAGCGCCAAGCCGTCCAGCTGGAACCGCACCGAGCGCGGGTTGTCGCGATCGGCGAGGAGCAGGTCACCGAGCGCGTCGAGCGTGATGTCGGTGCGGTGGCGGCGCCGATAGGCGACGAGGCTCTCGTTGGCGGCGAGCGCGATCTCGCCCCGCATGGCCAGGGCGTCGTCGTCGACCGCGGGCTCGAACAGGGCCTCGACGAGGCCGAGCACGAGGAGCGTCCGTTCGAGCCGGCGCCCGATGTCGAAGAAGCGCCAGCCCGGGCCGCGGACGACGGTCTCGTTGGCCAGGCCCGCCAGCGCCGCCAGCGCGATCAGCATGCGATCGAGCGCCTCGGTGATGTCGAAGGCGGCGAGGGACGCGGCGTCGGTCGTGACCCGGTCGAGTGCGGTGGCTTCGGCATCGAGGAGGGTGAGCAGGCTCCACGTGCGGGCCGACAGCAGCTGCCGGGCCGTGCGGGCGTTGGCGACGGTCGACCGCAGGCTCGGCACCACGGTGCCCGGTCGGCCGCTCAGGGCTCGGCGCACCTCGGCGTCGAGGTCGGTGATGGCGGTCGGATCGACCCCGCCCTCGCCCTCGGTCTGCCCGAGCCCGCCGCTGACGGCGCGCAGGGCGCGGGCGGCCGCGTCGAGGTCGGCCGGCTCGGGAGCGGACCCTGCCACCCGCGTCAGGGCCACGACCGCCGTCCGTGCGGCCATCTCGGCCCGCTCGGCCATGCGCCCCGTCCAGTACATCGCCTCGGCGGCGCGGGTCGGCAGGGATCGGCGCAGGTCGATCTGCGGGATCGCCGGCGCCGCGGCCCGCCGGCGGCGGTCACGGCTCTCCGGGTCGAGCACCCACACGTCCTTGCCCGTGCCGGTGTGCCGCCAGGCGAACGGGGTGCGGCCGTCGAGCAGCCGGGCATGTCCGCCGGGCAGCGCCACCGGGCCGTCGGGGGCGAGCGCCACCTGGGTCCGGAGCACCAGCGGACCCGGACGGAGCCCGCCGTCGACGAGGCGGGGCGCCGTCGCCGCGCTGACGACCTCCTGCGCGACGTACCGCTCGGGCCGGGCGGCGAGGCGCGCCAGCCACGTCGCCATCTCGGCGTCGGGCAGGTCGGCGGCCACCGCGGGCGCGGCCGGGGCCCGTGGGTCGGTGTCGTGGAGCACGTAGCGCCCGGGGTCGGACTCGACGGCGCGCCGCTGGTCGGGGTCGCCGCACCACAGCGTGGGGACCGAGGGGAGGTCGAGGGGCCGGCCGGTCAGGAACCGGGCGGCCGCGTCCAGGAACGGCTGCACGGCCAAGCTCGCGGCCACGCCCGAGCCGTACGGGTTCACGATCGCGACCCCGCCCTCGCGCTCGACGCCGACCGCTCCGGGGAGCCCCGCCCCCGTGTACGCCGCGTCCTCCACCGGATCGAACGCGGTCTCGGGCACGCGGCGCAGCAACACGTCGACCGGCTCGAGCCCGTCCAGCGACCGCAGCCACACCCGACCGTCCCGCACCGCCACGTCGGCCCGCTCCGCGAGGTCGTACCCGAGCTGGGTGGCGAGGTAGGAGTCCTCGACGTAGCCGGGATCGTCGGGCGGTCCGGTCACGACGACCACGCGGGGGCTGAGGCGCTCGGACGGGGCGGCCGCGGTCAGCGTGGTCCGCAGGGCCGCGGTGTAGGCGTGGTGGGGGACGAGCCCCAGGGAGGGGTGCACCGGTGGGAGGACACGGGCGCTGACGGCCCGGGCGAGCAGGGCGTGGCCGTCGCCGGACGGGACGTCGGTGACGTCGGCGAGGATGCGGGCCCGGCCCTCGGCGTCGACCACGACGTCGGCGCCGACCACGCACAGTCGGACGGTCGGAGCCGCGCCCCAGGACGACGCCAGCAGGCTGGCGTGGCCTCCGAGCGCCTCGACGGGGATCACGCCGGCCTGCAGCAGGCGGCGCGGTCCCTGGAGGTCGGCCACGACGGCGGCCAGCACCTCGGCCCGGGCCACCAGCCCCGCGGCGAGCGGGGCCCACGTGGCCGCGCTCATCACGAACGGCACGATGTCGAGGCGCCACGGGCTCACCGCGGTGGTCACGTCGGCGTTGAGGACCGCGCTGGCGCCTTCTGCCGCCATCAGCCGGTCGGCGGCCCGCTGGCGACGGTCGAGCTCGTCGCCGCCCAGCCCGAGCAGGGAGCCCATGACGTGGTCCCACGAGGGCCGCCACGCGCCGTCGGCGCCGGCGGCGAGGTCGAGGCGGTCGAGCGACGGGTAGGGGAGGAGCCCCTGGTGGACGGCCGAGCCACCGGGCACCCCGCCGCCTCCGGCCTCCGGAGGGACCCCCGCCGTCGTCGTCATCGCCACTACTCTGTCCGAGCCTCCGCACCGGGACCGAACCCGTCGTCGCGCACGTCGATGGTCGTGGGCTCCTCGGGCGGTGGGGGGAAGTACGTCGCCTCGAGCTCGTCGTGCACGGCCGCGATCGCCAGCTGCACGTCGTCGAGCCCGTCGTGGAGCGCGTCGAGCGATCCGTTCGCCACCGTGACCAGGGTGCGCATGGCCGAGCGGGCCGCCATGTCGACCGCCTGGGATCGCGGCAGCCCGCCCGCCACGGCCTCGACCTCGGCCAGGCAGTGGGCGATCGAGCCGGGGAAGTCGGGATCACGCAGCAGGAACGTGACGGTCGGGTGGCCGGCGGCGGGCCCGCGGCGCCGCCGGTGGTAGGCCTGGAGACCGGACAGCGAGCGCAGGACCGCGGCCCACTGCACCTCGTCGTGGGCGACCCCACCCTCGTCCTCGTCGGCGGACTGACCCAGAAGCGCCACGGCGCGCACGTCGAGCACCCGGCTCGTCATGTCGGCCCGCTCGATGTGCCGGCCCAAGCGCAGCATCTGGTAGGCCTCGTCGCGGCTCATCGTGCCCGACACGATGCCCACGAACCGCTGGCACTCGCCGATGACCTTGTCGAGGAAGCGCCCGCGGCTGCGCCGGTCGACCGCTTCGGTGTGGTGGCTGGTGGCGTACAGGTACAGGTCGTTGAGCGCCTGCCAGGCCTCGCGCGGGATCACCTCGCGGGTGGTGCGCAGGTTCTCGCGCGCGGCCACGACCGAGGACACGACGCTCGACGTGTTCTCGCGGTCGGCCAGCAGGAACGTGATGATGCTGTGCTCGTCCGCGGTCGGGTACCGCTCGCCGAACGTCGCACCGCTGCCCGTGACGGCCAGCAGCGGCTCCCACGTCAGCGGGACCGAGGTCGGCAGGTCGACCAGGAGGTGCGTGTGCTCGCCGATCGACGCGGGCGGTGTCCTCGGCCCGCTCGAGGTAGCGCGCCGCCCAGTACAGGTGCTCGGCGACGCGCGAGAGCAACATCAGGCGCGGGGCACGTCGGCGGGGCGTGGGCTCAGCATTCGACCACCCAGGTGTCCTTGCTGCCGCCGCCCTGGGACGAGTTGACCACCAGCGAGCCCTTCCGCAGCGCCACCCGGGTCAGGCCGCCCCGGGTCACGTAGCTCGAGCGCCCGGTGAGGATGAACGGCCGCAGGTCGACGTGGCGGGCCTCGACGCCCTCGTCGACGAGGGTGGGCGCCGTCGAGAGGGACAGGATCGGCTGCGCCACCCAGCGGCGGGGGTCGGCCTCGATGGCCCGGGCGACGCCGGCCAGGTCCTCGTCGGTGGCGCGGTCGCCGATCACCAGGCCGTAGCCGCCGCTCTCGTTGGCCGGCTTGATGACCAGGTCGCGCAGGTTGTCGAGCACGAAGCCGCCGCTCGTCGTCGTAGAGGCAGCGGTAGGTGGGGACGTTGGGGAGGATCGGGTCGTCGTCGAGGTAGTAGCGGATGAGGTCGGGCACCCAGGCGTAGACGACCTTGTCGTCGGCGACGCCGGCGCCCGGCGCGTTGGCGATGGCCACGTTCCCCGCCCGCCAGGCCCGCATCAGGCCCCGCACGCCGAGGGCGGAGTCGGGCGTGCAGCTCGTCGGGGTCGAGGAACATGTCGTCGACCCGGCGGTAGATGACGTCGACCTGTTGGGGCCCGCTCGACGGTGCGCATGTAGACGCACGAGTCGGCGCCCACGAACAGGTCGCGGCCCTCGACGAGCGGCACCCCCATCCGGTGGGCGAGGAAGCTGTGCTCGAAGTACGCCGAGTTGAAGACGCCGGGGGTGAGCACGACGACCGTGGGGTCGACGACCTCGTCGGGGGCGAGCGAGGTCAGCAGGCGGAAGAGCTGGTCGGGGTAGTCGTCGACGGGCTGGATGCTCTGGTGGGCGAAGAGGTCGGCGAAGGCCCGCTTGGAGACGAGGCGGTTCTCGAGCAGGTAGCTGACGCCCGAGGGCACCCGCAGGTTGTCCTCGAGGACGTAGACCCGGCCGTCGGCGTCGCGCACGAGGTCGCTGCCGCTGATGTGGGCCCACACGCCGTACCGCGGCCGGACGCCCCGCGCACTCGCGCCGGAAGTTGGTGGCGTCGGCCAGCAGCTCGGCCGGGAAGACGCCGTCGGCGATCACCTGCTGCTCGTTGTACAGGTCGTCGATGAACTGGTTGAGCGCCTGCAGCCGCTGGACGAGGCCCGCCTCGATGCGCCGCCACTCGGTGGCGTCGATGACCCGCGGGATCACGTCGAACGGCCAGGCGCGGTCGATGCCGCGCCCGTCGGAGTAGACGGTGAACGTCACGCCCATCGCCAGCATGTCCAGGTCGGCGGCGTCCTGGCGGGCCGCCAGCTCGGCCACCCCGAGGCTCTCGAGGTGCTCGACGAGCGGTGCCGCGGCCCGTCGCGCCCGACCGTCGGGCTGCAGCAGCTCGTCCCACAGCGCCGCCTCGCCGTCCGGGGCGGTGGCCTTGGCCCGGGAGGCGGTGTGGTCGGCGAGTGACATGCGGTGAAGTGTCGCCGTCACCTGTGTCGCGGCTGTTCGCCGTCTGTGACGCTCGTGTGAACGAGCCATGGCTCCACCGTGCCCCATGCGGGGAATCACTTCCAGGGGTCGCCGCGCCGGGTGCTTCACTGTCTCGATGTCGTTCCCCCTGCTCCCTGCGCTGCTCACCGGCCTCGGCCTGGGTGCCCTCGTCGCCGCGCAGGTGGGGCCCGTGTCGCTGCTGTGCATCCGCACGACCCTGCGCTACGGGTTCGGCCCGGGGCTGGCGGTCGGCGCGGGTGCGGCCACGGTCGACACGTTCTACGGGGCGCTGGGCATGCTGGGCGCCGGCGCCCTCGTCACGGTGGCGCCCGTGCGCGTGGCGATGGGGGCGGTGGGCGCCGTGGTGCTCGTCGTCATGGGCGTGCGCACCCTGACGGCCGCCCAGCGGGTCCGGCTCGGGCTCGAGGTCCCGTCCGAGGTCGTCACCCCCGCACGGGCGCTGCGCACGTCCCTGGCCGCCACGGCGTCCAACCCGCTGACCATCGCGTCGTGGGCCACCGCCTTCGCCGCCGCGTCGACCGCGTCGGTCATCGGCGGCTGGGCCGACGCGGTGGCGCTGCTGTGCGGCATCGCCGCGGGCAGCATCGGGTGGTTCGCCGTGCTCACGACGGGCGTCCTGCTCGCGGGCCGCCGCCTCGGTGACCGCTCCCTGCAGGCGGCCGACGCGGTCGCCGGGCTGGGGTTGGTCGGCTTCGGCACCCTGTTGGGGCTGCGCACCCTCCGCGACGGCTGACCGCTCCCGGGCGTGGTTCCCGGGCCTCGATGTCACAGGCCGCCGATACAGTCCTGACGCGATGCCGCCGAAGCAGAACCCGTTCCGGATGGTCTCCGACTTCGAGCCCGCGGGCGACCAACCCGCGGCTGTCGCCGCGCTCAGCGCCGGCATCACCAACGGCGAGCGCTACCAGACGCTCCTCGGCATCACCGGCTCGGGCAAGAGCGCCACGATCGCCTGGACGATCGAGCAGGTGCAGAAGCCCACGCTGGTCCTCGCGCCCAACAAGTCGCTGGCCGCCCAGCTCGCCAACGAGTTCCGCGAGTTCTTCCCCGACAACCGGGTCGAGTACTTCGTCAGCTACTACGACTACTACCAGCCCGAGGCCTACATCGCCTCGAGCGACACCTACATCGAGAAGGACTCGTCGGTGAACGACGAGATCGACCGCCTGCGGCACTCGGCCACGGCGGCACTGCTCACCCGGCGCGACGTCATCGTCGTCGCCTCGGTGTCGTGCATCTACGGCCTGGGCTCGCCGGCCGAGTACAAGGAGAACGTCCTCTACCAGCTGGTCGGCGATCAGATCGACCAGCGGGCGTTCCTGCGGCGCCTCGTCGACATGCAGTACGACCGCAACGACACCTACCTCGAGCGGGGTCGGTTCCGGGTGCGCGGCGACACCATCGAGGTGCACCCGGCCTACGAGCAGACGATCCTGCGGATCGAGCTGTTCGGCGACGAGATCGAGCGCATCACCGAGGTCGACCCCACCACCGGCGAGCAGATCCGCTCGCTCGACGACCTGTGGATCTACCCGGCGACCCACTACGTGGCGGGCGACGAGCGGATGCAGGCCGCCATCGGGCGCATCGAGTCCGAGCTGGCCGAGCGGCTGCAGTACTTCGAGCGCGAGGGGAAGCTGCTCGAGGCCCAGCGGCTGCGCATGCGCACGCAGTACGACCTCGAGATGATGCAGGAGGTCGGCTTCTGCAACGGCATCGAGAACTACTCGGGCCCCATCGACGGCCGTGGGCGCGGAGAGGCTCCCAACACGCTGCTCGACTTCTTCCCCGACGACTTCCTGCTGGTCATCGACGAGAGCCACGTGGCGGTCCCGCAGCTGCACGGCCAGTACGAGGGCGACCGCAGCCGCAAGGAGCAGCTCATCGAGCACGGCTTCCGCCTGCCGTCGGCGGCCGACAACCGCCCGCTCAAGTTCGACGAGTTCGTCGAGCGCGTGAACCAGGTGGTCTTCCTCTCGGCGACGCCGTCGGCGTACGAGCTCGACATCTCGTCCACCGTCGTCGAGCAGATCGTGCGCCCGACCGGCCTCGTCGACCCCGAGGTCATCGTCCGTCCCACGAAGGGGCAGATCGACGACCTGCTCACCGAGGTGCGCAAGCGCATCGACCTCGACCAGCGGATCCTCGTCACCACGCTGACCAAGAAGATGGCCGAGGACCTGACCGAGTACCTGCTCGAGCAGGGCCTGCGGGTCCGCTACCTGCACTCGAACATCGACACGATCGAGCGCATCGAGATCCTGCGAGCGCTGCGGCTCGGCGAGTTCGACGTGCTGGTGGGCATCAACCTGCTGCGCGAGGGTCTCGACCTGCCCGAGGTGTCGCTGGTCGCCATCCTCGACGCCGACAAGGAGGGGTTCCTCCGCAGCGAGACGTCGCTCGTCCAGACGATCGGCCGGGCGGCCCGCAACGTCGACGGCCAGGTGGTCATGTACGCCGACACGGTGACCGACTCGATGCGGCGGGCCATCGGCGAGACCCAGCGGCGCCGCCAGCTGCAGATCGCCTACAACGCCGAGCACGGCATCGAGCCCCAGACCATCCGCAAGGCGGTCAACGACATCCTCGCCCACCTGCGCCCGGCCGAGGGTGCGCCGGTGCCCGGCGACGGTCGCCGTGGCCGCGGCCGCGGCCGGCGGCAAGACCCTGCGCGACGAGCTCGGCGATCTGCCGCCCACCGAGCTGGGCCGCCTCATCCAGACGCTCGAGGAAGAGATGCACGAGGCCGCGGCCGACCTGCGCTTCGAGTACGCCGCCCGCCTGCGCGACGAGGTCAACGAGCTCAAGCGCGAGCTGCGCGAAGCCGGGGTCTGACCCGTCGGGGCCACCATCGTTCTGTCAGACCTCAGCGTCCATGGGACGTGACGTGACGAACTCGGTGATGCCCGCATCGACACAGTCGCCCGGACGGCCGCCGCGCATGCGCGCGACGCTCGCGGGTGCACGCTCGGCGCGGAGTCCGGCACTCGGGTCCTGGCGCTCGTCGATCGGCACCGCGCGCCGGCGGTCGAGCCCCGCGTGCAGCGGACGCTGCTCGACGCGGCATCGCCGGCAGTGGGCTCGAACGTCGCTCGCATCGGCGATCTGGGTCGCAGCTGGCCATGCCGACCATCGCAGGCGACCGCCTCGCTGCTCGTCGTCCGTGGCTGCCGTGCCGGGCTCGCGCTGTCGGCGACGCGATCGTCCGGGCGCCGGCGGTCGTGGCGCGCGCCGACCGGGCCGATCGCGATGGACGTCCCGATCTGGAGCGAACGAGCGATGAGCAACGTCCGCTGACGAAGAGATCGCGGTCGCCGAGGACTTCGGCAAGCGTCCGCCGACCGCGACCCCCGAGGCGCAGGCCGTGTGGTGTCGCCACGCCGCCGCCTACCTGCCCGATGCGCCTCCGCCCGACGTGGTCGACATCGGCGCCGGCACCGGCATCTGGGCCGTGGCCTTCGCGGAGACGCTGGGCATGCCGCGTGCATGCGGTCGAGCCGTCTCGTGGGATGCGGGCTCGTGCGGAGGCGGCACGTCCGCACGGCCTCGTCACGTACACCGAGGGCTCGGTCGAGCGGCTGCCGCTCGACGACGACGCCGTCGGCGCGGCATGGCTGTCGACGGTCGTCCACCAGTTCCCCGACCTGGCGGCCGCGGCGCGGGAGACCCGCCGAGTGGTCGAGCCCGGCGGCACCGTCCTGATCCGCGGGGGCTACCCCGGTCGCCAGGACGAGATCGAGCTGTTCCACCTCTTCCCCGACGCCATGCGCCTCGCCGGAGACGTGGCCCCGGCTGGGCGTCGTGATCTCGGCCTTCGAGGACGCGGGGTTCGCGGTCGTGGCGCTCGAACGCGTCCGCGAGCCGGCGTTCGCCACCTACGACGAGATGCTCGACCACCTCGCCGGTGATGCGACGCAGCGACACCGCGCTGGTCGGCATCGACGACGAGGGCTGGGCCAAGGGCGTCGCCGCCATCGAGCGGGCCCTGGCCGCCGGCGAGACCCCGTGGCCGCTGGGGCAGGACCTGCTGGTCCTGCGTTGAGCGCCGGGCCGCGACCAGGTGCGATGAACGCCCTGGTCACGGCCTCGGGTACGAACATCCGTTCGCGGGTTGCGCGCGCGCCCGATAGCCTGGGACGTCGTGGCTGATTCGCTGGTGATCCGTGGTGCCCGCGAGCACAACCTCCGCAACGTCGAGCCTCGAGCTGCCGCGCGACAAGCTCATCGTGTTCACCGGGCTGTCGGGCTCGGGGAAGTCGTCGCTGGCCTTCGACACGATCTACGCCGAGGGCCAGCGGCGCTACGTCGAGTCGCTGTCGGCCTACGCCCGGCAGTTCCTCGGCCAGATGGACAAGCCCGACGTCGACTTCATCGAGGGCCTGTCGCCGGCCATCTCGATCGACCAGAAGAGCGCCTCGCGCAACCCGCGGTCGACGGTCGGCACGATCACCGAGGTCTACGACTACCTGCGCCTGCTGTACGCCCGCATCGGCGTCGCCCACTGCCCCGAATGCGGGGCCGAGGTCACCCGGCAGACGCCGCAGCAGATCGTCGACCGCATCATGGAGCTGCCCGACGGCACCCGGTTCCAGGTGCTGGCGCCGGTCGTGCGCGGGCGCAAGGGCACCTACGAGACGCTGCTCGCCGACCTGGCCGCGCAGGGGTTCACGCGGGCGCGGGTCGACGGCGAGGTCCACGAGACGTCCGACAAGATCGAGCTCGCCCGCTACGAGCAGCACACCATCGAGGTCATCGTCGACCGGCTCGTGCGGCGCGACGGCATCGAGCGCCGGCTCACCGAGTCGCTCGAGACCGCGCTGAAGCTGGCCGACGGCGTGGCCGAGGTGCAGATCGTGCCGCGCAACGGCAGCGGCGCCGACCGCATCCCCGGAGGGGGCGAGGGCGACCGGGCCGACCGTTCGGGCCACGACGGCGGCGCACCCGACAGCGACGCCGACGCCGGGCCCGAGACGCTCACGTTCAGCCAGCACCTGGCCTGCCCCAACGGGCACGGCAGCTTCGACGAGCTGGCGCCCCGCAACTTCTCGTTCAACTCGCCGTACGGCGCCTGCGAGACGTGCGACGGCCTCGGCACCCGCTACGAGGTCGACCCCGAGCTCATCGTCCCCGACCCGACCCTCAGCCTCGAGGCCGGCGCCATCGCGCCGTGGGCCGGCGGTCACCAGCGCTACTTCCAGCGCCTGGTCGTCGCCGTGGCCGACGAGCTGGGCATCGACATGGACGCGCCGTTCTCGTCGCTCACCGCCAAGCAGCGCCAGGCGGTGCTGTACGGCAAGGGCGTCGGCAAGGTGTGGGTGCAGTTCAAGAACCGCTACGGCCGCGAGCGCACCTACAACGCCAACTACGAGGGCGTGATCCCGTACCTGCAGCGCCGGCACGCCGAGGCCGAGAGCGACAGCGCCCGCGAGCAGGTCGAGGGCTACATGCGCGAGGTGCCGTGCAACGCCTGCGGCGGCGCCCGGCTCAAGCCGCTGTCGCTGGCGGTCACGATCGACGGCTTCATCGATCGCCGACATCGGCAACATGTCGATCGGCGAGGCGGCCAAGGCGCTGGCCGCCCTCGAGCTGTCCGAGCGCGACCGGCTCATCGCCGAGCGCGTCGTGAAGGAGATCAACGCCCGCATGGGCTTCCTGCTCGACGTCGGGCTCGACTACCTCACCCTGTCCCGCTCGGCCGGCACGCTGGCCGGCGGCGAGGCGCAGCGCATCCGCCTGGCCTCGCAGATCGGGTCGGGCCTGGTCGGCGTGCTGTACGTGCTCGACGAGCCGTCGATCGGGCTGCACCAGCGCGACAACCGCCGGCTCATCGACACGCTCATCCGCCTGCGCGAGCTGGGCAACACGGTCCTCGTCGTCGAGCACGACGAGGAAACGATCATGGTGGCCGACCACGTGGTCGACATCGGTCCCGGCGCCGGCGAGCACGGCGGCGAGATCGTCCACACCGGCACGGTCAAGGGGCTGCTCCGCAACCGCAAGTCGGTCACCGGGCAGTACCTGGCGGGCAAGCGGTCGATCCCGGTGCCGGCGCAGCGCCGCCCGACGGGCGACAAGTGGCTCACGGTCCGGGGCGCCCGGCAGAACAACCTCAAGAACATCGACGTGGCGTTCCCGCTCGGCTGCTTCGTGGCGGTCACCGGCGTGTCGGGGTCGGGCAAGTCGACGCTGGTGAACGACATCCTCTTCCGGTCGCTGATGCAGAAGGTGTACCGGTCGAAGACGCCGCCCGGCCTGCACACCGGCGTCGACGGCATCGATCAGCTCGACAAGGTCATCGACATCGACCAGTCGCCGATCGGGCGCACGCCCCGGTCGAACCCCGCCACCTACACGGGCGTGTTCGACCACATCCGCAAGCTGTTCGCCCAGACCCACGAGGCGAAGGTGCGCGGCTACCTGCCCGGCCGGTTCAGCTTCAACGTCAGCGGCGGGCGCTGCGAGGCCTGCTCGGGCGACGGCACGATCAAGATCGAGATGCACTTCCTGCCCGACGTGTACGTGCCGTGCGAGGTCTGCAAGGGGGCCCGCTACAACCGCGACACGCTCGACATCACGTTCAAGGACAAGAACATCGCCGACGTGCTCGACATGAGCTGCGAGGAGGCGCTCGAGTTCTTCGCCAACCAGCCCGCCGATCGCTCGCCACATGCAGACGCTGGTCGACGTCGGGCTCGGCTACGTGCGGCTCGGCCAGCCGGCGACCACGCTCTCGGGCGGCGAGGCGCAGCGGGTCAAGCTGTCGAGCGAGCTGGCCAAGCGCTCGACCGGCCACACGATCTACATCCTCGACGAGCCGACGACGGGCCTGCACTTCGAGGACATCCGCAAGCTGCTCACCGTGCTGTCCCGCCTGGTCGACCAGGGCAACACCGTGCTGGTCATCGAGCACAACCTCGACGTCATCAAGACCGCCGACCACATCATCGACCTCGGGCCCGAGGGCGGCAGCGGCGGCGGCATGGTCGTGGCCACGGGCACGCCCGAGGAGGTGGCCGCCGAGTCCGCCAGCTGGACCGGCCAGTACCTGGCCCCGCTCCTGGCCGGCGGCGACGGGCGCACCGGCGCCCGAGGATCGTCAGCTCGCGGGTGACCAGCCGGGTGGGGCCAGCTCGAAGCCGTCGAAGCTGAACCCGGGCGAGACGGTGCAGCCCACCAGGGTCCAGGCGCCCGTGGGCGCGGCCGCCTGCCATGCACCCTCGGGGACGATGCCCTGCGGCACCTGGCCCGCCGGCGAGGTCGGGGCCGAGCAGGAGCGTGCGGGTCGGGCCGGCGTCTGTGTCGCTGATCGACAGCTCGAGCGGGTCGCCGGCGTAGAAGTGCCAGATCTCGGTGGCGTCGACGCGGTGCCAATGTGACCGCTGGCCGGCGGCGAGGAGGTAGTAGATGGCGGTGCCGGCGGGGCGTCCGACCGGGCCCGGCTCGTGCCGCCACGTCTCGGCGTACCAGCCACCCTCGGGATGCGGCTTCAGGCCGAGCCGGGCGATGACGTCGTCGGCGGTGGTCGGGTCCGGCATCGGGCCAGTCTGACCGGCGGACGGGCGGACGGCGTCCAGATCATCGTCGAGCGTCCGTTCGTCGGGGGATGGCCGAGAACGATGACGCGGGAACGGTTCCCTTCGCCGCGTGGATCGGGTATCCAACACGGTGACCTCGTCCCGTCTCCCTCGGAGGACAGGTGCCCAAGCTTCCCGAAACCGTGACGGCGTGCCTGTTCGACCTCGACGGCGTGCTGACCGACACGGCCAGCGTCCACCGGCGGGCCTGGAAGGAGACGTTCGACGCGTTCCTCCGACGCCGGGCCGACGAGACGGGCGAGCCCTTCCGCCCCTTCGAGGCCGCCGACTACGAGCGGTACGTCGACGGCCGGCCGCGGCTCGACGGCACGCGGGGGTTCCTCGCCTCTCGGGACATCGACCTGCCCGAGGGCACGCCCGACGATCCCGCGGGCAGCCCGACCGTGCACGGTCTGAGCAACGCAGAAGAACGCACTGGTCCTGCGCCTGCTCGCCGAGGGCGGGGTGACGGTGTTCGAGGGCTCGGTCCGGTTCGTGCGGGCCGTCCGCGCGACGCGGACTGCGCACCGCCGTGGTGTCGTCGAGCGCCAACACCGCACAGGTCCTGGCCGCGGCGGGCATCGCCGACCTCTTCGAGGCGCGGGTCGACGGCGTGGTGGCCGCGCAGAGGGGGCTGGCCGGCAAGCCCGCACCCGACACGTTCCTGGCCGGCGCGGAGGCGCTCGGCGTTCCGCGCCCGGCGGCCGCGGTGTTCGAGGATGCCCTCGCCGGCGTGGCGGCCGGGCGGGCGGGCGGGTTCGGCTTCGTGGTCGGCGTGGACCGGGTGGGCCAGCGCGAGGCGCCCTGCTGGCCCACGGCGCCGACGTGGTGGTCGACGACCTGGCCGAGCTGCTGGAGCCCGACGAGGAGGGCGACGGCTCCCGATGACCCAACACGACGCCCACGAGGCCGAGCACGTCACGACGATGGGGCGGCGGCTGTTCACGGTCGAGCCGTGGTGCGTGACCGAGGACGACCTCGACCTCGACGAGATCGCCAGCTCCGAGTCGGTCTTCGCCCTCTCGAACGGGCACATCGGCCTGCGCGGCAACCTCGACGAGGGCGACCCCCACGGGGTCCCCGGCACCTACCTCAACTCGTTCTACGAGCTGCGCCCGCTCGAGTACGGCGAGCGGGGCTACGGGTTCTCCGAATCGGGCCAGACGGTCATCAACGTGACCGACGGCAAGATCTTCCGCCTCCTCGTCGACGACGAGCCGTTCGACGTCCGGTACGGCGTCCTCGACGCGCACCGGCGGCGCCTCGACCTGCGCGCCGGCACGCTCGAGCGCACGGTCGAGTGGCACTCGCCCGCGGGCGACGGCATCCGGCTGCGCACGACCCGCCTCGTGTCGCTCACCCAGCGGGCGGTCGCCGCCATCGAGTACGTGGTCGAGCCGATCGACCGCTCGCTGCGCATCGTCCTGCAGTCCGAGCTGGTGGCCAACGAGGACATGCCCGACCTGGGTCCCGACCCGCGCACGGCCGCGGTCCTCGAGCGGCCCCTCGTCAGCGAGGAGCACACCGCGTCCGGCACCGAGGCGCTGATGGTGCACCACACCCGTCAGAGCGGGCTGCGCATGGCGGCCGGCATGCGCCACCAGGTCGACGGGCCCGAGAACACCGACCTCGACATCTGGAGCTCCGAGGACGTCTGCCGGCTGACGATCGCCACCCGGCTGCAGCCGGGCGAGAAGCTGCGGGTCGTCAAGTACCTCGCCTACGGCTGGTCGAGCCAGCGGACCCGGCCGGCGGTCCACGACCAGGTCGTGGCGGCGATGGCCGGCGGCGCGGCTGACCGGGTGGCACGGCCTGCTGGCCGAGCAGCGCGCCTACCTGGACGAGTTCTGGGCGGGGGCGGACGTCGAGCTGGAGGGCGACGCCGAGGTCCAGCAGGCCGTGCGCTTCGGCCTGTTCCACATCGTCCAGTCGGCGGCGCGGGCCGAGCAGCGCCCGATCCCCGGCAAGGGCCTCACCGGCCCGGGCTACGACGGTCACACGTTCTGGGACACCGAGACGTTCGTGCTGCCCGTGCTGATGTTCACCACGCCCGAGACGGCGGCCGACCCGCTCGTGTGGCGGAAGCTGACCATGCCGGTCGCCGAGGAGCGGGCCGGCGAGCTGGGCCTCGAGGGCGCGGCCTTCCCGTGGCGGACGATCCGCGGCCGCGAGTCGTCGGGCTACTGGCCGGCGAGCACGGCCGCCTTCCACATCAACGCCGACATCGCGGACGCGGTCGTGCGCTACCTGGACGCCACGCAGGACGCCGTGTTCGAGCGGGAGGTGGCCGTCGACCTGCTGGTCTGCACCGCCCGGCTGTGGCGCAGCCTGGGTCACCACGACCGTCAGGGCGCGTTCCGCATCGACGGGGTGACCGGGCCCGACGAGTACACGGCGATCGTCGACAACAACGTGTACACGAACCTGATGGCCCAGCAGAACCTGCGGGCCGCGGCCGACATCACGGCCCGGCACGCCGACCTCGCCGAGGAGCACGGCGTCACGACCGAGGAGATGGCGTCGTGGCGGGACGCGGCGGACGCCATGGTGATCCCCTACGACCGCTCCCTCGGCGTGCACCCGCAGAGCGAGGGGTTCACCGACCACGCCATGTGGGACTTCGCCGACACCGGCCCCGACAAGTACCCGCTCCTCCTGCACGCGCCCTACTTCGACCTGTACCGCAAGCAGGTCGTGAAGCAGCCCGACCTCGTGCTGGCGATGCAGCTGCGCGGCGACGCCTTCACGGCCGCCGAGATGGACCGCAACTTCCGCTACTACGAGGCCATCACGGTGCGGGACTCGTCGCTGTCGGCCGCCACCCAGTCGGTGGTGGCCGCCGAGCTCGGCTACCTCGAGCTGGCCTACGACTACCTGGCCGAGGCCGCCCTGATGGACCTCGAGGACCGCAACCACAACACCCGCGACGGCCTGCACATGGCGTCGCTCGCCGGGGCGTGGACGGCCCTGGTCGAGGGGTTCGGCGGGATGCGGGCGCGGGACGGCAAGCTCTGGTTCACCCCGCGCCTGCCGAGCGACCTCGGCCGGCTGCGCTTCCGGGTGCGCTACCGGGGGAGCGGCATCGAGGTCGAGACCGACGGCCATTCCGCCACCTACCGGCTGTGGGACGGCCCGCCGCGCACCATCCACCACGAGGGCGAGGCCTTCGAGCTCGAGGCCGACACCGAGGTCGTCCGCTCGGTGACGCCCGTGCCGCACCGGCCACGGCCGACGCAACCGCCGGGCCGGGAGCCGTTGCGGCGCGGCCAGGGCTGACGAACCCGCGGCCGGCCTCAGAGGCCGAGCAGATAGGGCGTTCGGCACAGCCCACGCGGGGGATTTGGTGGTCGACCCCCAGCTCCACAGCCGGCCGACAGGCAGCACGCGAGCGGCAACCCGAGACGGCGTGACCTACCGCGTACGTTCTCTGGGGAGGAGTCGGCCGCCCCGGGGGCCGATCCGGGGCGGCCACTCGATCAGGTGATGTCGAGCATCCTCTGGAGGGCGACGCGGGCCGACTCGGCGGTGTCGGGATCGACCGAGATCTGGTTGACCACGCGGCCCTCGACCAGCTCGTCGAGCACCCACGCGAGGTGGGGCTCGTCGATGCGGTTCATCGTCGAGCACGGGCAGATCAGCGGGTCGAGCGACACGACGGTCTTGTCGGGATGCTCCTGCGCCAGCCGGTTGACGAGGTGGACCTCGGTCCCGACGGCGATCGTCGATCCGGACGGGGCCTCGGCGAGGGCCCGGATGATGTAGTCGGTCGACCCGACCTGGTCGGCGAGCTCGACGGTCTCGTGCGGGCACCTCGGGGTGGACGACCACGATGCCGTCGGGGTGCTCGGCCCGGAAGGTGGCGATCTGGGCGGGCCGGAACCGCTGGTGGATCGAGCAGTGGCCCCGCCACAGCAGGAACGTGGCCTCCTTGGCGTCGCGCTCGGTGAGGCCGCCGAGGTCCTGGCGGGGGTCCCACACGCGCATGTCGTCGAGCCCGTAGCCCATGGCCACGCCCGTGTTGCGGCCGAGGTGCTGGTCGGGGAAGAACAGGACCTTGTCGCCCTGCCCGCCAGTCGCCCCCGGCCCGCCGCCGAGCGCCCACTCGAGCACGGCGCGGGCGTTGGTCGACGTGCACACGGCACCGCCGTGACGGCCGACGAACGCCTTGATGGCGGCGGAGCTGTTCATGTAGGTGATCGGCACGATGCGGTCGACGTCGGTGACCGCGCCGAGCGCCTCCCACGCCTCCTCGACCTCGTCGATGTCGGCCATGTCGGCCATCGAGCAGCCGGCGTTGAGGTCGGGCAGGATCACCGTCTGGTGGTCGGCGGTGAGGATGTCGGCCGACTCGGCCATGAAGTGCACGCCGCAGAACACGATGTAGCTGGGCCTGCGGACGCTCCTGGGCCAGCACCGACAGGCGGTACGAGTCGCCGCGGGCGTCGGCCCAGCGGATGATCTCGTCCCGCTGGTAGTGGTGGCCGAGGATGAACAGGCGGTCACCGAGGGTGGTCTTGGCGGCCGCGATGCGTGTCGCCAGGTCCTCGGGGTCCGCTGCGGTGTACCGCTCGTCGAGCGGGCTCTGGAGCCGAAGCATGGTGGGGTCTCCTCCGTTGCTGGCTCCGGTTGGCGGACGGTGGGGACAGCCCGGTCGCCTCTCCCACGGGGATGTCGTCCCCGGAACCGATATGCAGCCGGAATGCCGGGCCGGCTTGAACAGCAGTTTACGAAGACCATGCGGCGATCTGACAACCGTGGCGCCAGCGACGATGCGTGCGCGACTCGGTACCGGGCGCCGCCGGCGGTCGCCCGGTACCGCCGTGCCCAGCGCTGCGCGCAGGCCAGCTGCCGCCCTTCGGCCGAGCCGCCCTTCCGGCCCGAGCCGCCCTGCGGGCCGAGCCGGTGCTGGTCGGCGCAGCTCGGGTGGACCCCGACGACGCGCGACCGCTTCCCGCCCTCGGCCTCGAGGCGGCGCTTGCGCTCGGCGAGGTCCTCGACGACCGAGTCGAGGACGCCGCGGGCGCTGAGCGCCCGCTGCGGCCTGCCCGACGATCGGCGGCCGCCACCGCCAGTCTCGCCCTGCTCCTCGAGCACGGTGGCGAAGCGGTCGACCGCCCGGTTGAACCGGATGTGGCCGAGCGTCTCGGCCGCCACCGGGGCGTCGTCGAGCGCCGCGTGGAGGTGCTCCTCGGCCACCTTGGGCTCGGCCTTCTTCACCGAGATGGCGCCGCCGAGGCGGTGCGCCGGCTCGGGCCGGGGGACGCCGGCGGGCAGGTCGAGCAGCTTGTGGGGACGGGCCGCGGGCCGCCCGAGCATGAGGTGGGCGTGCCGGGCCACCGGCTCGTCCGCCATGCGCGCCACGACCTCCTCGAGCGTGTCGTTGGCCGCGTCGAGCACCGCGACTGCCCCCGAACGTGTAGACGCGGCCGACGTCGTCGGTGAGGTAGTCGCGACGCCAGGCTGCTCGTGCTCCATCCGCTTGGGCGGCGCCACCCGCAACTGCAGGCGGTTCGACACGAGGTGCTCGCCCGACGGCAGCTCGAGCGCCATCTGCACGACGTACCGACCCGGCTCGTCGATCATGAACCCGCCCCGGGTGACCGACGCCAGCATGCTCTCGTACAGGGCCTCGCCGGGGGCGAGCGCCACCGGGCGACGCGTGGTTGCACTACGACGCGTACGGCACTCGCATGGTCGGCCTCGCGGCCCTCGCGCTTGACCACGACGACCATGGCCGACCGGTCGAGCAGGATGTGCTCGTCGACCACGACGGGGGCGTCGCTGACGTTCGCCAGCTTCAGCTCGACGTAGACCGGCTCGAGGAACCCGAACGTCGGCACACCGTGCCAGTCCTCGCGGTGGACCCGCAGCTCGAGCGCCAGCTGCGGCTCGGGCGAGATGTTCGCCTGCTCGAACCCGTGGTTGTCGAACCACGCGGGCGTTGCCCTGCTGCACGAACCGCTCGGGCGCGTGGCGCAGGAACAGCAGCTCGTCGTCGGTGAAGCGGTAGGCGAAGTCGTCGAAGAACGCCGAGGCGCCGCCCGGCCACCCGGTACGGGTAGTTCATGAACGACCGTGCCTCGGGGTGGTCGACGAGCGGCACCCACGGGCCGCCGCCGCCGATGCCGAGCGACTTCTGCCACGCGTGGGCCAGGTTGAAGGCGTGCCCGAGCTCGTGGACCGCGGTCCAGAAGCGGATGCGGGCCACCGCCGCAGCGGCGTCGGGGTCGCCGGGAGGCGGCTCGGAGATGAACGAGTCGTGGAAGATGGCGGTGCCCTGCCGGTGGTTGGGCCCGATGTCGTCGAACATGATCCCGCCGAGCCCCGTCCCCTGGTCGGACAGGGAGGCGAAGAACGTCCACACCGACCACTGCGGCACGTTGGCGAAGCGGCTCCAGTAGGTCTGCATGGCGTCGTGCATCTCGGCGTCCGACCACAGCGCGTCGGCCCCGCGCCGACGAGCGGCACGATGCTGTCGCCGCTGCTGCGCCGGACCCGGAAGCCCGCCCGCCGGTAGACGTCCTCGATCGAGATCGTCTCGGCGGTGATCGACGCCGGGCGGTTCGGGTGCGAGCCGATGTCGAACGACGTCACGGGCGACACGCCGGTGGCCGCGTCGTACTCGAACTCCACCTCGTGGGCGTAGCGGGACCGGTAGCCGTAGCGCATGGTCAGCCGGACGTGCCGCCTCCGGTGAACCGCACGATCGCCGCCGATCGGCGGACCGAGGAGCCCGGGCCGCACGACGATGATGCGGACGTCGGTGTAGGCGGTGCCGGCCCCCGCGCCGTCGCGGTAGAAGATCGATCCGGTCCACGTCCGCGGCCCGAGCCGTGGTCACGCGGGCGATCCAGTGCATCCGGAGGAACAGGCCCTGCGCAGATCGTGCCGCTGGCCACCCTCAGCGGGTAGCGCCCGTCGACGTCGAGCCGGAGCTGCCCGCTGAAGTCGAGCGGCAGGATCGCCCCGAACGCGCGTGCCTCGTCGGCGCCATGACGCCTCGTCCGCCTCGCCCGGGGTACGTCCGGTCGACGTCTCGGGCCAGGCGGCGCTCCGGGCCGAGGAGGCAGGGAGCAGCGGAGCGATGGGGCAGCGGCCGGCGGGTCTCGTACAGCCCGCTCACCTCGCCAGTCGCCCACGGGGGGAGGCGGCCCGGCGCCGCCGCCTGCTCCTCGCTCGACGTGCTTCCGTCGCTCGCGTCGTCGATCGTCTGGCTCATGTCGGACCTCCAGGTCGCCGCAGGGGCCACGATCGGACGGTCAGGCGTAGCGGAAGGGCTCGTCCGCCGAGCGGTGGACCACCTGGTCTCCGACGATGGAGATGCCGACGTGCGTGCCGTCACGCACGTCGACCGGGACGTCGGCCGCGAGGCCGCGGGAGGAGACCTCGACGTTCAGCACGACCGGCCCGGAGGGACGTCGACCGTGAACCGCTGGGCCACGCCGATCTGGGGGCGCGTCGTGACCCGTCCGCGAGAAGGCGACGTCGTCGCCGACCCGCACCGTCCACGTCGTCTCCGTCGAAGCCCTCTTCGAGGACCACCGCGAGCGTCGGCATGTCGTCCGCTCCCGGCGAGAGACCGCCGCCCGGCCTCCACCGCCTCCAGGAGCATCCTCCGCGATGACGGAGAGTGTCAACGGGCCTCTCGTCACACGGTCCGGTCGGGCACGCCCCGGCACCCTCTACCCTCGGCGTCGTGGTGCAGCGCCCGCCGACCGGCACGATCCCCGACGCCCCCGGCTCCTACCAGTTCAAGGACGGCGAGGGCCGCGTCATCTACGTGGGCAAGGCGCGCTCGCTGCGCCAGCGGCTGTCCAACTACTTCCAGGACCCGCGCCACCTGCCGCCCCGCACGGCGGCGATGGTGGCCGCCGCCGAGACCGTCGAGTGGATCCAGGTCCGCAACGAGGTCGAGGCGCTCATGCTCGAGTACAGCCTCATCAAGCAGCACCGGCCGCGGTTCAACATCCGGCTGCGCGACGACAAGAGCTACCCGTTCCTGGCGGTCACCGTCGGCGACGAGTGGCCCCGGCCCATGGTCATGCGGGGACGCAAGCGCAAGGGGGTGCGCTACTTCGGCCCCTACGGCCACGCCTACGCCATCCGCGAGACGCTCGACCTGCTGCTGCGCACCTTCCCGCTGCGCACGTGCAGCGACAACAAGTTCGGCCGGCACGAGCGCCTCGGCCGTCCCTGCCTGCTGTTCCACATCGAGAAGTGCTCCGGACCGTGCGTGGGCGAGATCGACCACGCAGACCTACGACGGCCTGGTCGACGAGCTCCTCGAGTTCCTCGACGGCGACACCGACACGATCGTGCGCCGGCTGGAGGCGCGAGATGCGGTCGGCGGCGTCCGAGCTCGAGTTCGAGCGGGCCGCCCGCCTGCGCGACCGGCTCACCAGCGTGCGCAAGGCGATCGAGCGCCAGCAGATGGTCGCCGACCGCAACGAGGACATCGACGTCGTCGGCATCGCCGAGGACGACCTCGAGGCCGCGGTGCAGGTCTTCTTCGTCCGCAAGGGCCGGGTCGTCGGCCGCAAGGGGTTCGTGCTCGACAAGGTCGAGGACGTGGCCCCCGGCGAGCTCGTGGGCGACGTCCTCGAGGGGCTGTACGACGACCCGCCGCTCGGCGTGCCGAGGACGGTGCTGGTGCCCACCGAGCCCGACGACCCCGAGCTGTACGCCGACTGGCTGTCGCACCTGCGGGGCTCACGCGTGGCCGTCCGGGTGCCGCAGCGGGGGGCCAAGCGCGAGCTGCAGGCCACCGTCACCCGCAACGCCACCGAGGAGTTCACCCGCCACCGCCTGCGGCGGGCCAGCGACCACAACGCCCGGGCCCGCGCCCTCAACGAGCTGCAGGACGTGCTCGGCCTGCCCGAGGCCCCGCTGCGCATCGAGTGCTACGACATGAGCCACATCCAGGGCAGCGACTACGTCGGCTCGATGGTGGTGATGGAGGACGGGCTGCCCAAGAAGTCCGACTACCGCCGCTTCAAGGTGCGTTCGGTGCCCGGCAACGACGACTTCGCGGCCATGGAGGAGGTGCTGACCCGCCGGCTGACCGCGTACCTCGCCGAGCGGTCGCAGCCCGTGGGCGAGCGGTCGGGCAGGTTCTCGTACCCGCCCCAGCTCCTGCTCGTCGACGGCGGCAAGGGTCAGCTCAACGTCGCCGTGCGGGTCCTCGAGGAGCTGGGGCTCGACGAGGAGATCCCGGTGGCGTCGCTGGCCAAGCGGTTCGAGGAGGTGTACGTGCCCGGCGAGGCCGATCCGGTGCGGATGCCCCGGGGCTCCGAGGCGCTGTACATGCTGCAGCGCATCCGCGACGAGGCCCACCGGTTCGCCATCACGTACCACCGCCAGCTCCGCGGCAAGCGCATGACGAAGTCGGTGCTCGACGACATCAAGGGCCTCGGCCCGACCCGGCGCAAGCGCCTGACGAAGGAGCTCGGGGGCGTGGCGGCGGTGAAGGACGCGTCGCTCGACGACCTGCGGGGCCTGTCCTGGCTGCCCGACGACGTGGCGCTCGCGGTGTACGGCAAGATCCACGGCGAGCGGGTGGGTCGGGGGAACGGGTCGTGACCGACCCGTCCGAGGGAGCCGACCCGCTCGACCTGGCCGGCGTGTGGGAGCAGCACGCCGCCTGGTGGCAGGCGGGCTTCACCGGTGGCGCCGACGTCGAGTACGACGAGCAGATCCTGCCCATGGCCGCCCGCCACCTGGCGGGAGCGTCGCACGTCCTCGACCTCGGCTGCGGCGAGGGGCAGATCGCCCGGCTGGCCGCGGCCGGCGGCGCGGCGCAGGTGGTCGGGGTCGACGCCTCCGACGCCCAGATCCGCGAGGCCCGGCGGCGTGGGGGCGGCCCGAGCTACGTGCGCAGCGTCGGCGACCCGGCTGCCCGTCCGGTCGGGCTGGTGCGACGCCGTCGTGGCGTGCCTGGTGCTCGAGCACCTGGACGACCTGGACGGCGCCCTCGACGAGGTCGCCCGCGTGGTCCGCCCCGGCGGGCGGTTCGTGGTGTTCGTGAACCATCCCCTGTTCCAGACCCCGGGCAGCGGCTGGGTCGACGACCAGGTCCTCGACCCGCCCGAGCAGTACTGGCGGGTGGGCCCGTACCTGCCCGAGACGGTCACGGTCGAGGAGGTCGACCGCGACGTGCGGCTGCCGTTCTTCCACCGGCCGCTGAGCCGCTACGTCAACGCCCTCGCCGAGCGTGGCCTGTACCTCACCCGCATGACCGAGCCCGCCCCACCGCCCCGGTTCCTGGCCCTGGCCCCGCAGTACCAGGACGCAGCCACGATCCCGCGCCTGCTGGCCCTGCGCGCCGAGCGCCGCTGAGCCGGCGGACCGAGCCGAGGGCTCTGTCAGCGCTTGCGGGCCCGGCTCTTCTTGGCGGCCGGGGCGCGACGCCGCCCGCCCGTGCCCGTGGCCTTACGGACCTGGTCGAGCTCGCCTGCCAACCGCTCGAGCGAGGCGGGCGGCAACGTGTCGTTCTCGGCCGCGAGCGTGATCCCGATGTCGAGGTTCTGCGCCGCAGCGGCGGGATCGCCGGCGCGGACGGAGATCGTGCGGGCGCCGTCGCGGAGGCCGACGTACTTCGTGTCCCGGGCGGCGTGCAGGCCGAGCGCCGTGCGCAGGTGCGCGACCGTCGCGGGGCTCGTCTCCTCGAAGCGCTCGGCCACCTCGGTCAGGTCGTCGGCCAGCTCGGGGCGGCGGGCCGTCCCGCCGAAGTAGAGGAACTTGGCGACCTCGGGCCTCGTGACCACCTCGGTGAGCTCCTCGGCGGCTCGGCTCATGGGCGGGGCGACGCGGATGCGCAGGTCGTTCGAGGGCAACATCGCCTGCTCGCCGGGTGTGAGCAGCGCCCGCACCCGGTACTGCCCCGGGTTCACGAACTCGGGCCCGGTCGACGGGAAGGAGAGCTGCACCGCGGTCACGTGGGACTCACCGGGCGCCAGCGTCACGACGTCCTCGGGCGCGACGAGCCGGTACGTCGGGGCGCGGTGCTGCACGACCTGGCCGTCGGGGCGCTCGAGGTAGATCTCCACCCGGCCGGCCTCGGGTGACAGGTCGGTCGGCACCGCGATCGGCACCGGCCCGTCGTTGACGACGGTGATCGTCACGACGACCGGCTCGGACGCCGCCACCAGCGCCGGCCCGTCGAGGACCACCCGCACCGGGGCCGCGGCGGCGTTCGTCGCCGGGTCGAGGAAGCGGCTCAGGTTGTTCCAGACCCAGTCGCGCCCGCCGAAGATCACGTCGGCGCGGTCGGCGTGGCGCATCCAGCGCAGCTCCACGTCGTCGAACGTCCAGGCGAAGCTCGTCCAGAACGCCGTCTCGCCGCCGGCGCCGCCGGTGAAGCCCCACGGGTAGTTCATGAACGACGTCGACGCGCTGTTCGGGGCGATCGTGCGCTGCCAGGCGTGCGGCAGGTTCCACGTGTGCCCGACCTCGTGGATGAACGTCTGGAGGATGAGCCGGTCCTTCTTCGGCGACGTCTCGTAGAGCGTGCCGACCTCCCGGCCGCGGATCGCCTCCTCGGCGATGGCGCAGCCCTGGCGCAGGAAGGTGTCGCCCGCCTGCCAGCCACCCCAGTCGAACATCGTGCCGTAGTAGCCCGGGGCGTAGCCGGGATCGCCGAAGCGCGGGACGACCACGCCGTACATCCGCCACTGCAACGTGTCGGCGAAGCTGTCGAACCGGGCCTCCATCAGGTCGTGCAGCTCGACCTCGCTCCAGTTCTCGCCCGCGTCGGAGCTGTCGGGATCGTTCAGCACGTCGTCGTGCACGACGGTGACGTCGAGGCCCGAACGCTGGAACACCTCGCGCACGCTCACCGACGACGGGAGCCCGGTGGGCGACGGCGAGATGGACGGATCGAGCTGCGGCGGGAACACCGTTCCCTGGAAGCGGTCCACCTCGATCGTCGCCGTGCGGAACTGGTCGGAGGTCTTCGGGCACGCGTAGATGGCGGTGGTCGACCCGTTGACCTTCCAGTTCACGCAGGCCGGCGCCGGGTCCGAGAAGATCCACACGCGCGGGATGTGCACCTCGATGGACTCGCCCGTCCGTCCGGGCTGGCCGTAGATGCTCGCCGCCCCCGTGATCGTCATCTCCGCCGACGTGCCCCCGACCACGGGGTTCTCGACCACGAACGACTCGAGGTAGAAGGTGATGTCGATGCCCCAGATGGAGAAGCGGAAGAAGACGTCGCCGCTCAGGCGCTGCTGGGGTCGACTGCCGTCGACGTCGACGCGCAGCTCGACGATGCGCCCGCTCTGCGCGGGCTCGGCGTTCCGGTACGTGCCGCTGACTGCTCGCTTGAAGAAGATCAGCTGCTGCTTGCCCAGCAGGTCGGTCACGAGCTCACCGAGGTCGCGCGGGTCGAGCTCCACGTCGGGTTCCATGGTCGCCGTCCTCTCGACGGGTCGCCGTCCCACCCGAGACGCCGTTGCCCGTCTGTCTACGTTCGGAGAGGCGCCAGCGACGGCGGAGATACACACCGACGACGTGATCTCTGTCCTGTGCCCCGCCTTCGGGGCCGTCCTGCCGTCGGGACGCCCCCGGACGATCGCCGTGCGTGCCTCGGCCGGCGTCAGAACGTGCGCGGATAGCTCACGCCGTCTCGGGTTGCCGCTCGCGTGCTGCCTGTCGGCCGGCTGTGGAGCTGGGGGTCGACCATCAAATCCCCCCGCGTGGGCTGTGGCCGAGCGCCCTATCTGCTCGGCCTCTCAGGCCCTGACGACGCGGTAGCGGATGTGCGTCACGCCGTCCGAGGGGATCACGCTGACCTGCTCCAGGTCGATCGGATCGGCACCGAGGTGGTCGAACAGGCGGACCCCGCCACCCAGCAGGCACGGCGTGATGCTGACCTCGACCTCGTCGAGCAGCCCGGCGCGCAGGAGCTGCTGCACCGGGTCGGCCGCGCAGACCGACACGTCGCGCTCGCCCGCCGTCTCGCGGGCGAGGGCGACGGCCCGCTCGACCCCCTCGGTCACGAACCGCACCTGCGGGCTCCACTCGCCCGACGTCGGTGCCTCGTGGGTCACCACGAAGATCGGCACGTCGATGGGGTGGCCGTCCTTCCAGCCACCCGCGATGTCGAACGTGCGGCGTCCGCTCACGATCGCCCCGCAATCGGCGACCCACGCGTCGACCACGGGCACGCTGGCGTCGGGCGGAGCGAGGAACCGGTTCCGACGATTGGCCTCGGGACCGGCGTTCATCCAGGCGAAGAGGCGCTCACCGCCGCGGCCGAGCGGATGCTCGAGCCCGTCGTCGGGACCGGCGATGAAGCCGTCCAACGAGACGCTGAGCCCGACGATGACCTTGCCCATGGCGTGTTCCTCCCTGGCGGCGTTCGCGAGGGAGACCGCCGGGCCGCCGCGATCTCATCGGTCGTCGCGGTGCTCCTCGGCCCGATCCGCCTGCTCCGACGTAGTCCCGCCCGAGGTCGGGAGGTGCGCACGCCAGCCACCCGTCGACCAGCGCCTCGCGGAGCGCATCCGCGTCCACCGCGTCGAGCTGGACGAGGACGGCCGGGTACCCGTCGAAGTGCGGGATCGTGAAGACGCCCGGTACGCCCGCGGCGAGCACGGCCTCCTTCTCGGACAGGTCCTCGACCCGCACCGCGAGGATCGGTCCGGACGGCGGCTCCTGGTTCCCGAACCGCCGGACGTCGGCCTTGCTGAACGGCCGTTCCCACGCGAACGCCTTCTTCCCGACCGACCACGTCCGCCAACCCCGGCTCTCGCCCTCGACCGCCTCGGGCATGGCCAGGGCGAGGTCGCGCGGCGTCGTCGAGACCGACCACTGACCGCCATGGTACGAGACGCCGCCGGCGACGCCCGCCGGGAGGGCGGGGCGTTGAAAGTGTCGAGCGAGGCGAAGCTTCGAGTGAGACAGGGGACGCCGAACCGTACGCTGGGCCCGTGGGCGAGTTCGTCGTGATCACGGGACTGTCGGGAGCCGGGCGCAGCCTGGCCGCCGACGACCTCGAGGACCTGGGGTGGTTCGTCATCGACAACCTGCCCCCCGAGCTCGTGCCCAAGGTGGTCGAGCTGGCGCAGACGCCCGGATCGCAGGTCCAGCGCGTCGCCCTCGTCGTCGGCACCGGCCACTACCAGGACGAGATCATGCCGACGCTGGAGTGGCTGCGCTCGACGGGCGCCCGGGTGCGCGTCCTGTACCTCGACGCCTCGACCGACACCCTCGTGCGCCGCTACGAGAGCTCGCGTCGCCGCCATCCGCTGTCGGGCGACGACAGCACCGAGCGGCTGGCGCCCGCGATCGAGCGCGAGCGGCTGCTCCTCGAACCGGTGAAGGACGAAGCCGACGTCGTGGTCGACACGAGCGACCTCAACGTCCACGAGCTGCGGCGGCGCATGCGCGGGCTGTTCGGCGACGAGGGGTCCGAGGCGGCGATGCAGACCACGCTGCTGTCGTTCGGCTACAAGAACGGGCTGCCGCTCGACGCCGACCTGGTCTTCGACTGTCGCTTCCTGCCCAACCCCTACTGGGTCGACGAGCTGCGGCCCCGCACCGGGCTCGACGTCCCGGTCCGCGACTACGTGCTCGGCCAGCCGGCGGCCAGGCAGTTCCTCGACAACCTGCTGCCCCTGCTGGAGCAGCTGCTCCCGGCGTTCGTCGCCGAGGGCAAGGCGTACCTGACGATCGCCCTCGGCTGCACCGGCGGCCGCCATCGCTCGGTCGCCATCGCCGAGGAGGTCGCCACCCGGCTGCGGGGCGACGGCCACCGCGTCGGCGTCATCCACCGGGACGTCGACAAGTGACGCCGGCCGCCCGCGGCCCCCGGGTCGTGGCGGTCGGCGGCGGGCACGGCCTGGCGGCCACGCTGCGCGCCGCCAGCCACTACGCGTGCCACATCACCGCCGTGGTGGCGACGGCCGACGACGGCGGCTCGACCGGACGCCTGCGCAGCGCCCTCGACATGCCCGCCCCGGGCGACCTCCGGCGCTGCGTCGAGGCCATGGCCGGCGACGACGGCACCCCGCTCGCCGGGGCGCTCGAGTACCGCTTCGCCGGCAGCGACGTCGAAGGTCACGCCCTCGGCAACCTGCTGCTGGCGGGGCTCCACGCCACCTCGGGCGACTTCGTGGCGGCCGTCGACGAGCTCAGCCGCGTGGCGGGCCTCGACCCCTCGGCGCAGCGGGTGCTGCCCGCCACGATCGACCCCGTCGTCCTGCGGGCCGAGGCCAGCGGCGGACGGCGCATCGCCGGCCAGGTCGCCATCACCCGCACGGTCGGGGTCGAGCGGGTCGTCGTCGAGCCCGGCACCGCCCGCGTCCCCGACGAGGTGGTCGGTGCGCTGGCCGACGCCGACCAGGTGGTGCTCGGCCCCGGATCGCTGTTCACGTCGGTCCTCGCCGCCGCGGTCGTCGACGACGTGCGAGACGCCGTCAAGCGTTCGTCGGGGCGGACCGTCTACGTCTGCAACGTGCGGGCCGAGGCGGGGGAGACCCGCGGCTACGACGTGGCCGCCCACGTCGCGGCCCTGCGCCGGCACGGCATCGAGCCCGACGTGGTGGTGGCGCAGCGGGGCGCGCTGGCCGTGGGCGACCCCGGCGTCGACGTCGTCCAGGCCGACGTGGTGCGGCCCCACGGCCTGGCCCACGACCCGGTGCTGCTGGGCGAGGTGCTGGCGAGGCTCACGGCCTGACGCTCGCCCGCCATGCGTGCCTACCGGCGGAACAGCTCGTCGACCACGACGGAGAACCCTCCTCCCGGCGGCCCTGGGTGGGCTTCCGCCCAGGCCCACTAGGGTCGGAGACGTCATCGGCGACGACCAGAGAGAGGGCCAACCGACATGACCATCCGTGTGGGGATCAACGGCTTCGGGCGCATCGGGCGCAACTTCTTCCGAGCGGCCAAGAAGGCGGGGGCCGACATCGACATCGTGGCGGTCAACGACCTCGGCTCCGTCGAGACGATGGCGCACCTGCTCAAGTACGACTCGGTGCTCGGCCGGCTCGACTACGACATCGCCGCCACCGACGAGGGCATCAAGGTCGACGGCGACACCCTGAAGGTGCTGGCGGTGCGCGACCCCAAGGAGCTGCCGTGGGGCGACCTGGGGGTCGACGTCGTCGTCGAGTCCACGGGCATCTTCACCAGCCGTGACAAGGCCGCGCTCCACCTCGAGGGCGGGGCGCCGTTCGTGGTCGTCTCCGCGCCGTCGTCGGGGGCCGACGCCACGTTCGTGGTGGGTGTCAACGACGGCATCTTCGACGCCGACGCCCACAAGGTCGTGTCCAACGCCTCGTGCACGACCAACTGCTTCGTGCCGATGATCAAGGTGCTCGACGACGCCTTCGGCGTCGACAAGGGCCTGATGACCACGATCCACTCGTACACGGGCGACCAGATGCTGGTCGACGGCCCGCACAGCGACCTGCGCCGCGCCCGTGCCGCCGCCATCAACATGGTGCCGTCGTCGACCGGCGCCGCCCGCGCCACGGGCCTCGTGCTCGAGGCCATGCAGGGCCGCCTCGACGGCCAGTCGATCCGCGTGCCCACGCCCGACGGCTCGCTCACCGACTTCACCGGCGTGCTCAACCGCGACGTCACGCCCGACGAGGTCAACGAGGCGTTCAAGGCGGCGGCCGAGTCGGGCCCGCTGGCCGACGTGCTCGAGTACTCGACCGAGCCGCTGGTGTCGTCCGACATCGTCGGGTCACCGGCCTCGTGCACCTTCGACAGCCAGCTCACGCAGGCGATCGGCAACCTGGTCAAGGTGTTCGGCTGGTACGACAACGAGTGGGGCTACTCGAACCGTCTCGTCGACCTCGTCGAGATCGTCGGCGCCGCCAACCAGGCCTGACGTGAGCGAGCGGAGCGAGCGAACCATCAGCACAGTCGGGTGTCCGGCCCGAAGGGCCGATCGGTCATCGCGCGCATCCCGAAGGGTGCGCCAATGACCGCTCGCGTCCCGACCCTCGAGGACCTGCCGTCCCTCGAGGGCAAGCGGGTGCTCCTGCGCGCCGACTTCAACGTCCCGTTGCGCGACGGCGAGATCACCGACGACCTGCGCATCCGTGCGGCGCTGCCGACCATCGGGTGGCTGCAGTCGCACGGGGCCGCCGTCGTGGCGTGCACGCACCTCGGCCGTCCCAAGGGGAAGCCCGACCCGAAGTACTCGGTGGCGCCGGTGCGGGCGCGGCTCGCCGAGCTGGCACCGGGCGTCGAGCTGATGGAGAACCTGCGCTACGACCCGGGGGAGGAGAGCAACGACCCGGCGTTCGTGGCCGAGCTCGTCGACGGGTTCGACGCCTACGTGAACGACGCGTTCGGCGCCTCGCACCGGGCCCACGCCTCGATCGTCGGGCCGCCCCAGTTCCTGCCCTCCGCCGCCGGAAGGCTGCTGGCCAAGGAGGTCGAGGTCCTGGGAGGCCTGCGGACCGATCCCCGCCGGCCGTTCGTGGCGATCCTCGGGGGGTCCAAGGTCAGCGACAAGCTGAAGGTCATCGAGGCGCTGCTCGACGTGGCCGACGAGGTGCTCATCGGCGGGGGGATGTGCTTCACGTTCCTCGCGGCCAGGGGCAACGGCGTCGGAGCCAGCCTGCTCGAGGAGGACATGGTGGCGACCTGCCGGGCGCTCCTCGACGAACACGGCGACCGCCTGGTGCTGCCGACCGACATCACCGCCCTGGGCCCCGGCGGCAAGCTGATGGATCCCGGGGCGGGGGGCGAGGTTCGCCAGGTGGGCACGACCGTGCCCCAGGGGTGGATGGGCGTCGACGTCGGGCCCGGCACCGCGGCCGACTTCGGCGACCGCATCGCCGAGGCCCGGACGGTGTTCTGGAACGGTCCGATGGGTGTGTTCGAGGACCCGCGGTTCGAGGCGGGCACCCGGGCCGTGGCCCAGGCGGTCGCCGACACGCGCGGGTTCACCGTCGTCGGGGGCGGCGACAGCGCCGCGGCCCTGGCCCAGTTCGGCCTCGACGACGAGGTCGACCACGTGTCCACGGGGGGTGGCGCCTCGCTCGAGCTGCTCGAGCAGGGCGACCTGCCGGGCCTTGCCGCGCTCCGCGGCGAGTGGAAGGAGTCTGGGGACTGACGATGGCCGAGGCCCGCAAGCCGCTGATCAGCGGCAACTGGAAGATGAACCTCAACCACTTCGAGGCGACCGCGCTCGTCCAGAAGCTGGTCTACGAGCTGACCCCCGAGGACTTCGACGCGGTCGACGTGTCGATCCACCCGCCCTTCACCGACATCCGCACCGTGCAGACCTACTTCCTGGCCGAGAAGGAGCCGGTGCCCATCGCCATCGGGGCGCAGAACTGCCACTGGGAGCCGGCGGGGCCGTTCACCGGCGAGGTGTCGCCGGCGATGCTGGCCAAGCTCGACGTGGCCTACGTCATCGCCGGGCACTCCGAGCGGCGCGAGCTGTTCGGTGAGACCGACGAGACCGTGAACCTGAAGGTCCGGGCGATCTACGCCCACGAGATGACGCCGATCCTGTGCGTCGGCGAGACCCTCGACGAGCGCGAGGCGGGCACGACCGAGGCCAAGGTGACCGGCCAGGTGACCGCGGGACTGGCCGGACTGTCCACCGAGCAGGTCGGGGCGCTGGTCATCGCGTACGAGCCGATCTGGGCGATCGGCACCGGCCGCACCGCCACGCCCGACGACGCCCAGGCCGTGTGCGGGACGATCCGCGCCACGGTGGCGTCGGTGGCGGGGGCGGCGGCCGCGGACGCGGTGCGCATCCAGTACGGGGGCTCGGTCAAGGCCGAGAACGCGGCCGACCTGATGGCGTGCCCCGACGTCGACGGGGCCCTCGTCGGGGGCGCCAGCCTCGAGGCCGCGTCCTTCGCGGGGATCGTTCGCTACCGCGACCGCGTGTGACGCTCGCCACAACCTGCTAGCACGGTGGTGGGGCCGCTCGGCCCCGCACCGTGGGGCGCACCGCACGTGGCGAAGCGCCGAGATGGCAGGTTGCGTGAAGATGTGGTGACAGACTGCCGGAAATGCCCAGGGCGAGGCCCCTCGGCTGGCCACGCGGGTCACCGAAAGCGCGACACGCCAGACGATCCTGCTAAGTTCGGCCCGTTCACCGGGAGCGAGCTTTTGCACCCGGGTGCGAACATCGCAGGGAGAGTCGCCGTGACGACAGCCGTGGCTCGCTCCTCGCACGGGGGCCGTGTACGCGGCCGTCGTGACGAGTCGACCAGTCGCCCCGCCGGGACTCCTTGCGCCCCTTGACCATCATCAGGAGGTCCTCCAAGTGAGACGACAGCGCAGGGGCGTCAAGCTCCTAGCTCTCATCGCGGGGCTCTCTCTCATCGCCGGCGCCTGTGGTGGCGACGATGACGACGAGAGCAGCGACAGCGGTGATACAGGTGGCAGTGAAGAAGCCCAGCAGGGCGGTGAAATGGTCGACCTGGGCACCTTCGTCGGTGACCCGCCCGAGCACATCGACCCGGCCCTGAACACGACCCTCGACGCGTACCAGGTCGTGAACGCCGTGTACGACGGCCTGACCGACATCGACGCCAGCGATCCCGACAACCCCGAGATCGTGCCGCAGGTCGCCGAGTCGTTCGAGGCGAACGACGACGCCACCGAGTGGACGTTCACGATCCGCGACGGTCTGACGTTCGCCGACGGCGAGGAGATCCTGCCCAGCACGTTCGTGCGGTCGTGGGAGCGTGCGAGCGACCCCGACTTCGCGGGTGACTACTCGTACCTCTTCAACTTCATCGAGGGTGGCGCCGAGAAGCTCGACGGCACCGCCGACACGCTGACCGGGGTCGAGGCCGACGACGAGGCGATGACCCTGACGGTCACGCTGTCGGCCCCGTACTCGAACTTCGACGCCGTCGCCGGGTTCCAGCTGTTCATGCCCGTTCCCGAGGCCGCCGGCACCGACGCCGCCACGGCCGCCGAGTGGGAGAACGGCGAGATGTTCGGCAACGGCCCGTTCATGCTCGACGCGCCCCGCACGGACACCGAGATCGTGCTCGTGCCGAACCCCGAGTGGGACGGCACCGTGTACGAGGATCTCGACCTGCCCGAGCAGCCGTACCTCGACAAGCTCACGTTCCAGGTGAGCGCCGACCCCGACACCTCGTTCAACTCGTTCGAGGCGGGCGAAGGCCAGACGGGGCAGATCCCGCCGGGCCGCGTCACCGAGGCCACGAGCAACTGGGCCAACACGCTCGACGTGTCGATCCTCGGCTCGTACCACTTCGATGTGAACCTGCGCGACCCCGTGCTGGGCGGCGACGAGAACCTGCTGCTCCGCAAGGCCATCTCGCAGGCCATCAACCGTGACGAGATCAACACCGCGGTCTACGAGGACAGCCGCACGGTGTCCAACGGCGTGACGCCCGAGGGCATCCCCGGCTGGCAGGCCGACCTGTGCGACGACTGCGCCTACGACGTCGACGCCGCCCAGGAGGCGTTCGACGAGTGGGAGGCCGCCGGCAACTCGCTCGCGGAGCCCCTCCGCATCCAGTACAACCTGGGCGCCGGGCACGAGGACGTCGTGGCGATCATGATCGACAACCTCAGCCAGATCGGCATCGAGGCCGTCGAGGAAGGCATCGACACCGAGACGTACTTCACCCAGATGGCCGACGGTGCGTGCACCATCTGCCGGGCCGGCTGGTTCGCCGACTACCCGACGTACGACAACTTCATGTACGACCTGTACCACTCCGACTCGCTCGGTGGGAACAACTACGGGTTCGAGAACGCCGAGTTCGACGAGCTGGTCGACGAGGCCAAGCAGACGGTCGATCCCGAAGAGCAGGCCGACCTGTTCCACCAGGCCGAGACCATCCTGCTCGACGAGGTCGGGGTCATCCCGATCGTCTGGTACCGCGGCGACTACGTCTACAACGAGGACCAGATCGGCAACTTCACCCAGACGAACTTCGGTCTCATCACCTGGGAGAACGTGTTCAGCAAGCAGGGCTAGCCATAGCTGACCCTGCCTCGCAGGGCCGGTAAGCGTGGTGGTCGGGGGCGCGTGAGCGCCCCCGGCCTCCCCCTCCTCTCTCCTCGAGGATCACGATGACCAGCTACATCATCCGCCGCCTGCTCCTCATCATCCCGACGGTGTTCCTCGCACTGTCGTTCCTCTTCGTCCTGTTCTTCGCCCTGCCGGGCGACCCGGCGCGCCTCATCGCGGGCGGCGCCGACCGCAACATCGAATCGGGCGTGATCGATCGCATCAACGAGCGCTACGGCCTCGACGACCCCATCCCGACCCAGTTCGTGAACTACTGGGAGCGCACCATCCAGTGGGACCTGGGCGAGTCGTTCCTCAACCGCCGCAGCGTGAACGAGATCCTCGGCGAGAAGGCGGTCAACAGCCTCCGCCTCGGCATCTGGGCGATCATCATCGAGATCGTCGTCGGCATCTCGGTCGGGCTGCTGTCCGCGCTGCGCCGCTACTCGCTGAGCGACAGGTTCACGACGATCGTCACGGCCGCCGCCTCGGCCATCCCCGTCTTCGTCCTGGGGTTCCTCCTGCAGTGGCTGTTCGCCGTCCAGCCCAACAAGTGGGGCTGGCCCGAGTGGGCCCAGCTGAAAACCCAGGGACTCGGCCCCGACACCTGGACGTTCTTCTTCATCCCCACCGGGGAGCAATGGCGCTACCTGATCCTGCCCGCCATCACGCTCGCGTCGGTCTCCACCGCCCTGGCCGCCCGCATGACCCGTGGCTCGATGCTCGAGGTGATGCGGGCCGACTACATGCGCACGGCGCGCGCCAAGGGCCTGACCGAGCGCGGGGTCGTGTACAAGCACGGGCTGCGCAACGCCATGCTGCCGGTCGTCACCCTCATCGGCATCGACTTCGGCACGGTCATCGGCGCGGCGGTCCTCACCGAGACCACGTTCTCGTGGCCGGGGCTCGGGTCAGAGATCGCGAGCGCGGTCACCGAGCGCGACCTGCCGGTCATCCTCGGGCTCACGCTCGTGGTGGTCATCGCCTTCGCGTTCATCAACCTGCTCGTCGACATCTCCTACGCCTGGTTCGATCCCCGGATCCGGTACGGCAAGGGAGGCACCTGATGGCCATCGTCGAACCCGGCGCCCCTCCGGTCGCCATCCCCACCGCCCCTGAAGGCGGCGCCACCGACCTCGGCGAGGCCCGCCCGCTGCGGGCCGATGTCTGGCGCCGGTTCCGCAGGAACCGGCTCGCCATGGTCGGTCTGATCTTCCTCGTGCTCATCGTCCTGGTGGCGGTGTTCGCCCCGCTCATCGCTCCCTACAGCATCACCGAGCGCACATCCTCCTTCCGGCAGGGCCCGTCGACCGACCACTGGTTCGGCACCGACGACATCGGGCGCGACGTCTTCAGCCGGGTCGTGTACGGGGCACGGGTGTCGTTGCGCATCGGGTTCATCGCGACGGCGATCTCCCTCATCATCGGGCTCCTGCTCGGCGCGCTCGCCGGCTTCTTCGGCGGGCTCACCGACACCTTCGTCACGCGCATCATCGACGTGTTCCTGGCCATCCCGTACATCGTCCTCGCCGTGGCGATCGCCTCGGTCTTCGGCCGCAGCGAGAACGCCATCATCCTGGTGCTCGGCCTCACCGGCTGGCTGGCGATGGCACGCATCGTGCGGTCGAGCTTCCTGTCGCTCAAGCGCTACGAGTACATCGAGGCCGCGACCGCCCTCGGGTTCTCGAAGATCCGCATCATGTTCCGCCACATCCTGCCCAACGCGCTGCAGCCGATCATCGTCTACGGCACGATCGCGGTCGGCAGCGTGATCCTGGCCGAGGCGGCGTTGTCGTTCCTCAACGTCGGGCCGCAGCCGCCCACGCCCGCCTGGGGCCTGATGGTCGCGGACGGCAAGGGCGCGCTCACCAGCGCCCCCCACCTGCTGTTCTTCCCCGGCGCGGCGATCTTCCTGACCGTCCTGGCGTTCGTGTTCGTGGGCGACGGCCTGCGCGACGCCCTCGACCCGAAGCTGAAGTGACCCGATGGCCGATGTGCTGACCTCATCGCACGGAACCACCCCGGTTCCCAAGGACGTCCTGTTGTCGATGCGCGACCTCCGGGCCGGGTTCGACACCGACGACGGGCGCGTCCAAGCCGTCGACGGCGTGTCGTTCGACGTCAGCCGGGGCGAGGTGTTCGCCATCGTCGGCGAGTCGGGCTCGGGCAAGTCGGTGACCGCCATGTCGATCCTCGGGCTGCAGCCGACGCTCGACATCACCCAGGGCGAGGTCCTGTGGAAGGGCGTCGACCTCCTGACCATGCCCGAGGACCTGCGGCGGGACGTGCGGGGCAAGGAGATCGCCATGATCTTCCAGGACCCGCTCACCGCGCTGAACCCCGTCCACACGATCGGTCGTCAGATCGGCGAGATGGGTCAGATCCACGAGGGGCTCAGCAAGAAGCAGGCGTTCGAGCGGGCCGTCGAGATGCTCGACCTCGTCGGCATCCCCGAGGCCCGCAAGCGGGCGAAGATGTTCCCGCACGAGTTCTCGGGCGGCATGCGCCAGCGGGCCATGATCGCGATGGCCATCACCTGCAAGCCCGACCTGCTGATCGCCGACGAGCCCACGACCGCGCTCGACGTGACCGTGCAGGCCCAGGTGCTCGAGGTGCTCGTCGACATCAAGGACGAGATCGACTCGGCGATCATCCTCATCACCCACGACCTGGGCGTCGTGGCCGGCCTGGCCCATCGCGTGATGGTCATGTACGCCGGGCGGCCCATCGAGACGGGGACCACCGACGAGATCTTCTACGAGTCGCGGCACCCCTACACGCTGGGCCTGCTGGCGAGCCTGCCTCGCCTCGACGACATGGGTGACGAGCCGCTGGTGCCCATCGTCGGCAGCCCGCCGTCGCTGATCCGCCGCCCGACCGGCTGCTCGTTCCACCCGCGGTGCCGCTTCGCCCGTGTGCCCGGGAACTGCGAGACCGACGACCCGGCGCTGCGGCTGGTGGCGGGCGACTCGCACATGGCCGCGTGCCACTACGCCGAGGAGCTCGCCGGGGTCACGGTCGAGTCTTTGCGCGACAAGGTCGACGTCATCGCCGACAGCGAGCTGATCGACGCCGTGGTGCCCTCCGAGCTCTTCGTCCCGGCCGGCGAGGAGGACACCGTCAGCGTCGGCGACGTGGCCGTGGCCGAGGGTACCGCCCACCCGGGCGTCACCGACTTCGCCGAGGACGCGGTGGAGGAGTGGCCCGCCCGAGACTCCGGCTCGCGCGACCCGGGGTGAACCCATGACAGAGATCCTCGACGACGCGCCGCCTGCGGCGACCAACGGCGAGGGCCCGCTCCTCCGCGCCGAGGGGTTGGTCAAGGACTTCCCCATCCGCGGCGGGGTGCTCTCGCGCACCGTCGGCATCGTGTCCGCGGTCGCGGGTGTCGACCTCGAGGTCGAGAAGGGCGAGACCCTCGGCCTGGTCGGCGAGTCGGGGTGCGGCAAGTCGACGACCGGCCGCATGCTGCTCAACCTCATCACCCCGACGGCGGGCACGGTGCTGTTCGACGGCCAGCCGATCAGCTCGATGCGCGGCAAGCGGCTCGCCGCCATGCGGCGCCGGTTCCAGATCGTGTTCCAGGACCCCTACGCCTCGCTCAACCCGCGCATGACCGTGGGCGCCGTCCTGGGTGAGCCGCTCAAGGTGCACCTCGGCCTGAAGGACAAGGAGATCGAGGCCCGGGTCGCCGACCTGTTGCGCACCGTGGGGCTGGCCCCCGAGCACACGAACCGCTTCCCGCACGAGTTCTCGGGTGGTCAGCGCCAGCGCGTCGGCATCGCCCGGGCCCTGGCGCTCGAGCCCGAGCTGATCGTGCTCGACGAGCCCGTGTCGGCCCTCGACGTGTCGATCCAGGCCGGCGTGGTCAACCTGCTCCAGCGGCTGCAGGACGAGCTGGGCCTCGCGTACGTGTTCATCGCTCACGACCTGTCGGTGGTGCGCCACATCTCCGATCGCGTGTCGGTGATGTACCTGGGCAAGATCGTCGAGTCGGGTGAACGCAAGGAGATCTACGAGAGCCCGGCCCACCCCTACACCCAGGCGCTCTTGTCCGCCATCCCGCTCCCCGACCCGCGCCGTGAGAAGACCCGCCAGCGAATCCTCCTCCAGGGAGACGTCCCCAGCCCCGCCAACCCGCCGTCCGGGTGCCGGTTCCGGACCCGCTGCTGGCGCAAGCGCGAGCTCGACGAGGCCGGCGTCGACACGTCGGCGTGCGTCGAGCAGGAGCCGCTGCTCGAGATCCGCACCGACAGCGGGGCCGAGCACCCGGTGGCGTGCCACTTCGCCAAGACCGTGGCCGTCGTCTAACCTTTCCTCTCCGTCCCTCGCAGGAGTGCCCCCGTGCTCACCGCCATCACCGCCGGCCTGAACGTCGTGGCCTCGCTGATCCTCATCGTCCTCGTGCTGCTCCACAGCGGCAAGGGCGGCGGCCTGTCCGACATGTTCGGTGGCGGCATGGGCGCGAGCGCCATGGGCTCGACGGTGATGGAGCGCAACCTCGACCGCCTCACCGTGGTGGTCGCCCTGGTGTGGGGCTTCACGGTGTGCGCGCTGTCGCTCATGCTCGGCTGACACCCCCGTGAGCATCCTCGGGACGCGGGTCACCCGCGTCGAGGACCCACGGTTGCTGACCCAGGGCGGGCGCTACGTGGCCGACCTGCGCGACCCGGCGCTCGAGGGTGCGGTGCACGCCACGTTCGTCCGCTCGACCGTGGCGCACGCCCTGGTCGCCGGGGTCGACGTCGACGAGGCGCGCCGCCTGCCGGGCGTCGTCGACGTCGTCGCGGGAGCCGAGGTCGACCTTCCGCCGGTGCCCGGCGTGAGCAATCGGGACATGGCCCGCCCGCTCGTGGCCGCCGACCGGGTGCGCTTCGTCGGCGAGCCGGTGGCCGTCGTGCTCAGCGAGACGCCCGAGCAGGGCGCCGACGCGGCCGAGTGGGTCGTCGTCGACTACGACCCGCTGCCCCCGGTGGTCGATCCGGTCGACGGCCTGCGCGGCGAGACGGTGCTGTTCCCCGAGCTCGGCACGAACCTGGTGACCGTGTTCGGCGACGAGGTCGGGGCCGACGTCGCCCGGCGGTCCGGCGGGGTGCGAGGTCGTCGTCCGGCAGCGGATCGTGAACCAGCGCCTGGCCGCGGCCCCGCTCGAGGGCCGGTCCGCGGCGGCGGCGTGGGTCGACGGCCGCCTGGTGCTGTGGTGCTCGACGCAGAACGCCCACGGGCTGCGGTTCGCGTTGGCGTCCACGTACGGGCTGGACGAGGCGAGGGTGCGCGTCGTCGCCCCCGACGTCGGCGGCGGGTTCGGCGCCAAGATCGGCGGGCACCCCGAGGACCTCGTGCTCGGCTGGCTCGCCCGGCGCTGCGGGCGTCCGGTGCGCTGGACCGAGACCCGCACCGAGAACATGACCGCCATGGTGCACGGCCGGGCGCAGATCCACGAGGTGACCATCGGCGGTCGCCGCGACGGCACCATCGAGGCGTACCACCTCGACATCGTCCAGGATGCCGGCGCCTACCCGGCGATGGGGGCGTTCCTGCCCCGCCTCACCCGGGCGATGGCGGCCGGCACGTACGCCGTCCCGGTGGTCACGTCGTCGGCCCGCGTGGCGCTGACCACCACCACGCCGGTGGGGTCGTACCGCGGGGCGGGGCGGCCCGAGGCCACGGCCGCCATCGAGCGGGCCGTCGACCTGTTCGCCGCCGAGGTGGGCCTCGACCCGGCCGAGGTGCGCCGGCGGAACCTCGTGCCCGCGTTCGCCGAGGCGCACACCACGCCCGCGGGGGCCACCTACGACTGCGGTGACTACCCGGAGGCGCTCGAGCGCGTGTTGGCCGCGGCCGGCTACGACGACCTGCGCGCCGAGCAGGCCCGCCGGCGGCGCGCCGGCGACCACCGGGTGCTGGGCATCGGGGTGTCGTGCTACGTCGAGGTCACGAGCGGCCTCCGGGCCGGGAGCGAGTTCGGGCGCGTCGAGATCCGCCGATCGGGGACGTCCGCGGCGGGCGACCAGCCCGCCGTCGAGGCGGTGGTGACCACCGGTTCGTCGCCGCACGGGCAGGGCCTCGCCACCGCACTGGCCATGCTCGTGGCCGACGAGACGGGCCTGCCGGTCGAGGCGGTGCGGGTGGTGCACGGCGACACCGACGCCGTGGCTCGGGGCACGGGCACGTTCGGGTCGCGCTCGCTCCAGCTCGGGGGGTCGGCTGCGCTGGAGTCCACCCGGGCGGTGGTCGCCGAGGCGCGGCGGCGGGCGGCCGAGCAGCTCGAGGCGTCCGCCGACGACGTCGTGCTCGACCCCGCCACGGGCCGGTTCCACGTCGTCGGCTCGCCCGCGTTCGGCCGGTCGTGGGCCGACGTCGTCGGGCCCGAGGAGCGATCCGCCGGCGCGGCAGGTCCCGACGGCGCGCACGCACTCGCCGCCGAACGTGACTTCACCACGACGCAGCCCACGTACCCGTTCGGCGCCCACGTGGCGGTCGTCGAGGTCGACACCGAGACCGGAGCCGTCCGGCTCGTGCGGCTCGTGGCCTGCGACGACGCGGGCCGCGTCCTCAACCCGCTGCTCGCCGACGGCCAACGGCACGGCGGGCTGGCGCAGGGCGCGGCGCAGGCCCTCTACGAGCAGGTGGCGTTCGACCCCGACGGCAACCCGCTGACCACCAACTTCGCCGACTACGCCGTTCCGTCGGCCGCCGAGCTCCCGACGTTCGAGCTGGTGGACATGGAGACGCCGACCTGGGTGAACCCGTTGGGGGCCAAGGGCATCGGCGAGTCGGGCACCATCGGCGCCACCCCCGCCGTGCAGAACGCGGTGTGCGACGCACTGGCCCACCTCGGCGTCCGCCACGTCGACATGCCCTGCACCCCCGAGCGCGTGTGGCGGTCGATCCGCGACGCGGCGCCCGCCGGCTGACGAAAAGTTGCCCACGCAAGGGCCTGGCCGCCCCGGTAGTGTGGCGCCCGTCACAGCGCCACGGCGCGGTCACGCCGGGCGTGAACGAGGGAGGGACCACGCGTGGAGATCACCCTGTCCGTCAACGGCGTGGAGAGGTCGGCCGAAGTCGAACCCCGACGCCTCCTCGTCCACCACCTGCGCGACGACCTGGGGCTGACCGGGACGAACGTGGGGTGCGACACGACGTCGTGCGGTGCCTGCACCGTGCTGCTCGACGGCGAGTCCGTCAAGTCGTGCACCATCCTCGCCGTCCAGGCCGACGGGCACGACGTCACGACCATCGAGGGCCTGGCCGCGACGGCGGCGCCCGGCGCGGCCGGGGGAACGGCGACGCTCCGCTGCACCCGATGCAGCAGGCGTTCCACGAGCAGCACGGGCTGCAGTGCGGGTTCTGCACGCCGGGCATGGTCATGGCCGCGGTGTCCCTGCTGAAGGAGAACCCCCACCCGACCGAGGCCGACGTCCGCCTCGGGCTGGAGGGCAACCTCTGCCGCTGCACCGGCTACCACAACATCGTGCGGTCCGTCCTGGCCGCCGCCGGCGAGGAGGTGCCCGCATGACCGCCGTCGAGAACCCCCCGGAGGCGGCCGGCGGCAGTGCCTTCGGGCAGCGGATGCTGCGCAAGGAGGACGCCCGGCTGCTCACCGGCGAGGGCCGCTTCGTCGACGACCTCCAGATCCCGGGGGCGCTGTGGATGGGCATGGTGCGCAGCCCGTTCGCCCACGCCCGCATCGGGAACGTCGACGCCAGCGAGGCACTCGGCATGCCCGGCGTGCGCCACGTGTTCACGGGCGACGACCTGGCCGGCGAGTGGGCCGCGGCCATGCCGTGCGCCTGGCCCGTCACCGACGACATGAAGGCGCCCGACCACTGGCCGGTCGCCAAGGGCAAGGCGTGCTACGTGGGCGACATCGTGGCCGTCGTGGTGGCCGACTCCCGCTACCAGGCGGCCGACGCCGTCGACGCGGTGGTGGTCGACTACGACCCGCTCGAACCCATCGTCGACCTCGAGGACGCGGCGAGCGATCGCATCGTCATCCACGACGATCTCGGCACCAACCGCAGCTACACCTGGACCCTGGCGCCCGACGGCGACGCCGTCGACCGGGCGTTCGCCGAGGCCGCCCACACGGTCAGCGAGCGCTACGTGCAGCAGCGCCTCATCCCGGTGGCCATGGAGACCCGCGGCGTCGCGGTCGTGCCCGGCGTCTACGGCGGCGACGTGACCGTGTACTCGGCGACGCAGATCCCTCACATCCTCAAGGTGATGATCGCGGCCACGTGCGGCGTGCCCGAGCAGAAGCTGCGGGTCATCGCGCCAGCGGTCGGCGGGGCGTTCGGGTCGAAGCTCAACGTCTACGCCGAGGAGCTGATCGCGGTCGCCCTGGCCCGCCGCCTCGGCGCCGCCACCCGGTGGACCGAGGGGCGCAGCGAGAACGCGGTGGCCACGATCCAGGGCCGGGGGCAGGTCCAACACATGGAGCTGGCCGCCGACGCCGACGGGAAGGTGACGGCGGTGCGGGCCCGGCTCACCGCCGACATGGGCGCGTACATGCAGCTCGTCACGCCCGGCATCCCGCTGCTCGGGGCGTTCCTCTACCACGGCGTGTACGACGTGCCGGCGTACCACTTCGAGTGCACCGGCGTGTTCACCAACTGCACGCCCACCGATGCCTACCGGGGCGCCGGGCGGCCCGAGGCGACCTACGCCGTCGAGCGGGCGATGGACAGCCTGGCCCGGGCGGTCGGCGTCGACGGGGCCGAGATCCGCCGCCGCAACTACATCCCGCCCGACAAGTTCCCGTACGCCTCCATCGCCGGGCTCACCTACGACTCGGGCAACTACGAGCCCACCCTCGACCGGGCGCTCGAGATGGTCGGCTACGACGACCTCCGGGCCGAGCAGCAGCGACGCCGTGACGCCGGGCGAGAGGAAGCACCTCGGCATCGGCGTCGCCACCTACGTCGAGATGTGCGGGCTCGCACCGAGCCGCGTCCTCGCCTCGCTGAACTACGCGGCCGGCGGCTGGGAGGCGGCCACGGTCAGCGTGCTGCCGACCGGCAAGGTCCAGGTCGTCAGCGGCGCGACGCCGCACGGCCAGGGCCACGAGACGTGCTGGTCGCAGATCGTCGCCGACCGGCTGGGCGTTGACCCCGGCGACATCGAGGTGCTGCACAGCGACACCGCGCTCAGCCCCATCGGCATGGACACCTACGGCAGCCGGTCGCTGCCCGTCGGGGGCGTGGCGGTGGCCATGGCCACCGACGGGGTCATCGCCAAGGCCCGCACCATCGCCGCCCACCAGCTCGAGTGCGCGCGAGGACGACCTCGAGCTCGTCGACGGCGAGCTGCGCGTCCGGGGCACGCCGTCGAAGTCCATGACGCTGCAGGCCGTGGCGTTCGAGGCGTTCAGCGCCCACGACCTGCCCGACGGGACCGACCCCAACCTGACGGCCCAGGTCACCTACGACCCGCCCAACTTCGTGTTCCCGTTCGGCACCCACGTGGCGGTCGTCGAGGTCGACGAGGACACGGGCGAGGTCGAGCTGCGCGACTACGTGGCGGTCGACGACTGCGGCCCCCAGGTCAACCCGATGATCGTCGAGGGGCAGATCCACGGCGGCATCGTGCAGGGCGTCGCCCAGGCGCTGTGGGAGGGAGCCGAGTACGACGCCGACGGCAAGCTCCGCAACCCCAGCCTCATCGACTACGGCGTGCCGAGCGCGGCCGAGGTGCCGAACCTGCGGCTCGACCACACGGTCACGCCGAGCCCGACGAACCTGCTCGGGGTCAAGGGCATCGGAGAGGCCGGGACGATCGGCTCGACGCCGACTGTGATCAACGCCATCGTCGACGCACTGTCGCCGATGGGGATCACCGACATGGCGATGCCCGCCCACCCCGAACGGGTGTGGACCGCGATCCAGGAGGCGCAGGCATGATCCCCGCACCGTTCGACTACCAGCGGGCCGCCTCGGTCGACGAGGCGATCGAGCTGCTGACCGCAGGCGGCGACGAGGCCAAGCTGCTGGCCGGCGGGCACTCGTTGCTGCCGCTCATGAAGCTGCGCCTGGCCCAGCCCACCGTGCTGGTGGACATCGGCCGAATCGGCGACCTCGTCCTACGTCGAGGACGGCAGCGGCACCGTGCGCATCGGAGCGATGACCCGGCACCACGACGTGGCCTCGTCCGATCTCGTACGGGAGCAGGTGCCGCTGCTCGCCGAGGTGGCCGGGCAGATCGGCGACCCGCAGGTCCGCCACCGCGGCACGGTGGGCGGCTCGATCGCCCACGGCGACCCCGCCTCCGACCTGCCCGCGGCGCTGCTGGCGCTGCGCGGCACGCTCGTGGTGCGCGGCCCGGGCGGCGAGCGCGAGATCCCGGCCGACGAGTTCTTCACCGGCTTCCTCGAGACGACGCTGGCGCCCGACGAGGTGCTCACCGAGATCCGGGTCCCGGCGGTGCCGGGCGTGGGGTGGGCGTTCGAGAAGTTCGCCCGCCGGGCCCAGGACTGGGCGATCGTGGGCGTCGCCGCGGTGCTCACGAACGGGTCGGTGGGCCCCGGTGTCGGCCTGGTCAACATGGCATCCGCGCCGCTGCGGGCCGCGGGGGTCGAGGACGCGCTGCGGTCCGGAGCGTCGGCGTCGGCCGCCGCGGGCCGTGCCGCCGAGGGCAGCGAGCCCCCCGACGACCTCAACGCCTCGCCCGAGTACCGACGGCACCTGGCCCAGGTGCTCGTCCGGCGGGCCCTGGAGCGGGCGGGAGCCTGACCTGCGGCGTGGCCGTTCCGGCGTTCGTGGTCGGGTTCGCCCGACGAGCGAACGCCGGCTCGTCACGGGTCGCCGGAAGGACTGGCCGTAGGCTGTGTGCGTGCCGAGCGAGCCTCATGACGTCCGCGTCCGTCGTCGACGGCCTCGCCGCGTACGACTACCTGGCGGACGAGGGGCTGGCCACCGCGGTCTTCCTCGCCCTGCGCCTGCAACGGCCGCTGTTCCTCGAGGGCGACGCCGGGGTGGGCAAGACCGAGGTCGCCAAGGCCCTGGCCGCGTGGACCGGCGGTCGCCTCGTCCGGCTGCAGTGCTACGAGGGCATCGACGCCAACCAGGCCCTGTTCGAGTGGGACCACGCCCGCCAGCTCCTCCACCTCCGCGCCGCGGAGGCCGCCGGCCAGGCGGCCGCCGCGGGCGTCGACGCCCTCGAGGGCGAGCTGTACGACGAGCGGTTCCTCGTGCGCCGCCCGCTGCTGCAGGCGCTGTACACCCCCGACGGCGACGCCGCCGCCGGTGCTGCTCATCGACGAGATCGACCGGGCCGACGACGAGTTCGAGGCGTTCCTGCTCGAGCTGCTGTCCGACTGGGCGGTCACCATCCCCGAGCTGGGCACGGTGCGGGCCGACGACGCCGCCCGTGGCGGTGCTCACGTCGAACCGCACGCGTGACGTGCACGACGCGCTCAAGCGCCGGTGCCTCTACCACTGGGTCGACCAGCCCAGCGTCGAGCGGGAGGTGGCGATCGTGCGCCTGCGGGCGCCCGAGGTCGACGATCCGCTCGCTCGCCAGGTCGCGGCCGCGGTGGCCGAGATCCGCACGCTCGGGCTGTACAAGCCGCCGGGCATCGCCGAGACGATCGACTGGGCTCGGGCGCTGGCCCTGCTCGGCACGGGCGATCTCGACGCCTCTCGGCGCCAGCGCCACGCTCGGGCTCGGTCGTGAAGTACCGCGAGGACGAGCAGCGGGTCCGCGACCACGGCATCGACGCGCTGGTGCGCGAGGCGGTGGCCCGCAGTGCCTGACGTCGCCGTCGATCCGTCGGCGGCGGACTCGCACGCGAGACGGCGGTCGCAGCTGGCGTCGGCCGCTGCCGCGGTCGCGCGGCGTGCCCGGTCTCCCACCGGGGCCGACGGTCGCCTACGCCCGGGCGCTGGCCCTCGCGGGCGGCACGCCCACGGGCGCCTACTGGGCCGGGCCGGGCCACCCTGTCGCTCCGCCCCGAGCACGTCCCCGCCTACGACCAGGCGTTCGGCGCGGTGATGGGCGGTCTGCGCTCGGCGGAGGTCCAGCGTCGTCCCGCAGGCCGGTCGAGGTCCGCCTGGATGCCGACGACCCCGGTGCCGTCGAGCCGCCCGCGGCCGAGCGAGGCCGGTCCCGACGGCGAGGTCCTCACCGTCCGCTGGAGCGCGACCGAGCTGCTGCGACACCGCGACCTCGCCGCGTGCACGGCCGACGAGCTGGCCGAGGCGCACCGGCTGATGGCGCGAGCTGCGGGTGGGCGCGGCCCGCCGCCGCAGTCGCCGTCGCCGGCCCGCCCCCGCCGGGCGCGGCGAGCTCGACCTGCGCCGCACCGTCCGCCGATCGCTGCGCACCGGGGGTGAGGTGCTGCCTCGGGCCACCGTCGAGGCGGGGGAGCGGCCGCGTCGACTGGTCCTGCTGCTCGACGTCAGCGGGTCGATGGAGCCGTACGCCCGGACGCTTGGCCCGCTTCGCCCACGCCGCGGTGGCCGGGCGGCGCCGCGGCCAGGTCGAGGTCTTCGCGGTCGGCACCCGGGTCACGCGCCTGACCCGCGAGCTGACCACGCACGACCCCGACGCCGCGCTGCGGCGGGCCGCCGACGCCGTCGTCGACTGGTCGGGCGGCACCCGGCTGGGGGAGGGGCTCCGGCGGTTCAACGACCGGTGGGGCACCCGCGGCCTCGGCCGGGGCGCGACGGTCGTGATCCTGTCCGACGGGTGGGACCGCGGCGACCCGGCGCTGCTCGGCGCCGAGATGGCCCGGCTGCGGCGGGTGGCCCATCGCATCGTGTGGGTCAACCCGTTGAAGGCGTCACCCGGCTACGCGCCGCTCGCCGGCGGCATGGCCGCCGCGCTGCCGCACGTCGACCGCTTCGTCGAGGGTCATTCCGTCGCCTCGCTCGAGGCCCTGGCCGACGTGGTGGGCGAACCATGACGGACCCCACCGAGCCGCGCCCGGCGACCAGGGCCGGCGCGGCCGACCGAGAGGCCAGGAGCGCAACCCATGAGAGACCTGCTGGACGATCTCGACCGGTGGCGCGCCGAGGGCGTGAGCGTGGCGGTGGCCCGCGTCGTCGACCTCGACGGGTCGGGGCCCCGGGCCCCGGGCGCGGCGATGGCGGTGAACGAGCGGGGCGAGGTGGTCGGCTCGGTGTCGGGCGGGTGCGTCGAGGGCGCGGTCGTGACCGAGGCGCTCGAGGTCCTGCGCACCGGCGACCGCAAGGTCGTCAGCTTCGGCTACTCCGACGACGACGCCTTCGCCGTGGGCCTGACGTGCGGCGGCACGATCCACCTGTACCTCGAGCCGCTCGACTGGTGAGCGAGCGAAGCGAGCGAACCATGAGCACAGTGCGGTGCCCGGCCCGAAGGGCCGATCGATCGTGGCGCGCATCCCGAAGGGTGCGCCGATGAGCACCGGCCTGTACGACCTCCTGGCGGCCGCGGTCCGGTCCGAGCAGCCGGTGGCCCTGGCGACCGTCATCGCGGGGCCGGGGACGGGCGGGAAGCTCCTCGTCCGCCCCGGCGAGCCCGCCGAGGGCTCGCTCGGCGACCCCGACCTCGACCGGGTCGTCGCCCGCGACGCCCAGGGTGAGCTGGCCGCCGGCACCACTGCGGTGCGCCACTACGGCCCCCACGGCGAGGCGCGCGAGGCGGTGGTGGCCGTGTTCGTCGAGGCCTTCGCCCCGCCGCCCCGCATGCTCGTGTTCGGCGCCGTCGACTTCACCGCCGCGCTCGTCCGCGTGGCGAAGGTGCTCGGCTACCGGGTCACCGTGTGCGACGCCCGCGAGGTGTTCGCCACGCGCGCCCGCTTCCCGCAGGCCGACGAGGTGGTGGTCGACTGGCCCGACCGGCTGCTCGGCCGCGTCGGCGGCTCGCTCACCCCGCGCGACGCCGTGTGCGTGCTGACCCACGACGCCAAGTTCGACGTGCCCGCCCTGGTGGCCGCCCTCGCCACCGACGTCGGGTACGTCGGGGCCATGGGCAGCCGGCGCACGCACGCCGACCGCGTCTCCCGCCTGCGCGAGGCGGGCGTCGACGACGCGGGACTCGCTCGCATCCGGGCGCCGATCGGGCTCGACGTCGGTGCCCGCACCCCCGAGGAGACGGCGGTGTCGATCTGCGCCGAGATCATCGCCCACCGCACCGGCCGGGTCGACGCCCGCCCACTCCGTGACACCGAGGGCCCGATCCACCGGGAGTCCTGAGCCGTGACGACCGCTGCCATCGTGCTCGCCGCCGGGGGAGGGTCGCGCTACACGGCCTCGGGCGGCGAGGGCCACAAGCTGCTGGCGCCGTACCTCGGGCGGACGGTCGTCGAGTGGGCCATCGAGGCCGCCGCCGCGGCCGGGCTCGACGCCACCTACGTGGTGCGGGGGGCCACCGACCTCCCGGTGCCCACGCTCGCCCAGGAGGCGGTGACGTTCGTCCGCAACGACCGGTGGCGGGAGGGGATCGCCACGTCGCTGCAGGCGGGCGTGGCCCAGGCCCGCCAGGACGGCCACGCCGCCGTGGTCGTCGGGTTGGGCGACCAGCCGCTCGTGCAGACCGAGGCCTGGCGCCGCGTCGCCCGGGCCGCCACCTCGCCGCTCGCCGTGGCCACCTACCAGGGCGAGCGGGGCAACCCGGTCAGGCTGTCGTCGATGGCGTGGCCGCTGCTGCCGGCCGCGGGGGACGAGGGGGCCAGGGTGGTGATGCGCCGCCGACCCGATCTGGTGGTGGAAGTACCGTGTCCGGGGCGGGCCGCCGACATCGATACGGTGGACGACCTCGCGACCTGGACCGACCCTGGAGGAACCCCATGGAGCTGACCAACGACTTCCGGGTGGGCGTACCGGTGGAGCGGGCGTGGGCCGTGCTCACCGACGTCGAGCTGATCGCCCCGTGCATGCCGGGCGCCCAGCTCCAGGAGGTCGAGGGTGACGACTACCGGGGCATCGTGAAGATCAAGGTCGGCCCGATCACCGCCCAGTACAAGGGCACCGCCAAGTTCGTGGAGCGCGACGACGAGGCGCACAGGGCGGTGCTGCGCGCCGAGGGGCGCGACACGCGAGGCCAGGGCAATGCCAACGCCACGATCACGGCCACGCTGACGCCCGACGGCGACGGCACCGCGGTCACCGTGGCCACCGACCTCACGGTGACCGGGCGGGTCGCCCAGTTCGGCCGGGGCGTGATGGCCGACGTGTCGGCCAAGCTGCTCGGCCAGTTCGTGGACTGCCTCGAGAACAAGCTGCTGGTGGACGACGGCGGTTCCGCCGACGCGTCGGCGTCCGGGGGCGGGGCCCGCGACGCGGGCGCAGCCGCCGCCGCGCGCACGGGCCGCTCGACGTGGCGTCCGAGGGCGCGGCCGCATCGAGGGCCGTCGACCTGGCGGGCGACGAGGCCGCCGCGCGGCGTCCGCCGCGTCCGCCGAGTCGTCGCAGCGTCTGCGTCGTCTGCGGATCGCCTCGCCGGCACGTCCGGCCCGTCGGTCAAGGTGGTCGACAGCCCCGAGCCCGAGCCCGTCGACCTGCTCGAGGCCGCCGGCGCCCCGGTCGCCAAGCGGGCCCTCCCGGCCGTCGCGGGCCTCACGTTCCTGTGGCTGCTGAGCCTGTTCATCCGCCGCCGCCGGCGCCGTCGTCGCAGCTCCTGAGCCCGCCGAGCCCCGATTGGGCGCCGCGCGCGCTCGCGCTAGAGTGTTCCCCCTTGCCCGGGCCACCCGGGCAGCCACGTCGGAGTGGCGGAATTGGCAGACGCGCTAGGTTGAGGGCCTAGTGTCCGTTAAGGACGTGGGGGTTCAAGTCCCCCCTCCGACACGCAGAACCCAGCGCATCGGCCCAGGTCAGGCGCGGCGAAGCCGGTCGGGCAGCTCCAGAGGTCGCTTGTCCGCGATTTGTCATCAGTAAGTCGCGGAATCTCGTGTGGATCGATTCCGGTGGGGTGTGTCCGTGCTCGCGATTGAGGGCTACTCGGTCCCGTCGAGTGTCCTTGCCACGTCCGGCACCTATCGAGTCGATCGCATCTGAGCAGCGAGCATCGAACCCCGAGGCGTTCACGCCCCGCTACCGAATCGAGTTCTAGGAGCGACCATGGGCCTGTTCGACCGACTGCGGTCTGCCGCGAGCTCCGATTGCTGCGTCGCCGGCAGCGGCATCCTCGGCGGCGACGATGACCGTCGCTGCTCAGCTGTTCGGTGGTGGTGACGATCTCGAGATCGTCGGTGAGGCCAGCTACCAGGACGCTCTTTGGACCATCTGCCGAGGAGCGGAAGGCGACCGAATTCGACACCAGGTCGTCGCCGTACTGGTGCCAGAGCCGCACAACCCACACGATCCGAACGCGATCGCTGTGCACGTCGACGGTTACGTCGTCGGCTACTTCGCTCGGGACGTCGCGGTCCAGTACGGGCCTGGGCTGCAGTCGCTGATGTCGCAATGCGGGGGCTACGTGGCTCTTCGGGGCGTGATCGTCGGCGGCGGCTACTACTCCGACGGTCCCGGCCGACTCGGCGTGTGGCTCGACCACGACCCAGGGGACTTCGGCCTCGCCGTGAGCGGCGGGTCGAGCCGGTCAGGTCCCGCGGCGCGTGCCGTGCCGTCGGGAGGAACGATGCGTACCGGGTTCACCGAGGCGTGGCTGACCGACGTCGACGACGACTCCTACGACCTGTCGTGGTTCAACGACCTTCCCGACGCCGACCGGCCAGCGATCGCCATGCTTCGCGAACTGCTCATCGCCGATCCCGATCCGATCGACCGCCATTTCCAGTTCGCGGAGCTCGAGACTCGCCTCTACCGGTGTCGCGATCTGTACGACGCCGCGCTCGAGGAGTTCGACGAGGCCTGCCGACGCCATGACGCGGAGATGGAAGCGATCTGCGACGCCTTCATGGCCAAGTGGGGCAAGGTCCCGTTGCTCGAGACCTACCGCCAGATGGCCATTCGGCAGCAGAAACTGAAGGACTGGGAAGCTTGCCGCTGGTGGACCGAGCGAGGTCTCGCCCTGTACGGGAACAACGCCGTACGCGAGGAAGCGGTCGAGGACCTGCTTAAGCGTCGCAATCGCGCGCTCGCCAAGATCGAGGCGCCAGTCACGGCCGTGATGTCGAAGGGGTCGGGTTCCACGATGCCGGCGTTCGTCGCCGAAGGTGCTGCGGACGGTATGTAACGCGAGCTCAGCGCATCGGCGGCGACATCGAAGTGCTCGTCTGTGGCACATGTGGGGGCTCGTTCAGCGCGTCAGAGTTCGCGGTCGGAAACCACTGCTGTGTCCTGGTTGCCGGGTGCGGGCCTGACACGGTGTCCGCTGCGCAACGCCAGTCGCCGGCCATATCAACGCCAGCCTCGGGCATCCTCGTCCGGCTCGATGCCTGTCGGGGCTACAGCCTTTTAGTTTCCTAATGGGGCGAGTTTCCCAAGTTAGGAAACTCGTAGATCTAGGCGACTAGATCAAGTTGCCTGTAAACTTGCATCATGGTTGTGCAGGAGGCCGAACTTGTTGACGCCGCATTGGAATTGCTGGCGTCGCGCCTTCCGCCGGGGTGGACCGTCGAGCACGTCCAGGGCCAGGGGGCGGGCGGAGAGCGATGCGCTGTTCGCGTTCAACACCCAGTCGGGCATGGGGATGGGGAGCGCGATCGTCGACGCCAGGCGCAACTTCGGGCCGGCCGACGTCGATCGGCTGCTGGGGGACTGACACGCCGGCTCCGAGAGGCGGCCGGTTCCCGGCCGATCCTGCTCGTGAGCGACTTCCTCTCGCCTCGGACGCGAGAGCTGCTGGCCGAAGGAGGACATCAGCTACCTCGACCTCACCGGGAACATCCGGCTCGTGATGCAGTCGCCTCCCGATGTATCGTCGAGGTGGCGGGAGCGGATCGTCGGCCCTCAGCGAAGCGCGACCCAGAGAGAGCGCGGGGCTGGCCGGCGCGAAGGTTGGCAGCGTCGTGCGCTTCCTCGCCGAGGTGGCCCCGCCCTACGGCGTGAACGACATTGAGGAAGCGACGGGTATCAGCCGTGGCTACGTCAGCCGGGTGGTCGATCGGCTCAGCGACGAGGCATTCATCCGCCGGGAACCCCGAGGGCCAGTCGAGGTCAGTCGACTGGCCGGCCATGCTTCGACGCCGCGGCCAGTCGGTTGACCTCTTCCGCGCCAACACCGCGCGGACCTACGTCTCCTCGAACGGCGCGCGCGACGTGTTCGAGGCGCTGCCGACGCTCGGCCGTGGCCAACGGCGTTGTCGTCACCGGATCGTTCGCCGCCGTGCGCAAGGCACCGATCGCCGGGCCGGCCCTGCTCGTGATGTACATCGTCCCGAGCGGCGGTGCGCCGAGGTTTGAGACGACGGCAACGGAGCTGGGACTCAGGCCGACCGATGAGGCGCCTGACGTCGTGCTCCTCTTGCCCTCCAACGATCGCGTCGTCATCGACCCGTGGGAGGATGACGGCGTCCGGTTCGTCAACCTGCCGCAGCTCGCCGTCGACTGCCTCGGCGGGACTGGCCGGATGCCAGCCGAAGGCGACGCGCTGCATCGAGTGGATGCAGGCGAACACCGGCGAGTGGCAGTACCCGTCGTTGGCCCAGTACCGAGCGCGGCGGTCGTGACGCTCGACCCGTACTACGTCGCGGCACGGCGGGTGTTGCTCGACACGCTCGATGACCTCGCCGCGCACCGCGACGCGATCGTCGTCGTCGGCGCGCAAGCGGTCTACCTCCGCACCGGCGCGGCGAACGTCGGCGTGGCGGAGTACACGACCGACGGCGATCTCGCGGTTGCCAGCGATCTGCTCGCGGACAGCCCACTCCTCGAAGACCTGATGAGCACACGGTTCGAGCACGCTCGTCGAGGACCGACTGCCGCCGAGGAACCCGGTGTCTGGACCCGGTCGGTGGAGATCGACGGCGAGAGCATCGAGATCCCGGTCGACCTCATGGTGCCCGAAGGCATCGCGCCGTCAGGCGGTACCCGCGAGCACGCTAGGTCCCCACGGCAAGCGAGCCGCTCGCAAGGCACCGGGCTGGAGGCCGCGATCATCGACAACGACTTCCTCACCATCGAGGCGCTCGATGATCACAGTCGCAGCATCACGGCCAAGGTCGCCGGGCCGACGGCACTGCTTATCGCCAAGGCCCACAAGATCAACGACCGGCTCGCCCAGGAAGCCCGCCCCGACCGCTTGATCGACAAGGACGCATCGGACGTCTACCGCCTCATGCTCACCATGGCGCCGGAGCGGATAACGGAGGTCATGCCGTCGCTGCTCGACGACCAACGGGTCGCCGAGCCAGCGCAGCGAGGGCTCGAGCTGCTCCGCGCCCAGTTCGGCGCACGCCGCGCACCAGGCGTGGAGATGGCCGTCCACGCGCTGCGCCTCGGCGTCCCCGAGGACCGCGTCAGGACCGTCTGCGTAGCGTTCGTCGCAGCGCTCTCGTAGGCGCGCGAGGGGTGTGTCGCTTGTTGTCATCACTTTGTCCACGAACGCCCCCGTATCCGATCTCACGAGGCACTACACGCCAGCACGAACGAGCCCCGAAATTGGCCTCTGATGAGTTCAAGTCCCCCCTCCGACACCACTCCCTGGGAGTTGTCCGAGGAATCGGTGTTTCGAGCGAATCTCGACAGATCCGCCGGACGGCCCCCGCTTGAACACCACACCCGGTGCGGGCGAGTCGTTCTCGACCAGTCCCGCTAAGTCGTGACTGGGCCGCTGAAGAACTCTGCTTCTGCCGTCTGCCAGACCTTGTGCTGGTATCGCATCATGGCGACGAGAGCGGTTGCGCCGACGGCCCCGCCTGTGGCGAGACCTATCCCGAGCGATTCATCCGACGACACGGCGGCAAGGAGCCCTGCCGTCGAACCGGCCAACACGCTGGTGATCATCGCGACCATGCCAGCGACGGTCCGAAAGCTCTGGAAGACCCCGCCTCGCAGTCCCTGGATGGCGATCCGTCTGGTCGGCGCGACGCTGTAGAGATACGGACCGAGTTCGGGCGCGTTGAAATAGAAGGCGCGCCGACCAGACGGATCGCCATCCAGGGACTGCGAGGCGGGGTCTTCCAGAGCTTTCGGACCGTCGCTGGCATGGTTGCGATGATCACCAGCGTGTTGGCCGGTTCGACGGCAGGGCTCCTTGCCGATGAATCACTCGGGATAGGTCTCGCAGGCGGGGCCGTCGGCGCAACACGCTCTGCGTCGCCATGATGCGATACCAGCACAAGGTCTGGCAGACGGCAGAAGCAAGATTCTTCAGCGGCCCAGTCACGACTTAGCGGGACTGGTCGAAGAGAACGACTCGCCGGCACCGGGTGTGGTGTTCAAGCGGGGGCCGTCCGGCGGATCTGTCGAGATTCACTCGAACGCCTGCCTCCCGGACAACTCCCAGGGAGTGGTGTCGGAGGGGGGACTTGAACTCATCAGAGGCCAATTTGCGTCGTTCGTGCTGGCGTGTAGTGCCTCGTGAGATCGGATACGGGGGCGTTCGCGGACAAAGTGATAATAAGCGAGCCACCCCTCACACACCCCTACGAGAGCGCTGCGAGACAAACGCTACGCAGACAGATCCTGAGACGCGGTCCTCGGGGACGCCGAGCGCAGCGCAGCGGAACCGCCACTGTCTCACGCCCCTGGTCCACGGCGCGCGCCGAACTGGGCGGCAAGATCCTTTGAGCCCTTGCTGCGCTCAGCTCGGCGGACCCATTGCCAGGTCATCGAGCAGGGACGGTATGACCTGCGTGACCAACTACAGCGCCATGGCGAGGGTGAGCGATAACGTGGGAATGCGTCCTCCTCGATCAAGCGGTCGGGGCGGCTTCCTGGGGCGAGCCGGTCGTAAACATGTTGCTGGGCCTTCGGCAATAGCGGTGCCGTCGGCCCGGCGACCTTGGCCGTGATGCTGCGACTGTGATCATCGAGCGCCTCGATGGTGAGGAAGTCGTTGTCGATGATCGCGGCCTCCAGCCCCGGTGCCTTGCGAGCGGCTCGCTTGCCGTGGGACCTCCGCCGCGCCCCGCGGGGGCCAACGGCGCGATGCCTTCGGGCACCATGAGGTCGACCGGGATCTCGATGCTCTCGCCGTCGATCTCCACCGACCGGGTCCAGACACCGGGTTCCTCGGCGGCAGTCGGTCTGCGACGGGGTCCGTTGTGCTCATCAGGTCTTCGAGGAGTGGGCTGTCCGCGAGCAGGTCGCTGGCAACCGCGAGACGGTCGTGTACTCCGCCACGCCGACTTCCGCGCCGGTGCGGAGGTGCAGGCGCCGACGACGACGATCGCGTCGCCGGTACGGCGAGGTCATCGACGCATCAAGCGACACCAGCCACGCCGCGACGTAGTACGGGTCGAGCCCGTCACAACCGCCACCGCTCGGTACTGGGCCAACGACGGGTTCTTGCCACTCGCCGGTGTTCGCCTCCGTCGGTCCCGATGAGCACGTCGCCTTCGGCTGGCATCCGGCCAGTCCCGCCGAGGCAGTCGACGGCGAGCTGCGGCAAGGTAACAACCGGACGCCATGGTCTGCCCACGGTCATGACGACGCGATCGTTGGAGGGCAAGAGGAGCACGACGTCAGGCGCCTGCGGGATCCGGTCCGGCCTGAGTCCCAGCTCCGTTGCCGTCGTGGTAGAGCGAGCACACCGCCGCTCGGGACAATGCACGAGCAGGGCCGGCCCTGCGACCGGTGCCTTGCGCACGGCGGCGAACGATCCCGTGACGACAACGCCGTTGGCCGCGCGGCAGCGCCTCGAACACATTTCACACGCCCAGTTCGAGGAGACGTAGGTCCGCGCTGTGTTGGCGCCGCGGAAGAGGTCAACCGACTGGCCACAGCATCGAAGCATGGCCGGCCAGTCGACTGGACTTCGACTGGCCCTCAAGGCAGCCGTCGCTGCAGCCGATCGACCACCCGGCTGACGTAGCCACGGCTGATACCCGTCGCTTCCTCAATGTCGTTCACGCCGTAGGGCGGGGCCACCTCGAGCAAGGAAGCGCACGACGCTGCCAACTTTCGCGCCGGCCAGCCCCACGCTCTTCTGGGTGCCGCTTCGCCTAAGGGCCGGTCGGTCGCACTCCCCCGCGACCTCGACATACACGGGAGGCGACTGCATCACGAGCCACCCCGGTGAGGTCGAGGTAGCTGATGTCCTCCTTGGCCGGCGGCTACCCACGTCCGAGGCGGGAAGTCGCTCACGAGCAGGAATCGGCCGGAACCGGCCGCCTCTCGGAGCCGGCGTGTCTCCCCCCAGCAGCCAATCCACGTCGGCCGGGCCGAAGTTGCGCCTGGCGTCAACGATCGCCGCTCCCCATCCCCATGCCCGACTGGGTGTTGAACGCGAACGAGCGCCGTCGCTCTCGCCCGCCCCCTGGCCCTGGACGCGCTCGACGGTCGCCACGAGAAGGCGCGACGCCAGCAATTCCAATGCGGCATCTCGACGAGTTCGGCCTCCTGGCCGCACCGTGATCCAAGTTTACGGGCAACTTGATCTAGTTGCCTAGATCTACGAGTTTCCTAGACTTGGGAGACTCGGCCCGTAGGAAACTAAAAGGCTGTAGCCCCGACAGGCATCGAGCCGGACGAGGATGCCCCGAGGCTGGCGTTGATATGCACGGACTCGGCGTTGCGCAGCGGACACCGTGTCAGGCCCGCACCCGGCAACGCCTCGCCGCAGTGGTTTCCGTCCGCGAACTCTCCGCACAGCTCAACGAGCCCCCGCGGTGTGTCCCCACAGACGACCACTTCGATGTCGCCGCCGATGCGCTGACCTACACGTGGGTGCCAGGTCCCAGCACCTTCGGCGACGAACGCCGCATCGTGGAACCCGACCCCTTCGACGTCGCGCCCGGCGCCTCGATCTTGGCGAGCGCACGAGCATTGCGACGCTTAAGCAGGTCCTCCACCGTTCACCGTACAGGCGTTGTTCCCGTACAGGGCGAGACCTCGCTCGGTCCACCAGCGGCGGCCGCCCCGTCCTTCAGTTTCTGCTGCCGAATGGCCATGTCGGCGGTAGGTCTCGAGCAACGGGACCTTGCCCCACTTGGCCATGAAGGCGTCGCAGATGGCTTTTCATCTCCGCGTCTTCGCGTTCGTCGAACTCCTCGAGCACGGCGTCGTCTCCCGAGTCGCCGACACCGGGGTCGGGGCACGGTTCTCGAGCTCCACGAACTGGAAAATCGGCGGTCGATCGGATCGGGATCGGCAATCAGTAGCCCGCGAAGCATGGCGATCGCTGGCCGGTCGGCGTCGGGAAGGTCGTTGAACCGAGCAGGTCGTAGGAGTCGTCGTCGACGTCGGTCAGCCATGCCTCGGTGAACCCGGTACGCATCGCTCCTCCCGAACAGCACGGCACGCGCCACCAGGACCTCGGCTCGACCCGCCGCTGCGGCGAGGCCGAAGTCCCCTGGGTCGTGGTCGAGCTCCACGCCGAGTCGGTCCGGGACCTCGGACACTCCTCCGCCGCCGACGATCACGCCCCGAAGAGCCACGTAGCCCCCGCATTGCGACATCGCCGGCCCGTACTGGACCGCGACGTCCCGAGCGAAGTAGCCGACGACGCAACCGTCGACGTGCACAGCGATCGCGTTCGGATGGTGGTTGTGCGGCTCTGAGGCGACCGGGCGCGACCGCCTGGTGTCGAATTCGGTCGCCCTCCGCTCCTCGGCAGATGGTCCAAGAGCGGTAGCTGGCCTCACCGACGATCTCGAGATCTCTCACCAACGAACGACTGAGCAGCGACGGTAGTCGTCGCCGCCGAGGATGCCGCTGCCGGCGACGCAGCAATCGGAGACCCGCGCAGACCGCAGTCGGTCGAACAGGCCGTCGGTCGCTCCTAGAACTCGATTCGGTAGCGGGGCATGAACGCCTCGGGGTTCGATGCTCGCTGCTTCAGGATGCCGAATCGACTCGATAGGTGCCAGACGTCACAAGGACACTCGACGGGACCCGAGTAGCCCTCGATCCGCGAGCGCGGCACGCCCCGCTTGATCTTTGCACGCGAAATTCCGCGACTCCTGATAGCGGAACCGCGGACGAGCGACCTCTGGAGCTGCCGACCGGCCTCGCCACGCCTGACCTGGGCCGATGCGCTCGGTCTGTCGTGTCGGAGGGGACTTTGAATTGTTCTCGGCGGACACTAGGCCCTCGACCTAGCGCGATTTTTTTTCCCGCCACTCCGAAGGTGGCTGCCCGGGTGCCGCTGGGCAAGGGGACCCTCAGCACAACCCGCACCGCGGCACCCGATGGGTGGCGGGCTCAGGAGCTGCGACGACGGCGCCGGCGGCGGCGGATGAACAGGCTCGGCGGCCAACGTCGAGGCCCGCGACCGCGGAGGGCCCGCTTCGCGACCGGGGCGCCGGCGGCCTCGAGCAGGTCGAGCCCGCTGGGTTCGGGGCTGTCGACCACCTTGACCGACGGCCGGACGTGCCGGCGAGGCGACCCGCGAGTAGCCGACGCCGGCGCCTCGGCGACACGGCGGACGCCCGCGGCAGCGGCCTCGTCGCCCGCCAGGTCGACGGCCCTCGATGCGGCCACGCCCTCGAACGCCGCGTCGAGCAGCCGTCGCCGCGGCGGCGGCTGCACCACGTTTCGCCGGCCCCGTCCGGACGCCGACGCGTGGGCGGAACCGCCGTCGTCCACCAGCAGCTTGTTCTCGAGGCAGTCCACGAACTGGCCGAGCAACTTGGCCGACACGTCGGCCATCACGCCGGCCGAACTGGGCGACCCGCCCGGTCACGGTGAGGTCGGTGGCCGCCGCGGATGCTAGTCGCCGTCGGGCGTCAGCGTGCAGTGATCGTGGCGTTGGCAATTGCCCTGGCCTCGCGTCTCGCGCCCCTCGCCGCGCGCAGCACCGCCCTGTGCGCCTCGTCGTCGCGCTCCACGAACTTGGCGGTGCCCTTGTACTGGGCCGTGATCGGGCCGACCTTAATGTGTCTGATGCCCCGGTCATCGTCACCCTCAGCCTCCTGGAGCTGGGCGCCCGGCATGCACAGCGGCAATCAGCTCAACATCGTGTGAGCACGGCCCACGCCCGCTCCACCGGGAAGTCGTTGGCCAGCTCCATGGGGTTCCTCCAGGGTCGGTCCAGGTCAGCGAGGTCGTCCACCGTATCGATGTCGGCGGCCCGCCCCGGACACGGTACTTCCACCACCAGACCGGGTCGGCGGCGCATCACCACCCTGGCCCCCTCGTCCCCCACGGCCGGCAGCAGCGGCCACGCCATCGACGACAGCCTGACCGGGTTGCCCCGCTCGCCCTGGTAGGTGGCCGCGGCGAGGTGGCGACGCGGCGCCAGGCCTCGGTCTGCACGAGCAGCAGGTCGCCCAACCCGACGACCACGGCGGCGTGGCCGTCCTGGCGGGCCTGGGCTCCGCCTGCCTGCAGCGACGTGGCGATCCCCACGCCACCGGTCGTTGCGGACGAACGTCACCGCCTCCTGGGCGAGCGTGGGCACCGGGAGGTCGGTGGCCCCCCGCACCACGTAGGTGGCGTCGAGCCCGGCCGCGGCAGGCCGCCTCGATGGCCCACTCGACGGTCCGCCCGAGGTACGGCGCCGGGGCCGCTGTCTGCCCCTCGCCGCCCGAGTAGCGCGACCCTCCCCCGGGGCCACCAGCACGATGGCGGCGGTCGTCCACGCTCAGGACTCCCGGTGGATCGGGCCCTCGGTGTCACGGAGTGGGCGGGCGTCGATCCGGCCGGTGCGGTCGCATCTCGGCGCAGATCGACATGGCCGTCTGGTCGGGGGTGCGGGCACCGACGTGCGAGACCCGATCGGCGCCCCGGATGCAGGGCGAGGCCTGCGTCGTCGACGCCCGCCTCGCGCAGGCGGGAGACACAGTCGCAGCGTCGCCGGCTGCCCATGGGCCCGACGTACCCGACGTCGGTGGCGAGGGGGCCGCCAGGCAGTCGAACTTGGCGTCGTGGGTCAGCACGCACACAGCATCTCACGCAGGGGTGAGCGGGCCCCACCGACGCGGCCGAGCAGCCGGTCGGGCCAGTCGACCACCACTTCGTCGGCCTGCGGGAAGCGCACTACGCTGGCGAACACCTCGCGGGCGTCGCACACGGTGACCGGTAGCCGAGCACCTTCGCCACGCGGGACAAGGGCCGGCGGCGGTGAAGTCGACGGCGCCGAACACGAGCATGCGGGGCGGCGGGGCGAAGGCCTCGACGAACGCGCCCGCCTACCGCGCGCCTCGCCGTGCGGGCCATCGTGGCGCACCGCTTTCGCAGGCCGCTTTTGCACCCTGGGCGTTGCCGACGACCCGGTCGAGGTCGGGGTCGCCGAGCGAGCCCTCGGCGGAGCAGGCCGGGGCGGACGAGGAGCTTCCCCACCCGTCCCCGGCCCGCGATGACGGTCGCCAGGGCCACCGGCTGCTCGGACCGACAGCCGCCAGGAGGTCGTACAGGCCGGTGCTCATCGGCGCACCCTTCGGGATGCCGGCGCCAGATCGATCGGCCCTTCGGGCCGGGCACCGGCGCCGTGCTCATGGTTCGCTCGCTTCCGGTCGCTCACCGTCGAGCGGCTCGAGGTAGAGGTGGATCGTGCCGCCGCACGTCAGGCCCACGGCGAAGGCGTCGTCGTCGGAGTAGCCGAAGCTGACGACCTTGCGGTCGCCGGTGCGCAGGACCTCGAGCGCCTCGGTCACGACCACGCCCTCGACGCACCCACCGACGCCGAGCCACCACCGCCATCGCCACGCCCCGGGGCCCGGGGCCCCGACCCGTCGAGGTCGACGAACACGGGCCACCGCCACGCTCACGCCCTGAGCACGCCACCGGTCCGGATGGTCGTTGGCGGGTTCTCATGGGTTGCGTCTCCTGCCCTCTCGGTCGGCCACGCCGGCCCTGGTCGCACGGGCTGGTGGGGTCCCCGCATGCGTTCGCCCACCACGTCGGCCAGGATTTCGAGGGAGGCGACGGAATGACCCTCGACGAAGCGGTCGACGTGGGCGGCGCCGCACGCCTGCCACCGGCGAGCGGTGCGTAGCCGGGTGACGCCTTCAACGGGTTCACCCGCACGATGCGGTGGGCCACCCGCCGCAGCCGCGCCATGTCGGCGCCGAGCAGCGCCGGGTCGCCACGGTCGCCACCGTGGACGGGATCACAACCGTCGCGCCCCGGCCCAGGCCACGGGTGCCCCACCGGTGGTTGTTGAACCGGCGTCCTCTCCCAGCCGGATCGCCCGACCAGTCGACGACCGCGTCGGCGGCCCGCCGCAACGCGGCGTCGGGGTCGTGCGTCGCCAGCTCGCGGGTTGCGCATGACCCGGTGCCGACCGCGAAGGCACCTGGCCGCGCCGGCGCCCCGCCACCGCCGCGTGGGCGAAGCGGGCCAACGTCCGGGCGTAGGGCTCCATCGACCCGCTGACGTCGAGGAGCAGGACCAGTCGCGCACCCGCTCCCCCGGCTCGACCACCAGCCCGATGGAGCACCTCACCGCCGTGCGCAGCGATCGCAGACATGCCGGCGCAGGTCGAGCTCGCCGCGCCGGCGGGGGCGGGCCGACACCTGCGACGCAGCAGCGGGCCGCGCCCACCCGCCATCGGTGCGCCTCGGCCAGCTCGTCGGCCGTAGCACCGGCCAGGCTCGCGGTGCCGGAGGCTTCGGTCGCGCTCTCCGGCGCTGCACGGTGGGGCTTCGCCGTCGGGACCGGCCTCCTCGGCCTGACGGCGGCTCGACGGCACCGGGGTCTGGTATCCAGGTGGACCTCGTCCACCTGCAGGACGGCGCGCGACCTGGGCCGAGCGCAGACCGCCCATCACCGCGGGCCGAACGCCTGGTCGTAGGCGGGGACGTCCTCGGGGCGGTGGATCAGGGTGGGCGCGGCCGGCCCGCGCCGTTGGGGGTGCCGCCCGCGAGGGCCAGCGCCCGACTGACCGTGGCCCCGGTGGGAACCGGACGCCGCGCACACGCAGCGCCAACGCCAGCTCGACCGCCGTATTTTCGAGGCGCGCCGCCGAATTGGCGCCGATAGTCAGGCACTGCGGGCCACCGCCTCGCGCACCAACGCGTCGATGCCGTGGGTCACGGACCCGCTGCTGGTACCCGCCGGTACTTCACAATCAATCCGAGGGTAGGCTCCGGCGCCAGAGCGTCGAGATCGCCGGCCCGAGAAGGGCCAGCGCGCCCGAGCCCGGCGCTCGATCGTCTCAGGGCGATACCGGCGGCTTGTACAGCCCGAGCGTGCGGATCTCGGCCACCGCGGCCGCCACCTGGCGAGCCAGCGGGTCGGCGACCTGGGGGCGCGCAGGCGCACGATCGCCACCTCCCGCTCGACGCTCGGCTGGTCGACCCAGTGGTAGAGGCACCGACGCTTGACGCGTCGTGCACGTCACAGCCGTACGGGTCGACGTGGGGGGTGCGACGGAGCGGCGTCGTTTCGCCCGCACGGTGCCCAGCTCGGGCGGTCAGCCGCCCAGTCGGACAGCAGCTCGAGCAGGAACGCCTCGAACTCGTCGTCGGCCCGATCGATCTCGTCGATGAGCAGCACCGCGGAGCGGGTCACCGTCGGGGGTGTAGAGCGCCTGGAGGCGCACCAGGAACCGCTCGTCGTACAGCTCGCCCTCGAGGGGGCGTCAACGCCCGCGGTGGCCGCCTGGCCGGCGGCCTCCGCTCGCGGAGGTGGAGGAGCTGGCGGGCGTGGTCCCGCTGGAACCGGCGCCTGGTTGGCGTCGATGCCCTCGGTGCACGCAGCCGCACGAGGCGGCCGCCGGTCCAGCACCGCCAGGGCCTTGGCGACCTCGGTCTTGCCCACCCCGCACC